>CAVZAQ010000006.1:0-215342 GCA_963773405.1 uncultured Chloroflexia bacterium | reverse complement strand
TTGAGCGCCGATCGCTCGGTGGATCGACCGAGAGTTGCCAGCGCACCTTGACCGCCAGCCAGTCGACGAGATACACGCACTCGGCCGCAGCGGCGGGCGGCATCCACTCGGCGGGATCCCGGTCGCCCTTGCTGCGGTTCGATCGAGGCCGAGACCGCGATCAGGGCCCAGGACACGCCGAGATCGTTGGCGTACTGCTCCCGACGGTCGGCGCTCCATGCGATGGCACCCGAGTCCCAGGCCTCGGCCAGGGGGACCATGTGGTCGATGTCGAGCTTGGACGGATCGGTGAAGGTCAGTCCGTCGTAGAGGCGAAACCAGGTGCCTCCTGAGAGGCTGCAGCTGGCCCCGACGGTGACCGGCGTCAGCGACTCGTCGATAAGCACCTCGTGGCGGGTGTCGCAGCCGTCGCCGTCGGCGTCGATCCAGAGCTTGAACAGGTCGCGGCTGTACCCGGTGCGGTCCTCAGGCTTGGTGGGCAGCATGGCCAAGAGTTGGCCGAGGCTGTACTTGCCGCCATTCGGAGTCGCTTGCGCTGTGGACTTCGGCGTTGGAGCCTGAGTGGATGTCGGCGTTGGACGGATCGTCGCCGATAGGGTGGATTGCGGCCCGCTCGGCAACTGCGTTGCCGTTGACACGGCTTCGGGCGAGGTCGCGGGGGTGGGAGTCGGATGGCCGAGTGAGGATGATTCCGCGGAAGGCGTCGTCAGGCCTGTCGAGCTGGGTAAGGCTGTGGCCGTTTCGATAGGCGACTGCCGCCGGGCTTGGGTTTCGGTCCGCGGGATGGATCGCCTGGAGACCACGCTGGCCAAGATGGCGAGCACTGCGACCGCGACGACCAGTCGCGATGATGCGGAGAGGCGACCATTGCTCAGACCTGTCCCCGCAGGAGCGCGCCGCCGATCGGCGACCCGACGTTCACGGTTGCCCATTCTCCTCCTCTGCGAGGAGGCCGCGCGCCTCTCTCTAATCCTCATTCGTTGAGCACCAGCGCACTCCTGAGTGCGCCCAGGCCCCACGCAGCTCCTATGTGACGCCGGCCAAATCGCTCGAGGCCTTGCCGAGAATGCAGTCCTGGCACGCGGTGACGAGGTTGTCGAGCGCGGTGGGACTGGCCATGGCCACGGGCACCCAGATGGTCTAACGCTGGTCGAGATGCCCTCGGCTGATCTCCGTGCTCGCCTGAACGGCGCTGCCCCCTCGTGGTGGTCTACGCCTGGACGCGACCGGTCAGGGACGTGACAGATCCACGCGTCGTGATGCTCGCCAAGCTCGTCCGCCAGGATAACCATGCAGTTGTGGGGGCCCGTGGGACCGACGGTGACCTCGCGTATCGCAGACTGGTGCACCGCTGGTGCTGAGTGGGCCCCTATAGCTCGCAGTTGACTCGTGCCTACCAACTCAGGCCGACCGTCATTCCCCATGGGAAGCCAACGTAATCGTGAATGACTGGGCGCCAAACGCGGCCTTGACGTTCTGAAGTGGAGCCTGAAGCTGGCTGGCGGAGCTACGCAGCCTGGCAACAACCTTCTTGTTCCATCCGACGAACGGATGCGGCCAAGGGCTTCTGGGCGCGTAGTAGTACATGACGGCATGGGAGATCACCGATGTCCATGCCTCTACTGACGCCAGCAAATCAACCGGTGGAAGGACACTCGGTTCCGAGAGATCTCTCGAGGATGGCCGACATCTCCCCGAGCAGGTCCTCTAGCTCGTCTTCGGTTGTGATCGCCTCGAGCCTGGCGAATACCTCCTGTCTGTACGCAGTCGAGGGGCCTTGCATAGAACTCTCCTTTCTGTGGACGACTGGGCGCCCTATCGGGTCACGCCTGCTTGGGAGCAGGACACTGCTTGATCTCAGTCGAACTGCCGTCCGGATTGGTGATCTTGATGGTCGTGCATCCGTCCCCGCCCTTCGTGCCGCCGCCACCGTCCCCGCCAAAGATCAAGTCAGCCAGCTTGTCGATGATTGGTCCCCAGGGGATCTCCATGGCGACTGAGGCAGGCATTCCGTCGACAACGATGTCGGTGCCTTCGCGATCCTTGAGTGCGATTCGCAGTGTGGGCACGGGCTCTACTACTTGAACGGACGAGATAGCGCTGCGGACGTTTGTTGCGACACTAGCCATGACGTTCCTTCCTATCTCGGTGGAGCGGATCCATGCGTACTCGCATTCGGCCCACTTTGAGGATCTGCCGCCACGGCGGAGTCGGCAATTGGGAAAACCCCATTCTGGCCTAGAGCCTTCCGCCCTTACAGTCCGCCCGGTGCAGCATGAGCCCCCGAAGCGCGGGGCCGTCCACCCCATGAGGCACTTCGGCCGTTGGCTCGCGATTCGTCTCTGTCCTCCATCGCCGATGCTGCGGCGACCGCCGGGCCGCTCAAGATGTCGTCTAGACAAGTCGACGGGTTTTAGGGTTTTCCCCGATACCCGGCGGGCCGTTTGGCGATCAACCTGCTGGAACCGCTCGGGCGCACCCACGAAATGCCCAGAGCCTGAAACGGAGGGATTCGCTATGGATCCAAGTGAAGTCCGCGGTGCCCTGCAGGGCTTCAGCGACGCAGAGAAGCGGGAGGCGCTGGCCGGCGTCCTGCCCGACCCCGACCCGCGCACCACCAATTGGATCTGGTTGATCGTGGTCCTCGGCATCGTCCTGGTGCTCGTCGGCGCGGCCGCGTTCCTGGGCCTCGCCTTCTGGGCCGATCCAGCTGGAGATAACGCTCGCGTCAAGGCCGAGACCCTTCTTGCGCTATTCACCGGAGCGATTGGCTTTCTCGCTGGCCTCTTCTCGCCGAGTCCCGTGGAGAAGAAATAGCTCGCCTCCGCTCTCGACCGTAGCGCTGCGGGGGTTGGGGCCAGCCGAGGCATGGAAATGGCCGCGCCCTTGTGGAGATCGTCGATCTCCGACAATCAGACGTCTCTCAGACGTCAGCTGCGCCATCGCTACCCTCCGCACATGGCCATTGAGGATGAGCCGGGGCTGGGGTTCGAGAGCTGGGAAATGGCGACGCGACGGGCAGATCGCTGCCGAGGCGCCCGCTATTCGCCTCGAAGACCGCGCTGCTGGCGGTGCGCCGGCGATCGGTCGAACGGTGGGCAGACTACCCGAGGCGCTTGGCTCAGGCGGAGTGAGGGTGGCGTGCCGGCGGCAGATCCAGCCACCGCTCGCGCTCGGCACGAATGGCCAGCTCGGTACGGCTCAGGACTCCGGCGTGGGCAAACAGACGGGAGAGGTGGGCCTCGACCGTCTTGCGTGAAATGTGCAGGTCGCCGGCGATTTCGTCGTTGGATCGGCCGCGAATCAGGGCAGCGAGCACATCACGGTCACGAGGCGTCAGGGCCCGCCAAGGTGCCTGGGCTCCGGCTCTCACTAGGTCGAGGTCGAAGGCAGTCCCGCCGGCCGCGATGCGCCGAATCGAGGCGATGATCTCCTCTGTCGCCGTCGTCTTGAGCAGGAAGCCAGCCGCTCCAAGTCGCTGCGCGGCGTCCACGTACTGTGGAGTGTCGAAGGACGACAGCATGAGGAACCGCGGCGCTCCTCGTTCGAACGCCGTCTCGTCGAGCAATTCCAAACCGGATCCGTCCGGCAGCCGCACATCGCAGACGACGACATCGACGTCGTTGTTGGCCAGAGCGGTCTCGGCCGCATTCTTCGACACCGCAGTCGACACCACCTGCATGTCCTGCTCGGCCCGCAGCCGCGACTCGAGACGCTCGGTGATCAGCGGGTGGTCGTCGACCAACACGACACGAATCAATTCTCGGGACTCCAGGCTAAGGACACGGTTGTTCGCCCTCTGGGCTGCTGCTGATGCTCAGTTCGGCACCGATCGCGGCTGCACGCTGGCGCATCGAGACCAGCCCGAGGTGCCCGACGCGCCTGGCCTCCCGCGCGACAGCTGGATCGATGCCCTGACCGTCGTCGGCAATCTCGACCCGAATCTCGTCGGCGCTCACCCAACCAGAAATCGTTACGCGCGTCGCCACTGCGTGCCGGAGGGCATTACTGAGAGCTTCTTGGACCATGCGGAACACGGCCAGCTCGACATTCGGCGGTGGCCGACTTGCTCGCCGGGGCGCCCGCGGTCGTCCACCTCGCACAGGATTCTTGTTCCATGTGGGGCCTGTAGTCGCGCCTGATCGGCGACGAAGGCGACCGCGGCACCGAGGCCGAGGTCGCTCGAGAACGGGCGGCCGCAGAGCGGTCGTGACCTCGAAGCTCGGCTGCTACGTCACGCAGGACCTCTGCTTCCCGGATCATCCCGGGTTCGTCGTCGAGCCGGCCTATGACGGCCGCTAACTCTTGCAGCGGACCGTCGTGGATCTCGTGGGCAAGTCGGGCGCGCTCCTCCTCCGTTGCGGAGATGCCATGCTGTCGAGTGTCCGCCAGCACGAATTCATCGAGCAGGACGCCCAATCGCCGTCGGAACCGCGGATAGACCGCCAACACCACTCCCCCAGCAATCATCACCGACCAGGCCGGAGCGGCCAAGGCGGTCGTGGCCGCGATGGCCACCCGGCGACGATTGCCAGCAGACCAAGGTCAAGGGCCAGCGATGGTTCAAGGTCGCTCGCACCTTTGAACGAGATGTGCCACGGGGAGGCGACGACGAAAGCACCGCCGGCGAGGGCAATCCCGGCTGCGACACTTGCGCCGTTCGCGACGTCGAAAAGTCCGGGGGCCCACTCTCTCGCGACCAGCCAACCGAGGCTCACGAGCAGCGGCAATCAGCGCGGCTTTGGTCCACCTGCGGGGGGTGGCGCCGCCAAACCCGACGCCGCAAGCACGGGGGTGGCAGCCCTGACGATACGATTGTCGCTTGGGCGCCGTCTGCCAGCCGGGAGGGCTGGACCGGCGAGAAGGAACGCGAGCGCCGCGAGGCCCCCGGTGACCCGGCTCCGGCGGGCGAACGCGACAAAGGCGAGGAGCGCGCTCACGCAGGCGGCGATTCCGAGCGGGACCGTGTCGCGCAGAGCGCTCAACTGGCCAGCCGACGAGGCGCCATGCCCGCCCTGAGCATCGACCGTATCGAGTTGCCAGTCTTTGGTGCCGGGTCCTGCTATCAAGCCGACCACCAGTTGCTCTGGACGAATGCCGGCCTGCCAAGAGGCGCCGCCCGGCAAAACCCAGGCAGTGGCCCTGCCGCCCTCGCCAAGCCCGACGTCCATGCGGGGCGCCAGAAGCAGTCCAATGGTCACGGCAGTCACCGCTACAACGCCGGCCGCTGCTGCCAAGACGGCCGCAAGGAGGCGTGGCCGGATTGTCGTCAGCCAGGGACGCATTACACCACTAGGCGTTTCCCTAGGGCCTGCCGAGGGATTTACCCAATACCGCCGGGCAGAGGCGAGACCGACCGTGGAGCGCACAACGCGCACACGGAGGAGGCTCGCCCATGTACCGCAGCCTGCGCACGACGGTATCGATCATGGTTCTCATTCTCGCATCCGCTACTCCCGCGCAGGCGGTCACGCCCAGTGCGCTGCGGGCGGAACTCGAGGGCATCTCCATTCCGCTGAGTGAAGTCGCGGCATACCACTGTCACGATCTTGCATATCCGATCATTCGTTGTTACCGCACGGAGTCCGCGCTCACCGAGGCGGTGTCAGGCTGGGCCCCTCTCCAAGTTGACAGTCCGATTCCGCCGGACCCGCCCTACATCGAGCTGTTCGACTACAGCTACTTCAGTGGGGCGTCCATCTACATCTCAGGGGACTACACGAACCTCGACATCATTGGCTGGAACGATCGAGTGGGTTCCTACATCGCGGAGAACAAGTGCCAAGCGCTCTCTACGTCAATGCCTGGTACTCGGGCAGCGCCCTATTCCCTTGCTGCAATCAGATCATGACCTCGCTGTCGAGCACATTTGACAACAAGATCACCTCTGCTCGCCGCAGGTGATCTAGCAGTGAGGCTGGGGTGGTCTCTCGCGGCCCGATCGGCCGGGTCCGCCACGAATATGTACGCGTAGCCGATTGGGACGTCGGTGACGACGTTGATGATGACCCCAGACGGCGGGTTGTCCACGATTTCATTCACGGCAGTCCCGGCCGAGTGGCGGCACTCGTCGCCAATTGACCTGGTAGCCGGCGGCGTGGAGGTGGCGGCCGCGTCAGCGGGTGCTTCCGCGACTAGGGCCGCGCAGTCCATGAGAACTGACTGACTGCCGACGGGCGTCGGTCGCGGCGATGGCATGGTCGATGGAGAGACCGACGGTACCGCTCCTACGGCCCGGCAGCCAGCAAGCACGATGACCACCGAGGTCAGCGTCACGCGTGGCAGCCGTCGAAGCTCCACATCCCCCCTCCGTAATGCGTCCGGAGACGGGATGATCGTCTCACACAACCCCAAACGGTCGCCGGCGAATCCATTGAAGTGATGGCGCGACTTGGTCAACGCCTCGCGAGGTTCACCAGTAGGGGGCACCGATACCCGGCCGCGCACGGCCGCCCTGCGGCGTGGGCCCCCGGGCTGGGGTGCGGGGCGATTGCTTTTCGTCGGCACCTATACCCCCCGGGTCCCTAAGGAGCGTCGACCCGTCTCCTCCTTCCAACTCGCTCCCGTGGCGCGTTGCGAGTAGGGTCGAAGCGATCAACAGGGACGTCGTACAGCTCGGAGAGCAGCACGGCCTCGAGGAAGAGGAGGCGGCGTTGGCCGCGTTCGAGCTTGCCGAGGCGGCTCGTGGGGCGCCGATCGCCCGGGCCGCCGCGCTCTGGGGCAGCCCGGCGCTCCTTGGCGAGCGTCACCCAGGAGTTGCCCGATGATTAGGTCGACCTCGTCGGGCAGCGCGCGTAGTCTCGATCCTAGTTCCTCGAGCTTCGGTCCGCGGCGCAAGCGATCACTCATCGCCTTTACCGTACACGCTGGGTCAATACCCTAACGGGATTGACATGCCCGGCGTTGCCTGCTAGCCTGCGGGCCTAAGATCAATCCCGCTACGGTATTGAGCGAGATGCTCGACATCCTTCGTCACGCCACTCGTGCGTCGTTCGGCGAGGCGCTGGCGCACCTCCGCTGCGATGCGCGCGTCAGCCAGGTCAACGCCGCGCGCAGCATTGGTCTGACGCCGGCCATGTACGAGCGCATCGAGGTAGGGGCGGCCGATTTGGCCTACGAACAAGCCCTCGCCCTCATGCATCTCTTCGGCGCGACGCCCGCCGAGCTGTCGCAGCTCACCAGAGCCCGGCTGATGCAACGTCTCAACGGCTCTGCCCCGCCGTTCGGCACACCGCTGGACTGGCGTCGAGATCAGATGAGCGATCCAAACACCGAGTCTCCGCGAGGACGGTTGACGGCCCCGTCGGCTGGTGGGCGGCATGCCTGAGCGTGAGCCTCCGGTCCTCATCCCCGAGGGGGACGACGCCGAGATGGTGGCCCTCATCGACTCGTGGCGATACGCCGGCGCCCCGACGCCCTGGGAGGCGATCGTCGGCCATAGCCGCCAGGTGGCGCGCTGCCAGGAGCTGCTCGAGAAGCTGCAGCCGTGCGACCCGACGAGCTGGCCCGGCTGCGGGTGCGTCTGGGCGCGGGACTGCTGCTCAGCGGACCGGCCGGTGTCGGCAAGAGCCTGCTGGCGCGGGCCCTGGCCAGCGCCGCGGGCCGGATGGTCATCGTGCCGCCGGTCGGCGAGCTGAGCGCCGGGATCATCCACCGCCTGTACGCCCAGCTGGCCAAGATGGAGCCCTCGGTGGTCATCCTCGACGAGGCCGAAGGGCTCATCGCCAAGTCCTATCGCCGCACCGACGACGACGCCTTCCGTGCCTTCCTCGCGGCGCTCGACGGGGTGAGCCGCCCGGAGCAGGGTCCCATCACCCTGGGGCTGACCACCGCCTCGGTCAGCGAACTCGACGAGGCGGCCATCCGCCCCGGACGCCTGGCCCCGCACCTCATCCTCTCGCGGCCCGACGCCGCCGACCGCGCCGCCCTGCTGGAGCGGGCGGTGGCCGGCCTGCCGACCGTCGGCAGCATCGACCTCCAACAGCTCGTCGATCGCACCAGCGGCTGGAGCGGCGCCGAGCTGGCGATCGCCGTCGAAGAGGCCTGCGCCCGCTCGCTGGTCGACCATTCCGACGCGCTGCGCATCGACCTCCTGCTCGAGGTCATCGGCGAGCGCTACACGGTCCGCGACCAGCAGCCGCCGACGCCCGACGAGCTGGAGAGCTGGGCGCTGCATGAGGCGGGGCATGCCCTGTATGCGGAGCTGACCTGGCCCGGCCAGGTGGTGGACGTCACCATCGGCGAGCGCGGTGGCTCGACCGCCATCAGCGACGTCATCGGGCGCGACGACCAGACCGCGGGCCGCGTTCGACGAGCTGGTCGGCATGAGCTACGCCGGAACCACCGCCGAACAGCTGGTGCGCTGGCGCGGCAGGCGTGTCGAATGGCTCCCACGACGATCGCGGTCAGGCGACGCTGCTGCTCAAGAACCTGGTCAACGTCGGCGCGGCACTCGATGTCGGAACCCTCGAGACCGGCGAGAACTCCGACCGCGGCTCGGAGCGCATGCGAGCCGATCGGTATGCCGCCATCCTGGGCGAGGGGCAGGCCATCCAGGCCGAGGTCCAGATCCTGCTGGCGCCGCATCGGGCTGGGTTGCAGACCCTCGCCGGACGGCTGCTGGCCGCGCCGGAGCGCTCCCTGTCCGGCGACGCGCTGCAGACCGCGCTGGCGGATGCGCTGGCACCCGGCTCACCCGAGGTCGGTGATGGACGGTAAGGCGCTGGTCCCCTTCGCGCCCGAGCAGCTGCCGCTCGACGGCGGACCGCGGGCCGAGGTGGTCGTCACCCAGGCCGCGGCCGATCACCTGGTGGCCTGGGACGTCGACCAGCGGGTGAAGGCCGTCCACGAGGCTGGCCACGCCGTGGCCGCCGCCCTGCTGGGGATCCCGGTCACCGAGGTCGAGATCACCGACCGCGCCGTCGGTCGCACCGAGCTGGGGCTGGGCTCCGACGATCGCCCGGCGGCGATGACCGATGCGCTGATCCTCGACCAGATGGTGGTGGCTCTGGCGGCCAGCGCCGCCGAGCGCACCATCCTCGGCCAGCCGACGACCGGCGGTTCCCACGACCTGGAACAGGCCACCCAGCTCGCCTACCAGCGCTTCGAGGCGGGGCTCGACCCGGACGCACCGCTCATCAACTACACGGCGGTCTCGTACAGCCTCTGCTCGTCGATCATGATCGACGCCTTCTACCGCGCGGCGCTGGCGGCCCTCGAGCAGTGCCGCGAGCGAGCCGAGGCGCTGATGACCGACCACGCCGAGGCGGTCCTCCGCTTCGCCAGCACCCTCTACGCGGCGCGCCGGCTGGCTGGCGCCGAGCTGGACCGTGCGCTGGCTGACGTCTGTGCGGCGCCGCCTACCGGGACGCGGGCAGCCGGGGACCCTAAACAGGGCGTTTAGATCGGGGAGGGCCTCTTGCCGAATGGCTCTCGGTCGCATCAGGTGATCGCGCATCCGGCGGGTCGCCGGGAGGATTGCCGAAACGAGTAAGCGCCGACCAATTCGGCACCCCGGCAGACCACCTGAAAGGATCGCTTATGACTGTTGAACCTGCCCGGCCATCGCGAACGAGCGACATCCTCGCCTACGACCGCAGAGCTGGTCGGCGGACGCATGTGCTGATCAGTCGTCTGTGCCAGATGGGCGCCGACAGGCTTGGGGAACCGAGCATCCGCGTCGCGCTGGCGGAGGCCAAGGCGCTGATGCGGGGAGACCCGATGCCGCGCGGCCGGGATGCGGCCACCCAGCGCATGGCGTTTGGCGCGCTCGCCTTCTGGAGGGATCTGCTGCCACGGCCGGCGGCCGACTTCGAATACCTCGGCCACGAGCTGGCCTACGGCTCGGCCCGGGTGGATGGAGCGTTCCGGATTCGCTGCAGCGGGCAGGTGTTCTTCGAGGAGATCAAGTCTGGTCACTGGCGCGGATTCGTGCCGGCGGCCCACCACCAGCAAGTCGAGACCTACCTCGAGGCCGGAGTCACTGCCCTGGGGGCGGCATTTGTCGGCCTGCGCTACCTCAACCTCACCGATCCCCGTGGCCGGTTCTGGGTCACCCCCGCTGGCGATTGGGAGCCGTACCGGGCCGGCCTGCTGGCCGGCCGCTGAAAGGACGATTCGATGACCATCAAGATTCCTGCCCTCACCATGCGCCGCACGCGCAGGCGCCTGGCCGAGCAGTACCCCGAAGGGCATCCCGACCACGGTGATCAAGGTCACCGCCAGCCAGCCTGGGCGTGACTAAGGAACACCTCGTTCGACAGCTCCGCCGACCGGAGACGCCACGGCGCGTTCGTGACCCCCTCAACGATTTGGAACTGGGCTACCTGGCGAAGTACAGGAGGCGAAGACGGCCTGGAAGGCTCTCTACGCCTATGGCCTCTACGCCCCGTCGTACAGCACTTTCCGCCGCCAGCTGTCGGCCACCAGCCGTGCCATCCGCGCCGGCATCCTCCAGGGCGAGGACGAGCTGCGCGACCACTTCGTGTTCCACAGCTGGGAGGCGAAAGAGGCCAACGAGGTCTGGCAGCAGGACACCATGTACGCCAAGGTGACCGCTTGTCCTCAATCGCAGGCCCGGTGGAGGTTGTTATTGAAGGCGTCATCGACGATCGCAGCAGATTCCTCATGGGCATCGCCTTTCGGTGGACGACCCTGACGAGAAGGCAGCCACCATGGCCCTCGCCGAGGCCGTCCATGGCATGCTCACACCCGGTCCATCAGCCGGCCCACGCTCACCCAGCGTCCGGCACGATCAGGCCATGTACTACACCACCAGCATTCTCTACAACTCGGGGCTGGATTGGTTGGACATCCACCCCTATCCGGTCATGGGCTATAGCGGCCACCTGAAAGGCAAGATCGAGCGCTTCTTCCGCACGCTCCGGACCGAATGCCTCGACCTCATGCCTGGTTCGCGCCGCGTCGCCCAGCTGCTTGGCCAGGAGAAGGAGGCTGATCCGAACGACCGCCTCTAGACCTGGGACGAGTTCGTGGAGCGCGTGCTGGCCTGGGTGCACTACTACAACTTCGAGCGACCCCATGAGGCCCTTGGCGGTCGAACGCCGGCGAGGTGTACCCCGAAACCGCGAAGCCGGCCTACAACCTCGATGAGGAGGGCATGCGACGCATGCTGCGGCGGCCCGACGAAACGCGGACCGTCAGCAAGAACGGCGTGCGCTTCCGCGGCATCGACTATCTCCACCCTGCGCTCACCGGCTTGGTGGGCGAGACCGTCGAACTCGGCTTCCGCGATAGCGATCCGACGCGGCTGGATCTGTTCCAGGACGAGCTGTGGCTCGGAACGGCTCGGCCCCACACCCACTGGGACAAGGACGATGAGGACTTCTACAAGGAGCGCAATCGGCTCTTCCGTCGGGCCCGCCAGATTCGCGCCGAGGCCTCCGAGTTGCGCTCGGGCGACACCCCGGACCGCCAGGCCGCCGAGCAGGCCGAAGATGACCTGTACGACGACCTGGCCCTCGAAGAGGATCTTGGCCCGGAATTCGAGTCGGCATCGTGACCCGGATCAAGCGGACTGCCGCTTGGGTGCTGCGGTTGGCACCCAAGCGGCACTACTACCGCGACCTCGAGGGCGTGGCGAACCATGTCCCCACCCGTTCGGAGGGGATCTTCCTGAGGAAGGCGACCCGCGCCGTCAAGGAATGTGGCCTGCTGGTGGCGACCGGCAGGCCGGGGATGGGAAAGACCCACGCGGTGGCCATGCTGCTCGCGGCATTTCCGGACGCCATCTACCTGGCGATGCCCTCGACCATGACGGCGCAGCGGATCATGCAGATCCTGTATGTGGCGCTCAACGATGACAAGCAGACCCGCTGCCCGTCGGACCTGAACGGCGATCCGCTCGAAGACAGCGTCATGGAGCTGCTGTTCGACAAGCGACCGACGCTGATCATCGACGACGCCAACTTCCTGGGCGCGAAGCTGTCGAGCAGGTCATCTTCCTGCAGACCCATGGCGAGTTTCCGCTGCTCATCCTCGGCCATGGGCTGGAGAGCTTCATCAAGCACAACGAGGCGCTCCGCACGCGGGTCACCCATCGGCACGCCTTCAAGGCGCTCAGCGGCGATCTGTTGTGGTCGACGTTGGCCGCCTACCACCCGTGCTTCGCGGCCTCGGATCGCGAAGCACTCGAATTCATCAACGTTCAGTACGCCCGCGGCGCCTTCCGCTGCTGGGCCACAGTCCTGCACAAGGTGCTCACCCTGTTCCCCGTGGCGCTGACCGAAGGCATCGACCTGAAGACTGCCAAGCGGATTCTCCACGAGATCACCAGCGACCAGTTCGGTGACCGGGAGAAGAAAACCGCCTGATGGCCGAACGCGCGCTCGCCCCGCTGCTGTTCTTCACGGGCGCCACCGCCGCCGCCGAGGATCGCGCCCTGCTCGGGGTGAGCGACCTGCACCAGGGCCTGCTGGTGGTTCCCATCTCGCCGCTGGTCGACAGCCTGACCCGCGTGGCCGGAAGCGCTCTCCAGCGACTCGGCAAGAGCCTGGACCGGGCACCGATGGGCCGGCGCGAAGCGGATGAGTCCGGGCACTTGCAGGACTGGCTCCACGCTCACCAGCTGTCCGTCGTCGCCTTCCACACCGCCGATCGCCTCCCGACCGAGGTGCTGCTGGCCACCGATCGGATCGTTCGCGCCGCCGGTGCTCGTGCGGCGTTCACGTTCCGGACCCGGCCGGCGGCCGCGAACGCGGTGCGACGCCTCCGCCAGTCCGCGGTACGGGGCACGGTCGGAACGGCAGTATCAGCGCTGGCGGACCTGCGCCGAGCGCCTTCTCCTGCTCCGAATGTTCCATCCGCTGCCATTGTCTTCGAGGACCCGTACGCGGCGCCGCCCAACGCGGAATGGGCGACAGCGGTGCGCCTGGTGCGAGCTGTATTTGTCGGCTCGACCACGCCCGGGGAACGTCTGCAAGCCTTCGACGACGCCCGCGCTCGATTGGCCAAGGACGGCTGGGACCTGCGGATCGCGCGGCCCGGACAGCTGGTCGATCCCATTCCCGAGCGCGTCACGTGGCTCCCTGTGGGCTTCGCGTGGTCCGACCTGCATGCGCTGCGAGGAACCAACCAGGTCGCCATTGCGGTGCTGGCCACCGTCGGGGTTTCTGCGCTCGAGATGATTCACCTCCGACCGGAGCATGTTGCCTTGGACGGCAGCGCCGTTGCGGTGACGGATGACGTCCTGCCAGTCCCCCATGCCGCACGGATCTTCCTGCGTGCGCGCCACGCGACACTGGCCCGCGAGGGACGGCTGCGGCATCCATTCCTCTCCCGAGACCAGAGGCCAGCCGCCAAGGGGGACATGCGGACCGCGGTCGCCGCCGTCTTCGGATCGCCGGTCCGGCGCCGCGATCTTCCGCTGCGCGTCGAGCCTCTCTCCCGATGGCTTGGCCGCCACGGCCTCACCCTTGAGTCGAAGGTTCCGCGCGGAGCCGCAGCCACCCGCTACCTCCGTCCTGGCCGTACCGAGCCGAGTTACACCTATCGCGGCCGTCATGACCCCTGGCCTGCAAGGCGAGGCACCAACTGAGATGCGGATCCTCGCTCTGGCCCCTCCCGGTAGCATGCTCATGGGCATTCTCCAGAAGGTCGGAGGGGGATGAGCAACACACCCAGCGCGATGACGAGGCGTCTCGCGATCGCGATTGCCAGCCACATCGAGCACTACGGCCGCTGGCCAGCCGAGGCGCGCCTCTCCGCGGTCGTGCTCCACTCGCTCGCTGCGGGTCTTGACCCCGAACACTTCGGGCGCCTCGCCGACCGCCTGAAGCTGCGGGTGACGAAGCACGCCGACATCGCGGTCGGCGGGCAGGCCGGGCATATCGTCTACCCACCCTCGGAGCCGCCGGACCCCGATCTTGTGGCGCAGGTGGAGCATGACCTCGGGTTCAGCGACCGCATCTTCGATCCGCCGTCGCCGACGCTCGTCGAGCTGACCGACCTGCTCTACAGGCAGGAGGTCTTCCACCAGCTCGCCCTGGGTGCGCTGCTGGGCTTCAGTGACCTTGCACAGCGCCTCGGCCTGTGGACGTACGGGCAGTCACCATGGGTCACCCATGAGCCGAGACGCGGCCTCTTCGACCTTGGCCTCTCGCAGTTCAGCCTGCACAACGATCGGCCGATCGAGGTCTACCTCGAGCTGAAGGTTGGCTCGCAGCTCGAGCCGGACCAGTTCGAGCGGCAGCAGGCCGGCGCCGGCTCGGCCCGCACCGCGTACATCCTCCTGGGTCCCACCTACTTCCGGTGGAGCCACCTGTCGACGCCGACATTCCTGGGGCTCCCTGAGGTCGCGCGGGCTGTACGCGCCGTCGGCGACACCCACACCGGCACGATCGGCGAGCTGGCGCGGGTGTACGGGGCGCGACTCGCCCAAGACGCCGAGAAGTGGGCAGAGCCGCTCGATCCTGCGAAGACATGGGAGGCGCTCGACTACCTCCGCTTCTACGCGCAGATCGCGAGGGCCTTGCCCGGAGGGGTGCGCATCTACCCGGTCACAAACCGCGGCGGCCAGCAGTTCATCCTGAGAACAGCAGCTGACTCCGCGGATCTCTCCGACGCCAGATGGCCCGGTGCTTCCGTCTACTGGGAGCTGGTGAACGCCCGCCTACGCTTCAAGCTGACTGCCGAATCGGTGGAAGGTCGGCGGCAACTGCTCAATGCGTGGCGAGCCAGCCTCCGCACCGCTTCAGCGGCCCTCGGCGAGCCGTTGACAGAACCGAGAGTGACGGCCGGCCGCTCACTCACAGCAGCGGAGCTGGCGGTAGACCTGCCGCACTCACTGCTTCGAGATCGGGCCGTGGATCCAGGAGCCGCGCGAGAACTGTACGAGCGTGCGAGTCGACTCTTCCAAGCGGCTCTGGAGGCAGTGGCCAGCAACACCGCCGCTGCAGTTGGAGAGGCGCCCCAGTGAGCTTCCTCACCGAACCGAGCAGCCCTGACTTGCGCCGCGATCCGAAGCGCGAACCGGGCGAGGCGCTCCCGACGAACGATCGCTGCGACTGCCACGTCTGCACAACCCTTCGGCACGTCCTCAGTGCCAATCTTGATGTTGAACATGACCGGCGCACCGCCACACCGCTCCTGCTCACGACGGCGCAGGCGGCGGAACTCATGGGCGTCACCGACGACGTCGTCCGGCAGCTCATCGCCGATGGTGAACTGCGAGCCGTCACGATCCAGACCTACGGCCGGCGGCGAATCCCTCGCGTCGAGATCGATGAGTACATCAGCCGCCTGCTGACGGGCCAGCTGCGCGCGTGGGTCGAGGCTCGCCGCGACCTCGACCAGTGGGGTCTGCGCTACATGGGCGATCGGCGCCGATACGAGACGAAGCGAGGGCCGGTGGAACGCACTGTCGGCTGGCACCTCGGCGACGGAAAGACGACGCTCTGCGGCAAGCCACCAGTCGGGCGCTGGGAGGTCACGGCCCACGCCTGGTCGTGGATGCGCCTCTGCCGCGAGTGCGAGTTGACCCGGGATCGGATCCGGCTCGAGAAGCTCGAGGGTCGGAGGCGGCGGCCGTTGCAGCCGCGGGAGATCCGGCCGATGCTAACCGTCGTCCAGCCCGCCGTTGGGCCGGAGGTCGTGCGCCGGAAGGGGTGGCACCTCGGCGACGGGAAGACGACGCTGTGCGGCCTCACTCGCGAGCGATGGGTCCTACCTGAGCGGCGACCACGAGTACGCGGTTGCGGCGTGTGTCAGAAGGTCGCAGGGCTCCAGTGACTGCGCGCCGATCGTCTGGCGGCCGGGCCATGAACGCAGGGGCGGAGTACCAGGCCCAAGTGATCGCGTCGGTCTACGTCAATATCCTGACGCAACGACCGCTGGCCTGGTTCGGTCCTGTCGGTCAGATGCCCATCGCCGTTCTTGCTGAAACGCATGGCCCCGGAGACGACGTCGGCATCGAGTTCTCATCGGGTGGTGACGCAGAACTGCAGGCACGCCATCAGATGAATGCCGGTCACGACCTGACGGACCTGGTTGCCGCGATTCGAGCGCGAACGCCCGCTGGCACCGCCCTACACATAGGTCTCGTGATCGGTCGACCCTCCAGTCAGAAACTGCGCGAGCGAGTCAGACTGGATCTGAATCGGCTCCGCGATGAGCGAGAAGATGGCTTGTGTGAAGAGGTCAGCAACCTGTTGGCCGACCCAGCCAATCGCACGGTTCTGGAGCGCCTCTTCGTCATCCCTGCGGACTTCGAACCGAGTGCACCGGAGCGAGAGGTTGTCGTCGACAGGCTGAGGAACCGGCTGGAGGATCCCGACGGAGCGGAAGCGGCCTGGGATGTTCTGGTAGCGGATGCGTTGACCATCTCGGCCACGGAGGGTCGGCGCACCGGCCCGTACCTGCAGGCACTTCTGCAGGGCCGCGGGCACCCAATGCGGGCACCCGAAAAGGACGAGCGTTGGATCATCCAGCTCACTTGGATCAAGGAGGGCCTCCTACATGCTCGGCATGACCAGGTGGGTCTGGAACTCCTTGAGCAGGTCGAGCGAGAGCTGAAGGCTGTAGAAGTCAGCGCTCACGTGCGTGCTGAGACGGCTCGGCTGCGGGCCGTTGCCTTGAGGAATCTCGACCGCGCAGCTGACGCCTTGGCCGCAGCTCAGCAAGCGGTTGCTTTGGACGCTTCGTGGGCCGAGGCCCTCATCACCGCCTCACACGCCGCGCGGGCCGCCCGGGAGCTGCCCTTGGCCCAAGAGTTCGCCGACCGCGCGATCGCCGCCGATTCCGACAACGCCGCTGCGTGGGGAGCGAAGGCCCTCGCGGCACAGGCGCTTGGTCTTCCGCTGCCTACCGTGCCGATGGGAATCGCCGACCGCGTCGCGTACCGGAAGGCTCTTCTGGATCGGCCGCGTTGCAGTCGGACACCCAATCGATCCTCGACTTGACCGCCTCTCTGGTCGGTGACGGCGCGGCAACGCCGGAGATCCGCTTCATGCGCGCCCAAGCCTTGGCTTTCGCTGGTGACCAGTCTGGCCCGCCCGCGAACCGCGAGCGGTGGCTGGAAGCCGACGGCCTTCTGGGCGAAGTGATCGTCGATCTCCATGATGCTCATCCGCTGCTGGCGCCGGCCTTCGTCGTGAGATCGGAGGTGCGAGCTAGGCTCGGCCGAGATGGTGATGCCGGCAGTGATCTCCATGAGGCGGAGCGTGTCAACCGCGACGATCCGTCAGTCATCGAGCAGATGGCCGTCCTGCGGGCAAGCCACGACGACTTCCACGGTGCGCTGCGAATCCTGACCAGCCGGGTCGTCGACGAGGTCCCCTCACTGGTCGCGCTCCGTGCGGACGTGAACCTCGGACTCGGCAACCGGTCCGAGGCCGAGGCCGATCTCCGTGCAGCCGTGGCAGCGCTGAGCACCGGGCCCGAAACCGATGCGGTTCGCCTCCGCCTTGCGAGCACCGCACTTCATGTTGGCGATGTGGCACTCGCGACCAGCCTGCAGGCACAGGTGTCTGATACTGGCCGCGCGAGCGGTGCCGCGTCCGTGGTTTCTGGTCAGCTCGCCTTTCAGCGGGGAGATCCCGACGCGGGCAGGGCCTTCTATCACCAAGCCATCGCCGCGACCCGGACCATCGCTTGCCACTACTGATGCAGCTCGGCATTGAGCTGCTCCAGGCTAATCGGGCGTCAGACTGCATGAGTGTCTTCGGTGAGGTTCCCTTCGACGAGCTTCCCTTGGAAGCGCTCCATCCGTACGCGATCGCCGCTTTCCGAGCCGGGCAGCTCGCCGAAGCCGACCGTGCCATCGATCGACTTGCCCTCGCTGGTGTCCTGCCGTCGTGGGCACTCGCAGTCTCCGCGGATATTGCGTTGATTCGTGCCGACCCCGAGCAAGCAGCGCTCCGACTGAGTGAGCTGGAGCGGCGCGGTGAGGCAACTCCGAGAGCCCGACTCGCCCTCGCCCGCTGCCTCGTCGAACTCGGTCGGGAGGCCGAGGCGCTCGAGCAGGTGGAGACCGCCGTCCTGGGATCTCCCTCCCCGCTCGAGCGAGCCCAGGCTGCCGCCTATCTCCATGAGCTGGGGCGGACACGAGAGGCGATCACGCAGTGCTACTTGGCCTTCCGGTCCGACCGAGGGAACCCGAAGATCCAGCGAGTGCTGGCGACTCTCGTCTTCACCGCTGGTATCGAGCTACCCAAACCAGACGCGGTGGACGTCGGTACGTGGGTGAGGCTGCGCAAGGAAGATGGGGCCGTGCGAGAGCACAGCATCTTCGCCGAGCCCCCGATTGACGCCTATTCGGGAGATATGAGCGCCGAAGATGCGGCGCAAGAGATCCTCGGGAAGCATGTTGGCGAAACAGTCGAACGCGCCGCGGGCCACTGGTCAGGACAGCGGTGGACCGTCGAGGAGATTCTGCCCGTCGAAGTCGCTGCCGCTCGCAAGATCATCCAGACCTTCGCCGACAACTTCCCTGGTGAATCGTTCTTCGTTGTCCCGGTGTCGATCACCGGCGGGGAGGGGATGGTTGACTGGGCACAACTCATCGCGGCGCTCGGAGAGCAGCAGCGCGACGCGAAGCAGACGCTGGCGATGTACCACGAGAAGGTACTTCCGCTGGAGTTCGTCACATCGTTTCTGCCCACTTCTCTCCCAGAGGTCATGCGTGCCGCCGAGTTCGACCAGGTGGTCGCCCCCCTACTGGTCGAATGGTCTGACGGCCCATCCCAGGAAGCGTCACGCGCCGCAGCCGCCAAGGCGGGTACCCTCATCTTCACCCGGTCCGCACTCGTCACCGCCCAGCGACTCGGCCTGCTCGATGTCATCGGGGACCGGTATCTGGTCGTGGTCCCGACCTCACTGATCTGGCAGCTGCGCACCGAGGTTGCGGAGGCACGGGACGTGGCGGCCAAAGGCAAGCCAACCCTGACATTGGCCGCATACGGACCGCACATCGAGGAAGTGAAACCCGGAGATCCGCTCCTGACGGATGCACTGGGGCGGGCGGAGGCTGCCCTCGCGTGGGTTGAGACAAACGCAAAGCGCGAGCCGCGACCCTATGCATCGATTGGCGAGACAGGTTCCGACCGCGAGGGATACCGCACGAGCCTCGGGCCGCCCTCGTTCGATGCTGTGTCGCTGGCCGAGGAAGGCATAGGCGTGCTCTATGCCGATGATCTAGGCCTGCGGCGCGTCTCGATCACGCGACCCGGTCGCCCGGACTCCGTCTCGACCATCACGCTGCTCGATGCCCTGGTCGCCCGCGGGGTCCTCGGTGACCAAGAGGCGGCAGGTCATCTCGGGGATCTGGTCCTTGCCGGCTACGCTTTCGTGCTGCCGACGGACGGCCTCCTGCAGGAGGGTCTGAAGCGGATGCCTGCTCTCGGACGCGACGGCTTGGCGAAGCTCTTTGGTCCCCTTGGCGGTCCGCTCGTGAGCGCACCCGAAGCGGCCGCGCTGGCGGCACGCGCGATCAGAGCGGCGGCAGTCGCGCCGATCAGCACTGTAGGCGTGGGCGTAGTAGCCGAGGCTGCGGTGCGAGCCATGGCCAGGCGCTGGAATGTGGTTGCTGCAGCACGTCTGGTGCAGCAGCACGCCGAACGAGAACTTGTGCTGCTCCATCCGCAGTACGTCCAAGCGGTGACGGAAGCATGCAGACACCTCGCAGCCGAAGCGACGCGCGGGCCTCGGCCACGATAGCCCGATGACCGACAGACAGGGTCTACCAGTCGCGGTCCTGCAGCGAGTGGCGGACTTCTGGATGACCACAGGGGAGTGGCCAGACGTCGATCAGCTGCAGCGTCAACTCGAGAGGGCGGGTGATGCCACGGATCTGGAAGCCCTCTTCAGCTCCCTCGACAGAAGTCTGGGGTCTATTGAGCAGTCGCCTCGTCGCCGTGTCGTCCTTACGGTCGCCGGGCTCGCTCAGTGCGCCGGGACGGAAGAGGTGCTGAGGTCGTTCGTCCGAGCGGTGCGGTTCTTGTACCGGCGCTACCGAGACACGCCAACCGACGTGAAGCCCATCGTCACGGACAGGGATCTTCCTCGGAGTCTCCGACTCTCCAAGGCCGCAGCGTCCCGCCTCTACGGTCTCCTGAACGTGGACTTCTTCGTTCTGGCCGGCGGGAACACCTACGCGGACGGCTCATTCCAGCGAGACATTGCAGGGACCATTCGTCACTTCAGAGGCGTGAAGCGAATTGAGGACTACCTCGCCGTTCGCGCGGAACTTGGGCACCCATCCGCGGCAGCCCGCTCCGCTCGAAGCCCCGTCCCCAAGCCGGCCCTGCCTCGAACCACCGACAGCCTTCACCCCCTCGTGGCATCAGCGGCCAGCGAGCTGTTCCGCGATGGTCACTTCGGCTCAGCAGTCTTCGAGGCGTTCAAGGCCGTCGAGGCCCGGGTGCGACGTGAGACTTCCTCCCGTCTCACCGGCCGGAGGCTGATGGCTGAGGCGTTCGGCGAGCAGGAACCGCGTCTGCGCGTCGCGGGAGCACCCGAAGCGGCCGACCTAGATGTCCAAGAGGGATTCAAGTTGATCTTCATGGGAGCCATGCAAGCCATCCGAAACCAAGGCGCGCACGGCTTCCCTGCGCTGTCTCGCGAGCGAGCGCTGGAGCACCTTGCGTTCGCAAGTCTTCTCATGCACGAGATAGACGACGCGACCTCTTCGGGAGTGGACAAGGGCGTCGAGATGGGACCCGCGCGCCCAGCCGAGTGGTGACGTGGAAAGCCACTCCTGAAGTCGTTGTTACCGCCGGGACGTCTCCCGAGAGAAGAGGTCAACGTGGCGAGAAAGCCTGAACTGCAGTTGCCCAGCGACTTCGTAGAGCAAGTCTGGGACGCCGCCAAGGACGCTGAACGAGCCCTTCAGTTTGACCTTCCGGCCGCCATCGAGGCTTCGCACCGAGAACTGGCGCTGCTCAAAGAAGCCGAGCGGGCGTCGAATCGTCGTCTGCACAAGGGGCATCCACTGCACAATCTGGGTGTCGCGTGGTGGGGCAGCGAGCGACCAAGAGCGCGCCGCTACTTCATGGCTGCCCACGTTGAAGACGCCCGCCTGTGGCCTCGCCGA
Source organism: uncultured Chloroflexia bacterium (assembly GCA_963773405.1). Classification (GTDB taxonomy): domain Bacteria; phylum Chloroflexota; class Limnocylindria; order QHBO01; family QHBO01; genus CAVXEH01. The sequence continues at coordinate 194,296 of CAVZAQ010000006.1, read as the reverse complement.
AAGCCGAAGCCCGTCGTCTGGTCGTTCCTAGCCACACGCATGCTGACGACGCTGTTCGGGGAGTCGGCTCGGGTGCTCGCGCAAGCAGCTCGCTTTGGACGCGCCAATCCTCGCCGCGATCCGCTCGAGGTAGCGGACGAGGTCACCGAGATGGTCCCACCCCCGATCTGCCTGAGCGCCTTGTGGGGTTCCGCAGCGAGCGGAGTCTGGGAGCAGTCGGTTTCCACCGACGCATCTTTGTAGGCGGCTCGTACCCGTACTCGCTCGACCGCATCGATGTGATCGAAGCGGCCGTTCGGGATGAGGGCTACGAACCGGTCGTTGTCCAGCAGTATCGAACCCTGCCCCGGGAGCGAGCCCGCACCAAGAGCTTCCGGCTCTTGGACATGTGTACCGCAGCGGTGTTCGAGTCGTCCGCTCGAGTTGATCCGGGCTGGTGGTCTGAGCTGGAGCGCGTCGTTCAGGTGCGACCACTGCCCACCCTGGTGACCTACTTCGCCCAGGAGCGCGACCGCCTACACACGTCATCCATGTTCCCGACGACTGACGATCTGGCCACACTCGCCACCGTGCCCTGGGGGGAATCAGGGCCACCTGCGCGAGGTCACTCTCTGGTGGCTCCGGAATCGTCTAGTAGCCGCTGCCGGTGCCCCGCCTCCGCCCGTCGCCCCAGTGCCATCAACCGGAACGGGATCCGCGTCCCAGCAGCAAGTCCCGGTAGCGGTCCCTTCGGGGTCGCCATATGGATGGCCGGATGCCAACGCCACGACAGCAGCAGGGTCGGCGATCCCGTACCTCCCTAGCGATCGCGAGCGATAGTCCTAGGTGCTCAGTACTTGGAAGATCCGGTGGCAGCCCTTGGATGGCGCTTTACACTCTTGTGTCGGGTGGCTCGCAAGATGACAGCGCCAATCGCCCGAAGATGTCAGCGCGCGAGATGTCAGTGCACAGTTGAAGAGGGTCAGTTCGACGCCGTGCTCATCTAGCACTTCGTCGCCGACCGGTGTCAGCTGATTGCCAGGGCGGTGTCACCTCATTGCAGCGACGCCCAATGGTTTCTCGCTTTGGCGGGCGCCGCACGTCGAGACTTCGGTCGGTCGGCAGCCTATGAGGCTGGGGAGATCGCCCCGCTGCTCGAGGCGGAGGTTCGCAACGAGATAAAGCTCAAGGCCGAACAGTCGGATATCCAGACGGCCGAGGAGGCAAAGCTGACGGCGATGGCTTCCGAAGGTCGTGTAGCCGACCAGCGGCTGACCTCCGAGCAGGAGGCACTGCGCCGCGCCGAGACCCTCAGACAGTCGGAAATGGCCGCGGAAGAGGCCAAGATCACCGTTGAGGCACCGGTGCGGCTGTTGAAGATCGCACGTGACAGCGACGTCCTGCGCGAGGAGCTGGCGATGCTGGAGCTGAAGAACCAGGTCCAGACGCTCCAGGTGAGGCACGACCTGCTGCGACCTCGCGGCGAGCAGGAGCTACGGCGCGAGATCCTGCCCATCGAACAGGCACCCGAAATCGTGGAGGCGGCCGCCAGGGTGTTCCAGGGCGCGAACCTCTCGCTCTACGGCGACCAGACCGAGCTCCTTGGCCAGTTGGCCCCGCTGTTCGAGGTCCTGGGCCGGGCTGTCCGGCAATCCAGCCCCGTCGAGGTCGCTGCAGGCACCAGCCAGCCCCAGTAGGGAGCGGCCCCTCGGGCGCTCCGCGGCTTCGGCGGCGGAGCGCCCGGCGTTCAGCTCACGGCCCTCTTGACGAGCGCAGCGATGGTTGCCTCGCCATCGGTGGTGAGCTCGGTCAGTGCGTAGGAGGTCGGCCACATTGCGCCATCGTCGAGGTTCGCGTTCTGATCGAATCCGATGGTCGCGTACCGCTCCTTGAACTTCGACTTCGCCTTGAAGAAGCAGATGACCTTGCCGTCCCTGGAGTAGGCCGGCATCCCGTACCAGGTCCTGGGCGAGAGGCTCGGCGCGGTGGCCATGACGAGCGCGTGGAGCCGCTTCGCCATGCCCCGATCGGGCTCCGGCATGGCGGCGATCTTCGCAAGCACGTCTGCCTCTCCGTCCTCCTTCTTCGCGCCGGAGCGGGACTCTGCCTTCAGCTCCCGGGCGCGCTCCTGCATGGCGCGCTTTTCCTCGTTCGTGAATCCCCCGGAGGCCGCGCCGGTCCGGGCCTTGGCGGATTTCTGCGTGTCGGTCATTGCGGATGTCCTTCTGTGAGGTCAGATGGGAATGACCCTGATCATAGGCAGCCCGTCGCCGCATCGGCTTCTTCAGAACTGCTCGATGTTCGCAGGGGCCATCTTCCGGGGATGCCCTCGCGGTACGCTCCTCAGGTGACGATGTCATGAACGAGCCCCTGCCCATTCCGTCCTCGGCGGACAGCGATAACGGTCCCGCGCTCCTGGTCAGCCACCTGACGAAGCGTTTCGGCGACCGGCTCGCAGTGGACGACGTCTCGTTCGAGATCGAGCGCGGCGAGGTCTTCGGCTTCCTTGGGCCGAATGGGGCCGGGAAGACGACGACGGTGCGCATGCTGGCCACCCTGATTGAGCCGACATCGGGGTCGGCATCGATCCTGGGAATCCCCCTCACCCACGGCAACGGCGTCGAGATCCGACGACGCATCTCGGTCATGCCGGAAGCACCGGGCCTCTACGTTCGCCTGAGCGTGCGAGAGAACCTCGAGTGCTTCGCCGATCTGTACGAGACGCCCGATCCGCGCGGCCGCATCGCGCGGGCGCTCGCGGCCGGGAATCTGGAGGATCGTGCGGAGGACGTCTGCGGCACCCTCTCGAAGGGCCTTCGGCAGCGCGTGGCCCTCGCACGGGCGCTCCTCAGCGACCCGGAGGTGCTCTTCCTCGACGAGCCGACTGCAGGCCTCGACCCGGTCGCCGCCCACGGCGTGCATGAGCTGATCGACGGCCTCCGCGAGCGCGGCGTCACGATCTTCCTGACGACGCACCGCCTCGAGGAAGCAGAGCGGCTGTGCGACCGGGTCGCGATCCTCAACAGCACGCTGCGCACGATCGGCCGGCCCGGGGAGCTGCGCGAGCGGCTGTTCGCGAGGACCCTGCGGGTCAGAACGATCACCCCCCTCCCGGAGCCGGCACGGATCTTCTCAGGCCTGGTAGGGGTGCAGGGCTGGCGCCCCGACGGGGATGCCTACCTCCTCGATGTCTCCGACCCGACCGTCGCAGCGCCGGCCGTCACCCGCGCCCTGGTCGCTGCAGGGGCCGATGTGCTGTCGATCGGGGAGTCGCAGCACTCACTCGAGGACGTCTACCTCGTCCTCGTCGACGAGGAGGAGGGGGCGGCACGAACGTGAGGTTGAGCGCCAGACGGATCCGGGCCGTCGTCCGCAAGGAGCTCCGGGAGTATCGGCGCAACCGATCCGTCATCGTGACGATGGCCGTGATTCCGCTGCTGTTCTCCATCCAGCCGCTCGTCGCTGTCCTCGGAATCGTATCGTCGGCATCGCTGGCCAGGGAGCACGTCCTCCTCTACATGCTGGGCATCCCGATCCTCGTGCCCCTGTTTGTTGCCGCCTATGCCATTGCCGGCGAGCGGCAGCAGGGCTCGCTCGAGCCCCTCCTCGCGACCCCCATCCCACGCGAGGAGTTCCTCCTGGCCAAGGCGCTGGCGGCCTTCCTCCCGTCCCTCGTGGTCGCATACGCGGTCTTCGCAATCTTCCTGGGGGCGGTCGCGGTCTTCGCCCACCCCGGAGTCGCGTCCGCCCTGATGCAGGGTCCGGATCTGCTCGCCCAGGTGGTTTTCACGCCGCTCCTCGCGGGTTGGTCCATCTGGATCGCCATGGTGGTCTCGACGCGGGTCAGCGACGTCCGGGTCGCGCAACAGCTGAGCCTCCTGGCAAGCCTGCCGCCGATCATCGTGACCGTGCTAATCGCCCTGAACGTGATCCACCCGTCGGGCGCGCTGGCGTTTGGCGCGGCGGCCCTGCTGCTGGCCCTCAACGGGCTCGGCTGGCGGGTAGCCTCCGGGGTCTTCGACCGCGAGCGGCTCATCACCGGTTCCGGATAGCGCCCGCCGCGCCTCCCCGCGCTCAGCAGGTGAGCAGGCCGGACTGCTCCTTGCCGCGAAGCACATGCCACGCGGCGTTGTCCACGCGCGCCGCGAACCAGTCGTGCTGCGCCGCAAACGACGCGATCGCATCGGCCATCTCCTGGGCGGCTGGCAGGTCGTTGAGAACGATCATGTCGCCGCCTCCATCCAGGAAGTCGAGCGCGCGCTGGGCGGGAGTCAGGTCCTCCACCGCCACGGCGCTGAGGCTGTCCGAGATGACGATCCCGCGAAACCCGAGGTCGCCGCGCAGCATCCCGTTGATCACCGTGTCCGAGAAGGCGGCGAGGTGGTTCGGGTCGATGCGCGTGTACGTGGCCAGGGAGACCATGGCGAACGGGGCACCGGCGCTGATCCCGCGAGCGAACGGGAGCAGGTACGGGTCGTTCCGGGTCGTGACCGAGTCAACGACCGAGCCGGTGAAGTCCGTGTTGCCGGCCACCCGCCCCAGCCCCGGGAAGTGCTTGACCGTCGTGCTCACGCCCGCCTCTCGCATACCCTCGATGAAGGCCACGACGTGGCTCGCCACCGTCGTCGGGTCGTACCCGTACTCGCGATCGAGCGCTCCAATGGGCGCGTTGCTCGCCGCGGTTCCGGCCGGGACCACGTCGGCGACCGGGGCCAGGTTTGCGTTCACGCCCGCGGCGCGCAGCTGGGCTCCCCAGCCCGCGGCGAGGACCTGCAACCGGGCTGGGGTCATGGCGCCCTGGTCGAGCGCGGACGGGATCGGGTCGAAGCCCGGACCGGTGAGACCCTGGATCGTGCCGCCCTCCTGGTTTGCCGCGACGAAGAACGGAACGCCGTGGGTGATCGGATCGGTGGCAAGGGCCTGGATGGCGTTGGCGACCCCGCGCACGGCGCTGACACCAACGGCCGTGCGCCGCGCAAACAGGACCGATCCGAAGTGGTAATCGCGTGATCGCGGTCCGGTACGCGGTGGTCAGGCTGTCATTGGTCAGCCCGAGCATGAACAGCTGGCCAATGCGCTGCGCCTCGCTCATGCCGTTCAGGGTCGTGATCGCGCAGGTCTGCGCCACCGGCGTGGCGCTGGGTGTCGCCAATGGGGTGGCCGCCTCCGACGGGCTTGGCAGCGCTGGATGGCGATGGCGAGACGGTGGGCAGGCCTGACGGGACCTGGGTCATGGTTGGCGAGGGTGTCGCGGTCGCAACCAAGGGCGACGGAATGCCCGATCCCGGCACCGAGGACGGCGCGGATCCGATGCAACCCGAGAGGAGGATTCCGAGCGTGACGACCAGGCCGGCTCGCCGTCGTGCCCTCCGCCCGCCGTGAAGGCTCACAGGGGACCGACGTCCGGGCCGGCCGTTTCGTTGCACCGCTTGCCCGCCCGTTCGGTTCGGGGGGTAAGGTTCATCCATGACCACGAATGCACGTGACCTGCCGATGGCGCCCGACGCGGCGATTGGTGCCTGCTGCTCCCTCGAGAGCGCGGATCTGCCCCAGCGGTTGGCCGAGTGGAAGATCGTGCGCGACCACGCCTCACTGGTCGAGACGGTCCCCGGCGGCATTCGCCTCCGATTCGAGGCCGACGAGCCCATGGCATCCATCGCGGACCTGGTCGCGCGAGAAGCGGAGTGCTGCGGGTTCTACCGCTTCGGTCTCACCATCGAGGGGTCGACCCGCCAGCTGGAGGTCACCACCGGTCCGGGCGGCGAGCCTGCCATCCGGGCCCTCCTCGCGCTCGACTAGGTCAGCCGCCCCCAGCGGGCGCCTCCCCGAGCCACTCCGTCTCGCCGAACGAGAGCGCCAGGTGGGTCAGCGCCGCATCACGGGATGCGCCGTGCCAGTGAACCTCACCCGGAGGGGCATAGACCAGGTCGCCGGGACCTATCTCAACCGTCTCCCCATCCCGGGTGCCGACATGCCCGGCACCGTCGAGGCCGTACAGCAGCTGGCCGTCCGGGTGGCGGTGCCAGTGCGTCCGGGCGCCCGCCTCGAAGGTCACGATCAGGGCGGATCCGCTGGGCGCCTCAACGGCACCCAGGTTGCGCATCTGCACGGACCCGTTGAAGTGGCTGGCATCCGCCGGCAGGGCGGGGACCTGGGCCGAGCGCGCGATTCGCATCCGTTTCCTCCTTGACGCCCCGAAGCCTACGACAGCGACGGCCGCCGGCCGTGGGCCGACAGCACGCGCTTGCGGAGGCGCAACGCGGTGGGCGTCACCTCCACCAGCTCGTCGGCGGCGATGAACTCGATGGCCGATTCCAGGGTGTGAACCCGCGGCGGGGTTGGGATCCGGTAGTCCCCGTCCGTCGCCTGGGTCCGCATCTTGGACAGCTTCTTGGACTTGGTGGGGTTCACGGCCATGTCCCCCGGCCGTGTGCTCTCGCCAATGATCATCCCCTCGTAGACCTCGACCGACGGGCCGATGAACAGCTCGCCGCGCTCGATCAGGCTCGACAGGGCATAGGCGCGGCTCTCGCCGGCTCGATCCGCGACGAGCACCCCGCTGGTCCGGTGGGTGACCTCGCCGGCCCACGGCCCGTAGCCCTCGGAGATCTGGTGCATCAACGCGGTGCCGCGGGTATCGGTCAGGAGCTGGCCGCGGTACCCGATGAGCCCGCGCGAGGGGATCACGAACTCCATCCGCACCCGCCCATCGGCATCGGTCGACATCTGCTCCATCCGCGCCTTTCGCGGCGCGAGGCCCTGCTGCACCACGCCGATGTAGTCGGGCGGGACGTCCACGGTGATGCGCTCATACGGCTCCTCGCGGGCACCGTCCGTGGTCCGCTCGATCACCTCGGGACGCGAGACGGTCAGCTCGAACCCCTCGCGGCGCATCTGCTCGATGAGGATCGCCAGCTGGAGCTCGCCACGGCCCCGCACGTCGAACGACTCGCCGCCCTCGATGGGCCGGACCTCGATGCTGACGTTGCCCAGCACCTCGCGCTCCAGGCGGGTCTTGATCTGGCGCGAGGTGAGCAGGGTGCCGTCGCGACCGGCGAGCGGGCTGGAGTTGACGGAGAAGGTCATCCGCAGCGTGGGCGTGTCCACGTCCAGGCGCGGCAGCGGCCGCGGATCCGCGGGATCGGTGATGGTGTCGCCAATCGTCACCTCGGGGATCCCGGCAATGGCCACGATGTCGCCCGGGCCCGCCTCGGCCATGTCGACTCGCTCGATGCCATGCGCCGTCTGCAGGGCGGTCACCGTCCCGGAGAGGACCACGCGCCGTCCCGGGATCACGGTGCCATCGGTCTCGTCCTCCTCCTCGCGCACGATGCTGATCCGCTGGCCCACCTTGACCGTGCCGTTCCAGATGCGACCCACGGCCATCCGCCCCACGTAGTCGGAGGCGGAGAGGTTGGTGACGAGCATCTGCAGCGGATGCCCCGGGGTGTAGGTAGGGGCCGGGGTGACCTGCACCAGAAGGTCGAGTAGCGGCGCCAGGTCCGTGCCCGGGAGATCGGGCGACAAGGACGCCTCGCCGCGCTTGCCCACGGTGTAGACAACCGGGAAGTCGATCTGGCTGTCGCTGGCGCCCAGGTTGATGAACAGCTCGTAGATGTCGTCGAGCACCTCGGCCGGGCGCGCATCGGCCCGATCCACCTTGTTGACCGCCACCACCACGGGAAGCCCCAGGCCCATGGCCTTCTTGAGCACGTAGCGGGTCTGGGGCAGCGGACCCTCAGCCGCGTCGACCAGCAGGAGCACGGCGTCGACCATCAGCAGACCGCGCTCCACCTCCCCGCCGAAGTCAGCGTGGCCGGGCGTGTCGATGATGTTGAGGTGGATTCCCTGGTAGTCGACCGTGGTCTGCTTGGCGAGGATCGTGATCCCCTTCTCGCGCTCCAGCTCGCCGGAGTCGAGGACGCGGTCGACCAGGACCGCATTGGAGCGGAACGTCCCGGTCTGGCGCAGCATGGCGTCGACCAGCGTCGTCTTGCCGTGATCGACGTGGGCCACGATCGCGATGTTGCGGATATCGGACCTGACCGCCGGCGCCGGCGCCGGCGCCGGCGCGGATGCGCGGGAGATGGTCGTCATGGGTGCAGTGGGTACACGGAGGCTCCGGTCGGATGGAGCCTGACGATAGCAGGTCGGCGGCGCCGGCCCCCGCCCCCGACCCGACGCCGCGTCCCCGTGCATTGACCAGGCGCGCGATCATGCGTCGATGACGAACGCATCACCTGCTCCCTGGCAGCCACCCGCCGTGGGTGACCGTGCCACATGGACGCGCACCATCACCGCCGCCGACGTGGAGGCCTACGCCACCATCACCGGCGACCGCAACCCGATCCATTTCGACGCAGACCTGGCCGCGGCGACACGCTTCGGTGGGCTGGTGGTCCAGGGCGGGCTGACGACCGGGCTCTTCAACGCCCTGGTCGCCATGGAGCTTCCGGGACCGGGCAGCGTCTTCCTGCACCAGGAGTGGGACTACCCTGCTCCGGTCTTCATCGGCGACACCGTCACCGCGGAGGCGGAGGTGCTCGAAGCGCGCCCGGACAAGCCCATCACCCGCCTGCGGTGCGTGGCACGGCGCGCGGACGGCACCGAGGTGCTGCGAGGCGAGTGCCTCGTGTACACCATGTCGTTGCCCCGCTGACCACCTGGCGTCCCGCGGCCCGGGTCGCCGGAGCCGTCCGGCACTGCGCTGATCCCAGGACCGCATCCTGTCGGGGCTTTGGTGCCGGAGGTCAACACCAACGATACTTGTGCCCCGTGCGTGGCATGACTTTTTGGGCATGAAATGCTGCGCGCGAGGAAGCACCGTCGTCTTCTTGCCTCGTCCAGCCTCCGGGGATCCTTGCCGTAGCGGCTGCCATAGCTGAGGTTCAGCCGGCTTGCGAAGATGAAGGGCTCTGCGCCCGACTGTACGACCTCCTGGGCACCGCCGAATCGCGCGTGGTCGTCGTGACGGCCGGGGCCGGACGCGGTTCGTGGGCGTCGACGCCAACGTGGCGCGAGGCCAGAGGCGCGCATTCGGAGTACCACCATGATTGCCCTCGTTCAGCCACGAGAACCGCCCGTCGCCCCCCAGTCGCCGGGCAATCCGGCGCCGCCCGATGCGGCCTTGGCGCTTCTCTCTGCGGCGCTCGCCGACGACTGGCGCCTGGCGTCGGACGTCTGCCACCGGCTTGTTGGCCGCGGGGTCGGGATCCGCTTCGCGTACCTGGACGTCATCGCCCCGTCCCTGCAGCTGATCGGCGAGCGCGCCCGCATGGGGGAGATCTCCCCGGACCAGGCGCAGAGGGCCACCTCGGTCGTCCTGGCGCAGCTGGATCGGTTCCGCGCCCTCGTCTCCGTGCCGCCGGATCGGTTCGGCCCCGTCGTCCTCGCGGCTGTCGGTGAACGGCACCATGATGCAGGGCTGCGAATGGTTGCGGACTTCCTGCGCTGGGACGGATGGTCGGTAACCGTCGTGAATCCCCCGGCCCCGCCCGCCCTCGTGCTGGAGACGGCGGACATCCGCGGTGCCCAGCTGGTCGGCCTGTCCGTCACCTGTCGCGAATCCTTGCGGGTCACCGCCGACACGATTGACGACCTGCGAGGGTACGACCCGGACATTCGGGTGCTCGTCGGCGGGGCGGCCATCCTCGCGGAGCCCGCGCTGCCGTCGTTGCTGGGCGCGGACATGGCCGTCGATGCGCGCCATGCCTGCCTGCTTCTGCGCCGTGCCGTCCGGTGGCAACCGGATCCGTGAGCACCGGCCGGCGGACGGTCACCCCAGGCGCAGCTCGGCGGTCACCTCGTCCGAGGATTGGTTGATCGCGAAGCCAAGCTTCTGGCTGGTCCTGATCATGGCGCCGTTGGTGGGGAGCATCTCGGCAACGATCCTGTCCAGGCCCTCATCACGACCCGCCTGCACGAGCCGGCGCAGCAGCTCCGAGCCCAGGCCGTGGTGCTGGAACTGGTCCGCGACCAGGATCGCGAACTCCGCGGTGCCCGGCGCGTTCGTCTTGGAGAGGCGGCCCACCGCCGCGATCTCCCGATCCCCCGTGACCGCGTCCTCGTGCTCGGCGACCAGGGCCAGCTCGCGCTCGTAGTCGCCAAAGCAGACGCGGACCAGCCGGTCGTGTGCGATGCGTCGGTCCAGGCCCAGCGCGGCGAAGTAGCGCGAATAGACCGTGTCGGCGGAGAGCTCGCGGTGGAACTCGATCATGGCGGTCTCGTCCTCCGGCCGGATGGGCCGGATCTGGAAGGTCTCGCCGCCGGCCGCGGTCCACGGTGACACGTACTCGAGTGGATACGGCCGAATGGCCGGACGCGGAAGCTGCTCCCGCGGAATCTGCGGTGGGTGGAGGATGATCCGCGCGTCGAGCGCCAGCAGTCCGTCCTCCGAGGCGAGGAGCGGGTTGATCTCCGCCTCCGCGATGCGGGGAAGCTCCACGACCATCTGGCTGAAGCGCACCAGCAGCTGCTCGAGCGCGTCGAGGTCCACCGCCGCGCGACCGCGCACCCCCTTGAGCGCGGTGTAGATCCGGGTGCGCTCCATCATGCGGCGGGCCAGGGTCGTGGTCAGTGGCGGCAGGCCCAACGCGTGGTCCCGGAAGACCTCCACCAGCTGGCCTCCCAGGCCAAAGAGGAGCACCGGGCCGAACTGGGCATCTATCGAGCTGCCCACGATGAGCTCATAGCCCTTCCATTCGACCATGGGCTGCACGGTCACGCCTTCGAAGTGCTCCGCGCCGCGACGCTCGGCCACCGCCTCTCGGATGGCGCCGAACGCCGCACGCACCGCGTCGGGGTCGCGCAGGTTGAGCTGCACTCCACCCACATCGGTCTTGTGGGTGACCGTGTGCGAGTAGAGCTTGAGGACGACCGGGTAGCCGATATCAGCGGCGGCAGCCACCGCATCGGCCTCCGACGCTGCGATCCGCATGGGCGTGATGGGAATGCCGTAGGTCGCCAGGAGCTCCTTCGACTCCGACTCGGGCAGGATGGTGCGTCCCGCCTCGGCGGCGGCGCCCACCATCGCCTGGGCGTGCTCGCGGTGGAGCGCGCTCTCCGCGTCGCGCGGCAGCGACGGCGTCTCGTACAGGGCCCGCAGGTCGTCGGAGTAGCGCCACAGGTCGTTGAACATGCGCGTCGCGCTGTCGGGGTACGGGAAGGTGGCGATCCCGGCGTCGCGCAGGATCGTGGTCCCGGCCGCGACCTCCAGGCCGCCCATCCAGCTGGCCATCACCGGCTTGCCGGTGGTCGTCGCGAAGGGGACGAGCTCCTGCGCGGTGCGGGTCGGGTCCGTCATCGCCTGCGGGGTCAGGATCACCAGCAGCCCATCCGATCCGGGATCTTTCGCCGCGATCTCGAGAGCCGATGCGTAGCGCTCCGGCGGCGCGTCGCCAATGATGTCGATGGGGTTGGCACGGCTCCAGGTTGGCGGCAGCACGCCGTTGAGGGCCTCGATCGTCTCCGGCGTGAGCGCGGTGAGCTCTCCGCCGCCGGTGATCAGCGAGTCGGTGGCGAGGACGCCCGGCCCGCCGGCGTTGGTCACCATGGTCAGCCGCTTTCCCTGGGGCCGTGGCTGCTTGCCGAGCACCTCCGCGAGGTAGAAGAGGTCGTCGATGCGTTCCGCGCGGAGGACACCGGCGCGACGGAATGCCGCGTCGAGCACCTCGTCGGACCCGGCGAGCGACCCGGTATGCGATGCGGCGGCGCGGGCCGCCTCCGCGGTGCGACCCGGCTTCATCACGATGATGGGCTTGGTAAGCGCGACCTCGCGGGCGGCGGAGAGGAAGGTCCGCGCGTCGCCCACCGTCTCCATGTAGATGACGATCGCCTCGGTGTCCGGGTCGCTGCCGAGATGAGTGATCATGTCGCCCCAGCCGACATCGGCCATGGATCCCAGCGAGACGATGGAGGAGAAGCCCACCTTCTCCTGGCGGCTCCAGTCGAGCACCGCGGTGAGGAGCGCACCGCTCTGGCTGACGAAGGCCACGTGGCCCGCCGGCGCCATGGCGGCGGCGAACGTGGCGTTCAACCCGGTGACCGGGCTCATGACGCCCAGGCAGTTGGGACCGATGACGCGCACGCCCTGCCTGCGCGCCTCCTCGACGACCTGGCGCTCCAGCTCCGCGCCCTCCGGGCCGACCTCCTTGAACCCCGCCGATATGACGACCACCGCCCCGATGCCGGCGGCGCCGCACTGGGCAATGAGCCCGGGGACGGTGGGCGGCGGCGTGACGATGACGGCCAGGTCGACCGGCTCGGGGATGGCCCCGATCTCGGGGTAGCTGTGGATGCCCAGCACGCTGGGTCGCTTCGGGTTGACCGGATAGACCGTCCCGCCGAACGGCGACGAGATCAGGTTGGTGAGGATGGTGCGGCCCACGCTGTCGACCTTCTCGGTGGCCCCCACCACCGCGACGGCACGCGGGCGGAAGAACGCGGCCAGCGGCTGGTAGCTGGCGCGCAGGATGTCGCTCGCCTTGTCGGTGTGCGGCGCAGGCCGGATCTCCCTGTCTGTGGTCATCTCCGGATCAGAGCCCCTTCTGGTATGGATCCCGGCGCGCGGTCACGCGACCAGGCAGCTTGCTTGCCAACCACGAGGATACGCTCGCCCGGTGGGGCGAACGAGGACCGCCGGTTAGGCCCTCGCCCCCCAAACGGCACCCCGAGAGGTGCCGGACGGCCTATTGCTGCGGTCGAAGCGTGCGGCGCACTGTTGCGACTGAGTCTCATCTGAAATAGAATCCACCGCATGGTGAGGAGCCGCGAGATCGTCGCGTCGCTGGCAGGTGCGGGACGGCGCCTGACCGGGGCCCGCCGCGCCGTCGCCGATGTGATTGCGGCCCAGCCGGGCCACTTCACCGCGGAGGACGTCCTGGCCGCGTCGCGCAGCCTTCAACCCGCGCCCGGACGCGCGACCGTCTTCCGCTCGCTCGACCTGCTCACCTCGCTGGGACTCGTCGAGCGCATGGACCTGCCGGACGGCAGCCACGCGTATGTCTCCTGCCAGCCCGCGGAGCACCACCACCACATCGTCTGCGAGCGCTGCGGGCGGTCGGACGAGGTGGGCGACCTGGGACTCTCCCCCATCCTCCATCGCGTCGAGGCGCAGACCGGATACCGCATCGAGCGCCATCGGCTGGAGCTGTTCGGGGTCTGCGCGGCATGCCAGGCCACGGAGGCCGGGACAGGCATGATCCGCCCGCGCCACGGACCCGTCGCCATCGGCCTCGCGCTGCTGGTTGCGGCGGGACTGGCCGCCTGCGCGACTACACCTGCCGCCTCTGACGGCCGCCTGACCGTGGTTACCTCGACGACCGTCTTCGCGGACCTGGTCCGCAATGTCGGGGGCGACCTGGTCACCGTCACCAGCCTCGTCCCCAAGAACGGCGACGTCCACACGTTCGAACCCCGGCCGTCCGACATGCGCACCGTCGCTCAGGCCCGGCTCCTGTTCATGAACGGGCTGGGTCTGGACGACTGGATGGGCAAGGCGCTCGGCAACGCGGCCGAGCCCGGCACGCCGCTGATCCGCCTGGGGGAGAACCTGCCCAGCGTGGCGCTGTTGCCGGGTGACGAGGCGTCGACCCAGAACCCGCACATCTGGATGGACGTGGCCTACACTGAGATGTACGCCGACCGCATCGCCAATGCCCTGAAGTCCGCCGACCCCGCGCACGCCGGCACCTACGACGCGCAGAACGCTGCGTACCGGGCCCGGTTGGGGGCGCTGGACACGTGGGTCCGCGAGCAGATCGCGACCGTGCCCGACGCCAAACGCCGGATCGTGACCTATCACGATGCCTTCCCGTACTATGCCCGGGCGTACGGGATCACGATCGTGGGGGTGGCAGTCGCCGCTCCGGGACAGGAGCCGAGCGCGCGCTACACGGCGTCGCTGGTCGACGCGATTCGCGCGGCCGACGTGAGGGCCATCTTCAGCGAAGCCCAGTTCCCCACCAAGCTCGCCGACCAGCTCGCCGCAGAGACGGGCGCGCACGTGGTCGCGAACCTGTACGACGGGTCGCTCGGGGATCCGCCGGTCACCAGCTACGAGGCGCTCATCCGATGGGACACCCAGCAGATCGTGGAGGCCCTGCGCTGAGCTCATGACGCACGAGCACGAGCACGAGCACAACCCCGACCACGCGACGCACAGCGACCATGCGACGCACGACGACTCGCGACTCGCGGTGCGTCTGGCCGGCGTCACCGCGGGGTACGACCACCGCAGCGCCCTGGAGAACGTGTCCCTCGAGATCCCGCGCGGGTCGCTGGTTGCCGTCTTCGGCCCCAACGGCGGCGGGAAGTCAACCCTGCTCAAGCTGATCGCCGGCCTCCTCGAGCCGTGGAGCGGCGTGGTGGAGGTCCTCGGCGAGCCCGCCGGGCGGGAGGCGAAGCGGATCGCCTACGTCACCCAGGCCGAGCTCGTGGACTGGTCGTTCCCGGTGAGCGTCTGGGACGTGGCAATGATGGGCCGATATCCACGCCTGGGTCCCTGGCGCCGCCCGAACGCCGACGACCGGGGGGCCGTCGAGGCCGCCCTTGAGCAGGTGGGGATGGCGGACCGTCGCCGCACGCAGATCGGCGCACTTTCCGGCGGACAGCGCCGGCGGGCCTTCCTGGCCCGCGCCATCGCGGCGGCGCCCGACCTGTACCTGCTCGACGAGCCGGTCACCGGCGTCGACATCACCACACAGGAGGACCTCATGGCCCTGCTGGACTCGGAGACGAAGCTGGGCCGCACCGCCATCGCCACCACCCACGACCTGGCCGCGGCGGCCGAGCACTTCGGGATGGTGGTCGCCCTCAACCGACGGGTGATCGCCGTTGGCGCCTCGTCCCTCGTCCTGGATCCGGACGTGCTCAGTGCGACCTACGGTGGCCATCTGCTTGTCCTGGGCCAGACCGTCGTCCTGGACGACGCACACCACCACGACGCTGCGAGCGGCGACGAGCGGCACTTCCACGAGGACCGGCGCTGATGCTCACGCCCATCCTCGAGCCGCTCGCCTACGACTTCTTCCTGCGCGCGCTGCTCGCCTCCGCGGTCGTTGGCGTGGTGACCGCGGTCATCGGCTCCTACATGGTCCTGCGCGGCCTGGCCTTCATGGGTGACGCGCTGAGCCACTCCGCGTTTCCCGGCGTGGTGGTCGCCTACATGCTCCAGCTGCCGTTCTACCTGGGCGCCGCGGTGGCCGCCGTGGCCACCGCGCTGGCCATCGGCTGGGTCACGCGACGCGGGCACCTCCGCGCCGATACCGCCATTGGCGTGCTCTTCGCCGGCATGTTCGCGCTGGGCATCTTCCTCTTCAGCCTGATCCCCAACTACGTGGGCGACCTCTTCGCCTTCCTGTTCGGCGAGGTGCTGGGCATCGGGACCGGCGATCTCATTGCCCTCATTGCCCTGGCCGCCGCAGCCCTCGCCGTGGTGGCGATCCTGTGGAAGGAGCTGCTGTACACGACCTTCGACCCGCTGGGCGCTGCCGCCTCCGGGCTCCCCGTCGCGCAGCTGGACTACCTGCTCCTGGCGCTCATCGCAGTGACCATCGTGGTCAGCCTGCAGGCGGTGGGCATCATCCTGGTGGTGGCGATGCTGGTGACGCCCGCGGCCACCGCCCAGCTTGTCACCCGCAGCTTTGGCCGCCTGCTCACCGTCGCGGTGCTCATTGGCCTGCTGGCGCCGGTCGCCGGCCTCTACGTAAGCTATTGGGCCAACGCGGCCACCGGCGCGACGATCGTGCTCGTGGAAACGGCCGTCTTTCTCGCGGCCCTGGCGACCCGCCAGATCCCCCGACGACCGCAGGTTCCCGCAACGCAGTAGCCGCGCGCAGCGGCAGCCGATGCCTTGCGCAGTTCGGGCACAATGCGGGTCCGGACGATCAGGCCGTCCATACGAGGGAGCGACGTGGCAATCGACGCGGCGGTCATTGAGCCGGTGATGGATCCGGTCATTGCGACGCGGAGCCTGACGAAGCACTTCGGCGCGGTCCGGGCCCTGGCAGACCTGGACCTCGCGGTGCCCCGCGGCTCGGTGTTCGGGTTCCTTGGTCCAAACGGATCCGGCAAGACGACCACCATCCGCCTGCTGCTCGCGCTGGTGCGGCCCACGAGCGGCGAGGCGCGGATCCTGGGCCAGGCGGTCCACCCGGGGGCACCCGTCCTGGGCGAGGTTGGCGCGCTCGTCGAGCGCCCGGCCTTCTACCCGTACCTGTCCGCGTTCGAGAACCTGCGCGTCTTCGCCGCCGCGCGCGGTCTGCGCGAGCCCGGCGCGCGAACGGCGTGCCTCACCGCGCTGGAGCGGGTGGGACTCGCCGACGTCGCCCGTCGCAAGGTGGGCGGCTTCTCCACGGGGATGCGTCAGCGTCTCGGCATCGGCCTGGCGATGCTGGATGCGCCACCCATCGTCATCCTGGACGAGCCCACCTCCGGCCTCGATCCGGAGGGCACGGTGGACGTCCGGAACCTGATCACCGGCGCTCGCCCACGACGACACGACCGTCTTCCTCTCGACGCACCTCCTCAACGAGGCGGAGCAGGTGTGCACGCAGCTGGCGGTGATCTCCAGGGGACGGATCGTGACGCAGGGCGCCACGAGCGACCTCTTCGCCGCGCGGGAGCACCTCGTCGTTCGCTTCGCTGCGCCGGCCGAGCGAGACGCGGCACTGGAGGTGCTGCGGAGCGCCGGGCTGACGGTCGCGTCCCACCCAGGTCGCCAGCGTGGAGGTCGACGGCCAGCCGGACGGCAGCGCCGCCATCCGCCACCTGGCCGATGCGGGCCTTTACCCGGCCGAGGTCGCGCTCCGTCGGCCTTCCCTGGAGCAGATCTACCTGGAGCTCACCGGCGAGCACCCCGCGCCCACGGAGCGCCCGTCGTGAGCGGCCTGATCCGGGCCGAGTGGCTGCGCCTGCGACGTCGCAAGGACCTGTGGTTCGTGCTCGCCGCCCTGGCGGCGCTGACCACCATCAGCTACTGGGGTCCGCTGGGCAGCATCGACAGCCACTACGGCTTCGACCCGACGCAGCCGGTCCCCGCCGAGGTGCTGGCCCAGATGGCCGCCGAGCGGGCGCAGTTCGCCTTCCCGCAGAGCCTGCTCACCGTGCTGCAGTCCGGCCAGATCTTCGTGCTCGCGCTGATTGCGTTCGCCACCGCAGGGACCATTGCCGCCGAGTTCGTCTACGGGACGGTCCGGACCTCCCTGGTGGCCTCGAGCAACAGGCGCGCGTTCCTGGCCGTGCGGTTCGGCGCGCATGGCGGTGCTCGCCGTGCTCCTGCTGGCAACGGTCGTGATCATCGGCTCCATCATGCCGTTGATGGGGGTGGCATTCGGGGTCGATCTCCCCGGCAACCAGACGATCAACGTCGCGGGCTTCGCAGCGCTCCTCGGCAGCCTCTTCCTGTTCGCAATGGTGGTGGTTGGCCTCGCCTCGGTCCTGACCGTCCTCTTCCGCAACAGCGGCATCGCGCTCATCCTGGCGTTCGCCTACTTCCTGCTCGAGAACATTGCCGTCTCGCGTTGGGCCACGCAGACCGATGCGGTCGCCACCGCGATCCGCCTCCTGCCCTCTTCGAATCTCCAGCTCCTCCTGCAGTCCGCGCGATCCGCCGCCCGTCCCGTGCAGCTCCCATTCGACGGCTCGTCCCAGGCGCTCCCCGCCGGTACGCCCGCCACGATCTGGCTGGTGCTGGTGGGCATCGGTTGGGCGGCCGTCTTTCTCCTGGGCGCCGTCGCGGTCTTCCAGCGCGCAGACATCAACGAGTAGCCCCGGCACGAATCCCGGACAGGACCGGCGCACCATCACCCCGGGCCGGATGGCCCTTGGCCGTGTCGGGTAGCTACGCGAGCATCGACAGCAGTCCGGCCGCGGGTTGTTGCAGAGCTGTCCGCCGGCCGGATTCAACGCACACCGCCTGCCAGGGCGGCGTGGCAGGAGGAGGCAACTGATGAGAGTCCTGGTCACCGCCGCCAGCAAGCACGGCGCCACCGGGGAGATCGCCCAGGCCATCGCGACCGAGCTCAGCGCGGAGGGCCTCACCGCCGAGGCGCGCGCCATCACCGACGTCGCGACGCTCGAGGGCTACGACGCCGTCGTGCTCGGGAGTGCCGTCTACGTCGGCAAGTGGATGAGCGAGGCGAAGGATTTCGTGGCCCTCCACGTGGACGAGCTGCGCAAGCGGCCGGTATGGCTGTTCAGCTCGGGACCGCTGGGTGTGCAGCCCAAGCCGACGGAAGACCCGGTCGACGTGGCGCCCATGCTGAAGGCCACAGGCGCGCGCGAGCATCGGCTCCTGGTCGGCGCGCTGGATCGCGCCAGGCTGGGCATGGGCGAGAGGCTGCTCGTGAAGGCGGTTCGCGCGCCCTACGGCGATTTCCGTGATCCGGCCACGATCCGGGAGTGGGCGCACCACATCGCCGCCCAGCTCGCCGCCCCCGTCGACTGACAGCCACACGACAGCGGCTCGCCAGACGAGCCCTGCGACCGGCGGGCGGGCTTTGCAGGCGGTTCCCCCGGTCGGATGGCTTGCATAGCGTGCAGCGCGACGCCCGAGCCGCCGTTCGGCGGTCATATGGCTCGCCCGACGAGCATGGCGGTTGCCGGGCCGCCGTCCCCATCGAGGCGCCGATGCCGAGGTGACAGCGGTTCTGCCAGCGCCATCGGTGCTCCATTCCGGAGCCCGCGCGGGTAGTCACGGCGCCAGGATGTAGAGCTCCAGGCCGTCCGGGCCGCTCAGGTACGCGAGGCGATCACCGGCCGGCGACCAAACCGGGGCCACGAAACCCGGACCGGCGACACCGAACGTTTCCACACCGGCAGCTGAACCACTGAGTTCGAGGCCACGGAGCGGGCTGTCCTGCCCATCGTGGAGGAATACAACGATCCCGGACCGGCTGGCGGCCGCGTATCCGCGTCCTATGCGCACAATCCTCCCGCTCGCCGGATCCCATACCAGCACCTCGTTCTCGCCCTCACCCACGAGCCACCGACCATCCGGCAGCGCTGAGCCGGCAGAGGGACCGTCGGGCGGATCCTGCGCCAGTAGCGTTGCGGCACCCTGGGGATCGGTGAGGTCCACGACCGCAACCACCTCGCGCGGCAAGTCTCCGTTCGGGTTGATGACCGTGGTGGCCATGTGACCCCCATCGGCGCTGAAGAAGACCGAGGTAGGCCCCACGGCGTAAGGCGTCTGGACGAGCGCACCCGTACGTGCATCGAGCAGGGCCAGCTGGTAGCTGCGGGTAGGCCCGCCGTGGCTGTCGTTGACCTCGCGGACCGCGAGCCAGCGACCAGTGGGATCCCACGCGCCCGGCATGAGTGGATAGCCCGGGTAGACCGGATCGTCGCCGAGCAGCTTGAACTCGACCCGGTCCGGCTCATTCGGATTGGCGACCACCAGCGCCAGCTCTCCGGTCGCGGAACCGGCAAGACCCTGGCGGTATTGCCCGGCGACCCCTTCATTCGCGCCGGTCGACATGTTGTGGAGGGTCACCGAGCCGATCCCCGGGGTGGCGGGATCAATCTGAAGCACGGCCAAGACGTCCGGGCTCATCCAGCTCGCGTCCACCCCGGTCAGAGAATCAACCTCCTGGCCCGCGGCGTCGAAGATGCGAATGAGGTCGACGCCCGAGCTCGAGCCGCTGCCGGCGTAGGCGGCCAGCCAGCGACCGTCTGGCGACCAGCCGATGATCCGCATGTCGCCTGCGGACGAGATCTTCGTCCCTGTCAACTCTGGCTCGGCCGGCGTGGGAGTTGGCGAGGGCGTCGGGCTCGGTGTCACGCCGGCCGGCAAGGCCACGGTAACGTCCAGCTTCTGGCCGATGGAGACATCACTGCCTCCGCAGGCGCTCACGCTGAACTGCCCGCCTGCGACAACCGTCCAATCACCGGCCGGCAGGTGGAGCACGGGGTCCTTCATCCACTCCCGATAGAAGGCCGCATTTGGATCATCGGAGGTCCAGGCCGCGCTCTTGGTGTACGGGATGCTGATGGGCTCGTCTCGACGCGCGACGGTCTGCCGGCAGACATCGTCCACGCCACCCCCCATCGAGCGCGTCCCCGACTGTTCGTTCAGGAGGAAGGTCAGCAAGGGGTCCGGGTGGTACAGCGTCACGCTGTCCTCCGGGCCGATATAGGTCAGCGTGGCCGCGATCGAGATCGGCTCGTCCGTGATGTAGGTCTTCCTGTCGGTCCACAACTCGAGCCGGAAGCCGTCCTGCTCCACGGTGACCAGCTGCCCGCCGGATGGCACGGCGGCAGGCGCGTCCGTCGCCGATGGTGTCCGGTCCGCGGCGAACGGGCCACTCGCCAGGAAGGCGACGAGCAACAGTACGGCGGCAGCGCCTAGACCCATCAGGGAACCGCGCAGCCATGCGGGCCAGACCCGGGACTGGGACGTGCTCCGCACCTCGATCATGGCGGTGTCCAGCAGGTCGACCGCCGGCATCGCCTGGCGCGCTCGCTCCAGCTGGTCGCGCACCGCCTGTGGCAGGTCCTCGCGTCCGTGCGTCATGCCGCTCCCTTCGGGAGCTCTGCGCGCAGTGCGACCAGCGCGGCGTTCAGGCGGGACTTCACGGTCCCTTCCGGGATGGCCAGGGTCGCGGCCACCTCGCGCAGGGGCAGATCCACCAGGTAGTGGAGAACGATCACCGCGCGCTGCTCCGCGGTCAGCACGCCAAGCGCATCGGAGACGGCGAGCCGCCGGTCGACCGCCGCGTGGTCCGCTGACGAGGCGCCATCGGTCTCGAAGGCATCCGCCAGGAGGTTGTTCGTTTCGGGATGCCGCGCCCGGCGACGAAGCTCGTTACGGCATCGGTTCACGCAGATCTGGCGCAGCCACGGCTCGAAGCGGGCGTCGTCGCGCAGGTGCGGCAGCTGGCGCCAGGCGGCAACCAGCGTCTCCTGGGTCACGTCGCGGGCGTCGGCGGCCCCCACCATGGCGGTCGCGATGCGGTACAGGTTTGTCACGTGCTGCATGGCCAGCTGCTCGAATGCCGTGGAGTCGCCTTGCCGAGCACGAGTCACGAGATCGTCCAGGGCCTGACCCTCCCCTTCATCCGGTAGGACACCGCAGCGGGCCGTTTGGTTCGGTGACCGATGGTAGTCCAGCGCTCCCCGCCCGATGGTTCGCCTGACGAACACTGCAACCATCGAGCGTGCGTGTCGCCGGTCGCGCGGTTCGTTACGCGAACGGATCGACGGAGGACGCACCTCCCGCCGGTCGCGCGGTTCGCCTTGCGAGCATTTAGCGTCGAAGGAGGCGCCCCGACGGTCACAACGTTCGTCCAGCGAACATTCCCGGGCCGACGCGGATCGCCCAGAGGGACCGATTGGTGCGCCGCCCAGGGCGGTTTGGCACTACTCTCCCCCGGTGCCGAACACGAGCATGAGACCGATGCAGGGGCTGCCGTCGGGTCTCATCGACGCGTTGATCACCGGGCGTGCGCCGGTTCCCGTCCCGCTGCGCGGACCCGCGCTCCTGGCCCAGCCGCTCCTCAACAAGGATCTCGCCTTCACGGAGGCGGAGCGCGCCACGTTCGGCCTGCGCGGGCTCATGCCGCCCAACGTGCTGAGCATTGACGACCAGGTCGGGCTGGAGCTCGAGCACCTCCGCGCCAAGGCCGATCCGCTGGAGCAGTACATCGGCCTTGCGGCACTCCAGGATCGCAACGAGACGCTCTTCTATCGCGTCCTGGTGAACAACCTGGAGGAGTTCCTGCCCATCGTTTACACCCCCACGGTTGGCCAGGCCTGCGAGGAGTTCAGCCACATCCTGCGGCGATCCCGGGGAATCTGGATCACGCCGGACGACCAGGACGTGGACAGCCTGCTGACCAACGCGGAGCGCACGGACGTCCGGCTCATCGTGGTCACCGACAACGAGCGGATCCTGGGCCTGGGCGACCAGGGTGCGGGTGGGATGGGGATCCCGGTTGGCAAGCTCGCCCTCTACAGCGCGGCGGCGGGCATTCACCCGGCCTCGACGCTGCCCATCTCGCTCGACGTCGGCACGGACAACCCGGGCCTCCTTGGCGATCCGGCGTACATCGGCTGGCGCCATCCGCGGCTCCGCGGCCTGGCCTACGACCTGGTGATCGAGGACTTCGTGCTCGCCGTGCGGCGCGTCTTCCCCAACGCCATCATCCAGTGGGAGGACTTCAAGCAGCACACCGCGCTCTCCCTCCTGCGCCGATACCGATGGCGGCTCCCCTGCTTCAACGACGACATCCAGGGAACCGCCGCCGTGGCGCTCGCGGGCGTGCTCGCCGGGCTGCGGCACCTCCGGCGCTCGATCGCGGATCAGCGCTTCGTCCTGCTGGGCGCCGGTGCCGCGGGAACCGGCATGGCCGAGCTGCTGGTGAGCGAGCTGCGCGCGGCCGGGGTTCCGGCACCGGCGGTGGGACGCTCCATCGCGGTCCTGGACTCACGCGGGCTGATCCACGTTGGTCGGGCCGGCGTGGACCGTGACAAGGCCACGCTGGCCATGGACGCCGAATCAATGGCTCACTTCGGGCTCACAGGCGACGGACCATTCGGTCTGCAGCGCGTCATCGAGGCCATGCAGCCAACCGTGCTCATCGGCGCGACGGCGGTGGCCGGGGCATTCGACGAGACGTCGGTGCGTGCCATGGCGGCGCACACGGACCACCCCATCATCCTGGCCATGTCGAACCCAACCGCCAACGTCGAGGCCACGCCCGAGGAGCTCCTGCGCTGGACCGACGGCCGCGCCGTCGTCGCCACCGGATCCCCGTTCCCGCCGGTCGAGCTGGACGGGGAGGTCCGCGAGATCGGGCAGGCAAACAACGTCTTCATCTTCCCCGGCGTGGGGCTGGGCGCCATCGTGGGCGAGGCAACCCAGCTGCCCAATGCCGTCTTCCGATCTGCTGCCCGGGTGCTCGCCACCCGTACCCCCGAGGCGCGCCTGGCGGCGGGCGCCCTCTATCCCGCCATCGCCGACCTGCGTTCGGTGGCCCGCGCCATCGCCGCCGCCACGATACGGACCCTTGGCGAGTCCGGCCATGGCCGGGTGATGGACGACGACGCCATCGAGGCGGCCCTGGACGCGGCCATCTGGCAGCCGGACTACCTCGCCTACGAGCCCGTTTGAGGCAGTCCGTCCCGGTTCGCTTCACGCCCCCAATACGTTGGTCGCTCGCTGATGGCGCATAGCGGGTGCCATCCAGTACCCCACCCCTGGTCGGTCGGTACTTCCGTACCATGCTTCCGACGGCACGCCGTGTCGCCGTGATCGGCGGATCACCACCCCGTACAAGCGGCCCATGGGCACGGTCCTTACAACGTGGGACCGTTGGGTCAGTGTTCCGACGCAGGTTCGTCGGTTCAGACGAGGGAGCCCGTGCTCGATCCAGGCGCGTCGTTCAGCGGCGGAATGCTTTCGATCATCGCGCGAGCGGAGTTGGCGCTGCAACGGCACGCGGGCGACGCGCTCGCCGTCGCGGATCCCATGCTGGCCGCCTCGCTCGTGGCGATGCGCAGCATTGGCAACACCGCGCACGTCTCACCGCTGCTCCACTACCTCTCGCGGCGCGAGCAGGTCGCTGATCGCGGGAGCTGGCGCCGATACCCGTGGATCCTGGGCTTCATGGCGGAGGTGGGTGATCCCTCCTACGAGGGCCGCCGTGCCAACTGGCATCCTCGGGAGGGATTCTGGCTCGCCAGCAACGCCACCCAGTACGCGGCGCGCATCATGGCGCCCGCGCTGATCGGCCTCCATTTCCAGCTGTGGTCCGAGGTCGCCATGGGTCAGGACGCGATGCTCGCATCGCGCGCCACGACGCTCCTGCGGCGGTCGCTGCCCGTAGCCGAGGACGACATCGCCGAGTGGATCGCGGCCGACGACCCATGGCGCGACACCTTCGCGATCTGGCAGCTCACCGCCCATCCTCTCGCCCTCGCCCTTGTACGAGACCTTGTCCAGGCCCTCGCCAACCGGTACGGACGCATGGCGGTCCGCGACGGCGCCGTCCAGGGGCGCCGCTTCCCCTTCTTCGGCGAGCCCCTCACGTCGGCGTCCGCGCACCTGGGCATTGGCCTCTGGCACCTGGGCACCTACCCACGCGCACTCCCCGGCCTCTATGCCTTCGTGAAGGCCATGCGGCGGCCCGATGGCGGCTGGCAGGACGGCGTACAGCCGCGCGACGTGCTCACGACGCTCGCCTGTGCGGAGCTGCTCACCGCCCTGGACCCGACCTTTGACCCTGAGCCCACGGTGGACTTCTTCGCCCGTCGCCAGGAGCCGGCGGGCTGGTGGCGAGCGCTGGGTCCGGAGGTACCGTGGCTCACCGCGTCCATCGTTGACTGGATGCGGCGGGCGACGGGGTCGTTCACCCAGCGGTTCAGCTGGCCCCAGGTGGCGCCGTCGATGCGCGACCGGCTGACGGGACTGGCCACCATCGCCTTCTTCGACGAGCTGGCCCTCTCTGTCAGTGGGCTCCCGGGACTCGCGGCCCTTCCCGTGGAGTTCGCGTTCATTGATCTCGCGGGATTCGGCAAGTTCAACACCGATCACGGGCAGGTCGCCGGCGACCGGGCCCTGCGCCTCTACGCGGAGTCCCTGCAGCGCATCCCCAACGCGCTTGTGGTGCGCGACGGTGGTGACGAGATCCTGGTGATCGGCGTGCCGACCAGCCGCACGCTCGAGTCGCAGATCGACCAGTTCATGCGAGCCTGGCCAACGGTCGCGGAACAGCTGCAGATCACGCACGGTGCGGTGGTGCCCCGGGTGGCGATCACCGGCTCAGCCGCCGGCGCCCTGCACGAGGCTCGGAACCGGCTTGGGATCGCCATCGGCTGGTTGAAACACGAGCACCCGGAGCCGGGTCCGGGCGGGGTGCTGCGCAGGATCTGATCACGCCTCCGCGAGCCAGCGCGCGACGCGGATATGCATGGAGCCTTCGCCTTCGCGGGGCTCCAGCCAGGCAAGGGCGTGGACGATGCCCCATCCGCGCATCCGCTCCCGATCAAGGTCCAGCAGTCGCGCCAGCCGGTCAAGGCGTTGCGCAACGTGGAGAGGGGCCGCTGGATCACCCGCCAGCGAGCGCCGCCGGTCACGCAGCAACGAGGCGGTGTCGAAGGCAGGCTCACCGACGAGCGGTTTCGGGTCGATAGCCAGCCACCCGCGCCGCTCGTCCCACAGGACGTTGCCGCCGTGGAAGTCCTGGTGGACGAGACCTGGCGCCGGCATGGATGGCACGAGACGGTCGATCCAACCCACCGCCACGTCGACCAGCTCACGCTCGAAGATCCGTCCACCGCGCTCCCAGCGCTCGGGGAGGACATGGCGCCAGCGCGTTGCAACCGCGGCGAGCTGCGTGAAGGGCGCATCCGCGCCTACCGGACGCCAGAGCCGGCGCAGGACCGATGCCGCGATCTCGTCGGCGCGATCGGCATCCGGTTCGTCCCATAGCTGCCGCCCCGGAACGAGGCGCTCGACGAGCAGCGCGCGATGCTCGGGCGCCTCAGCAAGGAGACGCGCGGCACCATCACCGTTCCAGACCAGCAGGGCCGCGCCCTCGTGCTCGGACTCGGTGTCGGGGAAGTTCACCTTGAGGACCACCGGCGTGCCGTCGGCGCGACGGCCGGGCACGGCGAGCGCGACGCGTCCTCCAGGGAAGGGGTCGTCGAGGACCAGGTTCCA
The DNA here is from genome assembly GCA_963773405.1 of uncultured Chloroflexia bacterium. Taxonomy (GTDB): domain Bacteria; phylum Chloroflexota; class Limnocylindria; order QHBO01; family QHBO01; genus CAVXEH01. Next base: position 168,657 of record CAVZAQ010000006.1, on the reverse strand, counting down.
CTCGGCCGCGCAGGCGGCGACGAGGGACGGCAGGCGCGCGAGCCATGCACCGCCGCCCGGCTCGCGACGCCACCAGGACAGGCTCTCCGGGAGCTGCAGGCCGTTCACCCTGCCATCATCGCCCACCGCTGCAGGCAAGGCGAAGGGCCGGCCCCTGACGGGACCGGCCCCTGCCGTGTGCTGTGGCGAACGACGGTTACTTGATCTCGACCGTCGCGCCCGCCTCGGCCATCTTCTCCTTGACCTGCTCTGCCTCTTCCTTGGTGACGCCCTCCTTGACGGGCTTCGGCGCCGCGTCGACGAGGTCCTTCGCCTCCTTGAGGCCCAGGCCGGTCAGCTCGCGGACCGCCTTGATGACGAGGATCTTGTTGGCGCCGACCTCGGTGAGGACCGCGTCGAACTCCGTCTGCTCCTCGGCCGGCGCAGCGGCCGCATCGCCGCCCGCCGCCGGTGCCGCCGCAACGGCCACCGGGGCGGCGGCGGTCACACCGTAGCGCTCCTCGAAGGCCTTCACGAGGTCGGAGAGGTCCAGGACGGTCATCCCGTCAATGGCCTCCAGGATGTCGTCCTTGCTCAGAGTCTTGGTTGCCATGGTTCGGTGATTCTCCTTCTCGTCAGGCGGCGCTGCCGCCCTCGCTTGTTCGCTTCTTGTCCGCGACGGCGCTCAGCACACCGACGAGGTTCCGCAGGTTTCCGGCGAGCACGCCGGCCATGCCCGAGATGGGCGCCGCCATGCCACCCGCCAGCCTGGCGAGGAGCACCTCGCGGCCGGGCAGTGACGCCAGCTGCACGAGGGCCGCACCGTCGATCGCTCGCGTGCCGAGCAGGCCGCCGCGCAGGCTCACCGTTCGATACGGACGGAACGCCTCCTGGAGCGCCTTGGCCATGGCGACCTCGTCTCCGGAGATGGTCGCCAGCGCTGTTGGTCCCGACAACAGAGGCTTCAGCTCCTCGAGGCCGGCCTGGTCGGCGGCGATCTTCAGCAGGCGGTTCTTGGCGACGTGCAGCCCAACGCCGTAGGACCGCAGCGACCTGCGAACGACCTGCATGTCCGAGACCGAAAGGCCTCGATAGTCGGCCACGGCCATCGCGGAGCACTCGCGGAGCATCTCCGCAAGTGCGCTGACGGCCTGGCGCTTGGATTCATTCGGCATCGGTACTCCTGGTCCACCTCCCGGACATGAAAAACGGCCCTGCGCGCGTTGGCACTGCAGGACCGCATCAAGCGGACCGGGACCGATGTCGTCCCGATTGCGTACCTCGGCGTGCCGCCGGCCTCGAAGCGGGCCGGCAATTGGTCCGGGAATCGCACCCGGAACGCATCGCTGTCTCTGGCTCTATTCGATTGCGGACGCTGATGGTACCCGGCACCGTGCCCAGCGGCAACTCCGGGTCGCGCGAGCCGGGGCTATGGCATCGCCGCGGCGAGCGCCGACGGAATGTCCACGCGCACGCCGGGCCCCATGCTGGGCGCCACGGTCAGGCTGCGCAGGTAGGTCCCCTTGGCGCCGGACGGCTTTGCGCGGTTCACCGCGTCGACCAGGGCGGCGATGTTCGCCGCAAGCTGCTCCGGGGTGAAGCTGGCCTTGCCGACCGGCACGTGGACGATCCCCGCGCGATCCACCTTGAACTCGACGCGGCCGGACTTCACCTCGCTCACCGCACGCTCGATGTCGAAGGTCACGGTTCCGGACTTCGGGTTCGGCATCAGGCCGCGCGGACCAAGCTTCTTTCCGAGGCGCCCCACGGCGCCCATCATGTCCGGCGTCGCAACGGCGATGTCGAAGTCGAACCAGCCGTCGTCGACCCGCTTCACGAGGTCATCCGCGCCCACCTCGTCCGCGCCGGCGCGAAGCGCCTCCTGGGCCTTCTCGCCCTGCGCAAAGACGATGACCCGTGTCTTGCGCCCGGTCCCGTTCGGCAGGACCACTGTTCCGCGCACGAGCTGGTCCGCGTGCCGCGGATCCACGCCCAGGCGCAGGTGCGCCTCCACGGTCGAGTCGAACTTCGTGATCGAGACGCGCGGCAGCAGCTCGGCAGCCTCGTCAATGGGATAGCGGCGCTCGGGTTCGAGCAGCTGCGCCGCCGCGCGGTACTTCTTTCCGTGTGTCATCGCTCGGCCACCTCGATGCCCATGCTGCGCGCCGTGCCGGCGATGATCCGCATGGCATGCTCCACGTCATTCGCGTTGAGATCGGCCATCTTGGCCTCCGCGATCTCCCGCAGCTGCGCCTGGGAGACGGAACCGACCTTCTCCCGGTTGGGCTCGGCCGATCCCGACTCGACGCCGGCGGCGCGCTTGAGAAGCGCAGCGGCGAGGGGCGCCTTGGTCACGAACGTGAACGAGCGATCCTCGAAGACGGTGATCTCGGCCGGAACAACGTAGCCGGCCTGGCTGGCCGTGCGCTCGTTGAAGGCCTTGATGAACTCCATGATGTTGATCCCGTGCTGGCCAAGGGCCGGGCCCACGGGCGGTGCGGCGGTCGCCTTGCCGGCGGGAGCCTGCACCTTCAGGATTGCGCGAACCTTCTTCGCCATTGCTGTCCTCCGAGGTCCAATCGGGGCGGTTCACGCCCCTCCCTCTCGCTGCTGAGGCGGCCCGCAGGCCGCCATCGGTCTTGCTGCCGCTAGAGCTTTTCGATCTGCAGGAAGTCGAGCTCCACCGGCGTCTCGCGGCCGAAGATGCTGACGAGCACCTTGACCTTGTTGCGCTCGGGGTTCACCTCGTCGACGGTGCCGATGAACTCGGCGAACGGGCCGTCGTTGACGCGCACGCTCTGGCCCTTCGTGAACTGGACCTTGAACTTGGGGGTCTCGACCCCCATCTGCTTGAGGATCTTCTTGACCTCGCTCTCGTCGAGCGGGGTGGGCCGGTTGCCGGATCCCACGAAGCTGGTGACGCCCGGGGTGTTGCGCACCACGTACCAGCTCTCGTCGCTCATCACCATCTCGACCAGGACGTAGCCGGGGAAGACCTTCTTGTTGACGGTCTGCCGCTGCCCGTTCTTGATCTCGATCTCCTCCTCCATGGGGACGAGCACCTGGAAGATCTGGTCCTCGACGCCCATCGACTCGATGCGGTGCTCGAGGTTGGCCTTCACCTTGTTCTCGTACCCGGAGTAGGTGTGGATCACGTACCACTGCTTGCGGGTGCGCTCGTCCGCGGGCATGTCCCCGACGCGGGGCGCTTCGCGGGAGAGGCGCGCAGCCTGGCGGGCCTCGTTCTCCTGCGCGGCGGCCTTCTCGGCAGCATCGTCGGTCGCGGCCGCAGGAGCGTCTGCCTGGGGTGTCTCCGTCTCCGTGGCCTCTGCCTGGGCGGACTCGGCCTCGTTCGGCTCCACCGGCTCGGCCGGTTCGGTCGCGATGGCGTCGGTACGGGTCTGGCGGTTGCTCACTTGAACACCTGCGAGAGAGCGAAGTGCATCACCTGGTCCAGGATCGCGATATAGGCGCCAATCGCCACGCTCACGGCAATGACGATCAGCGTCAGGTTGATGACGGTCTGGCGCTCGGGCCAGGAGACCTTCCTCAGCTCTGACCAGCTCTCTTCTAGATAGGTGCGAAATCCCTGGATCACTGTTGCTTCGGCTCTTCGTCCGTACGGGCTTGGTCTGGTGCGATGCTGCGGCGGCTCCGGGTTGGTCTGGCAGGGGCGACAGGACTCGAACCTGCAACCGCTGGTTTTGGAGACCAGTGCTCTACCAGTTGAGCTACACCCCTACCGATGGCGCGGCTCCGCCGTCTGTCGGATCTGGCTACTTCGTCTCCCGGTGCAGGGTGTGCTGCCGGCAGCGGGGGCAGTACTTGTTCAGCTCCAGCCGCCCCGGGTCGTTTCTCTTGTTCTTCCGCGTGCTGTACGTGCGCTCTTTGCAGGTGGTGCACGCCAGCGCGATCACGGGTCTATTCTCGGCCTTTGCCACGTCCGCTTGGTCCTTCTTATCAAACCCCCTGGCGGACACGGGACTCTAGGGCCGGTCACCTCGGGGAAAGCCTCGTGATTCTAGGGTTGAGGGCCTCGCGTGTCAACGAGAGCAGGGCGCGACGCGACCTGTTCCGCGGCCGGGCATGCGCCTCCCCGCGGAACAGGGGGTTGAACGGTTCGCGTACCCCGTGACTCATACTCACCGAACGGCTCCCGACGCGGCGTCGTTCGGGGAGAGTGAGGACCATGGAGCGGAGACTCGTCGAGCGGGCGATGGCCGGCGACGAAGAGGCGTTCGACACGGTGATCGGACTCCTCGGGGACAGGCTCCACTCGGTCGCGCGCCGGATCCTGCGTGACACCTCGCTTGCCCAGGACGCCACGCAGCGGGCATGTCTCGACGCGTGGCGCAATCTCCCGCGACTCCGGGATCCGGACCGCTTCGAAGCATGGATCTACCGGCTCCTCGTCAACGCCTGCCATGCAGAAGGTCGCCGCGAGCGACGTCATCGCGGCACCCTCCGGCTGCTTCCTCACGACGAGCCGATGGCGCCTGATCCGGCCTCGAGCATCGCCAACCGGGCCCAGCTCGATCATGCATTCCGCACGCTCAGCGTGGAGCACCGCACCGTCGTGGTGCTGGTCCACTACCTGGGCATGACAGCTCCCGAGGCGGCGGTGGCCATGGGCACACCCGTGGGCACCGTCCGCTCCCGGCTCTACTACGCACTGAAGCAGCTGCGAGCGGCCATCGAGGCCGAAACGCGGCTAGAAACAACGCGAGGCACGGCATGACGCGCACCGACGAGTTCATCGGCCTCCTGCAGGACTACCTCGACAGCTTCGAGGGTCCGACACCGATGCCGGATGCACTTCGCGACGCCATCCGCGCCGAGCTCCCCTTCACTCGTCAGCTTCGCCCCGTGCCGGGGCCGAGAAGGATGCTTTCCATGTTCAACGCAGTTCCGCGTCCTGCCCTCATCGGGCTGGTCGTCGTCCTCGCCGTGGGCGTCAGCCTGCTCGGGTACGGCCTCCTCCGTGGCCCGGCCGGCGTAGGGACGCCATCGCCCACGGCCATAGCCTCCCCAACGCCGGTCGCCCCAACGCCGGTCGCCACACCGATGGCCGTTTCAATCCTGGACGCGCCGACGATTCCCAGCGGCAACGGCGCTACAAATCCGGAGAACCTGGTGGCGGGAACCTACTACTTGGATGACCACTACCCCGCCCATATCTCGTTCGACGTACCGACCGGCTGGTTCCTCTGGGACGCCGCCGACGACTATACGGGCGTCCTGGTCGATAGCCCCGACGCACCAGCCGGGTCTGGCTGGGGGATCGTCTTCTCCGTCGTCGGCCAGGTCTCGGTCGACCCATGCGACCAGACCAAGGGGACGCTCGACGCAACGACAGGGCAGTCCTGGCATGCAGTCCTCACCGCCATGGAGAACTGGCCGGGCTTCGGGGGCACAGCGGTCGGCACCACCGTGGACGGATACGAGGGCGCGCTGCTCACCTGGACCACGAGTCTTGACCACGCTGCCTGCCCCTCGCCGAAGCTGTGGACGACGCCGTTCGCGAACTACTGGGAGGACGGCTACGGAACGATCGGCAGCGGCGCGAACCGCGTGATGACGTATCGCCTCATTCAGGTCGGCCAGGCGGTGCTCGTGATCCGCACGACGGAGTTCCCGGAGACGTCGCCGTTCGAGCTCCAGCAGAACATTCCCCTGGCATCCGACCGCCACGCGGATGACCTTGTCTCCCTCCAGGCCATCGTGGACTCGATCGGGATCACACATTCGGATCACTGACCGATGGCGACACCGGGGCTCGCCGCTTGGTGAGCTCCGGTGTCGCCGCGGGAGCATCGGTGCTCGGTCAGTCGCCCGCCGACGCCGGAGCGGGCTCGCCCGCGGGCCGATCCCGCCGCAGCAGGATCACGCGCGTGAATGGCAGTCGGACGTCGCTGAAGACTTCGATGCTGACCAGGAAGCCCAGGAAGATGAAGAGAACCCCCAGGAACTCTCCGACGAAAAAGCCGCTGGTGTTGCCAAAACGGTTCGCGCCACTGGTATAGGCCGGAATGGTGGCGCCGATGGCGATCAGGATGGTCGCCGGCACCCGGCTCGAGAGACGCCCTCTGAACAGGGCAACCACCGCGCCGGGGAGTGACACGGCGAAGTTGACCACAACGGCAATGGGCATCAGCAGCAGGTTGCCCACCAGCCCCACAATCGACTGGTTCCGCAGCGAGTAGCGGATGACGCGCACCTTGGGCATGAACACGTAGGCGCTGTACAGCGCGCCGAAGCCCAGCGCGAAGGCGCCCGTGACGTTGAAGAAGGGCGTCAGCAGTCGAAGGTAGCCGGGGAACAGCTCGCCGGTGGGGATGTGTGTGGCGGGATCCACCACGTAACCGGGCGCCGGCAGCTGCACGGTGAGCATCATGATCAGGGCCACCACGCTGCCGCCGGTCATCACCACGGCGGCGACGGTTGCCCAGCGCTCGTCGCGCCGGATCGTCAGGTACGTGATGACGATGGCCGCCAGGAGCGCGATCCCGAAGTAGATGACGGGAGCCGAGCCGGAGTTGGCGTAGTGGTACTTCACGTCGGAGAGGTACGTGAAGAGACCGGCCAGCAGCACGGAGAAGGCGAACGCGAAGCCGAACCGGGTCTTGGAGAGCAGGAAGACGGTTCCCAGTCCCAGCCAGCCGGCGACGTACACGGCGCCGATCAGGTACCAGACCCGATAGAGCGGCTCGCTCCAGCCGATCAGCCCGCCAAGGAACTCGGTGCCTGCGCTGATCCCGTACCAGAGCAGGCCAATGGTCCAGACCAGCTGGTAGGTCTGTCGCCGCCGCAGCCACTGGTCGCCGACCATGATGGCGAACGCGAAGCTCAGGACAGACGAGCAGAAGGGTAGAACGACGTTGGGGTTCACTGCCGGTGCCGCCTCCTACATGCCCCGCGTGACCAGGTCACGGGGTGCGCAATGACGTCGCGGGGTGCGCAAATAGTGGACGCGGGGGATTGTGGAGCATCGGCTCGGAATCACGCAACCATCAGGAATCCTCTGTAAACCTCGAATCCTGAGGGTCGACGTGCCCCACGAAAGGGTGGAGCCCACGTCCGGGCTCGAACCGGAGACCTCTTCCTTACCAAGGAAGTGCTCTGCCAACTGAGCTACGTGGGCCTGCGAGCGAAGCATCCGGCTCTTGGCGCTACCGGAGGGTCGAAGTCGTGGTGTTGGTGGGCAGGGAGGGAATCGAACCCCCACAGTCTCTCGACGGCTGATCTACAGTCAGCAGAGCTCACCACCTGCTCAACCTACCCACAGATCACGACAGCCGGCACGGCGAACACCGATACCGACCGGGCGCGAGTATAGCGAACGCCCGGCACCCCCTCAACCGATCGGCGCCCGCCTCATGCGAAGGACCGCATCGACGGGTCCGGGGCCCTCCCCGGCGCCCCGGCGCTGGACGAGCGCCTCCTCGATCACCATCCCTGGCAGCGCCTCCTGGATCTCGGCGCCGAGCTCGGCGGCGGTGAAGAGCCGCTCGGGGTCCGGCCCGTGGCCCTGGTGCTGCCGGTCGTGCCCGATGACGAGCAGGCGCCCGCCCGGCGCCACGGTGCGGGCGACCGCCGGATACAGGATCTGCCGCTCGTCCGGCACAAGATGGAGATAGAGGACCGTGACGAGGTCGAACGCCTCGGGCGGTGGCGTCCACTCGAGCAGATCCGCCTGGATCCAGTTCGCCCGCACGCGGGCGCGCGCTGCACGATCGCGGGCCTTCTCCAGGGCCACCGCCGACCAGTCGACGCCGGTCACCTGCCAGCCCGCGCTCGCCAGCCAGACCGCATTCGTGCCGCTGCCGCAGGCCACGTCAAGGGCACGCCCCGGCGCCAGCGCGGATACCTGCGCGACCAGCGTGTCATCCGGCCCCTCGGACTCGATCTCCCGCTCGCGATGACGCTCATCCCAGAGCTCGCGCCGCTCCGCGCGACCGGCCTCGTTCACCGTTCGTCCTCCATCGGTCAAGCCTACCCCTCCGCGGTCACCGCATAATCCACGCGATGCTGCAGGTCCTCCGCCAGCGCAACTTCGCACTGCTGTGGTTTGGCGGCCTGATCTCCATGACCGGCGACTGGTTCCTCATCGTGGGTCTGCCGGTGGAGATCTACCGGATGACCGGCTCGACGCTGGCCATTGCCGGGGTGCCGGTCGCCTTCCTGGTCCCGTCCATCCTGTTCGGTTCGGTGGCCGGCGTGTACGTGGACCGATGGGAGCGCCGGCGCCTGATGGTGGTGGTCAACATCGTCCTGGCCCTGCTCCTCATCCCGCTGCTCGGCCTCCAGGCCCTGGGCGTGTGGATCGCCTACGTCGTGCTCTTCAGCCAGAGCGCCGTGGAGCAGCTCTTCACGCCGGCCGAGGTGGCCATTCTGCCCAACCTGCTCACGGGCGGGGCGGACCAGCTCGTCACTGCCAACGCCCTGACCGGCGTGAGCCGGCATCTCTCGCGGCTCATCGGCCCGGCCATCGCCGGTGTCGTGGTGGCCATTGGTGGCCTCCCGCTGGTTGCCATCCTTGACGGAACGTCGTTCGTCGTGTCGGCCGGCCTCATCTTCCTCATCCGCTACCAGCCGCCCGCGCGTCCGCGGCCGGATGCACCCGAATCCCTGGAGGCGCAGACACTCACCGCCTGGGGCCGCCTCCTCGGTGAGTGGCGGGACGGGCTGCGAGTCATCCTCCACTCGCAGATCCTGCGCGCGCTGCTGGTCTTCATGGTGATCACCGCCATCGGCGAGGGCCTGACCATCACCCTCTTCGTCCCCTGGGTGACCGATGCCCTCCACTCCGACGCTGCCGGCTACGGTGCGCTGCTCTCGGCGCAGGCGATCGGCGGCCTGGCGGGGGCAATCGTCATTGGCCGTCTGGGCTCGCGGGCGGACCCGGTGAGGCTCCTCTACGTCGGTGCGCTGCTGTTCGGGATCATCGACCTGGGGCTCTTCACCTACCCGGCGATCTACCCGCACATCTGGCCGGCGCTGGTCGTGATCACCATCGTGGGCGTCCCGGGCGCGGCGATGGGAGCGGCCCGCATGACCATTCAGCAGGTCTTCAGCGCCGATACCCACCGCGGTCGCGTCGTCGGGACCCTGAGCGCCGTAGCCGGCGTGGGTGCGCTGGCGGGTGCCATCGTGGCCGGGTTCGCCGGGGAGGTCGCCCCGGTCGTCGCACTCCTGGTCATCCAGGGCGGCGGCTACGTCCTCGGCGGCAGCGCCGTGTGGTTCCTCCTTGGCCGCCGACGGGGCGGGCAGACCGAGGCGGGTCCGCGCGGGCTGGCCTAGACTCACGCGAGATGTCGCAGATCGAGCTCGCCGTCGAGGCCTGGCAGCCCTTCTTCGCCGCGACCGCCGGCGTGACGGCCGTCCTCCTGGGCCTCGTCTTCGTCGGCCTCAGCATTCACCTTGAGCGGCAGGCCCTCCAGGGCCCGACCCGGGGCCTGGCCATCGGATCGGCCACCTACCTGGTCTATGCGCTCTTCACCTCACTGGCGATGCTCATCCCCCAGGGCGTGCCGTATGCCCAGGGCGCGGCGCTGTTCATCATCGCGCTGATGGGCATGACTTCCGCCTATGCGGGATTCGCGGACGCGCGGCGCAGCACCACACCCCGCGTGAGCCGTGGGTTCCTCATCTTCGAGTTCGGGCTCCCCTACTTCGCCATCGTGCTGCTCCTGCTCGCCGCCATCGGCTGCCTGGCCTCGCTGGAGCCGGCCGTCTGGGGAGCCGGTGCGGCCGTCTTCGTGCTGGTCGCCATCGGCACGCAGAGCGCCTGGGATCTCCTCTTCCGCTTCGGCGGTCCGCCGGGTTCGGGCGACCGCGACCGCGCGCGGTAGTCCGGGCTCTGAGCTCGTCAACTTCACATCTGCGCCATTCGCCGGTCGCCCGACAGGCCGGCGTGCCCATTGCGCGCAGGTGTACCGTCTCGCCCATCAAACCCGTCTAGGAGACCCGTGACATGCCCGACAAGGGACCCGGCTCGAAGAGTGGCGGCAAGAAGCCGAAGGGCGGAGCCAAGCCAGGCGGCAAGAAGAAGAAGTAGACCTCCCGGCATCCGCCGGGGTGCAGGGAACCGCGTCCTTTGGCACGCCGCGTGCCAGTGCAGTGGTGCTCGAACGCTGGAGCCGACGGAGGGAATCGAACCCACAACCGGCGGTCTGCAGATGCGCGCCGTGCCGTTCGCGGTCGTTGCGCCGGCGCACCGCTAAGTGTCTGACCGGCGGGTCGGCGCCCATGGGTGACGCGCATACTCCGGCCACCCAGTACCGCGTCATCGTCGTACCCAAGGCGCGAGGCGGTGGCGGCCCGGCGCGTACCACCCGGCCCAGGAGGGATCCCGTGAAGCGATATCTCGCCGCATTTTCGGCTGCCGTGTTACTGGTGGCCGCCATGGCCCCAGTGGCCATGGCCAAGACCACCAGGGTCGCCGTCTGCCACTCCCACTCCGACGCCGCTGCCGTCACAAACGCGCTGCTCACGGCCAGCGATAACACGGTCGCCAAGCACGTGGCCCACGGCGACACCCTGCCCGGTGAGGCGGTGCCAATCATGGACGGCTACACCTTCGACGATGGCTGTGTACCGGTAGCCTACGTCGCAGAGACCATCTTCGCCGATCTATCGATCTCGATGTCGGGCCCCGCTCGGGTGAAGAGCAAGGCACTCGTCGAGTACACGATCACGGTCACCAACCTTGGGCCGGAGACCGCGACGAAGATATCGATCATGGGTGGTGGCGGCGATCAGTTCGATCCCGTCTCGATGCAGTGCCAGGACAACGGATCGTCCGGCCAGACATCATGCCAGCCGGACGACCTTGCCCCCGGGGCATCGGTGCTGGCGACCTATCGGTTGTCGGTATGCTGCCTGTTCAAGGGTGAGAACCGGCACGCGTTCGTCGCTGCGTCGGTCGGTCAGGAATTGGGACCGGATCCGAACCTGGTTTGGCTCCAGCAGGACGTCTTCATCATCGGCGGCCGTGTGAAGTGACGCGAAGGCCCACCCGGAACTCCCCAACTGACCCGGATGGGCTGTTTGCCTTAGAAGATGGAGCCGACGGAGGGAGTCGAACCCACAACCGGCGGTTTACAAAACCGCTGCTCTGCCGTTGAGCTACGTCGGCCCAGGCGTCGATTCTAGACGGGAGACCTCTGGGCCGCCCCCAAAGCGGGATCGACCCATCAGGACGGCACGAGCCTTCGCGGTCACCGCGCCGTTCGCGTGGAGGTCGCTCTCCACGATCACTTTGCGGTCGGTCACCTCCATGAGCCGCCCAACCGCACGCAGCGGCCCCATGGGCGTCGGCGCCAGGTAATCCACCGCCAGATGCCGGGTTACGAAGCGCGGAGCTTCGCCGGCGCCGATGGCGACGCCCTCGCGAGCGAGGGCGAATATGGCCGCGGATCCGGTCGAGTGACAGTCGAGCAGGCTCGCGATCAGCCCACCGTAGACAAGCCCGGGCAGCGCCGTCATCCATGGTTCGGGGGTGAACTCGGTGATGGTCCCCTCTCCCGCCGCACGGGTCCGGAAACGGTGCCCACGCTCGTTGAGCCGTCCGCAACCGAGGCAGTGCGCCACGTCGTCGGGGTAGTGGTCCTGGATCGCCGGCGACAGCGCCCGGGTGGCGTTCATGACGCCATCCTAGGGCCGCGGGTGGTGCGGCGGGCCGCGGGTTGTGCGGCGCGAGCGCGCGACGCACCGGGACATGCGTCGGGCGCGGCCGTCGCCGGCCGCGCCCGAACGCCTCCAGGGAGACCCTTTATACGGTTGCCTCCACCTCCTCGGTGGTCTCCTCGGCACCCAGGCCGGAGAAGAACTTGCTGAACAGGTACGCCCCGGTCAGCGCCACGAGCGCCATGCCGATGAAGAGGATCGGCCAGGCAAGCGGGTTGACCGTGCCCGCGTCGGCGTTCGCCGCGCTCAGCGCATCAGGCACCCAGCCAAGGCCGAAGCCCGAGAGGGCGTCCACCTGGTCCGCGGCCTCGAGGCCGTAGATCTGGGGAATGATGTACAGCGCGGACGAGACGACCAGCAGGATGCTGACCCAGCGGAACGCGACCGGGTCGTCGTCCGTGTCGCGCGTCAGCTTGACGAGCAGGGCCCAGAAGAGCCCCACGGTGGCCAGCGGCGCGGTGATGGGCAGCCCCAGGCCGATGTACAGGTTCGGCATCAGGAAGACCATGCTCAGCGCCAGCGTGACGAGCATCAGCCCGTCGCGCATGAGGACGTAGCTCAGCCACCAGACGTCACCGCCGAATCGGAGCGTCAGGCTCTGCAGGAACTGGATCACGTAGGGTCGTGCGAAGTGGACGATGAGGGTGAACGCCCACAGGATCGGGAGGATGGCGGCCAGTGAGAGGACCAGCCAGCCGGAGCCTCCGCTTGTCAGTTGGGCAGCGAGTTCATCGGCAGTCATCGTTTGGCTCCTAGCTCGCGACGGCCGGCGGGCGCCGCGTCGTCGTCTTGCGAAGGTTGAAGATCACGCCGGTCAGGCCCATCACGCCCACCGCGGCGGCGGACAGATAGCAGAGGGCAAGACCCCAACCGGGGTTCTGGCTGGTGACGAAGATGGACGACAGCTGGGTGGCCCAGCCCTGGTCGATCTGCGTGAGCTGCACTCCGAGCAGGTATGGACCGATATAGAGGACGGAGCCGATCCCCAGCAGGATCGTCTGCCAGCGGAAGCTGGCCGTGTCTCCCTCGCCACGGCCCGTCAGCTTGAGCAGGAGCGCGCCGAAGGCACAGGCCGCGGCCACGCCGCCGGTGATCGGCAGGTCCTGGCCGCCCACCACGTCGGGGTAGAAGAAGATGAAGCTGCCCAGGAAGACCTGGACCAGCAGGATGTCGCGCAGGGCGACGTAGATGATCCACCACAGGTCCGCGCCCAGCCGGAGCGTGAACTTGCGCAGGGTGCGAACCATGTAGGGACGCGCCAGGTGGAGCGCCAGGGCGAGCAGCCAGAGCGCGACGAGCGCCGCGGCAATGGTGCCCTCGACGAATCCTTCACCGAAATCGAAGAAGCCGGTGACCTGATCAGGGGTCATTGCTGTCCTCCAGTCGAGGTTGCCGTGGATACGTCCGCGCCGGTGGGTTGGGAACGACCGCGCCCGGCGGCCACCGACACGGCCGGGCAGCTGTAGACGGCGTCGCAGCGGAAGCAGCGGCTCGCCTCTGAGCGTGCCACCCCATCGGTGAATCCCTGCTGCGTCGCCTTGAAGGAACCCGCGACGTACTCGCCCTCGGCCGCATGCGCCCGCGGACGGATCGCAAGGTCGAGCTCGAGCAACCTGGGGGACGGGGTTCGATACCGGGCCGCGGCCATGACCGCCGCCTCGCCATCGGGAATCCCGCGCAGGTACGCATGGATAGCCGCCGCCGCCCGTCGCCCGGAGGCGACCGCGTCGATGATGGTCTTGGGCCCGGAAACGACGTCGCCTCCGGCGAAGACTCCGGCGTGGCCGGTGGCCAGCGTCTCCGGATCGGCAACGATGCCGGCGAAGGCGCTGATCTCGATCCCCGTGCCCTCGGGCAGGATGGATGGGTCCGGCTCCTCGCCAATGGCCACCAGGATGGTGCTGGCGGTGACGGTCTCCGGCTGGATCTCCGTGCCTTCGTCGCTTGCGACGACGCGCGCCGCGATCATCCGGCCGTCCTGGCCCATGACCTCCGCGACGACGCTGTTGGGACGGACCACGACCCCCTCGCGTTCCGCGGCCTCGATCTCCTCGATCTGGGCCCGCATGTCGGCTCGGTTTCGTCGGTAGAGGACGGTGACCGATGAGGCACCGCTCCGCAGCGCGGAACGGGCCGCGTCCATCGCCGTGGACCCGCCGCCGACCACCAGGACAGTGCCGCTCACGTGCGGCTCCTCTCCCAGGTTCACCTGCTTGAGGAAGAGCGTCGCCGGCACCACGCCCTTCAGCTGATCGCCGGGAACGCCCAGCCGGCGGCTCTTTGGCGCGCCGGTCGAGAGGAAGATGGCCCCAAAGCCCTGTGCCTCGAGATCGGCGAGCGAGAAGTCCCGACCCATCGCCTGGTTCAGGCGCAGATCCACACCCAGGCTCACGATGCGGTCGATCTCCGCCCGCAGCACCTCGCGCGGAAGGCGGTACTCGGGAATCCCAATGGCCATCATGCCGCCCGGGACCGGCATCGCCTCGAAGACGGTGGCGGGGTATCCCAGGCGGGCCAGGTAGTAGGCGGCCGACATGCCGGCCGGTCCCCCGCCCACGATCGCCACCCGCTCGCTGCGGCTGACGGGCGGCGGCGGCAGCTCCGGCAGGGTGCCGTGCTCGGCGGCAAATCGCTTCAGGGTTCGGATGGCGATGGGCTCATCGAGCGTGCCGCGCCGGCAGGCCGCCTCGCAGGGGGCGGTGCAGATCCAGCCGCAGACCGACGGGAATGGGTTCACCTCCGCCGCGACGGCGTAGGCGTCTGAGTACTTCCCCTCGGCGATGAGGCCCACGTAGCGGCCGGCATCGGTCCCGGCAGGGCACGCCGTCTGGCAGGGAGCCTGCGGGGTTCCGGCCTTCGGCTCGACCATCGAGTCCCAGACCTGCCAGGGCTGCGTGCGCTCGTGCGTTCGCCAACCGCCGGTGAGCGCGTCGAAGGGCGACGGGTGCGCGGGTTTGAGGGACTCCCGTGTCACCTCGCTCAGGGGGATCCAGCCGGTCGTCTCCCGCGGCGGGAAGACCGGACCGGGGAGAGCCTCGAGCGGGGTGGGCTCATCAACGCTATCCAGCGTCATGACCACCACCGGGCACTCGCGAATGCAGATCGAGCACCCGATGCACTCTCCCACCTGGACCGGGTGCTCCATCATCCAGGGAATCGGCGAGCCGTGGCCTGCGGCCTCCACCCCCGCGACCTGCGGGCGGCTCATGTCCATGGCCTGCACCGGGCAGACGTCCATGCAGATGCCGCAGTTGATGCAGTTGTCGTGGTCGATCGAGATCCGATAACCCATACCGGGCCCTCCGCGGCTTGTTGCCTACAAGGGTCCCTCCAGGTCCGGCCGCTGCCAACGCGCGTCCGGGTGGGGTCCGTGCCGGGTGATCGGGTGGGAGACGGGGGTCATCCGGACCGGGCCATTCGTCCCGCGCGGGCCAGAGCGCCCCCGGTCGGGGGTCAGTTCCCCGACGGCGGGTCGGGCACCAGGCCCTCGCGGATGGCGCGTGCCGTGAGCTCGGCGCGGCTCTGGGCGTGCAGCTTGGACAGGATGTTGCCCAGGTGGTACTTGACCGTGTTCTGGCTGATCCCCAGTCGGTCGGCAATCTCCTTGTTCCGGAGCCCCTGTGTCACGAGGTCCAGGACCTGCGCCTCCCGCTCCGTCAGGCGATCCGGGTCCGGCACCGGCACGCGCTCCGCGCGCTGGAAGTGATCCAGGATGCGTGCCGCGGTCGCAGGGGTGATGGCCGGTTCACCGCGCGTAACGGCCTCGAGCATCCGCCGCAGGCCATCGGACTCGAGGTTCTTGGCCAGGTATCCCTGGGCGCCTGCCTGGATCGCTGCAAAGAGATCATCCTCATCTTCGCTGGCGGTCAGCATCACGATCGCGACCGCTGGTCGCGAAGCCTTGATACGCCGCGTGGCCTCGATGCCGCCGATGCCCGGCATCATCACGTCCATCAGGACCAGGTCCGGGTTGGTGCGTTCGGACAGGACCACGGCCTCCTCGCCGTCAGTGGCCTGCCCGACGACCTCGTGGCCCCACGCGGAGAGCAGCGAGGCGATGCCGTCGCGTACCAGGGCGTGATCATCGGCGAGCACGACACGCATCAGGCTGGACCCCCCACGGGATCGGCGGACAGGGCCATGGCCCCACGGACCGGAAGCCGAAGGGTCACCCGGGTCCCGCCGCCGTCCGCCGGACCGATCTCGAGCGCACCACCGATGGTGGCTGCCCGTTCGCGCATGGCGGCGATTCCGTAGTGCGGCCACGCGAACTCGCCGGCGGCTGCCCCTGCGCGTCTCGCGGCCACCGGTGCGCCCGGCGCCGGGGCGACGAACCCGCGCCCGTCGTCGGTAACGCTCACCTCGAGGTCGGGACCATGGCAGGCGACCTCGACCCGCACGCGGGCGGCGGACGCGTGCTTGCGAACGTTCGTGAGGGCCTCCTGGACCACACGGAAGACCTGTGCCTCCGTCTCCGCGCTGAGATCGACGGCGGCCGCCTCCGGCGTCGCCTCGACGGAGACCGCGATCTTGGCCGCGGTCGCGTAGCGTGCCCCGTACTCTTCGAGGGCACCCACCAGCCCACGCTCCGGCGTGACCGGGTTCGTGAGACCCAGGATTGCCTCGCGCACGTCGACGTAGATCGAGCGAGCCGCAGTCGCCAGCTCCGTGAGCTGGTGGCGGGCCTCATCGGTGCGGTGCTGCCGGAGAAGCTCCTCCACGGCCTGGGACTTGGTGTTGACGTACCCCAGCACCTGCGCCAGGCCATCGTGCATCTCGCGCGCAATCCGCTCTCGCTCGCCGCGAACGGCCATCTCGCGGAGCTGGCCCTCCAGCCGCGCGTTCTCGATCGCCAACGTCAGCAGGCTGGCCAGCGAGGAGAGCGTCTCCAGCTCGTCCACCGCGAAGGCTCGCTCATTGCGTGAGCCAACGGCCAGCGAGCCGATGGTGGCCCCAGCGCGATGCAACGGCGCCGCCAGGAGCGAGCGGCGAAATGGCTCGGTGACCACGTCTGCGGGTTCCTGCAGCTCGACATCCTCATCGACGAAGGCCTCGGACGGCCCGCTCGCGGCGGACAGGCGGCTCGTCTCCCCGACCTGCAGAATGATGAAGGCGACATCGGCCTCCAGCAGGCGCCTCGTGTTGTCCGCGACCGAGGCCAGGACCGCCTCGAGATCGTGGGTGGCGCTGATGGCTACACCCAGCTGGTGCAGGGCTCGGGCGGTCGCCCCGCGCTTCTCCAGCTCGCGGGTGCGGGCATCCAGGGCGCGGGCCAGCAGGTTGAAGCGTCGCCGGGCAAGGGCCACCAGCAGGAGGGCAAGGAGCAGCGCGGTGAGGGTGACGACGACGGTGTCGAGCGGGAAGGGAAGGTACGGGTCGAGCACCCAGTCGGCCAGCAGCTCGATTCCGCCAATGATCGCCACGGGCAGCAGGACCGCCGTCCACCAGAGTCGCGAGTGTCGCATGGGTGCTCAGACCTCGCGGCGATTCTAGCCGCGCGGCGCACTGCGCTGGCGCACGACCTCGAAGAGGAGGAGCGCGCCGGCGGTGGCCGCGTTGAGGGAGGCGACGTGCCCGGCCATGGGAAACCGCACCAGCAGGTCGCAGCGCCGGCGGGTGGCACCCGACAGTCCACTCCCCTCGCTCCCGACCACGACGCCGATGGGCCCGGTCAGGTCCGTCTCCCAGGCGGACGACTCGGCGCCCTGGTCGGCGGCAACGAGCAGGAGGCCACGCTCCTTGAGCTCGTGGATCACCTGGCCCAGGCTGCCCACGCGGGCGATCAGCAGGTGCTCGCTGGCACCCGCAGACGCCTTGACCGCCGCGGCGCTCAGCGGTGCGGCGCCGCGTTCCGGGACGACAACACCGTCCACCCCCGCTGCTTCCGCCGAGCGCAGCAGCGCACCGAAGTTCGTTGGATCCTGGAGGTGCTCGCCCAGGAGGATGAATGGCTGGTGTGCGCGCGCCTCCGCACGGGCCAGCATCTCCGTGATGTCCGACCAGCGTCGCTCGTCGACCTCCAGGAGCAGCCCCTGGTGGCCGTCGAACCCGGCCAGTCGTCCCAGCCGGTCGCCGGGCACCTCCTCGACCGGCACGCTCGCGGCTCGGGCCCGCGCAAGCACATCGCGCAGCTCCGGGCTGGGCCTGGCGCTGGCGGAGACGAGGAGCCGATGCGCAGGGCGCGCGGCCGACAGCGCCTCGACCACCGGCCGGCGGCCGCCAATCCACTCCGTCACGAGTGTCCCGATGCCGGCGCCACGCTCGCCACTGCCGCGACCGCGTACGCGGCGATCCCCTCGTCTCCGGCAAAGCCCAGGCCATCACTCGTGGTGCCCTTGACGCCAATCTGACCTTCCGGCAGCCCCATCAGGGAAGCGATACGAGCCACCATGGCCTCACGAACCGGGGCGATGGCGGGGCGGCGGGCAACGATCGTCAGGTCCACCGAGAGCGGCTCCAGTCCGGCATCGCGGAGGCGGGCCATCGCAGTGCCCAGGAGCGCTCCCGAGTCCGCGCCCGCCCATTGCGGGTCGTCGGGGGCGAAGAGGGTCCCCACGTCGCCGAGGCGCGCGGCTCCCAGGACCGCGTCGATCACCGCGTGCAACGCCACGTCGCCGTCGGAGTGCCCCACCAGCCCGGCCGGCTCGTCGGGGAAGGCGAGCCCGCCCAGGCGCAGTGGTCGGCCCGGTTCGAGCCGGTGCGCGTCGAAGCCGATGCCGGCGCGTCCTCCGTTCCGCGGCACCGCCACATCCAGCGAGCCAAGAGCCCGCTCCCGAAGGATCGCGCGCAGCACGGCCTCATCGCCGGCTTCGGTCAGCTTGCGGTTGGCCGTATCACCGGCAACCGCGCGCACCGGAATCCCGAGCGCATCGAGCGCCTGTGCCTCGTCGGTGGGTTCGGTGCGCCTGGCGCGCGCAGCGTCCAGTGCCGCCAACAGGATTCCGTGGCTGGCCGCCTGGGGCGTCTGGGCGGCGGCCAGGCCTTCCCGCGAGACGGTGGCGCCCACGAGGTCGCCGGCGACTCGCTTGAGGGTATCCGCCACGGGGAGGACCGGGATCGCGGCCCCGGTCTCGTGCGCCGCCATGGCGACGCGCTCCATGAGCTCGGTCTGTGCCGCGGGTCGCGCCGCGTCGTGCACGAGGACCAGCGCGGTGCGGTCGACGCCGGCATCCGCGAGGGCCTCCAGCCCGGCACGCACCGAATCCGCGCGTGTCTCTCCGCCCTCCGTTACCAGGCACCGGGCGGCGCCCGCCGTGGGGAGCCGGTCACGAAACCGGTCGACCTGCCCGGCGGGAGCAACGACCGCAACGCGCGAGAGCCCCGGGACACGGAGCAGGGCATCCAGGCTCCAGCGCCAGACGGGCCGTCCCCACAGATCGAGCCAGAGCTTGTCCCCGCCCATGCGCCGGGCACGACCTGCGGCAACCAGCACGCCGACGATGTCCGCCACCTGCGCGGCCACCGCCTAGGCCGGCTCGCGCCCAGCGATGTCCTCGCCCTTGGCTTCCGTCGAGCGCCGCGAGGCGCCGCGCGTGGCTCGCGCCGTCCCGGTCGCATGGCCGGAACCACCAGCCTCCGCCGGCGTGGCAGCCGGCGTCGATGGCTCGCGGCCAACAGCATCGCGCGGCTGCGCGAAGATCATGCGCCCGGCGACCGTCTGGAGGACTCGCGTGACCGAGATGACGACCTCCTGATCCATCAGCCGGCTGCCGCCCTCGACCACGATCATCGTCCCGTCCTCGAGGTAACCGACGCCCTGCCCCGGCTCCTTGCCCTCCTGGATGATGCGCACCATGAGCTCTTCGCCCGGGTGGAGCACCGCCTTGACCGCGTTCGCGAGCTCGTTGATGTTGAGGACACGGATCCCCTGCAGCTCGGCGACGCGGTTCAGGTTGAAGTCATTGGTGAGGATCGCCGCGTTGTTGTCCCGGGCGAATGCGACGAGCTTGGCGTCGACATCGGCCACCTCGGGATAGGTCGCCTCGCTGACCTCGATGGGGCTCACGGAGTCCTTCTGCAGGGTCATCAGCATCTCGAGGCCCCGCCGCCCGCGGTTGCGGCGCATGGCATCCGGCGAGTCGGCGATGCGCTGCAGCTCGTCGAGCACGAAGCGTGGAACGACCAGGCTCCCCAGGATGAATCCGGTGCGGCCGATGTCCACGATTCGCCCGTCGATGACGGCACTGGTGTCCACGACGACCGACTGGACGTGGCCCTGGCGGCGACGCCCGGGCAGCAACCCGGCGGCCGCGGGCAGCAGGACCTCGCGCTTGTACAGGGTGGCCGCCAGCATCAACGCCGCGAGCAGCACGGCGACGACCGGTGGCAGTACGGATCCCGCCACGCCCCCCAGCTCAGAGAGCGGCACGCCGATCAGGAGGCCCATCACCAGGCCGACCAGGATGGCCACGACCCCAAGGGCGTACTCGTCCGCCCCGGCCTCGGCGAGCTGGGCCACCGCCCAGCGCGTCGGGTACACGGTCACGTACGGGATGGCGAGGTAGCCGAACAGGAAGCTGGCCACCACGAATGCCGTGAGGAACGCCCCACGGTTACTCGAATCGAGGAGACCCTGCGCCTGGTTGAGCAGGACCACGCCAAGAGCGAGCCCGCCTATCGTCCCGAGCAGGGCGCCAAGGAGCTGGATGAATCGTGTCATTCTGTTGATGAGTGCGGAATTGATACGCGTTCGATCCTTGACCGCAATGAAGCCGGATGAAGGGATGACGCCGGCGATCGGGACGAACACCCCGCCGAAGCGGGCGGCAACCGTAGCACTCGCGATGCCCGCGGGCAACCAATTTCCCTGTTCCTGCAGGGTGCCTCGTCACGGTTCGAGCGCTCGCTGCAGCGCGTCGCGCAGGTCGCCGGCCTGTTCCATGCCCCCGTGCGACATCGCCGCGCCAGCCGCTTCGCCGCGCGCCGGGCCGGTGATGAGCCGGTCAAACCCCAGGCGCTGGGCCTCGGCGAGGCGACGCTCGGGGCGTGAGACCGGACGGAGGCGACCGGACAGCGCCAGCTCGCCGACCAGCACGGTGCCGGATCGGACGGCGCGCTCGCGCAGCGACGAGGCAAGTGCCGCAGCGACGGCGAGGTCGGCCGCCGGCTCTTCGATGCGCAGACCGCCCGCCACGTTCACGTACACGTCGTGCCCGGTCAGGTTTAGCCCGGCGTGGCGGGCGAGCACGGCAATGAGCATCAGGACGCGGTTGGTGTCGATCCCGGTCGTGGCGCGCCGGGGTGAGCCGTAGCCCGCCGGTGCAACCAGGGCCTGGATCTCCACCGCCAAAGGGCGGGTGCCTTCCAGGGTGATCGTCACCGCGCTGCCGGCGACCGGCGGCTGCTCCGACTCGAGGAAGAAGCGGGAGGCATCCGGGACCTCGACCAGGCCGTCGCCACGCATCTCGAGCACGCCCACCTCGTCGGTGGAGCCGAACCGGTTCTTCGCCGCGCGGAGCAGCCGTGTCGTCCCCAGCCGCTCCCCCTCGAGGTACACGACCGCGTCGACGAGGTGCTCGAGGGTGCGTGGTCCGGCCACCGTGCCCTCCTTGGTGACATGGCCCACCAGCGCGACGCAGGTGGCGCTCGTCTTGGCCACCTCCGACAGCCGCACAGCCACCTCCCGCACCTGGCCCACGCTCCCCGCAGGTCCACCCAGCTCGGCGCTGGCGAGGGTCTGGACGCTGTCGACCACGGCCAGTGCAGGCGCGCTGGCCACGATCGCCTCGACCGCCGTCTCCAGCTCGGTGGTGGCGAGCAACGAGACACCGTCGACCACGGCGCCAACGCGCTCGGCGCGGCCCCGGACCTGCCTCGAGGACTCCTCACCGGTCACGTAGAGCGCGCTCGCACCGCCCGCCGCCAGGCGGGCGGCCAGCTGCAGGAGCAGGGTCGACTTCCCGATGCCGGGGTCACCGCCGAACAGGACGATTGAGCCCGGGACCAGCCCGCCGCCGAGCACCCTGTCGAGCTCGCCGATGCCGCTTGCCAGACGATCCGCCTCTGCGCTCGAGACGGCGGCAATGGGCTCGATCCCGGCTGCTCCCGGTCCGGACGCAGGGCGCGCTCGCCGCTTCTGGGCACCGGACGGTGTGACCGTCTCGACCAGGGTGTTCCAGGCGTGGCAGCTCGCGCACTGACCCGCCCACTTCGGTGAGCTGGAGCCGCACTGCTGGCAGACATAGACCGAACGGGTTGGCACGCGATGGAGACTCCGGCGGGACGTGGCAGAACCGGGGGACCGACCCCCGGTTCTATCGTCGCAGATCGCCCGTTACGGTGGGCGTATCACCGGCTTATCCGGCGGTGACGGCCTGCTTCTTCCGGCCGGAGGGGGGCGGCGTCACCTTCTCGATCGAGAGGGTGCCATCCGCCGCGGCATCGATCTGGATCGTGTCGCCGGCCTCGAAGGTCGCCATCAGCATCCGCTCGGCCAGCGGATCCTCGACCTGGTTCTGAATCTCGCGCCGCAGCGGACGCGCACCGAAGGCCTGGTCGTAGCCCTTGGTGATGATCGCGTCCTTGGCCGCATCGGTCACGATCAGCTCCATCTGCTGACCGAGGATCTGCGTCTTCACCCGCTCCAGGAGCAGGTCCACGATCAGGCGGATCTCCTCGCGGGTGAGCTGGCGGAAGACGACCGTGGCATCGATCCGGTTGAGGAACTCGGGGCGGAAGACGTTCTTCAACTCGCCAAGCACCTTCTCCTTCATGCGCTCGTACTCGGCGCTTGCCTCGGCCTCGAGGGTCGCTCCTGTGCCACGGAAGCCGATCGACTTGTCGTGCTGCAGCTGCGGGGCGCCGACGTTGCTGGTCATGATGATGATGGTGTTGCGGAAGTCGACCCGGCGCCCCTTGGCATCGGTCAGGTGCCCGTCCTCCAGGATCTGGAGCAGGATGTTGAAGACCTCGGGGTGCGCCTTCTCGATCTCGTCGAGCAGCACGACGCTGTAGCTCTTGCGACGGACCGCCTCGGTGAGCTGGCCGCCCTCGTCGAAGCCGACGTACCCGGGCGGGGCGCCCACCAGGCGCGACACGTTGTGGCGCTCCATGAACTCGCTCATGTCGATCTTGATGAGCGCGTCCTCACTGCCGAACATGAACTCGGCGAGCGCCCGGGCCAGCTCCGTCTTCCCGACCCCGGTGGGGCCCATGAAGATGAACGAGCCAATGGGGCGCTTGGGATCCTTCAGCCCGGCGCGCGCGCGTCGGACAGCCCTAGAGACCGTCTCGATCGCCTCCTGCTGGCCAATGACCCGCTTGTGGAGGGCCTCCTCCATGTGGAGCAGCCGCTCCTTCTCCTCCTGGGAGATGCGCACAACCGGGATGCCGGTCCACATGCTGACGACCTGGGCAATGTCCTCCTCGGTGACGACCGGCGTCTCCTTGGCGACCTCCTCGTGCCACTCGGCACGGAGCGCGTCGACGTGCTCCTTGGCCTTGGCCTCTTCGTCACGCAGGCTCGCAGCGCCCTCGTAATCCTGGTTGGCGATCGCCTCGTCCTTCTGACGGGTGACCTCCTCAAACTCGCGCTGGGCTTCCTTGATCGACGGCGGAGCCGATGAGCTGCGCAGGCGCACCCGCGACCCGGCCTCGTCGATCAGGTCGATCGCCTTGTCCGGCAGAGCGCGATCCGCGACGTAGCGCACGGAGAGATCGACGGCGGCGCGGATCGACTCGTCGCTCATCTTCACTCGGTGGTGCTCCTCGTACCGGGAGCGGATCCCGAATAGGATCGCGATAGCCTCGTCGACGGTGGGCTCCTCGACCATCACCGGCTGGAACCGACGCTCCAGCGCGGCGTCCTTCTCGATGTACTTGCGGTACTCGTCGAGCGTCGTGGCCCCGATGCATTGCAGCTCACCGCGGGAGAGCGGCGGCTTGAGGATGTTCGCCGCGTCGATGGCGCCCTCGGCGGCACCGGCGCCCACTAGCGTGTGGAGCTCGTCGATGAAAAGCACGTTGTCGGTGCTGCTTCGGAGCTCCTCGATGATCTTCTTCAGGCGTTCCTCGAACTCACCGCGGTACTTCGTGCCGGCCACCAGCGAGCCAATGTCCAGGGTCAGGACCCGCTTGTCGATGAGCGTCTCCGGCACATCGCCGTTCACGATTCGGTGGGCAAGGCCCTCCGCGATGGCGGTCTTGCCAACACCGGGCTCGCCGATGAGCGCCGGGTTGTTCTTCGTGCGCCGGCTCAGGATCTGGATGACGCGCTCGATCTCCTTCTCCCGCCCGATGACCGGGTCGAGCTTGCCAGCGCGGGCAGCATCAGTCAGGTTGATCCCCAGCTGGTCGAGCGTGGGCGTCTTGGACGGGCGCTTTGTCTCCTGGGCCGGCGTGACGCTGCTGCTCTGCGACAGGACGTGGATCACCTGGTGCCGAACCTTGTCGAGGTTGACGCCCAGCGACTCCAGCACGCCCGCCGCGATCCCCTCGCCTTCACGAACGAGGCCAAGAAGCAGGTGCTCGGTGCCGATGTAGTTGTGGCCGAGCCGCCGCGCCTCGTCGATCGCCAGCTCTATGACGCGCTTTGCGCGCGGCGTCAGGCCCACCTCGCCGACCACCGGACGGTCGCCCCGACCGATGATGAACTCGACTGCGGTCCGGACCTTGGACAGCTCGACGTTCATGTTCTCGAGGACGCGCGCGGCGACGCCCTCCCCCTCGCGGACGAGCCCGAGAAGGAGGTGCTCCGTACCGATGTAGTTGTGGTTGAAGCGCTGCGCCTCGTCCTGGGCGAGGGTCAGTACCTTGCGCGCTCGATCGGTGAACTTGTCGAATCGGTCCATGGTCGCGTCCTTGGTGTTGGCGATCGAGGGGCATGGTGCCCTCCGATGCCTTCGCTGAGTGTACGGCACCACTGAAGGATGGTGTCTTCAATAGGTACATCGGCTATTGCATTCGTTCCTGCGGCGATCGGCCGCCTCTCCGCAGGATGGCGAAAGGCGGCCCCGTCAGGCGGGTCCGCCTCGTGCCAGATATCCGAGCGCCCGGCCGATCCGGGCGTGATCGGTCGCTAGGCCTTCTCCTCCACGGCCTCGGCCTTCTCCGGCTCTGCTTCGGCCTCAGCTTTCTCGGGCTCTGCTTCGGCATCGGCCTTCTCCGGCTCGGCCTCAGCGGCGACGTCCGTTGACGGCTCGGCGGCGTCCTCTTCCTCCGGCTCTGCGGCTGCCTTCGCGGCCTTGGCCTTGGGCGCCTTCTCAGCCTTCTCCGGCTCGGCCTCCGCGGCGACGTCCGTTGACGGCTCGGCGGCTGCCTCTGCCTCCGGCTCTGCCGCGGCCTTCTCGGCCTTGGCATCCGCGACCTTCTCGGCCTTGGCCTCCGCGACCTTCTCCGCGTCGTCCTCGCGCTCAGCCTGGGTGGCACGGAACTGGGCGAGGAGCCCGGACTCCGCGAACGCAGCGGCCATCGTGTTGTCGATCCCGTCGTCCGGCTCGCGAATGGCGTCCTCTGGACGGTACTCGCGATCGCGGCGATCACGGCGATCGCGGCGCGGCGGGCGATCCTCGAAGCGGGATGGCTCGCTTACCACCGCGGGAGCACGATCATCGGCCTGCTTCAGGCTGAGGCCAAGCCGATGGCGCTCCGAGTCCAGGCTGATGATCTTGAGCTTGAGGGTCTCGCCCTCCTTCACCACGTCTCCCGGATGCGCGACGCGCTGCTTGGACAGCTCGCTGATATGGATCAGGCCTTCCAGGCCCTCCTCCACTCGCACGAACGCGCCGAAGTTCACGAGCTTGGTGACGACACCTTCGATGAGGTCGCTGATGGCGTACTTGGCCACGGACTCCTGCCACGGATCCGGCTGCAGCCGGCGGATGGAGAGGCTGATGCGGCCGCGCTCGTGGTTGATGTCGATGACCTCGGCCTCGACCTCGTCACCGATGGCGTGGGCGGTCTCCGGGTTGTTGACCTTGTTCCACGACAGCTCGGACTTGTGAACCAGTCCGTCGATGCCGCCCAGGTCCACGAAGACGCCGAACGGAGCGATGCTCCGCACGGTGCCCTTGACCCGCTGGCCGACCTGGAGGCTGCTGAACAGCTCGTCTCGCTTCTCACGGCGCTCCTCGTACAGCGCGACCTTCTCGGAGAGGATCAGCCGGTTCGCCTTGCGGTTCACCTCCAGGATCTTCAAGCGCAGGGTGCGGCCCACGAAGGGCTGCAGCTTCTCCGCGATCTCCTGGGCGGCATCGCGCGGCTGCTCGTCGCGCGGACGTCGGGGGAAGTCGACGATCTGGCTGATCGGCACGAAGCCGCGCACGCCGAGGTCGACGATCAGGCCGCCCTTGTTGTGGTCGATGACGCGCGCCTCGACGATCTCGCCCGCGTCGAACCGCTCCTGCATCGCGCGCCACTTGCGCTCGAGCCCCGCGCGCCGCAGCGACAGGACGGCGTGGCCCTCGGGCGACTCCGGCTGAAGGACGTAGACGAGCACCTCGTCGCCGACCTTGATCTCCGGACGGGACTCATCGCTTTCGCGCCCACGGCGTCCGATCAGCTCGCGGTTCGAGACGACGCCCTCGCTCTTGCCACCGAAGTCGACGAGGATCTCGTCCGGATCGATGCGGACGACGGTGCCCTCGACCACGTCACCGTGCTTGGGGCTCTTGACCTCGACGTCCGGCATGTCGAGCAGCTCGGCCATGGTCATCGGCTCCTGGCGGGCTCCTCGGGTGGCGCAGCCTCCTCGGCCGGTGCCTCGCTGGACGCCTCCTCGGCCGGTGCAGACGCGGCGACCTCGTCGGCCGGTGCCTCGCTGGACGCCTCCTCGGCCGGAGCCGTGCGCGCCTCGGCGGCGGATGCTGCCGCCTCCTCCGGGGTCGCATCGGCCTGGGCAGCCACGGCCTCCGGCTCGTCGTCGACGCCGCCGGGGCGGCCGCGTCCGCGGCGGACGCCTCGGTTGGCTCGTCCGCGGCAGCTTCGTCGGCTGCGGCGCTCGCCGCCGGTTCCTCTGCTGTCGGCGTGGCCGCCACGGCCTCCTCCGTCGCGGTCTGCGACGCGGCGGCCTCGATCTCGGCCTCCTGCGGCGCGGGCTTGTTCGTCTCTTCAGTCAAGTGTGATGTGCTCCTGTCCAACAATGTCCCTGCAGCACAAACGCCCTCCCGTGCATCGGAGGGCGTTTCGAACGCTCAAATCGGTAGAAGGCTGCCTGTCTGTCTGACTGGTGCTCCTCTTATCCTCGACCTGTGCTCGACGCTCAACCGCGCACGGCGTATGAGGTTGTCTGCTGCAGAGCCGGCGTAGCATACCATACGGTCAATGGGTCCCCAGTGCCTGAGCTGCCCGACCTGACCGTGGTCGCCGAACAGCTCGCCCTGCGGGTCGCCGGCCGGACGGTCGCGGAGGCCACCGCTCCGACGCCGATCCTCGTTGCGCGCCACGCCGGCAGCGCTCGCCGGCCTGGCGGGGCTTGACCGCGGGCACCGCCGCCGGCGCGGAAAGTTCCTGCTTCTGCCCTTCGAACGCGGCGGCAGCCGAGCGCAGGTCCTCGCCGCCAACCCGATGCTCGCGGGCCGGTTCTGGCTTCTCGATGACGGGCGCGAGCGCGTCCGCGCGCGCACGGGCCTGCGTCTGCGCTTCACCGACGGGACGGAGCTGCGCTACGTCGACCGGGAGATGCTCGGGAAGCTCTACCTCGTCGAGCCCGAAGGCCTCGACGCCATCCCCGGCTGGGCGAGATGGGGCCCGATGCCGACGACCCGGCCCTCACGCTCGAGGAGTTCCGGCGTCGGATCCGGCGCCATCCCGGGCCAGCTCAAGCCGCTCCTGCGCAACAGCCGGTTCGTGGCCGGCATCGGCAACGCCTACTCGGACGAGATCCTGTGGGAGGCGCGCCTCGCCCCGTTCCGGCGGCGGAGCACGCTGCACCGGAGGATGATCGACCGCCTGTACGAGGCGATGCGCAGTGTCCTGGCCCACGGCGACGGAACGGCTGCGCACCCTCGTGCCACCCCATATCGAGACCCAGCACCGCGAATTCCTCAAGGTGCACCTGCGCGGCGGCGAGCCATGTCCGCGCTGCGGCCGTGAGCTTCGCCAGATCGGCGGAGACGAGGCGACGACCTTCTGCCGGGGCTGCCAGCCGCCGTTCTGAGCCGACGCTCAGGGAATGACCAGCACCTGCCCGATGCTGAGGTTGTTCGGATTCGCCATGCTGTTCGCAGTGACGATCGCCTGGCCGGCGACGCCGAAGCGAGCCGCGATGGAGGACAGCGTGTCGCCCGTCTGCACGCGGTAGGTCCGGACCGTGGGCCGCGGTGTTGGCGTGGCGGGCGCGGGCGTCAGGCACGGGGGTTGGCGACGGGGTCGGGCGGGGGATGGCGTTGGCGACGGGGTTGGGCTGGGAGTCGCCGAAGGGCTTCAGTGGGACTCGCCGTGGGCGTGGGCGTCGGCGGCAGGCCCCGGAGGAGGCCGAATCCATGGGTCGAAGCGCCGGCCGCGGCAAGTGAGCCAACGGCGAGCACGGCAGCGGCGCCGCCCATCACCGCACGTCCGGGTCGACGGCGGCGCTCGAGCAGGCATGCGCGCTCCGCGCCAGGCGACCTCCGGCTCGACGACCAGCCGCGTCCGCACGAAGCGGCGTCCGACGCGGGGCGCGGAATCCCGCAGCGGGAGCGCGCCGCGGATGCCCAGTCGCGGTAGCGGGGGCATTCGAGGTGGCCTCGTGAAGGCAGAGGCGCTGCTGCATGGCCCGGTCGACGGCGAGGGCAGGATTGCCGGCGGTGCAGCGGTGCTCAGGATCGAAGCCGTCAATGACGGTCCGGAGATCAGCGCCGAGCGCGAGAAGCGGGCAGATCCGATCCACGCCGCAAGGATAGTCCGCGCGGCCATCGTGCAATAGAAATATCCCGGCGACGACCTATTTTCCCAGGAGGTTGCCCCCCGAGTATCTTCGGCGCTGGAGAGCTTAACTTCCGTGTTCGGGATGGGAACGGGTGGATCCTCTCCGCTAGCGTCACCGGGATATCTTCAATTGGGCGACTGCACCATAAGGGGTGCGTCGAACCGAGGGAAGGTGGAAGCGTCGATCGCGTCGCGGTGCCGGCCCATGGCCGGCGACGCGGGTCGCGTTCGCGTCCAGCGGCGTGCTAGACGCGTGAACTAGGTCAAGCCCTCGACCATTAGTACCGCTTGGCTGAACGCATTGCTGCGCTTACACGTGCGGCCTATCAAACAGCTAGTCTCGCTGCGGTCTTACCCGGTTAACCCGGTGGGGAACCTCATCTTGAGGCGAGCTTCGCACTTAGATGCTTTCAGTGCTTATCCCGACCGAACATACCTACCCAGCAATGCCACTGGCGTGACAACTGGCACAACATTGGTTCGTCCACTCCGGTCCTCTCGTACTAGGAGCAGCTCCTCTCAAGTTCCCTACGCCCACGGCGGATAGAGACCGAACTGTCTCACGACGTTCTGAACCCAGCTCGCGTACCGCTTTAATTGGCGAACAGCCAAACCCTTGGGACGTACTTCCGCCCCAGGATGCGACGAGCCGACATCGAGGTGCCAAACGGTGCCGTCGATGTGAACTCTTGGGCACCATAAGCCTGTTATCCCCGGGGTAGCTTTTATCCGTTGAGTGATACCCCTTCCACTCGGAGGTACCAGATCACTAAGCCCGACTTTCGTCTCTGCTCGACTTGTAGGTCTCGCAGTCAAGCACCCTTATGCCTTTGCACTCTACGGCTGGTTTCCATTCAGCCTGAGGGTACCTTTGGGCGCCTCCGTTACACTTTAGGAGGCGACCGCCCCAGTCAAACTGCCCACCTGACACTGTCCAGCTTCCGGATTACGGAACGCTGTTAGAGCCGAAATCCAACAAGGGTGGTATTTCAACGTTGACTCCACCGAGGCTGGCGCCCCAGCTTCAAAGTCTCCCACCTATCCTACACATGCTGAACCTCAGTCCAATATCAGGCTACAGTAAAGCTCCACGGGGTCTTTTTGCCCTGCCGCGGGTAACCTGCATCTTCACAGGTATTTCAATTTCGCCGGATCCCTCGTTGAGACAGCGCCCAGATCGTTACGCCATTCGTGCGGGTCGGAACTTACCCGACAAGGAATTTCGCTACCTTAGTACCGTTATAGTTACGGCAGCCGTTTACCGGGGCTTCAATTCAGAGCTTGCACCCCTCCTCTTAACCTTCCGGCACTGGGCAGGCGTCAGCCCCTATACGTCAGCTTTCGCTTTAGCAGAGACCTGTGTTTTTGCTAAACAGTCGCCTGGGCCATTTCACTGCGGCCTCGATCAGCCTCTCACGAATGAGCCACTGCGAGGCACCCCTTCTCCCGAAGTTACGGGGTCAATTTGCCGAGTTCCTTAACGAGGGTTCTTCCGATCGCCTTGGTATGCTCTACCCGTCTACCTGCGTCGGTTTGCGGTACGGTCGCCTTTGACCTCGCTAGACGCTTTTCTTGCAGGATCGGCTCAGTCGAATCAGCTTTCGCCTTTCATTCGCTGCTCGGAGTTAATGAGAGGACGGATTTGCCTGTCCTCTCCCCCTACCGGCTTAGACGCACATAGCCAAGAGTGCGCTCAACCTACCGTTCCCGGTCACGCCCTTGCTCCCAGGACCGCTTCTCATTGGCTGCCTCGAGCGACCGAAGTCGCCCTCAGCGCACCAGCGTCCACGGACCAGGCACCTTGCGGTGCAAACGGTCATTGGCGGTATCGGAATATCAACCGATTGTCCATCGCCTACGGCTTTCGCCCTCGGCTTAGGCCCGACTAACCCTGAGCGGATTAACCTTCCTCAGGAAACCTTAGACATACGGCGTGCACGTTTCTCACGCGCATTTCGCTACTCATGCCGGCATTCGCACTTCCGTCCGCTCCAGCCGTCCTCACGGTCGACCTTCACTGCTGACGGAACGCTCCCCTACCACCACCGCCACCCGAAGGTGACGACGATCCGAAGCTTCGGTACCAGACTTGAGCCCCGTTGGATCTTCGGCGCGGAATCACTTGACCAGTGAGCTATTACGCACTCTTTAAATGGTGGCTGCTTCTGAGCCAACATCCTGGTTGTCTGAGCGACTCCACATCCTTCCCCACTTAGTCTGGATTTTGGGACCTTAGCTGTCGGTCTGGACTGTTTTCCTTTTGACCACGAAGCTTAGCCCTCGCAGTCTGACTCCCGGGGTATGGAATCGCGGGATTCGGAGTTTGATTGGGGTTGGTAAGCGGGAAGCCCCCTAGCCCATTCAGTGCTCTACCCCCGCGACTGAACCCCCGAGGCTAGCCCTAAAGCTATTTCGGGGAGAACCAGCTATCTCCGAGTTCGATTGGCATTTCACCTCTACCCACAGGTCATCCCCTAGCTTTTCAACGCTAGTGAGTTCGGTCCTTCACGGGACATTACTCCCGCTTCAACCTGCCCATGGGTAGGTCACTCGGTTTCGGGTCTACTCGCGGCGACTCTGTCGCCCTGTTCAGACTCGCTTTCGCTGCGGCTCCGTCCTTCTCGGACTTAACCTCGCCACCTACGAGTAACTCGCCGGCTCATTCTTCAAAAGGCACGCCATCAGGCTACCCGGCGCCGGAACGGCACCGGGCAACACCCTTTGACTGCTTGTAGGCATTCGGTTTCAGGTACTATTTCACTCCCCTCCCGGGGTGCTTTTCACCTTTCCCTCACGGTACTTGTCCACTATCGGTCGCCAAGAGTATTTAGCCTTAGACGGTGGTCCGCCCGGGTTCCCACATGAGAGACCTTCCACGTGGTACTCAGGGACACGGCCGGGAGTCGGAACGCTTTCGTATACGGGGCTGTCACCCTCTATGGCGGGCCTTTCCATGCCACTTCTGCTAACGATCCGATTTGTAACTCCCTGCGGGTCTTGCAGCTCCCGCAGGCCGGCCCTACAACACCGTGACGGCAACGGCTGCAACCTGTCACGCCGCCACGGTTTGGGCTCCTCCGCTTTCGCTCGCCACTACTCACGGAATGTTCTCTGTTCCTCGGGGTACTTAGATGTTTCAGTTCCCCCGGTTTCCTCGTACCGACCTATTTGATTCAGTCGGCCGTCCCTGGGCATTACCCCAGGGGGGTTTCCCCATTCGGATATCTCCGGATCAAACGCTTGCTCGCAGCTCCCCGGAGCGTTTCGTCGCCTGCCACGTCCTTCATCGGCTCTTGGCGCCAAGGCATCCACCGAACGCCCTTAGTAGCTTGACCTAGCGGTCACGCGGCTAGCACGAAGCTGGCTGCACGAAGACCGCGGTCGCGTCGGAATTCATCCTCGACGAAATCGATGCTTCCACTCTTCGGTTCTTAAGGTCGCAGCGCCCCCGAGGGACGCTCCGCCGCGCTGGCTCTCGTTGGATGGCCCGCCGGTCGGCTCACGCCTTCCGGTCGACGCCTTTCGGCGACGTCACGACGTCAGCGAATGTCCGCTGGCCGGTGGACACGACGCGCGTCGCGCACATCGGTCAGAGGACATTGTCATGGGGTTTTCACAACGATTCGCGAGGTGAGCCGCACGGCGGTTCTCCCCGCGAAGAGCGAACGGAACTGTAGCACCCGGGGGGGTCCCGGTCAACCGAGCACGCATCCGGTGGGCGCCCCGTTTCAGGCGGACATCGGCTCTCGATCGGGTGCCTCCCAGGCCAGCACCTCGACGGGGTCGCCGATGGCGATCCTGCCGGTGCCGGCGTGGTTGAAGTTGCGTCCGAAGACGACGCCGCGCGGGGTCCGGCGATAGGTGGCCAGGGTGCGCAGCGGCTCCTTGCCCCGGGCGCCGGTGCTCTGGTCGAATGTGGGGATCGGACAGCGTACGCAGCGCGTGGTCCCCTGCAGCTCGACGCCGCCCACCTGGACCCGTGCCATCCGGTCCTCGACATACGCCTCGGTTGCATCGATGACGACGGACGGCCGGAATCTGTTCATGGGGAGTGGTACCGGCATCCGGCGGTTGAGATCGGCGAGGGACGCGTTCGAGATCATCAGAAACGGGTAGCCGTCCGCGAACGCCAGCCGCCCATGACCGCGGTTCGCCGGTCGCACCTCGTCGTCGGGCATCCGCACCAGCCGGTATCGGCCCGGCCGCTCCCGGGAGAGGTAGGCGCTGAACCAGCCGGCAGCCTCGGACCCCTGGTCGATTGCCGCCACACGGCTGCTCCAGATTCCGACCGTCATTCGCTCGCCGTCCCGGCCGTCGAGCGGCAGGATCAGCGGGTCCATCCCCGACGCCCTAAGGGTGAGGTCCGCCTCCCCGATCGCGGTCGTCACCTGCCCCAGCGAACGGATCCCATGCGCCTCCCCACCGGAGTCGCCGCGCTGGGCCACGAACATCCCGCGCTCGTCGACCACCAGCCACTGGCGGTCGTAGCGGATTCCCATGCAGCCGATCTCGGCGCGCGGCAGGGCGATCCCGGCGCAGGACTTGACCGGGTAGCAGTACAGCTCGGCGACACGCAGCGCATGGGTCACGGTGTCGCGGACGCTACCAGACCGGGCGACTACACTGCGGGCGTGTCGGCCCGGGCATGGATCCGGATCGACCCATGCGGGGAGGCACTGTGACCGGCCGCACGCTCACCCTGGGTAGCACCACCTATCCCCTGGTCCTTCCGACCATCCGCGATCCGCGGTTGCATGTCGCGGCCGTGATCATCTCGATCCACGTCTTTGGGCAGCTGGGACTCCATTTCCAGGTGAGCGTTCCCCAGATCCTGGCCGCCATCCTGACCTGCGCCGTGATCGAGCTGGCGCTCACCTTTCGCCAGACCCGCTCGTTCGTCTGGCCCGCCAGCGCCATGCTCACCGGTAGCGGCGTCGCCCTCATCCTCCGGGTGGTGGGCACGCACGCCGACGACCACTGGACGCTGGACGGCTGGTACGTCTTCGCGATCGTGGCCGGTCTCTCCCTGCTGACGAAGTACGTGATCCGCTACCGCGGCTCGCACGTCTTCAACCCCTCGAATATCGGCCTGGTCGTCGCCTTCGTGGTGCTGGGCAGCACGCGGATCGAGCCGCTCGACTTCTGGTGGGCCCCGCTGAACGCCTGGATGATCGCCGCCTACGCCGTCATCGTGGTGGGCGGGGTTCTCATCACCAGGCGCCTGCACCTCCTCGTCCTGGCGGCGACGTTCTGGGTCAGCTTCGCGGTGGGCATCGGGGTACTGGCGGGCTCCGGCCACTGCATGGTCGCTCGCTGGTCCTTCGCACCGGTCTGCGGCATCGACTTCTGGCGCGTGATCGTCATCTCGCCCGAGGTCCTCATCTTCCTGTTCTTCATGATCACCGATCCCAAGACGGCGCCCGCGGGGCGGGTCGCCCGCGTGGTGTTCGGCGTCCTTGTCGCACTGGCATCGGTGCTCCTGATCGCGCCACAGACCAACGAGTTCGGCGCCAAGGTGGGCCTGCTCGCCGGCCTGGTCCTCATGTGCGCCGTGCGCCCGATCCTGGACCGGCTGCTGCCAGAGGCCCGCACGACGGCCGATGACATCGGCGCCTTTGTACGACGCCCGGCAGCGAGCATGAGCCCAGGCGCGGGCCTGGTCCGGGGCACCGCCCGGGCCGGGCTTGCGGTCGTCGTGGTCCTGGTCATGGGCGTAGGGATCGTGGCGGCCGGGATCCCGGCCAGGGGGCTCGTCCTTCCGAACGTCGCCGAGGTCCTCGCGCAGGTACCGCACCAGGTCGATCCCGCCACGCTCCCAACCATCACCGTCGGCCAGGATGTCGCGGACTGGGACCACCAGGTCGCAGGGCCCGAGATGCAGGGCATCGTCCTCACGCTTGCGGAGAACCTGGAGCTCGAGAGCCAGGCGCTGCTGCGCCGAGACGCGGAGATCCTGACCGCGGTCGATCACGGAGATCGGCTTACGCAGATGCAGGAGCGGCTGAATGAGGCGAAAGCGACCGGGACGACGACCGTGGCCCGCTACCAGTTCGACTCGCTTGGCGTGCGACTCCTGGTGCCGTTCGGGATGCAGACCGGCCTGAGCCTTGGGTTCGACGGTCGTGGCACGCTGACGACGGTGACCTATGACGCCAACGGGAACGCTGGGACGGTCCGGTCCTCGCCCTTCGCGCTGACATTCGCCATGCGGCGGGCGACCGGAGCCCGCTGGCTCAACGTGGGCGTCCTCCCCCTGGGATCCGGCGGCTCGTCGGGCACGGGGGGCTGACCCCCGGTGGGGGCAGGCGCATACTTCGGCACGGACCGCGAGCTGTCACGAGAGAGGGAGAAGGTGTGCAATGGCACGCGAGGAAGAGCGCCTGAGGCGCTCACAGGAAACGCCGATCGTGGGTGGGCTGCCGGACGTACCCGGGATCGGAGCCGCGATGCGGCTGACACCGGGTCTTGGCCTCCACCTGCGCGGCCTGGCCGATGAGCTGCTCGTCAACGACTACCCGGGCGCCACGCTGACGCGCCCGCAGCGGGAGATGATCGCGGAGGCTGTGTCCGCGGCGAACGACTGCTTCTTCTGCATGGACTCTCACGGCGCGCACGCCAACGCGCTGCTCGAGCGAAGCGGAGAGACCGAGCTTGCGCCGCTGCTGGACACCATCAAGATGGGATCTTCCGAGGGGCTCGACGCCAAGATGCGCGCGCTGCTGCACGTCGCGCGCGTCGTGCGCGGTGACGCGCGCGAGCTGACCGAGGCCGATGTGGCGGCCGCACGGGATGCAGACGCCACCGATGCGGACGTGCAGCTCGCCGTCCTGATCGCCGCGGGATTCTCGATGTACAACCGGATGGTCGACGGGTTCCGCGCGAGGACCGCTCCCAGCACCGAGGCCTATCGCGATCGGGCTGGCGAGATCGCCGAGCACGGCTACGCCGCCCCGTCGAGGATCCCGGTCTCGCGCTGACTCCGGCCGCGGCCAGCGGTCTGCTAGGCTCTGCGCCCCGGGGGCCGGTAGTTCAGTGGGAGAACACCGCCTTTGCAAGGCGGGGGTCGCGGGTTCGAGTCCCGCCCGGTCCACCATCACGCCTCCGCCGCGTCTCGGGGTGTTGCCCGGTCAGCCTATGATCGGCGCAGTCGGTCTTGATGCTCCGCCGCGCCTGATGCGCGGACGGATCAGCCGCAGGCGTCTTGAGATGGTGACCGAGCAGATGACCGGTGCTCCTCGATCCGTGACCACCCTGCGGCGGGCCGGGATGGGACTGACCGCCGTGGGCGGCCTTTTTCTCGTCATTTGGATGCTCGTGTCGGTCGCATCCGACGCGTTCTGGGGTCATACCGGCCTCGCGTTTTCGCTCACCCTTCTCGGAATCGCGGTCTGGATCTTCGCGGTTGGTGCTGTCGGCATCGGGCTCGGTTGGGAGCTGGGCTGGCGTTTCGCCGGTTCAGCAGGGATCCTTCTCCTGCTGGGCGGCCTGTACGGGGCCCTCGCGTATCGGGCCTGGGAGGGCCCGATCAGCATCGCCCTCGGGGTGGCCCTTATCGTCGTAATGGCGGCGCGGCGGCGCCGGAGTTAACGCTGAGCGCCGTCGGCGCGCTCATCGGAAGACGACGGTCCGCACTCCGTCGATGAGGACCCGGTGCGCGGGCAACCTCCTGCTCGATGATCGGCCCGTCTTCGAGCTCGCCGATCACGTGGTGAGCGGATGTCCCGACATCGGTCGCCCGGTCAGGGAGGCGAGAGGCGCGAGCGAGGTTCCGGCGGCAGGGGCCGATCTTCGGGCCAATCCAGCCGACGGACGACGCAGACGGGCGTCTGCTCGCGCGCCTGCCCCAGCGGGTTGTCGGCGAAGAGGCGGGCGACCATCCGCCTATCCACGCCCGGGCTCGCGCCCAGCACGTTGCAGCCGGCGTCGTTGGCGTCGATGACGGCCACGGGCACGCCGATCGCCGCGGCTATCCTTCGCGCCGCGCCGTTCGGATCGCGAGGCCCCAGGGTCGCCGCCTGGTTGTAGGGCGGGATGGTGTACGAGGTGGGTCCGTCGATGGCCCCCGCCTGGGGGCCGGCGATCCGATAGAAGAGCCCATGGACGCCGAACGGCTTGGTGATGCCGCTGACGGCGGCCGCCAGCAGGATCCGCGGAGCGCCGACCTCGTCGATCGCCAGCTGCAGGGTCTCCGGCGTGCCGAGGCCGATGCCGTACCCGGGGCGGGTCACGAACCGCACCAGGAAGCGCGCGAGCCAGCCGGGCCGGATCTCGGTCATCGGATAGGAGCGACCCTGGGTGATGGCCACCATTCGCTCGCTCACCGCCACGAAGGCGACGTCATCGCCCAGAGGAGATGCGTAGCGCTGCACGACCGCGGCTGCGTCGTCGTCGTGCGGAGTCACCAGGTGGGTGCGCACCGGATGGCGGGCGTACACCTGCCCGTCTAGCGTCGCCTCCAGAACACGGTCGTCGTTGGGTGTGTCCAGGATGCCCATCGGGCGCTCGGCGGCCGTCTGGCCCGGTGCGGTGTCAGCCACGGCGCTCCGTCCGGTGCGAGGGGAGGAATGGTGGGCGTTTCTGGACTCGAACCAGAGACCTCTGCCTTATCAGGGCAGTGCTCTAACCAGCTGAGCTAAACGCCCCCTCGGGGCCGGCATCGTACCCTGCGGCCCGTGCGCTCCGCAACCGGACCGTGCGTGCCGCACGACGTCCGCCGGTGGGCAAACGAAGAGCCGCCCCGCAACGGGACGGCTCGAGCGCGCCTTGGCGGCTGAAGAGTGACAGGAACCCGCGTTATCAGCGAGCAGGTCAGGATTCTCGAGGGCATTCAACCCGTTCACCAATGCCTCCCTCGACGACATCGGTCCTTTCGGCTGGTTGAACGATCGACCTGGGATCGGCTTACCGGCGAACCGGTTCGCGTATCTCCCTAGAAAGGAGGTGATCCAGCCGCACCTTCCGGTACGGCTACCTTGTTACGACTTCGTCCCAATCACCAATCCCACCTTCGACGGCTGCCTCCTTGCGGTTGGCCCACCGGCTTCGGGTGTTACCGGCTTTCATGACGTGACGGGCGGTGTGTACAAGGCCCGGGAACATATTCACCGCAGTGTGCTGACCTGCGGTTACTAGCAACTCCGGCTTCATGCAGGCGAGTTGCAGCCTGCAATCCGAACTGAGACCGGCTTTAGGGGATTAGCTCCACCTTGCGGTTTGGCAACCCGTTGTACCGGCCATTGTAGCGTGTGTGTAGCCCAGGACGTAAGGGCCATGCTGACTTGACGTCATCCCCACCTTCCTCCGAGTTTCTCTCGGCAGTCTGGCATGAGTGATACAACATGCCACGGGGGTTGCGCTCGTTGCGGGACTTAACCCAACATCTCACGACACGAGCTGACGACAGCCATGCAACACCTGCATGACGATCCCTTGCGGGAGGACGACGTTTCCGCCGTTTTCCGCCACATGTCAAGCCCTGGTAAGGTTCTTCGCGTTGCGACGAATTAAACCACACGCTCCGCTGCTTGTGCGGGCCCCCGTCAATTCCTTTGAGTTTTAGCCTTGCGGCCGTACTCCCCAGGCGGAACACTTAATGCGTTAGCTACGGCACAGCCGGGGTCGATACCGACTACGCCTAGTGTTCATCGTTTACGGCTAGGACTACCGGGGTATCTAATCCCGTTCGCTCCCCTAGCTTTCGCGCCTCAGCGTCAAGAATGGGCCAGGTAGCCGCCTTCGCCACTGGTGTTCCTCCCGATATCTACGCATTTCACCACTACACCGGGAATTCCGCTACCCTCTCCCACCTTCAAGCCGATCAGTTTCCGATGCAATTTCCCAGTTAAGCCGGGAGCTTTCACATCGGACTTGACCAGCCGCCTGCGCGCTCTTTACGCCCAGTAAATCCGGACAACGCTCGCCACCTACGTATTACCGCGGCTGCTGGCACGTAGTTAGCCGTGGCTTATTCCTCAGGTACCGTCTTGTATCTTCCCTGAGAAAAGAGGTTTACAACCCGAAGGCCGTCATCCCTCACGCGGAGTTGCTGCCTCAGACTTTCGTCCATTGGGCAAAATTCCCGACTGCTGCCTCCCGTAGGAGTCTGGGCCGTTCTCAGTCCCAGTCTGGCTGATCATCCTCTCAGACCAGCTACCGATCGTCGCCTTGGTGAGCCGTTACCCCACCAACTAGCTAATCGGACGCAGGCCCCTCCGGAAGCGCCTTGCGGCTTTAGACGGCGAAGCGAATCGCCGACCACATGCGGTATTAGCCACCCTTTCGGGCAGTTATTCCCCACTTCCGGGCAGGTCACCTACGCGTTACTCAGCCGTCCGCCACTAGGTTGTTGGAGCAAGCCCCAACAACCCCGTTCGACTTGCATGTCTCACGCACCCCGCCAGCGTTTGTCCTGAGCCAGGATCAAACTCTCCGAACAAAAAGAAAACAGTGGCCTTGCCAAGAGGCTCGTCCACCGTTCGCAGTTCAGACTTTGTCCCGCTGACTCGTGTGGGTTCCTGTCACTCTTCAGCTGTTAAGGTCGCGCCACCGCTGGGCGGTTTCGTTCGATTGAGGCCTCCGATGATCGGGTGAACCTCGGCGGACAAGCGGCACGGACCAGGTGGACCGCCGTTCTTGCATCGCCTGCCGACACGCTGCCGGCGCGAACTCGGAGTCTATCCGTGCCCTCACCCGGTGTCAAGCGAGCACGGAGCGTGCTTGGTGCCTAGGTGCGCTCGATCTGGCGGCGGCCCTGGAGGGAACGGATCAGGGTCACGTCATCGGCGTACTCGAGGTCGCCGCCGACGGGCAGTCCGCGGGCGATGCGGCTGACCATGGGCACGTGCTCCGCGAGCAGGTCCGCGAGGTACATGGCGGTCGCCTCCCCCTCGAGGTTCGGGTTGGTGGCCAGGATCACCTCCTGGGCCGATCCGTCCCGGACGCGCTCGATCAGCTCCCGGGCGCGGATCCGGTCCGGACCAATGCCGTCCATGGGGCTGATCGCCCCGTGCAGCACGTGGTACATGCCCCGAAACTCCCCGGTTCGTTCGATGGCCAGGACGTCGAGCGGCTCCTCGACGACGCAGATGCGGGAGGTATCCCGGCGCGTGTCCGAGCAGATCTCGCAGGGGTCGTGGCCGACCTCGGTGATGTTGCAGCAGATCGGAGCAGTAGGCGACCTCCTCCTTCATCGCGACGAGCGCGTCGGCCAGGGCACGGGCTTCGTCCGTTGGTGCGCGGAGCACGTGGTAGGCGAGTCGCTGTGCGGTCTTCTGCCCAACTCCGGGCAGGCGGCTGAACTCCTCGATCAGCCGGGCGACGGGCGCGATGAGGCCGGCCATGGTGCGCTCTGCTCTCGCGTGGCTAGCGGAGTCCGAGACCGCCGGGCAGCCCGGGGATGCCCATGCCGCCCGCGACCCCCGCCATCCGCTCGCGCTCGAGATCCTTGCTGCGCGTGATCGCGTCATTCACCGCGGCCAGCACCAGATCCTGGAGCATCTCCACCTCTTCGGGATCGACCGCGGAGGGATCGATCTCGATGGCCCGGACCTCGCCCGCGCCGGTGATCACCACCCGAACTGCACCGCCACCGGCGGTCGTCTCGAGGGTCGTCTCCTTGAGCTCCTCGCGAGACCTGGGCCATCTGGGTCTGCATCTGCTGCGCCATCTTGGCGATCTGCGCGATGTTCACGTGGGTTCTCTCTCCGCTTCGGGGATCGGGGTCAGTGGACTTCGGGGACGTCGAGAGCTCGCCGCCGGTGATCTTGAGGACGCCGTCGAGCAGCGCCTGCGCATCCGGATCCTGCGGGTCGGGGGCAACGGCGGCGGCGATGGTCAGGGGCTCGAGGTCCACGTTGCCCGCAGACGCAGTCGATCGCCCAGGTCCCGCCGAAGACCGTGACCAGCAGCTGCTCGATGGCGGGCGATCGCGTGGCGGTCTTCTCCCGCATGAAGCCGCGCTCCTCCGGGAACGCAAGCGTCAGCCGTACGCCGGAGATCGCCACCGGCCGACATTCGCGCAGCAGCGGCTTGATCGCCGGAGCGGCGCGCTCGATCACCTCCGCCCATCGCGTCCGTACCGCGTCGAGCTCCGGTGGGGCTTCGGCACCGCTCGACGGGGCCGTGGCGGGCTCCGCGGAGACGGCCACGGTTGGCGCCGGTTCGGATCAGGGTGGCTTCCGTGTCGATGGCCGGGTCGCTTCCGGCTTCGGCGCCGATGGCGGCGGCCGGTTGTTCGTCGCGGCAGCGCTCGGCGGTGGTGCCGCCTGCGCGGACGGCCGCCGGTCATTGGTCGGAGCGACGAGGCCCGGTTCCACGGCGAGCAGCTCGAGCATGAGCCGGGCACGCCCTTCCCGGGCGGCCGCACCGGCGGCCTCCGCATACGGCCCGCAGAACCTGGGCAATCGACGGGCGCGCGCCGGGTCGGCGGCGGAGGCGAGCAGGCGCCCGCGAGCCTCCACCTCGGCCTGGGCGGCGACCTGGGCCATGTCCCGGCCGGCATCGGCAAGCTCCTCGATGCCGTGCGAGGGCGCCCGGAGCGTCCGCTTGCCTCGTAGGCATCGAGCAGGGTCGCGATCGTGGCGTCATCGGCCAGGCCCACCGCCTCGCGGACTGCAGCCGCCGTCACGCTGCGTTCCCGCGTAGGCGAGAACCTGGTCGAGCAGCGACTCCGCGTCGCGCATGCCGCCATCGGCGAGGCGGGCGATGAGGGCCAGCGCCTCCGGCTCGGCATCGGCTCCTTCAGCGGTACTGATCCGCCCAAGCTTGTCGACGATGGCATCAGCCGGCAGACGCCGGAAGTCGAAGCGCTGGGTGCGGCTGATGATGGTGGGCAGCACCTTGTGGGTGTCGGTGGTGGCCAGGATGAAGACGACGTGGTCGGGCGGCTCCTCGATGAGCTTGAGCAGCGCGTTGAACGCGTGGGTGCTCAGCATGTGGACCTCGTCGATGATGTAGACCCGCTTGCGCAGCTCCGACGGCGCGGTCAGGGCGCGCATCACCAGGTCGCGGGCGTCCTCGACGAGGCCGTGGCTGGCGGCATCGATCTCGATCACGTCGAGCGCCCGGCCCTCGCGGATCGAGACGCAGGCGGGGCAGGTGTCGCAGGGCTCGCCGTCCTCCCCGCGGTTGGTGCAGTTGATGGCCTTGGCCAGGATCCGCGCCGTCGAGGTCTTCCCGGTCCCCCGCGGCCCAACGAAGAGGTACGCGTGCGCGAGACGATCGGTTGCAACGGCCCGCCGCAGGGTCGCGACGATGGGGTCCTGGCCCAGCACCTCGCCGAAGCGCTGCGAGCGCCAGCGGCGGTACAGCGCCCGGTGGGCA
Source organism: uncultured Chloroflexia bacterium (assembly GCA_963773405.1). Lineage (GTDB taxonomy): Bacteria > Chloroflexota > Limnocylindria > QHBO01 > QHBO01 > CAVXEH01. Next base: position 126,828 of record CAVZAQ010000006.1, on the reverse strand, counting down.
TCGGGTGGCGCGGTCATGGCGGTGGGCTCGGCGGTCTGGTCCGGAACCATGCCGATGGCGGCCACATCCGGGGGCGCGATGGGGGTGTCGGAGGTCGTGGCGCGAGTGCTGGGCATCGTTGGGTGAGGGTACACCGAGGCCGCCGAAGCCGGCAGCCAAGACCGTCCGGCGCCTCCGGTTGTGAGAAACGGCCGTGCACCCGACGTCGATCGAACTGCCCTCGCGCACGCCGCATCGTCCGGCTCCAGCCAGGTCGCCCCACGGCACCCGAAGGCGGTCGCTTACCGCTGCTTCCTTCCGGACCTGACGGAGTTCACGGACCTTCGCTGCGTGGGACCCGACTCTCAACGTCGGACGATGAGGTGGGAGGCGGAGGCAGACGACCTCGGCCGGGAATTCAGCCCCGCTATAGCGGATTGCGGGTACAGGGCACCGCTAGTTCCCCGCCTAGCACAGCCGCCGCGATGGTATCCGTGGCGGGTGCCGGGGTCAATCGGGGGTTCGGTGGAGTGGCGGAGAGGGGGGGATTCGAACCCCCGACGGGTTGCCCCGAACCGCATTTCCAGTGCGGCGCCATAGGCCTCTAGGCGACCTCTCCGCGGGCACGGCACGCCGCGGTTCGCGGCTCGCGATGCGCCTCAGCGTGGAACGTGGCGGAGAGGGTGGGATTCGAACCCACGGTGCTCATCGCACACCGCTTTTCGAGAGCGGCACCTTAAACCACTCGGACACCTCTCCCCCGCCGCGGGAGTCTACCAACGGCGCCGAGGGCGGGCAATCGCACGACGCACGAGAACGCGCAGACGGAGTCGCACGACTCCGCTGGATCGCCTCAGGCCGAGGCGGTGGCCTCCGCGCCGAGACGCCGAGCCTCCGCCTCGCGGACGCCGGACACGACCGAGATCTGGTGCGGCATCACGTCGCTGCGCGCCAGCTGGGTCACCGTCCCGGCACTCCCGCGCACGTCGTCGGGCACCGCGAAGACCAGCGCCCGCACCTGCGCCTCGAGGAGCGCACCGACGCACATGGGGCATGGCTCGAGCGTGGTGAAGATCGTCACATCCGACAGGCGCCGCGTCCCCAGCTTGCGGGCGGCGGCGCGGATGGTGAGCATCACCGAATGGGCCGTGGGGTCCGCGTCGAGCTGGCAGCGATCGTGGTCGCGGGCGATCATCGCGTCGTCCAGGATGGCGACCGTGCCGACCGGGCGTTCGCCTTCCTCGGCGCCGCGACGCGCCTCGGCGATCGCCTCAGCCATATACAACTCGTAGTTCACGCGCTCCCTCCAGGAGGCCCCTACCGTGGCGAGCGGAGTCTACCAGAGCACCCGCACCGTTCCTGCGATACGCTTCAGGTTGCCGCGACCCGTCCCGCGACGGAACATCTGTATCTGTCGGCACCCCACGTACCATCTCGGGAGACCGATGCTGAACCGATCTCGCCTGCGCATCCCCGCCGGCGCCCTCGCCCTGGTCGCCCTGACCGCCGCTGCGCTCTGGGTGCCCATTCCTCGCGTGGGTGACCCCGGCGTGGCGCGGGTCGTGAGCGCCGTCCACGCCAGGCTCCCCGGCTGGAGCGTTCTCAGCGCCACCGCCACATGGGAAGGTTCCTACGCGGTCGTGGCCAGCTGCGGGGCGCGCCAGATCGGCTTCCAGTTCGTCCCCGGGCACGGGCTGCCGCCGCAGGACGCCTGGATCCAGCCGAATGACCAGTACGCGCGCAGCCGCCTCCAGGAGGTCTCCGATTACTCGAACGTCCTCGTGTGGCGCGCGCAGCCCATGACCGACCGGACCCTCAGCTGTCGCCAGGAGCTCGCCCGCTCGGCGCCGGGCGTGGACGGCGGGACCGGAACGGCACCGCTCGACTAGGCCCGCGTAGACTGTGTCGCAATGAAGCGCCGCAAGGTCAGTGAACGCGAGGATACGCAGGCCCGCGAGAAGGCCTCGCAGCATCGCGGCGACCTCCTGGCCGATCTCCGGGATCGCGAGGTCGCGCGCCGCGCGTCCGTCCCGGCCGCCGGGCCCGCAGTCCCGAACGGAAGATGCAGGCGCTCCCGCGCCGGACGAGAGCGGCCAGGCTGAGCCAGCGAAGGAAGAGCCGCCAGGCGACGCCAGAGGACTAGCGGACCGCCCCGACCGTCCCATCGCGCGGATTGACGTCAAGACGTGGCGTAGACCACCGCCACGGCGGCCTGGCTGGTGAACTGGCCGCCGCTCTGGAAGAAGATGTTGCCGGCCGTGCCCATCTGGCGGATCGGCACGGAGTCGGTCGACACGATGCGCCACCCGATGGTCGACCGCGCCGCGGCATCATCGGCGACGGCGGCGTAGAGCACACCGGGGTCGACGGGCGTGGCGGTATCGGCGATCACATACAGGACGACGATCTGGTCGGCGCCGGCAGCACGCTCATGGATGCTGATCCCCTCGATCTCGTCGGATGCATCCCGTGGAACGGAGCTGGGTCGCCATCCCGTCATGATCCTCGGCAGACCTCCATGCTGGCGCGAGATGGCGTGCCCGAGAGGACTCGAACCTCCGACCTTCAGGTCCGCAACCTGACGCTCTATCCACTGAGCTACGGGCACCCGACCGGGCAAACTGGCGGAGAGGGAGGGATTCGAACCCTCGGAAGAGGAAACCCCCTTCAACGGTTTAGCAAACCGCCGCACTAGGCCACTATGCGACCTCTCCGCGAGCGGCGCCGATGATAGCATGGGCCTGCTGCTCCCACGAGTCTGCCGCCCGGGGCGAAGCGCAGCATCGACGAACCCAGACGAGTGATCAAATGCCTGAGCAGCGCCTACCCATCATCGGCACCTTTGAAGCGCGGGCTGCGATCGAGCCTGTGCTCCGCGCCGCCTTCGAGGCGAGCGGCCGACCCATCTCCCTGGAGCACTGGGAGATCCATCCCCACAAGCTCGCGGAGGCCATGACCACGCTCCGCGGGAAGGGCTATCTGGGAGCCGTGGTGAGCGCCCCGCACAAGGAGAAGGCCGCCACCCTGTGCTCGACCCTGTCGGAGGACGCGAAGGCGAGCGGCGCGGTGAGCATCATCGTGCGCGACGGGCAGCGGCTGCGCGGCCACAACACCGATGTCGACGGGATCCGTGCCGGGCTCACGGCGATCCTCCCCAAGGTGCAGCGGCAAGTGGCCCCGAGGCGCCCTGGTGCTCGGAGCCGGCGGTGGCGCCCGGGCCACGGTGACGGTGCTGATCAGCGCCGGCTTCCAGCACGTCTCCGTCTTCAATCGGCACCTCCACAAGGCAGAGTCATTGGTCGCGGACTTCGCGAAGGTGTCGCGGCACATGGAGCTGCGGGCGCGCCCATGGCACGAGTCCATCCTGGAGGCGGAGCTGGCGCGGGTCGGCCTGGTGATCGATGCCAGTGGGCTCGGCGCGGACGAGGCTGCGAGCGCCGTGCCCCCGGAGGCGCTTCCGGACAACCTGTACGTCCTGGACCTGGCACTCCACCGCGGCCAGACCGTCCTCATGCGCGAGGCCAGGGCACGGGGCGCCGAGGTAGCGAACGGGCAGGCCAGCTTCCTCGTGGCGCAGGCCGTTGCCGTCCGGCTGTGGACCGGGGAAGACGCGCCGAGGGATCTCCTGCGCGCTGCGCTGACCGAGGCGCTGGGCGACCCCGAGACCGAGAGCGCCGTCGTCGGGGATTGAGGGGTTGATGTTCTATACGAGCGGCTGGGTCCACGTGATCTGCGGATGCATGTTCTGTGGCAAGACCGATGAGATGCTCCGCCTCCTGCGCCGCTTCGCGATCGCCGGTCGGCAGGTGATCCTCATCAAGCCACAGCTGGACACCCGAACGGACCAGGTGACGGTCGTCTCACGCTCGGGTGCCCACCATCAGGCGTTGTCGGTCGAGCACTCCCGTGACATCGAGGCGCTGGCGCGCGAGGCGGACATCGTGGCCATCGAGGAGGGCCAGTTCTTTGACGAGGGGCTGGCAGAGGTGGTCGAGCGGCTGGCCGATGGCGGGAAGCAGGTCGTGGTGACCGGTCTCGATCGCGACTTCCGCGGGGTTCCCTTCGGGCCCATGCCGCGCCTCATGGCACTCGCCGACCAGGTGACGAAGCTCACCGCCATCTGCATGGTCTGCGGCGAGCCGGCGACCCGCACCCAGCGGCTCATCGACGGGCAGCCGGCGACCGCCGATTCCCCGCTGATCCTGATCGGCGGGATGGCCGACGAGTCCTACGAGGCGCGATGCCGTCAGCACCACGAGGTGCCGGCACCGGAGGATGCCTGACCTGGGGACCTGGGTAGGCAGCGTCAGCCTTTCGCTGGGGCGAGCTGTCGAGCGGATCGGGGGCTGGCGCACCATCCGCCTGCTGCTCAGCGGGCTCGGCGCGCTGTTGCTCCTGGCGGTTGTTGCCGGGGTGCTGCCCTACGACCTTCACCCGAACGACTCGCACGCCTACTGGGCCGTGGATCCATCCAACCCGTACCGCGATGCCGCGCTGGGTGGCGAGGACGCGTTCCTCTACGCGCCGGCCGTTGCGCAGCTCCTCGCGCCCTTCACGGCGCTGCCGTTCACGGTCTTCCGGATCGGGTACGGGATCCTCTCGCTGGGCGCCCTCGCCGCTACGGGTGCGGCCTACACCCTCGTGGTGCCCGGCGTCATCGAGGACCTCGTGCGCGGCAACATCCACGTGCTGCTGGCCGTGGTCCTGATGGTGGGGTTCCGGTACCCCGGCGCGTGGAGCTTCGTGCTGCTCACCAAGGTGACGCCGGGCATCGGCCTCCTCTGGTTCGCCATCCGTGGCGAGTGGCGGGCCCTGGCCCAGGTGACGGCGGTGACCGCCGCCGTGGTGGTCGTTTCCGTGCTGATCGGGGGCATCGGTCTGTGGGAAGACTGGATCAGGCTTCTCGCGTCCAACGCTGGGACCAGCCGGACCTACGAGTACCTGTTCTTCGCCTTCCCGTCGTTCGGAGTGCGGCTCCCGTTTGCGCTGGGGGTCATCGTCTGGGCGGCGGCCACCGGCCGGCGGTGGGCCGTGCCGATCGCCGCCTTCCTGGCGTTGCCCGTGATCTGGCCGTCTGGCTTCGCATTGCTCGCCGCCGTTCCCCCACTCTGGATCGAAGACCGGCGGCGTGGCTGCGACCCTGCCTGGTTCAGGCCCGCGCGCGGAGACGCTTGACCGTCTCGTCAGCGCGTCGCTGGCGAGTATCCGGACCCTTGGCCTCTGCCACGTAGTTCGCGTGCTCGCGCCGATGGCTGAACGAGAGCCGTTCGAAGACGGCCAGCGCCAGTCCGTCAGCCGCCAGGGCCGCCGACAGCTCTTCGGGGACGACCAGCTCGCGGGGGGCATCGTGCTGCTTCGGCATGACCTCGGGGCCTCCACCTCGATCGATTCGGTTCCGGGACGCGGGCTTCGCTCGGGTTCCATGCTGGCGGAGGGGGTGGGATTCGAACCCACGGAGGCTTGCACCTCAGCGGTTTTCAAGACCGCCGCACTAGGCCACTATGCGACCCCTCCCGAGCGTGATTCTACCGTGGACATAGCCGAACTCTTCGAGAGCATAATGCGTCTGTTCTTCCCTCAACAATGGCGCACATGACGCACAGCGAGTCCCAAGCAGAAGCGACAGAGCTCGAGTCGCGCCGGGCGATATTGCTTCACGACCGCCCCCTGGTCGTGGACCTCATCACCCTCACGCTGAACCACGGCGTCTTCGCCGTGCGCGCCGCAAGCAATCTCCCAGAGGCGGAGGCAATCCTCGCCGCCTGGCAGCCGCACATGGCGGTGGTGGACATGGACCACGACGACAGCGGTGCGTTGCTGCAGCGTCTGGGCGCCGCGAAGTCCCTCACGGGGATCGCCACGCCGGTCCTGGGTCTGACCCGACGCGGTGACCTGAAGACCAAGCTGCGGGCCTTCGACCTGGGGGTGGACGACATCCTGACCATGCCCTTCTCGCCCGAGGAGCTGCTGGCCCGCTCGATCGTGATCACTCGGCGTGCATCGGGAACGAACCAGCCGCTCATCCCCACCATCAGGCTCGGGGAGATGGAGATCGACATCCTCAATCGTCAGGTGCGCGCCGGCAGCTCGGTGGTGCACCTGTCCGGGATCGAGCAGAGCCTCCTGTACCTGCTCGCCAGCCGTGCCGGCCAGGTGGTGACCCGCGACGAGATCCTGGACGCCATCTGGGGCACCGACTTCGTATCCGAGAGCAACATCGTGGATCGCCACATCCGCAGCCTGCGCATCAAGCTCCAGAACGACTATCGGCAGCCGCGCTTCATCGCCACCGTCCCCGGCCAGGGTTACCGCTTCATCCCAACCTTCACCAATCGGGGCTGGAGCGGTGCGGAGGTACCCGCGCCTCACTGAGCGCACGCCAGCCCCGGCAGCCCCGGCAGTCGGACGAGCGTCGCCCGCGGATGAGAAACCCGTCATGACAGCCGGCCTCGCCGCATGCAGGCTGTTGCAACGATCGCTGGCGGCGCTCGAGTCTGGGCTGCGCCCGATCTCACGCAGCATTGCCCCAGGCGCCGATCACGGCGAGGGCGGAGGATCACGATGCAGCCGCCGCAGAAACGGCTTCCCGGCGCCAGGTTGTCCCTCTGGGCCGGCATCCTCACCACACTCGCCATCGGCGCTCTCGCCGTAGCGCCGATGGCCTACGCCGCCGGTCCGCCGGCGCCCGGCCTGGGAACGGCCGGATCGTTCGCGGTCCTTGCTGGCACCGGGATCACCAACACGGGCGCGACGACGATCAACGGCGACGTTGGCACGTACCCCACCGCCGCGGAGACCGGGTTCGGCTCGGTCACCATAAGCGGGACCGATCACGCCGGTGACGCGGTCACCCAGGGAGCCAAGACCGATCTGACCACCGCCTACAACGCCGCGGCGGGAAGCGGGCCGACCATCCCGGTTGTCGCTGACCTCGGCGGCCAGACTCTTGTCCCGGGCGTGTACAACTCCGCATCCACGCTCGGACTCACGGGCATCTTGACGCTCTCCGGTACGTCGAGCGATGTCTGGATCTTCCAGGCCGGCTCATCGCTCACCACCGCTAGTGAAAGCAGCGTGGTCCTTACCGGCGGCGCCAGCGCCTGCAATGTCTTCTGGCAGATCGGCAGCAGCGCGACGATCGGGACGGGTTCTACGTTCAAGGGCACGATTTTGGCCCTGACCTCGATCACCGTGACGACCGGAGCGACAATTGACGGCCGAGCCCTGGCACGAAACGGTGCGGTGACGCTGGACACCAACACCATCAACGCGTCGCCCTGCGCGGCCGCATCGGCCAGCGCATCGGCCAGTGCATCGGCCAGCGCATCGGCCAGCGCATCGGCTACCCCGTCGGCTACCCCGTCGGCGGCCCCGAGCGCCGTGCCGAATACCGCATTCGAGGGTGACGGTACTGAGGCGTCGTGGCTCGTGTTCATGCTCATCGTTGCGGCATTGTTCGTGCTGATGTTCGTGATCGTCAGGTTGACGCTCGCCGCTGAAAAGAGGTCGTGAGAACGACCCGCGTTCCAGCAAGGTGACAACCGGAGCTCACTCCACCACTCAGCCCCAACCTCGTGCGGCCCGCGGCGAATGCTGCGGGCCCACCCAAACCCTGCCAGGAGACTGAAATGAACACCATCTGGATCATCGTCGTCGTGCTGGTCGTGCTCTTCGTGCTCGGGTACTTTGGGCGCGGACGCTTCCGCAGGTAACCGGCAAGCAGCCGAGCGCGAATGACGAACCGTCATGACAGCGCTCGAGCCGGATCTGAAACTCGCGCCGTGCCTGCTCACCGAAACATGCTCTTCGTAGGCGGTGCGGCGACCAGCGGGAAGCCGATGTCGCGCGGTGCCCTCCGGATCTGGAATGGTCGCGCCATCCCATGCCGGAACACGCAGACTGGCGAACCTTTCCGCGTGTCTGCCCACCGCGTCTCCTGCGAGGGTCGCCCGGCGGACGGGGACGACCGGAGGGATCGCGCGCGCGATCGGCGCCACCGACGGCACGCAGCCTCGGCAGCGTCGGTTGCGCAGCCCGCGACCTGACGGCATGGGGAGAAGCAACCACCAGAAGCGGACTCCGCCACGCCCACGCGCATTGCAGCGGCGGGCCACACGGACGAGCCGCGACGAGTTCGAGACGAGACGCACGCTGCGGCGCTGGGAAACCCTGGATCTGTCCGCGGGCGCAGCAGGGATGGACGACTCGGACCGCCCCAATCAAGCGGGCGCCTGAGACCCTCCCACACCTCGCAGGATGCGCTCACCCAACGGCCACAGCACGGCAGGCGCAGAATTGGTGACGCACAGTCCCCCATCGGCGCCGGCGGCAACCGCCCAGCCTGCTCTATGCGCCCGCAGCAGCGAGGCAGTTGGCCATGGCCACCACGAACAGAACACGATCGGGCACCAAAGGCAGCCCGTCGCCGGATCGGTCTGACGCCTTCGTCTTCTTCGGCGCCACCGGAGACCTTGCCTACAAGCAGATCTTCCCCGCCCTCGCGGACCTGATTCGCGATTCGGGCTGGTCGATCCCGATCATTGGAGTCGCCCGCCACGGTGACCTGGCGGCGTTGCGGGACCGGGCGCGCCAGAGCCTGGAAGCGCACGGGATGCGGGATACGGCGGTCCTGGCGCGCCTCCAGGACCAGCTGCGCTTCATCAAGGGGTCGGACGACGACGCCGACACGTTTCGCCGGCTCCGGGCCGAACTCGGCCCTGCCCGGCACCCCCTCCACTACCTGGCTGTCCCGCCGACGCTTTTCGGCGAGGTCGTCCGGTTGCTCGGCGAGTCGCATTGCGCCGACGGGGCTCGGGTCATCGTCGAGAAACCCTTTGGACGGGATCTGGCAGGGGCGCGCCGGCTCAACAGCGTGCTCCATGGCGTCTTCGAGGAAGGACAGATCTTCCGGATCGACCACTACCTCGGCAAGGAGGCCGTCCAGAACCTCATCTACTTCCGCTTCGCCAACCGCTTCCTCGAGCCGATCTGGAACGCGAATCACGTCGCATCGGTCCAGATCACGATGGCAGAAGCCTTCGACGTCGCCGACCGGGGTGCGTTCTACGACAGCGCCGGGGCGATCCGCGACGTGGTCCAGAACCACCTCCTGCAGACGATCAGCATCCTGGCCATGGAGGCTCCGTCAGGACGTACCGCGGAGGCGGTCCGCAATGAGAAGTTCAAGGTCCTCGACGCGATCCGCCCGCTTCGCCCCCAGGACATCGTCCGCGGCCAGTACGCCGGCTACCAGAAGGTCCCTGGCGTCGCATCGGACTCGCGGACGGAGACCTACGTCGCCCTGCGACTGCAGGTCGACACGTGGCGATGGGGCGGGGTGCCGTTCTTCGTGCGCACCGGGAAGTGCCTGCCGGTGACCGCCACCGAGGTCCTGGTGGAGCTGAAGCGGCCTCCCGTCGATCTCTTCGGGACGGGGGAAGCGGCGGACACCAACTACCTGCGCTTCCGGCTCACCCCGGACATGTCGATCTCGCTGGGTGCGCGGGCCAAGAAGCCGGGCGATCGCATGGTCGGCGAGGATGTGGAACTGTACGCATCACACCAGAGCGGTACCGAGCGGCCACCCTACCAGCGTCTGATCGGCGACGCTGCAGAGGGCGATCAGATGCTCTTCGCCCGCGAAGACACCGTGGAGGCTGCCTGGCGGGTCGTGGATGCCATCCTCGACCTCCCCGACGCGCCGCTGCGGTACCGGCGCGGAACGTGGGGTCCCGGAGATGCGGCGGCGCTCATGCCCCCGGGCGCGAGCTGGCATAACCCCGCCCCCGCGCAGGCGGGCGACTGACGCCCGCCAGCACGCGAGACGGATCGGAACGTTGCGCGGCGCGGTGAGAGAGACCGATCCGCGGCCGAGCTGCCGAGGGCTACTGCCTCACGGAGTCACCGCCAGAGACGGCTGAGCCCCCGCGGACGAGTGGCCACGCGCACGACCACCAGGATCGCGACCGCACCAATGGTGGCGATCAGGATGCTCTCGATGTTGAAGGCATTGACCGAGCCGACGTGCAGCAGGCTCGTAGCCACGAACCCGCCGATGAGGCCGCCGGCGATGCCGAGGACGACCATCATCACGAGGCCTTCCCGGCTGCCGGTGAGCTTGCTGGCGAGAAAGCCGGCGATCGCGCCGACCAGAATCCAGGCGAACCAGCCCATGAGATCCGTTCCTTTCGATTGCCGACGGTCGACCCGCCGGCGGTGGGGCGAAATCCAGGTCGTTGTGCGGCGCGCCTGACCCGGATACGCCCGGGCAGGCGAGCCACGGTGGATCAGGCGGGCTCGCGTCGGAAGACGCCGACGGCCCAGAGCACGATCAGCTCGAGGACTGTCCAACCGACAAGAGCTGCGAGGGCCGCGAGGTCAAGCACCGCGCCGCCGGACTGCAGCGCATCGGTGTGCAGGACACCGTTGAAGGGCGCGACAAAGAGCTGGCTGACGTTGACGATCCCGGCCACGAGCGCGTTCCCGGCACGGGCATCCAGCAGGAGGAGGACCACGCGCAGCCCGATGACCAGCTGGATCAGCCCGAATAGCAGGGTGACGATCCGTCGGCTCATCTCGGCGCCGCCGGGTCGCGAAGTAGTGGATTGCCGGACGGCAGGTGCCGTCTCTACGCCGGCGGGCGCAGGGGCCGGCTCTCTGACGACCTTCTGGTCGACGGGTTCAACGATGGTCATGGGAAGTGCTCCAGTTCACTGCGCTGGCATCCGGGGAAGCGGCGTCATGAAGGACAACCGCCGGGAGACACTCCGGCCACTACCGTGTTGCAGTTAAGCGCGTTCCGGTGCTATTGTCAACTGTAGTTCCATCATCTCTACTGTAGTGAACGGAGTCCGTGATGTCAGCCTCCATGGGGGACACGCTCAGACAGGCGCGCGCGGTACGGGGGCTGACCGCCATCGAGACCGCCCGGGCTGCCGCCATCTCGCCGGCGTACCTGAGCCGGCTCGAGAACGACGCGGTCAAGAAGCCCTCGCCGCATGTCCTGAATCGGCTCAGCGAGGCGCTGGGGATGCCATACGCGGAGCTCATGCGCCTCAGCGGCTATCGCCTCCCCGGCCAGACGGACGAGCCCGGCGTGGCGACCGTGAGCGCGGCCCTCTTCTCCGACCTCACCGACGACGAGCGCGAGGAGCTTGTCGAGTACCTGGCCTGGTACCGGGCGCGACGCTCCCGAGCCGCGGCTATCCGCTGACGCCGGGTGCGCGGGGGATACCATCGCGGCATGGAATGCATGGCCTGCGAGCTCAACAAGCATCCCGATCGGGTCCCGGGCGGGCGGATCGCCACGACCGCGGGCTGGATCGTCGAGCACTGTGTCGGTCCGCTGGGGGTGGGCACGGTGGTGCTGAAGCCAATCCGGCATGTCCTGCACCTCGCAGACCTGGGACCGACCGAGTCAGCCGAGCTTGGCCCGCTGCTAACCGCGGTGCCGGCCGCAGTGGCCGATGCAGCAGACCTGGCCGATGACCCTGCCTCACAGGTCTACGCGTGCCTCTGGTCGCACGCCGACAGACGGGCCGGGCATATCCACTTCGTGGTCCAGCCCGTGACGTCGGAGCAGATGAACCGCCTCGGCGCCCACGGACCGGCCCTGCAGGTGCGCATGTTCGGGGACGGCGTGGACCCGGACCCGCACGCGGCGGCCCGGGCTGCCGCCGCCATCCGCGCGGCCCTCCTCCCCCGCCTCCACGTGGCAGGCCTGGAGGCGCGCTGATCAGGTTCAGCTGAGGGCGATGACCGCCCAGGCGCCGATCCCCGCCACCGCCGCGGAGAGCGCGGTGCCCCACGCCAGGTCCACGACCGTGACCACCGTCGGCCAGCCGCGCAGGGTGGCCATATTGGTGAGGTCGTAGGTCGCGTAGGCGACGAGCCCAAAGAGCGCACCGCGCCAGACCGCGGTGAGTGGGGACCCGGCATCGACCCCCGGCTGGGTCGCGAACACCGCCACGCCAATGGCGTACAGGACGTAGAAGAGCCCGGCGGCGGCCCAGTTCGGGGCATCGGCCATCAGGAACCCCAGGTGCTGCCGGTAGAAGCCGCGGGCGACGGCGCCCAGCCAGACGGCGTCCAGGACGGCCATGGCGATGAGGGTGGCGACGAATGAGGGCATTGCGCCCATGGTACGCAGGCCGTCGATGGGTGGATCAGCCGATGCGGTCGCGACCGAAATGCGGACGCAGCGCGTCCGGGATGCGGATGGAGCCGTCCGACTGCAGATGCGTCTCCAGGAGCGCGGCGTAGGTACGGCTCATGCCCAGCCCGGATCCGTTCAGGGTGTGGATCAGCTCCGGACGCGCATCGGCCGTCGGCCTGAATCGCAGGTTCATGCGCCGCGCCTGGAAATCCGTGTAGTTGGAGCAGGAGCTGACCTCCAGCCACTTCCCAACTCCGGGCGACCACGCCTCGAGGTCGTAGCCCTTGGCCTGGGCGAAGCCCACGTCTCCGGTGCAGCGCTCCACCGTCCGATACGGGATCTCGAGCGCCTCGAGGACCCGCTCTGCGTCGCGGGTCAGCGACTCGAGCTCGTCGTAGCTCGTGTCCGGATGCGACGAACTTCACCATCTCGACCTTGTCGAACTGGTGGACGCGGAGCAGGCCGCGCGTGTCCTTGCCGGCGGCCCCCGCCTCGCGGCGGAAGCACGGGGTGTAGGCGGCGTGCCGGATGGGGAGGTCGTCGACGGCGAGGATCTCGTCACGGTAGATGTTGGTGACCGGCACCTCGGCCGTCGGAACCAGGTACAGCTCGTCGCGCTCCGCGACGTACATCTGGTGCTCCTTGTCGGGGAGCTGCCCGGTCCCGCGCGCGGAGGCGGCGTTGACGAGCAATGGCGTCCACAGCTCGCGGTACCCGGCGCCCTCGGCGAGCTCCAGCATCAGGGAGATGAGCGCCCGCTCGAGGCGCGCTCCCGGGCCGGTGAACAGGATGAACCCCGAGCCGGCGATCTTCGCGCCGCGCTCGAGGTCGAAGAGCCCCAACTGCTCGGCGATCTCCCAGTGCGGCGGCGTGCTGCCCTCCGGTCCGGGTTCGCCCCAGCGGCGGATGACCGGGTTGTCGTCCGCTCCCCCGCCGTCCGGGACCGATGGATGCGGCAGGTTCGGGATGAGGAGCAGGTCGTGCTCGATCGCGGCGGTCACGTCGCCCAGCTCGACGTCGAGCCCGTCTATCCGCCGCGAGAGCTCCGCCATGTGCGCCTTGAGCGCCTCGCCCTCGTCGCGCTGCCCCGTGCGCATCAGCTCGCCAAGCTGCTTGTTCCCCGCGTTGCGCTCCGCCCGCAGCTCGTTGGCGTCTGCTTCGAGGGCACGGCGGCGGGCGTCGGCCTCGAACACGCGGTCGACGACGTCGACCGGCTCGCCCTTGCGGGCGACCGCCAGCTTCACCCCCTCGGGATCCTCCCGGATGAGCGCGACGCCGATCACGCCCCGAGAGTACCCAAGCCGGCCGCGGCGCGGAGCCGCTCCGTGACGAAGGCCGGATCGAGCGACGCCAGCAGCCAACCTGCGCGGGGCCCGTTGGTCCGGCCCAGGAACGCGGCGTACAGCGCGGCGAACGCGCGGCCGGCCTGTACCTCGTGGGCGCGCGCGGCCTCGAAGATCGCGGCCTGCACCGCGTCGCCGCTCCAGGACGGGAGTCCGGCGAGCTGGTCCGCCAGCGCGAGCAGCATCGACCGCTGGCCGGCGTCCAGCGTGGCTGCAGCCGCGGGCAGCTGCTCCTGGATCTCGACGCGCGCCCGGTCGGGCGCGTAGTCAGCAAGCCAGCCGCGCGCCGCGGCCACTCTGTCTTCGAGCAGCACCTGCTCGCGCGGCGTGAGCGGGGCGCCCTTCTCCGCCTCGACCCGCGCGGCCAGATCGATGCCCGGGACCTGGAGCAGGAGCGCCAGGTGCGCGAAGGGCTGCCTGTAGGCGGCGGCCTCCTCGCGCAGGTCGTCCGTTTGCTCGACGAGGCTCATGGCAAAGAGGCGCTCGTGATCCGCCGGTAGCTCACCACGGACCTCGCGGCCGGCCGTGGCCGCCGCGAGGCGGTCCGCCTCGTCGAAGAGACGCGGGATCGCATCGGTCTCGACCGGGTCGAACTCGATCGCCTGGTTGGGACGCGGTCGAAGGAAGAGGAGGCGCAGCTCCTGCGGGGGCAGAACCTCCGCGATCTCGTGCGCGGCCGCACCGCGGCCCCTGGAGGTGCTCATCTTCTTGCCGCCAATGTTCAGGAACTCGTAGTCGACCCGCATCGGTGGGTCGCGTCGAAAACCTCCCGGGCGATGGCGTCGGCGCGGTCCCGGCTTCCGCCGGCGGTGGCCAGGTCCTTGCCGCACGGCTCGATGGTGACCCCGAAGAGGCTCCACTTCGCCGCCCAGTCCACGTTGAACGGCAGCTTGGCGGCGCCCCCGAACGGGGCGATGCGGCTGGTGGCACCACAGCCGGTGGCCCACTCAACCAGGTCCGGCATGCAGCGCACCGCGACGGTCGCGCCGTCCCAGTCGGTCGCCAGGGTCGTCCCGATCCGCCCGCAGACCGCGCAGATGGCGTGGACCGGGAGCCAGCCCTCGGGCCGTTCGACGTGGCTCACCTGGCGGTAGATGGCCCGCACCGTCTCGGCGGCGTCCAGGGCGGCGCGGATGAAGGGGTCCATCTGGCCGGAGCCGTAGACCTCGCTCATCCAGTAGTACACGTCGGGGTGGATCCCGAGCCCCGAGAAGGTGGCGGTGAACAGCTCGGCAAAGTGGCGTGCGTAGGAGGCGTGCCCATCCCCGGTCGGATCAGGCACATGGGCCAGTGGGACACCCATGGAACGTTCGATGGCGTCGGGGGTCAGCAGAGCCTGCGCGTCCATGGGATCCAGGTCGTCGACCCCGTAGCGCAGCTGGGTGCTGATCCCGCGATCGCGCAGCGCGCGGACGATCACATCCAGCAGCACCGGCCCCCGCAGGGCGCCGACGTGGACCGTCCCGGACGGTGTCTTGCTGTCGTTGACGACCTGCGGGCCGGAGACGCGAGCGGCGAGCTCGTCGGCCCAGAACACGTGGCTCCCCTACGCGACCGAGACGATCGTGTACTCGACCGGGCCCGATGGCGCCTGGACGGTGACCTTCTCGCCCTTGCGCCGGCCCATGACCGCCATGCCGACCGGGGACTCGTTGCTGATCCGCCCCTCGCGAGGTGCGGCCTCGGCGGAGCCGACGATGGTGAAGTGGTCTTCGCCATCGGCGCCCTTGATCACGACCGAGGAGCCGATGCCGACCCGGTCGCCCTCCGGCTGCTCGATGACCTCCGCGTTCCGCAGCTGCGCCTCGAGCGTGGCGATCCGACCCTCCAGGAACGACTGCTCCTGCTTGGCATCCTCGTACTCGGCGTTCTCGCTGATGTCGCCGTCGAGCTTGGCGTCGTGGATCCGGGCGGCGACGCGCGGCCGGTCCACGGTGACCAGCTGCTGCAGCTCCGCCTTCAGCTTGGTGAGGCCTTCGGCCGTGAGATAGACGGGCTTGTTGTTCATGTCAGGTCTCCCCCTTCTGGGTGGAGGTCGTCACCCCACGATGTGCTTTGGATCGTGCCGCCGCCGTGGGGATGCGCGGCAGCCCGACCGGGTGGAATAACAAAAAACGCTCCAGTCCGTCACCACGCTCGGTGACCGTCCTGAAGCTGGCCTTCCCGCAGGTTGCGGGGCCAGGATCCTCGTCCACCGCCTCGCTCTCGCGCGGCGCCGGACGCCGCGGCATTGTAGGCGCCCCCTTCGTGGGTGTCAAAGGAAATCGTGCTCACTCATCACGTTGCGGGGCGCCCGCCGGGCGCTCGTGCCACCCGGTTCAGCGGCCCAGGATCACCAGCACGACCAGGAGCGCCGCGACCGCGAACCGGTACCCGATGAACAGGCCCGTGCTCCGGCTCCGCAGGTAGGAGAGCAGGAAGACGATCGCCCCGAGCCCTGACATGAGCGCAGCCAGGAAGCCCACAACGAGCGGCGCCACGTCAGTCCCGGCGATCCCGCTCGAGAGCATCTCCTTGCCCTTCAGAACCCCCGCGCCCGCGATGATGGGTGTGGCCATCAGGAAGCTGAATCGGGCCGCCGCCTCGCGGGTCATCCCCAGGAAGAGGCCGCCGGCAATGGTGATCCCCGACCGGCTGATGCCAGGGAAGAGGGCGAACGCCTGCGCCACGCCAATGGCCGCCGCGTCGCCGACCCGGAGGTCCTCCATCTCGCGCGTCCGGGTGCCCCGCCGTTCCCCGATCCAGAGCAGCCCGGCGCCAACGGCCAGGAGCGCAGCGAGGAACAGGAGGCTGTTCTGGCGGAAGAACGTGTCGAAGAACTTCTCGCCCAGCGCGCCCAGGATCGCCCCGGGAATCATGGAGATCAGCAGCAGCCACGCGAGGCGCCGCTTCGGATCTCCGGCTATCGACCGATGGCGGATCGAGGCCAGCCAGGCGACGAGCAGGCCCACCAGGTCGTTCCAGAAGTAGATGAGGAGCGCGACAAGGGTGCCCATGTGGAGCATCACGTCGAACTGGTTCGAGTTGATGAACGGATCGTTCCAGCCCAGGATGCGCGGCAGGAAGATGAGATGCGCGGAGGAGCTGATGGGGATGAACTCCGTCAGCCCCTGGACAAGACCGATGATCGCAGCCTGGATGATGAGCACCAACTGACTCCTGTCAGGGCGGGTCGATTGCCTCCCTCAGATCAGCGGATGAAGAGCGGTGCCATCACCAGCGTAATGGTCGCGAGCAGCTTCACCAGGACGTGGAGGGACGGACCCGCCGTGTCCTTGAAGGGGTCGCCCACGGTGTCGCCCACGACAGCCGCCGCGTGCGCCTCCGTCTTCTTGCCGAGCACGTTCCCCTCGTCGTCAAGCAGGTGTCCCGACTCGATGTACTTCTTGGCGTTGTCCCACGCACCGCCGCCGTTGTTGAGCACGGTCGCCAGCATCACGCCGGCGATGGTCCCGACCATGAGGAGGCCGGCGACCGCTTCGTATCCCAGCAGCAGACCCACGATGATGGGCGTTGCCACCGCGACGCTGCCCGGCAGAATCATCTGCCGCAGGGCGGCCCGGGTCGTGATGTCCACGACCCGTGCGTAGTCGGGGCGCTCCGTGTAGTCCATGATCCCGGGGTGCTCGTGGAACTGGCGGCGCACCTCGACGATGATCGACTGCGCCGTGGTGCCGACCGCCCGGATGGCGAGGCTCGAGAAGAAGTAGACCAGCATGGAGCCCATCAGGGCCGCGATGAAGACGCTCACGTCGGCGAGGTTCACCGAGGCAAGAAGGGTGCCGGGCGGGCGCGTGCCGGCGGCGATCTGGTTGCCCAGGATCAGGTTGACCTTGTCGATGTAGGCGCTGAAGAGCAGGAACGCCGCCAGGCTCGCTGAGGCGATGGCATACCCCTTGGTGAGCGCCTTGGTGGTGTTCCCGACGGCGTCGAGGCGGTCCGTGATCTCGCGGGCGCCGGCCTCGGCGTGGCTGAACTCCGCGATGCCGCCCGCGTTGTCGGTAATGGGTCCGAAGGTGTCCATTGCCAGGATGAAGGCGCAGGTCATCAGCATCCCCATGGTCGCCACCGCGGTGCCGAAGATGCCGCCCACGTTCGCGCCGGTCGCCGGGTTGATCAGGTTCGCCTGCTGGCCAAGCCAGTGGCTGATGAAGAGCGCCAGGCCAATGGCGATTGCCGTCAGCAACGTGGTCTCGTACCCGACCGCCGTGCCGGAGATGATGTTGGTGGCCGGGCCGGTCCGGGAGGCCTCCGCGATCTCGCGAACGGGCCGATAGGACCCCGCGGTGTAGTACTGGGTGAGGTACACGAAGGCGACCGACGTCGCGAGCCCGACGACGCCGGCACCGAAGAAGAAGATCCACGCCGGGATGCCGTTCGCACCGGTCTCCGTCCCCGTGCCCATCATCACCCAGGTGACGAAGGCCAAGGCTGCGACCGAGAGAACGGTGGTGACCCAGTACCCGCGGTTGAGGATGTTCATGGGATTCTCGTCTTCACGCCCGGTGATGAAGAACATGGCGACGATGGTTGCCAGCAACCCGAAGGCACGGATGACGAGCGGGAAGAAGATCCACGCCTCGGGGTGCGGCCAGCCTGCGGCTGAGGCGATGCTGTAGACCGCGACGCCCAGGATCATGGCGCCGATGTTCTCGGCGGCGGTCGACTCGAAGAGGTCGGCGCCGCGACCGGCGCAGTCGCCCACGTTGTCGCCCACGAGGTCGGCCACCACGCCGGCGTTCCGGGGGTCATCCTCCGGGATTCCGGCCTCGACCTTCCCGACGAGGTCGGAGCCGACGTCCGCGGCCTTGGTGTAGATCCCGCCGCCGAGCTGCGCGAAGAGAGCGACGAAGCTCGCGCCGAAGCCGAAGCCGACGATGAGGAAGGGGGCCTGCTCCGGATGGGTGAAGCCGCCGTAGGCGCTGAAGATGCCGAAGACGCCCAGGAGCGAGAGCGAAACGACCAGGAACCCGGATACGGCGCCGCCGCGAAGGGCGGTCTGGACCGCCCCGACCAGCGAATGGCGCGCGGCCGCGGCGGTGCGCAGGTTCGCCTGCACGCTGATGAACATGCCGATGATGCCCGAGGCCATCGAGCAGGCAGCTCCGACCAGGAAGGCCACCCCGGTGCGAATCCCGAGGTCCAGGCCGTAGATATCGGTATCTGCGACCTGGCGCGTCTCGACCAGCGCGATGACGGCGCCGATGACCACCGCTGCCCCGATCGCGAGGATGCCGATGGTCTGGTACTGGCGGCGGATGAAGGCTACGGCTCCCTCGTAGATCGTCCCCGCGATCTCCTGCATGGCCTCCGTCCCGGTATCACGGCGCAGGACGTCCCACGCGAGGTAGAGGGCAAAGGCGATGGCCAGAACGCCGGCGGCCGGGATGACCCAGATGATGGGCTGGAGTTCCATTGATCCTCCAATGGCGGTTGGCTCTGATCGTCCCGAAGGCGCTCGTGGCGGGCGTTCAGGTCTGACACACGGAAGCGCCGGCGGCTGCCCCGTGCTCAGGGCCCGCCAGCGCGGCGGGCGGATTCTCGCATGCGCGACGCCGGCGGGTCAACTTCTGCGGCGTGCCCGGTCGATCACGGAAGCCAGCGCGGCAGCCAGCCGTCGGTGGTCAGCTGCTCGCCGATTCCCGACTGCGCGTTGATGAGCCAGATGCCACCCGCCGAGCGCGGCTGACCGGAGGCGGTGGGTGTCGCGGTCGCGGCGGGCGTGGGCGTCTCGCTGGGCGAAGTGGACGGGCCCGGCGTCGGCCCCGGCTCCGCTCCGATGACCGCCTCGCGCGCGACGACGAGCGTGCCCGCCTCCGGCGCGAACGAGACGTTGCGAGCGAGCGCGCGCCTGTCGGGCGTGAGCTCGATGGAACCAAGGCCGCCGGGTGCCGCGATCCAGAGGCTGCCCGCCTCCGCCGAATCCGTATCCAGCACCACGTAGGCGATCCGTCCGTTCGGGCCAACGACGGGAAGGGTCGCTCCCTTGTGCAGCGGCGTGACCTGCGCGAGCGACAGGCCCGCGTCGAGCTCCACGGTACGGAGGGCCACCTGCTCAGTCGCGGACAGCCGCAGGTCGGCGGGCGTCAGCGGTGGGACCGGAGTCCCGGGCGTCAGCCGGCCAGTCGCCCAGGCAGCCTGGTCGGAGACGACCTGCATGCCGCTCACCAGGATCCCATCGCTGCCCGGGAGCCAGACGGGCGGTGAGACGGCGTGGAATGCGGCGGAGGTCACAGACCCGTCGCCGAGGTCGAGGATGCCGATGCGGTCCCCACTGTCGACGAACGCGACCTGCCCGCCGTCCGGCGAGTACCGGGGGGCTCGCAGCAGCGGGGCAGGTTCGGCCGGCACGGGCTGCGCACCGCTGGGCCCGGGAGACGCGGTACCGGATGGCGTGGCCGACGGCGTGGCCGCGACCCCGCCCTCGCCGCTCGACACGGCGAGCTGCGTGGCACGCCCACCCGACGGCGACCTCGTCCAGATACCCAGGCCGGCGCCGGTCCGGGCATCGGCGCGTCCGAAGACGATGTCGGATCCATCCGGGGCATAGGACGGGTCGAACTCGACCGCGCCGGTCTGGGTGAGGACCCGACGCTGTGATCCATCCGCTTCCTCCTCCACGAGCCGCGCCCCATCGCCGATCACGTAGGAATGACCGTCAGGCGCGACCGCGAAGCTGGTCACCGGCGAAAGCTCGGCCGACACCTGATGCTGGTTCGTCCCATCGGGGTTCATGGCCCACAGGTTGGCGACGCCGGCACGGTTCGACAGGAAGACGATCTGGTTCGCGAGCGACGTCGATGGCGATCCGGTGGTGAAGGTCCACGAGAGCGGCCCGGCGAACCGGGCGCCATCGGTCCCCTGCAGCCCGAGGTCGAGCGTGACGGTGAAGGTCGTATTCGCGGGAAGCGGCCCGGATGGCACGAAGCGCAGGACGCGCAGCGCGGTGTCCGTCATGCCGGCCGCTCCCTCGGGTGCCACGAGGCTCACGGAGCCGGCGATCGCGGGTTCCACGCTGATGAGTCGATCCCGTACGGTCGCCGGATCGATGGGGCGATCCAGCACGACCGCGATCGCGGTCGTCACGGCGATCCCCTGCGCGCCGTCGCTCGGCAGGACCGCTCGGGCATGCAGGCCGGCGGGTACGGTTCGGAAGCTGAGCCGCAGCGGGTCGGAGAGTGGGGTCCCGGCGAGATCGGTCGCCGAGGTGCCCACGACGACCAGGTACTGCTGGTCCGACTGGAGCGGCTGGCGCGGGACAATGGTCACCTTCTCGCCGGACCAGCGCAGGTCCACGTCGCTGCGCGGGATGACCTGGAGCGCGGCTTCCACCGACGCGGTGTCCATCAACGTCGAGAAGTCGAGCGAGATCGTCGCGTCGAGGGCCACGTCCGTGGCCGACTCGCTTGGCGAGGTGGCGACGACGCTGGGGCTGCCAACGGTGCGGAAGGTGTACGACCCCGCAGCCCCCATCACATTGCCCGCCAGATCACGTACGCCGGACCCCAGGTTGACCGAGAAGCGCGTCTCGAGAGGCAGGCGTTTCGCGGGCGTGAAGACCATGGTGCTTCCGCTCCAGCTGAACGCGCCGGTCACGTTCGGTCGGATGCCGAAGGCCGCCTGGGCGGTGGCGTGGTCCACGTCCTCGGAGAAGACAAGCTCGATGCTCGTGGTCGTGAGGGCCAGGGATCCGTCACCGGCGAGATGCTGGGTGACCGCGAAGCGGTCGACCCGGGGTGCGGTCACGTCCACGGTGCTGGCGTAGTACAGGATCGGCGCCAGGACGGCGGCCCCGATGGCGAGGACGATGACGGACCGGATCGCGGCGCGCCGCAGCCGGCCTCCCGGCGCCTCGGAGGTCACGGGCTCAGCGGTGCCGCAGCCGCGCTGGCAGGATGCGCAGCTCCGCGCGGTACTTCGCACCCGTGCGCGGCGCAATCGCGACGCCATCGGCCTGCGTGGAGAGAGGGAGCTGCTGGCCCAGCTCCGGGGCCGGCCCGCTCACGCCGGGCGCGCGTTCAGGCGCCGGACGATGGGCAGCAGGCCACCGAAGCCGATGATGCTGTACCCCGCGGGGTCCTGCGAGACGCGGCGACGGTAGCTGGCCATTGGCCACCCGAGGAGCGAGGTGAGGCGCAGACGATTGACATGGTTGTGGGCAACCACGATCACGGCGCGGGCCCTGTCATGGGCGAGCCAGGCTTCGAGCTCGTCGAACGCCGGAAAGGCGCGGGCCGC
The DNA here is from genome assembly GCA_963773405.1 of uncultured Chloroflexia bacterium. Lineage (GTDB taxonomy): Bacteria > Chloroflexota > Limnocylindria > QHBO01 > QHBO01 > CAVXEH01. Next base: position 105,114 of record CAVZAQ010000006.1, on the reverse strand, counting down.
AACGTCCGCACCAGACTCGCCGTCAGGCGTGTGCGTCGAGAACGGATCCGCCTCCCAGGCGGCACGGATCTCCGGGTCCCGCGCCCAGCATTCGTCCGCGGTGAGTCCCTCCCACGCGCCGTAGTCGACCTCCAGCAGGCGTGGGTCCACCTCGATCTCGGGAGCGCCGGGGACCGCGTCTGCGATCGCTGCTGCCGTCTCGCGGCATCGGCGTGCGCTCGACGCAACCATCCGCAGCTCGGCAACCGGGAGCTCCGCCAGCTCGTCGCGGAGGGAGCGTCCCAGCCTGGCGGCGAGCGCCGCACCGGCGTCCGAGAGCGGCGGATCGGATCCCTGGCCGAGGTTGCGACCGCTCGCGCTCGCGTCCGTGGTGCTGTGCCTGATCAGAAGCAGATGGCCCATTCCGGGTGAGTCTAGCGTGGTGGGCGCGATATGAGGCACCCAGCCCGGGTAGAGGGCGGGGAGGCGAGACGCACGACCTCTTCCGAGCGCAGGGCATCGCGCGGTACGTGCGCTATGCTGTGCCGGCCCGCCTTGGCCAGCCCTCAGATCGACGGAGCCCGATGACCTACGAATCCCCCGATCCGGCGCGCGGCGATGCAGAGACCGCCCCGGAGACACCGGCTCCGCGACGCGGCCTCGGATGCGCCCTGGAGATCATCGAGACCCTGGTCCTCACGCTCCTGATCTACCTGCTGATCCACAACTTCATCGCGCAGCCCTTCGAGGTCGAGCAGACCTCCATGTACCCGACCATCGTCCAGGGGCAGTACGTGCTGATCGACAAGATCAGCCCGCACTTCAGCAACTACCAGCGGGGGGACATCATCGTCTTCAACCCGCCGGACGGGTACTCGGAGGGTGGCGTGCCCTTTATCAAGCGGGTGATCGGAGTCCCCGGCGACACGGTCCGCCTCGACAACGGGAACGTCTACGTGACCCCTGCGGGCGGGAACGCGGTCAAGCTCGAGGAGCCCTACGTCGCGGCCGACGTGAGCGGCGCACAGGAGCCCACGCTCCCCAAGAACCCGGACGGGACCAGTCAATGGGTGGTGCCCACAGACAGCTATTTCGTCATGGGTGACCATCGGAGTGTCAGCCAGGACTCGCGCGTCTTCGGCCCCATCAGCCGCGACCTGATCATCGGCCGCGCGCTGCTGCGCTACTTCCCGCTGGACAAGCTGGGGATCTTTACCCGCCCGACCTATGCGGGCCTCCCGGAGTCGAGCGGCGACCCCTCGCCGGCGACCTCGCCCGGCGCAATCCTTCCGGTGCCCGTCTTGCAGCCGGCGGGCTAGCCCTTCGCGGGTTCCTCGGCGATCACCCAGGGGTCGATCGCCCGGTCGTACTCCACGAGCTCGCCGGGGCGGAACCAGAGCGCGAGCTCCGCGCTCGCGGTCTCGGGGGCGTCGGATGCATGGATCAGGTTGCGCAGCCCGCTGATCCCGAAGTCGCCGCGGATCGTGCCCGGGTCCGCCTCGTTGGGCATGGTCTTCCCGACCAGGCGACGGACGGTCGCGATGGCGTCCGGACCCTCAACCGCCACGGCAGCGACGGGGCCTGAAGTGATGAAGGCGACCAGGCCGGCGTAGAAATGCTTCCCGGCATGGACGGCGTAGTGCTTCTCGGCGAGCTCACGCGAGACGGGAAGCAGGCGAAGGCCGATGATCTTGAGGCCCTTGCGCTCGAAGCGGGCGACGATCTCGCCGATGAGGCCGCGCTGCACGCCGTCGGGCTTGACCAGGACCAGGGTGCGCTCCATGGGTGTCGCCGCTCCTGACAGTACGGGCGGGGCCGGCGCTCGATGCACCGCGGCATCGGCCACCTCGCGGGGGTGGGACGGAATCAGGCCCGGGCTGCGCGGTCGTACACGGTCGAGGCCTCATCGTTGCGTCCGGCTGCCCTGAGCAGGTCGCCGTAGAGTAGCAGACGGTGCGTCGCGAGCTGCCGGTCCAGCGTTGGCTCGATGAGGCCGATCCCTTCCGGGCCGATCCGGGGATCGAGGCGCAGTGCCACCATCAGCTCGCGGTCGCCGCGATCGACATCGTCCAGGCCATAGGCCTGTCGGGCCGCCTCGAGCCGGGCATGCGCGGCTGCCGTCCGGGACGGGTCCCCCACCGCCGGCGCTGGGGCGAGCTCGAGGCCTCGCCGGGCGGCTGCGACCTCGTGCGGCCGACGCGCCCGCAGCGAGACGGGCAGCGGCCAGGGCAGCCGCGACGGGATCCCGGCGCGCAGGCGCCACGCCTCGTCGACTCCGACCTCGCCGACGATCCGGTCGGCGAGGCTGGTGGCCGCGTCCATCTGCCCCGTGGCGGCGAGCGATTCCGCCTCGATCATCATGACCAGCGGGCGGCGGCGTTCCAGGCTCCCCGCCCTGATGCGTCCCGCAACGGCGCCCGCCGCGACGGGACGGCCCTGGCGCCACACGGCCTCCGCGAGCAGAGCGCGGGCCGCGTCGAGCTCATCGAGGGCCGGCGCCCCCTGGGCGGCGAGCCGGGCGATGCGGCGGAGGAGCACTGCCTCCGCGGTGGCCGCGATCCCGCTGTCGATCTGCGCCCGGGCAAGCGCCAGCTCATCCGGCACGAGGTCGACGTAGTACGTGCCGGGCGGTGGCTCGTCGGCGCGGCCGTCATCCTCGCCTATCTCCCTCGCCGCGTCTAGGTCGGTCGCAGCGTCGGCATTGGCCTCCATCGCCTCGGATGCGCCATCCTCGACCGGGACCGAGCCATCCTCGAGCGGCAGCTCGAGATTGACGGGTTCAGGCAGCACGGCCGCCCGCTCGCTCGCGCTGCCGGGTCGCACCTCGTCGCGTCTGGTACCGGTCATCCGGCCATGATCCTCTCGAAACGCCCCGCTCCGCGGAACGGGCCGAGCATGGCCATCCGGGCCTGGTCGGGGGCCATGAATCGCTGGGCAACGCGCTGGATGTCCTCCGCCGTCACCGCATCCAGGCGTTCAACCACCTCCGCGACGCTGAGGATGCGCGGCAGCAGGATCTCGCCGCTCCCCAGCCAGCCGGCGACGGAGCCCGTCTCCTCCATGCGCAGCTCCAGGCGCCCCCGCGTGTAGGCGCGGGCGCGCTCCAGCTCGGACGGCGAGACGGGCTCCTGGACCACGCGCTGGAGCTGGTCGAGGACGGCGCGCAGGACCTCGCTCGGCGCGCTCCGGATCGAACCCGGCGTGGATCCCGACCGTGCCGCAGTCTGCGTACATGGACGCAAACGTGGAAACGTCGTACGCCAGCGAGCGACGTTCGCGGAGCTCCAGGAAGAGTCGGCTGCTCATCCCGTCGCCGAGGATGGCGCCCAGCAGGTCGAGTGCGTAGCGCTCCGGGTCCGTCCGCGACGACGCCGGGCATCCCCAGGCACAGGTTGCCCTGCGCCAGGTCCCGATACACGACGCGCACCGCCCCGGGAGGCGCGATCTGGGGCGGGGGCACCAGCCGCAGTGGCGATCCGTCACGCAGAGCGTCGAGGCCGTCCCCGGCATCCGCGTCGAACCAGGCCTGCGCGATGCGGCGGACGGTTGCGTGGTCGATGCGACCGGCGGCGGAGAGCACCATCCTCTCCGGGCGATACCAACGTGCCCAGTGCTCGCGCGTGCGCTCCTGCGTCGCCCGCCGCACGGATCCGGGAGTGCCGGCGATCTCGCGACCCAGCGGGTGGTTGCCGAAGAGCAGCTCGTCGAAGAGGCTGAACACGTGATCCGACGGGGAGTCGACGTACATCCGGATCTCGTCGACGATCACCGGCTTCTCCGCCACGAGATCCGCGTGGCGCAGGAGTGGACGCAGTGCCAGCTCCCGGACGACGTCCAGCCCGGTCGCTGCCGCGCCGGCCGGGACGCGGGCAGTGAAGGCGGTGACTTCGCGATCGGTGCTGGCGTTGACGCTTCCGCCACAGCCCTCGACCGCCTCGGAGAGCGCGCCGGCTTCCGGATAGGCGGCGGTGCCCTTGAAGACCAGGTGCTCGAGCAGATGCGAGAGCCCGGCGTGACGATCGTCCTCGTGGCGGGAGCCGACCCCCACGAAGAGCCCAACGGAGACCGACCGCGCGTGCGGCATAGCCTGGGTCACGACGCGCAGCCCGTTGGCGAGGACCGATCGCTCGAACCCGGGCTCGTCGACCACCGCGCGCGGCGTCGCCGCCCGCACCGTCACCTAGGCGTCCTCCTCCTCATCGGCTCCTTCCGGTCCATCCGGCGACATCATCAGCTCCATCTGGATGAAGCGCAGGTCGCGGGCAAGCTCGTCCGCGTTGCGCGGCAGCGGATGGCCGTCATCCGCGTCGTCGCTGCCCATCCGCGGCGAGGCTGCGAACTCGAGGACCACGCGCTCCGAGCCGATGACCAGGGTGTACACCAGCAGCTGCTCCGAGGTCGTGTCGAACTGCAGGTAGTCGAACGAGTCGAGGTTCACGCAGATCGAGAGCGGCGTGAAGTACGAGGCGATCTCGGGGTGATCCACCACGATTCGCTCCACCCAGCCGGCGCCACTGCTCTCGACGTGGGTGCCGCGGAAGTAGGTGTACGTCACCGTCTGCTTGAGCAGCGGCCGGAGGATGTTGTAGATATCGGTCCGGTTGGTGACGACGCCGGTGTTGATGTAGAGCTTGGCTCGCGCGTCGGACATGCGGCTTCGTGCTCGCTGCGGGCTTGCGGGGGGATGGGTCGTCGGCGAGTCTAGCACCGGACCGCCGGTTCGCACGGACCACCGGGGGCGCGGAGGGCGACCGCGTGGTCGGCTGCTAGGATGTGCGCCGGAATGAAGCTCCTCGCGGTCGACATCGGCAACAGCAACCTGACGCTCGGCCTCTTCGAGGATGAGCGCCTCGTCGGGTCGTGGCGCGCCACCACCCGGCCCACCGCCACGGACGACGAGCTCGCGGCGCTGGTCGCCGGCCTCATGGGCCTCGACGGGCACGCTCTCCGGTCCGTGGACGCCGTCGCGCTGGCGAGCGTCGTGCCGCCGCTGACCACGTCCTTCCGACGCATGGCGCAGCAACGCATCGGCGTGGAGCCCTACGCCCTGGAGGCGGCAAGCGTCGCGGGCATTCTTTCCATCGAAACGGATCGTCCGGCCGAGGCGGGAGCCGATCGGCTCGCCAACGCGCTCGCCGCGCGTGTAGAGCTCGGCGGCCCGGCCATCGTCGTCGACCTGGGGACGAGCACCAACTTCGACCTGGTCAGTGCCGAGGGCGCCTACCTGGGCGGCGCCATCGCCCCCGGCCTGGGCCTCTCCCTCGAGGCGCTCGTGGGACGCACCAGCAAGCTGCCCCGGATCGAGCTGCGCCGGCCGGAGCGCGCCATTGGCACCAGTACGGTGAGCGCCATGCAGAGCGGCATGGTGCTCGGCTATGTCGGCCTGGTGACGGGCCTCCTCACGGCGCTGCGGGCCGAGCTCGCCGAACGCTCGCCGCGGGACGCGCGCATCCACGTCGTTGCCACCGGCGGACACACCTACGAACCATGGCTGGCCGAGGTGCCCGGCATCGACGCGGTCGAGCCCGACTTCACCCTGCGCGGGATCCGGTACGCATGGGATGCGGCGCGTCCCGGCGGCCAGGTCAGAACCGGGTCGGCCGGCGTGGTGCGCTCGTGAGCGGCGAGCAACGGCCGCTGGCCGGCCGCCGGATCGTGGTGGGCGTCACCGGCAGCATCGCGGCATACAAGGCGATCCTCCTGGTTCGCCGCCTGATGGAGCGCGGCGCGGAGGTCGACGTGGTGATGACCCGTTCGGCGGCGGCGTTCGTCACACCGCTCACATTCGAGAGCCTCACCCATCGCCCGGCCGTCACCGACGTGCTGGCGCTGGACGCCGAGCAGCAGATCGCGCATATCGAGCTGGCCGAGGCGGCCGATGCCCTGGTCATCGCCCCGGCAACCGCCAACGTCATCGCCGAGCTCGCGGCCGGCCTGGTGGCGAGCGCCGTGACGGCCGTGGCCTGCGCCAGCCGCGCACCGGTGGTCGTGGCGCCGGCCATGGACGCCGGGATGTGGACCAATCCGGTCACGCAGCGCAACGTGGCCGCGCTCCGCGACCTGGGGTATCGCGTCATCGAGCCGGAGGTGGGCGCCCTGGCATCCGGACTCACCGGGATCGGCCGGCTGGCGGAGACGGCGACCATCGTGGACATCGTGGAGCGCCTCTTCGAGCACGCGGGGGATATGGATGGTCTGCGGGTCGTGGTCAGCGCCGGCGGGACCCGCGAGCCTATAGACCCGGTTCGATTCATCGGCAACCGCAGCAGCGGGAAGATGGGAGTGGCGATCGCGGAGGCGGCACGCGACCGCGGTGCGGCGGTCACGCTGATCGCCGGCAGCATGAGCGTGGCTCCCCCGCCGGGCGTGACCGTCGTTGCCGCGACGACCGCCGGCGAGATGCGCAGCGCCGTGCTGCGGGAGGCGGCCGGCGCGGACATCCTGGTCATGGCCGCCGCGGTCGCGGACTTCGCCCCGAAGCAGACGAGCAGTCGCAAGATCAAGCGGGACGGCGCCGGCCTCCAGATCGAGCTGGTCGCCAATCCCGACATCGTCGCCGAGGTGGGCGAGATGCCCCGCGGCGTACGTCCCTTCCTGGTCGGGTTCGCTGCGGAGACCGACGACCTGGAGGCCAACGCCACCGGCAAGCTGCGCGACAAGGGGCTCGACCTGATCGTGGGCAACGTGGTGGGCGGGCCGTTCGACGCCATTGGCTCCGACGAGAACAAGGTCACCGTCTTTGGGGTCGAGGGCGCGCTGACCGACTGGCCCATGCTCCCCAAGCGGCAGGTCGCCGAGCGGCTGTGGGACGTGATCGCCGACCGCGTGCGATCCGCGCGCGAGCAGCCCGGGCCGGGCCCCTCCCCCGGTCGTGGCGCTCGCCGTGCCGGCGCGCCCGGCCGCTGACGCGCATCGATGCTGGTCGTCCGCACCGTTCCCGAGCTCCGAGAAGCAATTCTTGCGCGTCGCATCGCCGGCGATGCCGTGGCCTTCGTGCCGACCATGGGCTTCCTCCACGAAGGCCAGCTCTCGCTCGTGCGACGGGCGCGTGAGGAGGGTGGCTGCGTGGTGGTCAGCTGCTTCGTGAACCCCACCTCCTTCGCCTCGCCGGCAGAGGCGGCGAACTATCCCCGGGACGAGGCGAGGGACGTCGCTCTGCTCGAGCGTGCGGAGGCGGACATCGCATTCCTGCCCTCGGTTACGACCGTCTACCCTCCGGACGACGTGACCCGGGTCAGCGTGGAGGGCCTCACCCGGCGGCTCGAAGGCGCCTCGCGACCGGGGTACCTTGACGGCCTCACCACCGCGACCATCAAGCTCATCAACCTTGTCGGCCCCGCTCGGCTCTACGTGGGGCAGAAGGACGCCCAGCGGGTCGTCGTCATCCGCCGCATGCTCGCGGACCTCTTCGTCAACCTGGAGCTGGTGGTCTGCCCCACCGTGCGCGACCCCGATGGGGTGGCCATCGCGGCGGCGAACCGCGAGCTCTCGATCGAGGAGCGTCATGCTGCCGCATGCCTCTTCGAGGCACTGGAGTCGGCCCGCCGAGCCTACGATCGCGGTGAGCGCTCTGCGGAGGTGCTTCGGGCGCGAATGGAGGACGTCATCGCCGCCGAGCCGATGGCACGGCCGGACTACGTCAGCGTGGCCGACGCCTACAGCCTGGCCGAGCTCCAGCGGGTGACGGGACCCGCGCTGGCGCTGCTCGCCGTCTTCATTGGTCACACACGGCTCACCGACACCATGCCGCTCGCGTGGGACGTCGCTTGACGCGACCGCGCCGCCGACCGTGCCAAGCCGAAAGTACTAGTGACCGCTAGGCCCAAGACCGTAGAATCCGGCACGTCACCGCGGCTCCGGTACGCGACCGGGTTCGCCGCGGCGCACGAGGAGGCCGGCGAGTGCCCACGCCCGGCCTCCTTCCTATATCCGGGGCCGGCCGGCGCACGCCGCCGCGCTCACCGAGCCTGTTTTCGGCCGCCCATGGCCCGGAGCTGCGCCTTGTGAGCCCGCTTCTGCTCCTGGTAGGCCGCGAGAGCCTCGGCCGAGTCCACGTCGCCCAGGGTCGGATGCTTCGGGAGCAGCTCCGCCAGGCCGGGGAGTGTCACGCCGAAGCGCTTTGCCAGGATGGCCATGATCGAGCCGGCCTTCATCTCCCCGATCGACGGGAGCCCCAGGAGCCGACGCTCGAGGTCCGCCGCGTCCGCCGCCCCGCCCCAGACGCGCGCGGCGTCGCCGCCATAGTCATTCGTGATGGCCGTGGCGAGGGCATGGACGCGGGTGGCCATGGCCCCGGGGAATCGGTGCAGTGCCGGTCGTGCACGGAACACGCTGTCCAGCTCGGCCGGGTCCATGGCCGCGATCCGCGCCGGGTCGAGGTGGCCAATCCGGCGACGGAGCTCAAGGGGTCCGGAGAACGCCTTCTGCACGCTTACCTGCTGGTCGAGGGCAAATCCCACCAGCAGGGCGAAGGGGTCGGCGACGAGCAGGCGATCCGCCTCGGGATCGCCGGTGAAAGGGAGCGCCTTGGCGGCGCGCGGCGTCGCAGTCATGCGGCCATGGTACGGGGCGGAAACCACGGGGTCGAGATTAGCCGCGCGCCTTGGTCCTCCGCTCGATCAGGTCCACCGCCTCGCGCAGGCGGTTCACCAGCTCCGGCTCGATCATCTCCGAAGCGAGGTGCTCACCCAGCCGCTCCAGGACGTCCGCGGCCATGGTCATGAGGATGTCGGCATCGGCGATGAAGAACTGCGGCTCGTTGTTGTAGCGAACCAGGGTGAGGCGCCCCTGCAGGGTGATCCCGCCCTCCCCGTGCAGTACCTGCGTTCCGAAGTTGTGGCCCTGGATCCCGTCGGGGTTGTTCAGGTAGTTCAGGGCATTGTCGATGGCGAGACCAAAGCGCGCGCGCCACGAGACCAGCCGCTCATGCGTCTCAGGCGGCAGGCCCATCTCTCCGGTCTCCTCGAAGACGGAGCGGTCGACGGTGAGCAGCCCCACCAGGGTCGATCCGGCGCGGCCCCCAAGCATCACCTGCAGCGAGCGCTCCAGGGTGAAGACGTCCGCGTCGAACCGGGGCGAGGTCGTGACCTCCGCCAGCAGGTCCTCCACGTTGTCGAGCTGCCCGGGTTCGGCGAGCGCGTTGGCCAGGTTCAGGATCTCCTCGCGGAAGAGGAATCGTTCCTCGTGATCCAGCATGGGTACCCCTTCCTCACCGGCGAGTGATGCGCGAAATAGACGGCGGGCGCCGGCATTGGAGCCGGCGCCCGCATCGGTCGGTCCGAGAGGAGTTTACGGGTACAGGCCCCGCAGGGTCGTGGCATCGGCGACCCGGGCCACGGCGACCATGTATGCGGCGGTCCGCATGTGGATTTCGTGAAGCTTGCTCATGTCGTACACGTCGGCGAACGCGCGATCCATGATCCCCTTCAGCGACTCGTTGATGCGCTCCTCGGTCCAGAAGAAGGACTGCATGTCCTGGACCCACTCGAAGTAGCTGACCGTGACGCCGCCCGCGTTGCACAGGATGTCCGGAATCAGGAAGATCCCGCGCTCGAAGAGGATGTCATCCGCCTCGGGCGTCGTCGGGCCGTTCGCGGCCTCGGCGATGATGCTGGCCTTGATCCGCGGGGCGTTGGACGCCGTGATCTGGTTCTCCAGCGCGGCTGGCACCAGGATGTCGCAGTCGACCTCCAGGAGCGCGCTGTTGCTGATCGGCTCCGCCTTGGGGAAGCCCACCACCGTGCCGTGCTCGCGCTTCCACGCGCCGACAGCCGACGGGTCGAGCCCGTTGGGGTTGTGGATCCCGCCGCTCGAGTCGCTGACCGCGACGATGATCGACCCCTCGTCGTGGAGCAGGGTCGCCGCGATTGAGCCGGCATTGCCGTAACCCTGGATGGCGACGCGCGCGCCCTTGAGCGAAACGTTCAGGGCCGTGCTGGCCTGGAGAAGGGTGTAGACCGCGCCACGGGCAGTGGCCTCGTTGCGGCCGAGCGAGCCACCGATGGCGATGGGCTTGCCGGTCACCACGCCGGAGATCGTGTAGCCGTGATGCATGGAGAACGTGTCCATGATCCAGGCCATGGTCTGCGCGTTGGTGTTGACGTCCGGGGCGGGGATGTCGCGATCCGGCCCGATGAGCGGGCTGATCTCAGTGGCGAATCGACGGGTGAGGCCCTCCAGCTCACGGAGCGAGAGCTTCTTGGGGTCGACGATCACGCCGCCCTTGCCGCCGCCGTAGGGAATGTTCACGACCGCGCACTTCCAGGTCATCCACATCGACAGGGCTCGTACCTCGTCGAGCGTGACGTCCTGGTGGTAGCGGATGCCGCCCTTGGCAGGACCGCGCGATACGTTGTGCTGCACGCGGTATCCGGTGAATACCTCGACGTGCCCGTCGTCCATGGTCACCGGGAAGTTGACGGTGAGCTCGCGCTTTGGGACCCGGAGAACGCGGCGAAGCCCGTCATCCAGGTCCAGCTTCTGTGCGGCGGCGTCAAACTGCTGCTGGGCAACGGCCCAGATGTTCGGCGCGTCCGCGACCTTCTGTTCGATGGCCATAGCGGTGTGCGATATGCCTCCAATGAATCGCGGCCCGGCGCCTTCGCAGGTCAGGCAGGCGAGGGCGGGCCTGAGTCGCAAGCGGTACCAATTATACGGGTGTCCCGGAGATGGCTCGGGGTGCCGTACCGCCCGAAAGGACAGGCCCAGCGGCACCCGGCGAGCCCGTCCGATCAGATAGTCTCGATGGCCATGGCCACCGCGCCGCCGCCGCCCAGGCAGAGCGTCGCGAGGCCCTTGCCGCCACCCCGCCGCCGCAGCTCGTGGACCAGGGTCGTGAGCACGCGTGCCCCGGAGGCGCCGATGGGGTGGCCAAGGGCGATGGCGCCGCCGTTGACGTTGACCCGATCCCAGTCGAAACCAAGCTCGTTGCCATCGGCCAGGACCTGAGCCGCGAACGCCTCGTTGATCTCGATCAGGTCGAAGTCGTCCACCGTGCCGCCCACCTTCTCGAGCAGCCGCCGCACGCCAAGGATGGGCGCCTCGAAGAGCCACTCGGGCGCGACGTCGGCCTGGGCATAGCCGGTGATGCGGGCGAGGGGCGTGGCGCCCTCTCGTTCGACCGCCGCCTCGGAGGCGATCACCACCGCGGCGGCACCGTCGGTGATGCCGGGAGCGTTCCCGGCGGTCACCGTTCCGCCGTCCGGCTGGAACGCGGGCTTCAGACGGGCCAGCGCTTCGAGTGACGAGTCAGGCCGCGGGTTCTCGTCGGTGTCGACGATGGTGGCGCCCTTCTTCCCGGGGACCTCGACCGCGACGATCTCGTCCGCGAAGCGGCCGGCCTCCATCGCAGCCAGCGCGCGCTCGTGCGAGCGCTGGGCGAACGCGTCCTGGGCCTCGCGGGTCACGTCGTGCTTGGCGGCGACGCGCTCGGCGTGCAGGCCCATGTGGACGTCGCAGATCGCGCACCACAGCCCGTCGTGGACCGTGCTGTCGACGATCTCGCCGTTGCCGAGCCGGTACCCGGTCCGCGCCTGGGGCAGGAGGTACGGGCCAAGGTTCATGTTCTCCATGCCGCCGGCGACGATCAGCGCCGCATCCCCGGCCCGGATCTCCGAGGCGCCCAGCATCACTGCCTTGAGCCCGGAGCCGCAGACCTTGTTGATGGTCGTCGCGCTGACGCCGTCGGGCAGCCCGCCGCCCAGGGCGGCCTGGCGAGCCGGAGCCTGGCCGGCTCCGGCCTGCAGGACCTGGCCCATGATCGCCTCGTCGACATGCTCGGGCGCGATACCGGCGCGCTCCACGGCTGCGCGGATCGCCACGGCGCCGAGCCGCGTGGCAGGGGTGGTGGATAGGCCGCCGCCGAACTTGCCGATGGGCGTGCGGGCGGCGGACAGGATGAATACGTCGCTCATCGGAAGATGGTACTCCGCAGATGACGCGGGCCCATCCCGGCGGCCGATTCGGCCGCCGCGCCATCGGTCAGTCGCCGGACTCCTGGGTGCGGTCGAAGAGGTAGTCGATCTTCCCCGCCCAGCGCTCCTTGACGACCCGGGCCTTGATCTTGAGCGACGGCGTCAGCTCGCCGTCCTCCTCGGTGAGAAGCCGCGGGAGCAGGGCGATGCGACGCGGACGCTCGTAGACGGCGAAGCCGTCGAGCAGGCGACGGGATTCACCGTCGATGAGCTTGCCCACGGAGCGTTCCTCCACGAGCTGCTCGGGCGGCATCTCCGCAAGGTCGTTGCCTGCCGCCCAGCGCCCGAGCTCGTCGAAGTCCGGGACGACGAGCGCGCCGGTGTATGGCTGGTTGTCCCCCACGATCAACACCTGGGCGATGTACTTGCTCGTCAGGAGCGCGATCTCCATTGGCGCGGGGGCAACGTTCTTGCCATTGGCCAGGACGATGAGGTTCTTGAGGCGGTCGGTGATCCGGATCCGCCCGCTCTCGTCGATCTCGCCGATGTCGCCCGTGTGGAACCAGCCGTCGTCGTCGATGACCAGCGCCGTCTCCTCGGCCTCGTCCAGGTAGCCCTTCATGATCTGCGGACCTCGGGCCAGGATCTCGCCGGTACCGGCATCGATCATGACCTCGGTTCCCGCCACGGGGCGGCCGACCGTCCCGAACTTGAAGTCCTGCGGCGTGTTGAGCGTGAGCAGCGGTGCCGTCTCCGTGAGGCCGTACCCCTCGAGGATGAGCATGCCCATGGCGTAGAAGAACTCGCCGATCTCCTGTGAGAGCGGCGCGCCCCCGGAGACGAAGTAGCGCACGCGGCCGCCGGTCCGCTCCTTGATGCGATGGAAGACGAGCCGGTCCGCGAGCTTCAGCTGCGCTGCGAGCCACGGAGAGTCGTCACGGCCGGCCAGATGATTCGCATACTTGGCCCGCCCCAGTCCCAACGCCCAACCGAAGATCCGCTGTCGGAGCGCCGGGCCGGCCTCCACCGTGGCCGTGACCCGCGCGTACAGGCGCTCGTACAGGCGCGGCACCGCGACCATCACCGTGGGATGCGTCTCGGCCATGTTTGCCGGGAGCCGTTCGATGGCCGGCTCCGCGTAGGCGATGGTGCATCCCCGCCCGAGCGGGACCACCTGGCCAGCCGCCCGCTCGGTCATGTGGCTCAACGGCAGGAATGAGAGGAAGAGGTCGCGCTCGTTGAAGTCGACCGCCTGGATCCCCGCCTCGAAGTTGTGGAGAATGTTGCCGTGGGTCAGGACCACCCCTTTCGGGTTCGCGGTGGTGCCCGAGGTGTGGACGATGGTGGCGACGGTGCCGCGGTCGATCGCCCGCCAGCCGGCTTCCCATGCGGCGAGCTCTCCCGCATCGACCGAGGCAAGGTCGAAGATCGCATCAAGGCTGATCGCCTCGGGGGGCACCTTGCCCCGGTCGTCGATGACGATCATGTGCTCGAGGGTCGGGCACTGGTCCCGGACCCCCATGATCTTGGCGGCCTGCTGGGCGTTCTCCACGAAGACCGCCCGGGCACGGACGTTATTGATGACGTAGGCCGCCTGGCCCGGCTCCACGGAGGGATAGATGGGGCAGCTCACTGCGCCGATGGAGAGCGAGGCGAGATCCGCGGTCAGCCACGCGGGTCGCGTGCGGCTCATGATGCAGATGCGGTCGTCCGTTCCCAGGCCCAGGTGTCGCAGACCCATCGCCACCTGGGTGATCCAGGTCCACAGCTCCCCGTAGGTGATCGATCGCCAGACGACCTCGTCCTCCGTCTCCGCCTCGCCCCCGGTCTGCCGACGCGTGCGCGGCAGCTTCCAGCGCAGCGCCTCCTTGTCCGGGTGGCGGTCGACGCTGCGCCGCACCAGGTCCACCAGGCTGCTGGCCCGCAGCGCATCCGGGATCGCGAGCGGATCTCCGCGGCTGACCGCTCCGGCGCGGACCGCGGGAACGGTCGCGGTGCTCATGAGTCTGCCCTCCCTCGACACCGGGTCACCCGCCTGGAGATGGGCGAACGGGTAGGCCCGGGGCTTCACCATTGGCTCATCAACCCCTGCGCAGCGCGTCGAGCAGGTGCTGCGCCACGATGAGCCGATGGATCTGGTTGGTGCCCTCGTAGATCTGCGCCCCCTTGGCATCCCGCATGAGGCGCTCCACCGGGTTGTCCCGGCTGTAGCCGGCGCCACCGTAAACCTGGACGGCGTCGGTTGTCACCTGCATCGCGGCGTCCGAGGCGAACATCTTGGCCATGCTGCTCGCGGCGTTGATGGGCTCTCCGGCGTCACGCAGACGCGCCGCCCGCCACGTCAGGAGGCGCGCCGCCTCGACGTTGGTCGCCGCCTCGGCGAGCATGGCCTGGATCATCTCCTGGTCGGCGATGGGCCGGCCGAACTGGGTACGCTGCAGGGCATAGCGTCCGGCATGCTCCAGCGCAGATCGGGCGCAGGCCAACGCAGACGGCGGCAATGCTGATCCTGCCCGCTCCCAGCGCGGAGAGGGCCACCTTGAGCCCTTCTCCCTCCGCTCCCAGGCGGTTCGCCTCCGGCACGACGCCCCATCGAAGACCAGCTCCGCGGAGACGGAGTCGCGGATCCCCATCTTCCGCTCGTGCGCCGGCGACGCTGAAGCCCTGGCGTCGGGCGCTCCACGGCGAAGGCGGTGATCCCCTCGCGGCCACGCGAGCGGTCGACGGTCGCGAAGACGATGGTGACCTCCGACTCGTGGCCGTTCGTGATCCAGATCTTGCTGCCGGTCAGGCGCGTAGCCGTCATCGGTGCGCTCGGCACGCAGCGCCAGCGCCGCCGCATCGGACCCTGCTCCGGGCTCGGTGAGGGCAAAGGCGCCGAGCCGCTCCCCGGCGGTCATGGGCGGCAGGAGGCGTGCCTTCTGCTCGTCGGTGCCGAAGGCCAGGATCGGCAGCTGGGCCAGGACGTGGACGGAGAGGCTCACCGCCATTCCCATGTCGGCGGCCGCCGATCTCCTCGCAGGCGAGGACCCAGGCGAACGTGCCCATCCCCGCGCCGCCGTACTCCTCCGGGTAGGGCAGCCCGGCCAGGCCCAGCTCCGCCATCCCGCGGAAGAGGGACCGGTCGTAGCGCTCCTCCTCGTCGCGCTGCGCGGCGGTGGGGGCCAGCTCGCGCTGGGCGAAGTCGCGCACCGTGTCGCGCACCCGCGCGCTCCTCCTCCGTGAGGGCGAAGGGATCGGGCGCGCAGCGCGGTGGCGCCGGCCATCAGCCGACCTTGTTCCCGCTCTCGTCGTAGCGGTAGAAGCCGCGACCCGTCTTCCGGCCCAGGTGGCCGGCGGTGACCATCTGGCGCAGGAGCGGCGCAGCCCGGAACTTGGGATCGCCGAAGCCGCGGTACAGGACCTCCATGACGCCCAGCATGACGTCGTTGCCGATGAAGTCGCTGAGCTCCAGCGGGCCCATTGGATGGTTCAGGCCCAGCTTCGCGCCGGTGTCGATATCCTCGGCGGTGCCGGTCGACTCCATCAGGGCGAAGACCGCCTCGTTGATGAAGGGCCCAAGCATCCGGTTGACGAGGAAGCCGGGCATGTCCTTCGACTCGATCACCGTCTTGCCCAGCTCCTCCGCGAACGCGCGGCAGGCGGCGTACGTCGCGTCATTGGTCTCCAGGCCGCGAATGATCTCGATCAGCCTCATGACCGGGACGGGGCTGAAGAAGTGCAGGCCGATGAACTGGGCCGGTCGGTCGCGTGACGGTCGCCAGGCCGGTGATGGAGATGCTGCTCGTGTTGGAGGCGAAGATGGCGCCCGGATCCGCGGCCCGGGTGAGCGCGGTCCAGGTCTCGCGCTTGAGCGGCTCGTCCTCGAAGACCGCCTCGATGACGATGTCGTGGCCGGCGGCCGCTTCCGGGCCCGACGTGGTGGTGATCCGCCCCAGGATCTCGTCCGCCGTGGCCTGCTCCAGCTTGCCCTTGGCGACCTGGCGACCCAGGTTGCCGGCGATGCGGGCCCTGCCCTTCTCGGCCAGCTCCGTGCTGCGGTCCGAGAGGGTGACCGATTTCCCGGCGGCGGCGCTGACCTGGGCAATTCCGTGGCCCATCAGCCCCGCGCCGATGACGAAGACGCGTTCGATGCTCATGGCTGGCTAGCCTAGCAGGGCCGGCGAGCCGCGAGGCCGCGACGACGCCGGATGCCGACGGCAGGCTTGCGGTGAATCGGGCAGCTTCCCGGCTCAGGGCCCGAGCAGGCGTTCCGCCGCCGTGATCGGGTCGAGCGTGCGCTCGGCGACCGCACGGATGGTGGCGTCCCAGCGGGGGTCCTCCGCGGCCCGGCGCGCCGCGTGCTCGGCGAGGGCGCGAACCACCTGGTTGCGCGCACGGATGAACGCCTGCTCGGGAGAGCGGGCCGCCTCCCGGTGGGCGTCGATCGCGTCCGCAAGGGCTTTGACCCCGTCGCCGGTCACGGCGGTCGTCACCAGGATCGGCGGCGGCGTGCCCAGCCGGCCGCCGGCACTCGAGAGCATGGCCCGCAGCTGCCGGGCCGCGCGTTCGGCTCCCGGGCGATCACCCTTGTTCACGGCGATCACGTCGGCCACCTCGAGGAGACCCGCCTTGATGGCCTGGACCTCGTCACCCATCTCGGGCACCTCGACCACCACCGTGGTTTCCGCCAGCCGCGCGATCTCCACCTCGCTCTGCCCCGCTCCCACGGTCTCGACCAGGACCGGGTCGTATCCCGCCGCATCGAGCGCGGCGGCGGCCAGCCAGGTCGCGCCGGCCAGCCCGCCCAGCTCCCCGCGCGACGCCATGCTGCGCATGAAGACATCGCGATCCGACGCGTGGTCCATCATGCGGATCCGGTCGCCCATGATCGCCCCGCCGGTGTACGGCGAGGAGGGATCGACGGCCAGGATCCCCACCCGTCGCCCGCGCCGCCGGTACTCGCGGGTCAGGGCGCTGACCAGCGTGGACTTGCCGGCCCCGGGGGGCCCGGTGATCCCGACGAGGTGCGCCCCACGGGTTGCCGCGAAGACTGCCGGCAGCGCGCTCCGCGTCTCCGCGTCGCCGCCCTCGATGGCGGTGAGCAGCCTTGCGAGCGCCCGCCGGTCTCCGCCCACCGCCGCGTTCAGGAGGGCGGCGGCATCAGCCATGGGCCGGGCGGCGCACGCCGTCAGCGTGGCCGGCGGGCGTGCTCGCGCAGGTAGCGAGCGACCTCGCCGATGCTCGTTCCGGGACCGAAGATCTCCGCGATCCCGGCCTCTTTCAGCGGCTCGACATCCGCGTCGGGGATGATCCCGCCGGCGGCGATGAGGACGTCGTCCATGCCCCGCTCGCGAACGAGGGACGCGATTCGGGGCAGCAGGGTCATGTGCGCGCCGGAGAGGATCGAGAGCCCCACGACGTCGACGTCCTCCTGTTCGGCGGCATCGGCGATCATCTCCGGCGTCTGGCGCAGCCCGGTGTAGATCACCTCGAACCCCTCGTCGCGCAGCCCGCGGGCCAGCACCTTGGCACCACGGTCGTGGCCGTCCAGGCCGGGCTTGGCGATCAGGACCCGGATGGGGCCTCCGCGCGTGGTGACGCCGCCATCGGTCCCGCTCTCGTTCGTCATGGCTGGCCGATTCTAGCCGCCCGGGTTGCCGATCAGGGCCAGGAACTCGGTGCGTGTCTTGGGATCCATGCGGAATCGCCCGAGCATGGCGCTGGTCACCATCCGCGCACGCTCCTTCTTGACGCCCCGCATCATGGTGCACATGTGGCTGGCCTCCACGACGCAGGCCACACCACGCGGCGCGAGCTGCTCCATGAGGAACTCCGCCACCTGCTGGGTGAGCCGCTCCTGGAGCTGCAGGCGGCGGCCGTACATCTCCACGATGCGGGGGATCTTCGAGAGGCCGATGACCCGCCCCTTCGGCAGGTAGCCGACGTGCACCTGGCCGAAGAAGGGGAGCAGGTGGTGCTCGCAGAGCGAGAAGAAGCCGATGTCGCGCACGACCACCATCTCGTCGTACTCGACCTCGTAGCAGGCGCCGTTCATGAGCTCGTCCGGATCGACCCGATAGCCGGCCGCGAGCTCCTCGTACATCCGGCGGACGCGGTTGGGCGTGCCGAGCAGTCCGGCACGCTCCGGATCCTCCCCGATCTCCACGAGCATGACGCGGACCGCCTCTTCGATCTCCGGGCCGACCTGCAGGATTGCCATGCTGCGGATGCTACCAGCCGTGCTGTCCGGCCCTCCGGTCGCGGCTACCATGCCCGGCGTGACCGCTGCCCGTCCCAACCCCGCCCGCCCTGGTCGCGCGGCCGCTGCGCGCCGAGGAGTTCGACGCCTGGTACCGCCGCGTCACCGACGCCTACGCGAAGGACATCGCCACCAACGGGCTCGTGGAGCGACGATGCCGCGCGACGCAAGGCGGAGCACGACATGGCCGACCGTCCTGCCCAACGGGCTGGATACGCCCAACCAGACCATCTGGGTGCTCGAGGCAAATGGCGTCGCCGTGGGCCGGCTCTGGCTCGGCGTGCGGGAGATCGACGAGCGCACCATCCTCTTCGTCTGGGACGTCGAGATCGACGCCGAGCATCGCGGGATGGGCCTTGGTCGTGCGGCGATGCGCCTCGTGGAGGAGAGGCCCGAGCCCGGGGTCTGACCCGCATCGAGCTCAACGTCTTCGGGGGCAACGTCGTGGCCCGCAGCCTGTACCGGTCCCTCGGATACGAGGAGCGCGCCGTGGCCATGTCCCTCGACCTAGGCGATTCGCCCCTGTCGCGCTAGACTTGACCGGTCCGGTCCAGGGGGACGCTCGACACCCCGCCAGCGCAGGCATCTCATCGTCCGACCATGATTCTTGCACGCCACCGCCTCCCGATCCCGCTTGCCATTCGGCCGCCTGACCGCGCTGGCGCCCGATCGGCTCGCCGCGGGACTCGGCCGCCACCTCGATGACCGGTACCACTACCTGCGTCACGCCTCGCACGCCGGCTCGGAGCCCACCGACGCGGTGGTCGTGGGGCCCGGCGGGACATGGGCCCTCAGCCTTGGTCACGAGCACGGGCGCTTCCGCAAGCGCAACGGTCACTGGTACCGGTGGAACCGGTCCACGGATTCGTGGATCCCGTGGGATGCGCTGGCCGTGACTCGTGCACGGCTCGCGGGGCATCGGCTTGAGCTGATCCTGGAACGCGCCGGGCTGCCCTGCCGGCGTGGTCGCCTGCCTCGTCACCGATGCGGGGACGGAGATCGGCTGGGAGGCGGACCAGCAGCCGGGGATCGAGGTCCACGCCAGCGCTGACGGGCTCGCCCGCCGGATCGTACGGGACGACGTGCTGACCGACGCGCAGGTCGACCGCATCGTCGCACTGCTCGATCCGCGGCAGCCGCTTCCCCGCCTGGCGCCCTCCACTCCCAACGGCTGAGTGAGCCGCCAGGGCTCCCCGGCCGCGGCGGCCGTCGCCGCGGTCCTCGTGCTCGCCGCCCTGGCGGGAGCGTGGCTCCAGCCGGGACTCGCCATCCTCTTCGTCTGGCCGCTCCTCTACCTCGTGCCCGGATGGGCGATCGTGGCCGTGGCGCTGCCTCGCATCCCGGCCAGCGGACGCCTCGGGGTGGCTGTCATCCTCTCTGTCGCGGTGAGCACCCACCTCGTCTGGTGGCTCTCCCTGCCGTTCGGCTACTCGCGCGCAACGGTCCTTCGCTGCGGCGCTGCTCCTCGCTTCCCCCATCCCGCTCGCGGCGTGGCGCGGCAGCCCGGCCGGTGGCCTGGCGCACGCCTTCCAGGCGGCGCCGGAAGGCCCTCGCCCGCGACCCGGCACCCTTCCTGCTCGCTCTCGTCGCGGCGAGCTTCGTGGGCCTCGTGCTCGCCAGCGGGCTGTGGCACGTCACCTCCGCGGGGTCGACAGCGGCGGCTCGAACTGGAGCGACCTCGGCGTCCATCTCTCCATCGCCCAGAGCCTGAACGCCGGCAACTTCCCGCCGCAGGTGCCGTACTTCGCCGGCGCACCGCTCGTCTACCACTGGTTCGCCGACTTCCACGACGCCATCGTCGCCAACGCGGCCGGACTCTTCGCGATCCCGGTCTTCGTCACCTCGTCGGCGATCCTTGCGGGCTCGCTGGTCCTGTGCGTCCATGGGCTCGGCCGGACCCTGCTCCGGGGCCGTGGCGCACGACGCGCCGCACTCATCGCGGCCACCATCGCCGTCTTCGCCGGCGGCTTCGGCTGGATACGGCTGGTGGGCGACGTGGCCAACGGCCTCGGCGACCCGCTCACCCTGATCACCACGCACGGCTATGACAACACCTGGTTCGACGTGCTCGGGCAGGTCACCTGGCCGTACTTCCGGATCCCGTCCGTGATGGGCACCGGGCTCCTGGTCCACCGCGCCACCATGGCCGGACTCCCGATGCTCGTGGCGATGGTCCTGCTCCTGGTCGCGGGCCTCCCCACGGCGAAACGCCGGCGCGCCGGATGGCGCGACCGCCCGATGCTGATCGCCCTGGCAGGGCTGACCGGTGCGCTCCTGGCTCCGTTCCACTTCTTCTTCTTCCCGGCGGGACTCCTGATCGCCCTGCTCTGGGTCGTCACCGCCGGACGGCTGACGGATGCGGCCACGCCCCGAAACGCGCTGCTCTTCGGCGCTCCCTATCTCCTCAGCCTGCCCTTCGCCGTGGCGCCCCTGCTGCAGGCGACCGGCTCCGGCGCGCTCAAGCTGGTAGCCGGCTGGGAATCCGCGCCGTTCGCGGACGGGCCGGCCGCGGTGGTCTTCTTCTACGTCACCAACCTGGGCGTGCCGTTCGTGCTGGCGGCGGTGGCGCTCGTCTGGCGCCGGACGCCGGCGCGCTGGTTCTTCGCGGGGTGGGCGGTCCTGCTCTTCGTGGTCCCGAACGTGATCCAGGTGAGCGTGATCGCCTTCGACATGAACAAGTACTTCCAGGCGATGTGGATCGCCGTGGCCCTGCTGGCGGGCTGGCTCCTGCGCCGCTGGCCGTGGCCGGCGGTGGCCGTTGTGCTCGCCCTGAGCGTTCCCTCGCCGTTGCTGGTGGGCGCCTGGACCGCGCTCAACCGCGAGCAGGTGCTCTCCTCCGACCAGCTCGCCGCTGCCGAGTGGATCGCAGCGAACACGCCGGACGGTGCCGTGTTCGCGACCGATGGCTGGCTGAACTCCCCCACCGACCCGGCCGGCCGTCTCCGGCTCCTGACCTTCCAGCCGTACGTCGCGAACCTGGGCTACTCGCCGGACGTGCGCGCCAGTGAGGTAACCGCCATCTACTGCGGGGGTGATCCCGCAGCAGACCGCCAGCCTGATGCGGACGCTCAACGCGACCTACCTCATCGACGGCGGGCGACCATCGCCGTGCCCGGAGCCCGTGGACTTCAGCACGGTGCCCGGCATGCAGCGTGTGTACGCCAACCCGACGCTCACCATCTACCGGCTGGGCAACCCGGGTGCGGCGACAGCCCCCGTATCATCGGGGCCATGAGCAGCACCACCGCGACGGGTGCGGTCGTCGCCCTCGACCACGTCATGAAGCGGTACGGCGGCAGCGAGGCCCCCCCGGCGGTCACGGACCTGTCGCTCACCGTCGCCGCGGGTGAGGTGTGCGTCCTGGTGGGGCCGTCGGGCTGCGGCAAGACGACGACCATGAAGATGATCAACCGGCTCGTCGACCCGACCTCGGGCACGATCACCATCGACGGCGAGGACATCATGGGGCTGCCGGCGGTGGAGCTCCGGCGCCGCATCGGCTACGTGATCCAGCAGGTGGGGCTCTTCCCGCACATGACCATTGGCGAGAACGCAGGGGTGGTGCCGCGTCTCCTGCGCTGGCCCGACGCCCGGGTTCGCGACCGGGTCGAGGAGCTCCTCGACCTCGTGGGCCTGGACCCGGAGAGCTACCGGGACCGATACCCGTCCGAGCTCTCCGGCGGCGAGCGCCAGCGAGTGGGCGTGGCGCGCGCCCTGGCCGCGGACCCGCCGGTCATGCTCATGGACGAGCCGTTCGGCGCGGTCGATCCGATCCGTCGCGAGCGGCTCCAGAACGAGTTCCTGCGGCTGCAGGCCAAGGTGCGCAAGACGATCGTCTTCGTGACGCACGACGTGGACGAGGCGATCAAGATGGCCGACCGGATCGCCATCCTGCAGCGCGGCGGGGTCCTGGCCCAGTACGACACCCCGAACACGATCCTGGCCCAGCCCGCGAGCGAGTTCGTCGAGCGCTTCGTGGGCGCCGACAGGGGTCTGAAGCGGCTCTCCCTGGCGAGGGTCCGTGACCTCCCGCTCCTCGGGGCGGTGATCGTCCACGCCGGCGACCGAACCCGCGATGCTGAACGTGCCGTCGACGTCCGCACCGATCGACTTCGCGCTGATGGTGGACGACCGCGACCGGCCGATCGGCTGGATTCACGGCAGCGAGCTCGCCCGCGGCGGAGCCATCGATCCTTCCCTCGCGACGCCCGGGGCGAGCCTGCTCGAGCCCGAGACGACGCTGCGCGACGCGCTCTCGGCCATGCTCGCCTCGTCGGTCCAGCTGGGCGTGGTGGTGGACGAGCGCGAACGGGTGCTCGGCCTGGTGAGCGTCGACCAGATCAGCGGCGTGCTCCAGAGCGCAACGCCGCCAAAGGCGAGCTGAGCCGATGCCGCCCGGCGAGCCGTTCATCCGCCCCGACTGGATCGTCAACAACCTGGACGTCATCTGGGAGCGGCTGCTGCAGCACGTGGGAATGACGTTGACCGCGGTTGTGATCGGGTTCGTCCTCAGCTTCGGCGCGGCGCTCTTCATCCGTCGCCGAAGGCGCGCGACCGCGGCGGTCATCGGTGTCACCGGGGTCCTCTACGCGATCCCCAGCCTGGCGCTCTTCGCCTTCTTGATCCCGTTCACCGGTCTCAGCTTCTTCTCGGCCGAGATCGCCCTCACGAGCTACACCCTGCTGATCATCATCCGGAACATCCTGCTGGGGCTCGAGTCGGTTCCGCCCGACGTTGTCGAGGCGGCAACGGGGATGGGGTACACGCCGGGCCAGATGCTGTGGCGCGTGGAGCTGCCCATCGCGGTGCCGATCATCGTGGCCGGGCTGCGCATCGCGACCGTCACGACCGTGGGCCTCGTGACGGTCACCGCGCTGATCGGTCAGGGCGGCTTGGGGTACCTGATCGTCGTGACCGGGCTCAGGGGCTTCTTCCCCACCGCAATCTGGGTCGGCTCCCTCCTCTCCGTGGCACTCGCCGTCGTGGCGGATCTCGCCCTGCTCCTCCTTCAGACCCGCCTCACACCGTGGGTCCGGGCACGGAGCGCGACGTCGTGAAACTGATCGGGGAGCTCGCCCAATGGCTCTCGGTCCCCGCCCACTGGACCGGTGCAGACGGCATGCTCCCCCGCCTCGTGGAGCACCTCGCCTTCTCGGGCGGGTCGCTCCTTCTCTCGGTTCTCATCGCCCTTCCGGTGGGTCTCGCCATCGGCCACTCCGGGCGCGGCGCGCTTGCGGCGATCAGCGTCGCGAACATCGGCCGGGCGCTGCCGACGCTCGGCCTGCTCGGAATCGTCCTGACCATCACCGCCAACTGGTGGCCGCCGCTTGGCTTCTTCTTCATCCCCACGATCGTGGCCCTCGTCGCACTTGGCATCCCGCCCATCGTGACCAACACGTACGCCGGCATCCGGGAGGTGGAACCGGACGCCGTCGAGGCCGGGCGCGGGATGGGGATGCGCGAGCTCCAGCTCCTGTGGTTGGTGGAGGTGCCGCTCGCCCTGCCCTCGATCCTGACCGGTCTGCGAATCTCTGCGGTGCAGGTCGTCGCGACCGCGACCCTGGCCGCGGTCCTGGGGGCCGGCGGCCTTGGCCGGCTGATCATCGACGGCATCGCCCAGCAGGACGACGCCCAGCTCTTCATGGGCGCCGTGCTGGTGGGCGCACTGGCCATCGGGACCGAGCTCGGCTTCGCCTGGCTCCAGCGACGACTCGTCTCGCCGGGGCTCGGGTCGCACCCGCAATCGCCGGCGCGGTCCTGGGGCGGGGACGAGCACTCGATGCAGACCCCGGTCGGGGGACCGTTCGTCTAGCCTCGCGATCTGAACCCGGCTGAAGGAATCGGCCTATTCCTGTCATCGGAGCGTCACGAGTCGGCTGATAGACTCCGAACCCTGAACCGTCGCGGCATGCGGCGGCAATCCCCTGTTCGCACCAGAAGGAGGACCCAATGCGGAGATTCCGCATGCTCGCCCTCGGGGCGTCGGTGCTGACGCTGATCCTCAGCGCCTGCTCGACGGGAGGGGGCGGCAGCTCATCGCCATCGGCCATGAGCTCCGCGTCACAGACGGCCGAGATGCCGAAGGTCACGATCGGCTCGGCAGACTTCTACGAATCCGCCCTCGTTGGCGAGATCTACGCGCAGGCCCTCGAGGCCAAGGGCTTCACCGTGGACCGCAAGTTCAACCTGGGTGCCCGGACCCTTACCAACGATGCCCTCAAGAGCGGCCAGATCAACCTCATGCCCGAGTACCTGGGCTACGAGGCGGCCGAGCTGAAGGCCACCGCCACCGGCGATCCGGCGGCGACGAAGACGTCGCTCGATGCGGCCCTTGATCCGCTGGGCCTCACCTCACTGGACTACGCTCCGGGCACCGACCAGAACGGGTTCGCCGTGCGCTCCGAGACGGCCAGCTCGATGTCGCTCAAGACGATGAGCGACGCCGCCAAGGTCGCCACGCAGCTCAAGTGGGGACTGCCCCCCGAGTGCGGCACGAACGCCGGCTGCGGCCAGGCCCTCAAGGACAAGTACGGGATCGACATCACCGCTACGGGCTTCCAGTGGGTCAAGCTGGCACCGTGCTCGGCGGACATCGCGGTGGCGCTCAACAGCAAGAACGTCGACGTGGCCGAGCTGTGCACGACGCAGCCGGACATCGCGCGGTTCAATTTCGTCCTCCTCGAGGACGATCAGCAGTCGCAGGTGGCGGGCAACATGATCCCGGTCCTGCGCAAGGATCTCGCCGATGCCGGCGGATCCGACCTGGCCGATACCCTCAACGCCGTTTCGGCCAAGCTCACGACCGACGCCCTGACCCAGATGGGCGTCAAGGTCAACGTCGACAAGCAGAAGATCGAGGACGTCGCAAAGGGATTCCTTACCGACAACGGCCTCACCTAGGCGGGGCCTTCCCGCAGCAGCCGATGACGGGCGCCCCACGCGGGGCGCCCGCCGTCTATCCTCTCGGGTGTCCATGTCCGAGTACCTCGACCTCGCCGACTGGCGACGCCGCGTCGCCGCAATCTACGAGACGCTCCGAGCCGACGAGCGACCTGAGCCGATGCGCCTGGTCGCCTACCGCGCCGCGCGCGATCGCCTCTTCAGCGAGCACCCGTCCTCCCCGGTCCCGCCCGACGAGCGCCGGTCCTTCCGCGGTGTCGCGTACTGGCGGCACGATCCGTCGCTGCGGTTCACCGCCCGGCTCGAGCCGGACCCCGACGCGCTTCCGCTCGACCTGCCGCGCTCCGGCGAGGGTCCTTCCTTCCCGTATGCGCGGATCGGATGGGTGCGCTTCGTCGTGGACGGCACGCCCTGCTCGCTTGCCGTCTACTGGATGAACGAGTACGCCGGCGGGATCTTCATCCCCTTCCGCGACGCCACCAGCGGTGACGAGTCGTATGGGGCCGGGCGCTACCTGTGGGACTCGGCGAAGGGGGCGGACCTGGGATCCGACGGCGAGGAGCTGGTGCTCGACTTCAACTATGCCTACCACCCCTCCTGCGTCTACGACGCCCGCTGGAGCTGTCCGCTGGCACCGCAGGAGAACTGGCTGCCGGTGCCGATCCGGGCCGGCGAGCGATTGCCGGAGGGCCACCGGTGACCGGGCAAGGTTCCGAAGCGGGCGCGCCGGACCCGCGCGCGGCGCGCCGCTGCTACAAGTGCGGGCGCGAGATCGGTCCCGACGAGTCCATCTGCGCGGTCTGCAACCAGGCCGGGATGGCGACGCCGTCCGCGAGCCAGTACCACGGCACCATGGTGGTGGCCATCATTGCCGGTGTGGTCCTGCTGGCCGTCGCCGCCAGCCTGGCGATGCGGGGCATCGGCCCGTACTCGGCGCAGGCGCTCTCCTTCCGCGCCGGGTCGCAGGGCGTGCTGGTCGCCACGGTCTCCGTGAGCAACGAGGGAACCAAGGCTGGGCGCGCCAAGTGCCGCCTCGAGGCTCGCGATGCGGCCGGGCGGGAGCTGGGCGCGGTGACCTCCGTCTCGCCCCAGGTCGGCGGCGGGCAGACGGTCACCTACGACCAGTCGATCCCCGGCGTCGGGGGAGAGCCTGTCAGCGTCGCCGTGAGCTGCCAGTAGCCCCGCCGCTACGGACCACCGGCCGCCCCGCCGTTCAGCCGAGGATCACGGTCACGTGGACGAGGCCGCGCGACAGCGGTAGGTTGGTGACGAGGGCCCAGGCCTGGGGCGTGAGATCCGCTACACGCTGCCTGGAGGTCCCCCAGTAGCAGTCGCAGTAGTCGACCACCGGGAGCGTGGCGCAGCGGTCGGCGCAGATCGTGACGGTCCCGCTGATGCCGCCGGTGTACCGGCCGCCGAGCAGGCCCGGGAGGGCCACGGCGGCCCGGCCGATGAATCCGCGGGTGCCCGGATAGTGGGAGGCCGTGCCACTCACACTGCGGGCGACGCTGCATGGGAGTGGGGGTTGGCGCCTTTCGGGCAGCCGGTGCGGAAGTCGGATCAGCGGCCATGGCCGGCGATCCCGTGCCGTCGTCGGCGATGCCGTGCAACTGCGCGGCGGTGAGGCTGGTGGGCGCGGCATTGACGAGGTCCTGTCGCGGTCCTTCGGGGGCGTGTGCCGCGGCGACGGTGACGGCCAGCACAAGGGCAGCCGCCGGGAGCAGGGTGATCAGCACCCTTCTCGGGTTACGCAATATGGGGCTCCGGTAACGGGTTCTTCAGGCTCCGCGCACGGTCCGCGATGAGCGAACCCGGTTGCAGCGCGGGCGTCGGGCGTGGCCCGATGGACCACGACAGCAGACCCGGTGGGTCGCCCACAGGCTGACAGAGACGGAGGTACTGGTCAAACCGGTACTATCCTCCGCGCATGCGCCGCCTCCTCGCGAGTGCCGCCGTCGCGGGTCCGCTCGCCGCCCTCGGGGCCCTGCTGCTCGTCCTCTCGGTGTCCGCCGCCGGCCCACCGTTCCCGAGCCCGAAGCCCGGGGCAGGCCGTCTACGACGGCCCGGGAGCGCTGAGCGCGGAGACGGTGGCCCGCCTCGAGACGCGAGATCGACCAGATCGAGGCACGCAGCGGGGCGGAGATCGCGGTCTACGTCCAGGTCGACCCAACCGCGACCGAGGCGAGCAACCTGGCGGCGGCGGGCGCGCTCATGAACGAATGGGGCGTGGGCCGGAGCGGCTTCGACGACGGCCTCGTGATCCTGCTGGGGCTGCAGCCGGATCTGGTACACGGGAAGGTGAGCCTGTACGCCGGTTCCGGCTTCAAGTCTGCGTACCTCAGCGAAGACCAGATGGCGAGCATCATCGCGACCGACTTCGTGCCAGCGGCCGTGGCGGGCGACCTCGACGCCGCGATGCTCGACACGGTCGCAGCCGTCGACCACGCCGTCACAGCGAAGGGACGGGACCGCATCGACCGGGCGCGGATCATCAACTCGCTGCTTGCCCTCGGCGCCGCACCGATCGCACTGCTGGGCGCCATCGGGCTTGTGTATGTGGCTTGGCGCCGGCAGGGCCGCGACCCATTCTTCCTCGATTCGCCATCGGTCCTGATGGCCGGACCGCCTGCGGACCTGACCCCGCCGCTGGCCACCGTCGTCCACGACGGCGCCTCCGGGCAGCGGAGTGTGACCACGGCGCTCTTGGAGCTCGCGAGCGGCGGCTTCATCGCGTTCCACGACGTCGACGCCCCGGTCGTCGGCGACGAGGGCGGACCATCGATCGAGGTGCTCTCGCCCCGGCCGCAGCCCCGGAAGCCGCTGCCGCGTGCCGAGGGGTACCTCCTCGCCGTGCTGACCGCGATGGCCGGCCCGCTTGCCACCCTCGACCGCGAGGCGCTCGGCCGGCTGCACGAGGCGATCGGTGACTTCGACACGCTGCTCGAGACCGATGCCGTCCGACTCGGCTGGTTCCACGAGCGCCCCCGACGCGCGATCGCGCGCTGGCTCGCGGTGGGCGGCGTGGAGATTCTGGCCGGTGGCGTCGCCTTCGTCCCCGGCCTCCTGCTCCCCAGCAGCGGCCTCGTGATCCTGGGCATCGCGCTGGGGCTGGGCGGCCTCGTCACCCTCGCCTTCGCTCGCGCCATGTCGCAGCGCACGCCGAGCGGGGCCATGGTCGACGGCATGCTCAAGGCCTATGCGCGTACGTTGCGCAAGACCCTGGAGCAGGCCCGTTCGATGGAACAGGTCGCTGCCGACGAGACGGTCCGGATCCTGGCCTCCACCCCTGACGAAGCGGTGGTCTGGGGGATCGCGCTGGGCCTGCACAAGGAGGTCGCGGCCGTGCTGGAGCGAAGCCTGGAGGATCGCGCGGCAGCGTGGGGCAAGGTGGGCGCGACCGGGAACAGCGTGGCGTGGTACCCGGCATGGCTGGGCACCACTGCAGGGTTCGACGCGGGTGGCGGTCCGCTGGTCAGCCATCGGCGGCGGTGGCCTCTTCTCCGGGTCCCCCATCCCGGACGTGTCGGGGATGTTCAGCACGCTGGGGAGCATCGGGAGCCCGCCGGCCTCCAGTGGGAGCGGCGGGGGCGGCTTCAGCGGCGGTTCCAGCGGCGGAGGCGGCGGGGCGAGCGGCAGCTTCTAGGAGCCCTCCGCGGCGCAGCGCGAGGCGGCGGGTCGCTGGTCAACCGTGATCCCGACGGCTACAGTGGGTTCATGGGAAATGACCGACGCGGCGACCGCCGCCCACCATCGCGACCCGGTGGCGGCGGAGGCGGGTACGGGGACCGTCGACCGTTCAGGCCGGGAGGGCGCTCATCCGGGCCACCCGCGGACCGCGGGCCGCGCGACAGCGCGCCGCGTGACATCCCCCCGCGTGACTTCAGCCAGCGCGACCGCCCCCCGCGTGACTTCAACCAGCGCGACCGCCCTCCGCGTGACTTCGGTCAGCGCGACAACGCGCCACGACCATTTCACCCCACGCGACCCGGGGCGGGCACCCTACGTTCCGAGGAGTCAGGACGAGGGTGGCATGGCGATCAAGGTCGACCCGCGCCGTCTGGGCCTTCTGAAGGAGCTCGCCGCCGCCGCAGATCTGCGGCCGGGACAGCTCGTCCAGCGCTGGGTCGAGGAGCGCCTGGACGCCGAGCGCGCGGGGCAACCCCTCGCTCAGCCGGAGGGCGCAACGCGGTTCGCGGAGCTGGAGGCGACGGTCGCCTCGCTCGTGGCGCAGGTTGCCGACCTCGCGGCGCGGACCTCGCAGACAACCGAGACCTCAAGCGACCGGCCGGCCGGCGAGCCGCTCCTCGAATCACGCGCGCCAACCGAGCCAGCGCCGGCGCCCGCACCGCGACGACGCGGCAGGCCACGAAAGGCGGATGCGGCAGCCACGACCCCGGCGGCGACCTCCCCGGCGGCCCCGGACGGCCGCGTGGCCCTGCACGACGAGATCATCGCGGTGATCGGCGAGAAAGGCCCATCAACGGCGGCGGAGATCGCCGATTCGATCCGCGATCGTGGCCGATACCACGCTCCGCGCTCGAGCCGGCCGCTCGATGCAGCCATGGTGAACGGCCGCGTCTCGAACCCGGCATACCGGGCGCGGTTCGTCCGCTCCGGTCGCCGGATCGGCCTCGCCAGCTAGCCCTCCGCCGGCGATGGACTGGATCGGCCCGCACGGCCTGTGGTCCGGCTACGACCGCCTTGCGGGACAGGAGACGGTGGCGCTGATCCGCGACGCAGAGGCGCTCGGGTACGACATGGCGTGGACCCAGGAGGGCACCGGTCGCGAGCCATTCGCGCTGCTGGGCCACCTCGCCGCCCGGACGGAACGGATCCGACTGGGCGTGGGCATCGCGCAGACCACCGCCCGTGACGCGGTCGCAGCCCATGCCGCCGCCGCGACGGTCCACGAGCTGTCCGGCGGACGGATGGTCATGGGGCTCGGCGTGGGGCACCAGGAGATCGAGCAGGTGCGCGGACACCGCTGGCTCCCGCCCATCGAGGCCATGAACGCATACCTCGACGCCTACCGCGCTGCGCCGTTCCGCGGTCCGCGTCCGTATGGGGAGCCGCCGCTGGTCCTGGCAGCGCTGCGCCAGCGCATGCAGCGGCTCGCCGCGGAGCGCGCGGATGGCGCGTTCCTGTACTGCGTCCCCGCCGAGGCGGTGGTCGAAGCGCGCGCCTTCATGGACCCGATCGCGGCGGCGGCCGGGCGGCCGCGTCCGATCCTGGTCGTGAGCGCCGCCGTTCGCCTGGACGCAGATGCCGCGCGAGCCAGGGAGGCGGCGCGCCGCTACCTCGCCCGTTATCTGACACTCCCGAACTACCTCGCCAACCTGCGCCGGCTGGGATTCGCCGATGACGAGCTGGCAGCCCCCGGGGCGGACCGCCTGGTCGATGCGCTGGTCGGGTGGGGGGACGAGTCCGCCGTCAGGCAGCGTCTCGAGGCCATGCGCGCCGCGGGTGCCGACCACGTGGCCATGATCCCTCTGAACGCGGAGGGGCTCCATGCCGATCGCTCGACGGTGGAACGCCTGGCGCCTCCCTGGTAGACCGCCCTGCCTAGTCCTCGAGGATGAACGTGACCAGGAGGTTGGCCTGGAACTCCAGGCTGCCGTCCCGGCCGACGTTGACGCGCTGCTCCTTGATCCACGCGCTCCGCACGCCGCGAAGCGTCTTCATCGCGCGCTCGAGGCCCTGTCGAATGGCATCCTCGAAGGACTGGTTGGAGGTGCAGGACAGCTCGGTGACACGGGCGACGGACATGGAAACCTCCGGCGGTGGGGTGCGTTCGTGAACGCCTCACAGTATGGCCCTGCGACGCGTCTCCGGATACGTCAGCCGGCGACCTCGTGCCCGCGCGTCCAGCGGAGCAGATCCTCCGCGGACCCGGCGTTGACCACCTGTGCAGGTGACACCCCGCACAGGTAGGCACGCTCGCAGCCGTTGGGCAGCCAGGCCAGCTGACCCGGCGCATGCGCATCGGAGTCGATCGCGAACCGGCAGCCGGCTTCCACCGCCAGGCGCAGGAGGCGCTTGGGCGGGTCCAGGCGCTCCGGGCGGCTGTTGATCTCGATCGCCTTGTCGAAGCGGGCGGCGGCCGCGAACACGATCTCCGGGTCGAAGTCGGACGGTGGGCGGTGCCGCTTGCCGGTGACCATCCGTCCGGTGACGTGTCCCAGGATGTCGAGGTGCGGGTCCGCCAGGGCGGTGACCAGCCGCCGCGTCATCAGCCGATTCTCCATGCGCAGCTCGGAGTGGACGCTGCCGACCACGAGGTCCAGCCGCGCGAGGAGGTCGCGCTCCTGGTCCAGGGAGCCATCCGCGAGGATGTCGACCTCGATTCCGGTGAGGATCCGGAAGGGGGCGAGCCCCTGGTTGAGGTCCGCGACGAGCTCGAGCTGCTCCCGGAGCCGATCGGACGAGAGGCCGTTCGCGACGGTGAGCCGCGGTGAATGGTCGGTAAGCACCATCCAGTCGTGACCGATGTCGCGCGCAGTCTCGGCCATCTCCCTGATCGACGAGCCGCCATCGGACCAGTCGGAGTGGACGTGGCAGTCCCCCTGGAGGGCGGCCAGGATGGCTGCCGCCCCCTCCGCCACCGGCCGGCCGCCCGTTGCCTCGAGCCGCCGCAGGTAGACCGGCTCTTCTCCGCGCAGCGACTCGGCGATCGTGCGCTCCAGGACCTCGCCGATACCGGGCAGCTCGCGCAGCGAGCCCTCGCGGACCCGCGCGGCCAGCACGTCGGGCGGCAGCCCGGCGAGGACGGCATCCGCGTTGCGGAAGGCGCGAACACGGTAGGTCGGTTCGTTGGCCGCCTCGAGCAGGAATGCGATACGGCGCAGGTCGGCGCCCGGATCGCGGGGCGCCAGAGCGGGCTCTCCCATGGTTCGATCGGCGCGCCCGCGCCCTAGGCGACCGTCAGCATCCGGCGCGGGTTGTCCGTGGTCATCGCCGCGATCTCGCCCTCGCCCACCGCGGCAGTTCGCAGGTGCGGCAGGAAGTGCTGGGCCAGGTAGCCATAGCCGGTGCCGCCGTAGGCCCTGAGCTGGTCGTTGGTGCAGATGTCCTGGCTGAGGAGGATTCGATGGGTGAAGCCACGTTCGAGGAGCTCGACGATGAGCTCGACGAGCCGTGCCTCGCGCGCCGCCGCCGCCTCGCCTGACCGGCCGAGCTGATCGAAGCAGAGGCTCGCGCCGCGCTCGAGGAGGGCGAGATGGTAGTCGAGGTCGAGAACGGTGTCGGCGTGACCAATCACGACGCGGTCCGCGTCGAGCCGCTCCTCCTCGAAGATGCGCAGCTGCGCCAGGGCAACCGTGCTCCGCAGCGAGTGGGTCACCAGGCTCAGACCGGTCCGCGCCGCCGCGCGAGCCGCGGCGCGGTGCACCCTCTCTTCGCGCGGGCTGATCCACGCCTGGTCCGTGCCAATCTCGCCAATGATCCCCGGGTGAACGCCGCTCTCCCCCACCCCGCGCTCGACCTCCGCGACCAGCTCATCGGCGAGGTCGTCGACCTCGCGGCGGTCGATCGCCGCCTCCGGCGGGTAGAAGCTCTCGCGGTACCAGCCCGCGGCCATCACGATCGAGAGTCCGGTCCGGGTCGCCAGGTCCCGCAGCCAGACCGGGTCGCGCCCCAGCCCGGGCGGTGTCAGGTCCACCAGGCAGCTCCCGCCGCGGCGGCGGAAATCGCGAAGCTCATCTGCCATCAGGTCCGGGTCGGAGCTGAAGTCCAGGAGCTGTTGTCGGGATGCGACCTGCTCGAGCCGGCAGGACGTGTGCTCATGGGGAAGGGTGAAGCCGATCCGCTCGGGCGGGACCGGCCCGCTCACGGTGAAGACGCGCGGGGCCATCTGCATGCACCTCGATGCGCTGGGACGCCGGTCGCCGCGGGTTGCTGGTGGCCGGCGTCGCGAGATTCGTTACCGTCCATCATCTTGCCACGCCCGCTCGACCCGCAGCGAACCCAGCGCGACGGGCTGGTCCGTTCCCGGCGCAGGCGCTAGCCTTGACGGGATCCCCGAAGCACGGGGGGCCACAGGTCCACGACAAGGAGAGTCCATGGTCCCGCCCAAGGCGGTCGATCTCGATGTCTGGTCGGAGGCGCAGCTCAAGCTCGACGCCGCTGCCGAGCGTCTCGGGCTCAACGACGCGATGCACCGCGTCCTGCGCGTGCCCAAGCGCGAGCTCAAGGTCCACTTCCCGGTCCGCTTCGACGACGGGCACGTGGAGGCGTTCGCCGGCTACCGCGTGCACCACAACGTGAACCGTGGTCCGGCGACCGGCGGCGTGCGCTTTACCGCTGACCTGAGCCTGAACCTGGTGCGCGCCAACGCCATGTGGAACACCTGGAAGGCGGCACTGGTCGAGATCCCCTACGGCGGCGCCTTTGGCGGCGTCGTGGTCAACCCACGCCGCCTCTCCGCTCATGAGCGCGAGGGCCTCACGCGACGCTACGCCACCGAGATCAGCACAATGGTCGGCCCCGACAAGGACATCCCCAGCCCGGACGTCAACACCGGGTCGCAGACCATGGCCTGGATGATGGACACCTTCAGCATGCACATCGGCTACACGGTGGCCGGTTCGGTGGCGGGAAAGCCCCTTGCTGTCGGGGGGACGGCGGGACGGCGGGAGGCGACCAGCCGCGGGGCATTCCGCGCAGTGGTGGCTGCCGCTCGAGCCAAGGGCATTGCACTCGACGGCGCTCGGGTCGCCGTCCAGGGTTTCGGCCGGGTGGGGAGCTCGCTGGCACAGATGCTGGTGGCGGCGGGCGCGCAGGTGGTCGCCATCGCCGACGATCGCGACGCGATCGCCCGCCATGACGGGATCGACGTGGGCGCGGCGATCGCGTGGGTCCGCAGCCACGATTCGGTGAAGGGCATCCCCGACACCGAGCCAATGGCTCGGCAGGCGATCTTCGAGACGGACTGCAGCATTCTCGTGTCGGCCGGCGTCCAGAACCAGGTCACCGCCACAGTGGCGCCAACGATCCGGGCGCCCATCCTCGTCGAGGCGGCGAACGGGCCGACCACACCGGAGGCCGACGCCATCCTGCGGGACCGCGGGATCGCGGTGCTGCCGGACATCCTCTGCACGGCGGGCGGGATGGTCCTGGGTTACTTCGAGTGGGTGCAGGACATGCAGTCGTTCTTCTGGAGCGAGCAGGAGATCGCGGGCAACCTCGACCGGATCATGGATGGCGCGACGGCCGCAGTGGTCGCGCTCGCGGACCGGCAGAGTGTCGACCTGCGCAGCGCGGCGACGATGCTCGCCGTGGGGCGAGTCGCCGAGGCGACGACCCTGCGCGGCCTCTATCCGTAGAAACGCCCACGCGGCCGGCGGCACGACGGCCGTGGCCCCGAGTCAGGGCGGGATCCACGAACTTCCCCCCTAAACGTCCGTGCGACCCCGCCCTGATCGATAGCGGCTCCCCCCGTGCGTCAGGCGACCGAGCTCGGTTGCGCCATCACCGGCATCCATGCGGATTCCGCGGCATAGGCCGACAGGATCGCGGCAGGATCCCTGGCAGGCGGTTCGTTGAGGTCCAACCCGGTGATCGCCTTGATGGAGCGTTTGAACCACAGATCGAAGGGATCCATGGAGATTGCGAGCAGGCTCATGGCCCGGGGAAAGTCCGCCGTCTCGATCATGCCGATCAGGATGTCGGTCCCCTCGCCCGCGGTGAACCAGGCCTGTCGCTCGATGCCCAACCGCCGCTGACTGCGTGCGAGCTCAGTGGCTCGCGCGCCACTCAGCGCGCGCAGCCAGACACGTGCCATCTCCCGGTTCCCTGGGCCAAGCGGGATCACGAGGCAGGTCTGCTCCATTGCCTGCCAGTCTGCTGCCGCCACACCGGCGGCACATCGGGCAGGGCCTTATTTCTGCAGCGACCGCGCCTTAGATCGGGTCACCCCGGTTCGGTACGGTCCCCCCGATCCCGAGCCGAATGGCCAGGGCCGCGGCTTCGACCCGGGTATGCACGGCGAGCTTCGCCTTGATGTTGGTGACGTGAACGCTGGCGGTCTTGTCGCTGATGAAGAGCGCCGCCGCGATCTCGCGGTTCGTGCACCCGTCGGCGAGGAGGGCCAGCACCTCGAGCTCGCGCGGCGTGAGCCCGTGGGGCCGATCCCCGGCGCCGCTGGCGCCCGCTCGCCCGGACGAGGGGCTCCCGGCCGGCGCCGGGGCAGGGAGATGGGCGCTCTCCGGCGGTACCAGGCGAATCCGCGCCCGTCGCGCCAGCGCCTCGATCTTGGCCACGGTCGGAGCCGCGCGCAGCGCGGTGGCCGTCGCGTAGGCGGCACGCAGGGGACCGGCAGCCTCGGAACGCGGTCGACCCCTGAGCAGGAGCGCCTCCGCCTGGCGCCAGCGCGCCTCGAGCTCGTCCCACAGATGATCCATGGCGGCGAACTCGTCGGCAACCCGGCGCCAGAGGCGGGGATCCGGTTGGCAACGCAGGCGGGTGATCTCGGCGTCGACCAGGAGCGTTTCGCAGGCGGCGTGGCGGTCGAGGTGCCCCGCGAGGGCCATCACCGCGGCAACGTGTGCGTCCAGGCGCGCCACCAGGTCGTCGACGAGCGACGTGGCGACCTGAGGCGGTGGCTCTCCGCAGGCCCGCGCAACCTCGGCCAGATCGGCGGCCGCCTGGACCCCCCGAACGGCGAGCCATCGGATCTCGCCGGACTCGAGCGCAATGCCACCGCGATCCAGCGCGTCCAGTGCATCGCGGACCTCGCGAACCGCTTCCGCCGGACGGCCGAGCTCGTTGAACAGGTGGGCGCGCTGCTCGTGCGGTCCGTACCACCCCGGCGCCCGTGCACTCCGATCGCCCCCGAGCACGCGATCGAGGTGCCCGCTTGCCTCGTCGAAGCGGCCCCGGCCGATCTCCAGCTCCGCGAGCGCCATGATCGTCCAGTCAGCCGAGAGCCCCCGCGGCGCGTGCTCGAGCACCTCACCGGCCATGAGCTCGGCCTCGTTCCAGCGGCCGAGAAGGAAGAGCCAGTTGACCGCGATGGCGCTCAGGGTCTCGCCGTAGGTGCGCTCCAGCCCGTTTGCCCGCGCCCGCTCGAGCCCCTGGAACACGACAGCCACCGCCTCGCGCAGGTTCCCGGACTGGTGAAGGGCTTCCGACAGGTTCGACCGGTCGATCGCCTCGTCGCCGAACCTGCCCAGCTCCTCGCTGATCACGAGCCCCTCGCGGAGGAAGCGCACGGCGACCTCGGAGGCACCCGAGAGGTACAGGACGGTGCCCAGGGTGCTGAGCGCCTTCCCTTCCTCTGGCCGGGCGTTGATCCTCCTCGCAACGGCGAGTGCCTCCTCCGCCATGGGCCGGGCCTCCGACAGCTGGGCGGCGAGGCTGAGGGCGATCGCCAGCTTGGCCAGGACAAACGCGCGTAGCGCTGTCGGCGGCTCCGCCGGCACAAGGTCGACTGCCGCGCGCCGGGCCGCGACGAAGCGGTCGAGCCGCCCGGCAAGGAACTCCGTCTCACCGAGCCCCACCAGGATGTCCGCTCGCACGGCGTATTCCGCGTCCGCGGCATGCTCGAGGGCCCGCCGCCAGCTGTCGAGGGCCCGTTCGAAGTCACCCACCGCCTCGGCGGCGAGCGCCGTGCGGGAGTCGAGCTCCCAGCGCTGAAGGGTCAGGATCGAGCCCGCATCCCGGATCCGATCTGCGAGCTCCGTGGCGCGCACCAGGTGCGCCAGCGTCTCTCCCTGGGCGTGAACGCCGCGAGCCTCGTCCGCCGCGGCCACGAGGGCCGGCAGGGCCTGCGCATGACGCCGGCCGCATACCAGTGGTTCGCGAGCTCGGCGGCAGCACGGGCCGGCGACGCATCGCCAAGGTCGGGATCTGCCGCGAGTGCCTCCGCGAACGCGCGATGCAGACGGCTGCGCTCCGCCGGCATGAGGTCCGCGTAGACCGCCTCCGCGATGAGCGGGTGACGGAAGCCATACCGCCCGGTCTCCGGGTCGGGGACGACCACGGCACGATCGACTGTCTCGCGCAGGGCGGCGAGCAGGCACGCCTCGTCGAGCGCGGCGACCGCGTGCGAGCAGCTGATGCGAGACGGACCAGCCAACGCCAATGGCGCGGACCACTTCCAGCGCGTCTGGCGACAGCTCCCGGAGCCGTACCAGCAGGGCGTCGCGCAGGGATTCGGGAGTCGTGCCGCGTCGGGGTCGCCCGCCGCCAGGAGCTCCTCGGTGTAGAAGGGGTTGCCCTCGCTGCGCGCGTAGGTCGCGCGCAGCAGGGCGGGCGGCGGGCTGGAGCCGAGGAGCTGCGCGACATGGGCGGCATGCTCCTCGGGCCCGAAGGGAGCCAGATCGAGCCGAGCCGTGCCCCGCCCGCGGATGAGCTGTGCCAGGACCGGCGCGCATCGGGTGGAGCGGCGGGAGCTCATCGGTGCGGAAGCTCCCGATGAGGCCGATCGGCGCGTCGCCGATGTTGTGCGCAAGGTAGACGAGGAGGTCGCGGGTCGATTGGTCGGCCCATTGCAGGTCCTCGAGGGCCAGCACCACCGGCGCCTGCACCGCCAGCCGGGTCAGCAGCGCAAGGAGCTGCTCGAAGAGACGGAGCTGTGCGAACTCCTCGGGCAGGCCGACCACCGGTCCGGCGCTCGTGGGCGAGGGCCCAGACGAGGCAGCAACCGCGTGAGGTCCGCGCCGATTGGCCCCGCGCCGCCAGGCGGGACCGCCCCGGATCCACGGTCAGGGGCCGCAGGGCCTCCACGATCGCGACGTAGGGCAGGGCGCCCGTCTCCCCCACGTCCACGGCGCCGCCGTTGAGCACCAGCGCGCCGCGCTCCCGGGCACGGGCGGCCCATTCGGCGATGAGCCGGCTCTTGCCGATCCCCGCCTCCCCGCCGATGAGGACGAGTCTGAGCCGATCGTCGCCGGTTCCGAGCAGCCGATCGAGCGTCGCAAGCTCATCGGTACGGCCGATGAACCGCTGCGCTCGTGCCCCGAACAACCATGCCACGTGATTATGGACGCTCCGGCATGCCGAGATGGACCGCTCGGTCAATCCGCCCTTGACGCGACCAGCGCAAGTACGATCAAGCGAACGACGGCACAGCGACCCGCATGATGAGGCCATGAGCACGTCGCAGGACACCTTCCTCGGCTTCGTTGACTCGGTGGCGTCGGACCTCGACGACCTCGAGCTCGACGCAGGCGATCTGGCGTCGCGGGCCCATCTCTCGCGATACCATTTCGACCGGATCATCAGCGCAACGGCCGGCGAGCCGCCGGCCACGTTCCGCCGCCGCGTGCTGCTGGAGCGCGCCGCCTATCGGCTGATCACCGGCCGGGCGGGAATCCTGGACATCGCCCTGGAGGCCGGATACGGCTCGAACGAGGCCTTCACGCGGGCATTCCGGCGTGCCTACGGTGCCGTGCCGTCGGCCTGGCGCGCCGCGCCCGGGCAGATCCAGCTGCTCCTGTCCCACCGACGTGCATTTCCATCCCCCGGGCGGCCTCCGGCTGCCCGCCCGAACTGAGGTAACCGCGATGAATCTCCTGGTCCGCATGGTCGAGCACCACGTCTGGCTGGTCGGCGAGCTCGTCGACCGCGCCGCCAAGCTCGATGCCGCCACGCTCGACGCTCCCGATCAACCTCTCCGTGGAGGGCATCGACGACGACCCGACCCTCCGCACTCTGCTCTCTCGTCTCATCGGCCAGATGGACATGTGGAACAACGTGATCGCCAGCCGTGACTACGACTTCGCGATCGAGCGCGGCGAGTCCATTGCGAGCATGCGCACCCGCCTGGGCTCGGCCGGTGACGCCTTCCTGTCGAGGTGCGCCGCGTGGTCGACGAGGGACGCCTGGACGAGACCTTCGTTGACGCCCACTGCGACCCGCCGGAGTCTTCACCTACGGCGGGCTGATCGCCCACGTGCTGACGTTCGCGGCGCATCGCCGCGCGCTGGTCCTGGGCGCCCTGGCGACGGCCGGTGTTACCGACCTGGGCGCCGGCGACCCGCGCAAGTGGGTGGTCGACGCCGCCTGAGCCATCACCCGCGCCGATGTCGTCGCCGCCACGGGTTCCGGTTGCGGCGGCATCGGTCTTACCCGCACACTGCGTCGCATGAGCGACCGCAGCGCTGGGCGGAGCACGAGCAGGCATGGGAGTCGCGAACGGCTGCGACCGGCGCTCGAACGGGCCCGGAGCGACGGGCGCGCTTCATCACCCAGAGCGGCGTGGAGATCGACCGGGTCTATACCCCGAGCGACCTGCATGATCCCGCCAACGATCCCGATGCGGATCGTCCCCGCTATCGCTTCAGCCCGGACGGGGACGAAGCGGCGCCGCCGCCGGGATGGGACGAGATCGACGACCTTGGCCTTCCCGGCGAGCCTCCCTTCACGCGCGGCATCCACCCCACCGGCCACCGCGGCCGGCTGTGGACGATGCGCATGTTTGCCGGCTACGGAACGGCGGAGGACACGAACCGGCGGTTCAAGCGGCTGATCGAGGAGGGTGGGACCGGGCTCTCGATCGCCTACGACATGCCGACCCTCTACGGCTACGACCACGATGATCACGCTCGCGGCGGGCGAGTTCGGTACCTGCGGTGTCGCCGTCTCGAGCCTGGCCGACATGGAGATCCTGCTCGACGGGCTGCCCGTGGGCGAGATCAGCACCAGCATGACGATCAACTCCCCCGCCGCGATGATCTGGGCCATGTACCTCGTCGCCGCGGAGAAGATGGGGGTGCCGCGCGCGCAGCTGACCGGGACCCTCCAGAACGACATCCTCAAGGAGTTCATCGCCCAGAAGGAGTACATCTTCCCGCCGGCCCCCTCGCTGAAGCTGGTGACCGACACGGTCGAGTGGGGCACCCGTGAGATGCCCCTCTGGAACACGATCAGCATCAGCGGCTACCACATCCGCGAGGCCGGATCCACGGCGGTCCAGGAGCTGGCCTTCACCATCGCGGACGGAATCGCGTACGCGGAAGACGCCATGGCCCGCGGCCTGCGGTTCGATGACTTCGCGCCGCGGCTCTCGTTCTTCTTCAACAGCCACAACGACTTCTTCGAGGAGATCGCCAAGTTCCGCGCCGCGCGCCGGATCTGGTACAAGCTCTGCCGCGAGCGATTCGGCGCGGAGAACGAGCGCTCCACCTGGATGCGCTTCCACACCCAGACCGCGGGGGTCTCCCTGACCGCGCAGCAGCCGCTCAACAACCTGACCCGCGTCGCCGTGCAGGCCCTCGCCGGGGTGCTGGGCGGAACGCAGAGCCTCCATACCGATGCGTACGACGAGGCATGGGCGGTTCCTTCCGAAGGAGGCCGCGCTCCTGGCCCTCCGCCAGCAGCAGGTCCTTGCCGAGGAGTCCGGCGTGGCGAACACGGTGGACCCCCTTGCCGGGCTCGTACTTCGTCGAGACGCTCACCAACCGCACCGAGCAGGCCGCCTGGCAGCTACATCGCCCGAATCGACGAGATGGGCGGCATGGTCAAGGCGCTCGAGGCCGGCTTCCCGCAGGCGGAGATCGCCGATGCCGCGTACGAGCAGGCGCGGGAGCTGGAGGTCCATGAGCGTGAGCTGGTGGGGGTCACCCGCTACGCCGACCCGAACGAGGAGCTGCGCATCCCGCTGGTGGAGATCACCGGGGAGCAGGAGCGGCGCCACCTCGAGCGCCTCGCGCGCACGCGCGCCGAGCGCGACGCGGGCGCCCACGCGGCGGCGATTCGGCGGCTGGAGGACGAGGCCCGGCGCGGCGACGTGAACCTCATGCCGGCCATCGTGTCGGCGGTGCAGGCGTACGCCACCATCGGCGAGATGTGCGGCATCCTGCGGCGGGTCTACGGCGAGTACCGGGAGCCGCTCGCCGTCTGATCCGCCCGCAACCGCGTACCACTGGATGGCCCGCCGATGCAGAAGGTACCTGGCCGTTCCCTGAAACCTTTTTGCCGGGTTCGGCGTCCGCTCACTTCTCGACATGAGCTTCCCCTTCGCGGCCATACGTGCCGATCTTCGTCACGCGTCTGCGCCTGGCGCGTCAGCCCGCCTCAGATGAGCTGAAGCTCGGCACTCGCGTCTTCGCCATCCTCTTTGCGGTCGCCGGCCTGGCGATCCTGGCCGTCACCGACCAGGTCATCCCGGCGACCACGCCATACCAGGCCCAGATGCGCCTCTGGCTCGCGGCGCGCGCCACCGGGGTCACGGTCCTGATCCTGCTGACGATCATGGTCGTCCTGGGCCTGGCATTGAGCCACCCCGACCAGGCGCAGTGGAAGCAGGCGAAGCGGATCTATCCATGGCACGAGACCCTATGGGTGTTCGTCATCGCCTTCGTCGGGGTCCATGTTGCGGCCATCGTGCTGGACCCGTATGCCAACGTGGATGTCCTGGGTGCGCTGCTTCCCGGCCTCTCGAAGTACCGGACCGTCCCGGTGGCCCTGGGATCGATTGCCCTGTACGCCACGCTCATCACCGGCGCCACCGCCCGCTGGACTCGCCTCCTTCCCTCCGGCATCTGGCTGAAGCTGCATCGATTTGCCGCTGTAGCGCTGGCCTGGGCTGGATCCACGGCGCGCTCTCCGGGTACCGATACCGGCGCGCTTCGGCTCGTCTATTGGGGGATCGCGGTCGTCACCATCGCGGCCGCTGTCTATCGCTACTGGATCGTTCGCCGGCGCGCAGAGCGCCGTGCCCAATCGCCGCAGCTACCCGAGCCGGATGCCGCTCCCGGTGCCGGTGCCCGCTCGTGACCTCATGGAGGAATCCGATGTCCGATCACACCCCGCGACGTAGCCTGGTGGCGATCGTCGCCGTCCTCAGCCTGCTGGGTGCGGTTGCCGTCGTCCGCGGCGCGAGCGCATGGACCAGCTCGAACGCCGCCTTGACCGCCAAGCCGGTGGACGCGCAGACGTTGGCGGCGCACCTTCGCGACGAGCAGGCCCGCAGTGACGCGCTTCGGACGCAGCTCGACGAGGTCAGCACCCAGGCGGCCCAGCTCAGCCGATGCGCTGAAGGCCGCCCAGGACAAGGCCAGCACCGATGCCGACACCGCCGCGCAGCTCGCTGCGAAACTCAAGGTGGCCCAGGCGAAGCTCGCTGCGCTGCAGGCACAGGCCGTCGCGCCGGCCGCGGCGACCGTGACGCGTGTCGTGACCCAGACCGCCGCGCCCGTGCACGGCAACCCCGTACGCGGTTGGCGACGACGGTGGCGCGCCCGGCGGAGACGATTGATGCCCGCCAGGAAGAAGGCACCCGCTCCACGTTCCCATTGCGCTCGGGGTCACCGCCGGCCTGTACGCCGTCTCCCTGGCAGGCGTCACGGCGCTCCAGTACCAGACCGATGCCGTCGCCGCGACGGCACAGCAGCCGCTCGCCGACGCGGTCTCGGGACTCGCTCGTGACCGGACGGGGCTCGAGGCCGACCTGCAGGCCACCGTCGATTCGCTGAACGCCGCGTCCGGCGCCTACGGGTCGGCGGCAGCACGCGTCCGCAGCCTTCGACGCAGTCGATCGCCGCGCTCGCGACGCAGGTCCAGGCCGCCACCGGCGCCGCGGCGCGCATCTCGACGCAGAGCGCTTCTCGGCTCCCGACCGCGCCGCGCACCGTGACCGTGGTCGTCACCGTCGCCGGCCACCCAGGCAACGACGGGAGCATCGGGCAAGCCATAGCAACCGCGCCTGCTCATGCACGAAGGGAGCCCATGACCGGACGGTTCGGGTCCACCAGTACTCAACGCGCGCGATGGGATCGATCCTTCGCGCGATGGTGGTCGGGTTGCCGGCCGGACGCGCGCTGACCGCGCCTGGGCGCTGCTCGTGGACGAGATGGAACGCACCGAGGCCGCGCTGTCGCGATTCCGAGACGAGAGCGAGCTGACCCAGCTCAACCGGACCGCGGGTTCCGGTGCCTGGCGAAGGGTGAGCGATCGCCTCTACACCATGGTCGCCATGGCAGCGCGCGCGCAACGGGTCACCGGCGGGCGTTTCGATGCCCGCGTCCTGCTGCGGCTCGAGGAGCTTGGCGAGCAGGCCGGGGTGCCGCTCCCGACCCGGACGTCCGCGGCGTTGCCGCACAGCAATCCGGCAGCGATGGGTGCCCGACGGGCTGGAACGGCGTGCCCGGGAGCGCACCGTTCGCGTTTCAGAGCCCGTCGACTCCGGTGGTCTCGGCAAAGGCCTCGGGCTGCGCTGGGCGGCCAGAGCGGCGCGGACGTCGCTCTCCTCCAGCGAAGGACTCCTGCTCGAGGCCGGCGGCGACATCGTCGCCTTCGGCCCCCAGCCGGACGGCGGACCATGGAGGATCGGGATCGAGGACCCCTTTGGCAGCGGCGAGCCGATGGCGGTCATGGAGCTGCACGCCGTGCCGTGGCCGACCTCGTCCACCGCGGTCCGACGCTGGACCGCCCCGGACGGGCGGTCCGTGCATCACCTGATCGATCCGAGAACGGGCGAGCCGGGCGGCAGGGGCCTGGTGGCCGTCACGGTCGCCCTCGCCGATCCGGCATGGGCCGAGGTCTGGTCGAAGGCGCTCTTCCTCGCCGGCCCGTCACGGATAGGTCCGGAGGCACGCTCGCGCGGGCTGGCCACCTGGTGGGTACGCGAGGACGAGACCCTCGAGATGACACCGGCCGCCCGGGCAATGACGATCTGGGAGCGTCCCCTCGCCCGGCGACGCACCGCCTGAGTTCGCGCCGGGCGCTCAAGCAGGGGCCGGCGCGGCGACCGCGACGGCATGACGCCACGGTCTTCGCAGGGCACGCGCCCGCGCCGGCCCCTTGCGCGCCAAACCGTCGCCGATAGCGGCTTACTGCGCACTTATCGGCTCGCGTACCATGCCGGCATGCGCGCGCTCGAGCCTGCGCCGGACCGCGGCGCATGAAGCTGCACCTGGTCGACGCGACCTTCGAGCTGTTCCGCGCGTACTACTCGCGCCCCGCCGAGCGCGGCCCGGATGGGCGGCCGGTAAACGCGATCCGCGGCCTCATCGACTCGATGCTCTCGTTGCTGCGGGAGCCGGACCTGACCCATGTCGCGGCCGCGACCGACCACGTGATCGAGTCCTGGCGCAACGACGTGTACCCGCCGTACAAGAGCAGCGTCGGCATCCCGGAGGACCTCCTGGGCCAGTTCGCCGACGCCGAGCGGGCGCTGCGAGCTCTGGGAATCGTGACCTGGCCCATGGTCGAGGACGAGGCCGATGACGGCATCGCCACCGCGGTCGCGCGATTCGGCGACGACCCGCGCCTCGACCAGGTCGTGATCTGCTCGGTCGACAAGGACCTGGCCCAGTGCGTCGACGATGGACGGGTCGTACTCCGCGACCGCATGCGCCGGATCACGTACGACGAGGCAGGGGTGATCGGCAAGTGGGGCGTGCCCCCCGCATCGATCCCCGACTACCTCGCACTGGTGGGCGACAGCTCGGACGGCTACCCGGGCCTGCCCGGATGGGGAGCGCGGAGCACGGCGACCGTCCTGGCCCGCTTCGGCCATATCGATGCCGTCCCCGATTCCCCTCTGGACTGGGAGGTGCCGTTGCGCGGGGCGTCGCGACTGGCCGCCACGCTGCGCGAGCAGCGCGCCGACGCACTCCTCTTCCGCCGGCTCGCAACGCTGAACCGCGACGCCGCGATTGACGGCAACCTCGATGACCTCGCGCTGGGGCGGCGTGCCGCACGAGGCCTTCGTCGCCTTCTGCGCCGAGCTGGGTTTCGACCGGGTGCGCGAGCGAGTCCACCGCTGGGCGGGCGGCTGATCGGCCTAGGACCAT
Organism: uncultured Chloroflexia bacterium; assembly: GCA_963773405.1. GTDB lineage: Bacteria > Chloroflexota > Limnocylindria > QHBO01 > QHBO01 > CAVXEH01. The sequence goes on along the minus strand of CAVZAQ010000006.1, from coordinate 60,346 downwards.
TGGTGCCTTCTGGTGCGGTCGGGTGACCTGTACGGTCGCCCAAGATGACTCGACGCATCGTCGCGAGTGCCCTGCTCGCGGTCGTCACCCTCTGCGGAGGGCTGCTGCCAGGCGTGGTGCCGATGGCCGCGGCTGCCTCGTGCAGCGCCTGGACCAGCGAATCGAACCCGCCCCCGACCATTCGCGTCTATCGCCACGTGTCGGGGAACGTGGATACCGTCGACTTCAAGACCTACGCGAAAAACGTGCTCTCGCGCGAGTGGATCAGCTCGTGGACCACGGAATCCCTGCGAGCTGGGGCGCTCGCCGTGCGCAACTACGCCTGGTACCAGGTCCTCCACTGGCGTGGCGGAGTCAACGCCGATGGGCAATGCTTCGACCTCCGCGACGACACCTGGGACCAGGTCTACGATCCGTCCAGGCCGACCTACAGCACCGCCGCGACGGCGGTCGACGACACCTGGTCCTGGCGCGTCTACAAGAGCGGACGCATCTTCCCGACCTACTACAACGCGGGCGACATCGGCGAGGCGTGCGGCGCGAACGCCAACGGCTGGAAGGCCTATCAGTGGGGCACGCAGGGGTGCGGCCTGGCCGGCCTGACCGCCTCCCAGATCATCGCCACCTACTACTTCCCGGGCGTGACCGTGTCCGGGGCTCCCGGATCCTCCGCCCCGCCCAGCCCGAGCGCCAAACCCACGCCCAGCCCGAGCGCCACACCCACGCCCAGCCCGACCGCCACACCCACGCCCAGCCCAACACCGAGCCCAAGCGCCACGCTGAGCGGCTCGCCCGCATCCTCGCCCAGCCCGATGGCAACGCCGACCGTCACCCTTACTCCCACCCCGTCACCGACCGTCGCGCCGCTTCCCACGCCAGCGCCGACCGCGACACCCCGCCAGACGCCGGTCCCAACGCCGCTCCCGAAACCACCCGCCGGCCAACAGCTCCCGGGCGGTGGCCAGGTGACGGTCTCGCACGCCAGCGCACCGCCGCCCCCACCTCCGGCCAACCCGACGCCGGTGGTCGCGGACCAGGTGCCTGCCGGTCGGACTGCAGAACCACCACACGCGACCGTGGGCGCCTCCGGACCGCTGGAGTGGGCCGACCCGTGGAGCGCGGGGGAGACGACGTTCGGCGCGCAGGCCTCCGGCCGCGTCGCGACCAGCTCCGCTGAGCTGGCCGCGCTCGACGCGACCCTGGCGCGCGGCGCACATTCGTGGCAGCTGGGAACCGATCCGCGACTCACGACGTTCCAGGCACGCCTCGGTCCGACGCTCGAACTCCTGGCACGAGCCCTGGCCGCGCGAATGGCACCGGCCGAGTTCCTCGCTGCGATCCTTCGTCGCTTCTGAGCGTTCCGCTCAGTCTGCGAGAAGCCGCCCGGCGATGAGCTCGACGGCCGCCAGGTCCTGGATCGCGAGCCCGACGCTCTTGAAGACCGTGATCGCGGAGGGATCGCGCCGGGTCGCCCAGTCGCGCGTCACCATGCCGATCTCGACGTAGCCGTCCGGGGACAGGTGACCTGCGTCCAGCGCCGCAACCAGGTCGCCCGCCTCGGCCAGCGCTGCCTCACGCGAGTCGACCGCGACAAGATCCGCCCGCCCGAAGAGCGCCGGCGGGATCTCGACCATGTCCAGGCGGAAGGCCCCGACCCCGCTCACGTGCGTGCCTGGCGCAATCCAGTCCGGGTCGAAGACCGGCTCGGTGGCCGTGGTGGCACAGCAGATCACGTCCGCACCGCGCACCGCCGCCTCCGCCGAGCCGCTCGCCACCACGCTGATCGCCGGACCGAGCTCGCGCGGCCATGGACGCGGCGAACGCCTCGCGGCTCGTCGCGGTCCGGGCAAACACGCGGACCTCGCGAATGGAGCGGGCGGCGCAGACGGACCGCACCTGCCAGGCTGCCTGGCCCCCGCACCCGAAGAGGGCGAGCACCGACGCGTCCGGGCGCGCGAGGAGCCGGGTCCCGACGCCCGAGGCGGCGCCGGTCCGCATGGCGGTGACCTCCATGCCGTCCAGGATCGCGAGCGGCTCCCCGGTCGCCGCGTCGATCCAGGTGATAACGGCGTGCAGGGTGGGCAAGCCCGCGCGACGTGTTGCTCGGGTACCACCGTCACGAGCTTGACCACCACCCCGGTGCCCCCTTCACGAAGGCCGGGCATGAGGAGCAGGTCACCTCCCGGCAGCGGCACCCGGCTCCGCACCGGCGAGCGGTCCCGACCTGCGGCCACCTCCCGGTACGCAACCTCGATGGCGTCGAGCAGCGTCGCCGGTTGGCGCCGCCGCACGAATCGCCGCGGCATCGAAGATTCGCATGCCGCCGAGTCTAGCCCTCGCGGCGCCGGGGGGATCGCCCCGCACCGGCCCGTTCGGGTAGGATGCCGCGACCATGCCGTGGTTCCCCGTCCTCCTGGCCGTCCACGTCACGCTGGCGGTCTCGCTGCTCCTCCCCAGCCTCCTGCTCCCCTTCCTGCTCGGCACGCGAGATGGGTCGCCTCTTCCCGACACCGCGAGAGGCCCGGTCGCCCGGGCGCTGCTGGCCATGCAGGGCTCCGGCAGCGTCGTGATCGCCGTGACCCTGGCCGTGACCGGGGCAGGCCTCGTCGCAATCCTGGGAGCGGATCTCCTCCGGCGACCGTGGCTCCTCGTCGCGCTGGGCGTCTACGCCGCGAACCTGCTGGTGGCGGCATTCGTCGCCCGTCCGAACCTGCGTCGCCTGATAGGCCGCAACGCGGACGATGATCCGGCGCGCTGGCACCGTCGGGCACGCCGCCAGCGCGCCATCGCCTACGCGATGGCGGGCGCGACGGGCGTCATCGGCTTCCTCATGAGTGCGAAGCCTGACTTCTGAGTGGGTTCGATCAGAACTGGGGTATCGGCAGCGGCTCACCCAGGACGAGGTAGATAGCGACGACGATCAATAGGAGCGCCAGGACAAAGACGATCATCCATTTCAGGACTTCCCACATGGCTCGGCTCCCGAAGTACGGCGGAGGTTGGCAGCTCACCCAAGACGTACGGGTGGACGCATTCTACGGGGCGCGCCATGCCGCCCGCCTCCCCATCGCGCCTCGCCGGCGCACCCGACACATTGCTCTCGCGGGCGGCCTAGAATCGCGGGCGTGACCCTCCGCCTCTTCGACGTCCGCCTCGGCGAAATGTTGCCATTCGAACCCATCGGCGGCCGGCCGGTCGGCCTCTACGTGTGCGGCGTCACGCCCTACGACACGGGGCACCTTGGCCATGCCTTCACGTACGTGAGCTTCGACGTGCTGCACAGGTACCTCGAGTACCTGGGCCACCCGGTGACCTATGTGCAGAACCTGACCGATGTCGACGACGACCTCCTGAAGAAGGCGCGCGAGCTGGGCGAGGATTACCTGGCCCTGGGCAACCGCCATGTGACCACCTTCCTGACGGAGATGGCTGCGCTCAACTGGCTGCCGCCCGACCACTTCCCGCGAGCCACGCAGCACATTCCCCAGATGCAGGAGCTCATTGCCGCACTCATCGCCCACGAGCACGCCTACACGGCGAACGGCTACGTGTACTACGCCATCGCCTCGCGTCCGCAGTTCGGCGAGCTGTCTCACCTCCCACGCGAGGCGATGCTGCCCGTTGCCAACGAGCGCGGGAACGTGCCCGACATGCCCGGCAAGCGTGACCCGCTCGACTTCGTCCTGTGGCAGCCCTCCGCGCCGGACGAGCCGTCGTGGCCGTCACCCTGGGGGGAAGGCCGTCCCGGCTGGCACGTCGAGTGCTCGGCCATGAGCATGGCCTACCTGGGGCCGCAGTTCGAGCTCCACGGCGGCGGTGGCGATCTCGTCTTCCCGCATCACGAGGCGGAGATCGCTCAGTCCGAGGGGGCGAGCGGAACGCGACCGTTCGTGCGGTACTGGATGCACGCGGGCATGCTCCGCTACGGCGGGGAAAAGATGTCCAAGTCGCTCGGCAACCTTGTCCTGGTGCGTGACCTCCTCACCTCGTACTCCGGCGACGCCATTCGCCATTACCTGCTCGGCAACCACTACCGCAGCGAGGTCGACTTCCACGAGGCCGACCTCGACGTCGCCGCCGGCCACGTGGCACGCCTCAGACGCGCCGCACGCATCGCCGAAGAGCTGGAGCCGCTGGCACCGGCGCGCGCGGATCCCGGCGAGCTGGAGCCCATCGTGGCCGAGCACCGCGCGCGCTTCCTGGCCGCCATGGACGACGATCTCGACACGCCCGCCGCGTTGCCCGAGCTGCAGGCCCTGGCAGCGCTGACCAATCCCGGCGCCGATCCGCGGCTCGCCGCGCAGGCCGGCTGGATGGTCCGCGAGCTGGGTGCACGCATCCTGGGCCTGCGCCTCGCGACGGTCTCGGCCGTCGACGCGGCCGAGACGCCAGAGGGCGCAGTGATCGCATGACGACGGAGCCCGCCGACGACGACGCCGTCCCGGTCAGCGTGAAGCTGGGGGCGGTGGTGCCCCCCGACGACCCGGAGGACTGGACGCGACCGCTCACCTGGGTCGCGGCGCTCGGGATGCTCGCCGCCCCCATCGTGACCCTCGCCTGGTTCTGGCTGGCGGCACCCGCCTCGTCCGCGCACCCCGTCACCGGTACCTGGCTGGTCGCCGCGGTTCTCGTCATCGGCGCGGTCGCCACCGGCAGCACCCAGATCGGCCCGGTGCGCGCCTTCGCCGGAACGCTCGGGTCCGGCCTCTTCGCTGCCCTGGCGACGGTCATCGTCGGGGCCGCGCTGGCCGGCCAGCGGCAGGTCGGCGCGGCCTCGCCCACCGTCGCCCACGCCTTCCTGGCCGCGATGGCCGGCCTCATCGGCGCAGCGGTGGCGTCCACCCTGGCGCCCGCGTTCGCCGCGGCGGCCTCCCGCCCTCGGCGCATCCTGACGCCGAGCGCCATCGGGGTCGCGGTCGCCGCGCTCTCCGTCCAGATCCTCTTCAGCCTCTAGGAGATCGATGACCACCAACCGCCCCGGCATCAGCGGAACCGTCACCGCGGCCGACCTCGTGCGATCCCAGGTCGCGATCGACACCCTCGACCTCGCGCTGGATGGCTCGTGGGTCGCCTACGTGCGCCGCACCCTGGCCGGCGGCGAGTACCGGCGGCACCTGTGGCGCGTCGGGCTCACCGGCGGGGCCCCGCGCCGGCTCACCGACGGCCGTGTCCTCGACACCGAGCCCGCCATCGCGCCGGATGGTCGGCGGGTCGCGTTCCTCCGCGCACCCGCGGACACGAGCCTGCCCGAGGCGGAGCGGACGGCCCAGGCCTGGATCATGCCGGCCGGCGGCGGCGCTGCGCATCCCCTCGGGCGGCTTCCGCACGGCGTCGAATCCATCCATTGGAGCCCGGACGGCCGTCGGCTGGCCCTGGTCGCCCCGGTGCCTGAAGAACGGTTCGTGCGAGGTGGCGCCCCCAGGGACGAGGCGCCCACGGTCCGCCACATGACGCGGCTGGACTTCCGCGACGACACCGGGTTCCTGGACCATCGCCGGCACCTCTGGCTCGTTGCGCCGCGCCGTGGAGCCCGACCGTCGCAGCTGACCCGCGGTGACTTCGACGTGCATGCGCCGGCATGGTCGCCCGACGGTCGAACCATCGCCTTCGCGGCCGATGCCGGCCCGGACGCCGGGCTGAACCCGCAGTCGGTCCTCTTCGCCGTCTCGGTGGAGGATGGTGAATCGCGCCGGCTCGCCTCGCTGCGCGGCGACCTGGCGGCGCCGGCCTACTCCCCCGACGGACGCTGGCTCGCCGCCATCGGCACCGACGTAGCCGACCCACCGGAGGCCACCCAGCCGGAGCTCTTTGTCATCGAGGCGGCCACCGGCGCGAGCCGATCCCTGACCCCAGAGCTCGACCTCCCGGTCGGCGCCTGGGCCGGCACCCACCTGACCCGCAGCGACCAGCCCGAGGGGCCGTTCTGGCTCGACGAGGAGACACTCGTCGTGCTCATCACCCGCCGCGGCCGGGTCGCGCCCTGGCGGATCGGCCTCGACGGGTCCGCGGAGCCGATGGTCGCGCCGGAGGCGCGCCTCGTCGCACGCGGGCTCACGGTCGCGCGGGGTCAGGTGGTCGTGAATGCCCAGCTCGACGGCCGGCCGCCGGAGCTGTACCGGGTGGATGCCGATCGCCTCCGCAGGCTCACGGTTCACGGCGGCTCCTGGCAGCGACGCCTCCCACGGCCGCAGCTGGACGAGCTTGAGCTGCCCGGGCCGACAGGGCCGATCCAGGCCTGGCTCCATTCGCCCGGGAGGGGCAGGCGCGGAACCGCTGCCCACCATCCTCGACATCCATGGAGGGCCCACCGGCTCGTGGGGATATGGGCCGTCGCTCGACGTGCTGGCCATGACTGCCCGCGGCTGGCGCGTGATCCAGCCCAATATCCGGGGCTCCGCCGGCTTTGGAAGGGCGTGGGTGGAGGGCCTGGGCGACCGCTGGGGCGACGTCGACGCCAATGATGCCCTGGCGGTTGTCGACGACCTGGTGGCCCGCGGCCTGGCCGATCCCGAGCGCCTGGGCGTCATTGGCCTTTCCTACGGCGGATTCCTGACCAGCTGGCTGGTGGGCATCACCGACCGGTTTGCCGCAGCGGTCACCGAGAACGGGGTTTCGAACCAGGCAACCGCATGGGCGGAGTGCTACTTCGGCGTCTACGACGGCCGCCGCAGCGGGCTGGGCGATCCGTTGAGCGACGCGGGGGCGGCGAAGCTTTGGGAGCGCTCGCCGCTCCGCAACGCGGCGCACATCCGAACCCCGCTGCTCATGATCCAGGCGGAGGATGACCGGATCTGCCCCGCATCCGACAACGTGCAGCTCTTCGCCGCACTCCGCGCGCTGGACCGCCCCGTCGAGTACCTCCTCTACCCCGGCGAGCACCACCCCTTCCAGTTGATCGGGCGCCCGGACCGGCGGATCGACCGCCTGGAACGTGTCCTTGGCTGGTTTGCCCGGGTGTTCGAGGACCGGCATCCCCCGCGCTCGTGACGCCCTGGGTGGTGCGTCCGCGCACATGTTGACGGCCAGCGGCGACCGGCCGTAGGGTGCCGCCACCGCGAACTTGCGCGGCGCATTCACCAGCATTCGAGGTGCCCCGGTGCGACCCCGTTCGATGCTCACCCGCCTCGCCGCGGCACTCGCGGCCGTGCTCCTGCTCACCGCCGCCGGCCCCAACCCATTGTTCGGGGCACCCACCCGCCTGGGGTTCCCGGCCGGCGACGACTGGGAGCCGGCGATCGCCGCAGACGCCCACGGGAACGTGTACGCGACCTGGACGCACTACGGTCCGGATCCCGCCTGCGCGACGTGTGTCAGTCCGCACACCGAGCTGCAGATCTCGCGCGACGGCGGGGTGAACTGGGACACGCCGCGCCCGTTGGCGCCGGCGGGCGAGCGCCAGGACGACCCGCAGATCGAGGTGGACGCCGCCAACGGGACGACGGTCTACGCCGCGTTTATGCAGGCGAACAAGGCCTCCGAATACGTCGCGCGTTCCGATGACTTCGGCGTCACCTGGCAGACGGTGCTGGTCGAACCCCTGAAACGAGGGACCGACAAGGACATCCTCGCGGTGCGCGGCGGACACGTGTACCTCGCCTATCACACGCAGCAGAAGATCTTCGTCTCCGCCTCACACGATGGCGGCGCGACCTGGACGCTCCAGCAGCCGATGAAGAGCACGGCCAAGGTGGGCGTCTCGCTCCCGAGCGGCGGCGCCGTGGACAGCAACGGTGCGGTCTACTTCGCCTGGAACGGGATCCGCCAGCCCGGACAGGCCAAGGGCGACATCAACCTGTATGTCACCGGCTCGGCAGATGGCGGCGCCACCTGGCGCACCACGCTGGTCGGCGTCTCCGCCGCTCCGCCGGTCTGCGGCTGCCCCGGCTGGGACTACTGGGGCGCGCAGATGGCGCTCGGCGTGGACGGCCAGGACCGGATCCACGTGCTCTGGAACGCGAGCAGCCGGGACGGCGGGCCGAACCGCATCCTCTACGCGCGATCCGCTGATCACGGACTGACGTTCACCCCGGGCAGCGATGTCTCCGGGGCAGCCGTCGGGGTCAACGGCGCCTTCCCGGCGCTGGTCACCAGTGGGGACGATGGGGTCGCCGTCGCCTGGATGGACGACCGCAACGGCCACGACGCCGGCGGAAACGATCCCGGCGCTCGATGGAACACCTATCTGCGCGCCTCGAGCGATGGCGGCACGTCCTTCGGGTCGACCGTGCAGCTGTCAGCCTACGTCGCCGGCTACACGTACAAGCTTGCGTCCCCCGTGGAAGGATTCCTGCAGCCGTACGGCGACTACTTTGAGCTCGCATCGGACGGGTCCGCGCTGCACGCCCTGTGGGGAGAAGGGAACAGCTACGACGGCCCGGGCAACGTGTGGTACGCGCGGGGCAGCTGAGTCAGGCGCTCAGACGGGAGACTTGCGGCTGAGCCGCTCCGCGAGGCCGCCGACGGTCAGGGCCAGGCCCAGGGCGATGATGCCGATGGCGCCCACCAGGCGGAACGCCTCGCCGCCGAAGGCGGTGGCGAGGGCCAGGTAGGCAATCACCGCACCCACGCCAACCCCAAAGCCAATCCACTTGAAGGCCGGCGCATCGGCGATCCAGCCGGCGGCATACATGCCGATGCCGAAGCTGAACGGGAGCACGGTCCACAACGAGGTCCACGAGCCCCAATGGCCGTTCAGGCTGGTGTACAGCAACGCCAGGCCGGCACCGAGCAGCACCGCCCCCGGTATGGCCATCCCCGCGCGCAGCCGGCGATGCTGCCGTCGCCCGATCAGCGCCGGCCCGATGAAGAAGAGCGACAGCACGACGAGCAGCAATGGCCAGTAGGCCAGCCAGCGGTCGCCGACGCTCACGCTGCCGATCCAGTCCGCGATCCAGCCGGACGCCAGGACCAGCACGCCGATGACGAGGAGCATCAGCCCGGCAACCAGCTCGATCGTGCGACTCATGGCCGCGAAGTATAGAAGGCCTGCCTCAGTTGGGAACCTGCACCGCCGGACCAGCGAAGTCCAGCCCGTCCGGACCGTTGAGATAGCCGGGCCGCGTGCCCGCGACGCCTCGATGACCGTACTGCCAGACGATGCGCTTGGTGGCAGGATCGATCACGACCACGCGATTGTTATCGTCGTCGGTCACCGCGTAGTTCCCGTTCGGAAGGCGGATCGCGAGCGAGGGGTGCTCGAGGCGGCCGGCGCCGCTCAGGACGCGGTAGCTCCAGACCAGCGTGCCATCCCGCCGGAAGACGGCGACCGCGCCGGGCGAGTGGTAGTCCACGACCAGGATGTCGCCGTTCGGCAGGAGCTGGGCATCGGAGGGGTAGTAGATCCCCTTCAGCCGTACCGACCAGGCGAGTGCGCCGGAAGGCGTCAAGCGGTCGACCCAGCTCCCGCCGATCTCGGTCACCAGGATGCCGCCGTCGGGCAGTGGCGTGTCGCCGTTGGGTGCCGCGAAGGCGGTCGGCGGATCGTGACGTCGGACGCGGGTCGTCCCGATCTGCCGCACGATGCGGCCGGCGGGCGAGATCTCGAGGATCCGCTCGTTGAAGATGTCGGCGACGAGCGTGTCCCCGTTCGGCAGCGGATAGGCGTCATCAGGCGTGTTCAGGTAGCCAGGCCCACTGCCGGCGACACCGTCGTGGCCATAGCTCCACACGATGCGCTTGGTGGCAATGTCGACCCGCGCGATCACGTGCTCGTCCTCGGCGTTGATCGAGATCTGGCGGCCATCGGCGGTGAAGAAGGCGTCGTCAGCGGCGAGCGGAGCCCGGGACCATCCCGCGTCGGCGTTCAAGGTGAGCGACCAGACGATGGCGCCGGCCGGGTTGACGATGAGGAGACGGCCATTGCCGCGGTCCGCGATCAGCAGGTCACCGGGCAGCGGTCCGGATGGTGTGGGACTGGGGGTTGGGACGGCCGTCGGCGTCGGCGTCGGCGCGGGCGTTGGGCTGGCGAGCGGGGAGCCGGGTGGATCGCCGCTTTGGAGAGCCGGCACCAGGGATGGGCTGGGGCTGGCGCACGCGGCGAGCAGCACCAGGATTACGAGGGCCACGAGGGCACCCCGGAGATGCATCCGATCGCTCCATTCTGCCGTTGGGCGAACGGCGTACAACTCATGCGCGGTGGAACCCAAGGATGCCACATCCCGCGCGGCGCAACGCGGTAGGCTTGCCGCGCCATGGCGTTCGACTGGCCCCGCCTCCTCCTCCGTCTCCTGGGCACCCGGATGCCCCGTACCCGCGGACGCCTGCGAGTGGCGGGCACGGACGGCCGCATCACGATCCGCCGCGATCGGTGGGGCATCCCGCATATCGATGCGGGCACCGACGCCGACGCATGGTTCGGGCTCGGCTTCTGTCACGCCCAGGACCGCGCGTTCCAGCTGGAGCTGCTTCGCAGGGTGGGCTCCGGGACGCTCTCGGAGCTGATCGGTCCCGACGGCATCCCCCTCGATCGCATGAGCCGGCGCCTGGGCTTTCGGCGCAACGCCGAGGCGCAGCTGGGGGTCCTGGGCACGGATCTGCGGATGGCTCTCGAAGGCTACGTTGGCGGCATCAACGCCGGCTTCGCCCGCGGGCTGCGGCGGGCGCCGCACGAGCTGCGCCTGCTTCGCGCCGAGCCAACGCCGTGGACCGCGCTCGACGTGCTCTCCTTCGTGGGTCTCCAGGCGTTCTCCCTGGCGAGCAACTGGGACGTCGAGCTCGCCCGGCTCAAGGTGCTCCTGACAGATGGAGCGGACGCCGTCCGCGCCCTGGACCCGGTCTGGGCAGACTGGCTGCCGGTGACGGCGCCCCCCGGAATGCGAGCGGGCCCGGTCGTCGATCGCCTGGGAGCCGACCTCGCGGCGCTCCAGGCCGTTCTGCCCATGGGCGGGGCTTCGAACAACTGGGCCATCTCCGGCTCTCGGACGGCGTCCGGCGCACCGCTCCTGGCGAACGACCCGCACCTGGCGCCCACCCTGCCCGCTCCGTGGTACCTCGCCCATCTGCGCACGCCGGAGTGGGAGATCGCCGGTGCATCGTTCGTGGGCGGCCCCTCGTTCCCGATCGGGACCAACGGCCACGCGGCGTGGGGCATCACCGCCGGGCTCACCGACAACACCGACCTGTTCCTCGAGCAGATCGGCCCGGACGGCGCGTCGGTCCTCGAGGGAGACGGGTACGTCCCCTGCGAGGTACGCGTGGAGCGGATCGCGGTGAAGGGCGCAGATGCGATCGAGGAGCGCATCCTCGTCACGCGCCGGGGCCCGGTGATCACGGCCCTTGTGGAGGAGGAGATCCCGCTGGCGCTCTCGCTGAGCGCGGTCTGGCTCAGGCCGCTCCCCGTCCGCGGATTCCTGGACGTCGTTCGGGCGAATTCGTTCGACAGCTTCCGGCGTGCCTTCATCGAGTGGCCGGGGCCGGCGCTCAACGTCGTCTACGCAGATCGCGACGGGCACATCGGCTGGCAGCTTGTGGGGCAGCTGCCGCGCCGCCGGGCGGGTAACGGAACCATCCCTCTGCCCGGCTGGGATCCGGCAAACGGATGGGAAGACGCACTCGTCGGATTCGACGAGATGCCCTGCAGCTTCGATCCGGAGACCGGGTGGGTCGCATCGGCGAACGGAAAGCCCACCGTGGACGGTGACGGACCCTTCCTGGGCTGCGATTTCATCGACGGATACCGGATCGCGCGCGTCGGCGAGGCCCTCTCCGAGCGCGTCGGCTGGGACGTCGCGGCTGCGCAGGGGCTCCAGATGGACGTCACCGCCATGCCATGGCGCGAGCTGCGCGACACCATTTTGGGCCTGGACGTCGATGCTGCCGACGACCCCGATGCGGCGCGCGCGCTCGAGATCCTCGAGGCCTGGGACGGCCAGGTGTCGGTCGATTCGCCGGGCGCCGCGATCTACGAGGGGTTCTCCGCAGAGCTCACCCGCCGCCTGGCCCGCGCAAAGGCCCCCGGCTCGTGGTCCTGGGCAATTGGCGCGGGCTTTGGCCAGGTCGTGCCGTACACGCTCTTCTCGACGCGCGCCATGAGCCGGCTCGTCCGGCTCCTCCGCGAGCGTCCGGACGGCTGGTTCGACGGCTCCGGCTGGGACGAGCAGACGATTGGCGCGCTGGGCGACACGGTTCGCTGGCTGGCAGATCGCCACGGCGACGAACCGGCCGGCTGGGGGTGGGGCCACCTGCGGCAGGTGACGCTGGAGCACCCCATAGGCGTGCGCCGGCCGCTGGATCGGATCTTCAACCTGGGGCCGGTTCCCATCGGCGGCGATACGAACACGCCGATGCAGGTCTCCGCCGGCCCCGTCGATCCGTTCGGCCGCCCGGGCGCGCTTGCCAACACGCGCTGCGTCATCGACCTGGGCGATCCTTCCGCAAGCCGATTCTCCCTGGCCGGCGGGCAGAGCGGCAATCCACTGTCGCCCCACTACCACGACCTGTACCGACTCTGGCTTGCCGGTGACGGCGCGCCGATGCCCTGGACAGAGCCCGAAGTGGCGGCCGCGACCCGGGACACCCTGACCCTGGAGCCGGGCGACGCGGGCGGCGGGGATGGCTGACGAGGTGGATCGCCTCGAGACCTTCCTGCGGCGGGCCACGCTGGCGCTCGACCTCTCCCTCGGGGTGGTCCTCGCCGGCCTGGCCGATCTCGCCATCTCGGCCTGGGTGGAGTACCTGAGCCATCCAGGCCTGACGCTCCTCGCCGCCTACCAGCGCGGCCGTGAGCCGTGGACCTCGATCGGGATCGGCGCGGTGATCGGCGGGGCTTCGGTGGCCCTGGCGATCGGCGTGCTGCTGGCCGTCATCGAGGGCACCTGGGTCCGCCGCCTCCTCGCGGTTGCCGTGCTGGCCCTGGGAGCCGCGTGGTGGCTGACCGCGCTCGGGATCCTGCGGTATCCCGGTTTCCGCGGCCCGGACCCGGTCGCCTTCGCCTTCTCCTGGCCGCGCGAGGTGATTGCCGCCCTGCTCCTGCCCACCGTCGTGGCGGCACTCCTGGTCTTCACCCCGCACCGCGAACGACCCACCTCGCGGATGGCTCCGATCCACCCGGACGAGCGCAATCGATCCTGATCTGTCGCGATCAGAGCGGCGCGGCGTACGTCTCCGGACGGCGGTTGCCGTCGTGCACTCGCCACGTGGTGTCCGTGCCGTCCAGGAGGGCCGGCCAGTCGATCCGGTCCGCGAGCCGCTCCCCGATGTCGCGCAGCTCCGGCATCGCGCGAGCGCCATCGAGCGCGAAGTCATGGGGGAGGCGGACGTCGAGCCGGTAGAAGGCCGCGTCGGGGTAGTGGCGGCTGACGAGCTCCGTCTGCTGCTCGCCCGGTGAGCGAAGCAGCTCCGCAAGGAGCCAGCCCAGCCAGTCGTAGAGCCACCGGGGACGCGACCGCCGCAGAAAGACGCCGGTGCCCAGGGAGACCACGACCGTTTCAGCCGGGCGGTAGCCATCCGCGTACACGAAGGCTTCCACGCAGGCCTGGTAGGTGGGATTGCCGGCCACCCCGGTCCCCCCGTCGACCATGGGTCCGCGGTCCTCGAGCCCCGGGATCGTCCACGGGGCGAAGTAGGTGGGTGCTGCCGCGGAGGCGGTCATGCAGTCGGCAAGCGAGAGGCTGCCGGTCCGGCAGGTGTTCCGGCCCTGGCAGTCCTTCACGAAATACCACTGGTGCGAATCGAGCAGGCCCTTTGCGGTGAGCAGGATGTCGACCGGGACGTCCGCGAGCCGCCATCCGGCTGCCTGGCTGCCAAGCTCCGAACGAAGGAGCTCATGCAGCTTTCGGACGTCGTACATGTGCCCGGTCACGATCCGTGCCAGCGTCGAGACCACCGGGGTCCGGGAGAAGACCTCGGGCGCCCGCTCGAGGTAGAGCGCGACGAGCTGTGCGGCGGGGATTCCCGCGGCAAGGGCACCGGCGATCAGTGCCCCGGTCGACGTTCCGGCCACGAAGTCGAACTGGTCGCGCACTGGCCTGCCGGTCCGCGACTCGAGCGCAGCGAGCGCAACCGCGGGAATCACGCCGCGGACACCACCTCCGTCGACCGACAGGATCCGTTTTGGCCGATCCCCCATCTCCCCCTCCGGCTACATCTCCCCTTCGAACGGCGGCTGCGGCATGCGCAGGGGACGATCCTTGCGGTAGCCGAGCAGGTAGTCCGCCTGCACCAGGGTATGAATCTGGTCGGTTCCCTCGTAGATCACCGAGCCCTTCGAATTCCGCAGGTAGCGCTCCACCGGGTAGTCGGCGCTGTACCCGTAGGCTCCGTGGATCTGGACCGCATCGAGCGCGCACTGAACCGCGTGATCCGTCGCGTACCACTTGGCCAGGCTCGTCTCGCGCGTGTTCCGCTCGCCGGCATTCTTCTTCCAGCCGGCCTTCCAGACCAGGAGGCGGCCAGCCTCGATCCCGGCCTGCATGTTGGCAAGCATCTGCTTGACCAGCTGATAGCGCCCGATCTCCTCGCCGAACGCCTTGCGCTCGTGGGCGTACTTCAGGCTCGCGTCGAGGCAGGCAACCCCGAGGCCCACGGCTCCGGCGGCGACGGTGTACCGGCCCTGGTCGATGGCGCTCATCGCGATGGTGAAGCCCTCGCCCTCTTCGCCCACGCGGTTCGCCACCGGCACCTCGCAGTTGTCGAAGTAGAGGATCCCGGTGTTCCCGGCCCGGACGCCCAGCTTGCCGTGCAGCGAGTCCGATGAGAAGCCGGGGAAACCGCGCTCGACGATGAAGGCGGTGATTCCCTTGTGACCTTTGCTCTTGTCGACGGTGGCAAAGACGAGGAAATTGTCGGCCGTGTCCGCCAGGCTGATCCAGATCTTGCTGCCGTTGAGGAGGTAGCGATCGCCGTCGCGTCGGGCGGTGGTTGCCAGGTTGGCGGCATCTGAACCGACCCCCGGCTCCGTCAGCCCGAAGGTGGCCAGCTTCTCGCCGCGGGCCTGCGGCACCAGATAGCGCTGCTTCTGGTCCTCGCTCCCCCATTGCAGGAGCGTCAGGGAGTTCAGCCCGGTGTGCACCGAGTAGACGACCCGGAAGGCCGTGTCGGCGCGCTCCATCTCCTCGCAGAGGAGCGCGAACGCGATGTAGTCCATCCCGGCACCGCCGTAACGCTCGGGGATGGGCAGGCCCAGGAAGCCCTCCGCGCCCATCTTCTCGAAGAGGGAACGGTCGTAGGTTGCCGTGCTGTCGAGCTCGGCGATGCGGGGCAGGATCTCGCGCTCGGCGAAGGCGCGAGCTGTTCGCTGCACCTCGCGCTGCGCATCGGTCAGCGAAAAGTCGATCATGGAATCTCCAAGCGCGGAGTCGTCAGTGTCTCGCTGCGATTCTAGACGTGCCGGGTGGCGACCCGTCACCGCCTCCGCCGCGTGCCGCCATTTCCGACCCGGCCTCGGGAGTTCGCGTTGACGAAGGTCCGGCCTCACCGTAGCCTAACCCGCGTACGCTTCCCGGCCGCGAGGCCCCGGGAACCGCGCCCCCCACATCGCACGACCGTCGGGAGACCCGCCCTTTTGGATCTTGGATCACTCACCACCGGGCTGCTCACCGGGCTGCGCGAAGGCGTCGAGGCCGCGCTCATCATCAGCGTCATCCTCACCTACCTGGCTCGCACCGGTCACCACGCCGCGTTCGGCCGGATCTGGGCTGGGGTCGGTTCGGCGATCGCCCTGAGCGCCGCCCTGGGCGCCATCCTGTGGCTCACCATCCAGGATCTGCCCTCGCCGGTGGAGCAGATCTTCGAGGGAACGACGCTCCTCCTTGCGGCGGCAGTGGTCACCTGGATGCTCTTCTGGATGCGGCGCACCGCGGCGAGCGTCAGCCACGAGCTGCGGGCCGCCATCGACCGCTCGCTGACGGGCGGGCGTGTGACCGGTCTCGCCGTCCTGGCCTTCACCGTCGTCATCCGGGAGGGCATCGAGACGGCGCTCTTCCTGCTGGGGCAGGCTACCGCCGCCTCTCGCGCCGAGGAGGGCGCTGTCTCCGTGCTGGCCGGCGCGCTCGTTGGGCTGGCAGCCGCCGCGGTCCTGGGGATCGGCTTCTACCGCGGTTCGAGGCTCATCAACCTCCACGCCTTCTTCACCTGGACCGGAGTGGCCCTCGTGTTCGTGGCCGGCGGCCTGGTCGCCAGCGCGGCTCACGAGTTCATCGAGATAGGCTGGATCTCCTTTGGCACCCATGCCGCCTTTGACATCTCGGCCGTGCTGCCCGACACCGGTGGCGGCCTGGGAGTCGTGGGCCAGTTCCTGCACGCCCTGGTCGGCTACGCGGCCGCCCCCGAATGGACGACCCTGGTCGTCTGGCTGGGCTTCATTGGCCTGGTGCTGGCGCTCTACCTGCGTCCGGTGCGGCCCGCCGAGGCTATCCGCACCGAGCAGACTCCGTCGCGCATCTGATCGTCACGGCCGCCGCGGCGAGATCAGGGCGACGCGGGGACAGCCAAGAAGTCGAGCATTCGGCGCCATGCATCGGCCGATGCATCGGCGAACTCGTCCGCACGCCGGTCGAAGAAGGAGTGGGTTGCGCCGTCGTAGACGACGCTGACGTGCGTCTTCCCCGCGGCGTCCATGGCCGCATCGAACGCGTCGCGCGCCTCCGCCGGGATCGCCCTGGTCGGCGCCGCCCCACAGGGCGAGCACGCTGCAGGTGAACTGCGGCGCCATCTCCGCCGGGGACGCCAGGCCGGTCCGGTGCTCTCCCACCGGCCAGCCGTAGAAGCCGATGACCCCGCCAAGGTCGAGCTCCGGCCGCGCCGCCTGCAGGTAGCTGATCCTCCCGCCGAAGCAGAATCCGACCGTGAAGAGGCGGCTCACCGAACCGCCTTCGGGAGTCCGCAGATGAGCCGCCGGCAGCGGCCACATCCTCGTAGAGCGACTCCGGCCGGGTGAGCGCGACCTGCGGCTGATAGTCGAAGTCACCATCCCGCTTGCCCGTTCCCGGCGGTGCGGCTGAAGTAGTCGAAGGCGATCGGCGTCGACCCCCGCCTCCGCGAACCGCAGGGCCAGCTCCTCGTAGTAGGGAACCAGGCCGCGCACGTCCGGACAGATGACGATCCCTGCGCCGGACGGCTTCGATGCGCGCGCCGCGTAGGCGGCCACCCGCGTGCCGTCGGCCGAGGTGAGGATCAGGTCGCCCGCGTCGAGGGCGGCGCCATGGATGGGCGGCAGGGGTGGATGAGCATCGATGTCAAAGCACATGCACCGATTCTAGGCGCGTCGTCCGCGAGATCCTTAGAAGAACCGCCCGGGCTGAATCGGCCCACGAGGTTCCGATCACCAGGATGGCGAGGATCACGGCGTAGATCACGACCCTGGCCATGATCGGGAACGGCCGCTCCATGCTCTCGCCGCTCGCCGTGCGCCACATCCCGGCCAGCGTCGTTCCTCCCGCCGGCGGGATGAGGAGGCCAATGGCGCCGCCAACCAGCAGCCCTCCGATGTGGCCCGTCCAGCTGATCCCCGGGATGGTGAAGGTGATGACCAGGTTCAGGACCAGGAGCGTCCCGACCTGCGACAGGATCGCGCGGGCCATGGGGTTGAGGATCAGGTGCCGGCGGCGCCAGACCATGAAGCCCACCCCGAAGAGCCCGAAGATGGCGCCGGAGGCCCCGGCCGCCGCCTGGGTCGGCGTGAGGAGGATGGTGAGCACCGAGCCGCCGAGGGCGCAGAGCAGGTAGATGACCAGGTACTCGACGTGCCCGTAGAGGTCCTCCATGATCGGCCCGAACAGGTACAGCGCGTACATGTTGAAGCCGATGTGCAGCAGGCCCAGGTGGAGGAACGCGGAGGTGATGAGCCGCCACCACTCGCCGTCGCGCCACGTACGGCTGATAGACCGCTCCTGCCTCCACCAGCGGCCCCCCGAAGCCGCCCCAGATGTTCCCCAGGCTCCCGCTCATGGTGGCGTCGATCAGGAAGACCACGACGTTGATCGCGATCAGGCCCCAGGTGACGTAGGCGGGAAACGTGCCGTAGGACCCGCGCGCCCGGTTGAACTGGCGGCGGGCGGCGAAGTCGTGGCCCGTCTCCTTGAGGAGCCAGGCGATGCGGTTGGCGATAGCGCCCGCGCTCTGATGCCGGGTGCACGCCGGTCGGCCTCGCGGTAGGCCGCGACGGCCTCCTCCAGGTTGCCATCCCGGACGTTCTGCTCCGCGACGCTCTTCCAGCCCAGCCAGGCGTTCGAGCCGCCCAGGGCGGCGGCCTGCTGCCACGCGGCCAGGGCGCCATGCTCGTCGTCGAGCCGGTAGCGGGCGGTGCCGATCCCCAGCCACGCCTCGGTAGCGAGCTCGCGGTCCGGGTGGCCGGTCAGTGACGCCAGGATCCGGATGGCTGCCTCGGGGTCGCTCGCGTCGAGGAGGCGCTGACCCTCGGCCAGCCGCAGGCGCGGTTCATCGGTCATGGGGCGGCATTATGACCCACGCCGCGGGCCAGACATGCGAGGACCGCCGAGAGATCGGCACCTCGGCGGTCGTCGCGCGCCCCCCTGGAGGGACGCAGGCGTGCCGGCGTGGGAGCCGGAACGCTGGTGATTCGCCGGCTACTTGGCCCGGCGCAGGAAGTCCAGCACGTCGTCGTAGCGGAAGCGGCGATCCCCGCGCTTGCAGACGCGGAAGAAGGGCAGCTCTCCGCGGTCGCCCAGCCGCTTGACCGTGTTCACGTGCAGGTGCAGCATGTCGGCGACCTCGGTCGCTGTCAGCAGCTTTCCCACCTCGTTGGTCATCATCGGTTTGCGAACTCCTGGGCACTCTTGGAATCAGGATCGCGTCGCTACTGGTTGAGTGCGGTGGGCGCGGCTCCTGATCGGATAGTAAGGTTCAGGTGCCGTCTGCCCATCCGGTACTTTCGGTCGACCCCAGGAGTACGTTCCGTATCCAATGCCCCTCTTTGAGCGCCATGTCTTCGTCTGCACCCGCGGTGACTGGTGCCCAACCGTCGACGGCGACGGGCTCGCGGTTCACGCCCGGCTGAAGAGCCTGGTCAAGGCCCGCGGCCTGGGCGACCGCGTGCGCGTCAACCACGCCGGATGCTTCAGCCAGTGCGGCAATGGACCCATGGCGGTCGTGTATCCCGAAGGGACCTGGTACGCCGCCCTCACGCCGGATGATGCCGAGGAGATCGTGACCCGCCACCTCGTGGGCGGAGAGCCGGTCGAGCGCCTCCGCTACGACCCGCCGACGCCGGGCGCGCACAAGCTCGAGCGTGACGCGGATGGCCGTCCACGGGGACGAACGGCCCCCTGGCCCGCGGGGACGGGGCGTCCGCAGCCGTGAGCGAGGCGATCCCGGAAGAGGCGGCTCGGCTCGTCGCGGAGCGCAGCGCGGCTCGGGCGTCCGGCGACTTCGCCCAGGCCGATGCGCTTCGCGATCAGCTCCGCGCCCTGGGCTGGGAGGTGGCCGATGGCCCCAAGGGCACCACGCTGCACCCCGCGCTGGCGGCCGCGGACCCCGGCTCGGTGGCCTACGCGCGCGCCGAGGATATCGCCAGCCTCCTCGATGAGCCGGCCACCATGACGAGCGACCCTGGTGGTCGTGGCCGACGAGCACCGCGGAGACCTCGCTCGCTTCCTCGCCGGCCTCGCGACCCACCCGCCGCCCGTCACCTGGGAGCTGATCGTGGTCGCGAACGCCCCCTCGTATGACCTCGACGAGGTGCTGGTCGCGTCGGCCCTTCCCGAGGAATCCCGTGGTGCTCCGCACGAGCGCGCGTCTCGGCTGGGCCGACGCGGTCAACCTGGGCCTGCGCCGCAGCCGCGGGGAGGTCACGATCCTGGTCGACACCTCCCTGGAGCCTATCGGCGACTTCGTTTCGCCGCTGGTCGCCGTCCTTGACCGCCCCGGGGTGGGGATCGCCGGCGGGTATGGCCTGCGGTCCGCCGACCTGCGCCAGTTCAACGACGCTCCCCCCGGCGAGGTCGATGCCGTCGAGGGCTACTGCCTTGCGGTCCGTCGCGAGGTGCTCCGCGACGTGGGCCTCTTCGACCATCGGTTCCGCTTCTACCGCAACGCGGACCTGGACTACTCGTTCACGGTCCGCGCCGCCGGCTGGCACGCGATGCGGACCGGGGCGCTGGCCCTGGAACGGCACGAGCACCGCGGGTACGCATCGCTCCCGGAGGCGGAGCGCGACAGGCTCAGCCGTCGCAACTTCTACCGGTTCCGCGAGCACTGGGGCAACCGACCGGACCTGCTCCTGGCGCCCGGCCCCTGGCCGCCACCGCGAGAGGGCCGCCATCACGACTGAGCGAACGGGCTGCGACGCGCCGGCGTATCGCGTGCACGTGCACCCCGCGCTGCGACGGATCGGCTCCCGCCTCCTGCTGCCGAACTGGCTGGCGATCACCATTGGCGGCCACATCGTCACGTGGCGACCCCTCGCACCCGACGAGCTCGCCCACGAGCTGGCGCACGTCCGGCAATGGGACCGATACGGTCTCCGCTTCGCGGCGCGCTACCTGCGCGCCTCCTTCCACTCGTGGAGGGCCGGAACCGGATGGTATCGCGGGAATGTCTTCGAGGTCGCGGCGCGCGCGGCCGCGACTGCGCTCCTCGATGCCGTCAGCGGATCGCGCCGAGGAGACTGATCCAGCCGGCCTAGCGGTGCCCCTCCAGGCAGGTGCATCCGTTGGCGCCGACCACCGCCGCATGGCGCGTGCCCTGCGGCAGCACGAACCCGTCGCCGGGGTGCAGCTCGATCGACTCCCCGCCGCCGAGGTCGAACCGGATGGAGCCGGCGGCGCACATCAGCAGCTTCGTGAAGGCATGCTCGTGGGCGGCATAGCGATCGCCCGGCCCGTTCGACCAGGCATAGGGTTCAACGCCCGCGGCGCGCAGGAAGCGCTCGACCGTTGCGCGGTCCGCCGCCTCGCCGGGTGGCAGGCGAAGCGGCTCGAGGTTCACTTGACGACGAGGACGGCGTGCGCCTCCAGCCAGCCGGAGTCGACGCCGTTCGCGGCCGCGAGGTAGTCGAACGGCGCAACCCACTGGTCCGCGCCCTGCGGCAGCGCCGTTCCCATGGCTCCCTCGACCGCGGTTCGAATGCCGGCCAGGTCGAGCCACATCATCCCGGTGTTCGAGGTGCCGCCCACTGCGGTCATCGCACTCGAGAAGCGCGCCTGGGAGGCCAGCGAGTCGCCCGGGCTCATATCGAGCACGCGGGCCACGAACGAGGTCCCGGTCCCGATGACGACCCGGGTGTCGGTCACCGCGTACTGGATCGTGGTTGCCCACGTCAGTGCGCTGGAGACATCCGAGGACGTGGCAGAGAGATCGAACGTGATCGTGGTGATCCGTGTACCGCCATGATCCTCATCGGTCACCGTCACCTTCGGTCCGCCGCCCGAGGCTCCGAGCTGGAGCAGCCCCTGCAGCTGGAGCAGACGAACGCTCGCCTCGTGGGCATCGGTTGGGGTGATGATCAGGCCCGCATAGGGCTGGTTCCCAGCCTCGCCGGCCACGACCGCGGCATCCCCGATCCAGGAAACGAACGAGGAGATGTCTCCGCCCAGGATCGACTGCATCTGGCCCAGCTGATCGGCCGAAACGCTGGATCCGAGGGCGTGCACCAACGAATCGATTGACGCGGCAAGGCCACTCCCCACGTTGTTGGCAGTGGCGAACAGGAACGCATCGCCGGGCGCAGCCTCGGCGAGCTTCGCGTCATGGTTCTCGACGGTGGAGGTCGACGGGAGCTTCGTGCTCTCGTCCATCACCAGGCGGTCGCCCTCGACCCGGGCACTGCCAACGACGAAGGTGCCGGCATTCGCGGTCATGAGCATCGAAGAGGGAGGCGGCGGACGGCTCCGCCGAGGCCATCGCGGACCCGAGCTGATTGAGGATCTTCGCACTGTCCACGCTGAAGACGGCCACCCGATCCGAGGGCAGGCGGGCCAGGCCGTCCTTGAATTCGCTGCGGTCCGAGAGTGAGGGCTGGCTGCCGGCATGCACGTCGAGCGCCGCGGCCACGAGGTCAGTGCTCGTGCCCAGCACGACCTCGTCATCGGTCACCGTCCAGGCGACGGTGAGGCTGGGGCCGGCAGACGTCGTGTCCGCCACGGACCAGATCGTGAAGCCGTCGTGGGTCGTGCTCGTCGACACCGCTCAGGCCACCCTGCGTTCGCACGCGATCAAGGGCGGCGCGGGCCGCAGCGGCATCCTTGACTCCGGCGAATACGAGCATGTCCGGCATCGCGCCGGCCATCGCCCCCGACGGAGAGATCTGGGGAACGCCGACCATGGCAGCCGCGAGGCTGCCGTCGAACCATGGCATGAGGTCGGTGGTGTAGTGCAGGCCACTGGGATAGGCAGAGCTGCCCTGGTCGAGCAGAGCGTCGAGCCCGCCGTCCAGCAGCATGGTCTTCGCCTCAGCCGGGAAGTGGCCAAGGAGCGTCTCGAAGTTCGCCCGCTGGTCGCCCGGCAGGTCGAGGCGCAGCTCGTAGTACATGGTGGCGTCAGCCGGGACGTAGCCCGCGGCCGCGGCGGCGGCACCGCCGGTGCGGGTCGTGTTGAGGGTCACGCCCGCGATGACGCCGATGAGGACCGCCAGCGCGACCACCGCGGCGACCGCGGCGATCAGCCAGCGCGGTCGCGCCCCACCGTGGGACGGTGTGCCCGCGCCCAGGATCTCCGGCTGTGGCGTCTGAGGTGGTACCGAGTCCGTGATCACGCTGTCTCCCTCCTGGGCCTGGCATGCGGCGGTGAAGGGCCGCAACGGACAGGATAGGCCGGACCCACGGAATGCGCGCACCCCCCAAAGGTCACGAATTCCGGACGCCCTGCAGATCACCGGAACCGACCCGAATTCGTCGGGATGCCCGCCGCGCCAGCCACGAAGCGCGATTCGCTGTCCCTGCTAGAGTCCCACCTTCCGCCGCTTCGGCGGAGCCGCACCCCGGAGGAGCCATGCCCGATAGCACCGCGCCGTTCGCGCTGGCCGGCATTGCATCCGCGGTCGCCTTCGGCGGCGGCGACTTCTCGGGCGGGATGGCCGCGAGGCGGGCGAGCGGAATCGCCGTGGCCGCCCTGGCCCAGCTGGTGGGATGCGCCGTACTCGTAGGGCTGCTGGCGATCGTCCGCCCGCCCACACCGGCGGCCTCGTCACTGGGAATCGGCCTGGCGGCAGGAGTCGCGGGCGCCATCGGCATGGCATCGCTCTACCGGGCACTCGCGACCGGCGCCATGGGCCTGGTGGCGGCCGTGTCCGGGGCCGGGACGGTGGTGGTCCCGCTCCTTGCCAGCCTCTTCGTCCTGGGGGGCACGGTCCATACCGTCCAGCTCGCGGGCGTGGCCTGCATCATCGCCGCCGTCCTGGCGGCAAGCGGCGCTGCCACGACGCACGCCTCACGCGCCGCGCTTGGCCTGGCTCTCCTCGCCGCGCTGGCCTTCGGCACCTGGTACGTCCTCCTGGATCGAGCAGCCTCCGCCGAGGGACTGTGGGCGCTGACGACCAGCCGCGTCTCGGGCACCATCGTCACGACGCTCGTGGCCGCCTCGCGGGGAAGCCTCCGGTCCGCCTGGCGCGTCCGGCCGCTGGTCGCTGCTAGCGGCGTGCTCGATGTGACCGGAAACGCCCTCTTCGTCATTGCCCGCAGCGGGCTGACAGTGGGTCTGGCCGCGGCACTCTCGGGCATCTATCCGCTGGTCACCATGCTCCTCGCCCGCGGATTCCTGCGCGAGCGCCTCCCACGCCTGGGGCTCATCGGTGTGGCCCTCGCCGTGGCGGGGATGGTCCTCATCTCCCTTGGCTGACCGCGCCGTGGCGCGCCCTGGCCCGCGCGTCACGCGCGTCAACCGGGTCACGCGGCGCGTGGTATCAGCCGGGGAATCCGCTCCCGTTCGTGACGGACGGCCGGCCTGCGAGAGGCCGGAACCGGGCTGAACAGACGGTGCCGGTGCGCGACATGAGGGCTCCTCCATGGTGGCGGCCCGGCGCCGGTCGTCGGGTGACCGCTCACCGGACAAGGAGACCGCCATCGCGCTTATCGGCTCCTTACGGCGCACTTACTCAGGCGGCGGCCGGCGGCCGCTATGATGCGAACCGCCCCATGACCTTCGACCGCGTCGCCATCGTTTCCGGAGCGCTCGACGCCTATCTCGCGGAGGTGCCTCCCGCCGACACGGAGGCTCCGCCGGAGGCGCCGCTTCGTCCCGGCAGCTCGCTGACCGCCCGCCAGGCCATCGAGCTCTTCGAGGACCAGGTCGCCAGCCGCGTGCTCGACGTCGCTGCGCGCGAGCTCAAGAAGACGGACCGCAGCTTCTACACCATCAGCTCCGCGGGACACGAGAACAACGTGGTCCTTGGTGCGCAGCTGCGGGTGACGGATCCGGCCTTCCTCCATTACCGGTCAGGTGCCCTCATGATGGCCCGCGCGCGCCTGCTGCCCGGGTCGACGCCGCTCTTCGACACTCTGCTCGGCGTGGTCGCCTCCTTCGAGGATCCCATTGCGCAGGGGCGCCACAAGGTCTGGGGCAGCCGCGCGCTGTGGGTGCCTCCCCAGACCTCGACCATTGCCAGCCATCTCCCCAAGGCCATGGGCCTCGCCTTCTCGCTGGCCCGCGCCCGCCGGCTGGGCGTGGCGAATGACCTGCCCGGGGACGCCATCGTCGCCTGCTCATTCGGCGACGCATCGGCCAACCACGCCACTGCGCTCTCTGCGATCAGCACGGCCCGCTACGCAACCAGGACCGGGCTCCCGATGCCCATCCTGTTCGTGTGCGAGGACAACGGGACCGGAATCAGCGTTCCGACCCCGGAGGACTGGATCGCGGAGACCTATTCGCACCAGCCCTACCTGCGCTACTGGCACGCGGCCGGCGACCTCGACGAGGTGTGGGACGTTGCGCGGGACGCAATCGACTACGTGCGGAGCGCCCGCCGTCCAGCGTTCCTGCACCTTGCGACGGTCCGGCTGTGGGGCCACGCCGGCAGCGATGCCGAACACGTCTACCGCCAACCACACGAGATCGCGGCGACGGAGGCCCGCGACCCGCTGCTGCGCAACGCCCGACGCCTCGTGGAGACGGGGGCCGCGACGCCGGCCGCCCTGCGTGCGC
Organism: uncultured Chloroflexia bacterium; assembly: GCA_963773405.1. Lineage (GTDB taxonomy): Bacteria > Chloroflexota > Limnocylindria > QHBO01 > QHBO01 > CAVXEH01. The sequence goes on along the minus strand of CAVZAQ010000006.1, from coordinate 35,314 downwards.
TCGTCGACGACCTGCGGGAGCGCGTCGCCGCCGCGGCCGAGGAGGCGGCGAGCCGTCCGCGGCTGACGACCGCGTCGGAGGTGATGGCACCCCTCGCGCCCAATCATCCCGACCGGGTCGCCGCGCAGGCGAAGACGCCGGTGCTCCCGGATGACGCCCGACGCGCGATCTGGGACGGCCACCTCCCCGAGGAGGCCACCGTGCCCAACGCGCGGACCCTGGCGGGACAGATCAACGCAGCCCTCACCGACGAGCTGGCCCGGCGCCCCCAGCTGATCGCCTTTGGCGAGGACATCGCCCGCAAGGGTGGCGTCTACAACGTGACGCACGACCTCCAGCGGCGGTTCGGCGCGGGACGGGTCTTCGATACCCTTCTCGACGAGACCTCGATCCTGGGGATCGCCCAGGGGGCCGCCCAGATCGGCCTCCTGCCCATTCCCGAGATCCAGTACCTCGCCTACCTCCACAACGCCCTGGACCAGATCCGCGGTGAGGCCGCATCGCTGCAGTTCTTCAGCGCCGGCCAGTTCCGCAACCCCATGGTGGTGCGGATCGCGTCGCTCGCGTACCAGAAGGGTTTCGGCGGCCACTTCCACAACGACAACAGCGTGGGTGCCCTGCGGGACATCCCCGGCCTGGTGCTGGCCGTCCCGGCCCGCGGCGATGACGCGGCTCGCATGCTGCGGGGCGCGATCGCCATGGCGCTCGAGGACGGCCGGGTGGTGGCATTCCTGGAACCCATTGCGCTCTACCACGAGAAGGATCTCCACCAGCCCGGAGACGGCGGTTGGCTCACCGACTACCCCGCACCCCCGTCCGTCCTGCTTCCCGGCGAGGTCGGCCGCTACGAGACCGATGGCGCCGCTCCCGACGAGCCGGCGGACCTGCTGCTCGTCAGCTACGCCAACGGCCTTCGCCTCTCCCTCCAGGCACAGCGGCGGCTCGCCGCCGAGCACGGGTTCCACGCCCGCGTCATCGACCTGCGCTGGCTGAACCCGCTCCCCTTCACGGCGCTGCGCGAGGAGGCGGAACGGGCGGGCTCGGTGCTCGTCGTGGACGAGTGCCGCGCGACGGGGGGCGGCGTCGCGGACGCGATCATCGCCGACCTCGCGGAGCAGGGCATCGGCCGGCGCCTCGCCTCAGTCCGTGCAGCCGACTCGTTCGTACCCCTGGGACCGGCGAGTGCCGCGGTGCTGGTGGGGGTCGAAGAGATCATGGCGGCTGCGCTCGCTGCCGTCGCGGGAAGGTCCCCGGCGTGAGCCGCGCCGCCCTGGTCTTTCCCGGTCGCGGGTCCTACACCTCGGCGAGCCTCGGGTCACTGTCGCCTGCTGATCCCCTCGTGCAGCGCGCGGAGTCGCTGCGGGCCGGGTACGACCTGCCCTCGCTGGTCGAGCTCGACTCGGCGGAAGGCTTCGATCCGCGCATCCACCTGGCGCCGGCGAACGCGTCGCCGCTCATCTACCTCATCTCGCTCATCGACGCCGGCACGCTGCCGCCGGGGACCGAAGCGGTGGTGGCCGTCGGAAACTCGCTCGGCTGGTACACGGCGCTCGCGGCGGCCGGCGCACTCTCCTTCGACGACGGCTTCCGGCTGGTGCAGGAGATGAGCCTGCTGCAACAGGAGCCGCTCGCGAGCGACGGTCCGGGCGGCCAGGTCATCTACCCGCTGGCCGGCGCGGACTGGCGCCCGGATCCGGCGCTGGAGGACGCCGTCGTACGGGTCATGGGCGAGGCACCCCTTGGCGCCGTGTTCCCCAGCATCGACCTGGGCGGCTACGCAGTCCTGGCCGGGACCGAACCCGGCGTCGCGCACCTGATGGCGCATCTGCCGCCCGTGCGGCTGGGTGAGCGGCTCTATCCGGTCCGCCTGGCGCTGCACGGTCCATACCACACGCCGCTCGTCCGCCACGTCGCGGAGGGTGCCCGTGACCGGCTCAATGGACTGGCCTGGCAGGCGCCGCGGATTGCGCTCGTCGACGGCCGCGGGGCGCGCTGGAGCCCGTGGTCCACCGACCCCGCCGCCCTGCGTGACTACACCCTTGGCGAGCAGGTGACCACGCCGTTCGACTTCGCCGCGAGCCTGCGGGTCACGCTCCGCGAGTGGGCGCCGGACCTCCTGGTGCTGCCCGGTCCGGGGAACTCCCTGGGCGGAATCTGCGGGCAGGTCCTGGTGCGGGAGGGATACCGCGAGATCCACAGCCGGGCCGACTTCGAGGCGGTGCAGCGCCGCGATCCGGTCATCCTCTCCATGCGCCGATGACGCCCGACGCCGAGGGGATCGTCCCGCTCCCCGGGCCCGTCGAGCTCGCCGCCACGCTCTGGCCGCTGGCCCATGGCAGCGGTGACCCGACCATTCGTTTTGGCGCCGATGGCGTCTGGCGAGCGTCGCGCATGCCCTCTGGCGCCGCCACCGTGCACCTGCGCCAGCTGGCCGCCGACCGGATCGCCGTCCAGGCCTGGGGCCCCGGGGCCGACGAGGCGGTCGCCGGCGCCGGCGAGCTGGTCGGCGCCCTGGACGATCCATCGGCGCTGGTACCGCATCATTCAGTGATCCGCGAGACGGTGCGCCGGCATCCGGGATTGCGGCTCCCGCGCTCGCGCCGCCTCTTCGAGGCGCTGCTGCCCGCGATCTGCGAGCAGAAGGTGACGGGAGTCGAGGCTCGCCGCGCCTACCGCGCGCTCATCCGCGCCCACGGCGAACGCGCCCCCGGACCGCCCGGCCTGTGGGTCGCGCCATCGCCCATGACCCTGACCCGTCTGCCCTCGTACGCGTATCACCCCCTGGGCATCGAACGGCGACGTGCTGAGGTGATCCGCAACGTGGCACGCGTCGCGGCGCGGCTCGAGGCGTTCGACACGCCGGCGGCGGCGGACCGCGCACTACGCAGCCTGCCCGGCATCGGGCCGTGGACCAGCGCGGAGGTCCGGCGCGTGGCGCTCGGCGACCCGGACGCGATCAGCATCGGCGACTACCACATCCCCAACCTCGTGGCCTGGGCCCTGGCCGGTGAGCCTCGCGCCGACGACGCACGGATGCTCGAGCTGCTGGTCCCGTACGCCGGGCAGCGCGGCAGGGTCCAGCGCCTGCTCGAGGCGTCGGGCGTCCGTATTCCACGCTACGGCCCGCGCACCGCTCCGCGGAGCATCGGGGCGCTCTAGAGGAAGTGGGTCTTGCGTGCGGCGTGCTCGAGCTCGTCGCGGAACTCCGGGTGGGCGATCTCGATCAGCGCCCGCGCCCGCTCCGTGATGCTGCGGCCGTGAAGCTCGGCGACCCCCCACTCGGTGACGATGGTGCGCGCGTGGGCGCGAGTGGTCACCACGCCGGCGCCCTCCTGCAGGAAGAGGGCGATCCGTGAGATGGTCCCGTTCGACGCGGTGGAGGGCAGCGCGATGATGGCGCGTCCCTCGGGCGCGAGCGAGGCTCCCCGCACGAAGTCCATCTGGCCGCCCACGCCGGAGTAGAAGCGCGGACCGATCGAGTCCGCGACCACCTGTCCGGTGAGGTCCACCTCGATCGCCGAGTTGATGGCCGTCATCCGTCGCAGGCGGCGGATGACGGCGGTGTCATTCGTGTAGTCGACACCGCGCATCTCGACCATCGGGTTACCGTCCACGAAGTCGTAGAGGCGGGTCGTGCCCATCACGAAGGTCGCCACCATCTTGTAGCGGTTGATCTCCTTGGCAGCACCGGTCAGCGCCCCGCACTCCACCAGGGGCAGGACCGCGTCGGTGAACATCTCGGTGTGGATCCCCAGGTCCCGCTTGCCGGTGAGCGCCTGGGCCGCCGCGGATGGAATGGCGCCGATGCCGAGCTGCAGGGTCGCTCCGTCGGGCACCAGCTCGGCGATGTGCTCCCCGATCCGCTTCTCCACCTCGCCGATGGCCGGCTCCGCGACCTCGTAGGGCGGCTGGCTCACCTCCGTCGCGAGGTCGATCTGGCTCACGTGGATCGAGGTATCCCCCATGGTTCGCGGGATCTGATCGTTGATCTGGGCAATCACCGTCTTCGCCGAGCGCACCGCCGCCAGGTTGGCGAGGACGCTGGTGCCGAGCGAGCAGAAGCCGTGACGGTCGGGGCGGCTGACGTTGAGCAGGACGACATCGAGGGGCATGACGCCACTCGTGAACAGGTCCGGGACATCGGAGAGGAAGACCGGGATGTACTGGGCTCGTCCCTCGTTCACTGCCTGGCGGGCGTTCGGGCCAATGAACAGCGCCTGGTGGATGAAATGCCCCGCCATCTCGGGGGCCAGGTGCGGCGCGGGACCCTCGATGTGGAAGTGGGCGATGCGCACGCCCTCGAGCTCATCGGCACGGTCGACCAACGCCTGGAGCAGGACCGATGGCGTGGCCGCCGCGTCCTGAACCCATACCTGCTGCCCGGACGCGATGGAGGCGACGGCGTCCGAGGGGCTGACGATCTGCATGACACGAGTGTAGGGATCCGCTGGCTCGCGGCGCGAGGGACGCACGGCACCAGACCAGGGACCCTTCGGCCGGCGAGGCCCGGGCAGTTCGGCACTGCCGGCGCAGATCCTCGCGATCGACGATGGGAACGTGGAGCAGGGCCCAATCCTGGTTCGCCATGCACGCTTCCGGGATGCCGATGCGCTGGAGGCGTTCTACGCGCGCCTCTCGCCCCAGAGCCGGGCCCTGCGTTTCATGGGCGCCACGAACGGCATCACCCACGACCAGGCACTCGCATTCGCCACCGCGAGCGGGCGAGGCTCCGACGGATTCGTGGCCATTCAGCGGGCAACCGGGCGGCTCGTGGGCCATATCTGCCTCGCCGCGCTGCGATCCAACACCGAAGAGGTGGGCGTAGCGGTCGACGATGCGCTCCAGCGAGGCGGCATCGGCCGCGCCCTGCTGCGGGCCGCGGTCGGATCCGCGCGGCGCCGAGGGATCACGACCCTGGAGGCGAGGATGCTGCCGCGCAACACCGGCATCCATCGGCTCCTGCAGCGCGCGGGCATCCCATGGCGCCGCCGACCGGCCGATGCCGGTGCGGAGGTGCTCAGCATGGACCTCGCGGCAGCCGCGGCAGCCTGATCAGCCGCCGACCACCTCGAGCTCGGAGACATCGAGCTCCTCGAGCGCATCCCGAAGGCGGTCGACGTGACGCTGCTCGTCGACGCCGAGCGACTGGAACCGGTCCGCCACCTCTGCCTCTCCATCCTGGTGCGCCTGGGATGCAAAGCGGGGATAGAGGCTGCGGTGCTCCGTGACCTCGCCCGCGATGGCAGCTCGCAGGTTCTGGCGGGTACCCCCCACCAGGCCCACCAGGTGAGCGAGCTCGCGGAAATGCTCCTTGCGCTCCTGCAGCGCGGCGGCTTCGAAGAGCGCCGCAATGCGCTCGTACCCCTCCTCCACGGCCGCGTCGGCGAATAGCTGGTAGCGCAGGGCCGCCATCGCCTCGCCGGCGAGCGCGGCCTCCACGTTGAAGCGTGTCCTGCTCTCCATGAGTGGCCCTCCGACCTGGTGTGCGCTCTCGTCGAGCTTCGCGGCGCTGAGCGTTGAGCCGACGACGCGCTGTGCAGGGTATGAGCATCGCCTCCCGCCGGCCGTGGCGCTACGGGCGGGGCGCACAAGCCGCGGGACCCTTCGGCACCTTGGAAGGCGACGGTTGGCTCTGCCGACGGTCGACGGCTGCTCGGCAGCCTGTTCGAGGGCAGGGCGCCGCCTGAGCAACGTCACTCGTTCGTCACGGAGAAGACGCGCTCGCGTCGCACGCCTGTTCACACCGGTTCATCTCTCGCCGGGAGACTGGCCTCGGTTCCGCCACAAGGGGTCCTCGACGGAGCCGGCCCCCGGACCGGCCAAGTGGTCCTGCAGCGCCAGAGGGATACCCATGCGACGTCTTCTCGCCAGCCTCGTGGCGGCCGCGCTTGTCGCGACCATCACGGCAACCGCCGCGTTCGCGGGCAATGGCCCGCCCAGCGGTGAGATCTATGCGGGCAACCAGCTCTACCGGACGGTGGTCACGCCCACGAACTTCTTCAACACCGGCGCTCCGGCCAGCAGCTTCGAACCGATCTACGCCTTCGACACCCAGACCAACGTCGCACTCGCCGCGCCGGGCGAGCCGGGGTTCAAGGGTGGGCGCTGGATGGTGCTGCCGGTGACCTGGAACGTCACACCCTACCTGATCACGAACGGCCCGGATGTCCTCGCCGCGGCCGGAAGGGGTGACCTCACCATCGCCACCACGCCGGTCAAGGAGTTCGAGTGTCCGCTCATCCCCCTCTCGCACGGCGGTCACTGACAGGCCGATCCTGATCAGACCCGCATACGAACGGCCCCGTTGCGAAACGGGGCCGTTCCTCTACCCGGCTGCCAGGATCAGGGCTTGACCGCCTCCCAGTTGGGGTACACGCCGTTTGCATCCCCGGGAGCGTTGTCCCCGGAGAAGAAGTAGAGCGGCAGCCCGTTGTACGTCACCTGGAGCGAGCCGTCGTCGACGCGGGTGATGGTACCCAGCTGGCCATTCACGCCGTCGCCGCCGGCGGGCGTCGTCCCGGCCGGGATGGTGAGTGGGGGCCAGGTCTGGATGCAGCCGCCGGTGCAGTTGCTGGTCCCGCTGTCCTTGGTGTCCTTCGTGAAGGTGTAGACCGTCCGCCCGCTGGCCCCGTCGACGAGGACGACGCCGATGCTGCCCACCGACGTGGCCATGACGGTCACCCCCGGCGGCGACGCCGTGGCGGCCTGGGTTGCCGTCGGCACGGCTGTCTCGGTCGCCGCGGCTGTCTCGGTCGACGTTGCCTGCGCGCTCGAGGCGGTTGGGCTCGCCCCACCGCCGCCTCCACTGCAGGCTGCAAGGATGAGCGGAACAATGCCGAAAGCGGCGATGCGAAGGGTCCGGCGCATGGATCAGGGCCTCATTACGGGGTCGTGGGTGCGCCGCTCTGCCGTCGGCGACACCATTGGTACGCGCCAGGTTTCACGCGGATGGGTACGAGCCGGTCAGCCTGAGAGGTGCAGCACCGCCCCGGCCAGCCAGAAAAGCACGACCAGGCCGGCCAGGACCGAGAGGACCAGCAGCACTGTCCGGAGGCACCCCGGCCGCGGTCGCGGATCATCGTCTCGAGGACCGTTGCCGTAGTCGCGCAGGGCATCGGCTCCGCGGGCCGCCTCCGGGCTTGCACCCTGCGGTCCGACCCCGCCACCGCCGCTGGATCCCCAGCTCATTTCGAGCCCTCTCCCCTTCTGATCCGCGGAGCATACCCCGGCGGGCCGTTGCTCCCGGGGTTTCGGGCCGTCCGGCCCTCGGATATCTCACGCCAGACTGAGACAGTTGCGGCTGAGATGATTACCCAGTCCGACGAGCTCCCTGTTCTGCCCGCACCCCGGCTGGACATCGCGGCGCCCGACGTCACCGATGCGGTGGCCACCGCCGCCCTGCTGGCAGACCGAACGCGCGCCGGCATCCTGCGCTTGCTCAAGGAGGGCCCGCATTGCGTCTGCGAGATGGCGTCCGCCCTGGATGAGCGCCAGAACAACGTGAGCAACCACCTCGCCCGTCTGCGGGAGGCCGGGCTGGTCCGGGCCAGCCGCCACGGGGCGGATGCGCGCTGGATCTATTACGAGCGCGACGAGCCATCCATCGCGCAGGCGCACGCCACGCTGCGCGAGGTGATCGGATGACCGCCTCCGCCCTTCGGCGCACCCATCTCCCGGCTGGTGGCGTGGGGCTGATCGCGGGCGTCGCGTGGCTGGTCGCCTGGTTCGTGAACCTGCCCGCAGCCAACTGGTTCGCCTTCGACCTGCTGGGCCTGGAGCCCGGCACCCACCTGGGCGACGCCATTGCATTCTTCGTCTACGACGTGCCCAAGGTGCTGCTCCTCCTGCTGGGGATCGTGACCCTGGTCACCTTCGCGCGCAGCTACTTCCCCGCAGAACGCGTGCGGACTGCCCTGGCAGGGCGCGGAGCGCTCACCGGGACGGTCGCCGCCGCCGGTTTCGGGGTCATCACCCCGTTCTGCAGCTGCTCCGCGGTTCCCCTCTTCATCGGCTTCGTCGAGGCCGGGATTCCCATGGGCGTGACCTTCGCCTTCCTCATCAGCTCGCCCATGGTCAACGAGGTCGCCCTGGTCCTTCTATGGGGACTCTTCGGCCCGGGCATTGCCCTGCTGTACATGGCCGCCGGCCTCTCGGTCGCCATCGTTGGCGGGCTGGTCCTGGGGCGGCTGCCGCTCGAGCGCTGGATCGAGCCGTGGGTCCTGAAGGTCCGCAGCGGCGGAGGGGCTGCCCCGGAGGCGATCCGGCCGAGCGTCGATGAGCGCCTTCAAGACGCCTGGGCCTACACCAGGGCCCTCGTCTGGAAGGTGGCACCCTACGTCCTGGCCGGAATCGCCATTGGCGCGCTGATCCACGGGTACGCGCCCATGGACCTCGTCGCGAGCATCGGCGGGCGTGACAACCCGCTGGCGGTTCCCCTGGTGATCGTGCTGGCGGTGCCGCTCTACTCGAACGCGGCAGGCACCATTCCCATCGTCGAGGCGCTGCTCGGCAAGGGCATGCCGCTCGGCACAACCCTCGCATTCATGATGGCGGTGGTCGCCATCAGCCTGCCCGAATTCATCATCCTGAGAAAGGTCATGCGCCTGCCGCTGCTCGGGATCTTCGCCGGTGTCGTCGTCGCGGGCATCCTCGCGGTCGGCATCGGCTTCAACGCTCTTGGACTGTAAGGAGACCGATGTCGTGAAGAAGATCGAGGTCCTGGGATCAGGCTGCCCCAACTGCAAGAAGCTCGAGGCGAATGCGCGCGATGCGGTCGTCATGGCCGGCGTCGAGGCGGAGATCGTCAAGGTCACCGACTACGGCGAGATCGCGGCGCACGGCGTGCTGAGCACGCCCGGCCTGGTCATCGACGGCAAGCTCGTCAGCAGCGGTCGGATCCCCGAGGCCGGTGACATCGCCGCCTGGCTCTTCGAGGGCTAGGCCAAGCACCGCGGGAGCCCGGCAGCCAGCACCCCGCTCGGGCGACGGTCGCCTCCGATCGGTCGCGCCCTGCCCTTCGCGCCCTGCCCTTCGCGCCCTGCCCCTCGCGCCCTGCCGTTTGCCCCCACAGCCGGGCGTGCATCCGAACAGGTTGAAGGTTTCCCCGTCTGCGCCGCCCATACATGGCAGATCCGAGTCGCGCCGGCTGCCAGCGGCGAGGGTCATCACGCCCAATCAGCACGGAGACAACGCCCATGTTCCGTTCCAGGCAGGTCCACACCCGCGTGTGTCGCATCGCCGTGGCGCTGGCCGCGACACTGGCCCTGACCATATCCGCCACCGTCATCGGCAAGGAGTTCGCGGACTGGGGACCCGCGGTGGCCGAGATTGACATCAACAGCCCCGCCGGGGAGGGCTGCCCGATCGAGTCGCCGAACGGCCGGGATCTGTACATCGCCTCCAACCGGGACGGCACGCTCGGCGGCAATGACATCTGGGTCGCCCATCGAACCAACGACGCTTCGCCCTGGGGCGAGCCGCAGAACCTCGGCGCGCCAATCAACAGCGCGTCGAACGACTACTGCCCAACGCCTCTCAACGGGAACTGGCTGCTGTTCGTATCCGAGCGGCCGGGTCCGGAGACGTGCAATGCCGGACCGGGAAGCGGCGACATCTATCTCGCGCGCTACAACCCGGGGCACGGCTGGGGAACACCGCAGCACCTGGGTTGCGACGCAAATGGAACGGGGCCGAACTTCCCGGGCGGTGAGTTCGGGCCATCGCTGGTGCGGACCTCGTCGGGCACCTTCCTCTTCTTCTCCAGCACCGGCTACGGCACGGACATGAACATCTACATGAGCCGACAGCGGACGGATGGCAGCTTCGAGCCGGCGACGCTCGTCTCCGAGCTGAACAGCCCGTCGGCGGACTTCATGCCGAACGTGAGCCGAGACGGCCTGGAGATCGTCTTCAACTCGAACCGACCCGGCGGCTTTGGCGGTCAGGACGTCTACACCTCCTCACGAGCGAGCACGAGCGACGCGTGGTCGGCGCCGGTGAACGTGGGCTCGAACGTGAACACCGCCGGCAACGAGACACGGTCGTCACTCTCCGGGGACGGTGAGCGACTGCACTTCGGCCGCGACGGCGAGATCTACGTCAGCACGCGTACCAAGGTGAGTGGTTGGGACTGAACCGGATACCCCTGCTTGGGGCCCGTCCGTCGTCGGGACGGGCGGGCCCCCTGTCCCCTGGGAAGCCGCTTCCGGAAAGATTGAAGTTCACACCGGCCTTCGCACCCCATACCGTGTGTGCATCGGGCCCAACCGATGCCGAGCGGAACAGGTCATGGATACCGATCTCGTGACACGGGCACAACGCGGCGACCGGGCTGCCTTCGCCGATCTGGCCGCCGCGCGCGCCGATCGGTTCCTGGCCGCTTCGCACAGGATCCTGCGCGACCTGTCTCTCGCTGAAGACGCGACGCAGCAGGCGCTGCTCAGCATCTGGCGCGACCTTCCGCAGCTCCATGATCCGGCCCGCTTCGACGCCTGGGCGTATCGGCTCCTGGTGCGCGCCTGCTACGCCGAAGCCGCCAGATCCCGTCGCTGGACGCCCAACCTGCGGCTTCTGCCGGTTGACGAGCCGACCGGCACCGATGCGCTCGCCGCGGTGATCGATCGCGACCAGCTGGAGCGCGGTTTCCGGCGGCTCTCCTTCGACCATCGCGCCGTGCTCGTCCTGCACCACTACCTGGACCTGCCCCTCGCGCAGGTCGCCGAAGCGCTGGGTGTGGCCGAGGGAACGGTCGCTTCGCGACTCCATTACGCAATCCGAGGACTTCGCGCGGCGCTCGACGCCGACGCTCGCCTTGACACGCGGGATGCGGCGCGATGAGCAACGAGCGTGAGCTCACTCGAATCGTTCGGTCGTGGCTGCGCGAAGACGGCCAGGAGAACGCCGACCGCGTCCTGTACGCCGTCCTCGATCAACTCGAAACGACTCCACAGCGCAGAGCCGGCATGGGTGTCGTTGCGAGGCTCGCCATCGCGGTTGCCGCCGTACTTGTCCTCGCGGTCACCGGCGTGAGCGTGCTGAATTTCGGTGCGGTCGTCGGGACGAGCCCCTCCCCCACGCGCTCGGCCTCGCCGTCACCCTCTCCCACGCCCCTGCCCAGTCCGTCGCCATCGCCTGGCGGCGGGTTTCTTTCCAGGGGGCTGCTGTCGGCAGGCAGGCAGTCGTTGACGCGCGGTGGCGTTCCCCTCTCCTTTGCGCTGCAGACGGCCAACTGGCACAGCGACGGCTTCGCCTGGATCAACAACGACACGAGCGCCGGGGCCGAGAGAGTGTCCCTCCTCTTCTGGAATCCCAGCCCGGACGGGATCTATGCCGACCCGTGCGCCCAGATCACGAGCGAGCCGGTTGGACCATCGGCCGCCGATCTCGCGGCCGCCATGTTGACGGTGCCGGGCACTGACGTCGTGAGCGGGCCCTCGGACGTCACCGTGGCTGGGTACCCCGCGAAGCTCCTGGTACTCGCCGTCCAGGAGAACCTCCCATGCACCGCATCAAGTTTCAACCTGTGGTGGTATGACGTGGGGGCAGGTGACGACTGTGCTTCTGCGGGAGCGTGCGGGCGGTATGTCAGCACACCGGGCGACACGATCAGGGTCTGGATCGTCGAAGTGCATGGGGTGCGCGTCGTCTTCGAGGGTGAGACGGACAAGGGCGCAGGCGCCACGGCCGAACAGACGATCCAGGACATCGTCGACTCAATCCGGTTCGAGTAGGCGCATCGCCACGCCCCCGCTGCATCTCCGCGGCTTGCGTGAAGGCAGGCCAAATCCATCCCCGAGAGCAGCGCGCGGACAGGCATGCCATCCTGAGGTCCTCGAATTCTCCAGGAGGAACCTGCGTGCTAAAGCTTGGGTACAAGGCATCGGCTGAGCAGTTCGGGCCGAGCGAGCTGCTGCGCTTCGCGGCGGAGGCCGAGGAAGCCGGCTTCGACAGCGTGATGGTCAGCGACCACTTCCAGCCGTGGCGCCATACCGACGGCCATGCCCCGAATGTCCTCGCCTGGCTGGGAGCCCTGACCCAGGCCACCTCACGGGTGACGATCGGCACCAGCGTGCTGACGCCCACCTATCGGTACAACCCCGCCGTGGTCGCCCAGGCCATGGCCACGGTGGGCTGCCTGGCGCCCGGCCGCGAGGTGATCCTGGGCGTGGGCACCGGGGAGTCGCTGAACGAGGTGCCGGTCGGCATCGCGTGGCCCGAGCAGAAGGAGCGCTTCGCCCGGCTCAAGGATGCGGTGCTCCTGATCCAGGAGCTGCTGTCGGGCGAGTTCGTCACCTACGAGGGAACCTACTACCGGACCCGCAACGCCACGATCTACGATCGACCCGCGAACCCGGTGAAGATCTACATCGCGGCCTCGGGACCGGCGGCGGCGCGCCTTTCCGGGCGCTTGGCGGACGGATTCATCTGCACCTCGGGCAAGGGGATGGAGCTGTACCGCGACACGCTGCTGCCGGCGGTGGCCGAGGGCATCGAGAAGGCGGAGCGCAGCGCCGATGCCGTCGAGAAGATGATCGAGGTCAAGGTCAGCTTCGATACCGATCGCGACCGCGCAATGGCCGATACCCGCCTGTGGTCGGCGCTGGCACTGCCCGGTGAGGCGAAGATGGGCGTCGAGGACCCCCGCGAGATGGAGCGCCTGGCTGAAACGGTGGCCGACCAGGCCCACCGGCGTTTCCTCGTCAGCGACGACCCGGCCGAACAGGTCGAGCAGATCCGGCCCTACGTCGATCTGGGCTTCACCCATCTCATCTTCCATGCGCCTGGCAAGGACCAGTCGCGCTGGATCCGCCAGTACGGGGAGCAGGTCCTGCCCCTCCTGCGCTCCACCTTCGGCTGAAAGCACGGGAGTTCCCCTCCTGGGAGATCTCGCCGCTGGCTGGTCGCCACCTGCCACCCGGACCTGCCAACCGATCCAGCCCGGTTGGGACGTCTGGCACTCAACATCCGGATCGTTCGGTCGCCACCATGTGCGCATGACCGACAACCGAGGTAGTGCTGAGCAACGGCAACGCCAGGGCGTGGATCGCTGGCTCGGCATCGGCATGTTGCTGCTCGCCGCGGGCCTTGGGATCAACACGCTGCTTGGCCCGCTCTTCCTCGCCGCCATCCACTACCCCTTCACCGAGACGGTCTACAACGAAACACTGGGACTCGAGGCCGTCTCGCTGCTGCTCATCGCGCCTCTCGCACTGGTCGCCGGGGTCCTGACGCTGCGCGGCCATCGGGCGGGACCGATCCTGGCCATTGGCCCGGCGGGATACGCCGCCTACATGCTGGTCCAGTACGTGGTCGGGCCGCAGTACACGACCTATCAGCCGTCGATCGCCCTCCACATCGGGCTGTTCATCCTCAGCGCCGCGCTCATCCTGAGGGCCTGGTCGGTCGCGGACCACGTGCCGATGCCGGCGGTGTCGCGTGGCTGGGCGGTCGTCGCCCTCCTGCTGGCGGGGTTCGTGATGTCCCGCTGGATGGGCGTCTTCACGGGGCTGGCCACTGCCGAGCCCGTGCCGGCGGCCACGCCGGACCTCACCATGTACTGGTCGATCTTCCTGCTCGACATCGGGGTCATCGTCCCGGCCGGGATCGCCACGGCGGTCGGTCTGCTGATCGGAAGCCGATGGGCCGCCAGGGCCATGTTCGGGCTGATGGGCTGGTTCGCCCTGGTCCCGCCCTCGGTGGCGGCCATGTCCATCGTCAAGCTGCTGCGCGACGACCCGAACGGTTCAACCGCGGACACCATCGTCTTCGTGGTGGTGACGCTCATCTTCTGGAGCCTGGCTATCTTTCTCTACCTCCGCCTGTTCGGCGCGCCTCGCGACCCGTCGCGCACGTCGCAGTCGCGGCAACGGCCGGCCTCCGTCCTGACCCGGTGACACCCGACCAGCGCGACCCGCTCGTCAACGCAATCAAGGAGAGTTGATTCATGACATCCAGCACGCAGCGCGAACCGCGCCGCCATGGTGGGCAACCACCCGCCGCGCGTCCTGGCTGGGTGACGGCCACCGGGGCGAACCGCTGGATCGGCGCGTGGACAGTGATCGTCCTTGCCGCCTTGACCGCTTTCGTCAGCAGCATCCCAATGCCACGTGGACCGGTGACCGCCGGGCAGGGCCTTGCCGTCATCGCAGCTTCGCTCCTCGTCGGAGTGCTGGCGGGCTACCTGATGCGCTCGCGCTGGGCCATGATCCTGGCTCCCCTGGCCTACGTCGTCGCCTACGAGCTGGCACGGCTCGGCATCGGCGGCGCGAGCCTTGATGGCTTCCGCCTCGACAACCCCTACGGGATCATTGCCCTCGTCGTCGGGCGCGGGTTTCACGGGCTGCTGGCCATCCTCCCCATGATCGTCGGGGTGAGCATCGGCATCGCAGCCGCGCGCCGCACGTCGGGCTGGCGACTGCTGCCAACCGGGCTGCTGACGGCCGTTGTCATTGGCCTGGCGGTGCTCGTGGCCTGGCCGGCTTCGACACCGCCGGTCCTGGGGAGCGACGGCCAGCCGGTATCCGGCAGCGTTGCCGAGCTGACCAAGGTCGAGCTTGGCGGCCAGGAGCAGGCGATCTCCATCCGCGCCGCCAACCCGGACAGTCCGGTCCTGCTCTACCTGTCGGGTGGACCTGGGCAGACCGATCTGGCCTATGCCCGCGTCCTGCTGGAGCCGCTGGTTGCCAACTTTGTGGTCGTGGTCTGGGACCAGCGCGGGACTGGCACCTCCTACGCTGCGCTGGACCCCACCGCCGCCCTCACCCTGGACCAGGCCGTTGCCGACACGACCCAGCTCACCAACTATCTCAGGGACCGCTTCGACGAGGACAAGATCTACCTGGTGGGCGAGTCATGGGGCACGACCCTGGGCGTGCTGGCGGTGCAGCAGCATCCCGAGCTGTACCACGCCTACATCGGCTCCGGGCAGATGGTTAGCCAGCGCGTGACCGACCAGCGCATCTGGCGCGATCTGCTGGCGTTCGCCGACCGGACCGGCAACGGCGACCTCTATGACCAGGTCCTGACCCTCGGCGAGCCGCCCTACCGCGACATGCCGTGGGCCAACAGCCTCGTGATGGGCTACTACGACGCCATCGGCACCGAGTACACGCCGCCGGAAGCCTACCGGCAGCGCGGCAACGCTTCGGGCATCGGCCCATACGGGATCCTGGCCAGCGAGTACAGCTTCGTCGACAAGGCGAACGTGATCCGCGGCCTGGTCGATACCTTCTCGCTCATGTACCCGCAGCTGCAGCAGGTCGACTTCCGGGCCGATGTGCCCGCGCTCGACGTTCCCGTCTACCTGCTCGACGGTGCAAACGAGCTGCGAGGGCGGCGAGATCTCGCGCACGAGTGGTTCGAGGAGCTGCAGGCGCCATCGAAGGAAATGATCACGTACGAGAATGCCGGCCACTCGGTCGTCTTCGAGGAGGCCGACGCCTTCGACCGCCTGATGAACGATGAGATCGTGCCGGCCACCTACGGACCAGGTTGACCGTGGTGAAGCACCCGCTGTCAGAGATGGATCGTGAATCCGCGGCGCGGCTCGTCAGGTCTGGACGGCGTGAGCCGCGTCACCGGGGCGTCGCTGAGCCTCGTGTCCGAGGAGTGGGGCTCCAACGCCGTACCCCGGTCTGGAGCCAGACCTTCACCCGACCCCTGGCGCGGGTCGTCCCGGTCGCCTGGCGACCGGCCGTAGTGGGAGGCATCAAGGCCCTGCATACGGGGCTCTTTCTGGGCATCGGTGCCGCGATCGTGCTGTTCGTGTGGGACGGTCTGCGGGGGAGACCCGGGCGGAGGACGGCGACGGCCCTGGGCATCGCCTTGGCCGAATCGGCCGTCTACGTCAGCAACAACCAGGTCTGCCCGTTCACGCCTCTGGCGGAAGACCTGGGGGCGGAGCACGGCGCAGTGGCCGACCTGTTCCTGCCCGAGTGGGCCAGCCGGCGCATCCCCGTCGTGTCCAGCAGCGCGGTGGTCGTCGGGATCGTGCTTAACCTGCGGGCGGTGCTCACGCGGCGGAGCGGATGACGGCGTTCGGTTGCGAGGAGAAAGGAGCGAGTCCGTGAGCGAGATTGGAGCGGGAACGGAATCGACAGCGGTCGAGCGCAAGGAAGCGGGCAGGA
Source organism: uncultured Chloroflexia bacterium (assembly GCA_963773405.1). GTDB lineage: Bacteria > Chloroflexota > Limnocylindria > QHBO01 > QHBO01 > CAVXEH01. The sequence continues at coordinate 19,190 of CAVZAQ010000006.1, read as the reverse complement.
AAGGTGTCGTGGAGAGAACGATCGAGACAGTCGCATCGGGACTGGGCAATGGCGCCGGGTTCCTCGCCTCAAGCGGGATCGCCTTCGTGGTCTTCGGCGTGCTGTGGGCGGCCCTGGCGGTTGGGCTGATCTGGAGTCAGGGCAGCGTGGACGCCACCTGGGACTGGCTTCGCGGCCTGCCGTGGATAGTGCAGGGCCTCGTCTGGCTCCTGTTCCTTCCGTTGACCGCGGGCCTGTGGGTCTGGGAGACGAGCTGGCCGCTCGTGCTGCGCCTGGTGCTGGTCGCCGGGCTGGCGGGCTGGAGCCTCCTGATCTTCCTCCCCAAGGCGGCGGCTGCGGGGAGCTGACGGAGCGAGGGAACGCGCCTCGTGCGGCATAGCCGCGGTTGACAGCTGCGCCACCTCAACCAACCTCGCTCATCGGGACTTCGCGGAAAGCAACGAACATGGGAAGGATGGGCCAGCGTGGCTTCGCCGCCGCCAGCGCACTCGCCGTACTCGCCGCTCCATCGCATATGTCGCTTCCGGCGCCCACGATGGACCGGCGCCCCCATGGTATCTTCGGCCCGCACGGGAGTTCCCCGACCGAACGGGATCCCACGGTGGTCCCCGTAGCTCAGTGGACCAGAGCGGCTGCCTTCTAAGCAGCGGGTCGCAGGTTCGAATCCTGCCGGGGACGCCACCCGATCCCCCGCCTCAGGCCGCGCCGAGCGGTGCCCTGTGACACCGATTTCCCCATTGTCGTGGACCCAGGGTCGAGGATAGAATCCGGCCACCGCCCACGCACCGGCAGTTCAAGGGGAGAGATACGCATACATGCGCCGCCGCGGCCGGACCGAGCCCGGCCGCGCTGCCTCGCGGACCATTCCCTGGCTGTCGCGTCGCGCCCGGAGCGGGTCCCCGCCCAGGCCGAGCCCTCGTCTCGCGTCCGGATCCGTGTCCTCGTCCCCCACCGCGGATCTTCCGCGAACAAAGGAGCGCAAGGCCATGAAGGCTGCCCCGTCCCGGTCCCCATTCCACGCACGCACCGGCGTCCTGGCCCTGCTCGCGTCGCTGGTGCTCGCCGCCTGCAGTGCCACGGGCTCATCGTCGTCGCCATCGGCAGGCCAGCAGAGCACGCTGCCCAGCGCGACGGGTTCCTCGACCGTGGCCGCCACCCCGAGCTCGGCGCCGGCGAGCGAGACCCAGCTGGCCACGGCCGTCCCCATCGACATCGACCCGTGCCAGCTCATCACCGCCGATGAGGCCTCCAAGCTGGCCGGCGTGACCTTCCCCGCTGGCCAGTCCCACACCGGCGAGAACAACGTAAACGTCTGCACCTACTCGACCGGCACCACGAGTCCGAACATCTTCAACGTCCTCGTTGCCCAGGCAACCGACGAAGCCACGGCGAAGGCCGCCGAGCAGCAGGGCCTCGACCAACTCAAGACAGCCGCGGAAGGAGTGAAGCTCACGACGACCCCGCTGCCCAACCTGGCGAGCGGCGTCGACACCCTCCAGGTCGAAGCCAACGAGACCGTGAGTGGCATCAAGATCTCGGTGATCGGGATCTACATGCTCAAGGGAAAGACCTTCGTGGGCTTCAGCGACATCGCGGTGGGCGCCAGCCCGCCTGCGGCGAGTGTCATGCAGACCCAGGCGACGTCCGTGCTGGGCCGCATCCCGTGATCCGGTTCCGCGACGTCGAGGATCGACGCGCTGCACTCGAACTGGGGTCGCGGCCTCACGAGACCGGATGGGCGTGGAACCAGTGGAGATCGACGGCGGGCACTCTCCGACGACGGCTGAGTCCTAGGGGACTGCCTTCGAGCGACGCCGGCGGGCGGGCTTGGCGGGTGGCTCCGCTGGTACGGCTCTCTCGGAGCGCGCCAGGCGCTCCCGGCGTCGCGAGGACTCCCCGCTGTCGGCGCGCGGGGACGGCGCGGCGACCGCTGGCTCGGTCGTCGCTCGACGTCGGGTCCGCCGCGGCTTCTCGCGTGGCGGCAGCGCCTCGGCGGGCAGGAGCTGGAGCTGCTCCGAGGTCATGACGTGCGCCGACGGGACCGCCTCCGCCGCCAGCTCCAGGTGCCGCATCTGGTCATCGAAGAAGATGTGCGGCCGCAGCGCGCGCAGCACATCGGCCTTCTCGACGCCTCCCAGGAAGAACGTCTCGTCGATGCGCACCTGCCAGCTGCGCAGGGTGTTGATGACCCGCCGATGTGCCGGCGCGCCACGCGCAGTCACCAGCGCGGTGCGGATGGGCGAGCCTTCCTCGGGGAACTGGGCCTGGATGCGCCCCAGCGCTTCGAGGAAGGCGCGGAACGGCCCGGCGTTCATCGGCTCTGACCGACCGGACCCGCTCGTTCTCCTGGAATGCCTCCAGCCCTTCGGCGCGGAAGATCTGCTCGGACTCCTCGCCGAAGAGCACCGCGTCGCCGTCGAAGGCAATCCGCACCGGGGAGGGCTCCTCCTCGACGGAGGTTCCCTCCGGCGGTGGGAGCAGGAGCGCGGCCGCATAGCCTCGCCGGAGGGCGGCAATCACGTCATGCGGCTCGACGGACAGAAACAGGCTGCAGTGGAACGGGGTGATGTAGCGCCACGAGTCGCCGCCGTTGGTGAACGCGCCGCGGGTGATGTCGAGCCCGTAGTGGTCGATCGAGTTGAAGACCCGCATCGCCGATTCCGCGTCGTTGCGCGAGATGACGATGACCTCCACCATGCGCTCCTTGGCCCGCTCGTTGATGGCGAGCAGACCGCGCACCAGGGGAAGGGCGGCGCCAGGCGCGAGCACCTCGTCCTCGTGCGCGCGCTGGTAGGCCCGATAGGCGCGCAGCCCCTCCTGCTCGAAGACCGTGTTGGCCTCCGTCAGGTCGAAGAGCGCGCGGGAGCTGATGCCCACGACCAGCTTGTCATCGAGTGAGTAGCCCAGGACCCTTCACCTCCAAGATCCCACGCCGCCAGTGAAGTCCGGATCAGCGCGGCGCCGCCACCCAACCTTCGTACCGGGGTGGTGACCGAGAACCGGGCACCAGCATACGCACGCCGTCCATCCCGCGCCTCAGGCCAGGATCTGCGTGTCCACCTTTGCAGCGAGCTCACGCGCGATGGCCAGCGAGGCGGTCGCCGCCGGGGATGGCGCGTTGAGGACGCGGAGCACGCGGCGTGTTCCGCCCAGGCGGAAGTCGTCGACCAGCGACCCGTCGGGGTCGAGCGCCTGGGCCCGCACCCCGGATGGGCCGGGGAGCAGCTGGTCGTCGCGCAGGTCGGGGAGGAACCGCCGCACGGCGGCCGCGAAGGCCGGCTTCCACAGGTCGCGCCACTGCTCAGCGGCGCCCACCCGCCAGAAGCGAAGGGCAAGCCGGCGAAACCCGGGATTGGCGAGCACGCCTGCGACGTGCCGCAGGTCCACGTCCCGGCGCCGGTACCCGGTGCGTGCCAGGGCCAGAACAGCATTGGGCCCGGCCCACACCGCGCCGTCGATGCGCCGCGTCAGGTGGATGCCCAGGAACGGAAACCGGGGATCGGTCACCGGGTAGATCAGCCCGCGCACCATGGCCCGCGCGTCGTCGCGGAGGACGTAGTAGTCGCCCCGGAACGGCACGATCCTCTCCCGGTTGCGATGGCGGCTGTCGGCCGCCACGACATCGGCCCACAAGCCGGCACAGGTGATGACACCCCGGCAGCTGATGGCCGCCGATGGCGTCGTCACCACGACCTCGTCGCTCCCGCTCGTCGACCTCGCTGTACGACGTGCCCGGTGAGTACCACCCGCCGAGGCTGCGAACGTCGTCGGCCAGGGAGAGGGCCACCGCCCGGAAGTCCACGATGCCGGTGGTCGGCGAGAAGATCGCGCGCAGGCCGGCGGCGTGTGGCTCGCGCTCGCGGATCCCGGCGCCGTCGAGCACCTCCAGGCCCGGCACCCCGTTGGCGCGCGCGCGTGCCTCGAGCGCAGCGAGCGCAGGCAGCTCCCGCTCCTCCACCGCGATGACCAGCTTGCCGGGCCGCTCCAACGGGATCCCCCGCTCCGCGCAGTACGTCTCGAGAAGCCCTTTGCCCTCCACGGAGAGCCGCGCCTTGGCCGACCCGGGCTCGTAGTAGATCCCCGCGTGGACCACGCCGGAGTTATGCGCGGTCTGGTGTGTCGCCAGCTCGTCCTCACGCTCGAGGACGACGAGCGAGAGGCCCGGGTGCCGCAGGAGCAGCTCACGGGCGGTCGCCAGGCCCACGATCCCGCCCCCGACCACGACCAGGTCGCAGCGCGCGGGGGATGCAGGAGGTGCCATCGGCCCAGCAGTATGAGCCGGCTCGCCGGCGCCGTCATCGGTCTGCCGGTCGCGTCACCCTCGGCTAGACTGGCGTCACCGATGCCTGACGACGACCGGATCATCACCCGCACCCAGCTGCAGCCGACCCAGATCGATCTTGACAGGCAGCTGCTCCGCGACGAGGACCTCCTCAACGAGGAACACCTGCGCCGAATGGACCAGGTGCTGCTGCGACGCAATCTGGACCACGCGCGCATGTTCAGCCGTAAGCTCTCGCTGGAGCTCCAGAACTTCGTGCACCTCTACACACCCGAGGCGAACGAGCTTCGCCGCAGGATCGAGAGATACATGGTCATGGAGCGCCTGATCGAGAAGGAGATGGCGCGCCGGCACACGTACTGAGGCGACCCCGCCGGGACCCAGCGAAACCCCCGATTGTGGAAATCGAGGGTCGTTTTCGCGGCAGTGTGGAAAACCTGCAGCGCCGCCGGAATCGGTGATGCGGGACCGCTGACCGACTACGCCCAAAGACCGCGCCGCGCACGCCGCGCCGGGTCGGGTGTCAGCCGCCGGGCGTTACCCCAACCCCCAGCTCCGCGACCTCTCCGGACGCGTGGCAAGCGTGGTCCGCACCCAGCAGCCAGACGCGGCATCCCCGACAGCGCGAAGGTCAGGCCGTGATCCGCGAACTGCTCGTGGCCCCACCCGTTGAACTCGCCCCGGGCCGCCACGGCGCACATCTCGTCGTACAGCTCCGGCCATTCCGCCGCTTTCCGGTGGTGGCAGAAGCGAATGAACGCTTCGATCTCCGGAGGTGGCGCATCACCGACGTCAGCTCGTGCCTGGGGGTCGAGATTTGCAGCCGTCGGTCGCGTGGGCATGGGGTTCCGCCTCCGGGGGAAGGGAGAGATGAGGCCGAAGGATAGGCGTCGGCGGCGAATGGTACGAGCCGATTCCGGCATTCGGAAGGGGGTATGTCCACCAACTTATCCACATTCATTTCCACACACCCCCTTGGGGTGGACAGATGCCCGTTTGCGGGCCGATGCGCGGTGGACGGACCGCGGGCGCGAGTCGAATCCGGCGGGCCGGGTCGCTACAGTTGCCGCAGCAGACCAGCGAAAGAGGTGTCCTCCGTGCCGCCGAGCCCCGACCCGGTCAGCGATCCCGCGGCCTACCAGCGTCAGCTCCTCGACCTCCTTGGAGCCGATGATCCTGCGCTCGTGCAGGCAGCCACCCCGGCCCGTCTGCGCGCCCTCGTCGCCGATGCCGGCGCAGATCTGCGAACACCGCCGGCTTCAGGGGAGTGGTCCGTTATTGAGCTGGTCGGCCATGTTCTCGACGGCGAGCTGGTGTCCAGCGGCCGCTACCGATGGATCCTGGCCCACGACACCCCGGCGATCCCCGGCTATGACCAGGACCTCTGGGCGCAGCGCCTCCGTCATCGGGAGGCCGACCCGGAGTCGCTGCTGGCGCTCTTCGAGGCGCTCCGGCGCGCCAACCTCGAGCTCTGGAAGCGGACGCCGGTCGAGGATCGCGCACGGTACGGGGTCCATGCCGAGCGCGGGCCGGAGAGCTACGAGCTGACGTTCCGCCTCATCGCCGGCCACGACCGCTTCCACCTGGAACAGGCGGAGCGGACCCTTGCTGCCATCCGCGGGGGGACGCCCGCCTAAGCCGCCGGCGTCGCCCGGCACACGGCGGCGACCGTCCTGAGCGCCGCATCGGCGGTGCGAAAGACGGGGATGCCCTCCGCCTCGAGCTCTGATGAAAGCGGGTCATACCGCGCTCCGGCGTCGACCACCATCACCCACGGCTTCGTCGTTTCGTGCCACACCGCCGCCAGCCGTCGAGCCACGGAGCCGGCCGACGCCACGTCCTCGCCCGACACCACCCCGGCGGGCAGTGTCTGGAGCGCCGTCGTGAACGGGACGATCCCCACCACGCCCACGTCCACCCCCTCGTCGTCGAGGACGGCACGAACCGCCGCCTGGAACGTGGCATCGTCCGCCATCGGCGTCAGGTCGAGCGGGTTGTGGACCTCCACCACGCCGGTCAGCCGTGCGTCGGCCAGGATCCGGTGCAGGCGGGCATCCGTCTGTGGCTCGAGGGTGGCCATCCGCAGGCCGTCCACGGCGTCGGCGATGGCCACGCTCTCGTAGCCGGCGTTGGTCACCGCGCCGATCCGCCGTCCCACCGGTCGGCGACGATGCAGGAAGGTGAAGGTCCGGGTCAGCTCATCAAACGCCTGGAGCGAGTCCGCCGTAACGATGCCGGCCTGCTCCGCCAGCGCCCGCGTGACGACCGCGTCCCCGGCTATGGAGGCGGTGTGGCTGGCGGCGGCTCGGGCACCCGCCCGGGTCCGCCCGGCCTGGTAGAGGATCACGATCCGGCCGTCGTGAACGATCTCGCGGGCGAGACGCATGAACCGGATCCCGTCGAGCGGCGCGAAGCCCTCGATGTAGACCGCGAACACGTCGATCTCCGGGTCGTCCTTGAGGTACGCCAGGTAGTCGCTCACGGTCAGGTCGAGCTGGTTCCCCACGGTGATCGTGTACTTGGGATTAACCCCCTCGATCCGGCTGAGGCGAGCCAGGGCGAATCCCCCGCTCTGGGCGATGATCGCCAACGGCGCGGCGCGGCCGGAGGGCGCGGCCAGCTTCGTCTCGGGGATGAACATGGTGTCGTACCCGCCGGGGCGCGAGCGGATGCCCAGGCAGTTGCCGCCGTTGACCAGCGGCCCCCGGTCGGGCGTCCGGCGTGCGCCCACCAGCGCCTGGCGGATGCGCCGGGCGAGCGGCTCGCTGCCGGCCGTCTCACCGATGCCGCCGGGAATGACGATGATCGACTCGGCCGCCTCGTGGGCGATCGCCGCGGCGATGACATCGGGCGCCTGGTCGGCCGAGACGGCGACCACCAGCAGGTCGACCTTCTCTCGCAGGGAGCCGACGTCGGGCACGCAGGCGCAGCCGTCGATCTCGTCAGCACCGGGCTTGATGACGGTGATCCGGGCAGGCTCGATCCCGTCGCGCAGCAGGTTGCCCAGGATGACGTGCCCGATGTTCTGGCGTTCCGAGACGCCGATCACCGCGAAGGTGTCCGGCTCCAGCAGGTGCGACAGCTTGTCCAGCGGCGGCTCCACGCGCTTGACCGGCACATGCCCGTCGATCCGGAGCAGGACGTCCAGGGCGACCGGCTTCCCGGCGCCATCGATCACCAGCGGGTTGATCTCGCATTCGGTGACGAGCGCCGGCATCGCGGCCTCCGCGAGGAGCGCGAGCGCCTCGGCGACGCGGGCCACGGCGCCGATGTCGGCGCGCGGCGGCTGCCCGCGCAGGCTGGTCGTCGCGAGACGAACTGCGGTGGCGGCCTGCAGGACCGGCGCGGGGCCGTTCAGCGGCCACAGGCCCGGCGCCAGGATCGCGATCTCGCTGCCGGGACGCAGGTCGCGCGCCAGCGATTCGGCATCGATGCCACCCGCCCCCACGCTGACAATTGGGCCATAGTCCGGCGTCCAGCGCACCGAGACGAGCAGCTCGCCGCCCAGCCGGTCATCGTGCTGGATGAACTCCGAGACGAGGTAGCCGTCGATCGTCACGTCGCCCAGGCGGCTGGCCATTCCCTCGACCGCCCCGGCCACTGCGTCAGGGCTGCGGGGCACGATGGCAACGCCGCCGCGCTCGGTCTTGTGCAGGAGACTGGCAGCGACGACCTTGACCACGACCCGGTCCGTGGCAAGCGCCGCCAGGTCGGCGCGGCGGGCCTCATCGGCGTCGCGCACCAGGATGGACGGCGGAGAGCCGATGCCAATGGCGGCCAGGACGGCCTGCGCCTCCGGCTCGGTCAGCACCGTGCGGCCACGCTCGCGCGCGCGCTCCACCACGGAGCCTATGGCTGCGGTGATCTGCGTGTGGTCCGCGCGGGATCGGCCGGTTCCACGCTCATGCCGCGGCAGTCCGGCCGGCGCGGTCGGACCCGGGTGCGCTCGGCCCATTGCCGGAGCCTGGACCGTCGCGCGAACCATGCGGCAGGGCTGAACGTCCCCGAGCCGGGGGCCGGACGTCCCGACGAGCGGCCCCGGCTCGTATTCCCTGGCTAGAAGGGCTTGAGCACCACCGTTCGCCTAGCCGAGCTCGGCAGCCGAATGCGCGTCGGCCGGGCGCTGCTCCGCAGTCGTGGCAGCGCGCGTCCCGCGTGCCAGTGCAATGGTCGCGGAGGCCACGGTTACGCCAAGCCACAGGACCAGGAGGGCGTTGACGGGATGGAGCGCCGCGACGATCGGAACGCTCGACTTGAAGTACGGCAGGCTCGTCTGGACGATCACGTCGAGCGCCAGCGCCAGCGTGAGCCAGCCGATGCGTCGGCCGGGTCGTGCGGGCCAGAGAAGGAGAAGGGCGATGAGCGGTGGGAGCTCGAGCCAGTAGCCAAACTCCATGTGCCAGCTCCGGGTGGCGCCGGCGAACAGGAAGAGGCCTGCCAGGAAGACCTGGGCGACCACCCCGATCACGAAGAGGATCGAGACGGCGGCCAGGAGCGTGCGTGAGATCTGCATTGGTCTAGGAGCCTCCATGCGCGGTGGGCGCCTCGACGGTCTCCGCACCGTGCCGGGCGATGTCGAGCGCCAGCCAGAACACTGCGAGGGCATTCACCGCGTGAAATGCCGCCAGGATTGGCGCACGATCGGCAAGGGTGGGCAGGTAGGTCTGGGCGGCGAACAGGACGACCAGCAGGGCCACCTCCCCGATCCGCCACCGCGGGAGCCCCGCGGCGGCGCCCAGCAGTACGAGTGCGGGCGTGAGCCAGCCGTACAGGTAGGCAAACTGCTTGTGGATCGTCGAGTCCGCGCCGACCACCTCGAAGACGTCGAGGCCGACAAGGAAGAGCTGGATCACCAGGCACCCGACCAGGACCCATGCGCCGGCGCGGTACGCCAGCCGGGCGGTCACGGTGAGTCGATCCGAGCTGATCACCCCGTCAGCCTCGTCGACGCGCCGCCCTGCGTCACGGGATGCGCGTCCCGATACGGCCGGGAACCTGGCTCACGGCATCCGGTCCCCTGGCTCCGCAGCGCGCCCTTCCTGCGGATCCCCCATCCCGGCCTCGCGCGCCCGCACGATCGCCTCGGCACGGGTGGCCACCATGAGCTTGTCGAAGATGGTCGACGCGTAGTTGCGGACGGTCTTGAGACTGAGGCCCAGCCGGTTTGCAATGATCGCGTTTCCCTCGCCGCGCGCCATCCGTTCGAGGACCTGGCGCTCCCGGTCGGTCAGCTCCGGGAAGGGGCGCGCTCGTGCGCCCGACGAGCCCGCAGCGAAGAAGGCGGAGATCCGCCGTGCGACACCAGGCCCAAAGACCGCCCCGCCGTGACCCACCGTGTCGATCGCCCGCAGCAGGTCGGCGCCCTGGACGTCCTTCAGCAGGTACCCCCGGGCTCCGGCCTGCATGGCGCTGAAGAGCGACTCGTCGTCGTCGAACATGGTCAGCATGAGAATCGCCGTCTGCGGCCGGGCACGGAGGATGGCACGGGTTGCCTCGATCCCATTACGCCCGGGGAGCTGAATGTCCATCAGGATCACGTCCGGCTCGAGCGACTCGGCCATGGCCAGCACCTCGTCGCCGTCCCGCGCCTCGCCCGCGCAGCTGATTTCCGGTGCGGATTCGAGGAGCGCCCGCAGCCCGTCGCGGTAGACCGGGTGATCCTCGGCGACCAGGACGCGCAGCACCGGCGCGGTCGTCTCAGCCATCGGCGGACCCTTCGGTGGCGACCGGGTGCGGCAGTCGGGCGATGACCGTCACGCCGCCACGGCGCGACTGTTCAACGCGCAGCTCGCCGCCCAGCTCCTCCGCCCGTTCGCGCATGGAGGTGATCCCGACGCCGGCGCGCGGCGTGCCGGTGATTCCGTGCCCGTCGTCCTCGACGGAAAGCTCGAGCATGTCGTCCGTGCACCGCAGCGTCACCCAGGCACGCGTCGCCCCGGCATGCCGGGCGACGTTGGCCAGCGCCTCCGAGCCGATCCGGTACGCGGCCACCTCGACCGCGGCCGCGAGGTCCGGCATTGGCTCCGACGCCACCACCTGGACGTTCAGCGTCCCCATGGAGAGTCCGGCCGCCTCCTGGCGCAGGGTCTCCACCAGACCCAGCTGGTCGAGGACCGGCGGACGCAGCCCGTAGGCGAGTCGCCGCACGTCCTCGAGCGCGCGGCGGGTGTCCGCTGCCAGGGCGTCCAGGATCGGCTCCAGCTCGCCCGCGGGACGGCCGCGCGCGGCCTCGAGCTTCAGAAGCGTTCCGGCAAGGGTCGGGCCCAGCCCGTCGTGCAGGTCGCGACGGATCCGGCGCCGCTCCTCCTCGCGGGTGCTGACCAGCTGCAGGCGGGAGCGCTGCAGGTCACGAGTCAATCGCACTGCGTATGCCGCCGCCCCGGCCTGGTGGGCAAGCTCGCCGAGCAGGGCGTGATCCGCGGCGCTGAATTCCTCGTCCGGCGCCCGATGCGCGAAGGCCAGCCAGCCGACCTCCTCGCCGCGGTGGGTCAGCGGCAGCCGCTCGACCGTGCCGACCGGCACCCCGTGCGCCGCGGCCGGCACGGCGTCACCGTCACGCTGCAGCTCGATCGCCGCATAGGGCAGGCGCAGCGCGCCGGCCACCGTTTCCGCCACCATGGGCAGGACCGCCTCAGGGTCCAGCGATGCCTCCAGCCGCTCCGCTAGGCGGCCGATGGCCCGCGCCGGCTCGTCGCGATCGCCGTACAGCATGCGGGTCACCGCTCGCTGCAGGCCGTCGCGCAGGGGTAGGGCAACCAGCGCCGCAGCGCCGGCGGCGAGGAGCGTGATTCCGTACAGGCCGTTTCCCGGAACCAGGCTCGAGAGCAGGATGAAGCATGTGCCGTAGATCAGGATCACACCCACGGTGAGCGCGCCGTAGACGAGCGATCGGTGCAGGATCGTCTCGATTCCGAAGAGGCGTCCGCGACGGACGGTCAATGCCAGGGCCAGCGGAAACGGGAGGCCGGCAACCCCGACGGCGCTCCACGGCAGCAACGATTCGCCCGCGAGCGCCGACGGCAGGTACCACCCGATCAGCGAGAGTCCTGCCGAGATGCCCGCAGCGCCGATGACGGAGCGCAGGCGGAGGCGCTCGTCCTCCTCGGACCTGCGCCACTGGAGGGAGACCAGCCCAATCGTCGCCAGGAGGACGGCCGGCATCAGCACCAGCTGGCTGGCGCTCCGGGAGCCCACCCAGGCGAGCATGTTCGGGGCTGCGGGATACGTGCCCACGATCCATGCGGCCTGCGCGCCGATGACCACCGCGTAGACGCCAACCACCAGCCGTCGCTGGCTGGCACCGGCGGCCAGGGGGCGTGGGAAGACCAGTGCGAAGTGCACCAGCGCCGCCCAGAAGACGGCGTACAGCAGGTACGCGCCGGCCAGGTACAGCACGGCTCCCGCGGGACCGGCGACGATGTCGACCGGCCCGATCGAGAGCATCCAGGGGATGGTGCTGCCCGCGATCGCACAGCTGAGCACCAGGAGGACACGGGTCGCCGCTTCGGCCGGCCGGCGCAGGAACAGGTACGCGGCCACGAGCACCATGAGGCCCAACCAGAGCAGGGTGCCCCAGTTGGCCAGCAGCACGTCCCCGAGCGGATATGCCACCAGCGGAACGTCCAGGGTCACCGGCCCCCCATCGCGCAGGATGGTGTAGGCCACCGTGCCACCGGCATCGAGCGCGGGGTGCGGGACGCCGGCCTCCCCGGCGAACCACGCGGCCAGCGGGACACCGTTGACCGCCGTCACCACGTCCCCCGCCCGAAGCGGGCTTCCCGCCCGCGTGGAGGCGACCTCCATCCCCGCGGCGGTCCAGCCCGTGGTGACGTACGCGCCCGCTCCCCCGTCGGTCGGCACGGTCATCCGGTAGCCGGCGAAGAGGACGGCCACCGAGAGCATGAGCACGGCAAGCCCAAGCATGCCAAGGGCAGCCAGCTCGGTGCGGGCGGTGCGCGACGCGGTGATGGCCTGAGTGGTGTGCATCGGTCCTGGGCGATGGGTCGCGGAGCCGTCAAGTCTAGGCATCGGGGGCAAGTGCTCGTTCCCACGTGCGCACAATCTGTTCAGGGTCATCACGCCCCGGTGCTGGGTCTCTCGATCCTGACGGGCGGATTACCCACAGCTAGGCAACGAGGTCCCGGACGTGCCGGATGCACCGGAGGCACCACCGCCCGGTGACCACGACCGCAGCGGAGGAACCTGAGGGTTTCATCTGGGTCCTCGGGCCCCCGTCAATCCGTCCATGCGACCCTTGAGGGCCGGCACCCGACCGACGACCATGGCGCCATGCGGTACTGCATCCGCATCCTCGCCCTGGGCGGCCTGTTCCTGGCAGCAACCGGCTGCGGGCAGCCGTCCCCGACGCCGATGCCGTCGGCCGCATCGGTCTTGCCCACTGCGTCCGCCACCGCCACCCCGAGCCCATCGCCCACACCGGCACCGACTCCCACTCCGAGTCCCTCCCCCACACCGGCAGCGGTGTCACCCGGATCGGTAGACCGCACCAGCATCGCGCTCGTCGCGAGCTACGACGTCGCCGCCACGATCCACTACGGCGACCGGGCGGTCAGCCTGGACGAGACCATCGAGGTCCGTAACGCGTCCGGTGGCCCCATCGACCGGCTTGAGCTCAACACCGTCACCGCGCGCCTCGGCGCGCTCAGGCTCGGCGCCGTCACCGTGGAGGGCGCTCCATCGGCTGCGCGCATCACGGACCAGACCATCGTGGTTCCCCTGGGCGGCATCCTGGCCGATGGCGCCGCCGTCACCGTCCACCTCTCCCTCACGGCCACGCTCCGCGCAGACCTGGCCGGCTCGAACTGGCTCTTCACCCGGACGAACAGGGTGATCGAGGCGTACCGCTGGATCCCGTGGATCAGCCTCGCCCGCGGGTTCGACCGCCCGAACTACGGGGATCCCTTCTTCACCGCCTCGAGCCCCCACGTACGGGTGGCGATCACCACGGACCGGCCGCTGGTCATCGCCGCCACCGGGGAGCGGGTGTCGGCGAGCGGCATGACCCAGGTCTTCGAGGCGAGCAACGTCCGCGACTTCGTCATCGCCGCGAGCCCGTCGTACACGGTCGCGTCGCAGAAGGTCGGCTCAGTGACGGTGGAGGTCTACGCGCTGGCGGGCTACCCGACCGCCACGATCATGGGCTACGCGACCGATGCCATCGCCCGCGAGGGCGCGCTGGCCGGCGCGTACCCGTACGCGACCTTCCGCGTGGCGGAGAGCGCCGGCGGGTACGGCATGGAGGGACCGCAGACCATCTGGATCCCCGGCGGGCTCTCGGGCGGCCAGCTGCACTGGCTCGTGTACCACGAGACCGCGCACCAATGGTTCTACGGGATCGTGGGCTCGGACCAGGCGAACCAGCCCTTCGCCGACGAGGCCGCAGCAGATCACCTCGCCCGCACGGCGTCGGGATTGTGGCGCTCGAGCACGTGCGCCACCGCGCGCCTGGACCTGTCGATCTATCGGTACAGCTCCGCGTGCTACTTCGAGGACATCTACGTGCAGGGATCGCTCCTGCTGGACGCGGTGCGCAAGGCCATGGGCACCGACGCCTACTGGCGGGCCATCCGCGACTACGTGACGACGTACCGCTTCGGGATCGGCTCCACCAGGGCGCTGCTCGAGACCCTCCAGGCTCACTCCACGGTCGATCTTGAGCCGATGCTCGCGCCGCGCTTCCCCAGCCTGTACTGACGCCAACGCCGCAGCCGCGGGGCGTGACGCGTGGTCGCTCAGACGTGACGATGGAGCAGGTCCGTGCCGTCGTTCTCGTCGGTGGGATCCGGCTCGCGAGGAGCCTCCTCCCAGCCCATCTGCTCAGCCTCGTTTTTCGCGAGGTTGAGGTGGACCGCGTCCCGCTCGACGTTGGCGATCGCCGAGGCTGGAACGTAGAGCGGCGAGGCAAGGGCGCCGCGCGAGGTGATCACGTAGTTCTGCGTGACGTCACGCACGGTGCCCAGGCGCTGCCCGTCGTTCCCGAGCACGGGCCATCCCCGCTGGAGGTCGGCCATCCTCATCTGCTGAAGAACCTCGTGCGCATCGAAGGTGTCTACCTTAGGCCGATTCGCCACTGGTGGTGGGATCAGCACTCACTGCGGGATCCCCAGGCCGATGCGCGAGGGATGCGCGTCAACCGGGCGAGGCCATCGTGAAAGCCGGCGGATGTTCTCCTGCCACGGGTCGCCAAGGACGTCCCGAGCGCCAACGGCCGATAGCCCCACGCGTGAGATCAGCGGTTTCGCCGCACGGAGACCGCCGTCAGTGCCACCGCGCTGAGTAGCGCCAATCCAGCCCAGATCAGGATCGCGGAACCGCTCAAGTCCGCGGCAGCCCGGATGCCGATGGTGCTCGTGTCGGGCACGCCAACTGAAGCGGTCGGCGTCGCCGTGGCGGTCGGCGCGGGAGTCGGGCTGGGTGTTGGAGTCGGCGTGGGGATGGCCGTGGCGGCCGGCGCGGGGATAGCGGTAGGCGTGGGGATAGCCCTGGCGGCCGGCGCGGGGATAGCGGTAGGCGCGGGGATAGCCGTGGCGGCCGGCGCGGGGATAGCGGTAGGCGCGGGGATAGCCGTGGCGGGCGTCGGCGTCGGGGTCGGGGTGTCGGTCGGGACCGGGGTGTCGGTCGGGGTCGCGGTGGCGACCGGGGTGTCGGTCGGGGTGTCGGTCGGGGTCGCGGTGGCGACCGGGGTCGGAGTCGGAGTCGGAGTCGGAGTCGGGGTGACAACCGGGTCGCAGGTCGCGATGTTGTCGTTGATGAGAGTCACCGCGGCGGTGCGGGCCAGGGCACGACCGGTCAGGGTGACGTTGTCGCCCATGGTGACGGAGGCAGACGCCATGATCGTGCCGACCATGACGGAGTCCTTTCCGAGGGTGGCTGAGCTGGTGACCTGCCAGAAGACATTGCAGGCGCTTGCGCCGTTGGTGAGCACCACCTTGCTCCCCTCGGCGGTGATAAGGCTCGACTTGGCCTGGAAGACCCACACAGAAGTCGCGTCATGCTGGCCATCAAGAGTCAGCGTTCCAGCGAGATTCAGGATGGGGGCTCCGGAGGTGTAGATGCCGCCAGCGAGGATCTGACTGTCCAGAGCGTTAGTCAGGTCGAGGGTTTCGTCTGGCGCCAAACCCAGTGCATCGGCGTACGCGGTGTCGAGATCGGTCTTAGCCTGCGCGGCGACACCAGCGGTATCGACATAGATGGTCCCGCCCACCTGTCCGGCCGTGAGCCCGGTCACGGAGGTGCCCGGAGAGAGCCCCACGTCACCGGTGATCACTGTCGCCCCGGTGCTGGTCACGGTTGAACCGGCCAGGACCGCGAAGGGCGCGGCGGTGCCGAGATCGATCGGCCCTGGACCGGCAGCGTGGACCATCGGCGCAACGGCGAGAGCGCCGATGGCGAGTGTGGTGAGGATGACCGCACAGAAGCGCAACCGGGCACCGCGATTACGTGTCCGACTCGTCCGCGCCGACAGCAGGCCGGAGGTCGGTCGGGAGACCAGGTGAAGCATTTCGACATCCGTGAAGGTCGAGTGGCGTCACCAATGGCTTCGGCGGCGTGAGCCCGTGACTCCCACCATCGCGAGTCATCTGCCGAAGCACAACGGGACCTTCGCCGATTCACGACGGAATCACCCGTCCACCGTGCGATCCCGGCTCACA
Source organism: uncultured Chloroflexia bacterium (assembly GCA_963773405.1). Lineage (GTDB taxonomy): Bacteria > Chloroflexota > Limnocylindria > QHBO01 > QHBO01 > CAVXEH01. The sequence goes on along the minus strand of CAVZAQ010000006.1, from coordinate 3,236 downwards.
GCTCGCCGGCGTTGCTGCCCGGCGAGCGGGGTTCACGCGCTCATCCGCCCTGCTGCTACCGAGGCTCCTCAGGCGGCCAGCCTTCAGTCGCTCGCCAATGCGTGATCCACGGCCGCCGGCTAGTGGCCAGCCCGCCCATGCTTATGGCAGCCACCCAGGCAGGGTGGGACATGAACACCTACGCGCGCTGGCTGGAAGACACGGTGAGCGGTCTGCTCCTCGATCGACAGACCGGCTGATGGAATCCACGGCCCGTCGACTTCACCGACCTCTCGACCCATCGGCCAAGGGGGTACTGAATCCATTGGGCGCCGCTGTCGTAGGATGCTGGCATGCCCTCCAAGCGCCGCGTCGGCATTCTCACCGCGGGCGGTGACAGCCCCGGCCTCAACGCCGCCATCCGCGGGTTCGGAAAAGCGGCCATCAGCGTCTACGGGATGGAGGTCATCGGGTACCGCGACGGCTTCCGCGGGCTCGCGGAGAATCGGACGGTTCGCCTCAACAAGGGCGCCCTGTCAGGGATCCTGACCGTGGGCGGCACGATCCTGGGGACCAGCCGCGACAAGCCGCACAAGATGCCCATCGACGGCAAGGTCCGCGACATGACCGATGTGATCGTGGCCAACTACCGCAAGGCGAACCTTGTCGCGCTCGTCTGCCTGGGTGGCGACGGCACCGCCAAGAACGCCCTCCGGCTGGCGAAGGCCGGGCTGAACGTGATCACCCTGCCTAAGACCATCGACAACGACCTGGCGGGGACCGATACGACGTTCGGCTTCGCGACCGCTCTCGAGGTTGCCACGGACGCCATTGATCGCCTGCACAGCACCGCCCACAGCCACCACCGCATCATCGTCGCCGAGCTGATGGGACATCGGGCCGGATGGCTGACACTGGGCGCGGGCCTGGCGGGCGGTGCCGACGTCATCCTCATCCCCGAGATCCCCTACCAGGTGCCGGCGATCGTGTCGGCCATCAAGCGCCGGGTTCGCCAGGGCACGAACTTCAGCATCGTTGCGGTGGCCGAGGGGGCCCGCAGCGAGTCAGACGCGCAGGCGCTCGCGACTGCCCAGTCACGGGTCCAGGGGACCGCGGACTCCACCGCGCGGGACGCGGCGAAAGCCGAGGTTGCGCTGCTGGAGACCCAGCACCTCGGCAACACGCTTCGGCTCGCCCACCAGCTCGAGCAGCTGACGGGGCTCGAATCGCGGGTCTCGATCCTGGGCTACATCCAGCGCGGCGGCACGCCGTCGCCGATCGACCGCCTGCTCGCCACCCGGCTCGGCAGCGCAGCGGCGGATCTCGTGGATGCGGGCACGTTCGGAGTCATGGTCGCGGCACGGGGAGACGGTACCGAGCCCGTTCCGCTCGAGGAGGTGGCCGGCCACCGCAAGCGAGTACCCGTCGACCACCCCTGGGTCCTGGCGGCGCGCCACGTGGGGACCTGCCTCGGCGACTGACACCCGGCATAGACGTGGACTAAACGACGCGGCCGCGTCTACGCGGTCGCCAGCAGCCCCAGCGCCGCTACCGCACCCACCTTCCCGCCAGCCTCGCGCAGCAGCCCACTTGGTCACGTGCTCGCCGGGATCAGGGATGCCGGGCTGGCCCTGCATGAACGTTTCGCCTCTCCCGACCACCATACTTCGCGAGCGGAAGGCCAAATTCAGGCCGACCCGAGGGAAGGTAGGGCGATCGTGGACGAGGCCCTCGTCGTACGAGCACAAGCCGGCGATGCACATGCCTTCGCCGTGCTGGCGTCATCGGCGATCGATCGCCTGTACGCGGTCGCGTTCCGCATCCTCCGTGACACGGAGCTTGCTCGGGATGCGACGCAGGACGCCCTGCTCGAGGCGTGGCGTGACGTGACGTCGCTCAGGGACCCGCGTCGGTGGGAGGCGTGGACGTATCGATTGGTCGTCCATGCCTGCTACCGCCAACGGCGCGCCGAGCGGCGCCTGTCGAGCACGATCCAGCTTCTTTCCCACGACCGCTCCTCGGTCTCGGACACGGCGCTCTCGGTTGCCGATCGGGACGAGCTGGAGCGCGGCTTTCGACGCCTGCCGGCCGAGCAGCGCGCCGTGGTCGTGCTCCATCACTACCTGGGCCTGCCACTGACCGAGGTGGCGGATCTCCTGGGCATCCCCGCCGGGACCGCGCGATCCCGGCTCCACCACGCGACGCGTCGGCTGCGCGCCGCGCTGACGGCGGACGCCACCCTGCCCGCCACGCGGGAGGAACGGACGGTATGAGCGTTCGCAAGTCCTTTGACCATCGTCTGAACGATTGGCTCGACGAGGGGCCGCGGGTCGCTCCGCATGACCTGCTCCACGCCGTGCTGGAGGGCGTTCCCTCCGTGCGGCAGGAGCGTCGCCTGCTCTTCGTTGGCCCGTGGAGGATTCACATGTCCACATTCGCGCGACTCGGTGTGGCGGCCATTGCGGTGGCCGCCGTGGCGGCGGTCATCATTGCCACGCGCCCAGGGCCGTCGGTCGGGACAAACCCGACCCCGACGCCCACGCCCACCGCGGCTACATCCCCCTCGACGTTCACGTCGAAGCTCTATGCGTACTCCATCGCGGTGCCCCCGGGCTGGACGGCGACGTGGTCGACGTCGCGTTGGGACGGCGGCGGCGCTCCCGACATTCAGGACCTGGTAAACGACAACTTCGTCTCACCCGGCACCGCGGCGATGATCGCGGCGGCGGCTCCGACCAGCACGGACCTCGCCACATACACCGCCGACGGCATCGCGGCCGCCTACGCGGTCCACAAGGACACATGTCCGGGTGCACAGCACCCCGACTCAGTGGAATCCATCACGGTTGGCGGGGAGCCGGGGGAGCTGGAGTCGATCAACTGCGGGATCCTGATCAACATCGCGTACACGGTCCACGCCGGGCAGGGCTATCGCTTCACGTTCCGCGACCCCGCGGTCCACCTGGCAACGGACCCAACCGACAGAGCGACGTTCATCGCGATGCTCGCGAGCGTTGAGTTCAAATGAGCTTGCCGGGCCGATAGGCCTGCAGGACACGCGAGGGGCCCGATCGTGAGCACGGATCGGGCCTTTCCTTGCGAGTGCTGAGGCCGCGTCAGGGAAGGAGAGTGAAGCGACCTCCCCCTGTCGGCCGACGCTGAAGGTCTTGGGAAGAGGGCTGTGGAGGACCGGCGTTCCGGCCCCAAGCCACAGGATCGGCCGATCGCTGATCGCGGACCTCGCGCAAAGGGAGCCC
>CAVZAQ010000005.1:0-565479 GCA_963773405.1 uncultured Chloroflexia bacterium | reverse complement strand
AGTCGCCGGATCAAACTGGCTGCTTGATGGAGCGGTGACGATCGCGAAAAGCTTTGCGGTCAGCGAACTGGTCATTGGTCTGACCATCGTTGCCGCCGGTACGTCATTGCCCGAATTGGCGACGTCCATCATTGCTGCGGTCAAGGGGGAACGCGACATCGCCGTCGGCAACATTGTCGGAAGCAATATTTTTAATATTTTGTGCGTCCTGGGGCTGTCTGGACTGTTCGCCCCCGCCGGGGTTGGCGTCAGTGTCGCGGCGACTCAGTTGGACATTCCCGTGATGATTGCGGTCGCGATCATGTGCTGGCCGATCTTCGTCACGGGCAATCTTATCGCCCGGTGGGAGGGTGCTTCGTTCTTGTTTTATTACTTGGCCTACACGGCGCATCTGGTCCTGGAAGCGACCGAACATGATCTGCAAGACACCTTAGGCAACGTCATGTTGCTGTTTGTCATTCCCATGACGTTTATCATCTTGACGATCGCGATGTGGCGAACCCAGGCAAACGCAAAGGCGGGTAGCGAACCGAACTAAGTAAATTCGATATTTCAGTCGCCCCTGTCTCGTCATCAACTCGCAGGGCCGGCGGCGAAGCCAAGGCTCAACGGCATCGGATTGCTCGTTGACGCTCAGCGGAGCCAAGAATGAATCAGATGCCTCGGTCTTCGCCTTCGCCTTCGGCTCTTCGTCACTCGACTTGTAGAAGACCATTCTCGCCCTGCCAAACTCCGCGATTCAAAAGACGAAAGCACACCGCTAGTTTTAAAACGATTCGAAAGTAACCCGTAGGCGGTACGTGAAGACACTAATAAAACAATCTTAGAAAAGATGATCAACCGTGCTAGGAATGAGTTTCCGGTGATCGGAGTTCTTTTCAGAGCTTGCATCTTACCCCATAGGAAAACTTTTTCGCACCGTTCGCATGTCAAATGGAGGCAATCACGATCTTGTTTGGTATATGATATGAGGGCGACGCTGGCTTGACGGTGTTGCATTTCCCTCCAATCGATGCCACCTGCCTGCCCCCCGTCGATGTCTGCATACACTCACCTTGGTTGCCGGGTTCTGATCGCGGTCGCTTGCTCGCTCGCGGGCGTCGCTCCAATTACAGCGGATCAACCGGTCGATTTTAACCGCGATATTCGCCCGCTCTTGTCGAGTAATTGCTTGACATGTCATGGGCCGGATGAGGAAGAACGTGCGGCCGGATTGAGGCTGGATACGGAAGCTGGATCACGTGAAGATCTGGGCGGGTACGCGGCGATCGTTCCAGGCGATGCCGAGGCGAGCGAATTGCTGGAACGGTTGACGACCGATGATGAAGATTTGCGGATGCCTCCGGAGGGCAAAGGCCGCCGATTCACGGCTGATGAGGTCGACGCTAATTCGGCGGTGGATCGACCAAGGTGGCAACTACGCCGGCACTGGTCCTATGTCAAACCGCAACGGCCGAGTTGCCCGCGGTGAACAACGCACACTGGCCGGGCAACGCGGTTGATCATTTCATTTTGTCGCGACTCGAGGCGGAAGGTTTGACACCATCGCCGCCGCCGATCGGTTGACGCTAGCTCGCCGCGTGGCGTTGGATTTGACTGGATTGCCGCCGACTTGGGAGCAAGCCAACGAGTTTGCAAGCGACCCCAGCGAAAATGCTTATGAACAATATGTTGATCGGTTGTTGCTCAACCCGGCTTTCGGCGAACGTTGGGCGGGTGTGTGGTTGGACCTCGCCCGCTATGCCGATTCGGCGGGTTACGCCGACGATCCACCACGGACGATTTGGGCGTATCGTGATTATGTGATTCGGTCTCTCAATGACAACAAACCGTTCGATCAATTCACCTACGAACAGATCGCAGGCGATTTGCTGGACGATCCTTCGGATGAACAATTGATCGCGACCGCGTTCCATCGCAACACGATGACGAATAACGAAGGCGGTACGAATGATGAAGAATTTCGTAACGTTGCCGTCGCCGATCGCGTGAACACAACGATGGCGGTTTGGATGGGAACAACGATGGCGTGTGCCCAGTGTCATACGCACAAATACGATCCAATCACGCACGCGGAATACTTTCAGTTTTATGACTTCTTCAATCAAAGCGAAGATGCTGACAAAAGAGACGAACGACCACTATTGGAAATTTGGTCTGACGAGCAGCGGCAACATCAACAACTCTGAAGCAGCAGATCGCAGATTTGCAGCAGTCGCTGGATCGCAGCACACCGGAAATCGAAACAGCGGAAGCCGCGTGGTTGGCCCGCTTGAACACGCCTACGACCTGGCACACGATCGTTCCACTGACTGCGACAAAAACGAACAGCACTCGTCGTGACGACGACGGCTGGATCACCACACAGCGCGCCTGAGGATCAAGATACACGCAGGCTGGCGTGCTTGGTAACCGCCGGTGCTGATGCATGTTGACGGGATTGCGATTGGAAGTCGCTGGTGCCGATGCGGTGAAGCTTGATCCAAAAAAGGTGCAGGCAACTCTTGCGACGCGGCGGACAAGCGGGCGTGCCAGCGAGGTATGTGCAGAGTGGAGTTGCCTGGCGATGACAAAATGATTCACCTCGCGGAACTGCAAGTGTTTTCGGGGGCGTGAATCTGGCCAAAAGCTCAATCGCGAGCCAGAGTTCGACTGGCTTCGGCGGCAACGTGCAGTATGCGATCGACGGGAACACCAACGGTGATTTTCCAGCGGGTTCAGTGACGCATACGAACGTGGAAAAAGATCCTTGGCTGGAGCTGGATCTGGGTTCGATGCAAGCGATTGATTCGCTCGCGATTTGGAATCGCACCGACGGTGGTGATTCGATCTCAACGACTGGCAGGGTTTCAGATTTCGCTGCTCGATGCCAGAGCGAAATGTGGTTTGGCAACAGTCGCCAGGTGAAGTACCAACGCTCCGAGTCGACGTTCTCGATCAGTGGCGATGTGCCGTTTGGACTTGGTCGCGATCGAGTCGGCTGCCAATGCAGTTGACGCTGGTTGCCAAGAAGCCTGGGCAATTGGCGGTGTGGCGAGCTTATCCGTTCGCATCCAAGGTGCGATGACCGATAGCGGCGAGATTTCATTTGTCGCGAGACGTCCGACGACAGCGATTTCCGCGTGGGCCGGCGTGCCACCCAAGATCGCGGCGATCATACGACAGCCCGCGGCCGACGTCGCCCGGTCAACGGCAACAGGTCGCAAAATACTACCGCAGCATCGCGCCACTGCTCGATGAAACACGTGCGAGACTCGCGACATTGCAATCGGAATGGAATAGATCTCAAGCCAGACACGACGGTGCCGGTGATGCGACGACTTGCCGGAGCGAAAGCGATCGCACGACGAACGTGCAATTGCGGGGCAGCTATTTGAGTCAAAGGCGAGGAAGTCAGCGCGGGCATGCCGGCTGCGTTTCATCCGCTGCGGATCACGAACGGTGCAACCAGGATCGTTTGGCACTCGCTCGATGGCTGGTCGACGATGACAATCCGTTGACGCGCCCGTGTGATCGCGAATCGCCACTGGGAACAAATCTTCGGGATCGGCATCGTCGAGACGAGCGAAGAGTTCGGCTCGCAAGGCGAATTGCCATCGCACCCCGAGCTGCTCGATTGTTTGGCCGTGGAATTTCGCGACAGCGGTTGGGATTTGAAGCATTTGTTGAAACTGTTGGTGACGTCGGCGACGTATCGTCAAAGCTCAGTGACGACGCGCCGAGTTGCTGCAAGCCGACCCGACGAATCGTTTGCTCGCTCGTGGGCCACGGTTTCGAGCTTCCGCGGAAATGGTTCGTGACCAGGCGTTGTTTGTCAGCGGGTTGCTGAGTCGAAAGATGTTTGGGCCGCCGGTGAAGCCGCTGCAACCGGAATTGGGTTTGCGGGCGGCGTTTGGATCGGCGACCGATTGGAAAACCAGTGGGGGCGAAGATCGTTATCGCCGCGGATTGTACACGATGTGGCGGCGGTCGAGTCCGTATCCTTCGATGGCCCAGTTCGATGCGCCCAACCGCGAAGTCTGCACGCGTTCGGCGGATCCGAACGAATACGCCGCTGCAGGCACTGGTGACGCTGAACGATCCGGTTTATGTCGAAGCCGCTCAGGCGCTGGCCGTCGGATCGTTGCGTCAAGCGAATCAACGACGGAGCGATTCGTTTGCATTTCATCAGCACTCTGCTACGCGAACCGAACGAGGCGGAAATCGCAGCGGTTGTCGAAATTGGTCGATGAGTTGACGAACGTATTATCAGGCGCACGGTGACGAAGCAACTGCAGATGGCGACCGAGCCGCTCGGGCCGATGCCCGCGGATCGACCGACACGGTGCGACGATGAATCATTGGCGGCTTGGACGGTGCTGAGTAATGTGATTTTGAATCTCGATGAAACTGTTGATGAAACGATAAAAGAGCAAAACGATGGATCCACGACTCGAAGCACTTACAACTGCAAACACGCCGTCACTTTCTTGCAGCAATCCACTGCGGGTTTGGGCGGCGATCGCGCTTGGCAGGCATTGTTGGCGCAGCGAAGTCTGCGGCCGAACGCTCCGCCCGACAATCCGTTGGCGTCGCAGCCGCCGCATTTTCCAGCCGAAGGCCAAACGGGTGATCTATTTGCACATGACCGGATCGCCACCGAACCTGGACCTGTTCGACTACAAGCCGAACTGGTCGCGACGCGACGGGCAAGACTGTCCCGGACGAGTTTTTGGCCGGGCGCGAATTCGCCTTCACGTCTGGGACGCCCAAGCTGATGGGGTCGCCACGAAAATGGTCGCAGGTTGGCGAAGCGGGCATGTGGATGTCCGATGCGATTCCTCATTTTCATGACATCGCCGATGAGATGTGCGTGGTCCATTCGATGCACACCGACCAATTCAATCATGCCCCGGCGGAACTGTTGGTTTATACCGGTTCGCCACGCTCCGGCCGTCCGTCGATGGGTTCGTGGGTCACGTATGGACTGGGCAGCGAGAACGAAAACCTGCCGGGTTTTGTCGTGCTGATTTCCAGCGGTGTGCAGCCCAACGGCGGCAAGAATTCTTTCGGCAGTGGGTTTCTGCCGTCGGTTTATCAGGGCGTGCAGTGCCGATCCAAAGGCGATCCGGTTCTGTACTCGTCCGATCCGCCGGGATGGATCGCGACACTGCGGCGCAGACGCTCGATGCACTGCGCGATCTGAATCGATGCAAGCCGCAGAGATGGGGCATCCCGAAACGCTGACGCGGATCTCGCAGTATGAACTGGCGTTTCGGATGCAGACCTCGGTGCCCGGAAGTGATGGACATCTCGCAAGAGTCACAGACAGACGCTCGATGCATTATGGTGCCGACGCCGGGCGATCGAGTCTGGCGAATAATTGTCTGTTGGCCCGGCGGTTGGTGGAATCGGGAGTGCGGTTTGTCCAACTGTTTGATTGGGGGTGGGACTTCCATGGGACCAGTCCGACGAAGGGATCACCGACGGTCTGACCGAAAATGTGCCACGATGGACAAACCGATCGCGGCGTTGATTCGACGATTTGAAACAACGAGGTCTGCTCGAAGACACGTTGATCGTCTGGGGTGGCGAATTCGGACGGACGCCGTTTCGCGAAGGCCGGACGGCAAGAGCAACGTGCTCGGCCGCGATCACTATCCCGACGCTTTCACCATGTGGATGGCCGGCGGCGGCGTGAAAGGCGGATTCGAATACGGAGCATCGGACGAACTCGGTTTTAGTGTGGCCGAGAATCCTGTGCATGTGCATGATTTGCAAGCGACGATCCTGCATCTACTCGGGCTCAATCACGAGCGATTGACTACCGTTTCCAAGGCCGCGATTATCGTTTGACCGACGTGCACGGCAAAGTGGTCAAAGAGTTGTTGGCGTGATTCAGGCGGCAAAGTAAATTGCAAGACACGTAGGCGAGTTTCTCCGAGACTCGCAGCATTCACCGTCTTGGAGAGACGCTGCAACGCGCTTTAAGTCAATAAATTTATGTTCGGATGATTAGTTAGGACGCATCTTTAGCTTGAGCTTGATTGGTTTTTTGAGACAATCAAACCCGCATCGCTTGCTCGATCACAGCTCGTGATTTCTGATAGCCTTCGCGAGCGACTTCTCGGCTGGTCGCTGCCAGTAACTCGGATTGAAAAGTTCGAGCGAGAACGTGCCTGTGAATCCATTGCGGATCAACATGGCGATCGTGTCGACCAGCGGGCAGACACCATCGCCTGGGAACACTCGATCTTTGTCGGCAATCTCTGGCTGAGCTGGATCGTTAGGATAGTCGTTGATATGGAACAGCGGCATCCGCGACGCTTCGATCATACCGAGTGATTGCATCTGATTGCCGCCTTTGTAGATGTGATAGAAATCCGGCAGCACGGCGGCGCGCGGATGGGCGGCGGCGGTTGAACTAGGCAAGTTCACCGAGTCGGCTGATGGTTGGAGAGAAACCCCAAAGTTCCAACAGCGGAGTGACCCCCATTTCGTCACCAACGTTGAGCAAATCGCGATAACGCTCAGCGACGACTTCCAAAGGAATCGGACCTGAACTCTCGAGGTCTTTCGGCGAGTGTGCACCGATTGGTGGCGCGGCCATGCAGGTGCCGCCGAGCGTGCGGACCATTTCCATATCGCGACGAGCTTCGTCAAGTCCAGCGACTCGTTGGGCATCGTCGTTGACGATCCATTTAGCGAACCCGATCGCACCGGCGATCGTGATGCCAGCGTCGTCGAGTTGGCTGCGGAGATCGGCAAGTTTGCCGCCGCCATCGACATAGCTGCGGAGATCGCGAATCCAAGGTTCGATGGCATCGTAGCCAGCATCGGCGGTGACCCGTATTTGTTCAGGCACACTGAGCTTTTGGCCACGGATCGTGCTCGGTGTTTAGCGCGATTTTGAGGGGCAGTTTTTTCGTGGATCGCTGTCGGCCGACGAAGCATGCGAGGGCTGCAGCGCGGTGCTGGCTAGGCCTGTGCAGGCAGAGGCGGTGAGAAAATCTCGTCGAGTCGTGGTGTGTTTCATCGTGAGGATGTGCTGAGGAGGAAGGTGGTCTATCGTGCGACGTTTGGCTACTTTGCATCTTCGGGGTCTGGGTTCGCCGGAACAGCCAGCATCGCGGCGGCGCGATCGACTGCGGGCCGTGCCCAGGCGTCTTTGCCTAAAGGCGGATCAGGCCACGAAGTAAATTCGCTCGTGTTTCGTCATCCATCTGTTCGCTTGCGGCAATCCGTTCTTGTAGTCGTTCGACCCGAGAATCTTGATCGAATGTTACTGCGTCGTTAGATTGTAATCGCTGGAGTTCTTGCCGGGCGAGTCGAGTCAGTTGCGACAAGGAGACTGGCTCGATGAGGGGAGGTTCAGCGACTGATTCATCGACCGCAAAAACGTCCAACCAAGCACGCAGGTGGTTTTCCGCTGCGGTACTCGATGAGTCACGCAACTGCATCGCTTGATAGAATCCTTGTGCTGCCGGATCGAGTTTGGAGATGCCGCCGATGCGTTGAGCACGTGAGGCGAGTCGCTTGATCGTGCGTTCGAGTTCCGCCTGTAGCTGCCATCGCTGGACTTGCTCCGCGTTTTCATCATCAGGGTAATAGACGAGAAATTGTTCTAGCAGCGATTCGTGTAGTGTTAACTCGCCCTCTTGTTCGGCCGTTTGCAGGGTGGCAAACATTGCGTCGGCGGACGGCGTTTGCGCGGCCCGCACGAACAAATAAATGCCACCGGCGAGAATTGCGATCATGCCAGCGATCGACGCGATCTGTAACCAATGATGAGACGATGTCGCATTGGCATGACGCCCGAAAAACCTTCATTGGCTTCGTCGGATTCCACGGTTTTAAAAGTGGTGGGGGCACCAGCGGAGACTCGGTTTCAAAATCGAGCGAATGCGACACTAGAGTCCGAACGCAACGATTTGGACTTACTGGACCGTCCGTTGCTGCCGTCACCATGTCCGCGTTGCCAACTGGATTGGCGGCTGATCCCTTGGCGGCTGATCCACGGTAACGTGACGGATGATTCGGATCTGTTTTTTCACGATCGCTGACAGAGTCAGTTGCCGCGCCCGGATTTTGTAATCGCGATATATCGGTGAGGTGCGAATGCTGCGTGTCGATGTCCTTCAGGCTGATGTCGCGTTCTTGAGTGCCGCTGGCGGTGAGTTCGTTCTCCAACGTCACGGTTCGTTCACGCTGTAGACCGGCCGTGTGGCCTTTAGTCGTTTGCTGACCGACAGCGCCGTTGGTGGTCGTTTGTTGGGATCTTTTTCGAGTAAATGATGAACGATCTCAACGACTTCGTGCGGGATGTCGGGGTTGATCAATTCCAGCGGCACGGCGCGATCGCGCTTGAGCGCCTCGATCACTTGCGTCAGTTTCTTTCCCGCGAACGGTGACCGTCCTGCCATCATCGCGTACATCACGCTGCCTAAGCGCATACAGGTCCGTGCGTGCGGTGATCGGTCCATCGCCGGCTTGTTCGGGAGCCATGTAATCGGCGGTGCCAAGTACCGAGCCGGCCAGCGTTTGGTCGCCATATCCAAATAATTTTGCGATCCCGAAGTCGACCAATTTGACTTCGTTATTTTCAGTTAACAACAAATTGGCGGGCTTGAGATCGCGATGAATCACGCCGATGTCGTGGGCATGTTTGAGTGCTGCGGTGATTTGGATGGCGATGTCGACCGCTGGCAGCCAACCCATTCGTTTGACATCACGGATGCGTTGTTGCAACGATTCACCGTGTACCAATTCCATTGCATAAAACAGCCGTCCTTCCTCTTCGCCGTATCCGATCAATCGCACGATACCGGGGTGCCGCAACCGACGGAGCGTTTCAATCTCGGCATCAAATCGGCGGCGAAATCGCATGTCATCGGCCACATGTTGAGCGATCAGTTTGACCGCGACCCGGTCGCCCGAGGTAACGTGAGTCGCTTCGTAGACCGATCCCATGCCACCGCGACCGATGATTTTGCCAATTTTGTAAGGTCCGAGATGTTCAAACTCGCTCATGCAGTGCTCCAATCCGATCGCGGCGTAGGAGAGATGTTGACCGAAATCGATTGATCATCGTTGATCTTGCGGATCACATCGGCGGCTTGCTGCACCGACTCACGTGAGGAGAGTGGCGACAGCGTGACGCGGAATGATGTTGTTTCGCCACCATCGAGCGAAACGACGCGATCATGTTGTTGTTCAAAAGCGCGTGTGTTGGGGAAGTTCGTGGCGGGCTCCAACCCTGCGACATATCCGTCAGCGATATCACCACTGTTTTTCCACAATACAAACCACGGCAAAGTGGAGGTTTTGAAACGGACCGCTAAACCTCGTTCCCGCTTGGCATCGGCCAACACTGCATGCGCAAGTCCCGAATCATCACTGACTGGACGAGCAAAATAAACTCGTTCTTGATAACCCGATGTGGGTTCGTCGAATTGATTCCATTGCTCGATCTCCTCGGCGGCATGTGCGTCGCGTGGTGCCAACTCATCGATCGCGACGTTCAACGTCGATCCTTTGCCAAGCACCGGCGGCCCGACGTTGATGTGATATAGCAACTGCATCGTCGTCGGCGTCGACAGTTCGTTGGTCACATCATCGAGCAATTCAACATCATCGCGATCTGCGTGAATCCGCACTCGAGTCCGCATTCGCAAACGTTTGAAAAACAAGTCGAGCCTCGATCGTTTCGGCGACCAATTCAACACGTCCGGACGCTTCGTCGAACTCGACTGAAATCGCATCGGCAGGTGTATTGGCGATGTGCCCGTGCAGCGGATAAACCAACCGGCCGGTCTCGTCATGCTGCGGTGCGCCATTGCTTTCTAGACCGCAGCGCACGACGAGTTCGTCAAAACCTGACAACCATCCCAAACCGCTCGGTTCACTGAGGTCGACGTAGTTCGGATGAACCGGGCCGACGACAGGCGACTGCCACTGGTACCGCACGCCGCCGGCTTGCATCCGCCAAATCGACATGCCACGGGATGGCAAAACATCGACGTGCATACGGGGATTGGCCAAGCGAATGATTTCGACACCCTCGCTGACGCCGCCGCGAAACACGCCACGGCGGATCGTCAGTTCGCCGACCCGGGTCTCGATCGTCAGGTGCAGAGGACTCGACGCATCCCACTCGATGCGTTCCTCGCGGTCCTCGGTAGTACGCAAAACAATGGATTCAGTCGGCATGTATATCAGCGAAAGGTTAAAAGGAAAAATACGTGGTAGCAGCAAATTGAAGGGTTCTAGTGCGGAGGGCACCGATCGGTCTATCCTATAGACCGCTGGTCATCCACACCGGTCTGAAACTTCCCCTCCTTTCTGGCAAATTCGTAAACGGAACCCACCCCGATGAGCAACGTGAAATTAGACGAAGGACTGGTTCAAGGCGACAGTGTCGCCAACATTGCTCGATTCGGCGCATGGACGCGGGCGATGGCCTGCTGCGTTTGACGCCGACCTGGGTCCCCCGCTCGTTCCTGCATCCTGGACGCCGGATCAAACTGCATCCGGGCGATTACTACCGCTTTGGTGCCGATCGCGGCGGCATCGACGAACGCTGGTTCGGCAGCACGACCGAAGCGGCCAACGAAGGCCGCGTGTGGCACGAAGGACTGAGTTTTTGTTTGTTCGAAGGCAAAAAGTTCTTGCTCAGCGACGCGGTCGCCGAACGCGGCAGCCGATCTTGGTCGGCGAGACGATCTTCGACAAATACGACCGCTGGCCGGTGTACTCGAAGTTCTTCGACAACATGGGGCCGATCCCGCACCACATGCACCAAACCTTCGAAGATGCGAAGCTGGTCGGCCAAGAAGGCAAACCGGAGAGCTACTACTTCCCGCCGCAACTGAATAACGTCGACAACAATTTCGCCTACACGTTCATGGGCCTGGAGCCGGGACACAACCGAAGACGTCCGTCGCTGTCTGGAGAACTGGAACGAAGGCGACAACGGCATCCTCGACCTCAGCCGCGCCTATCGACTGAAACGAGGCACCGGTTGGTTGATCCCGCCGGGCGTCCTGCACGCCCCGGGTTCGCTCTGCACCTACGAACCGCAGTGGGGCAGCGACGTGTTCGGCATGTACCAATCGATCGTCGAAGGCCGCTATGTGCCTTGGTCGTTGTTGGTCAAAGACATGCCCGAGGAAAAACACCAGGATCTCGACTTCATCGTCGGCCAACTCGACTGGGACAAGAACGTCGACACCCACTTCAAAAACAGCAACTATCTCGAACCGATCCGCGACGAAGAACGCAGCGGTGACGGCTACGAGGATCTGTGGATTGTGTACGGAACCGTCGACGGCGATCAACTGTTCAGTGCCAAAGAACTGACGATCCAGCCGGGTGCGAAATGCACGCTCAAAGACCCGGGCGACAGCAGTTGGATCACGGTCCAAGGACGCGGACGGATGGGCAACACTGGATTTGCAAACGCCTGCCATGATTCGCTTTGGTGAGAACACGACCGACGAAGTCTTCATCTCGCACGTCGCGGCAACCGGCGGCGTCGAGATCGAAAACCTCGGCAGCGAACCGCTCGTCGGACTGCGTTACTTCGGCCCGAATGCGCACACCGATCTGCCCAAAGCGGGTTCGTAGGCGACCAGTCGGCGACGACGAACCTCTCCCAACGAAGTTGGGGAGGTGACACTCCGTCATTCACTCTACCTCGTTAGCTGACATCATGGCTGCCTTGGAATCTCTGCTCTGTAATTCGTGCGGCGCTCCGCTGAAAGTGCCGAGCAGTGCGAACTATGTCAAATGCAACCATTGCCACACTCAACTCGCCGTCCATCGCGAGAGCGGTGTGTCGTTCACCGAGGCGATCGACAAGCTCAATGAAACGACCGAAAACCTGAGCGAGCAAGTCTCACGGTTGGCGGCCCAACAGGAACTCGCCGACCTCGATCGAGAATGGGATCGGCGTCGGCAAGACCTGATGATCTCCGACCAAGACGGACGGCGTCGTGTGCCCAACAGCATCGGATCAACCATCGGCGGAATTATTGTCGTCTGTTTCGGTGGATTCTGGACGATCATGGCCTTTGGGATCACGTCGAGCATCCCGTTTGGCTTGGCCGAGTTGTTTCCCAGTTTTTGGTTTGCTGTTCATGGCGTTCGGCATCTTTGGCATCATTCATACCAACGCCAAGGCCGCACGAGTACCAGCGTGCAGAGACAATTTACAACGCCAACGAGCCAAGCTCAAACGGAAATCCAGCAGAAACGCAGACGAACATGATTCACTGAAAATTGATCTATAGTATTTCGTGACAGCCTGGATTTCGGGGTAGCGGAACTCGCGTGGAGTTTCGGCGGCCACCGTGATTCGCTGAAAATCATGGCGACTGCTGCTAGCTTACCGTGTCAAATCGTTGTCATGCTTTTCGGATTGAGGTTGGAATCGACGGCTCCATGTCCGGCAGTGAGTCGCCATCTCCGTCCCCGTCGAGGATGCGGTCGTTTCCATCTAAATCGGATTGAGGCGTGTTTTCGGTGATCTTGGCCGCATCAATCGCCGGTGAGCCACTTTGTAACAGCATCGTTGGATGCGAGTCTTTGAATTCGCCCAGTGGTTCCAATTGCGGGGCGATGCTGAGGGGCATGTCGCCAATCACATTTCCCTTTTTCAATTGCTCGATGATGTTCACTCCCCGTGCTGTCAATCCGTCGGCTGTCCCAGTGATCGTGAAATCTCCGCGACGTCCCACATTTCCGGAAACGATGGTTAAATCGATCGAAACGGTGGCCGGCGGGGTGATGTTGATTCCGCTTGAATTCTGAGTGATGGTACAGTGGAGGAGATGGAGTTGCGGGCGTATACCAGGCTGATGGCTCCACCTATTTCCGACTCCGTCGAGTTGCCTGCGATCGGTTGCGCGCCGCGCCTCCGTTACGTCGAGGTTCGCGCCAACGGTGCGCGTCGGCTCGCCCGCCTCGTCGCGTTCGACCCTGCCGATGGCACGGATGTTGCGCACCTCCCCGTCGGGTCACACGATCCGAAACTCGATGTCGATGGGCTCTCCGGTCTCATCGCTCGGCGCGTTGCCCTGGAGACGCCCTCGAGGTCATCGGGATGAATGCTTCGATCGAATGTCGTCTCATCTATCGGGCCAGTTGTGCTCGGATCAAGACCCAGGATGCGCCACGTCTGCGCGGACCAGAGCGGCGTCTTCGAGCCCGCGGCGGCCTGCCAGCTTCCGACGTTCGCCAGGGATTCGGCTGTCTCCAGAAGATCATGGCTCTGTCGCAGACCCGTTTCGGCATTGACCCGGGCCGTGATGTCCTCGTAGTTGATCAGGAGTCCCCGGATGTCGGGGTCGGCCATCTGGTTGCTCGCGCTCACGCGCAGCCACACCTCCTCTCCACCTGGACTCGTCGTACGCAGCGTGTGGGTTGCCTCCGCCGCCGGCGTGGAGAAGACCGCGATCAGCGCCCGTGCCGGGCCCGCCGCGTCGTCCGCATGGACCTGGGGCAGGAAGTCGAACACCGAGCGGCCCATGAGCTCCGCCCGAGATCCGCCGAGCATGCGGGCGGACGCCGGACTCACGTACTGGATGGTTCCGTCCTCGGCCGCGACCATGAACGCACCTGCGGCCTTGTCGAGCAGGGCGGTATACCACTGATCCTGGCGTGCCAGGACTGCCGTGCTCTCGACGATGCTGACCGCGAGGAGTGCAGCAAGGATCACCTCGGCGACGATCAGCAGCGGCCAGTCGACACGGTCGTTGACGAGTTGCTGCGCAAGAGCCGCAAGCGGCAGGACGCCGAGCATCGTCCCGAGCACCAGCCACCGCCGCCCGACGCGCGCCGCAACGGTCATCCTCCGCGCGGGCTGGCCCCGCGCCAATCCGGCGGCGCCGATATCGGCTACGGGGAGCTTCGACAAGTCGTGATGCCTCGATACGAAGGTGCCATGCCGTGAATCGGAGGTCTGAAGGACAGCCGATCGGGTGGACGAATCAGGGCCGCGGATGCGTTCCCTGTGGCGTCTGCTTGGCTCGTCCAGCCGCCCCACCGCCGTTGCCCTTGGCGACCAGGAGTGCGGCGTCCGCTCGCGCCGTCACCCCATCGAGCGTCTCGCCTTCCGCCAGCTGCGCCACCCCAACGCTGATGCCAATGTCAGACTCGTCCCGGAGCGCTCGTCGAATCAGGTCGAACCTGGCCTCGACGGTCTCGAAGCCTGTCGCGCCGATACCGCAGATGAATTCGTCGCCCCCGTAGCGGGCGACCGGATCGAATGGCCGAAGATACGAGCGCAACGTTTCTGCGACGCACCGCAGAACCGCGTCACCGGCGGCATGTCCATCCCGGTCGTTGATGTCCTTGAGGCCGTCGACGTCGAGAAAGGCCAGAATGAATCGTCCGTCTCCCCGACGGGCGCGCTCGATCTCTCGTTCCAGGGCGAGCCGGCCCGGCTCCCGACGGAACACGCCGGTGAGATCGTCGCGATGCGCCAGTTGCAGCGCCGCCTGCAGCCGTACTCGTTCTCTGGCCGCCGATGCGCGATCTTCCGCTGCGCGGGCCCGATCCTCCGCAGCCTGCGAACGGAGCTCGGCAAGTTGCTGCACGAGGGGCGCCTCGGACGCGTCCATGGCGCGCTCGATCGCCTCCGAGCGACGGTCACGCTGCCAGGCCGTCGTATCGCGGTCGGCGGCAGTCTGGAATCGATCGCTGTCGCTGCTGGTCCGCTGCCGACCGGTGCTATCACGAAGGCCCGAATTGGTCACGCGCTGCATTCGGGTCGCTTCGGCGCGTGCCCAGCCATCCTCGCCGGCAGAAGCCAGCTCGTCGGCAAGCGCCTGGTCGGCATCAGACGCCAGCTGATCGCTCGCCGCGGCCGATGCATCGGCGTCGGAGGCCGTCTGGTCGGCGTCGGAGGCCGTCTGGTCGGCGTCGGAGGCCGTCTGGTCGGCGTCGGCCAGCATCCGCTCCGTGAGCCGCGCACCGTTGTCAGCTGGCAACGCCATGGCGCCCGTCCAGGGCAGGCATTTTCGCCGTCCGCCATACGGCTGGGACATGGTTCGTAAACGGTTGGATGAGACCGCGGGCAGCCGCTTTCAGCACCGCTTCGACCCGGTTCGCGCTCTGCAGGCGACCCATGGCCTGCGCCATGTGGTTCTTGACGGTCAGCTCGCTGATTCCGAGCCACACCCCGATTTCCCGGTTTGTCAGGCCACCCGAGGCCAGCTGCAGGACCATGGACTGCCGGGGAGACAGGTTGTCGAGGGCAATGCCGCCGTTGATCGGGGGCCGGCGGCGCGCCCGTCGCAGGGCCGCAACGAGCTCCGCTCCAGTTGCATCGGCAGCCACCACCCCGGACAGCCCAGCCCTGCGGCCGCGCAGCCCCCACCCGGCGCTCGGCATGCTCACGGCCAGAACCGCTGGCGGGTACGGCGGACGAGGTTGAGCGACCAGCTCGTCGTAGAGATGCTCCTCGAGCAACAGACGATCCGGGTGCATGAACGCGGCAAGCTGGAGCGCCGCGCCGAGGGAGTGCACCTTGGCAACCAACTCCACCTCGGGCTGGCCGGCCAGGCGAGTTGCGAGACTGGCGACAGTCGCTGACCCCAGGGCGGCGACGATGACACGCATTACGCTCGATCCCCTCTTCGTTTCGGCGAGGGCGGGCAACTGCGCCAAAGGAGGGAGCGGCCATGCGAATCGATGGCCTGTGCCGCGACTTCGCAGCACAAGCCTGCCTGCGGCGAGGCTGGCTGTCATGACGGGTTTTTCATCCGCGGACGCGGGTGCGGGGAGGCTGGGGTGCGCTCAGTTGGCGGGAGCTGCCTCGTCACCGCTCCATCCCCGGTTGGTGAAGGTCGGGATGAAGCGATAACCCTGGCCGGGGACGGTGGCGATGAAGCGCGGATGGCGGTAATCGTTCTGGAGCTTGACGCGCAGGCTGCGGATGTGGCGGTCCACGATGTTGCTCTCGGCCACGAAGTCGGTGCCCCAGATCGCGTCCAGGACCTCCTCGCGGGTCACCACCTGGCCGTTGCGGCTGGCGAGCAGGTAGAGCAGGCTCTGCTCGATCCCGGACAGGTGCACCACCGAGTTGCCGGCGCGTACCTGACGATTGACGATATCGATCTCCATCTCCCCGAGGGTGATCGTCGGCACGATCGGCCGGTCGACCCCGGTCGCACGGCGGGTGATCACGATCGAGCGGGCCAGCAGCTCCTCGGGCGAGAAGGGCATGGTCAGGATGTCGTCCACCCCCAGGTCGAAGGCCCGCAGCTTGGTCTTCAGGTCACCGCGTCGGGTCAGGCCCAGGGCCGGTATGACGGGGCTCTTCAGCGTGTTCGAGGCGCCCAGACGCTGCAGCAACGCACCGCTGTCGTCGTGGTCCATGTCCACCACCACCAGGTGCGGCTGCCACTCCGCGAGGATTGCCTCCGCCTCGCCCAACCTGTGCGCAGCACGAACGACGAACAACCCGTGGTTCAGCGTCAGGGTGATGAGGTCCACGACCGCCTGAATATCGTGGAGCACGATGGCACGCCGCGTATCGACTGCCGGTGGGTTCATCTGGTCGCCACTCACGGCCGGTCGCCCAGCGCTACGCTGCACGCGATAGCGCTCCTGAGACAATCCGCCTGGTTTGCCTGCCAGTAGCGCTCCGGTCTTCGGCGCATCGGTCGGACGTTGCCTACCCCCAAATCCTTCCAACCTTCCGCTGGAAGGTTGGAATTGTACGGCAACAGTCAAAGAAGCTGCGAAAACGAGGGCGTTGGCTGATGTGGGCGGCATGGCCCTGGTTGCATCACATGAAGAACGAGTTGGGGCCAAACCAGGCGGGGCGCGCCGAGCCTTGACCAGGGCGGCCACGCTCCCGCCCGGCTGACATCGTCCGGTGCATGATGCGCGTATGTCCGGCCAAGCTCCCCTTTTCCCGTTCGACGGCGACACGCTCGAGGAGCGCGCCGATTACGACGGCGTCGCATTCACAGGCCGCAATCTCGCGGGACAGGAAGCCCGCGACGCGCGGTTCGTCGAATGCCGGTTCGAACGGTGCAACCTCGACGGGGCACGGCTCTCGCGCGCACGCATGCTGGACTCCCGGCTCGTGGATGTACGCGGCGCGAGCGTCGACCTGGCCGATTCCACCTGGCGCAACTCGACCCTGGAGGGCGCCCGCCTGGGCGCCGTGAGCCTCACCGGCGCAACCTGGACCGATGTCCGCGTCGAGCACTGCAAGCTGGGCTTCGTGAACCTGGCCGATGCCCGCCTGGAGGACGTGACCTTCACCGAATGCGAGATCGAGACCCTCGACCTTCGCCTGGCACGGGCCTCTGCCGTCTCGTTCATCGACTCCTCGATCGACGAGCTCAACGTCTCCGGTGCCACCCTGGCAGGCGTCGACCTGTCCGGCGCTCGCCTGCGCTCGTTGATCGGCGTCGAGAGCCTGCGCGGCGCGGTCGTCAGCCGCGGGCAGCTCGCGGACCTCGCGCCCCTCCTCGCCGAGCAGCTGGGGATCGAGGTTCGCGGAGACTGACGCCCCGGCCCTCGGGTCCATGGCAATCCCGGCCGGGTGTTGACCGATGCACCCGCCTCGGCCCACCCTGCGCGACATGAAGAACGAGTTCGGGCCGAACCAGGACCGGGTGGACGCGCTCCTGGCGCGCCTCCCCACGGTCGACCAGGGCCGGGCGCTCTTCCTCGCAAGCGTCGACGCCAGCGATCCGGAGCGCCGCCGGGCGAGGAGCGCAATGCTGGCCGCCGCCGCGCGCGCCAACCTGCAGAAACCGCTGCGCGCCGCGCAGCACGAGGTTGCGCAGTGGGTCGATCACTGGTTCACCAACGACCCGCGCCTCGCCGGCTACGGGCGGGACGTGACCCCGGGGGAGGCGGCGGCCAACGCCGCCCCGGCGCTGCTCGACGCCATCGGCGCCCTGGTCGTCGGCGACCTGCTTTCTGACGACGATGCGGCCACGTTGCTGCTCCCCTGGCACGAGCTATGGGAAGAGGTCACGCCCTAGGCGAAAGCTCCGCGAGCGTAGCCACGCATCACGCCCTCCACGACGCGATAGGCGAACGCGAGCGTGAGCTCGCCCCCGAAGAGAAGGCGAAAGTACACCGGGCCAACGAGAAGGTCGGTGGCAATGTCCGGGTCCGCGTCGGGGTGAAGGTCCCCGCGCGCGATCCCTCGCTCGATCACCCGCGCTACCTCACCGCGCCGCGCAGCCACGACCGTCTCCCGGAACCGGTCCCCAAGTGTCGGGTCGGTCGCGATCTGGGAAAGGAGCGATCTGATCACCGTGCCGAACGGCGTTTCGGTCACTGCGAGCATCGGGTTGACGACCGCAGCCAGCAGCTCCTCCCGCGTGTTCCCTGTCGCCTCGATCGCGATGTGCGGGCTGGCGAGCCAGGTGAGCAGCTCCAGGGCGAGCTCTTCCTTCGAGGCCCAACGCCGGTAAATGGTGGCCTTCCCCACCCCGGCCCGGGTCGCCACGTGCTCGATGCGCAGGTCACCAAAGCTGACCTCGGTGAGCAGCTCCCGCGTCGCCTCCAGGATCCTCCGGTGCGTCGCGCCACTCCGAGGGCGTCCGCGGCGGCGCGGCGTAGGAGCGGGCGGCGTCGGAGGCGGGCCAGTATCGGTCATCGGCTAAGGATACGACCCGGATCGTATTGAATACAAGCTCGTGATGGTCTACCATACAAGACGAACCGTACTCATATGAAGAGAACCCGCGATGCTTCCCCAGCCAACAATCGTCGATCGTATCGAACGGGCCGTTGAGGCCCGACCCTTCTGCGCCTGTGGCCGCCACACGGTGGCTGTGTGGCGCGACGGTGCCGTCTGGCTCGAATGCGCCTCGCTGAGCAAACCACGGAACGGGCTGCTCGGTCGCCTGGCGGCCGCAGTTACCGACCCGATGCACGTCCGCGACTGCATCGTCGAGGCCCCGGCCAGCTCCGAGTGCGACGTCGATCGTCCGCCGTCTGGCGTGCACCCGGCCCCGTCCCCCAGCCGCTGAGGCGTCGATCCCTGTTCGGCTCGGGCACCCGACGAGCCCGCGTCATTCTCGGCGAGAGCCCTGTCGGTCGGTGGGCTCGCGGCGCACGACCCACCGATATCTCGCCGTGTCCTGTGCGCGCCATGGCGCTGCGAACATCAGCGCCGTATTCGGCCAGGTGGAGGATGTCGTGCGCCAGCACGAAGGTGGCGAGGCCCATGCCGCCCATGGCGAGAACGGAGTCGCGGCGTCCGGTCACTCGCCAAGGGTCGTCGAAAAGACGCGACGGTAGATGTCCTCGCCGTGGCTGGTGGGCAGGGGCTCCCCGGGCACGATCCGGAACGTGCGCACCCCGTCCGCAAGACGCTCGGCGCGCAGGAAGGCCGTCTGTCCGTCAAGCTCCGCACGGAGCCCTGCGGCAAGGTCGAACATGTGGGTCACATACACGACCTTGACGCCGCTCTCCACCAGCGCACGGACAATCTGGCGGCCGATCTCCGATCCCTCGCGCTCGTTGGTGGACGCGAACGACTCGTTGAGCAGGACCAGGCCACCCGCGCCCACACCATCGACGATGGCGCTCATCCGCCCCAGCTCCTCGTCGAGCTTGCCGCTGCGCAGGGCGGCGTCCTCCTCGCGCTTGAAGTGGGTGAAGAGGCCCTGCCGGACGTCGGCGCGGAAGGACTGCGCCGGGACGAACATGCCGGCCTGCATCATGAGCTGGGCCACGCCCAGGCTGCGCAGGAACGTGGACTTGCCTCCGCGGTTGGCGCCGGTGACGACGACCAGCGGCCGGCCGTCGGCCTCGACGTCGCTGCCCACCACGCGCTCCTCCTTCATGGCGAGACTCAATGGCGCGTCGTACAGGCCGCGTGCGCTGAGGGCCGGCGAACCGGGCGCCATCGGCTCCGGCATGCAGAACGGCTCGTCCTTGCCCCGCAGGGCGTCGGCGAGGTTCAGGCAGCCCAGGTAGAACCCGAGCTCGGCGCGGAGCTGCGCGAAGTAGCTGACGATGTGGTCGGTCGACTCGCCCAGCGCGCTCGCGGCCAGCGCGATGCCGCGACCACGCAGCGTCCCCAGGGCGTCTGCGCCTGCGGTGTCCCGCGGGTCGAGCTCCCAGGTGTAGCTCTCCTCCCCCGCCAGGCCGATGCGCTCGCGCCAGCCACGCCCCTGCGTGCGGCGCCGCAGCACATAGGCAGTGTCGGGGTTCGCGGCGCCAAGGGTGGCCGAGAGGATGACCCCGCCGCGGAACCGGAGGCGCTGCAGATGCTCCTCCACCGATTGCAGGTAGGCTTCCCCCAGCTCCTCGTCCAGCTCACGGAAGAAGCGGCCGAATCCGGGCGAGTCGAAGGCGCTCGCCTGCTCCCGCGCGATCTCGCGCATCCGGCGCAGGGCCACCGCGAAATGCCCCAGCAGCTCGACGGACCGATGGAGCAGCGACTCCGGGAAGCGGGTCGAGTAGATCCAGTGCTTCCGCTCCTGCTCGACCGCGGCGACCGCGATGGCGTACAGCTCCCGCGCCACCTCCGGGTGGGCGCGGCAGTCGGACAGGACCGCCTGGCGATAGCGGATCGCATCGGGATCGCGGAGGCTGTCGAGGAGGGTGTGCGCCGCGACGAACTGCAGGTACTTGTCGCCCGCGGCCATGGCGCCCAGCAGGAGGCCCAGGCCCAGGTCGGCCACCAGGGCGTCGGCATTGGCCGGCAGCGCCGCCTCCGGGTCCAGGTCGCGATCGGCAGACGCCAGGTGCACCTTCACCTGGACAGCCGCGCCTTCACGCTCGGGTAGGTGAGCCGATGCTTCTCGGCAATGGCCATGGCGTAGGCGAGGCCGTCCGGCGGGCGTCGCACGATCCGGAAGGTGCGGTGCGCGTTGTCATCCGGGTCGACGGTGCTGACCATGCTGACGATTGCCGGGTCCATGGCCACCAGCTCGTCGAGGAAGGTGACGACCACGCAGCGCAGGCCGCAGTCGAGGACCTGCCGCATCACCTGGGCGCCGATGAAGCGCTGGTCATCGACCGTGGTGGAGCTGAAGCTCTCGTTCATGACCACCAGGCTCGACGCCGTGGCCTGCTCCAGGATGGCGCGGATCCGGCGCAGGTCGCCCTCCAGTTTGCTGCTGAGGTCCTCGACCTGCTCGGCGCGTTCGAAGTGGGTGAAGATGTGGTCCACCAGCGTCATTCGCACTGCTTCCCCGGGAACCGGCACCCCCATGCGGGCCAGGTGATGCAGCTGGCCGATGGCGCGCGCGAACGTCGTCTTGCCGCCCTGGTTCGGCCCCGACACGAGCACGATGCGTTCGTCGCCATCCAGCGCGATATCGTTGGGGACGACGCGCGTGCCGCTGCCGAGGAGCGAGCCTGCCAGGGCCAGGTCAAACGTGCCGCTGGCGGCCATGCCGGTGCCCGCCTCGCTCATCTGCGGATAGCAGAAGCGCAGGCCCAGCTCGCTCCCCACGCTGGCCTCGTGGTCGTGGACCGCGACGTAGAAGCGCACCTCCCGGTCGAACCGGTCCATGACCTGGTTGAGGAACGTGGCATGGCTGCTGGCATAGGCGTGGAGTGCCTCGAAGACCTCGGGGTGCAGCCGGGCGACCCGGTCCAGGATGGCGGCCTCGACGTGGTTCATGTCCGACCCCGTCTCGAAGCGCCACTCGTACGGCTTCACCGTCGTCTGCCGGAACTTGTCGAAGGTCTGGAGAACCTCGGCGCTGTAATCGGGCTCCGGGCGGACGCGGGTGACGGTGACCCGTGGGCCATGGATGCGCAGCCGGTAGCTGACTCCCTCGATCGCCCTCCGCATACGCCGCGTGTCATCGACCAGGCCGGTGAACGCTTCAGCGTGCAGATACGCCTCCAGGTGGTCGCGGAAGGCAGCGAGGCCCGCGGAGCGAAGCTCGATCGCGGCCAATTGCTCGCCGAGGGCCGTCACGGCAGTCGCATACGCGTCGGCGGCGCTCAGCAGCCAGCGCTCGCGGTCGAACGGGTGGTACGTCTTTTCGGCGTGGACGAGCCGCCGCCGCACGATCTGCATCGACTCGCCGAATGCGCGGATCGCGGTCAGCACAACTTCGTCCTCGAGGTCACGGAAGACGTCGTGCCGGTACGTGATGGCCGCGACATCGGTCAGGGGAACCCGGAAGACCCAGGCCAGCTCGCGGCTGCCGGCATCGGCCAGCACCGAGCGCGCGATGTCGTCGAGGTGCAGGTCGCCGAAGTACGCCGGCTCAGCTGGTTCGCTCGCGGGCCCGCGGTCAGCGTCCGCCGGGAACAGGATGCTGTGAAACGGCGTGGGATCCACCTCTTCGGCGTCGGTCGAGGGCGGCCCCGGAAACGAAAACGGCTCCCGGAGCCATGCTCCAGAAGCCATCACCCGTCAGACGGGAATCAACGCGAGCTTCATCGCGTATCGGTTGGGGCGATTGTTCTGCCCGCGCGCGCGGGTGTCAACTCGCCCGGTCACCGAACCTCTTCGAGCCACCCCTCCTGCAGCGCCCGTGTCGCAAGCTCGGTCCGGGACGCCAGGCCCAGGCGTTCGAACAGCCGACGCAGGTGTGACTCGACCGTCCGGGTGCTGATCCCGAGCTGGGCGCCGATCTCGTCGTTCGAGGCACCGCCGACCACCCGCCTGATCACCTGCCGCTCGCGGTCCGTCAGCGACACGGCGCCGCCGGGCCGAAGGCCGAACGCCAGTCCGCCGCCCGCGGCCCGTCGGATGGCATCTAGCAGCTCCGCGGTGGGGGCGGTCTTGACCACGAAGCCCACCGCGCCAAGGCGCAGTGCGGCATCGGCGTACTGGGGGTAGTCGTAGGAGGTCAGGACCACGACGGCCGGCAGCGGCCCGGCCCTCGAGCGCAGTAGGTCGAAGCCGGACTCGTCGCCCAGCCGCAGGTCCAGCAGCAGGACGTCGACGGCACCCGTATCCATGATCGGCCGCAGCTCGTCGAGCGAAGCGGCGACACCGGCAATCTCCATGTCGTCGCTGCGCCCGACGAGCGCGGCTGTCCCCTCGCGTACCAGCGGGTGGTCGTCCACCACGGCCACCCGGATCATGTGGGCCGCCACTCAAGCGCCACCCGGGTGCCGCCCGACGGCCAGCGCCGGACGTCGAGGAGTGCACCGATCTGCTCGGCCCGCTGCTGCATGTTCGCCAGCCCGAAATGACCCTCTGCGGGCGCGCCGGCCGCCGCCTCCGGCTCGATGCCCGGTCCCGCGTCCTCGACCGCCAGCGTCACCCGGCCGTCATCGCGCACCTCGTACCGAACCGTGATCGGCGTCTTCCCGTGCTTGATCGCGTTGCTCAGCGCCTCCTGCGCCACCCGGAAGACCGCGAGCTCCACGGTCGCCGGCGGCCGTGCGGAACCGGACTGCTCCAGGCGCACGGGACCACCTGCCAGCGGCTCGACCCGCTCCACCAGCCATTCGAGGGCAGCGCCCGCTCCAAGGTCGTCGAGGATGGGAAGGCGCAGGTCGCCCACGATTGCGCGGAGCTTGTCGGCCACTTCGCGGGCGGTGTTGGCGGCATCGGCCTGGCCGGCCTCGTCCAGGGTGCGAACGAGCATGGTGACCTGCTGGAGGGCGTCGTCGTGGAGATCGGCCGCCAGCCGGGCGCGCTCCGTCTCCGCGGCCGCCACGGCCAGGTCGCGCTGCAGCTGGGTTCGTCGCGCCAGGCCCAGCAGGGGGGCGAGCGTGAACCGGCGCCAGATCACCACGGCAACCAGCCAGGCTCCCAGCACGATTCCATTCGTGTACGGCACCAGGACAGTCGCTGCGACCCCAGGCGTCAGCGCCACCACGAGCGCCTCCAGGCGACCGGCGAGGGCCCGTGATTGAGGGCCTTCCTCGGCGAAGGCCACGGGCAGGCCGGGCACCAGCGGCACCATCCCGGCCAGCATCAGCGCCAGGGTCAGGTGGCTGGCGCCAAACCAGATCGCAAGCGCCGCCATCACCCCCGCGCCGGCGAGGAGCCGACCTCGCCAGGCCGCGACATCGTGACGGCCGACGAGCACGTGGGCAACGCCCAGCGCCACCAGCGCCACCGGCGAACTGGCCCAGCCCATGGCCCCGCCGTATTCCCAGGCGGGGAACGGCAGGATCAGGATGGGCAGGCCCACCGCGGCGCCCAGTGGGACGGCGGCATCGGTCCAGTCGGCACCCAGGAAGCCGCGGCTGACGGCCATGGCAACGGCGGCGGCCAGGCCAACGCCCACGATGGCCGTCCACGGATTGGCGTTCATGAGGCAGGCCACCGCCACCAGGGCGACCAGGGCAAGCACGGCGCGGTCGCGCCAGACCGCCCCGGTGGTCCTCGACAGACCGTCACCTTCGACCTCGGCCGCGGCCGTCGGAAGGAGGGCATGCCACCAGCCGCCCACCAGCGCGGATGCCCGCTGCAGCACCAGGAGTTGCCATCCGAGCAGCAGCACCAGCAGGATGAGGGGCAGCAGCGGGACGTCGCCCAGCGGGACGATGGCCGTGAGCGCCGCTGCCGGGACCAGGGCCAGCGACAGGAGCTGCGCCCGCTCGCGCATCCGCTGGCGGCTTCCGAATGCGAGCACCAACGCAGGGACAATCGCGATGCCTGCTACGAGGACCAGGATCGCGGCCCGGTCGTCGCGGTACGGCTCGAAGGTCGTGAGGTGACGGAAGACGTAGAGACCGGCCAATCCAGTCGCGGCAAGGGTGCCCGCGATCGCAGTCCGCCGCAGTGCGGAGTCGGTGACCCGCACTGCCAGGGCCAGGCCGATGAGCAGCGACAGGGCCAGTGGCACGGCATATCCCGCGGCGATCCCCACCAGGGCACCGGCGAGGACCACCGGCACGAGCAGGAACGGGGTCGCGGCCGCCGCGCCCAGGATCACCGCGTGCTCGCGCCCGCGATCACCGGCCAGGCCGTGGACCAGGGAGCGCCACACTCCGATGCCCACCGCCAGCCCCAGGGCCAGCAACCAGACGGACGCGCGGAGCCAAGACTCGTTGTCGGCGCGATTCAGCTGCGCATAGGTGCCCACCCAGCCAGTGTCCGGGTCGACGTCGCCGCCGACGATCGACTGGATCCTCGCCTCGTCCACGGCCTCCGCCGGCGGACGAAAGGCCGGAGGATACTCCGTGAGCGACCGCGCGACGGGAATCCACGGAAGGGGCTTGGTCTGCAGCATCGGGATCCCGCTCACGGACTGGCCCAGTGGCTCACCCCGCTTGACGTCAGAGCCGTCGCGGAGGGTCATGTCCAGGATCGGCAGCCACGGCACGAAGCCGGATCGCTCCGCGATGCCGTCCGGGACCACATCGGCAACATAGACGCGACCGTTGTCCGCCCGCAGGGTCAGACCGATGTCGACCCCGCCGTAGGCGAGCACCACCACCGAGGCAATTGCCGCTCCCAGCGCCACGAGCAGCGCCGGGACCTCCCACCGCGACAGCGACATGCGTCGCACGGTAGCACCGGCTACCCGAGGGGCCAATGCGCGAAATCACGCAATGGCGGACAGCATTCCCCGATGCCGAACGTCGGCGGCTGCCCACGCGCCAACGGCTGCCAGCCACAGCGGCGCGACAAGGAACGGGACCTGGCCCAGCAGGTCCACCACGTTGCCAGCCGCCAGGCCGATGCCGAGAGCGGCGAGGACCATGGCAACCGGAGTCCTCCGCCCGACCAGCCAGCCCACGACCACCAGGAGCGGCAAGGCGAGGAGGATCCGTCCTCCGTCGTACAGCGCGCCCTCGCTTTGCCAGCTGGTCAGCGCACCGGCGGCGTCGAGCTGGCCGCGCGAGGCGGCGAGGGCGAGGAAGAAGGCGACCACCGCCGATGCGGCCAGCAGCCCCCCGGCGAGCACCAGGCTCAGCACGGTCAGCCGGCGCACCTGGTCCGCCATCTCCCGGCCGATCGCAGCGGCGCTCAGGCAGAGCGCCGCGGTCGCCAGCACCCACAGGACGTCCCCGACCTGCACGGCGGCGGCGTGGTCGCCGTAGTAGGCCAGGATGGCTGCCCCATCGGCGCTGCCAGAGGGTTGGCCGTGCCAGATGACCTGCTCGCAGAACGCGAAGGTGGCGGCCGCGAACACACCGCTCGCGGCAGCAATCCAGGCAAGACGGCTCACGCGGGATCCGCAACCATGGCGTACTCCTCGATGAGCACCCAGGACTGCCCGTCCATGGTGAATTCATTGCGCCATCGGGCATGGGTCTCGTCATCCAGGATCCACGTCAGGCGGATGCGCGGGTAGCCCTCGGCGAGGGACTCGTACACGAGCGTGTCACCGTCGATCCGGCCGCGGAAGATGGACAGGTTGGGGCCGTTGTTGTCCGCGCTCGCAGCCCGATACTCACCCGCCATCCCGTCCCAACCGGCGATCCAGTGCAGGCGCCAGGTCAGGACGAAGGTGCCATCGGCCAGGTGCTGGTCCTGCTCGAAATCGCAGTCGTACCAGAGCCCGTCCTGGATGAGGCGGCAGGTCGCGTGGCCCTCGCCGCTCATTTCGGGCGAACCTGGACCCATGCCGCCGGCCTGGATGGTGCCGGTCCAGCGCAAGTCGCGATAGAAGGGAGCCAATGCCGCCATCTCGGGGCCGGCCACCCTGGAGGCCGGCAGTGGAGCCGTGGTCGTCATGGCAGTCGACTCCCTGCGGGCGTCCGGCGGCGCATTGGGCGTTCCGCCTGCGCGCGCCCACGCGCGATCGTCCGGCGAGGTGCGCACCGCAACCAGTGCTGGACGGCACCCGCCATAACGACCGTTTGGCATGCAACGCTGTTCATCAAGGGCTATCCGGAGCGGTAATCGTGATGTCGCCCTTGGCTGATGGACCGATATCTCCGAGACGCCAGACCAACGTGGCCGGACCTGTTGCCGCGTCTGCTGGAACAACCAGCTCCATCCCGAACGTCACGCTGTCACCCTCTCCCAGCGTTCCTGCCGGGCCGCAGTTCAGGGCAAAGCTCATCTCCACCGTCTGGCCATCGGCGAGGAGCAGGCGCTCCGTGTAGTTGGGGCAGAAGGCGGCAAGGTTGTCGGTCTTGCCGTATGCCTCGTGATCGGTGAGCGTCACCGTGTAGCGCAGCGTTTCGCCAGGCGCAACCGTCTCGGGCACCGTGAAATTCACCGTCAACGGCAGGGAGTCCGCGGGATTTCCTTCTGGGGGCGGCGGAGCATTCGGCAGCGCCAGGGCGCTCCCATACAGGAAGTCCGGTGGGGGCGTCTGGCCTGGACTGTTGCAGCCTGGAGCAACGAGGCGCTCGGTGCCCGTGACGGGAACGCTTGCCGAACCGATGTGAAGGACCAGCGCGAGCGGCTCATGCGGCGGCGCGATACACCAGTTCGCGAGACCAACGTGGGCCACCGCGGCGGTTGCAGCCGGCAGCACCATCGTGGCATCGGCAGGAGCGAAGGATGCTGCGGTAGCGAGCAGTCCCCCGGCTGCGTCGTGTAGCTCGAGCGTGGGCGATGCGGGAAGGGCGCAGCTGAATCCGGGCAGGTTGATGATGAAGAGCGTAGTCCAGGCGGTGCCGGCCGCAGGTCCGACGGGGCCGGTGAATGCCGCCAGCTGGTCCGCAGCACAGGGACGGCTCGTGTCCCCGCTCGTGGACCTCGGCACCGCGTAGCTCGAGTAGGTGCTGGCCGTGGAACCGTGGCTGGCGTCCAGGCATCCCGGGAACTCGGTCGCGACGCCGCCAGTCTGGCTCTGTCCCTCGAGCCGTACCGGACCGGTCAGGGTTCCGCCCACGTCGAGGGTCAGGCGCATCTGGAGCGGCAGCGCAGCCTCGGGCCCGCACCAGTTGCTCCAGGACACACCCACGATCGCGGCCTCGCCGCTCGCGAGGGCGACCGGGCCACCCGGCGATTCGACCTGGCCCACCCCTCCGGGTGCAATCTGTCTTCCGTTGGCGTCCAGGAGGTCCACGCGTGGTACCCCGGTGACGCGACAGGGTTCCTGCGAGACGTTGAGCACATAGGCACCACCGGAGAGCTGGCCGCCGGTCATCCCTTCCCAGCCGGCACCAACGAGCACCAGGTCAGAGGCCGCGCATGCCGGGAGCGAAGCGGGGTCGGGGGTGGGACTGGTGGACGGCGCGGGCGATCGCGTCGGGTTGGCATCGGCCCAGGGAATCACTCCCGCAGGCCAGGCGATCGGCATGCCAGAGCCCGAGGCCGATGGCGCCACCGTCGCCGAGAACGGTGGATTCGAGTCCGTTGATCACCGCGAAGGCCGCCACCACTGCGATCACCACCACCGCGGCCACGCTTGGCAGCACCATCCGCAGCCATCCGGCCGAAGGCGCACCGGATCGGTCCGGCAGTCCGGCCGTGGCCGATGAGGCGAAATCGGTCCGGAGCGGACGCTGGCGGGCCTCGGCATGGAGGGCTTCGCGCAAGCGTTCCTCAAGGGGCGGGCGATCAGGCGCCATCGGTCTGGCCCTCCTCGCCAAGCGCAACCCGAAGGCGGGCCAGCGCCCGGTGCAGCCGAGCCTTGGCGGTTCCCAGGCGGATCCCCAGCGCGTTGGCGACATCCGCAACCCCGAGGTCAGCCGCGTAGCGCAGGCCAAGGATGGCCCGGTCGTCGGCTGACAGGGAGCCGATGGCGGCCAGCAGCGTCACGTGCTCGGCGGCGGCCGCCGATGGGTCCGCGGTCGGAGCCGATTCCGGCTCCAGGATCACCTCGCGAACGTGGTACCCACGGCGGGCGTGGTCGATGGCGGTCCGGACCGCGATCCTACGGAACCACGCCGTCCACCCCGCCGGATCGCGCAGCTGGGGCAGGCGCTCCCAGGCGCGCAGCGTCGCCTCCTGCAGGGCATCCTCGGCATCGGTTGGGGATCGCAGCACGGCCAATGCGGCGCGATAGGCGATCGGTGCATCCCGTTCGAGCAGCTGCTCGAACGCCAGGCGATCACCGGTCCGGGCGGCCTCGACCAGATCGTCGAGTTCCCCGCCACGGCGCACGCGGTCCACCTCCTCAGAGTAGTAGACGGGGTCGGAGCTGCGTTTCGTTGCCTCGGCGCGCAACCCGGGACGGTTCAGCCCGAAGCCCTGATGAAGACGCTGCCGGTGATGGGCTCGACATCGAGCCACATGCCCGAGGGCCTTCCCCCGGCCGACCCGGGCTCGATGACATCACCGGTGATCTCGACCGACCAGACCGGCAGGCCCCAGGGACCGATCCCCGGTCGGACGTTCAAGATCGAGACGTCAACGACGGTCGCCCCCGCTCCGTGGGCCCCGGTGAAGTAGTCGCGGGCGACCAGCTGGGAGCGCAGTCCGCCAAGGGTCAGCCAGGCGACCACCGCGACCACGAGCACAACTAGCAGCATCCTCCATCTCCGCCGCGGCGTTAGGCGCCGTTTTCCTGGGATCTCTCCGGCGAGTGCGGTCATCGCGTTCTTCCGCTCGTGCGCCTTTCTACCGGCGGCGGCGCAGAAGCATGACGACGAGGAATGCTGCGGCGAGGATCCCCGCCAGCGGGATGAGGAAGGTGATCGGCTCGATGTTCATGGTGTACCTCAGGTAATCGGTGCCATTGACGGGCTGACGCCAAAGTCCCCGAAAAGGATCAGCAGCGGCAGGATCAGCAGGACCAGCACGATGCCGGTCGCGATGGCCTTCTCGCGAGTCGTCCAGTTCGGCGAGGTCCACGCCAGCACCAGTCCTGTCAGCGGCCCGACGAACGGCAGGAAGACGGCGCCCACGGTCATCAGCAGGAGGGCGAGCACCTCGACCGGCCCCCATGGCGACCGGCGGGCCGCGGCGGCGACGCGGTCCCGTCGATCCGCCGAGCGGAACAGCCGACCCTGACTCAGCCTCGGCCGCCACGATCTCCTCCGGCGGGCCCAGCCGCTCCAGGACGTTGCGAATGGTGACTTCGTCCCGCCGTCCCGCATCGGACAGGGCGGACTCGATGTGCTCGCGGACCTCACCGACCAGCTCCGAGCGGCGGTCCGCGGGAAGCGGCCAGGCGGCCGCCTCGAGTCGTCCGAGGTACTCGCGGACCAACGGATCAGTGTCCATGGTTCTCCCCTTCCGAGGCCCCCTTCACGATTAGGACATCCACCGCGTCGCGAAAGCGGGTCCAATCGGCCGCGAACGCGTCCAGGGCGCGACGACCGGCATCGGTGATCCGATAGTAGCGGCGAGGCGGGCCGGCATCGGACTCGCGCCAGGTGGTGGTCACCAGGTGATCCCGGCGCAGCCGGGAGAGCAGCGGGTAGATGGTCCCCTCGCTGGTGACCAGCTCCCCCGCCCCCGACAGGGCCCGCACGATGTCAAACCCGTACGACTCCTCACCACGCAGCACGGCGAGAACGCAGTGCTCCAGCACCCCGCGGCGGAGTTCCGTCAGTGAGTTGCGTGCCTCGCCAGCTACCATGCCACACATGCTAGCATCCTGCGCAAGCCCCCTGGTGCGCGAATCCGCGAAGTCAAACCATCGGCGAGGACTGATCTCCCGCCATTGAAGCACCGCCCACACTGGATGGACCTGCCGGATGCCTCTTGCGCAGACGGTGTAGTGCCCCCAGGGTTTGCGTCATCACGCAAATAACGAGGTCATCCGTGTCCGCCAAGTCCCGTGCTTCCCGTCAACGCAGCCGCACCCCTGTGCGGCGCCGCCCGCCATGGCTACTGCTGGGCGGGGTCATCGGCGCGCTCGCAATCGCCGGGGTGATCGCCGTGGGGCTCATGAGCGGACACGGCGTGTCCGAGATCAACCCTGCGCAGCTGCAGGCCGAACTCACCCACAAGGATTTCACGCTCCTCAACGTGAAGACCCCCTACAGCGGCGAGATCGAGGGCACCGACCTGTGGATCCCATATGACCAGCTCGAAGCACGCGTGGCGGAGCTGCCCGCTGACAAGTCCGCCAAGGTGGTCGTCTACTGCCGGACGGGCAACGAGAGCGCTATCGCGGTGCAGACCCTCACGAGCCTGGGTTACACCAACCTCGAGGAGCTCAGTGGCGGTATGACAGCCTGGACCGCAGCCGGGGGCACTCTGGTGAGTCTGGCGCGCTAGGACCTCCGCGACAGCGTCAGGATGTTGCGTTTAGCCCGGGCCAGGCTGGCTCGTGCCGCCCACGTCGTGCCACCGCCTGCCCCGCAGGCGCAAGATGCACGCGTGCACGGTCCCGAGCCGATAGCCCCTGGCGCCACGTCGTTCCGCCCTGCGCGGGTAGCGCGCCCGATCCCGGCCGCATTCCTGACCGCGATCCTGGTTGTCGTCGCCGGGCTGGCCCTGACCGCGTCGCGGTCGTTCGCTGCAGGACCCCCGTATCCCGACCCGGTCTCCGGGCAGCGCGTCTACGACACCGCAGGCGTGCTGTCACCGCAGACCGTGAAGCAGGCGGAGTCGATCATCGCGAGCATCGAGCAGCGGACCGGCGCGCAGGCCGTCGTCTACACCCAGGTGAAGCCGGAGAGCAGCACGCCGAGCGAGGCCGAGCGCGACGCGGCGGCGCTCATCGACCAGTGGGGCATCGGCCGCAAGGGCTTCGACGACTCCCTGGTGATCCTCCTGGACCTCGATACCTCGCTCTGCCACGGCCAGGCGCAGCTGTTCGCGGGGAGCGGGTTCAAGGCCGCGTTCCTGACCGATTCGGAGCGCCAGGCGATCTTCGACGACCAGATGACGCCGTACCTGCGCAACTGCGACATGGATGGCGCGGTCCTGGTCGCGCTCCACGCGGTGGACGACGCCGCCACGCCGGAGCACGCCCAGACGCTGCAGACCGCCCGGCAGCTCAACGCCGTCCTGGGCTTCGGTGGGGTCCTGCTCGGGCTGGGCCTGCTCGCCTGGCTGTTCGTGAACTGGCTGCGCTTCGGCCGCGACCCGGTCTACACCGATGACGCCTCCATCTACATGCCCGCGCCACCACCGGGGCTGACCGCCAGCGGCGCGGCGGTGATCCTGGACGGCATGGCGACCCGCCACGCGCTGACCACCGCCATGCTCGACCTCGCGTCGCGCGGCGAGATCGCCTTTGATCCCGATACCGGGCTTCCTGCACAAGCCCAAGGTCACCATCCGCATCACGGACCCTGACCTGACCGATACCAAGCTGCGGCTCATTCGCCGCCAGCCCATTGGCCAGGCGGAGCAGTACGCCCTGCAGCGCCTCCAGGCCCTGGCCGAGGGCGACGAGCGCGAGATCTCGCCCGAGCGCCTCCTGGACTTTGGGTCGCACGTGAGCCGATTCAACGAGCTCTCCGAGGACGCGGTCGTGCACGGCGGCTGGTTCGCCCGGGCCCCCCGCTCCGTCATCCGGCGCTGGGTGGGCATTGCGGTGGTCGAGGTGGTCGTCGCCGGCCTCGCCATCTGGGGCGCGCTGAGTCTTCCGAGCAGCGGGCTCACGCTGGTGGGCGTCAGCCTGGGCGTTGCCGGAGCGGCGACCTTCGGGGTCGCCTACTGGATGCCATCGGTCACCCACACCGGCGCCATGGTGCGGGCCTGGCTGGCGGCCTATCGGCGCACCCTGCAGGCGACCCTGCGCCAGGCGCAGAGCATGACGGAGGTCGTGGACAAGAAGGTGCTGCCCTGGATCGAGACGCCGGACCAGGCGGTGGTCTGGGGCGTCGCCCTGGGTCTGCACAAGGAAGTCGAGGAGGTCCTGCACCGCAGCGTGGAGGCCGGAGCGCCACGGCACGACGACGGGCATGTGGTACCCCGCCTGGTATGGCAGCGGTTCCGGGAGGTGGCGGCTCGGGTGGAAGCGCTGGCGGTGGAGGACTCTTCTCCGGGTCCGCGGTGCCGTCGTTCGGTGGGATGTTCGCCGCCATCGGCACCATCGGCAACTCGCCCTCCAGCTCGGGGAGCGGCGGATTCGGCGGAGGCGGCTCGGGGGGCGGAGGAGGAGCCGGCGGCGGCTTCTGAAACCACATTGGCGCCCTGGAGGTCCTCCGCCGGCCCGGTCCGGACGGTGGCCTGCAGGAAGGGGTACACTGCACTAGCGGCCCCTGGATCCCGACCTCGCGCTTTCCCCCCGGCGCAGATCGGATACTCTCCGGGCCGCGCTACATTTCCCAGGAGTCTGCCGAGGCACTGGCGTGGTTCGCAGGGGTACCACGGCGCAGGTTCGCGATGTCCCGGGCCCCATCACATTCTCCCGATCCGTAGTGCTCGGCCTCATGGCGCGGCACAGGCGATACGAGACGGCTCAGAACGGCATCCAACGGTCGGGGTGGAGCGTGGAGCTGGGGTGGCCTATGGGGGTCGAACCCATAACCTTCGGATCCACAATCCGATGCTCTGCCGGTTGAGCTAAGGCCACCACTGCCGGGCACGCCTCTGCGCGCGGAACAGCGCTGAGCGCGGAACAGCGCTGAGCGCGGCGGATTCTCCCATGCGCCCTTCGGTCGGTCAAACCGGCACGGTGCGGACGCGAAGCACCCGCGTGGTCGCGGCTCGGCTCCGGATCGAGCGCACAGCCGGCGCCCACCGATGCTCGACTCGCCGGGCGCTGATCACCGCAGCCTTAGGCGGGTGACTTCGCCGGAACCGTCACGCGCGGCGCCCGCTCGAGCGTGGAAACGGCCACCACCACCGTTCTGCCGCTTCTGGGACTCGCCTAACGCTGATGGTAGGCGCAGATGACGAGTCGGTGCGCCAGGGGGCCGCGCGGCGCCAGATAACGCGGCCGTGGTGCGCGCCTGACATGTGGCGTTACCAATGTGGCGACGCCGCCACCCACCCTCGCAGACACCCGGCGCCGCGCGCCCTATCCTTGATGCATGGCGCTCTACACGCTCCTCGAGCGATCCGAGCTCAACGACCCCGTCCTGGTCGCTGCCTTCGATGGCTGGGTCGATGCCGGCCAGTCCGCCACGCTCGCCGCGGAGCAGCTCGGCTCCGATGGCGGCGTGATCGCCACGTTCGACGCGGACCAGATCTACGACTACCGCTCACGCCGCCCCACCCTGGACATCGTGGATGGCGTGCTCCAGGAGCTGGACTGGCCCCGCCTGAACCTACGCGCGACGCGCGTAGGCGACCGCGACGTGCTGGTCCTCACCGGCCTCGAGCCGGACTACCGATGGCGCCAGCTCTCCACCGAGATCGTGGGACTCGCCAGGGAACTGGGCGTAGCCACCTGGATCAGCCTGGGCGCCATTCCCGCGGCCGTGGCCCACACCCGTGCCGTCCCGATTCTGGGTACCGCGTCGCACGGTGGGCTGCTGCCGGTCGGGGTGAACCAGGGGCCGGAAGGCCGCCTGCGCGTTCCTTCCGCGCTGGTGTCCGTCCTGGAGCTCACCGCCTCCCAGGCCGGGATCCCGTCGCTGGGATTCTTCGCGCAGGTCCCGCACTACGTCTCCGGCGCCTATCCCACCGCCGCCGTGGAGCTGCTGGCCCACGTGGGCCGCTTCCTGGAGCACGAGCTGCCCCTTGGCGAGCTGCCCATGAAGGCGCTCGAGACGCGCTCGCTCCTCGACGCCGCAATCCAGGCCGACGAGCGGACCAGGGCGCACGTCGAGCGGCTCGAATCCATGACCGATGAGTCGCGGCTCCCCTCCGGCGACGACCTCATCGCCGATATCGAGCGCTACCTGCGCGAGCGCGGCGGCGAGGGCAGCGGTGGTGGTGGCCGTGGCGAGGGCGGGAGCAACCTGCCGAACTGACCCTGCGCGGCCGAGAGGCGCCCGGTCCAGCGGTCGACTCGTCAGGCGCGCGCGTGAGCAGCGTTATCCAACCCCGGGGGCGGCGAAAGCCTCCGGCGCAGGCACGTTCACGCTCGGCTCGTGCCCGTTCCCCTGACGGATGCACGCCGCGAGCCGCCTAACGCTGCGGTGAGCAGCGCGTGACGAGTCGGAGAGCCAACTCCCGCGTATCGCGCCTGTGGTGCGCGCATGACGAGTCGCCGCGACGGGGGCGCTCAGCTCTCCCGATGACCGCCGCGCAGAATGAAGAGCACGATGGCACTGCCGATGATGGCCAGGAGCAGCGCACCCAGGAACCCGGTCGCCTTGGGCTGCTTCAGGACCTCCGTCCAGAACCATCCGCCCAGGATCCCGCCCAGGATCCCGATCAGGGTAGTCCCCAGGCACCCGTAGCGCTCACGGCCGGGGACGAACCAGCCCGCCATGGCGCCCGCCAGCAGCCCCACCACGATCCACCCGAAGATGCCCAGGTCCGGCATGCGTCCCTTCCTCCTGATGAACGGCCGATGGCGCCCCGTCACAGCCGGGCGCCCGTGACGGCATCCTACCCCGCCGTCAGCGTCCGTCGCCCACGGGGCTCGTGAAGTCCACGACGATCGCGCCGTTCTCGACGCGCACCGGGAACCGCTGGAGCGGCGGATCGGTGACCTCGAACGGGTCGCCGGCCAGCGTCCATTGCCGGCCCTGGCAGTCGGTGACCCGGTCCGCCCCGAGGGTGAGGGCGCAGTCGTTGACAGGAGACCACGCGTTCACCACCGCGTACTGCCCGGTGACCGTGCGGCTCACCACCACGACTGATCGCCGCGTGGATGCCGTTCGGTTGCTCTCCCAGCAGGCCATGCGGCGCGTTCAGCAGCAGGTCGCGCTCCAGCGGTCCGCCGGTCAGCTCCCCCACCGTCGCCACGGCGTAGACACTGTCGTCACGTGGGCCCGCGAGGCTGAAGATGAAGGGGCGGACCAGCAGAAGCAGGCCCAGCAGCAGGACGAAGGCAATCAGTGCCGTCACCGCGTAGCGGCTCGCGGTGCCGTTCACGCCACGGTCCGCCGGTCTTCGGCGGCGGACCTCGCCCCGCCCGCGAGACCCGCGTCGAGGCGCTCGAGCACCGGGGAGACCGCCCTGCCGGGTGGCACCAGCTCCATCAGGACCGCGCCCGCCGCGTTGTAGAAGAGCGTCCCCTCCCGGCGCATGGCGCGATCCTCCAACCGCCGGGTGACGAGGGTGGTGTGACCGTGCAGCCAGAGCGGCGGCTGCAGCCTCGTGGCGAGCCAGCGGAGCGGAACCGACCCGCGGTGCATGCGGTCCGGGCCGTCGTTGATCCCCCGCGGGGCGACGTGGCTGATTGGCAGCACCGGGCCGCGGCCACGGGTCCGCCGCAGGCGAGCCCACGCGGACGAGCACGGACCGCCAGGTCGTGAAGTCCCGAACCTGGAGCCCTCCGCCACCGTGGAACGGGATCCCGTTGAAGCCAACCACGGTGACGCCGCCATCGGTCCAGGGCAGTCCGTCGCGCAGGGGCTCGGGGAGGTGGAGCGCCGTGGCGTCGCCGGTGGCCCAGGCGCCTCCGACATCGTGGTTGCCGCGGACGTAGGCAAGCGGAGCGTTGAAGGCATCGGTGACGAACTGCAGGTAGTCGACCGGCAGGTCCCCACAGCCGATCACCAGGTCCACGGCCCCCAGCCGTCGCCGGGTGGACCAGCGAGTCGAGAGTCTGGTCGACCTCGTCGGCGACGGCCAGGATCCGGAACGGACGTCCACCGCGAGCGGCAAAGAGCCGCTCGTCGGGCCACGGGACCTGCAGCCGGCTCGTCATT
The DNA here is from genome assembly GCA_963773405.1 of uncultured Chloroflexia bacterium. Classification (GTDB taxonomy): domain Bacteria; phylum Chloroflexota; class Limnocylindria; order QHBO01; family QHBO01; genus CAVXEH01. The sequence goes on along the minus strand of CAVZAQ010000005.1, from coordinate 529,065 downwards.
CGTCCGACCCGGATGCACCGCTATCCGCCTGGTGGCGCGCGGCGTCCTCCGCCTCCTCCGCTTCGTCCTCTTGCTCGCGCGATCTCCGCCAGCTCCTCCCGCGGCAGCTCGCCCGGCCGGTACTCCGCCCGCTGGCTGCGCCGCCCTTCACCTGCCTGCCGCAGCGCCTCGGAGCCCACCATGCTCGTCGGTGAGGACCCGGCATGGCTCTCGGCTGCCACGCCGGGCAGGAGCAGCTCCGTCACGTCCGCGTCGACCGCCACCGCGCCGATGCGCCGGGCAGCGCCGATCCGGTTGTGCCCGTCCACGACCCAGTACTCATCGCCCACCTGGATCAGGTCCACCGGCGGAAGGACCGCGAGGTCCTCCATGGCCTGCACGATGCGCTGCCATCGCGACTCCCAGTTCCTCCCGCGCAGGCTGGGCAGCGGCAGGAAGTCGCCGGTGTTCTGCGTGGGGTGCCGTGCCGTTCCCACGATCGCGTCGAGGGACACCTCGCGGACGCCGCGGGGATGGCGGCTGGCCGACAGCGCATCCGGATGGCGGTCGTAGAGCGAGGGCAGCGGATCGCGCGCCCGGCGCCTCGAGGCCGATCGTTTCAGCAGCATGGAGAGCCCGAATGATCTCACTTGGTTGCCATTGGTTACGCGAACGCGCTCTTTCACGCTTGCCGTAGGTACTATGATGCGGATGGTGGGCTGTTCTGCCCACCCGATTGTGCCCGGAGTCCAAGGGAGGCACGAACCGTCCGATGGCCACCGTGACCTTTGACCACATGGTCAAGCGCTACGCCGGCGACGTCCTCGCCGTGAACGACCTCAACCTCGAGGTCACCGACGGCGAATTCCTGGTCCTGGTCGGACCGTCCGGTTGCGGCAAGACCACCGCGCTCCGCTGCGTCGCCGGTCTCGAGGAGATCAGCGATGGGCGGCTGCTCATCGGCGATCGCGTGGTCAACGACGTCGCACCCAAGGACAGGAACATCGCCATGGTGTTCCAGAGCTATGCCCTCTATCCGCACATGAGCGTCTACGACAACCTCGCCTTCGGGCTGAAGCTGCGCAAGACGCCGAAGGACGAGATCAAGAAGCGGGTCGAAGAGGCGGCCGGCGTGCTGGGTCTGGACAAGCTCCTCGATCGCAAGCCGAAGGCACTCTCCGGAGGGCAGCGGCAGCGAGTCGCGCTTGGCCGCGCCATCGTCCGCGAGCCGTCCGTGTTCCTCATGGACGAGCCGCTCTCCAACCTCGACGCCAAGCTGCGCGTCGAGACCCGGGCCAACATCGCACGTCTCCATCAGCGCCTGGGCACCACGACCGTGTACGTCACCCACGACCAGGTCGAGGCCATGACCATGGGCGACCGGATCGCCGTCATGCGCGACGGCATCCTCCAGCAGGTGGGCACCCCGCAGGAGCTCTACGACCACCCGGCCAACGTCTTCGTGGCCGGGTTCATCGGCTCTCCGTCGATGAACTTCGCGACGGCGACGATCGGCGACGGCGCGCTCTACGGTAGGCGGCATGAAGCTGGGCGCGTCGGGCAATGTCACCGACATGATCAAGAACCGGGCCACCGGCTCCAATGTGCTGCTCGGGTTCCGCCCGGAGCACCTGGACCTGGTCGACCAGGGCGGCGCCACCCTGAAGATCCCGGCCAAGGTCGACGTTGTCGAGTACCTCGGCAATGAAGAGCTGATCCATGCAGTCGTCGAGACCCACGAGATCGTGGCGCTCGTCCCATCGGATCGGCGTGTTCAGGCCGGTCAGCAGATCGACCTGACCGTATCGGCAGAAAAGCTCCACATGTTCGATCCCGAAACGGAGAAGGCTCTGGTGAACTGACCCGCTGCGTCGGCACGCCGACACAGCAATTTCAGAAAACCGCGCGCGACACGCCACCCGGCGTGCGCCGCTCACTCGGGCGGAGGCGAGTGCGCCCGAAGAGGTAGGAGGACACATGACATCTCGCTGGCGATTTATCACACCGCTGGTCGCACTGGTGTTCGTGCTGGGCGCCTGCTCGTCGAACAACACGAGCAGCACGCGGCGCGAGCGCCATGGCCAGCAGCTCCGGCGGCGGAGGCGGAAGCACGGACATCTCGGGTCAAGACAGTCACGGTCATCGGGACCTGGACCGACACCGAGCAGACCAACTTCCTGGCCATGATCAAGCCATGGGAGGACCAGACCGGCGCCACGGTGAAGTACCAGGGCACGCGGTCCATCAACGACATCCTCGCCGCCGGCATTCCGACGGGCGTGCTCCCGGATCTCGCCGGCCTCCCCGGCCCGGGCCAGATGAACGAGTACGTGCAGGCCGGCGCACTGAAGCCGCTCGATGACGTCCTCGACATCAGCACGTACACCTCGGAGACCTCCCCCGGCCTGGTCAAGCCTCGGCCAGGTCGACGGCAAGACCTACGGCGTCTTCATCAAGGCGTCGGTCAAGGGCCTCATCTGGTACAACCCCTCGCTCCACGACTACAGCAGCGCCGCACCCGCTACGTGGAGCGACCTGCTCACCCAGGGCGCGGCAAACCAGGGCAATGCCAAGGCGCTGTGGTGCCTGGGCATCGGCTCGGGCGACGCGTCCGGCTGGCCGGCAACTGACTGGATCGAGCAGATCCTCTTGCACCAGGCCGGTCCTGACGTCTACAACCAGTGGTGGCAGGGCAAGCTGGCCTGGGACGACCCGGCCATCAAGTCCGCCTTCGACACGTACATGAACGACGTGGTTGCCAAGTCGTACGGTGGCGGCACAAACGCGGTCGCAACCCAGTTCGACGTGGCGGGCGACCCGCTCTTCACGAGCCCGCCTGGCTGCGCGCTCTTCCAGCAGGCGAGCTTCATCACCGGCCTGGGAGCCTTCAAGGCCAAGACGGCCGGAACCGACTACAACTCGTTCCCATTCCCGGGCTTCGGCAACCAGTACGACTCCGCGGTTGAGGGTGCCGGCGACCTGTTCGGCATGTTCCATGACACCCCGGCCGCCAAGTCACTGATGGCGTACCTGGTCACCGCTCCGGCCCAGGACATCTGGGTCAAGGCGGGCGGCGCACTGAGCGCCAACAAGAACGCCAACGACTATCCGGACCCGATCAGCAAGGTCATGGGTTCCATGATCGCCAATGCGCAGCAGTTCGTGTTCGACGCATCCGACCAGATGCCGACCGACATGAACGCCGCGTTCTGGTCGAACATGGTCAGCCTGACCGCCGGGAAGGAGACCGTCGACGACGCCCTGAAGGCGTTGCAGAAGGTCGCCGGCGATGCGTACACCGCATCGTCGTAGGCCAACCTGACCAAACGGCCGGGGCGCGGTCCAGCACCGCGCCCCGGCCCGCTCCACCATCAACCGTTGGAGGTAGGGCATGACCGACAAGCTGATCACCGCGGCGATCGTCGTTGTTGGCGTACCCGCCGTCCTGGTCACCTACATCTGGGCGACCGAGCAGGTTCTCAGGCTCCTTCCAGAGCGCGCCAAGCCCAGGGTGCGGCCGTGGCTCTGGCTGGCTCCGGCACTGGCCTTCCTGGGCATCTTCCTTGTCTACCCCACCGTGGGCACCATCATCCGCAGCTTCCAGGACAGGTACGGCAAGGCCTGGGTGGGCCTCGAGAACTACGGCTGGTTCATCGGGAGCTCGAGCGCCCTGGCGGCACTGAAGAACAACGTGCTGTGGCTGGTGTTCCTGACCCTGTTCGTGGTGGGCCTGGGGCTGCTCATCGCGGTCCTCGTGGACCGGGTGCGCTACGAGTCCGTCGCCAAGAGCTTCATCTTCGTCCCGCTGGCGATCAGCATGGTCGCGGCTGGTGTGATCTGGCTGCAGATGTACCAGTACAACCCGCCGGGAGAGGCGCAGACCGGAATTCTGAACGCGGCCATCGGGATCTTCGGAATCGCACCGGTGCCGTGGCTCCAGATCCAGTCCTTCAGCGTGAACACCCTCATGCTGATCATCGCCATGACCTGGATGTGGGCAGGGTTCGCGATGGTGATCATCTCCGCGGCCCTCAAGGGCATCAACCCGGAGCTGATCGAGGCGGCCCGCGTTGACGGCGCGAACGAGTGGCAGGTCTTCCGCGGCATCATCTTTCCGCTGCTGGTGCCCACCCTCGTGGTCGTGTCCACGACCGTTGTCATCGTCGCGCTCAAGGCATTCGACATCGTCTACACCATGACCAATGGCCAGCTGGAGACCGACGTCATCGCCAACCTCATGTACAAGGAGATGTTCAGCTTCAGCCAGTTCGGGCGAGCCAGCGCGATCGCCGTTGTGCTGCTCCTGGCCATCGTGCCGATCATGTTCTTCAACGTCGGTCAGTTCCGCGCGCAGGAGGCCGTCCGATGACCGCGACCGCCGCCACCGTCCAGGGCACTCCGCAGAAGGGCTGGTTCACGCGGATGCGGGGCAAGATCGGCCTGCACACCATCGTGATCGGGCTGATGGTCATCTGGGCGGTCCCGACCATTGGCCTCTTCATCAACTCGTTCCGGTCGGGCGTTGACTACCACGCCTCCGGCTGGTGGACGGCGCTCTTCCCGCCGTTCAGCTTCACGTTCGAGAACTATGCACACGTCCTGGGCCAACAGAGCCTAGGGACGAATTTCCTCAACAGCCTGTTCATCAGCATCCCGGCCACCGTCATCCCTATCTTCGTGGCTGCCTTCGCGGCCTACGCCTTCAGCTGGATGGAGTTCCCTGGGCGGAACGTCCTGTTCGTGGTGGTGGTGGGCCTCCTGGTCATCCCGCTCCAGGCGACGCTGATCCCGATCCTCAGCCTCTTCGCAAGCTGGGGCATCGCCGGGACCTTCCTCGCCGTCTGGCTGGCCCACACCGGGTACGGGCTTCCGTTCGCGGTGTACCTGCTCCGCAACTTCATGGGCTCGCTGCCCAGGGAGGTGTTCGAGTCCGCGGCGATTGACGGGGCCAGCCCGGTGACGGCGTTCTTCAGGCTCGCCATCCCCATGAGCGTGCCCGCGCTCGCCGCGCTGGCGATCTTCCAGTTCCTCTTCGTCTGGAACGACCTGCTGGTGGCGCTGATCTACATCGGCCTGGTCAACCCGGACAACCTGCCGATGACCGTCAGCATCGCCAACCTGGTGAATTCCATCGGGGGCGGGCAGGAGTTCCTGGGCGCCGCGGCCTTCCTGTCGATGATCGTCCCGCTGGCCGTCTTCTTCGGCCTGCAGCGCTACTTCGTGCGCGGCATCGTGGGAGGATCGGTCAAGGGCTGATCCACCGCGTAGAGATGCACCGCGACATCGTGGAGCCGTCGCCTTTCGGGGCGGCGGCTTCACCTTCGCGAAAGCGGGCTACCCGAGCCGGGTGAGGATCGACTCCCGATCGAACGCCCAGGAGCCGATGGCGAGCACCACCCCGCACAGTCCAATCACCACGAGATCTCCGGTGATCACCTGCCCGAGGGTGAACGTCGCCTGACCGCCAAAGAACTGGGCGACCGCGATGCCGATGATGGGCAGCACCACGAACCCGCCGATCTGCTGCGCCGTGCGCGCGTCGGAGACGCGGCTGGAGACGACGATCCCCAGCAGGACGCTGAACAGGCAGATGAGCGGGACCAGGGTGAGCATGGCCGTCATCCACACGTTGCTGAACACGAGCCTGGTCAGGCGGGGGTCCGCGATGGCGCCGTTGACCAGCCCGTAGGCGACGTACACGCCCCAGGTGGCCAGGACCGCCGGCAGCGCGGCCGCGATGGTCTTGCCGGCAAGCAGCTCGGGAACCTCCATGGGGGTCGCCAGCTGCGGCTCCAGCGAGCGCGCCGTCTTCTCGCCAATGACGGACTGAGTGGCGAGGGCCATGGGCACCATGGCCGGGATCAGCAGGAAGTAGGCCATGAAGTTGGTGACGATGAACCCCTGGGCGGCAAGCCTCACGGGCAGGTCCGGGAACTGCGCGATGAACTGCTTGATCTGGCCCAGCTGGTTGGGGTCCAGGTCGTGTCCCTGGATGAACCAGACCAGACCGGTGGGGATCGCCGCGAAGACCACGGCCGGCAGCGCCACGGCGCCGAGCAGGAGCCTGTTGGCGCGCAGGTCACGCCACTCCTTGCCGAAGACCGCCCAGACATAGCCCGGTCGCATCAGCTGCCCCCCTTCACGCCGCGCTCTCCGCTTCTGCCGAGACCGATGGCGTCATGTCCGCGTCCCGCTCCCCCGTCTCGCCCACCAGGCGGAGATAGACCTCCTCGAGCGACGCCGCCTCCTCCGTGACGGCCACGATCCGCGCCCCGTGGGCCACCAGCGCCGCGACCAGCTCCGGGTTGTCGCGTCGCGGGTCACGGACCTCGACCTGCAGGCCGCCCGGCTCCGGCCGCGCGGCACTGACGAAGGGCAGGGGGGCCAACGCCTCCACGAGGCGGCGCGCCTCGCCGTCGCTGGCGGCCAGCTCCACGCGCACCGTCGCCGTGCGGCCGTGACGGCGCAGGCCGGCCGGCGTGTTCACCTCCAGCAGCGAGCCGCGCATGATCCCGATTCGATCGCTGAGGCGCTCCGCCTCGTCGAGGTTGTGGGTGCAGATCACGATGCTGCGACCGGCGTTGCGCAGCGTGGAGACGAAGTCGCGCACCGTCTTGGCGGCAGAGGGATCCAGCCCGCTCGTGGGCTCGTCGAGGTAGATCACCTCCGGCTCGTGGAGCAGGGCACGCGCAATGGCCACCTTCTGGCGCATCCCCTTCGAGAAGCCGGCCACGCGCCGGTCGCCCACGTCCTGGAGCCCCACCACCCCGAGATAACGGTCCACGGCGCGTCGCAGGTCCGCGCCGCGCAGACCGTAGAGGCGCCCGTAGTAGGCCAGGTTCTGGCGGGCCGTGAGCTTGTCGTGGAGTCCCGGCGACTCGGTCAGGATCCCGGTCAGCGCCCGGATCCGCGCGGACTCACGGCCGAGCTGCAGGCCGTTGATCGCCGCGGACCCGCCGGACGGCACGATCAGCCCGGCAAGCATCCGCACCGTGGTCGTCTTGCCCGCCCCGTTGGGTCCAAGCAGGCCGAAGATCTCGCCGTCACCGACGGTGAAGGTCAGGTCCTTCACCGCCTCGACGGCGCCGAATCGCTTGGCGAGGCCAGAAACCTCGATCAATGGAGCCCCCTTGGCGAGCAGCGGTACGGGCCCGCACTCTAGCAGGCAAGGGCTGCGCGGGCGTCCGGTACGATGGTCGCCCCATGGCAGAACGAACCGTGACCAGCCGCACCGAATTTGCCGGTCGCCTGCTGCGGCTGCGGGTCGACACGGTTGCGCTCGATGACGGTCGCCGGACCACGCGCGAGGTGGTGGAGCATCCGGGTGCGGTGGCCATGCTGGCGTGGGACGGCGAGCGGGTGGCCCTCGTGCGGCAGTGGCGTCACGCCGCCGGTCGCGCCCTGCTCGAAGTGCCCGCCGGCACCCGCGAGCCCGGCGAGGAGCCGGAGGTCACCGCGAAGCGCGAGCTCGCCGAGGAGGTCGCATGTTCGGCGGACACCTGGGTGCGCGGACCGGCGTTCTTCACCGCTCCCGGGTTCTGCACGGAGCACCTGACCGTCTACCTCGCCACGGACCTCCACGAGGCCGCGGGCGTCGCGCCCGACCCTGACGAGGAGATCGAGGTGACATGGATGACGCTGGACGCCGCGCTGGCGGCCGTCGAGTCCGGCGCCATCGAGGACGCGAAGTCGATCGCGGCCCTGCTCTGGCTCGCGCGCCGCGTCGACGGCGGCGGCGCCATCGGCCCCGACGAGGGCTGAGGGCATGTGGCAGCTGGCGGTCCCCTGGTGGGAGCTGGTCATCCGCTCGGCGGCGGTCTACCTGGCCCTGCTCGCCATGCTGCGCGTCTTCGGGAAGCGCGAGGTCGGCCAGTTCACTCTCTTCGACCTGGTCCTCATCCTCCTCGTGGCCAACGCCGTCCAGCCGGCAATGACCGGGACCGACACGTCACTCGTTGGCGGGTTCATCATCATCGTCACGCTGATCGGCCTGAACCTGCTCGTCTCGACCGCCCGCCAGCGCATCCCGCTGCTGGCCAGGCTGCTCGAGTCGCAGCCCACCGTGATCGCCAGCGACGGGCACTGGATCGACCGCGCCATCGAGCACGAGGACATCACCAGGGACGAGGCAGAGATGGCGCTGCGCGAGCATGGCATCGCCGACGTGGCGGAGGTCGAGATGGCGGTCCTGGAGTCGGACGGCTCCATCAGCGTGGTGCCGAAAGACAAGTCCGGGCCGATGCAGCGTCGCCGGCGACGCCTGCGGATCGTCCGTCACCTCTGAGGGTCAGGCAGCTTCCAGCCTGGCGAGGGCGCGTCGGTAGTCATCTGACTCGGGGCGAAGGCGAACCGCCATCCGCAGGTGGCGGCGCGCGGCCTGCCGATCACCGAGTCGCGCCTCGGAGAGGCCCAGTCCAAAGAAGGCGTAGTGGGCCAGCGGGTTCGCGTCCACGATCGCCCGGAACGACTCCGCGGCAAGGGCGTGCGCACCCTGGTTGAAGTAGGCCTGGCCGAGCGCCTCCAGGATGGACGCCTTTCCCGGCTCCAGGCGGCTCGCCCGCTCCAGGACCACGGCGGCGGCGGCCGGGTGCCGTTCCGCCAGCAGCCGGCTGCCCCGTCGGAACAGCTCGTAGGCGGACTCGCGCTCGTCGGGCTCGGGGTCGTCGGGAGATTCGGGTCGCGGTCGCGGCGGCATCGGCTCTCAAACGCCCAGGTCAATGCGCTCCAGGCGCGGGTTCTGCGTGCGTCCCGGGATCCGGCCCCGCTTGGCGATGGGCCGCCCATCGATCTCCTTGAGGTCGCCTGTGAAGTCGATGGGGCTCGCGTCGCTGATCGCCGACCCCACGGCAAACGAGTCGACCGGCGCCCCCGCCTCCTTGAAGTAGCCGATGCGCTCCACGTCGAGCCCGCCCGAGACCACGATCTTCACGTCGGGATGGCCGGACTGGTCCAGGCGCGCCCGCACCTCCTTCACGAGGTCGGCCGTGACCCGCCCGCGCTCCGACGGCGTGTCGAGCCGGACGCCGAAGAGCCGATCGCCCAGCGCATCTGCGACCCGGACCGCCTCCTCCGCCTCATCCTTGAACGTGTCGACCAGGGCGATGCGCGGCACGTCGGCGTCCACGTGCCTATCGAATGCCTCGAGGGCCCGCACCGTGTCGCCGAAGATGAGGACCATGGCATGCGGCATGGTCCCGGTTGGCGAGAGCCCGGCGAGCCGCGCGCCGGCGGGCGTGGAGGCACCGATGCAGCCACCCACCACGCTGGCGTAGTCCATCTGGTCGGCGATGGCCGGGTGGACGTGGCGAGCGCCGAAGCTGATCACCGGGATGGGCGCCGCGGCATCCACGACGCGACGGGCCGCGGTGGCCCAGCCCGTCGACTGGGAGAGGATCCCCAGGATTGCCGTCTCGTACAGTCCGAACGCGGAGTAGCGCGCGGTGATCCGCATCACCACCTCCTTGGTGGCAATGGCATCCCCGTCGTGGAGGGACTCGACCGCCGGAACCGGGTCGAGGCGCTTCCCGTGGTCGAGGATCTCGCGCAGGTAGGTGAGCGCCTCCTCCACGCCGCAGAGGATGGCGTCGGCGCGGCAGAAGACCTCCATCACCACGACAGGGTCAAGGCCCTCGGCGGCCAGGATGCGCTGCGAGCGGTCGAAGTAGACGTCGGCCGTCTCGCCTGCGAGCACGTCGGCCGCGGGCTGGAACCGCGGGGTGTTGGCCGCGCCCGTTGGCGAGGCGGCATCGGAGCTCATCGTGGCCGCAGTGTACCAGCGCCCGATCAGCGGGCCGGACGCGGCCTGCGACGGCGTTGGAAGAGCGTCGCCACAGCGGCCAGCACCGCCACCCCGGCTACCCCGATGGCGAGCCTCACGACGCCCGCCGCCTGGGCGTCGCGGTGGACGGAGAGTGCCTCGCTGATGCGGTCCGCGGCCCCGGCGAGGTCGCCATCGGCGAACAACCCCGCTGCGGTCGCAAGCAGCTCGGTTGGTGTTGGCTGGCCCAGGAGTCCCAGCCACTCGATGGGGTTCGGCGCACCGCCGATCTCGTCAACGGCGGCGCGGTACGCGCCGACCAGGGCCGTCTCCGCGGTGAGCTCCGCGCGCGCCGTGTCATCCCCGCCGTCCGAGCGCCAGAGGTCGCGAAGCCGGGTGGGAGCCGCCAGCCCGGCGTCGCCGACCTGCACGATCAGCCCGTCGCGCTGCTTCCACCAGGCCGTCGCGGCCGCCATCGCGCTGCGCGCGTCGTCGAAGTGCCACCCCTCCATGAGGCGACGGATCGTGTCGGGTTCGCCCCAGTCGCCCGCCAGGGTCCCCAGCGCCGCGTAGTCGGCGCGCGCCGCGGTGCGGAGCACCAGCTCCGGTGCCTCCCCCGGCCCAAAGACCCCAGTCGCGAAGAGGGCGCTGAGATCACGTCCCGACACCTCCTCGAGTTGATCCAGGAAGCGCCGCGCGTCGAGCCGCAGCGGGGTGCTCGCGGCGGCCGGCGTGAGCTCCGATCCGGCCGGCGCGTAGGCGCCGATCCCCGCGGCAGCGCGGGCGAGGACCTGGCGCAGGTCGTCCTGTCCCACCGCGATCACGATCCGGTCGACCAGGTCCCATGTCGATGCATACGCCCAGGCGTCGGTGGCCGCGCTCGCGGCGTCGCCGCCGCCGTTCCCCCAGGTGTCGAGGGGAATCGCAGCCCCCGCTCGGCTCTTGGCCTCGGCTGCCGGATCGAAGGGGAGCGCGTACCCCAGCTGCGCCGCCGCCCGTTCCGCGGCCTCCGAGGCGACCCCCTCGCGGATCCACCGGTCCGAGATCAGCGCGGTGCCGAGCCAGAGGTGCGCCGCCTGGTGGAGCACGGTGAACGGCGCGGCGTCGAAGGAGACGGCGATCTCCTGGGCACCCGGAGCCGATTCCGCGAGCTGGCCACCGCCCGCGGGCAGAGACTCGGTGACGAGCATGGGTCCCGTGCCGCTGTAGGGCAGGCCGATCTGGGTCTGGAGGACCGGCAGGCCGTTCGCGAGCAGGTTCAGGATCTCGCTGCCCCAGGTGGGATCGTCATCCCAGGCACGGACACGAAGGTCCATGGTGCCGCCTTCGAGCGGGACGGTGCGGGCGACCGTCGTGTACGCCCCGGCCCGCGTCGCGGTCAGCAGCGCGAGCCAGCTGCCCGGGTCCTTGATCGGCCCGCTGCTGAGCACCGTCTCGACCGTCGCCGCCTCCGTGCTCAGCGTTGCGCCCCGCGTCGCCACGCTGAAGCCGGACGGGAGATGCACGCTCACAATCCCCGAGGTCCCGAAGCTCCAGATGGGCACCACGATGGCCGAGCTGCGCACGCGGATGCGGGGATTCACCCCGTCTGCGAGGCGATACGCAAACGTGAAGGTTACGACCTTCCCGTATCGCAGCGGCGTCCGCAGGGTCACCGTCGCAACGGTTCCGGCAGCGCCTCCTCCCCCGCTCAGCACGGCGGTCAGCTTGCCGGTGCCGTCGTGGGCGGTCACCGCCTGGGCTCCGTCCTGCACCGGAATGGGGACGCTGCCGAAGAGGCTGTACCGCCCCGCCGGATCCGGCGTCGTGTTGGTGAAGGTAACGTCGACCGACACGCGTACCGTGCCCGCGATCGGGTCAATCGTGTATGTCGCCTTCGTTGCCATGCTGTACGGCTCGGCGGCGCGCACCTGGACCGGTCCAACGGCGCCCATCGAGATGGCCACGAGCAACGGCACGGCCAGGAACGCCGCGCCGAGACGCGCGGCAAACGCCCGCCGCGCCGCGATCACCGCGGGGTCCCGCGCAGCCATGCTCCGACGCCGCGGCGGCGTCGCGGGGGCAGGGGCGGCTCCCAGGGCGGCATCTCGGCCAGCACCTCTGAGCGGTGGGCCGCAAGCAGCGCAGCGTTGCGCCCGACCCGGCCCCGCCAGTCCGGCAGGACGCCGCGATCCGCGACCGCCGACGCCGTCTCCTCGAGGAGCCGGTCGGCGACGATGGTGAGTCGGACCAGAGCGCGGGCCAGCTCCTGTTCGGTCACGGATGCCGACGGCAGCTCAGTGACCAGCATCGGCCGGTCGTCGTCGGTCATCGCGAACTTGACGTGGGCGTATTCGAAGTTGGCACGCAGCATCCGGTGCAGGACCCGCCGCGGCACCTCCATGGCCTCCAAACCGTAGAAGGCCCACAGCGAGAGTCCCACGCCGGCGACCCATGCCACGGTGACGCGCAGGTCGAAGCGACGGTCGCCATCCACGACGATGTCCCGGCTGACCGCGTCGCCCTCCTCGGTCCCCGAAGCGCCCACGATCTCGATGCCCAGATTCGCGAGCCAGGCATCGAGGGGCGGGGTGGCGATGGGCATCAGCCTGTGGGAGCGCTCGGACGGCTGGCGACCGAGACCGTCTCTCCGGACCGGACCCGGCGCCGGCGTGCAAAATCGGCATCGCCTACCCCGGGATCGATCCGGCAGTTACGCCCCACGTGCACGCCTGGCGGCACGGTCGCCCGCTTGCCGACCAGGGTCAGGCCAGTGTGCAGGCGCTCCGGCTCCCGGCGGTTGGGCCGCAGATCGTCGCCCTCGCCCACGACCGCTCCATGGCCGATCACACACTCCTTGTCGACGATCGCCCGATCGAGCACCGCGCCGGCTCGCACGACCGTGTCGAACATGATGATGGAGTCGCGGACCACGGCGCCCGCCTCCACGATGACGCCGGGCGACAGGACGCTGTGCTCCACGGTCCCGTGGATCACGCATCCATGGCTCACCATGCTGCGCTCCACGTGAGCGTCGGAGCCGATGAGCGCCGGCGCGCGCTCCTCGCTCCTGGTGTAGATGAGCCAGGGACGGTCGAACAGGTTGATGCCCGGGCTGTCGGAGAGCAGATCAAGGTTGGAGCGCCAGTAGCTCTCGACGGTTCCCACGTCCTCCCAGTAGCCCTTGTACTCGTAGGCGATGACCCGCTGGCCGCCGTTCACCATGGCGGGAAGGACGTCGCGGCCGAAGTCGATCCGATCCGGATGCAGCTGCTCGAGAAGCGCGGCGAACGAGAAGACGTAAACGCCCATGCTCACCAGGTTTGACGGTGGGTTGGCCGGCTTCTCGATGAAGTCCGTGACGCGGCCCTCCGGGTTGACGTCCAGGATCCCGAAGCGGTGCGCCTCCTCGATCGGGACGCGGCGAACCGCCACCGTTACGTCGGCAGCGCTCGCGGTGTGCAGCGCCAGGAAGGGTCGGTAGTCCATCTTGTAGACGTGGTCACCGGCCAGGACCAGGACCAGCTCGGGGTTGCGGTCCTTGATGAACTCGAGGTTCTGGAGGACCGCGTCGGCGGTGCCGCGGTACCAGTCGCGCGCCCGTCCGCGGCCGATGTAGGGCTGGAGGAGGGCCACGCCCCCACGCGAACGGTCCAGGTCCCAGGGCCTGCCCAGGCCGATGTGGTCGATGAGGGAGCGCGGCGCGTACTGGGTCAGCACAGCCACGTCGCTGAGCCCGGAGTTCACCGAGTTGCTCAGGGCGAAGTCGATGATCCGGTACTTGCCCCCGAACGGCACGCCCGGCTTTGCACGCACCTGCGACAGGATCGAGAGTCGCTCACCCTCGCCGCCGGCCAGGATGAGGGTCAGGACGGTCGCCACATACCGATTCTACCCGCGTCGGCGGATCAGCCGCGCATCCTTCGCCTGAGGCGGCGCAGGTACGGGACCACGCCGGCGACGGCGGGGATGACGAAGAACGCGAACGGCATGGAGGGCGTCCCGCTGTCGGAGACCGCGGTCGTGGCGCCTACCGACGGGATCGGGGTGCACTTGTTGCCATGGCAGATGCTCGGGAGCGGGAAGCCGCTGCCGCTCGGTCCTCCGGACCCCTGCGGCGTAGGGCTGGGCGTGGGCGTTGCTCGCTTCTGGCCGCAGACCGGCGGCCAATGTCCCACGCCGGGCAGGGTGCTGATCCCGTAGCGGTAGAAGAGCGTATTCGGCGCGGGGCTCGCGCTCGCGGCAGTCTTCCCGCCCCTGAGGTCGCCGTTGACCTGGCGGTCAGCCCAGGCCTGGTTGGCGACCTGCCAGGTCGCTGGACGCCCCTGGTCCCTGGCGAACTTGGCCAGGTCCAGGCAGCCGTTGACCCACGATGTGTCAGGCCCCGGCTGCGTGCCATCCAGCATGGGCACCGTGACGTTCTCGCTACAGGCGGAGGACGGCGCGAGCCCGGTCCAGCGGCAGATGGGCGTCATGGTCACGCCATCGGGCTTTGGAACGTCCTGGAGCGGGGCGATGGCCTGGTTGTTCCAGTCCCAGGGCTTGTTCAGAGCAATGTCCATGAAGTCATGCCACATGAGCAGCGGACCGTAGGCGGCCAAGAACTCGCCCGGGCCGGTCATGGGTTCCCCGTTGCTGTTCCCCACCCAGATGCCGGTCACCAGGCTGCCCGGGACGTACCCAAACGTGGCCACGTCCTTGTAGTCGTTCGTGGTCCCGGTCTTGACGCCCGCGTGGCGGCGCGTGCCGGATGTCGGCCTGCCGTACACGTTCGAAAGCTCGGCACGCGTGCCCCACCAGACGTTCGTCCGCGGATTCGAGTTGCCCTCGAGGATCCAGTGGGTCAGGTACGCGACCTGGGGCGAGACGGCCTTGATGGGCGTTGGCGCGTTCTGGTCGATGGAGTAGATCAGCCGGTTGTTCCGATCCCGGATCTCCATGATCGTGGTTGCCGGGTGGATGGTTCCCTGGTTGGCGAACATCTCGTAGGACTGGGTCGCCTTGGTCAGGTTCACGGGCACGGCGCCCAGGGTCAGGGTCAGGCCGGGGTGCAGGCCCAGGATGTAGTCCGAGCTCGCGAGGCCAATCGACTCGGCGAACCGCGCAGTCACCTCGGGCGTTACCAGCGCCTGCATCTTCACCGACGGGATGTTCAGCGAGTAGTGCAGGGCGTCCATGGCCAGCAGGGGGCCGCGGGTAGACAGGTCGGCATCCTGCGGCGTGTAGCCGCCACCGAAGTCGGTGGCCGTGTCCACAAGCATCGTGCCCGGCGTCGCCTTGCGCGCCTGGAAGGCGCTGGTGTAGGTGATGGGCTTGAACGCCGACCCGATCTGGCGCTGGCCCAGTCCCGCAACGTCGAACTGTCCCTGCACGCGCGGATCGGTCCTGTTGTAGTAGTCCACCGAACCGACGTAGGCGATGATCTCGCCCGTCGAAGAGTCGACCCCCACCAACGCGCCGTTGTGAGCGTCGTAGCCCTGCCTCAGGAACGAGGCGACGTACTTCTTCACCAGGGCCTTGGCCTGCTGCTGCAGGCCGTAGTCGAGCGTCGTGATCACCCGGAACCCGCCCGTGCGGAACTCCTGCGCCGGGTTCTTGTAGCCAAGCGTGGCGAGGATCTGCTGTGCCTCCCCCGCAACCCGGAAATCGAACTGCGGCTCCTTCAGGACGCTGGTCACCCCCCGGGACGGATTCATCTCCTCCCAGGTGGTGGCGACCGCGGTGTTGTAGTCCGCGCGGGTGATATAGCCGTTATCCAGCATCCGGGCCAGCACCTCGTTGCGCCGGGCGATGGCAGGCCCGGGGCCCGCAGGGTTGAGATAGGGGTCGTACACGCTGGGGAGCTGGGGAATCCCTGCCAGGAAGGCGGCCTGTGCCACGGTCAGCTGCGAAAGGTCGGTGATGCCGAAGTAGTTCGCGGCGGCGGCCTTGATGCCGTAGGAACCATTCCCGTAGAAGATCAGGTTCAGGTACGTCTCCAGGATCTTCTGCTTGCCCGCGATGCCCGGGTAGGCGGCCGTGACCTGGAGGGCCAGGATGTTCTCCTTGATCTTGTCGACGTACGTCCTGCCGTTGAGGAACGTCAGCTCCGGCGGCTTGCAGACGTCGGCCTCCGACTGGGCCGTGGCCTGCGCTTCGGCCTCGGCGCTGGCCACAGGGGTCGCGGATGCGGCGGCGTTCTCCGCCTCCTTGATCGACCCCGCGTACTTGATCACCTGCTGGGTGATGGTCGAGGCGCCACGGACGACCTGGCCGGCCGCCAAATTCTGAAGGAATGCCGCCACCGTCGCGTTGAAATCGATGCCCGAGTTCGACCAGAAGGTCCTGTCCTCGACAGCCACGGTGGCATCCACGATCGGCTGCGGCACGTCCTGGAACGCAACCGACTCGCGATTCTGGCACTCGAAGCGGGCGAGCAGGGTCTTCCCGGTGCGGTCGTAGACAAGCGTCGACTGCGGCAGCTGGATGTCGTCCAGGATGTTCGGCGCCGGGAGATCGGCGGCGAAGTAGTTGTAGGCGGCGAGCATGGCACCGCCGGTGCCCGCCACCGATCCGACAACGAGCGCTACGAGGACAACGGCCGAGGCAACCAGGACGGTCGCCAGGCCCTGCCGCCGTCCGTGGCGGCCCGTGGTGCGGCGGATCATCAGGCGATGACGGCGCCGCTGCATGGCCGGGTGCATCGCGCGCTACGGTAGCAGGGGGCGGGGGTTCGGTCGAATCGTGCTCAGCAGGTCGCTGGTGCGGCCCGCCGCGAACGGACGGTCACGGAAGGTACTGGCGCGGGTTGACGGGCTGGTCGTCGAACATCACCTGGAAGTGCAGGTGACAGCCGGTCGCCCAGCCCGTGGCACCCTCGTAGCCGATGATGTCCCCGGCGCGCACGGTCTGCCCCACGGAGACCACCTCGCGAGAGAGATGCCAGTACCACGTCTGCAGAACCTGGCTATGGCCGAGGATCACGCCGATTGCGGTGTCACCGTACTGCGCGTTCGGGCGGCCGTCGGCGAGGACCACGCCGTCCGCGGCCGCGTACACGGGGCCGCCGCAGATGGGCGATGTGTAGGCCAGGTCGATCCCCGAGTGGAACGTCTCGAACGAGGTGTGCCCGAACTCCTGGGTCACGACGAAGTCGCCGATCAGGGGCCACGCAAAGCGCCCGTGATAGGCCACGTCCAGCTTGTCCGCCTGCTCCTTGAGGCTCGCGATCAGCTGCGCCTGGCCGGTAAGGGCGGCTTCCTGCTCCGCGATCTTCTGGCGGTAGGCATCCGCATCGGTCTGCGCCGCAGCGAGCTGCGCCTGCTCTGCCGCCTGGAGCGCCTCAAGCTTCGCCTTCCTCTCCGCGAGGGCCTGCTGCGCGGCATCCAGCTCGCGCTGCTGCGCGGCGAGCGTGGCCGCGCGGGCCGTTGCGGCCTGTTCCAGGGCCGCAAGGTTGGTCCTGCCGTCGCGCAGCGTCGCCTCGCGAATCTGGAGCTGCGCCCGCGCCATGCGGATCTCGTCCGCCAGCCGCCGGTCCGAATCTGACAGGGTGAGCATGTCCCCCAGCACCGCGGCGGTCTGCGAGAAGGACCCGGACGAGAGGATCACCTCGAGCATGGAGACCTGGCTCTCGCGGTACGAGGCGCGAAGGTGGTCCTGGAGGATGGCCTCGCGCCCGTTGAGCTCGGTGGTGCTGGTTCCGATCTCGACCTCGACCTTCCCCAGGTCGGTCGCCAGGTTCGTGATCTGCGACCGGTAGGCGCCAAGCTGTGCCCGCGCGTCCTGCAGCTCCAGGGACATGGCCCGCAGGCGTGTCTCTGCGTCGTCGATTGCCACCCCGACCGCCGCGAGATCACCGGAGATCTGCTGCAGGTCAGTCCCGAGCGAGGTCTGTGCCTGCACCAGGTTGGCGAGCGCCGTGCGCTGCTGGCTGAGCTGCTGCTCCATCTGCTGCTGCTGCGCGAGTGCGCCGTTCACGTCCGGGTCCCCGGCCAGCACCGTGGCGCTGCCACGGGGGATGACGACGAGGGCCATGATCACCGCTGCGCCCAGGAGCGCGGTGCGGCGACGGCGGACGAACGACATTGGCCTCCTCTCGGATCGTTGCCTGTGTGCGCGATGGTCCATCCGTTTGCCACCGGGCGGCGGGCGCAGACGGACGATGGTCGGCGGCAAGCCGCCGGGCACGTGGGCGTTGACAGGATACACCGCGGGGAAAGCCCCGTGGCAGGGCACCGACCACCGGTCGACAGCCGGGACGGGTCAGGGGGTGAGCAGCGCGGCGGCCGGGCCAAGCAGCGTTGGATCCCAGGCCATGGCGATCACCAGCCCGGCCACCAGGAACGGACCAAACGGGATGTAGGTCCGCAGTCCGGCGCGTCGCGTCGCAAGCAGGCCGATCCCCACCAGCGCCGAGAGCAGGGCACCCACGAACACTGCGGTGAAGACGGTGGGCCAGCCGGCGACGAGGCCTATCGGCGCCACGAGGTAGAGGTCTCCCGTCGCCACGCCGCCCGGCACCAGCAATCCCGTGAGGCCCAGGAAGGCAACGGCCGCGCCCGCGCCGATGATGGCGGCGACCGGCGGGACCGCGGGGTTGAACGGAACAAAGGCGACGGCTCCGATGATCAGGGGATCGAGCACCAGGTGCGGCAGCAGCCGCTGCTCGAGATCCGTCGCCGTCAGCACGACCATGGGCATCAGGAGCGCCAGGTACACGAGGGTCACCCAGGCCGGCAAGGTCGAGCGCCACGCGACGAGACCGCCCGCGGCACCCGCCATCAGCGCAAGGGCAACGGTCCGGGCCCCGGGCGGTCGCCGGCTTGCCTCGTCGGCGGGCCACCGGCTGGCGAGACGCTCGGCTCCGATGCCCAGCAGCGCAAAGCCGATGGAGATCGCCACGACCAGACCGATCGACATCGGTGCCTCCTCCGCATCAGGGCGCTCGCCGGATCACCGTGCCGCGCGCACCGGCCATCCTAGCGGTGGCCGACCCATTGCTGGATGGCTCCATCGTCCCATGCGCCCCGTGCGGCACGCCAGGTGCAGAGGCGACCGACGACCCCCCGGCCGACCGCCGAGGGTCAGCTCTTCGGATCGTCCCAGACGGCTCTCCGCGTACCGCTCCGTGTGACGTCCGCCGGATCAGGCGCCGTCGGCGTAGTCGAGGGCGAGCCGCACCAGGCTGGTGACCCCGGTGCCCACCGCACCCTTCGGGTTCCAGGCCTTGTCCGCGGTGAGATACGCGGTTCCGGCGATGTCCATGTGGACCCACGGCACGGTCACGAAGTCGTGGAGGAAGACGGCGCTCTTGATCAGCGACCCGTCGCGCGACCCCGAGTTGACGATGTCGCCGTGGGGCGTGTCGAGGGAAGGCCTGTACTCGGTCGCGAGGGGCATCTCCCACAGCCACTCACCGGTCGCGTCGCCCGCGGCCTGGACCGCCTCGCCCCACTCCCGCGGCTTCGCGAAGTAGGCGCTGATGAGGTCGCCGAGAGCGACCGCTGCCGCGCCGGTGAGCGTCGCGATGTCGACGAGGTGCGTCGCGCCCTGCCGCTCCGCCCAGTGCATGGCATCGATCAGGATCAGCCGTCCCTCGGCATCGGTATTCGTCACCTCGACGGTCTTGCCGTTCATGGCCTTCACCACGTCGCCGGGGCGCTGCGCGTTGCCGCCGGGCATGTTCTCGACCATGGGTGCGACCGCCATCACCGGAACATCCGGCGCCAGCCGGGCCAGCGTCCGCGCGGCGGCGATGACGGCGGCCGCGCCGGACTTGTCGTGCTTCATCTCCTCCATGCTGGCGGCCGGCTTGATGCTGATCCCGCCCGAGTCGAAGCAGACGCCCTTGCCCACGATCGCGAGCCGGCGCGAAGGGTCCGCCTTCTCCCAGCCGGGGAGGCGGATCGCTATCAGGCGCGGCTCGTGGGCGGCACCCTGGCCAACGCCCAGGAGAGCATTCATGCCCAGCGCTCGCATCTGGTCGACATCCAGGACCTCGACGCTGCAGCCGTCCGCCGTCAGCTCGCGCGCGACCTCCGCCATCTTCTCCGGGTAGAGGTCGTTCGAGGCACGGTTGGCGAGCGTTCGGCCGAACTCCACGCCCTCGGCCAGGACCATGGCCCGGTCAAGCACCTCCTGTCCGGGGCCGCCGACCAGGATCAGCTCTTCCACGGAGCGCCGCATGGCATCCGTTTCGCGGACGCGTCCATACGTGCTCCACGGGCGATAGGTGCCCTGCACGGCGCCCACCACGGCCGCGCTGAACGCATCGTCACCCTCGCCATCGCGCAGCCAGAGTGCCATCGACGAGGCACCGCGGCCCTGGAGCCGGCGCGTTGCGGTCGAGGCGATCCGGCGAGCACGCCAGGGTCCCCGACCACGCCGAACGCCGTTGACCAGCAGGATCCTGCCGGCGCCGATCCCGGAGCAATCGACCAGCGCCGTGTTGTTCTCGACGATGTTGAACTCGCCCCAGTCGATCGCCTCACGAATGACGCCACCAGCGGCGGCATCCAGCGCGGCGAGGTCCGCGGGGAACTCGTGATCCTCCTTGTAGATGGGGACGGCGAGGATATCCGCCGAGATGCCCTGCGGGCTCCCGGAGTCCGAGCGCACGCGCATGAGCACTCCTTCTGATTTTGGTTTGGGTGCGGTGCGGTTCGCGTGGCCGCGCGACGCGCCCGCGGGCCGAGTATAGCGGTGACGGGCGTCCGTTCTCGCGGGGAACGTCCGCCTAGCGGGCGACGCCATCGAGGTCGCGCCGCGTCGTCTCCACGGCGGCCCGAATGTCGGCGAGCGCCCGGAGCGGCGTGGCGCTGACCGCGGATCCGCCCTCCGCGACCGCGATGGCAAGTGCCAGGTCCGCCTGGCGCGCATCCGCGGCCGCCGACGCATAGTCGGTCGCCGCGATGGCACGGGCGCTGGCGTTCCCGTCGCGGGTGGCGACGGCGATGCGGCGCGCTGCCGAGAGCAGGCGACCGGTGGTGTCGATCCAGATCGGCAACGTCGCGATGGTTCCGGGCCACGTCTCGACGGCGGCACGCTGGGCGTCGGCCAGGTCCAGTGCCGCCAGCGCGGCCACCGGATCGTCATGGTCGAGCGCGGCGAGCGCCGTTCCCAGGTCTGTGAGGCATGCCTGTGACGCGTCTCGCATCGCACGGAACGAGTCCGCGGCATCCGCGGCATCCGCGAGCTGACCGGCAACCGATTGCACCCCGCCGAGGGCCAGGTCGAGCGTGGGAGGCGTGGCGGTCGGTTGCAGGATGGCGAGCTGGCCTGCGACCGCGCCCAGCACGGCGCGCGCCTGGGCGACGAGCTGGTCACCCCCGGCAAGCGCGTCCGCCGCCGCGGTGAAATGCTGGCCCGGAACGCCGTCGCCCGCGACGGTCAGGGCCGCGCCATTGCGAGCCTCGGTGATGGCGGCACCAAGCACGGCATCCAGGTCACCAAGGGCCCGCCGCGCGTCCGAGATGCTGCCGGCCAGAGAGGCACGGGCGGCGGCGGCGGCCGCGGGGTCTGCGACGAATGGGTCCGGAGATCGCTGACTCATGACGGCCCCCAGCGCCACCACGGCGATGAGCGTTGCGGCGGTAGAGAGGCGCGGCACGCGGCGGCCTATCATGCGCACGTGCCTGCCAGCATCGACGACAGGTCCGGCGGTCCGAATGCGGGGCGTTCCCCGGAGCGTTCGCTCGCGCTGGCAGCCGAGCTCCGTCCGCTGCCGAAGGCGGAGCTCCATCTCCATCTCGATGGAGCGATGCGACCCGAGACGGCGGTGGCGCTGGCCCGCGACGCCGGCGTGGCGCTGGACCTCGACGAGGCGCGCCGACGGATGATCGCGCCGGCGCAGTGTGCCAACCAGGCGGCGCTGCTCACCTACTTCGACCTCCCAATCAAGCTGCTCCAGACGAGCGCTGCGCTGCGGCGCGCCGGCCGCGAGCTGGTCGAGGAGCTTGCGGCCGATCGGGTCACGTACGCCGAGGTTCGCTGGGCGCCGCGCCTCCACCTCGAGGAGGGCCTGGGGGTGGGCGCGGTGATCGAGGCGGTTGCCGAGGGCGTCGCCGGCGCACGCGGCGCGCTCGGCGATCGGTCACCGGTGATCGGCCTCATCGTCACGGCCATGCGTTCGCACCCGCCGGGCGCGAACGTCATGCTCGCCCGGGAGGCGGCCGCCTTCGGACTGCCGGTGGTCGGGTTCGACCTCGCCGGACCGGAGGCGGAGTGGCCGGCTCCGCCGCATGCCGCCGCATTTGTCGCGGCGGCGGAGGGCGGTCTGGCCCTGACCGCCCATGCCGGTGAGGTTGCCGGTACCGAGCGGATCCGCGAAGCGCTGGCCCTCGGGGCGACGCGTATCGGGCACGGGGTGACCGCCGGCGACGACCCGGAGCTCGTCGCCCTCCTTCGTGAGCGCGACGTGACGCTGGATCTCTGTCCGACCAGCAACGTGCAGTCCGGCATCGTCCCCCAGCTCGCCGACCATCCGCTGGCTCGACTGCATCGGTCCGGCGTGAGCGTGACCTGCTCCACCGACGATCGGGTGGTGTCCGACACGACGCTCACCGCGGAGCTGGCACGCACCGCGACGGCCCTCGCACTGACCCGTGCCGAGCTCGCGGCCGTGGCCGTGAACGCGTTCCGGCGCGGGTTCATGCCCAATGTCCAGCGCGCCGACGCGACGGAAGCGGCGATGGCGGCGTGGGCAACCTGGGCCGCGGAGTCGACGCTCCTCAGCTGAGCCATGCGTCAAGGTGCCCGCGCAGCTCGGATGGTCCGGAGACCACGAGGTCGGGGCGCCGCTCGCCCGCAAGCCCCGCGGCGACCTCCACCGTGGCGACGCCGGTGAGGACCAGCACGGAGAAGACGCCGGTCCGCCTGGCCGCGACGATGTCCGCGTCGGGATTGTCCCCGACCACGATCGCCTCGTCCGGCCCGATCTCCGCCGTTTCCAGGATCTCCGTGAACATGGCCGGCCCGGGCTTCCCGATGACCAGCGGCTCGACGCCGCCGGCTGCGGCGCCGATGGCGGCCACGATGGACCCGGCCCCGGGGAGAAAGCCACGTGGGGTCGGGTACCGGAGATCCGCGTTCGTTGCAACGAAGACGGCCCCTTCCCGGATCGAGGTCGCGGCGGCCGCCACGCGCCGGTAGTCGAACTCCTGGTCCAGGCCCGCCACCACGGCGTCATAGCGGACCGGGAGAGGCCCGCCGTCGTATCCGGCGGGCACCGCTTCAACGGCCGCAGTCACCTCGAATCCCGCTCGCTGCAGCTCCTCGGTCATCCCCGGCGAGCCCGCCGACAGGACGCGATGCACGTTTGGCAGGTGGCGCCGCAGGTAGCCGATGGTCGCCGACGTGGAGGTGACGACCTCGTCCGCGGCCGCGGTGATCCCGAGGTCGCCGAGCCGATGCACGTACGCCTCGCGCGAGGCCATCGAGTTGTTCGTCGCGTAGCGCACCAGGATCTCGCGCGAGCGAAGCCAGCCGATGAGCTCGGAGGCGCCGGGCACAGGTTCGTGCCCGCGATACACGACACCGTCGAGATCGAAGATGACGAGCCGTGGAGGTCGTGAGGGTCGAGGCGGCATCGGCGCGAATGATAGGCGGCGGGGCGGGACGCGGGGGGTGAGCGCGATCAGGCCATCCGGCCCTACGGCGTAGGGCGCAAATCCCTTGAGGGCCGGCCGGGAGGGCAGTATGATGCCCCGGATTCGCGTCGGCCAGACCCTCGGCCGCCCGCGCGAGGCAACGCCGCGCCACGCGGGCGGCGCCCTGAGACGCATTCACACGGAGGGTGAAGGAGAATTCATGCGGAAGCGACGATATGCCTTTGGCGGCATGCTGGCGTCCGTTCTGCTCGTCATCCTGGCGGCATGCCAGGGAGGTGGGGGCAGCAGCGGGCTGAAGATTGGCGTCGTGACGGACGTCGGCACACTCGACGACCATAACTTCAACCAGTATTCGTGGGAGGGCGCCAAGGCGGGCGCCAGCGCCGTGGGGGCCCCTGCACCCAAGGCCATGGTCACCACCCAGTCGGCTGACTACGCCAAGAACATCCAGTCCTTCGTCAACGAGAAGTACGACATCATCGTCTCCGTCGGCTTCGCGATCGGCAACGACACTGCAGCAGCCGCCGAAGGCCAACCCGAACATCAAGTTCATCGGTGTTGACCAGAGCATCTGCATTGATGAGAACGGCGATCCGGATCCCAACTTCGGCTGCAAGGGTGATCCGGCCACAACGCTGCCGAACTACCAGGGCCTGGTCTTCAAGGAGCAGCAGCCCGGCTACCTGGCCGGCATCGTCGCCGCCAGCATCAGCAAGTCCGGCCACATCGCCGCCATCGGCGGCACCGCCGTGGTCCCGGCCGTTCCGAACTACATGATCGGCTACTACAACGGCGCCAAGAGCGTGAACGCAAATATCAAGGTCGACCTCAGCTACCTGAGCGGCGCCCCTGACGCGACGGCGTTCAACGATCCAACCGCCGGCAAGGCCGCCGCCGATCAGCTGCTCAGCCAGAACTCGGACATCGACGTCCTGTTCCAGGTCGCCGGCAAGTCCGGGAATGGCGTGCTGCAATCCGCCTGCGACCACAACATCCATGGCATCGGTGTGGATGTTGACCAGTTCCTCTCGACGCCCGACACGGCGAAGTGCACGGTCACCAGCGCGACGAAGAACCTGACCAAGGCGGTCTCCGACGCGATCCAGCGGGTCAAGGACGGAAAGGACAAGGGCGGCGTGATCGGTCTGGATATCACGACCGACTCGGTTGGCCTGGCGCCCTTCCACGACTCGTCCAGCATGATCACGTCAGCCATCCAGAAGACGATCGACGACGCGATCGCCGCACTGAAGGACGGATCCGTGAAGGCCTGCGTCGAGAATGACTTCGGCGCCTGCCAGACGACGGACGGGCAGCCTCCGGCATAAGGGTACGACGTCGGGGACGGCCCACCCGTCCCCGACGTCGACCGCAGGGGCGAGCGGGTCGACCCAACCCGGGGAGGCCCGCTCGCTCGTCGTTTACGGTCGGTGGTGACGATGGCAGGTAACGCGGCAACGGACGCGGTGCCCGCGCTGGAGATGCGCGGCGTCACCAAGCGCTTCCCGGGCGTCCTCGCCAACGACCACATCGACCTCGACCTCCGCCGCGGCGAGATCCACGCCCTTCTCGGCGAGAACGGCGCCGGGAAGACCACCCTGATGAACATCCTCTACGGGCTCCTCACGCCCGACGAGGGAGAGATCCTCCTGGGCGGCAAGCCGGTGACCATCGCCTCGCCCGCAGATGCCATCGCGCAGGGCATCAGCATGGTGCACCAGCACTTCATGCTCGTCCCGGTCCTGACCGTGGCCGAGAACATCCTCCTGGGCGAGGAGCCCATGGCCAACCCGGTCTTCCTCGACCGTAAGGCGGCGCACACCCGCATCCGCGAGCTGGGCCGCTTCTTCGGGACGGAGATCGATCCGGACACGAAGGTCGGCACCCTCTCCGTGGGCTGGCAGCAGCGCGTGGAGATCCTGAAGGCGCTCTACCGAAGCGCAGACATCCTGGTCCTCGACGAGCCCACCGCGGTGCTCACCCCGCAGGAGACGCGCGAGATCTTCACGGTCCTGCGTCGCCTCACCGCGGAGGGGACGAGCATCATCTTCATCAGCCACAAGCTCTACGAGGTCCTCGAGATCGCGGACCGTATTACCGTCATTCGCCGCGGGAAGGTGGTCGGGCGAGCGAAAGCCGGCCGAGACGGACGAGGACGACCTCGCCGAGATGATGGTCGGCCGCGAGGTGCAGCTCACCGTGGACCGCGGCGAGAGCCACCCGCCGAGCCCACCCTCGTGGTCGAACGACCTTCACGCCCGGGACGACCGCGGCCACGAGGTGCTGCACGGCGTGAGCTTCGAGGTCCGCGCCGGGCGAGATCTTCGGCATCGCCGGGGTGGCCGGCAACGGCCAGGACGAGCTGGTGGAGTCGCTCACCGGTCTTCGCCATCCTACCAGCGGGCAGGTCACGCTTGGACGGCCACGACGTGACCGGACTCGGTGCGCGCGCGCTTCACGACCTTGGTGTCGGCTTCGTGCCCGCCGACCGGCATCGGTTCGGACTGGTCCTCACCTTCCCGCTGACCGACAACCTGGTCCTGACCGACTACTACCACCCCCCGTATGCTCGCGGCCTGGTCCGCAACGAGGACGCGATCCGCGAGCATGCTGAGCAGGCGATCGGCGAGTTCGACGTCCGCACACCGTCGTCGACGCGTGCGGCCGGCACGCTCTCCGGCGGCAACCAACAGAAGGTGATCGTCGCGCGAGAGTTCGAGGGCGACCTGAAGCTGCTCATCCTCGACCAGCCGACCCGCGGCCTGGATGTCGGCTCGATCGAGTTCATCCACCGGCGCACAATCGAGAAGCGCGACGCCGGCGCCGCAATTCTCCTGGTCTCCGCGGAGCTCGACGAGGTGCTCGAGCTCGCCGACCGCATCGGGGTCATGTATCGCGGCAAGCTCGTCGCGATCCTCGACGGACGCACCGCGACGCGCGAAGAGGTTGGCCTGCTGATGGCCACCGGCGGGCGTGAGGGGGCGGCGTGAAGGCGCGTATCCAGCCGATACTGCGCGTGGCGACGGTCCCCGCCCTCGCGATCTTTCTCGCGCTGATCCTGGGCGCGATCATCATGATCGCCTCATCGCCGCTGCTGGGTGGCTTCAACGTCCTCCTGCCCCTGGGGGCCTACTGGGCCCTGCTGCAGGGCGCGTTCAGCTCCTTCGACTCGATCGTCAGCACGCTCGTCGATGCCACACCACTCATCCTGGCCGGCCTCGCCGTCGGCGTCGGCTTCAAGGCTGGACTCTTCAACATCGGCGGCCAGGGCCAGTTCCTGATGGGCGGCCTGGCAGCCGCCGCGGTGGGAGCCGGCCTGGCGCACGCCTCGCCGGTCATCGCCATTCCCGCGGCGGTCATCGCCGGACTGGTGGCGGGCGCCCTGTACGGCGCGATCCCGGGCGCGCTCAAGGCCTACACCGGCGCGCACGAGGTGGTCACGACGATCATGCTCAACTACGTCGCGATCCAGACCGTCTCGTACGTGATCGTGGGCCCGCTGCGCGCCGCGGGCGCCACGTTCGCTCGATCGCCGGACGTGCAGAACGCCGCTCTACCGGTCCTGATCGGCCACAACGGCCACATCGGCGTGCTCTTTGCCTTCATCGCGGTACCCATCGCCTGGTGGCTCCTGTATCGGTCCACCATCGGCTTCGAGATCCGCACGGTGGGCGCCAGCCCCGATGCGGCCCGCTACGCGGGCATGCGGCCACGGATGCTGATCGTGATGACCATGACCATCTGCGGCCTGCTCGCCGGGGTCGCGGGCGCCGGCGAGATCCTGGGGCTGACCCACTACATGCCCGCCGGCTACTCGACCAACGTCGGCTTCGACGGGATCACGGTCGCGCTGCTGGGCCGCTCCCATCCGATCGGGATCCTCTTCGCCGGGCTGCTCCTGGGCGCCATGCGCGCCGGTTCGGGGCTGATGCAGATCCAGGCCGGCATCCCGGTCCAGATGGTCGACGTCCTGCAGGGCGCGATCCTCTTCTTCCTCACCGCCGAGCTCCTCGTGCGCTACATCTTCCGGATCCGTGCCGCTGAGGGCGTGGTCCCCGAAGAGCTCCAGACCGTGACCCGCTCCTACGGCGGGCACACGACGCCGTAGGGGACGATCAGCATGGACTTCATCCTCTCCATTCCCGTCCTTGGGCTCGTCCTGGAGTTCATCGGCTACCTGGTGCAGGTGATGATCACGAACGGACCGTTGATCATCACCCTCTCCACGCCCATCGCCCTGGGCGCGCTGTGCGGCTTCCTGAACGAGCGCTCCGGCGTGGTGAACATCGGCATCGAGGGGATGATGCTGTTCGCCGCGTTCGTGGGCTGGTACGTGGCCGCCATCGTGAGCGGAGGCGCGGCGAGCACGCCCGGGCCGCTCGGAATCACGTTCCCCCTCCTGGCCGGCCTCCTTGCTGCTCTGGCAGCGGGTGTCCTCGTGTCGGCGCTGCACGCCTGGCTGTCGATCACGGTTCGGGCGGACCAGATCATCTCCGGGACCATCATCAACATCGTGGCGCTGGGCGTCACCGGGTACCTGAACCTGCTCATCAGCCAGAACCCGCCGCTGAGCGCCGGCAGCTTCAGCGAGATCGCCGTGCCCTCGGGGATCGCCGCCATCCCGGTCCTGGGCTGGATCCTGACCGTGCTCCTCGATCACGGACCGATGACGCTCACCATGCTGATCCTGGTGGTGGTCCTCCAGGTGCTCCTCTACCGCTCGCGCTGGGGCCTCCGAACCCGCGCCGTCGGTGAGCACCCGAGGGCCGCCGAGACGCTGGGCGTGGACGTGATCCGCCTCCGCTACCGGAACGTCCTCCTGGGCGGCCTGCTCGCGGGGCTGGCCGGCGCCTGGTTCACGCTCGACTACGGCAGCTCGTTCCAGGGCGGGATGACCAACGGGCGCGGGTTCATCGCCCTCGCCGCACTCATCTTCGGTCGCTGGACCCCGATCGGCGCCTTCGGCGCCGCACTCGTCTTCGGCGTCGCCAGCACCCTGGGCGTCGCCATTCGGCTCAATCCGCCGACGGGCGACCTGGGCGGTTTCCTTGGCGCCGTTCCCGAGCAGGTCTTCAGCGCGCTGCCCTACATCGTGACGATCATCGTTCTCGCCGGGGTGGTGGGACGCAGCATTCCGCCCGCCGCAGACGGCCAGCCGTACGAGCGCGAGGCGCAGGGCGGCTGACCCACGATCAGCCCTCGTCGGCGCTCCCGGGATCGACCGGGTGCGGGACCGGCGGGATCCGCAGCAGATCGAGGGGCAGGCCGGCAGCCGCGAGGTCCGCGGCGACGCTGGTCGAGTCGTAGTCCACCGACCGGAAGCCGACGGCGAGATCCGGCTGTCCCAGGTAGATCACGGCGTAGCGCGCGCGGGCATGGGCGCCGCATCCCACCGAACCACAGGCCACGAAATGCGCCTGCCCCACCAGCTTGTGCACGGTCTCGTGGGTGTGGCCGAAGCAGAAGAGGTCATCGCCTTCGTCCGATGCTATCCGAGCGTAGCTGCGCGAGGGCCGATCCGCCCAGAGGTACTCGTTCTGCTTGAGCGGCGTGCCGTGGTAGAGCAGCACGCTGCGGCCCTCCGACCTCGATGCGGAGCGTGGCCGGCAGCTGGCGAAGCCAGGCCCGATGATCCTCGTCGAGGGTCGCCACCGTCCAGTCCACCGAGGCGCGCCCAGATGCTTCCGCCTCGGGCGTGGCCCAGATGCTGCCAGCGTGCTCGCGGGACATCCCGATCGCCTCGTCCCAGTTGCCCTGCACGGTGGGGATCTCCAGCTGGCGGACGAGGTCCACGACCTGGTTGGGGTGGGGACCCCGTCCCACGAGATCGCCCACGCACCACATGGCGTCGCAGCCGATGGCGGCCACGTCGTCAAGCACGGCGCGCAGCGCCGGAAGGTTGGCATGGAGGTCGGCGATGACGGCTACCCGCATGCGCCGATTCTAGAGGCCCAATGGATGCGGCGCCCATGCCCCCCGCATGGCCCTTTCGGGCCGACCGTCGATCAGTCGGCGGCCATGGCGAACGGCGTCGCAAGGACGCTCACCCGGCCGGCCACTTTGCGGGCCAGCTCCCGCAGGGCGGCGCCGGCCCGCGAATCGTCGGCATCGGGGTGCTGGGCAGAGGTGATGGGAACCCCGGCATCGCCGCCGGTTCGAACCCCCGGCTCCAGCGGGATCCGGCCCAGGACGTCGAGCTCGAGCTCACGCGCCATCGTCTCGCCGCCACCCGACCCGAAGATGTCGTGCTCGGTGCCGCAGTGGGGGCAGATGAAGCCGCTCATGTTCTCGACGACGCCCAGTGTCCGGACGTTCACCTTGTCGAACATGGCGATCGCCTTGCGGGCGTCGGCCAGGGAGACCTCCTGCGGGGTGGTCACCACCACGGCGCCGCTCAGCGGGATCAGCTGGCTGATGGAGAGCGCCGCGTCCCCGGTTCCGGGGGGAAGGTCCACGATCAGGTAGTCGAGCTCGCCCCACTCGACGTCCCGCAGGAACTGCTGGATCGCCGAATGGATGAGCGGTCCGCGCCAGATCACCGGGGCATCGCCGGTCAGGAAGTACTGGATGCTCATCATCTGCACGCCGTGACTGGTGACCGGGTTCACCCGGCCGCCGGTCCCGGTGACGTGCGCGCCGGCGGTGCCCATCATGAGCGGAACGTTTGGGCCGGTGATGTCGGCGTCGAGCAGCCCTACCCGAGCACCGTCGCGTGCGAGCGCCACGGCCAGGTTCACCGCCACGGTGGTCTTGCCAACTCCACCCTTTCCGGACGCCACGGCGATCGTGTTCTTCACGCCGGGGATCAGGTCGGCGGCAGGTCCTCCGAAGGACCGCTTCACGTTGCTGGCCCACTCGACGGATACCTGCTGTGCACCCAGCCCCTGCAGGCCGCTGACGATCTCGTCCTCGATGGTGGCCTTCAGGGGGCAGGCCGGCGTCGTGAGCTCAACGGTGAGCGCCACGTTGGCGCCGCTGATCTCGACGGCCTTGATCATTCCCAGGGAGACCAGGTCCCGGCCGATCTCGGGATCCTTCACGCGCCCCAGCGCGGTCATGATGTTCTCGTTCGTCAGCTGATCAGGCATGGAGGCTTTCGGAGGTCCTTTCCGGTCATCAGGTCGTGCTCAGGTGGGCACCCCGAGGGTAGCAGAGCGCCGGGATCGCGTGATGCAACCGATGTTGCGCCGAGCGTCAGGGGAGACCGTCGAAGAGGTCCGTCTCGGCAGATGGCGGGCCACCCGCCGGCACGGGCAGGTTGCTCTTGGCGAGCCGGTACGACTCCCGGGCCAGGAAGGCATCCCGCTCCGGGGCCTCCCAGTCGTGGAACGGGCCGGCGGATCCTGTCTGCGACACGTGGCGTCCGATCGCAGCCAGCTTGAGCTGCGCGAGCTCACCGAGCTCGAGAGTGAGCGTCTCCCGGCCATCGGGTGATCCGTAGCCGTTGGGCGGCGCGATGGGGCTGCCGGAGAGCCGGCTGGCCGGCACGACCAGCTCATACAGCTTGGCTGCGCGCCAGGCGACCTGGTCCTCCTCGAGGTCGTCCTCGTAGACGAGCGGCTGTCCCGCGGCGTCGAACGCTGCGGAGACGGCGCGTGCCACCACGGCGTGGTCCGGATCGCCGGTCACGCCATCGGCGCCGAAGCTGAGGATCACCTCCGGCCGATGCATGCGGATGGGCTCGACAATGCGGCTGACGAGCTCGTCGAAGTCCACGGATCCCAGGCGGCTCTCCGCGTAGTCGAGAACGCGAACGACGCGCACGCCGAGCAGCGCAACCGACCTGCGGAGCTCGTCCTCGCGGATCGTGTCCACGTTGCGCCAGACGACCGCGTCGGTCTTCGGGTCCCGGTTCTTGCCTCCCGGCGCGGGCGACTTGCGCGCCAGACGCGGGTCGAAGTAGCCGCGGGTCACGCACACCACGACCACGTAGGCACCCTCGCTCGCGGCACGTGCGATGGCGCCCGCGAAGCCGAACGCCTCGTCGCCCGGGTGGGCGACCACCACCATCAGGCTCCGGGCTGGATTGCGCTCGCGGACCGGCCGCCAGATGGATGACACGGCCGGGAGTCTAGCAGGCTAGACCTCGATTTCGAGGGGCATCGCCGCATCCGCCCTGGCGCCCGGCGGCCGCGGACGGCGGCCGCTCACGGGCGGTGGCGGATCGAGGAAGGTGGCCCGGTCCGCGGTCTCGCAGCGCGGCCTGCACCTCCTCAAACGAGAGCATCTCGTGGCGCAGGACCATGGCGATCTCGTCGCGGAGGTACGAACGCAGCATCTCGGGTCCATCCGTGGAGAGCGCGAACGGAACGCGATGCTCCTCCAGGCAGCCGCAGGATCTGCCGCATCTCGGCGACGTCGCGCACCACGCGGGTATTGAGGTTCGACGACGGGCATACCTCCAGGACGATCCCCCGCTCCCGGAGGAGCGCCATCACCGATGGGTCGTCCGTGCTCCGGACGCCATGGCCGATGCGCTCCGGGTTCAGCGCCTCCACAGCCTCCCGGACCTCATCGGCGCCGCCCGTCTCGCCGGCGTGGACGGTGACTCCCAGGCCCGCTCGCCGGCATTCCGCGAAGATCTCGCGGTACTCGCTGAACCGGAACCCGGGGACCACCGGCCCGGCGATGTCGACCGCGACCACGCCCCGGTCGCGCCAGGCGATCGCCTTGGCGGCGATGATCTCGTTCAGGTCGCGCGTGAAGGCGCGGTCCAGGCAGAAGATGAGCCCCGCGCGAACCTGCGGGTACTCCAGCACGGCTCGGTCCATGCCGCGGACCGCCGCGGCGATGATGTGGTCAAGGTCCTGCTCGCCGCCCCGGTTGCGCTTCATGGGGTTGAAGCGCAGCTCGAGTCGCGTGACGTTGTTCCTGCGGTACGCCCCGCCGATCACCTCGTACACGCTGCGCTCGACGGCGGTGGGGCTCGACTGGATCAGCTCCGTCCAGTGGAAGAGATCCAGGTAGGCCTGGAACGAGCGGCGGCGGCGGGCGGTGATCAGGTCGCGAAACGCCCAGTAGTCCTTGGTCGGGAGGCGGATTCCCTGGGCGTGGGCGATGCCCCACATCACCGCCGGGGTGACCGCGGCGCCCAGGTGGACGTGCAACTCGGTCAGCGGCTGGCGACGGTCGAGCCTCGGTCGGGGCATGCTCCTCGGGGTCGTGCGATTTCCGGGAGTGTAGCGCGCCGCCGATGCGGCCGAGGGACGGTCCGACGCCGGCGCTCCGTGCGGTAGAATCGCCGGCGGCATGGACATCAAAGGCTTCATCGAGTGGGTCGGGCACGATTCCGGCTCCGCCGTCGCGACGATCTTCCCGTACCTGCTTGTCGGGCTCGTCGGCCTGTACCTGCTGTGGCTGGTGATCGGCTACCTTCGCGTCTCGCAGGTCGGGATGGCCGTGGAGGGCCACGCGGCTCCGTCGGCGCTGCCGATGCCCGCTACCCGTGAGGGGTCCGTGGCGCGGCCGCGGGGCGTTCCGTACTGCCCGGTCGACCACCTGCAGTTCCCCGCGGATGCGCGCTACTGCCCGCGCTGCGAGGGCGACCTGTCGATCGACTGCGCGAAGTGCGGGACGACCATCCAGGCCGCCGACGAGACGTGCTTCCACTGCGGCACGCGCCAGCCTCGAGCGACTGCCTGAGACCCGGTCCTCAGTCTCCCATCACCGAGGCCGCATAGGCGCGGATGGCTGCCAGGTTCGGCTCTTCGATGTAGCCGCGCCCGGTCCCGCTCTCGATCCCGGCGAAGAGCGCGAACTGCGGCGGCGCCAGGACCCGCATGCTGACGCTGACGCTCGCCGCCTCGCGTGCCACGTCGAACAAGGCCGCGAACCGGTCCAACGGCAGATTGGTCTGCATGGACTTCAGCGATTCGAGGAGCGCCAGGAAGTTGATCTTGGTCGCCGGGTCGACCATGGTGCGGACGATGGCGGCCACCAGGAGCTGCTGGCGCGCCGCGCGATCCCAATCGCTGGTCGTATGCCGGCTGCGCGCGAACCCCAGGGCCTTCGCCCCGTCGAGGTGCTGCTCCCCCGCCGTGATCGCGAAGTGGATCGACGGGTCGACGATCGTCTTGGGGACATTGACGTCGACCCCGCCGATGGCGTCGACGAGCGCGCTGAAGTCGCCCATGTTGATCTCGACGTAGTAGTCAATGGGCTGCTTCAGGGTGGCGGCCAGGGCCGCCTGCATGCTCGCCTCGCCCCTGAAGTACGAAATCCCGTTGATCTTCTGCCGCCAGATCTGCCCGTTCCCCAGGGGGATGTCGACGATGTCGCGTGGGAAGGAGATCATCGAGACCCTGCTGCGATCCGGAGAGACGCTGAGGACGATGATCGAGTCGGTGAGCTTGCCCAGTCCCTGCGCAAGCCGCGAGGGGGTCGAGTCGCTCCCCAGGATCAGGAGCGTGAGCCGCTTGCCGGCGAACGGGTTCGGGGTTGGCACCGGGGTCGGGGTCGGAACGGGCGTCGGGGTCGCTGTGGGCGTGGGCGACGGCAAGAGGGTTGGCGTTGGGAGCGGAGTCGGGCTCGGCGCCTGCGAGCAGGCGGCGAGCAGCAGCACCAGGATTGCGGCAACGGAACTGGTGCGACGGAGGCTCGACCGGTGCTGGCGGGAAGGCATCGGCGGGGATGATAGCGGTGATAGGCTCGGCGGGTGCAGAGCCGACAGATCAGCGTGGCGACCGGTGACCGTCCTGCACTCGTGGATCTGACCGAAGCCTGTGCCTCGTTTCTCCGCGAGGTGGCGGCCGATGCGGACGGCCTGCTGAACGTCTACGTCCCGCACGCGACGGCCGGCGTGGTCGTGATGGAGCTGGGCGCGGGCAGCGACGACGACCTGCTGGAGGCGCTGGGGAGCCTCCTCCCACGCGACGACCGTTGGCGTCATCGCCACGGGCATCGCGGCCACGGGGCCGATCATGTGCTGCCCCTGCTGAGCTCGCCATCGGTCACCATCCCGGTGCTCGGAGGCCGGCTGGCCCTGGGCACCTGGCAGTCGGTGGCGCTCCTGGACCCGAACGTCGACAACGAATCGCGCACCGTACGCCTGTCGTTCATCGCGGGCTGAGAGGGACTGGAACGCATTCGCGCCGCGCCTGGATCGGGCCTGCGCTGGTGGCGCGACACCGCGGCTCTGGACCGGCGGCTGAACACCACGAAGCACGACCGAACGGCACATGGACGCCGACTACGAGAAGCTGCAGGACGACGGCCGGATCAACCCGTTCTGACCGAGGCGGCGTCAGCGGGAAAGCGCCCTCACCTGGGCCTCGGCCACCGCGGGGTCGGTGGTGGGCGCCTCGCACGCGTATCCCCGGCAGACGTAGGCCGTCGCCCTCCCCTCGCGCAGGCCCTTGTCAGCGAACACGGGCCACGACTGCTCGCTCGACTCACGGCTGCCAGCGACCAGCGAAGCGACCACCAGGTCGGGCGCGTAGGGACGCAGGACGGCCCTCCGGAGCGCGCTCGCGCCGGGATCGAGGGGCGCCGGTTCGGAGATGACGGCGTCCGCCTGCTCGCCCAGCGCACGGTCCGCCGCACAGAGCATCCGGCCGAAGGCCGAGGGCTGACGGTCCAGGCCACCGGACACGGTCCGCAGGATCGCCCGTGCGCGGCGGTCGAGGTCCGGGTCCCCCGTGATCAGCGCGAGCCGCAGGAGCACGTCAGCGGCAACGGCGTTTCCCGACGGCGTGGCCGCATCCACCACCGACCGCGGCCGCGCGACGAGGCGGTCGTGCTCATTCGAGGTGTCCCAGAAGGCGCCCGCTGCGTCGTCCCAGAACGCTTCGATGGCGCTGGTCATGAGGTCGTGTGCCAGGACCAGGTCCGCGGTCCGTCCCACGGCCGCGTGGACCGCCAGGAGGCCATCGGCGACGCAGGCGTAGTCCTCGAGGAACGCGGGGGTGTGGCCGCGGCCGTCGCGGGCGGTCCTCCACAGGCCGCCATCCGCGCGGAGCAGCACCGTCCGGACGAAGGCCGCCAGCCGTTGGGCGGCCTCCAGGAGATCCGCTCGTCCCAGCGCCGCGCCGGCCTCCGCAAGCGAGCGCAGGAGGAGCCCATTCCAGGCAGCGAGTTGTTTTTCGTCGCGTGCGGGTCGCACCCTGCGTGACCGGGCCGCGAGCAGCGCTGCGCGTCCCCGATCCAGCACGGCGGGCTCCGGGGCATCCCCGCGCGCGGCAAGGATGGTCCGACCCTCCCAGTTTCCCGTGGCCGTCACCCCCCAGTAGGCGGCAAGCGCGTCCATCGCATCCGTCTCCAGGCCTGCCGCCTGGAGCGCATCCCTGACCTGGGCGTCGGTCCACACGTAGAAGCGTCCCTCCTCGCCCTCGGAGTCCGCGTCGAGCGCCGAGGCGTAGCCGCCGTCCGGGGTCTCCAGCTCGCGAATCACGAACTCGAGCGTCGACTCGACGACCTTGCGGTACCGATCCTCGCCGGTCGCCCGCCAGGCCTCGAGGTACGCGTGGGCCAGCAGCGCGTTGTCATAGAGCATCTTCTCGAAGTGCGGCACCAGCCAGGTCGCATCGGTGCTGTAGCGAGCGAAGCCGCCTCCGACCTGGTCGTGGATGCCCCCGCGCGCCATGGCGTCGAGCGTGGTGGTGACCATCCCCAGGGTCGCGACGTCGCCGCTGCGGCGCCAGGCACGCAGCAGGAACTCCAGGGTCATGGGCGCCGGGAACTTCGGCGCACCGCCGAATCCCCCGTCCCGGGCATCGAACGCGGCCGCAAGGCGATGCACAGCCGCCTCCAGCTGTGTCCGCTGCGGATCCCGGTCGCCGGACGGGACCTCGAGCTGCTCGCGGAGGTGGGCGGAGACCCGGCGGCCCTGGGCGTCGATCTCGCCGCGGCGTGTCGCGTACGCATCGGCCGCCGCAGCCAGCACGCGTGGGAAGCCGGGAAGGCCGTTGCGGTCCTCGGGCGGGAAGTAGGTGCCGCCGAAGAAAGGATCCAGGTCCGGTGTCAGGAAGACCGACATCGGCCAGCCGCCGGAGCCGGTCATGGCCTGGACCGCCGCCATGTAGACGTCGTCGAGGTCCGGCCGTTCCTCGCGGTCCACCTTGATGGAGACGAAGCGCTCGTTCATCAGCGCGGCGGTCTCGTCGTCCTCGAAGGACTCGCGCTCCATGACGTGGCACCAGTGGCAGGCGGCGTAGCCGATGGAGAGGAAGATCGGCCGATCTTCTGCGCGCGCCCGCTGCAGAGCCTCGGGACCCCAGGGGTACCAGTCGACCGGGTTGTGGGCGTGCTGCAGCAGGTACGGGCTCGTCTCACCAGCGAGTCGGTTGGCGCCCGAGGACCGGTGTGTTGGCTGGTCGTGCATCGCGACCAGTGTGACAACAACCGGCCCTCCAGGCGATCTGCCGGCTGCGAGGTCACCCCTCGGGCATGCTCCGCGTGGAGCGCTGGAACGCGGTCGCGCCCAGGCTGGACGGCGCGCCTGCACCATTGCACGACGGGACCAGCACTGAGCCCTGCGCCGGCACCAGCGGGACCAGCTGCGTGTCGCCGGGCAGCTGGAGGTGCATCTCCAGGGGTGCGGCCGGTTCCGCAGAGCACCAGTTGCTCCAGTGGATCCCGGCCTCGACGACCGTCGCCGCCCGCACCTCCACGGAGGACGCGGGCGCCGAAACGGATGCGACCACCCGGCCGAACCCGTCCACGAGCGTCACCGTGGCACTTCCGGAGATCGAGCATCTGTCCAGCGATGCCACGCCACGAGCGAGGACGGAGGTCCCGGTGGACCCGGCCGCCCCACCCCACGGATCGGTCGACCAGGCCAGGTCCGACGCCCGGCATGGGGCCGCTGCACCCGCAGTCTGCGATGCGGGAACCCCGGACGCCGGAGCATCTGTCTTCGCGGCCGGCGGCGGTGCCGACGACGACGCCCCGAGCCCGAGGAAGCCGGCGCCTCCGCCTCCGTTGGTCACGAACGCGACCAGCAGCACCGCGGCAACAACCGCCGCCGCGAGCCCGGTGGCCCGGAACGCGAGAACGAGTGCCCCGGTCGGCCCCCGATGCGCGCGGGGCCTCGCACCGAGACCCGCCGGCAGCGGGGTGGGCACGTAGCCGAGTTCTCGCGGTCCGGGCTCGCGAAGCGCCCGTTCGAGCCTGTCCTCCTTCATTTCCACACCTCCGCCTCGCTTTCGAGGCTCCTCCGCAACGTGTCCAGCGCCCGGCTCACGTGACTTCGTGCCGACGGCGCGGCTATGCCAAGGGTTCGGCCGATCTCATCGAACGGCAGATCGGCGCGATAGCGCAGGT
The DNA here is from genome assembly GCA_963773405.1 of uncultured Chloroflexia bacterium. Taxonomy (GTDB): domain Bacteria; phylum Chloroflexota; class Limnocylindria; order QHBO01; family QHBO01; genus CAVXEH01. The sequence continues at coordinate 491,505 of CAVZAQ010000005.1, read as the reverse complement.
AGACCGCCAGGCGCTGCCGTTCGGGGAGGGACTCAACCGCTTCCCAGACGGCGATTGCCTCGGTCCGGTCAACGCCCCGTGGCGGCTCGGGCGGTCCGAGCCGCTCGGTCAGCGCCCGGACGCGCCGCCGCCATCGGTGTGCATCCATGCACAGCCGATACAGGGTGCGGAAGACCCAGGCATCAGGCTGCTCGATCTGCTGGCCGTCCTCCATGGCGGTCCAGAGCCGGAGCAGCGCTTCCTGCGCCGCATCGCCTGCCTCCTCGTCGTTGAGACCAAGATGGCGGGCGAACCCGAACAGTTCGCGGCCGCGACGCGCATGCAGGTCCGCAACGAACGCGCGATCCGCGTCACGCGTGGACTCGAGCCGGCCGGACATCGGGTTCCTCGCAGTCGGTTGCAGGATCGCGTCCCTCATGATCTCCATGTCGCACTGACGCCTGGAGCGGCCGGAACGTTGAACGGGGGCGACTCAGAGGCCTATGCCTGCCTCGATCTCCGCGCTCGTCGCCTCTGCGACCAGGAACTGCTGCTGGTAGAGCCGGGCGTAGAGGCCCTCGTGGCGCAGCAGCTCGGCGTGGGTGCCACGCTCCACGATTCGTCCCCGGTCGTAGACCAGGATCAGGTCGGCGCGCAGGATCGTCGACAGCCGGTGGGCGATGGCGATCGTGGTCCGCCCCTCCATCAAGCCGCCCAGCGCGCCCTGGATGAGCCGCTCGCTGACGGTGTCCAGTGCCGAGGTCGCCTCGTCGAGGATCAGGATCCGCGGGTCCTTGAGCAGCACGCGCGCGATCGCGACCCGCTGCTTCTCGCCGCCCGAGAGCTTGTAGCCGCGCTCGCCGACCACGGTGTCGTAGCCTTCCGGCAGCTCCATGATCCGGTCATGGATCGCGGCCGCGTGCGCCGCCGACTCGACCTCGTCCATGGTGGCATCCGGCTTGGCGTAGCGCAGGTTCTCGAGCACCGTGTTGTGGAACAGGTACGTCTCCTGCGTCACCACGCCGATGTTGAGCCCAAGCGACTCGATGTCGATCTGGCGCACGTCCACGCCATCGATATGGACGGCCCCCTGCTCGACGTCATACAGGCGCGGTATCAGGTAGGTCGTGGTCGTCTTCCCGGCACCGGAGGGCCCCACCAGCGCTACCAGCGTGCCCGGCTCCGCGGTGAAGTCGACATCGGCCAGGTCGAACGGCTTGAGGGCAAGGGGCTCGGCGCGGCCGTCCGCCTCCGCTTCCGCGGCCTCGGTGCGCACGGCCTGCTGGGCGTCGCTCACCGGGTAGTGGAACCCGACGTGCTCGAAGCGGACCTCGCCGCGCATGCTCTTCGGGCTCAAGGCGACCGCATCCGGCGCGTTGGTGATCTGCTGGGGCATCTCGAGGAACTCGAAGATGCGGTCGAACAGCGCGAGCGCGCCCTGGATCTCGATCTGCACGTTGAGCATCTGCCCCAGCGGGAAGAAGATCCGGCTCTGGAGCGTGGTGAAGGCCACGATGGTGCCAATGCTGACGTGGGTATCGCCGCCGATGATCAGCGAGCCGGCGAGCAGGTAGACCAGCGCGGGCATGATCGAGAAGAAGGTCCCGATGAGGGCGAAGAACCAGCGGCCCAGCATCTGCTGGCGGATCAGGAGCGCCGAGAGGCGCGCCGACTCGGCGCTGAAGCGGTCGATTGAGGTCTGCTGCTGGCCGAACGTCTTCGACAGCAGGATGCCGGACACGGAGAGGGACTCCTCGGTGATGGCGCTCACCTCCGCCAGCGACTCCTGGGTGAGCGTGGAGAGCCGGCGGCGGACCTTTCCGACCCGGTAGGTGATGAAGGCGAAGATGGGGAGCATCCCCATCGACAGGATCGTCAGCCGCCAGTCCAGGACGATCATGGCCACCACGGTGCTGGCGACGATCGCCACGTTCGAGAGGAGGCCGCTCGCCGTATCGGTGAGGACGGACTGGACCCCGTTCACGTCGTTGCCGATCCGGCTCTGGATCTCGCCGGTGCGGGTCTCGGTGAAGAACCGCAGCGGCATCCACTGCAGGTGGCTGTAGAGCGCGACCCGCAGGTCGTTCATCACGCTCTGACCGACATAGTTGGAGAGGTACGACTGCCCCACGCCGATGAGGCTCGAGACGATGGGCAGCACGATCATCAGCCCCGTCTGCAGGTACAGCAGCCCCAGGTCCTGGGGCCCGGTCAGGTTGTCGATGATCAGCTTGAGGAGAATGGGGTTGACGACGCCGATGCCGGCGGTGACCAGGATCGCGAAGGCGATCACCACCAGCCGGGCCCGGTAGGGCGCGAAGAAACGGACGATCCTGCCCAGCGTCTCGCCGCCCCGGCCCGGCCGCCGCTGGAGGTTGGGCTCCTCGCCCCCCCAGTGGCCTCGTCCGCGCGTCATCGGTTACGTCCGGCTCAAGTGAGCAGGATGGAGAGGAAGGCCTGGGCGGCCTCGATGCCCACGGCAGCCCCAACCTCGGCGGCCCGCTCGCGAACACGACGCTCGGTCGCGTCCCAATCGGAGATCTGGCTCGCGTGACGTCCCAGGGCCGCTAGGGCCACATCCATCCGGTCGGCGACGTCGACCCACAGGTTGGGATGGTCCGCGCTGGTGACGAGCACCTGGCGGACCTTCCAGGGCTCGAGGCCCTCGTCGAGCAGCTCCGGGAAGTTGAGTCTGTCTCGCGCCGCGGGATAGACCGCGGACATGGTCGCCTCCCCCGTCGCGAGGTGGTCCGGGTGCGCGATGAACGGGTTGCCGTCGCTGCGCCGCTGCGAGTTCTGCGCAATCACCAGGTCGGGCCGGAAGCGACGAATCTGGCGGACGATGTCCCGCCGCAGGCCCAGCGTCGGCTCGAGGTAACCGTCTGGGTACCCCAGGTGCACGATCTCCCCAACGCCGAGCACGTCCGCGGCGGCGCGCTGCTCCGCGATCCGCGTCGCGGCCAGCATCTCCGGGGTGACGGCCGGGTCCTCCGTACCCTTGCTGCCATCGGTGGTCACCACGTAGTCGACGCGCGCGCCCATCCCCACCAGATGGGCAATGGTCCCCGCTGCGCCGAACTCGGCGTCGTCGGGGTGGCTGAAGATGACGAGGACGCGCTCGAGCGGCTCGATCAGGGCGTGGCGTTCCGGCTCGGTCATTTGGTTGCGCATGGTAGCGCTTCTTCCCGTCGGAGGCTGGCCGGTAGCCGGGCAGTGCCATCCTGCCGGAGCCGAGTCCCGTTGACCGACCCGGTCACTGACCGCATACTACCCCCCGGTATGCAAACACCCGATCAGCGCGCCTCCCATTTTCGCCACAGCTACACGAAGGACCGCCGCGACCTGCTGAATCGCCTGAACCGGATCGAGGGTCAGGTCCGCGGAATCAGGCGCCTCGTGGAGGAGGAGGCGTACTGCCTCGACGTCCTGCAGCAGGTCGAGGCCATGACCGCCGCCGCAGACCAGGTCGGCCTCCTGCTCCTGGAGGACCATATCGACGGATGCCTCGCGCATGCCATCGAGAGCGGCGAGGGTGAGCCGTATCTGAACGAGGTGATGGCCGTGGTGCGGCGGGCGATGAGGCGCCCCGCAACACGGCGGTCGAGGAGTAGCCGCGAGGCCTGACGGGTCTCGATCAAGGCGGTACGGGAGTGCCGCAGGGGGGAACCGCGGCACTCCCGGATCAGTGTATGCCGCCCGTGATCGACTGGCTACTCACCGAACATCGTGAGCTGTTCGCCGCCGCGCTCGATGAGCGGATCGAGGCCCAGCACCGGCTCGAGCCAGTCAAGATGAGCACCCTCGCGGCCCGTCAGTGTCGCGAGATGCTCCCACTTGAGGAAGTGCCAGTTCTGGCGCTCCACCTCGTTGCGCAGCCATGGCGAGCGCTCCAGCTTGAGCCGCACCAGCTCCGTGCGCTCCTCCGGAAAGACCAGGATCCGCGCCTGCCGGTCGGTGACCGGGATGGCACGTCCGCGCCGCAGGATCGCCTCGCCCAGCATGCCGGTCCACTCGACCTCGAGCAGGAACGCGAACTTCCCGCGGATATACCAGATGCCGTCCACAGCAGCGAGTTCGTCCGCCGGTCCGCGGACGACGAGCGGCAGGTAGGCTCGTCGCTCGTCGTCGGCCATGAGGTCGCGCAGGCGACGGCCCCCGAACACCTTGTCGTGCTCGCGACGGCTGATCCAGACACGCAGGCCAAGCCGATGGCCGTACTCCGCCAGTGATGCGAGGACGCGCGTGTGGTCGCCGAATCGGGCGGCAAGCTCATCCTCCGTGCGGAGCTGGCCCCGCTCCCCCACGCGGGCGTACGCCGCCAGGCAGGCGCGCACCAGCTCCTCGTCGGGGGCCTGCAACCCGGGAAAGAGCCGATAGATGCGGTCGAGGAAGCCCGCCTCGTCGAGCCGCCCCGCCGTGGACAGGATCGAGAAGGTCGCCCACTCCACGCGGTCGGCGAGCGACTGTTCGGCAAGCTCGGGGTCGCGGAGCCACCACGAAGGACGGTCAGGGTCGCCCAGCCGCACGAGATCGGGGTGGTCGTCTCGCCACAGCTCCTCGCGAAGCAGGCTCGCCAGCAGCGTCGAGCCCTGGGTCAGCTGGGCCACGCGCGGGTCGTGCGGCGGTTGCGCCGCGGGGCCGGGCTCCGCGGCGGCCACCTGCTCAGCGGTCTCGCCTGCGTCTGACGACGGGTCTCCCTCCGGCTCCGATCCCGCGCGCGTCTGCGCGATCCGCCGCAGCAGGCCGGCGTGCTGCAGCTCCTCGAGCACCGCAGCGGCGACACGGGTCAAACCGGCCGGCTCACCACGGTCGCGCAGCAGGGCGACCACGCCGCGAGATACGGCGCCCGCCAGCTCCGGGTAGGTGAGGTGGCCCCCTTCCGCACCGAGTCGCAGGGGACGCGGCCCGACGGCGGTGCGCAGGCGATCTTCGCCGGATGGCTTGCGGAAATGGAGCGCGGCGCCGTCGCCGGATCGGCGCGACTCACGGTGGATGACTTGAACCAGGTCCAGGCCGGCCGCCGCGCCCGCGACCGCGATGGCCAGCAGCCTGTCCGCGTCGTCCGCCTCGAGCAGGACGTTGAACCAGCCGCCCGGGCGCAGCGTCGCGGCGGCGGATGCCATGGCGTGGCGCAGCGCCGTCGCCTCCGCACCGTCGGACGCCGCGGCCGCCGTGCCGAAGAGGGGTTCCAGCCGCAGCATCGCGGCGGCCTCGCGTCCGATGAGCCAGGCGGTGGCCAGGTACTCGAAGCTGAGCTCGTCCACGGACGCCGGCGGCGGCGGCGTGCCGAGCACGAGATCGATCCCGTCTGCCGGGAGGTACTGCCCTGCCAGCGCCGGCCGGCTCCTGACCCAGAGAACGTTCGCGGCGCTCATGCCGCCGAGGTCGTCGAAATCGGTGGCGAACCGTGCGGCGCGTCGCTCGCGACCGAGTGCGGCGATCGCGGTTCGCACGTCCCGGAACGAAGCCTCGAAGAGGCGCCAGACGTTGACCTCGCGCTGGTGCCGTGATGCGGGCTGACGCACGTGTCCGGCGGTGATCCGCAGCGACGCGACGCGCCCGGGGTAGCCGTTGAGCCGGCTCGCCGGGAGCAGGCACGCGGCCAGGGCCAGACGGAAGACGCCCAGCAGCGCCGGGTCGCGCATCTCGGTCTCGATCTTTCCTGCGATCGTCTCGAGGGCGTAGAGGTTCCGCGGCGTGTAGAGCGCGAGCAGCTCGTCGACGAGGTCTCGGCGACCGTCCAGCACGGGGAATCGCTCGCGAAGCTGGGCCACGTGGGGTCCCTCGCGGACGTCCGGAGCCGTGCCGGGCGCGGGCGGCTCCGGATGCACGGTCGAGCGGTAGCGCCGTTCGGAGGCGGGCGAGCGGTCCGGTGGATCCGGCTCGACCGGCGCTGGCGGTGGCGGACCGCCGACCTCCCCCAGGGTCGGGAGCCCGTAGTCGGTGACCGATCCGGTCAGCCCCACCGGGGCGGGCGGGAGCTCGTCATCGGGATCGGCCGGATCGATCGACGCCGACCGGCTGGCCGGGGTTTGGCCGATCGATACCGAGCTTCGCGAGGTCGGCAGCCTCCACCGGGGCGACACGCTCCGGCGGCCCACCCACGCTGATGTCGCAGCTCGGGCATCGGTAGACCTTGCGACCCGGTGCATCGTCGTCACGCGGCCAGATGAACTGCTCGCCCACGACGGGACGCCGGCAGGCGGCGCAGTGCGTCGCGTAGAGCTCCTCGATGTGCTGGTCGAGCGGGACGTCCACGCGTCGCGAGCTCGCCAGCTGACGAAAGGCAGCGTCGAGGGAGCCGATCTCGGGTGCCAGCAGGAAGGCCTGGGCGGCGAGCTGCGCGAACGGGCTCGGATCTGCGGCCACGGCGCGCATCCCGTTGGCAACCGCGCGGCGGGCGGTCCACCCGGTGCCGGCCCACGGGTCGAGGATGGTGTCCCCAGGTGAGGCGAAGGCGCTCAGCTCCGCATCGAGGATGTTATCCGCCGGCGAGGGAAAGTAGCGCTCCAGGAGCGCGAGGCCGGGGAGGCGACGAGGAAGGACGACGTGGTCCAGGCTCCTCCGTTCGGCGGCCTCGGTCATTGGCTCCTACGGTTCTTCGAGCGGCTCTTCCTCGAGCTCGGGCTCGGACGAGTAGTCCGGGAGGCTGGTGTCGAGCTCCTCGACCTCCTCGGGCTCCTCCTCGAGCTCCTCGCTCTCCTCCTCGTCATCGTAGCGGAGGGCCGACCCCTTGAGGTACGGTCTGACGTCACTTCCTCGGGTGCTGTTGCCCGGGAAGGAGACCTTCCCGAAGTTCGCCGCGTGGGAGAAGGTCTCCCGGATGATGATCCGCACGTCCTCGCGCGACAGGATCGTGACCGCGGCGTCGTAACGATTGCCGCCCGCCATCAGCTTCACCAGTCGGGAGCCGACGCGTGGCTCTACCTGGCCGATCTCCACGTCGCCCGACGAACGCGAGCAGGTGGTCGCCGTCCGCCTTGAGCACCACCTGGTCGCCCGGCGAGAGGGGCGCGAGCTCGTCGCGACCGGCAATGTTGAAGAGGCGCGCGTGCCCGGTCTTGCCCATCTCCTCGATGAAGACCGCCGCCTTTGCCTTCTCCGCTTTTCCGTCGCTCGCCGCAGCGGCGCGGGCCGCGGCCTGGGTGCTGGCGAGGAGCCGCAGGCGCTCGACGTTGCGCTCGGCGATCCGGTTGGTTGCGTCGCGCGCGAGCGCCTGCTGGTAGGCCTCCAGCGCTTCCGCGTGGTGTCCCAGCTCGGCAAGAGCCTTGCCGAGGCGGTTGTACGCGTCGGTGTCGGGACCCAGCTCGAGGAGCCCCTGGTTCGCCTGCACCGCCCCCTGCCAGTCGCCGCGTGTAGCAAGGCTGATAGCCTGCTCCGCGAGCTGCCGCCGCTGGCGATTGGCGGCGTCCATCTCCCCTATCGTCATGCTCTGCTCCCGTCTCCGGGGTGGGTTTGTCGGGTAACGGAAATGCCCTCGGCGCGGTGGTTCCGGCCAAAGGCGCCTTGTTTTAGCACCGCCCCCGGACACTGTCAACGCGACCAGAGTTGCCCGCTCGATATGCCGGGACGGCTACCGCTGTTGCATGAGAAGCGCCACCAGGAGACCGAGCAGGGCAAGGCTCCCGAACTCGATGGCGACCGAACGGCCTCCCGCTCCGTCCCCGAGCGCTTCGGCCGCGCCGCCCCAGGCGTAGAACGCGAGCGCAACGATGGCCGGCGCCACGAGCCCGGGCAGGCCCACGACCGCGACCGCCAGCGCCACCTGTCCGACTGCCAGTGCGTGAAGGAGGGCCTGTCCCACAGCCTCGACGCCACCCCGTCCGCGGGCCTCTGCCGAGCGCAGGCCGAGCAGGAAGGCGAGGAGCGCGACGAGGGCCACCGGGGGCGGCCACGCCGATCGGTCGAAGAAGGCCCCTATGCCCGCGGCTGCCGCGAACAGGATCCCGGTCAGTGCCAGGTCCAGCCCGGTCCGCTCGATCGCGATCAGCTCACCGCGCATCTCGAGCCAGACCACCGCCCACAGCACGATCGCGAGGAACGGAACGAAGAGCAGGCTGACGCCCCCCGGAATCATCCGCCCGGCGAGCGTTGCTGCCACGCCCGCAAGGGCCAGGGTCGTGTAGCGGGCCAGGCCCAGCCCAGGACGTGAAGGCCCCATCAGGGCAACGGCACCCAGTCCGCCGAGCGCCAGCTCGACGCCCACCGCGGCCGCCAGCCCGAGCGGGCCGGCGAGCCAGCCGGCGGCGGCCGTCGCGGCGAGCGCAACGGCGAGGACGATCGCCCAGGGCCGGTCCAACCGCTCGAGGCCTGCCGGCAGTCGCCGGCCGGAACGCAGCCTGGCGATCATCGGCACGCTCACCAGTCCCGCAACCCTCGCGGGTGTTCGCGACCTGGTCGGCGAGTAAGCCACGCGCGACGCGCCATCGAGACGGCGTAGGCGAGCTGCTCCAGCTCCTCGGTCCGGTGCGCGTCGCTGGCCACGACGAGTCGCGCACCCGCGCGAGCCGCCGCGCGCGCGAGATGCTCGTCCAGGTCGAGACGCGGGCTGCCGTTCATCTCGAGCAGGGTACCCGTTCGGGCCGCCGCCTCGAAGACGATCGGCCAATCGAGGTCGACCGGATCGCGGCGATTGACGATCCGGCCGGTCGGGTGGGCGAGCACGTCCACGTGCGGGTTCTCGATGGCGGCCAGGGCGCGCCGCGTGAGCTGTGCCGAGGGCTGGTTGCGCCCGGTGTGCACGCTGGCGACGACCAGGTCGTAGCGCGCGAGAAACTCGTCGGGGTAGTCCAGGGCGCCGTCTGAACGCACCTCCATCTCCGTTCCATGCAGGATCCGGAACGGCGCCAGCTCACCGTTCAGCCTGCGCGATCTCGGCGCGCTGTGCCTCCACCCGCTCCGGCATGCAGGCCGCGCGTGATGCCCAGCGACGGGGAATGGTCGGTGAGCACCATGTACTCGTGGCCGAGGTCGCGCGCAGCACGGGCCATGGCCTCGATGGTGTCCACGCCATCGGTCCAGTCGGAGTGCACGTGGGTATCGCCGCGAACCTCGTCCGCGCGCACGAGCTCCGGCAGCTGCCCGGCCTCGGCCGCCTCGATCTCGCCGTCGTCCTCGCGCAGCTCCGGGGGGATCCAGGGCAGGTCCAGCCGCGCGTAGACGTCCGCCTCGTCCGCCTCGAGCTGCAGCTCACCGGTCTCCACGACCTTGAACCCCTTCTCGCTGAGGGAGAGGCCGCGCGCAAGGGCCCGGCCGCGCAGCGCGACGTTGTGAGCCGCGCTGCCGGTGAAGTGCACGAAGTGCGTCCCCCAGGCGGCCGGCGAACAGACCATCAGGTCGACCTGCGGACCGTCGCGCAGGACGATGCTCGACTTGTCCGTTCCGGCGCTGAGCACCCGTTCCACCGTCGTCAGCCGGTCCAGCGCAGCGATGACGGCCGCCGGGTCTCGGACTGCGGCGAGCAGGTCGAGATCGCCGATGGTCGCGCGACGCCTGCGCAGCGAGCCGGCCGCCTCGAGGCGCTCGACCCCGGGCACCTCGCGCAGCTCGCGGAGCAGCCCCTCCACCAGCGCATCGGCGTCATGGATGAGGAGTCGTGTGCTGCGCCGCTCGATGCGCGCAATGCCGGAAAGGATCTTCTCCTCCATGCGGGCCGACACACCCTTCACCCCGCGCAGGCCGCCCTGCTCCGCGGCAACCCGCAGCTCCTCCACGGATCCAATCCCCAGCTCGTCGTGGAGAAGCCTCACCGTACGAGGCCCCACGCCGGGGATCCGCAGCATCTCGAGCAGGCCGGTCGGAACCTGCACGCGCAGGCGCTCGTGGTACTCGAGGCGACCGGTCTCCGCCAGCTCGGCGAGCTTTGCCGCGAGGGCGGCACCGGCACCCGGAATCCTGGGCGGGTCTCCCGCCCGGTAGCGGGCGGCCACGTCCTCCGGCCAGCGTTCCACGGCATCCGCCACACGGCGGTAGGCGACCGCCTTGTACACCACCTCGCCCAGGATCTCGAGCATGTCGGCGATCTCGTTGAAGATACGCGCGAGCTCGCCGTTGGTGATGACGGCGTCACCGGATCGCGAAGCGCTCCGAGGTCGAGGCATCGCTCGCCATTCTAGGGCGGACAGCACGAGACCCGTCCCGGGTGCCTCGGAACGGGTCTCGCGCGGAATTCGCGCCGCGTTGGCGGTTGCCCCTCAGCGGGGGCGCCGGCGGCGGAAGACATTAAGGCTCAGCCCGCGAGCACGCCGGTGAGCGAGCTGGTCGCGATTGCGGCGCGACTGCGCCGCCTCGTCGAGCAGCTCGTTCTGGCGGAGCGAGGCGAGCAGGCCGAAGTAGGTAGCCGCTCCCTTGGACATGGTGCCTCCTGGCAGAAACGGCCCGGGCGACGATCGTCCGGGCAACTGATGATCAGATCGATCGGTTAGGAGATTCGAGGATGGACGGCCGGGTGTCGGCACCCGAACGCAGCGCTGCAATATCGAGCAGTGCCAGCATCAGCAGGATGACGATCAGGAACATCGGGAATCGAGCCTCCACGGGGTCGCCGTAACTTGTGTTTGATGATTCAGGGGTTACATGCAGGAGTGTAGGCGGTGCCATGTAACTTGTCAATGGCCCTATACTGGTTACGCCCATGCCGACCAGCACCGACGCCATCATCGAACCGCAGCGTTCCGACGACCTGTTCGTCGACTTCGCGAACACCCTCACCTATGAGCGTGGCACTCCCGTGGAGCACCTCCTCGACGTCGAGGCACTCCTGGCCTGGCTCCGCGACCGGGGCCTGATCAGCGACCGGGCGCGCGCCGCGGAGGGCCAGCGCCTGGCGCATGATGAGGCGGAGGCCGCACGCCGCATGGAACGATTCCGGTTTCTGCGCGCACTGCTCGCCGGGATCGCGACGCGGCTCAGCGCGGACGAGCCGCCCACTCGAAACCAGATACGCCAGCTGAACCACGTCCTTCGCCACGGGCTGCATTACCACCAGCTCGAGCTGGACGCGGACGAGGCTCGGTACTCCGTGGCCCAGGTCGGAGATCGGCTCGACCAGGCGCGCGCCACGATCGCCGGCTCCTTCGCATCGTTCCTGGCGGAGGACGACCCGGCCCGCCTGAGGGTCTGCGCCAACGACGGCTGCCGCGAGGTCTTCATCGACCGCTCCCCCACCGGACGTCGGCGCTGGTGCGACATGCGAACCTGCGGCAACCAGGCCAAGGTGGCGCGCCATCGGGCCAGGGTCCGCGCGGAGAGCTCGGTCGGCGAGAGCCGCTGACTCGATTGGAGGGTTCCGATCGGTCGTTGGTGAGACTAGAATGTGCGCGATCCGCTGGCACGGCGCCATCGGACACCCAGCTCAGCCCGCAACGAGGCCTTCACGAAGCACCCGTGGACGCAGGTTCCTGTAGACCCAAACCACGCGCGCGCTCCGGCCGACCGGACCACGTGAGGACGACCGCCTAGCGTCAAGTCGACGCGACCGTCCTCCGCGACCCCCGACCACCCGCGCGCGCCACCGCTCGAGACGCGACAGCGAGGTGGTCGTTCCATGCTCTTCCTGAGCCAGCTCATCGGGAAGCCGGTCCTCGACCGGACAGGCGAGCCCTTCGGCAGGGTCCGCGACCTGATCGTGGCCCTCGGTGAGCGCTACCCGCCCGTTACCGGCCTGGTGGTGCGCGTCGCGGGCGGCCGGGACATCTTTCTGCCGTGGAGTGACGTCGACGAGATCAGGACGAGCGGCGCGAGGCTGCACACCTCGAGCATCGACATCACCACCTTCCGCCAGCGTCCGAACGAGATCCGGCTCTGGCTCGACCTGCAGGACAAGCAGATCGTCGACGTCGAGGGCCGCAAGATCGTGCGGGTCAACGACATCCAGCTGGCGCCGGTGCGTGGCCGGCAGCGCCTCGTCGCGGTCGACGTGGGGCTGGCGGGGATCCTCCGCCGCCTGGGCCTGTCCGGCCCCGGCGAGCGCCTGGCTCGCGCGCTGCACCTGCCCATCGAGAACTACATCGAGTGGGAGGACGTCGACCCGGTCGAGTCGAGCGTCAGCTCGCTGAAGCTGCGCGTGCCGCACAAGGCCCTCTCCACCCTGCACCCCGCCGATGTGGCCCACATCGTCGAGCAGCTGGCCCCACGCGACCGCGCCGGGATCCTCGCCTCGCTCGACGACGAGCGCGCCGCCGACGTGATCGAAGAGCTCTCGGCCGAGGACCAGGTCGACGTCCTGGAGGCCCTGCCGCTGGAGACGGCGGCGGACATCCTCGAGGAGATGGGGCCCGATGACGCCGCCGACCTGCTCGCGGACCTGTCCGAGGAGCGCAAGCAGGAGCTGCTCAGCCTGATGGAGCCCGAGGAGGCGGAGGAGGTCCGCGAGCTGCTGAGCTACGGCGAGGAGACCGCCGGCGGCCTGATGACGACCGACTTCATCACCGTATCGTCCACGGAGACGGCGCAGCAGGTGATCGACCGGCTCCGGGACCTGCGGCCGGACTCGAACCACGTCTACTACCTGTACGTGACCGATGCGGACGATGTGCTGGTCGGCACCGTGACCCTTCGCGGGCTGATCATCGCCACGCCCGAGACGACCATCTCGGAGTTCACCCGGCCGGAGCCCATCTCCGTCTCCCTGGAGACCGATGCCGACGAGGTGGCGCGTGCCATCGCCCGCTACAACCTGCTGGCGCTGCCGGTCGTCGACGAGGGCGGGCGGATGCAGGGCGTCGTCACCGTCGACGACGCCATGGAGCGGGCCCTGGGCGAAGGCTGGCGCAAGCGCCTCCCCGAGGTCTTCGAGCCGGTCGAGGAAAAGTGACCCGCATCGCCGTTCCCCGTCCGATCCGCCGCGCGCAGCGGTCGCTCCGCGACCGGCTGCCCAACTTCCGGACCCATCGGACCGGGATCCTGGCCTTCCTGGGCGTGATGGGCCCCGGGCTCATCGCCGGGCTTGCGGGCAACGACGCGGGCGGGATCTTCACCTACTCGGTGCTGGGCGCCCAGACCGGGCTCCAGTTCCTCTGGATCCTGCCCATCACCACCGTCATGCTGGTGGTCGTGCTGGAGATGGCCGCCCGCATGGGCGCCGTCTCCGGCCAGGGTCTGGGCGACCTGATCCGGGACGATTTCGGGATCCGCTGGACGCTGTTCGCCATGGTCGTCCTGCTCATCGCCAACGGCTCGAACATCGCCGCGGAGTTTGCCGGTGCGGCAGCCGCCCTGGAGATCTTCGGGATCCCCCGCTGGGTGGTGGTCCCGGTGGTGGCCGCCGGGATATGGGCGCTGGTGGTATTCGCCAGCTACCGCGTGGTGGAGCGCGTCTTCCTCTCGGTCGCGGTCGTCTTCGTGGCCTACATCGTCAGCGCCTTCGTGGCGGGGCCGGACTGGGGTGAGGTCGGCCGGTCGCTGGTGACGCCATCGATCAGCTGGGAGCCCAACACCCTGCTCCTGATGGTCGCCACGGTGGGCACCACGGTGACACCGTACATGTTCTTCTACCTGCAGTCCTCCGTCGCGGACAAGGGCCTTGGGCCGGAGGAGCTGGGCATGGAGCGTGCCGACGCGATCATCGGCGGCGTATGGACCAATGCCATCGCGCTCTTCATCGTGGTCGTGACCGCGGTGACCCTCTTTGGCCGTGGCCTTGAGCTCACCAACGCGGCGGACGCCGCCCAGGCCCTGGCGCCCATGGCCGGCCGCTTCGCGGAGGGCCTCTTCGCCTTCGGCCTTTTCGGCGCATCCGTCCTGGCGGCCACGGTCATGCCCCTGACCACCAGCTACACGGTCTGCGAGAGCTTCGGCTGGGAGTCAGGCGTCTCGCGGCGGTTCCGCGAGGCTCCGGTCTTCATGGGCCTCTACACCGCGCTCATCGTCATCGGTGCGCTCGTGGTGCTCGTCCCGGGGATGCCCCTCACCGGGCTCATCATCCTCAGCCAGAACCTCAACGGGATCCTCCTGCCCATCATCCTGATCTTCATGCTGCGGCTGGCCAACAATCCGCGGATCATGGGCGAGTACACGAACGCACCCTGGCTCAACGTCGTCGCCTGGGGGCTCACCGGGCTGGTGACCCTGCTCACCCTCATCCTCTTCGCGAGCGCGGCGATTGGCGCGCTGGGGATCCGATGAAGCCACGGACGCCGCTGGCCGCTACCCTTGGGACCATGAGGGCGCTCCCGCTCCGCCTCCAACGCCGCCCACGCCCCGGGCTGCCGGGAAGCGAGCACGAGCCCGTGCTCGAGCCGCGGCCGGAGATCGTCGAGACGCCCAGCCTACGCTGGATCAACATCGAGTCACCGCGACTCGCGGACCGCCTCTGGCTCGCGGAGAACTTCGCCTTCCACGAGCTTGACATCGAGGACGTTGCCAGCCACAACCAGCGTCCCAAGCTCGACGCGTACCCCGAGTACCTCTTCCTCGTCATGCAGTTCCCGTCCTACGAACGGGACACCAATCGCCTGGACGCGGCGGAGCTCGACGTCTTCATGGGCCCCGACTACGTGATCACCCTGCCAAACGAGCCGATCCCGCCGCTGCGTGCGGTGTTCGAGGGCGCGATGGCTCGCGCCGACTTCCGTGCGGAGGTCATGAGCCATGGGTCCGGCCGCCTCCTGTACGAGATCCTGGATCGCTGCGTCGACGCCGGGTTCCCGACGCTCGGGCAGCTGGGCCAAAAGCTGCGCCGGATCGAGAACGACATCTTCGAGGGGCGCAGCCGGGAGATCGTGCGCGACATCAGCAACGCGAAGCAGCAGATCATCAACTTCCGCGCCGTGATCCGTCCCCAGCGTCTCGTCTTCCACGACCTCGAACGGGCAAAGCAGCGCTACCTGCCCGAGGAGCTGGACATCTACTTCGACGACCTGACCGATGCCACCGAGCGCATCTGGGACGTGCTCGAGAACTTCAAGGAGTCCGTGGAGGGGCTCGAGAGCACGAACGAGTCGGTCCTGTCGCATCGCCTCAACGACGTGCTCCGGATCCTCACCGCGGTAACGGTGATCCTCCTGCCGCTCACGCTGGTGACCGGGTTCTTCGGCATGAACCTGGGGTTCCCGGGGGATCCGCTGGCGCCCGCCTACTTCTGGGGTGTCGTGATCGCCATGGCGGCGATGCTCGTGGCCCTCGTCGTCTTCTTCCGGCGGCGCGGCTGGCTCTAGCGCCGCTCAGGCGCCTATGGGGTGCCAGACCGTCTTGGTCTCCACGAACAGGCCAATCAGGTACGGCGACTGCGCCGTCTCGGCCAGCCAGTCGTAGCGGTCGAGTCCGGCGGCGGGCGGTCGCGCGATCCGCTTCACGTTCTCCGTCCCCAGCTCTTCGACCGCCGCGGACTCCGCGGGGGCCAGGCCGAAGGCGTCCAGGGCATTGACGTCCATGTGGGCTGCAAGGTGCGAGACGAGCTCACGCCGGAATCCTGTGACCAGGTTCACGACCCCACCCGGCACGTCAGAGGTGGCGAGCACCTCGGTGAGGGTCACCGAGGGAAGCGGCCGCGACTCGCTGGCGATCACCACCGCCGCGTTGCCGGAGACGATCACCGGAGCCAGGCGGCTCACCAAGCCCAGCAGGCTCGAGTCCTCCGCGGCGATGACGCCCACGACCCCGGTGGGCTCCGGGACGCTGAAGTTGAAGTAGCTGCCGTTCACCGGGTTCACGGTGCCGATCACCTGGACGAACTTGTCGGCCCAGCCGGCGTACCAGACCCAGCGGTCGATGGACGCGTCAACGAGGCGGGCGGCGCGCCGGCGGCCGACTCCCTTCGGCGGCCATCACCTCGGCCACGAACTGCTCGCGGCGCCCCTCCATGAGCTCAGCGATGCGGTACAGAATCTGGCTTCGGTTGAACGCGGTGCGCGCCGCCCAGCCGGGCTGCGCCTTCCGCGCCGCGCGCACCGACTCGCGGATGTCCTTGCGGGTTCCGCGGCAGGCGTTGGCGAGCAGCCCGCCGCGCGCGTCGAAGACCTCGTACGAGCGGCCCGACTCCGTGCGCGGGAACTGCCCACCGATGTAGAGCTTGTACGTCTTGCGGACCTCGAGCCGCTCACCGGCTCGCCCGGAACCGTTGGCCGCAGCGAGCGGGGCGGCGGCCCGCGCCCGGGTGACGGAGGGACGGCGGGTGGGGCGGGCGGTGGTCGTGCGGCGCGGCGGCATCGGCTCAGTACTCCCCGTCCAGGCGCAGGTAGGCGGCCAGGCCCGCCAGCCCGCCCTCGCGACCGTAGCCGGACTCCTTGTAGCCGCCGAACGGCGATGTCGGATCGAAGCGGTTGAAGGTGTTGGCCCACACGACGCCGGCGCGCATGGCGGCGACCATCTTGAAGATCCGGCTCCCCTTCTCCGTCCAGACGCCTGCCGACAGGCCGTAGGGCGTGTTGTTCGCCTTCTCGATGGCCTCGTCGGGTGTGCGGAAGGTGAGCACCGAGAGGACCGGGCCGAAGATCTCCTCCTGCGCGATGCGGTGGCTCTGGCTGACCCCGGTGAAGAGGGTGGGACGGAAGAAGAAGCCGCGATCCGGAAGCTGGCACTCCGGCTGGAAGATCTCCGCACCCTCGGCGGTTCCGGCCTCCACCAGCTCGGTGATCTTCGCCAGCTGGGCAGCGGAGTTGATGGCGCCGACATCGGTGTTCTTGTCCATGGGATCGCCGACCCGCAGGGTGCCCAGCCGCGCCTTCAGCTTGTCGAGCAGCGGCTCGTAGATGCTCTCCTGGACGAAGAGACGGCTGCCTGCGCAGCAAACCTCGCCCTGGTTGAAGTAGATCCCGTTGATGATCCCCTCGATGGCCTGGTCGAGCGGCGCGTCGTCGAAGACGATGTTCGCGGCCTTCCCGCCCAGCTCGAGGGTGGCCTTCTTGCGCGTCCCCGCCACCGCGCGGGCGATGAGCTTGCCCACCGCGGTCGAGCCGGTGAAGGCAACCTTGTTCACCTCCGGGTGCCGGACGAGCTCCATGCCGATCGCGCCGGGCCCGGTGATGATGTTCACGACCCCCGGCGGCAGCTCCGCCTGGCGCACGACGTCCGCGAACAGGTAGGCGGTGAGCGGCGTGGTCGAGGCGGGCTTCAGGACCACCGTGTTCCCGCAGGCCAGGGCAGGCGCGATCTTCCAGGCCAGCATCAGGAGCGGAAAGTTCCAGGGGATGATCTGCGCGGCGACGCCCAGCGGCCGTGGCGTCCGGCCCGGGAACGCATAGTCGATCTTGTCCGCCCAGCCGGCGTAGTAGAAGAAGTGCGCCGCGGCAAGCGGCACGTCGACGTCGCGGGACTCCTTGATGGGCTTTCCGGAGTTCAGGGTCTCGACCACGGCGAACTCGCGCGAGCGCTCCTGCATGATCCGCGCGATCCGGTAGAGATACTTCGCACGCTCGGCCCCGGAGAGACGCGACCAGGTGGTGTCGTGGGCGCGGCGGGCCGCGCGCACCGCGCGGTCGACATCCCCCTTCGAGGCCAGCGCGACCCTCGCCAGCGGTTCCTCAGTCGCGGGGTTGATCACCCCGAACGTCTTGCGTGGCCGGGCGGGGCGGAACTCGTTGTCGATGAAGAGCCCGTATTCCGGCCGGATCGTGACGTGGTCGGTCGACTCGGGAGCCGGTGCGTACTCCCACGGGATCCCGCCGCGCGCGGCGAGCCCCCAGGATGCCGGGGCGGGGCGGCTCTCCCCCTTCTTGGTGAGCGTCATGTCGCCGCCGATTATCGCACCGTTACGCGGGATGGACGCCCTCCAGGTCGAGAAGGTACCGCTTGCGCTCCTGGCCGCCACCGTAGCCGCCCAGGCGCCCCGATGCCGGCACGATCCGGTGGCAGGGCACCACGATGGGGATCGGGTTGCCGTGCAGCGCATTGCCGGCGGCCCGCGCGGCCTGTGGGGACCCCGCCTCAACGGCGACCTGGCCGTAGGTCGCCACGGAGCCGAACGGGACCCGCGCGGTGGCACCCAGGATCTTGACCGCGAAGCCGTGGACCAGCGACCAGTCGATCGGCAGGTCGAACGTCCGGCGTCGACCGGCGAAGTAGTCGTCCAGCTCGCGCCGCACGGTATCGGTGCGCTCAGGCGCGCGCAGGATCCGGGGCGAGATGCCCGCCGCGAGCTGGTCCAGGACGCGGTCCTCGCCTTCGCCCGGGTAGGCGATCCGCGCAAGTCCGCGCGGCGTCACCGCCACGAGCAGCTCGCCGAGCGGAGAGTCGAGCGAGGCGTAGGCCACGTCGAGCAGGCCCGCCTCGTCGGCACGCCACGCCAGGTCGGAGGCCAGCCGCCCGGCGTCCGGCCGCCGCGCTCCGGCACCGGTGCCGCCCGCGGACAGTCGCCGCTCGAGCTCGCTCATCGATCCACCTCCTGACGAAGTCGCTTCAGGCCTGCCGCCACGTTCTGCCGTGCCGCTTCCTCCGAGCAGCCGATCCGCACCCCGATCTCCCGATAGGCAAGGTCGAAGACGTACCGGTGGACGACGGCTGCCCGTTGCTTGGCGGGCAGCGCCCGAACCGCGCCCCACAGGGCGTCGTCGGGTGCGTCGTGCGGCCGCTCCGAGGGTTCCGAACGCGTGGAGCCATCCAGGCTCTCCGTGCGATGCCGGGACCGGCGACGAAGCGCATCGGTCGCCTTGTTCTGCGCGATGGTGTAGAGCCAGGCACGCAGGTTCGACGCGTCCTGCAGACGCGGGTAGGCGCGCAACGCCGCGATCAGCGCCTCCTGGAGGCAATCCTCGGCGTCGGCGGCACCAACGGAGGCGACGAGGAACCGATGCAGCTCACCGGCATGCGCGTCGACCAGGGTCTGGAAGGGCGGGAGTCGCACGTCAGATGAAACGCGACGGCGAGGCCATTCGTGAGACGCGTCCGGGATCAGCCGGCAGCGCGGCGGAGGATGGCCTCATAGACCGCGACATCGTCGTGCAGCAGGGTCGGAATCCACTCGCCCTCCTCCTCGCGCCAGTCGAGCTCCAGGCCCGGATTCTGGCCGTTCCAGCCGTCGGGCGTGAAGAGGTGCGGGGATCCGGCCACGGCATCGGTCTTGGCGACCTCCCACTGCTCGAAGAGCGCATGGCGCGCGCGCCCGGCGTCGATCGCATCCGCCAGCCGGGCCAGGTCGAGTCGATCGCACTGTGAGGCCACCTCGAGGATCACGTGCCGCAGGCTGATGCAGCGGCTCTCACCCCAGAATGCGCGTCGCAGGCCAATGTCGAGGTCCTCCGACGCGGCGAGAGATTGCTCCTTGGCGGCCTGCACCGCCTCCATGGCAGGGAGCAGGGTCACCGGCCATGCCCAGTCCGGACCGGTCCAGCGCTGCCACCCCGCCCTGGGCGCGAGGGATGCACAGAAGTCCATCTCCCCCTCGTACTCCGGCCGCGGCGTGGGCTGCGAGTTGAAGAGCTCGAGCGGGAAGGCCCGGTGATCGAGATGAACGCGGTCTCCCAACCGCAGGCGCCGGCGCGCCTCGTGCAGGCGCCAGACCGCGACGTGCGCCCAGGGACAGCCGATATCCGAGTACACGACCACGGTTCCGGGGCCGACCTCGACCGGGGGCGTGAGCGCGGCGGTGGTCACCATGAGCTCAGTCGAGGGTGAAGTAGTCGACGCCGGAGTAGCGACCCGTCCGCTCCTTGCGGATCTGCATCAGCACGTCGTTGAGCAGGGAGCTGGCCCCGAAACGGAAGCGGTCCGGGGTCATCCAGTCCGGACCCAGCGTCTCGTAGAGGACCGTGAGGTACGCGATCGCTTCCTTCGAGGTCCGGATCCCGCCCGCCGGCTTCATCCCCACCGCGCGTCCGGTCTGGGCGTGGAAGTCGCGGATCGCCTCGAGCATGACCAGGGTGACGGGCAGGGTCGCCGCAGGCTGGACCTTGCCGGTCGAGGTCTTGATGAAGTCCGCACCGGCGGCCATGGCCAGGACGCTCGCCCGGCGGACGTTGTCGTAGGTCTCCAGCTCACCCGTCTCGAGGATCACCTTCAGATGCGCGTCGCCGCAGGCATCCTTGACCGCCACGATCTCGTCGTAGACCCGACCGTACTCCCCCGCCAGGAAGGCACCGCGGTCGATCACCATGTCGATCTCGTCCGCCCCCATGGCGGCCGCACCGCGAACGTCGGCAAGCTTCACGTCGAGCGACGAGGCGCCCGACGGGAAGTAGGTGGCCACCGAGGCGACCTTGACCCCGCTCCCCGCGAGGGCCGCGACCGCGCTCGGCACCATGTTCGGGTAGACGCACAGGGCGGCCACGCTGGGGATGCTCGGATCAGTGGGATCCGGCCGGATCGCCTTGCCGGCGAGGGCCCGGATCTTGCCCGGCGTGTCCTTGCCCTCCAGCGTCGTGAGATCCGTCATGCGGATCACCATGTCCAGGGCCCAGAGCTTCGCCTCGCGCTTGATGCTGCGCTTCGCTAGGCTGGCGGCGCGCTCCTCGACGCCAACCTGGTCCACGGCCCAGACGCGACCCAGCAGGGAGCCGAGCGCCTGGTGGCGCCCGGTGGTGAGGTCCCGGGTGGCGTCGCGAACGACGGGTGTGCTGCTCATGGGCGCTCCATTGTACGTGTCGCCGGGCCGATCGCCAGTCCGCCACGGTGCGCGGGCCGATGCTACGCTTGCCCCGATGCCGGCCGAAACGATCGTCTACTGCCTCACCCGTGACCGTGAGCTCGCTTTGGGACTGGACGCACGGTTGGGCGGCGCCATCGCCTTCTTCTACAACGACGCGGCACGGCTCCACCAGGCGGTCGTCCTGCGGTCGCCGGGACTGGTGGTGGTGGACACCGGCGCGATCCGCCGCGAGTACGGCGACGCAGGCCTGGGACCGGTGGTGGACTTCCTCCGCGAGCGCGCCCCGAGCGCCCGCATCGTGGTTCGCCCCGCCGCCGGCGCGGACTGGCTGGTGGGCGCTGAGGCCGGCGACGACGTGCTCATCCTGCCCCCCGACACCGCCGAGTGCGTCGACGCGGTCGCGGGGCTCTGCGGCTGCCCGTAGGCTTGGATTAAAACCCTCAGAAGGTGCGTCCGGCGCGAGGCAGCGGCCAGTAGCGGGCCACCGCGCGCCAGCGGATGCTGGCCAGCGGCACGGCGCCGAAGACGCGCGAGTCGGTGCTCGCCTCCGGAGCGTCGCCCCGCAGCTCCGCGACGCCGGCCTCGAGGTCCACCGCCGCGACGCGCTTGATCAGCTCGCGTGACGGCTCGCGGGGGTCTGGCGCCAGGACAACCTCGCCCACGAACGGAGCGCGCCCCTCGAAGGTGCGGCGCTCCACGAGGAGGCGGTCGCCGGCGAGCAGGGCCGGGGCCATGGATCCGCCGTGGACCTCGACCACGTCGATCCAGCGTCGCGCGGCGATGGTCGCCGCGAGCCCGGCACCCAGCGCCGCACCGCGCGCAAGGGACGAGAAGAGGGGCCGTCGCCGGCCCCTCTGCGCGGACACGGGTCCGTCCGTACCGGGTCTCAGGAGGGGCGGCCGTTGAGGCGCGTCTTCTCCGGTCCGCCGGTCGCCTTCCACATGTCGTCGATCTTGTCGATGAGCGAGAGCAGGTCCTTCGCCGCGTCGAGGTCGGTCGTCTGCTTGACCTTGGACGCCGCCTTCGCGGCCTTCCAGCAGGTCTCCTGCAGGTCCGGGAACTTCTCGACGTGCTCCGGCTTGAAGTAGTCGCTCCACAGGACGTCGATGTGGTGCTTCGCGAGCTCCGCGCGCTCCTCCTTCACCGCGATGCAGCGAGCGCGGAAGAGGTCATCGGTGCTGCCGTGGTACTTCTCGATGATCTTGTAGCACGACTCGGCCTCGATCCGTGCCTGCTCGGGGTCATACACCCCGCACGGGACATCGCAATGGGCATGAACGCGCCGGGTCGGGCGCAGCAGAGATCGCACGCGCATGGATACTCCTCTCGATCTATCTCGTCATCAGGGCTTCGTGCACAGTGTACGCAGCAGGAACCGCGCCGCCAAAGGGCGCCGTCACAGGCCCATCATCATGCCACCGTCCACGCCCACGGTCTGGCCGGTGACATAGCGCGCCTCGTCCGAGGCAAGGTAGACGGCGGCGGCGGCGACGTCCTCCACGCTGCCCACGTAGCCCAGCGGCGTGGTGTCCACCACGAACTGGCGGGCGGCGTCGGGGAGGTCCGCCGTGAGCTCCGTGTCGATCAGCCCGGGCGCGATGGCGTTGGCCGTGATCCCGCGGCTGGCGAGCTCACGGGCGACCGTCTTGGTGAGGCCAATGAGCCCCGCCTTTGCGCTCGCGTAGTTCGCCTGGCCGGCATTGCCCATCCGCCCCGCCACGCTGCTCATGTTGATGATCCGCCCGGCCCGCTGCTTCATCATGGGGCGGGCGATGGCGCGGCACATCCAGAACGGGCCGGACAGGTTTGTGGCGATCACCTCGTCCCACTCCGTCTCGCTCATGCGCATCAGCAGGTTGTCGCGCGTGATCCCCGCGTTGTTCACCAGGATGTCGACCCGTTCGAAGCGCTCCAGCGCAGCCTTCACGATCGCCTCGCAGGCCTCGCGACCGCCCGAGGTGTCTCCCTGGATGGCGAACGCCTGCCTGCCCATGGCGCCGATGGCGGCGACCACCTCGTCCGCGGCTGCGACGTTGCCCCGGTAGTTCACCGCAAGGTCGGCGCCCTGGCCGGCAAGGGCAAGGGCGATGGCGCGACCCAGGCCGCGGCTGCCGCCCGTGACGAGGGCGACCTTCCCCGAGAGGTCGAACATCAACTGACCGCCACGGGCTCGCTGAAGCTCGCCGCGTCCACCTGCGGCCTGTCCATGCGCGTCTGCGCGCCGGGAGCAAGCAGCGCACGTGCCGGGTCCGCGGTCCACTCGAGGACCGCCGCGCCGGCGGTGTAGCCGGCACCGAAGGCCGCCATCAGGAGCTTGTCGCCGGGCTTGATGCGACCGGCCGCGATGGCCTCGACCAGGGCCATGGGGACCGAGGCGGCGGAGGTGTTCCCGTACTTCTCGATGTTGATGTATGTCTTCTCGGCGGGGATGTGCAGGTGCGCCGCGACGCTGTTGATGATGCGCAGGTTCGCCTGGTGGAAGAGAAACTGGTCTATCTCCTCCACGCCCATGCCCGCATCGCGGAGCGCCGCGAGGGATGATTCCGCGAGCTGGCGGGTGGCGTACTTGTAGACCTCGCTGCCCAGCATCCGGATGAAGTGCTTGCGCTCCGCGACGCTCTCGGGTCCCGCGGGGCAGGCGCTCCCGCCGGCCGGAACGATGATCCCCTCGAACCCGGTTCCGTCCGAGAAGAGGTTGGCGCCCAGGAGCCCGCCGGGCTGCTCGCTGGCCTGGAGAAGCACGGCCCCCGCGCCGTCCCCGAAGAGGACGCACGTGCCGCGGTCGGTCCAGTCGATGAACCGGCTCAGGACCTCGACGCCGATCAGGAGCACGTTGCGGTACATGCCGCTCCGAATGAAGCTGGAAGCGGTGGCGAGCCCGTACACGAAGCCGGAGCACGCGGCCTGCAGGTCGAACCCGGCGGCGCGCCGCGCACCGAGCTCGGTGGCCACCAGGACCGCGGTGGCGGGGAGCGGGTAATCCGGCGAGCAGGTTGCGACGATGATCAGGTCGAGGTCCTCGGGGGCCAGCCCGGCCACCGCGAGCGCATCGCGAGCCGCGTGCACGGAGAGGGTCGTGGTCGTCTCGTCGTCGGCCGCGATGCGGCGCTCGCGGATACCGGTCCGCGTCACGATCCACTCGTCGTTGGTGTCGACCATCTTCGACAGGTCGGCGTTGGTCATCACCCGCGCGGGAGCGTACATGCCCCACCCCGTGATCAGCGCGTTCGTCATCTGCTCGTTGCCTCCTATGCCGGTTCCCGGCTCCCGGGGTTCGGCTAGCGTGGGTCAATCTCCAGAACCGGCTGCTGGCGCTTCACCAGCGTGCCACTTTCGACCAGGATGCGGGTCACGACGCCCCCGGCATCGGACTTGATCTCGTTGAAGAGCTTCATGGCTTCGATGAGGCCGATCACCTGGCCCGTGGCGATCTCGCTCCCCTCGGTGACATAGGGCCGCGCGCCGGGCGACGGCGCCGAGTACCACACGCCGGTGAGCGGGACCGTCACGAAGCGCCTCCCCTCCTGCGGCTCACCGTACGGGGAGTCCGGGGTCGCCTTCGGCGCCACCGCGGTGGGCGAAGGGGCCGCTACAGCAGGCGCTGCCGCGGCCGCCCTGGGCCGCGCCAGCCGCACGCGCAGCTCGCCGGACTGGACCTCGAGCTCGTCGAGGCCGCTCTCCGCGAGCGCAGGCGCCAGCCGATCGACGGCGGCCAGGAAGGTGCGACGCACCTCCCCCTCCGCGTCGCCGTCGTGCTGGCTCATCCGGCCTCCTCCCAGCGATGCAGGACGATCGTCGCGTTGTGCCCGCCGAAGCCGAACGAGTTGCTGACGGCGACCGCCACGTCGGCGGGCCGGGCATGGTTCGGAACGTAGTCGAGGTCACAGGCGGGATCGGGAAACTCGTAGTTGATCGTGGGCGGCACGATGCCGTCCTGCATGGCCCGCACGCAGGCGATCGCTTCGACGCCGCCGCCCGCGCCGAGCATGTGCCCGGTCATCGACTTGGTCGACGAGATGGGGATGGCGCCGGCCCGCTCACCGAAGACGGCCTTGATGGCCGCCGTCTCCGCGCTGTCATTGGCCTGGGTGCTGGTGCCGTGCGCGTTGATGTAGCCGACCGCATCGGGCGAAAGGCCGGCATCGGTGAGCGCAAGGCGCATGCTCGCCACCGCGCCGCGCCCACCGGGGGCGGGAAGGGTGATGTGCGAGGCGTCGTCGCTCGCCGCATACCCCACCAGCTCGGCGTGGATGCGCGCACCGCGCGATCGGGCGTGGTCGAGCGACTCGAGGACCAGGATGCCGGAGCCGTCGCCCATCACGAAGCCATCGCGCTGTGCATCGAAGGGACGCGAGGCCTTCTGGGGATCGTCGTTGCGGTGGGTCGAGAGCGCCTTCATGGCACTGAACGCGGCCACCGGGATCTCGCCGATCCCCGCCTCCGCGCCACCGGCGATCATCACGTCCGCGTCGCCGCGACGGATGATGTTCAGGGCGTTCCCGATGGCGTGGTTGCTGCTGGCGCAGGCGCTCACCGTCGTGTAGTTCGGACCGCGGGCGTTGGCATAGATCGCCACGTAGCCGGGCGCCATGTCGGCGATCATGGCCGTCACCAGGAACGGTCCCACCCGCTGCACGCCGTACTCGTTGGCCTCGATGATGTCGCGGATCATGGTGTTGATCCCGCCGATCCCCGAGCCGATGATCGCCCCGGTTCGCTCGGCGAGCTCGTCGCTGTCGATCGGGTTGGGGAGGCCCGCGTCGGCCAGGGCCTCGTGGGTCGCGGCCCACGCATAGTGGATATACCGATCGTTGCGCCGGATCTCCTTGCGGGGCATCACCGCCTCCGCGTCGAAGCCACGGATCTCGCCACCGATCTTGGCATCCACGTTGACCGGATCGAAGAGCGTGATGGCACCGATGCCGCTCGAACCCGCCTTCATGGCGTCCCAGGTGCTCGCCACGTCGTTCCCGAGTGGCGTGATGGCGCCCATCCCGGTCACCACCACGCGCCGCTCCCCACGCTCCGCGGAGCTGCGCGGCAGCCCTGGCTCAGCCATCCGCGCGTCCTCCGGCGATCGACTGGTCGCGCGGGATGACGAAGGAGAGGATCGCCTCGACCGCGACCTCGTCCCCGACGCTGGCCACCGCGTGCGCCCGTCCGAAGAGCCGGGCCAGCTTGTCCACGGTGACCTCGATCCGCAGGGTGTCTCCGGGGACGACCGTTCGCCGGAACCGGCACTCGTCGATTCCCGCGAAGAGCGCCAGCTTGCCCCGGTTCTCGTCGAGCGAGAGGACGGCGACCGCGCCGGCCTGGGCCATCGCCTCGACCATCAGGACGCCGGGCATGATCGGCCGCTCGGGGAAGTGCCCGGTGAACTGCGGCTCGTTGGCGGTCACGTTCTTGATCGCCACCACCCGCTTGCCCCGCTCCAGCTCGACGACACGGTCGATGAGCAGGAACGGGTACCGGTGCGGGATGACGCGCATGATCTCCGCCGCCTCCCAGGGAAGCGGTGGGTCAAGCTGCCGGGCCGCATTGGTGGGAACGGGGGTCGTCTGGGGCATCACGTCCCTTTCGTCACTCATGCGCTCGCGCCACGCTCTGCGCCCGCGAGGAACGGCGCCGGACCAATGCGATCGAGCAGGTTCGTGCTCACGCTGGCATTGAGGAAGGCTTCGTTGTTGACGATCCCGCGATGGAACGGGATGTTGGTCCGCACGCCTTCGATCTGGAACTCGGCGAGGGCGCGACGGGCCCGTGCCAGCGCTTCGTTGCGCGTCTCGCCCCAGACCACAAGCTTGGCGAGGAGCGAGTCGTAGAAGGGCGGCACCTCGTAGCCGGGGTACAGGTGCGTGTCGACCCGGACACCGGGGCCGCCCGGGAGCGTCAGGGCCTCGATCGGCCCTGCCTGCGGGGAGAAGTTGTCTTCCGGATCCTCGGCGTTGATGCGGAACTCGATGGCGTGGCCGCGGAAGGTGATCGCCTCCTGGGTCCAGGCCAGCGGCTCGCCGGCGGCGAGGCGGATCTGCTCGGTGATCAGGTCGAGCCCGGTGATCGCCTCGGTGACCGGGTGCTCGACCTGGATCCGGCAGTTGATCTCGATGAAGTAGAAGTTGCCCTCCGCGTCCAGGAGGAACTCCAGGGTGCCGGCGCTCTCGTACCCCGCGGCCAGGACCGAGCGGATGGCGAGGTCGCGGAGCCGCTCGCGCGCCGCGTCATTCATCGCCGGAGACGGCCCCTCCTCGATGATCTTCTGGTGCCGTCGCTGCACGCTGCAGTCGCGCTCGCCGATGTGGACCCCGTTGCCGTGCTGGTCGATCAGGACCTGCACCTCGACGTGACGGCTCTCCTCGATCCACTTCTCGAAGTAGATCGAGTCGTCGCCGAACGCCGCCTGCGCCTCGGAGCGCGCCAGCGGCAGCGAGGTCTCCATCTCTCGCGGCGATCGCACCAGCCGCATGCCACGGCCGCCACCCCCGGCCGACGGCTTGAGGAGGACCGGGTAGCCGGCCTCCTCGGCCTGCTCGAGCGCATCGTCGAGATCGGTCACGATCCCGCGCGATCCGGGGACCGTGGGCAGGCCGTTGGCGGCGAGCATCCTGCGCACGGCGTACTTGCTCGCGAACCGCTCGAGCACCTCCGCCCGCGGGCCGATGAAGTGCAGGTCGTGGGCGGCGCAGACCTCCGCGAACCCCGCGTCCTCGGAGAGAAAGCCATACCCCGGATGGACCGCATCGCAGCCGGTGACGAGCGCGGCGGAGACGACCGCCGGCTGGTTGAGGTAGCTGCGGCGCGACTCGGCCGGTCCGATGCAGATCGCCTCGTCGGCCATCTGCACCGCAAGCGTGTCGCGGTCCGCCTCCGAGTAGGCGACCACGGCCGGGCACGCCCAGGTCCCGGCAGGCGCGAAGGATGCGGACCGCGATCTCGCCGCGATTGGCGATCAGGATCTTGCCGAACATCAGGCGGAGACCTCCGACCCGGCCGCGACGGGCTGCGCGATGCCCTCGATCGCCGCCGCCAGTGAGGCAGCGTCGGAGACCGCGAAGGTGCGCGCTTCGGGCGCGATGCGCCGCACCATGCCCGCCAGCGCGTTGCCCGGCCCGCACTCCACGAAGGTGTCGACGCCATCGGCCACCATGCGGCGCACGCTGGCGACCCACTCGACCGGTGAGCTCACCTGGCGGGCCAGGAGCGAGCGGATGGTCCCCGCCTCCGCAACCGGTTCGGCGGTCACGTTGCTGACCACCGGTGGGCTCGCGTCGTGCCAGGCAACCTCACCAAAGGCGCGTGCCAGCGCTTCGCCGACCGGCGCCATGAGCGGCGAGTGGAAAGGTCCGCTCACCTTGAGCGCAATCACGCGGCGCGCCCCGGCGGCCTGGAGCGCGGGCTCCGCCACCGTGATCGCGGCGAGCGAGCCGGAGATGACCACCTGCCCCGGCGCGTTGTCGTTGGCGACGACAAGGTCACCGTCGGCGGCCTCGGCAACGACCGCGGCGACCCGCTCCCGGTCGAGTCCCATCACGGCGGCCATGCCACCCGCCACGGCGCGCATCCGCCATGAGCCGGCCGCGCAGGGCCACCAGCCGCAGCCCGTCAGCGAACGCCAGGACGCCGGATGCCACCAGGGCGGCATACTCGCCCACCGAGTGGCCGGCCGCGCGCAGGGCCGTCACGTCGACGCCGGCGCTCGACGCCGCCTCGCGGAGAGCCGCCAGCGCGGCGAGCGAGGTGGTGAAGAGGCACGGCTGGGTCTGTCGCGTATCGTTCAGGCGCTCCTCCGGACCTTCCCAGCTCGTCGCGGAGACGGACCAGTCCAGGAGGGCATCCGCCTCGTCGAAGCAGGCTCGCGCGGCCGGCGACCGATCGGCGAGGTCACGCCCCATGCCGATCGTCTGCGAGCCCTGCGGTGAGAAGAGCAGCGCGAGCGTCACGACGACGATGCCTCCAGCTCAACCAGGACCTGGCCGTACTCGACCGCCTCGCCCGTCTCCGTGACGAGGTTGCGGACCACCCCCGAACGCGGCGCCCGGACGTCGTGGCGGACGCCCAGCACCTCGACGAAGCCCAGCGGATCCCCCTTCTCCACCGCCAGGCCCGGGCCCAGGCCGTCGCCGTAGACGAAGTAGCCCACCGCCGGAGCGGTGACCGGCAACCCGCCGCCCGATGCTCCCGCCGGCGCCGAGTTCGGGAGCGCGCCCGTGCGCGGCGCCTGCCGCGGCGCCGGTCGCGGCAGCCGCCGACGGGGTGGCGATAACCGTCGGCCCGCTCGCACCGCCACGCGCCACGCGAACGCGCAGGTCACCACGCCGCACCTCGATCTCGCCGAGGTCAAAGCGGGAGAGCCGCTCCGTCGAGGTCCGGGACCAGCTGGCGCACGGCGGCCTCGACCCCCGCCAGCTCGTCATTCGTATCGGTCATGTGCCTTCCTCGTCATCGCCCCCTGCCTCGCCGGACGGCCAGATCTCGCTCCAGCGCGGCCGGCGCGGCACGCCGGGCAACCGCAGCAGCCGCCCGAGTCGCCGCTGCAGGGACGGAGGGGCCGCGGGCTCCGCGGCCATCCCTCCCTGCTCGTTGTACGTCGCCGAGCCGGCGGAGGCGAGCATAGCGCGTGGTGAGCAGCTGCTCCGTGGGCCGGTTCGCAATGGATGCCAGCTCCTCGAGCAGGGCAGCCTTGATGGTCGCCGAGGTCGCGTCATGGTCGGTGTGCGCCCCGTCGGATGGCTCGGGGAGGATGCGATCGACCACGCCGAGCTCGACCTGGTCTGCAGCGGTCATCCGCATGGCGGCGGCGGCGGTGGGCGCCGCCTCGGGTGCGCGCCACAGGATCGCGGCGCAGCCCTCGGGGGAGATGACCGAGTAGACCGCGTTCTCGAGGGCCAGCACGCGGTCGCCCACGCCGATCGCCAGCGCGCCGCCCGGAGCCACCCTCGCCCAGGATCACCACCACGATGGGCACCTGCAGGCCTGTCATCAGCTTGATGGAGCTGGCAATCGCCTCCGCCTGGCCACGCTCCTCTGCCGCAGGGCCCGGGAAGGCACCGGCGGTGTCCAGGAAGGTGACGAGCGGCAGGCCCAGCTTGTCGGCGAGCCGCATGAGCCGCTGCGCCTTGCGGAAGCCCTCCGGGTGCGCGGAGCCGAAATTGCGGTGGATGTTCGACTCGGTGTCGTTCCCCTTCTGGTGGCCGATCACCATCACCGGTCGGCCGTTCAGCAGGGCAGGCCCGCCCACCAGCGCCGGGTCGTCGCGGAACGAGCGGTCCCCGTGAAGCTCCATGAAGTCGTCGAAGATGCGCGGGACCAGGTCCAGGGTCCGCGGCCGCTGCGCATGCCGGGCCAGGCGCACGCGGGACCAGGCCGCCTCGACGGCGGCTGGATCGAGGTCCGGGATGGGCGCCTCCTCGGGGGCCGACGCGGCGGGGATCATGCCTACGATCTGCTCGGTCATCGGCTCTCGCGTGCGCCGGCCGGCCGGGCGCCGGCGTGCTCCCCGGCGCCGTTCGCATTCGCGCTTCCGTTCCCGTTCCCCGCGCCCGGCTCGGCGTCGATGCCGATCGTCTCGCTGACCGCGCCGCCGACCCGCTCGGCGAGGCCGGAGAGGGCACCGATGGGCCCCCACTGGCGTGCGCCCGGAGGCGGGGAGTCATCGGCCGCCACCGCCACGGGCAGCAGCCGGAGGAGGCGGGCCAGCGTGGATCGCAGCTCCGCGCGCGGCGTGACCAGGTCGACGAATCCGTGCTCGAGTAGGAACTCCGCCGTCTGGAATCCCTCCGGCAGCTCCTCCCCAACGGTGCCGCTTGCCACCCGCGCCCCGGCGAAGCCGATGAGGGCACGCGGCTCCGCGATGATCGCGTCGCCGAGTGACGAGAAGCTGGCGAGGACGCCGCCGGTGGTGGGGTCGGTGAGGATGCTGATGAACGGCACACCGGCCTCATCGAGGTGCACCAGCGGCGCCGTGGTCTTGGCGAGCTGCATGAGGCCCAGGGTGCCCTCCTGCATGCGCGCCCCGCCGGACGCGGCAACGATCACCGCCGGAATGCGCTCGGCCAGGGCGGCCTCGAAGCAGCGGGCAACCTTCTCCCCGACCACGCTGCCCATGGAGCCGCCCATGAACCGGAAGTCGAAGAGCCCAATGGCGATTCGCTGCCCGTCGACCGCGCCGATGCCCCACACGGCCGCCTCCGCGAGACCGGTCTTCACCTGCGCGGCCTCGACCCGGTCCGGATACCGTTTCTGGTCGACGAAGTGAAGCGGATCCACGGAGCTCAGCCCCGCGTCGCGCTCGACGAAGCTCCCGTCGTCGAGGAGCAGGTCGATCCGTTCGCCAATCCCCATCCGGAAGTGATGCCCGCACGTCGGACAGACGCGCAGGTTCCGCTCGAGCTGGCGGTTGAAGACCTGCTGTTCGCAGCTGGGGCACTTGGTCCACGCGTCGGCGGGGCCGGTGCGACGCCGGCTGAACGGGAACTTGATCGGCATCGGCTAGCGCCCTCCCAGCCCGGGCAGGGATCCGCGCCGGCTGCCGCGCCAGACGGCGTAGGCGGTGACGCCAACGCCCACGGCAGGACACGGCGCCGGTGAGGAGCAGCCAGCCCGGGAGATGAAGGCGATCACGCGCCGGACTCCGCTGCGGCACGGCCGCGAGCCTGTGACCGAGTCGTGCCTCGAACCGGGAGCCCGGCGGGATCGGCGCAATGGCCAACCTGACTCGCGCGGCGGTCCCGAGCAGCGGGCGCAGCTGTGGATCGACCGGCGGCGGCGCCGGCGTCACGGCCAGCAGCGCATCCAGGGCGTGATCGAGGCGCTCGGCCGGGGTACGTTCGATCACGGTGCCTCCTCGATGCGTGCGTTGGTGGGTTGGTCCGGTCGGGGTCGGCGTCGGACGTGCAGCAGCTCGCTCGCCGGTCCCCATGGTATCCAACACCGCGACGCGCGATTCGTTACACCCTCGCGCCGAGCGTGCTAGCCGGGAATACGCTCCGCCAGGTCGCGAAGCGCCCGGTGCAGGAGGACTCGGACAGCACCCTCGCTCCGGTCGAGCACCGCGGCGATCTCTCGTGCCGAGAGCCCGTCGGTGAAGCGCAGGATCACCACCTGCCGTCGATCATCGGGCAGCTCCGCCAGCGCGCGCCGAACGCGGCGCATCTCGTCCGCGCGAACCGTCAGGGTCGCGGGATCCGCATCCGGGGCGGGCGGGTGCTGGGGCAGGGCGTCGAGGGTGGTGGTCCGCCGCCGGGACCGGCTGCGGTGGCTGTTGGCAATGGTGTTGCGCGCGATGCGCAGGAGCCAGGCGCGGAAGCTCGCGCCGCGATCGGTGAATGAGCCTATCGAGCGCAGGGCGGCCAGGAAGGTACGCTCGGTGGCGTCCTCGGCGTCGTGGTGGTCGCCGAGCTGGAAGAACGCGAAGGAATAGACGAGATCCACGTACCGCCGATAGAGGATGCCGAAGGCGGCCGGATCGGCCTGTGCCGCGGCAACCGCGGGCAGGTCCGGGTCCGCCACGGGAGCGGCGTCGAATGCCTGCCCCGCGGCGATTGGCTCCTGGGTCATGCGTCCACCCCGGCCGGCGCGCCGGGGCTCACGCGCAGGACCTCGCCCTGCTCGAGCCGCATCCGTCCCTCTGCCGTCTCCAGGAGGAGCTGTCCTCCGCCGCCGATGCCGGCCACCCGACCATCGATCTCGCGCGATCCCACCCCGACGCGCACCTCGCGGCCATCGAGCCAGGAGGCCGCCCGGTATGCGTCGAGGGGCGACTCCCCCGCCTCGAGCGCCGCAACCCGCCGGTCGAG
Source organism: uncultured Chloroflexia bacterium (assembly GCA_963773405.1). GTDB lineage: Bacteria > Chloroflexota > Limnocylindria > QHBO01 > QHBO01 > CAVXEH01. The sequence continues at coordinate 459,216 of CAVZAQ010000005.1, read as the reverse complement.
CTCGTCCAGGTAGGCGTCCAGGAGGGCGACCCGATCCACCGCTCCGCCGGCAAGGTCGCAGAGCGAGATGGCCCGCTCGGCAAGCTCCGGCGGCATGGCCGCCCGCGGCCAGTTGGCATTGACGCCGACACCGATGACGGCCTGCGCCAGGCGGTCACCCGCGATCGCGGTCTCGACCAGGATCCCCGCAAGCTTGCGCCCCCCCGCGTCGACGACGTCGTTGGGCCACTTCAGCCCGGGCCGATCGCTTCCCGCGGGGAGCGCCCGCGCGCATGCCTCCCGCAGCGCGAGCGCGGTCGCGGCGCTCAGCATCCAGGCGTCGGCGGCAGCGAGCGCCGGGCGCAGCCCTATGGAGACCATCAGGTTGACGCCGCTCGGCGAGGTCCAGGTCCGGCCCTGCCGCCCGCGCCCCGCGGTCTGCAGCTCCGCGACGGCGGCGACGCCGCACCCGTCCGGAGTCGCGAGGAGCGCCCGCGCGCGGTCATTCGTCGAACCGATCGCGTCGTGAGGCTCGACGGACCAGCCGATGCGACGGTTCGGATCGGCGGCGGTCTCCCAGGAGGCTCGTGAGTTCGTGGTGGCACCCGGTGACGGCATCTGGCACCGATTCTAGCGGGCGAGCATGAACGACCCGCGCAGCCCCTCATCGCACACGACCCTGGAATGGCCGGCACGCAGGCACCGTGCGGTACACTCGCCATCCGATGACGACGGCAACGAAGCCCACCGACGAGCGCGGAACCGAGCCCGGGACGCGCGAGCGCGTTTTCTCGGGTATCCAGCCGTCCGGCGCGTCGCACCTGGGCAACTACCTGGGCGCGCAGGTCAACTACGTCGCCCTGCAGGAGAGCTACGACGCGATCTACGCGATCGTGGACCTGCATGCGCTGACGAGCCAGCACGACGGCGCCCGGCTGGGCGAGCTGACCCACGAGATGGTGCTGGACCTCCTGGCCGTCGGCCTCGACCCGGACCAATGCGCGCTCATCCGCCAGTCCGACTTCCCCGAGCACAGCGAGCTGGCGTGGATCTTCAACACCGTCGTGCCGGTGAGCTGGGTCGAGCGCACGCCAACCTACAAGGAGAAGCGCGACCAGGGCATCGAGAACTCCATGGGGCTGCTCGACTACCCGGTCCTGCAGGCCGCGGATATCGTGATCTACAAGGCCAGCCGGGTGCCGATCGGGAAGGACCAGGCCCCGCACCTGGAGCTGTCCCGCGAGATCGTGCGCGCCTTCAACCGGCGGTACGGGCCCATCTTCCCGGAGCCACAGCCGGTCTTCACCGACGTGCCGGTGGTGCTGGGCACCGACGGCGCGAAGAAGATGAGCAAGAGCGCCGGGAACACGATCCCGATCTTCGCGGATCCCGACGAGATCCGGCGCCTCGTGATGAGCATGGTCACCGATCCGCAGCGCATCAAGCGCACGGACCCGGGACGGCCTGAGGTCTGCAACGTCTGCCAGCTCCACCGCTTCTTCGGCGAGGACTACCTCCAGATCCACGACGGCGAGCGAACGGCCCGGACCGGCTGCGTCGAGACGAAGCAGCTCCTCGCCGAGCGGATCATCGAGCGCTTCCGGCCGATGCGCGAACGACGCGCCGAGCTCGCCGAGCATGCCGACTACGTGGAGGAGGTGCTCGCCGCAGGAGCGGCCAAGGTGCGCCCCATCGTCGAGACCACCATGGCCCAGGTGCGCCAGGCCGTGGGCATCGGCACCGGACGGCGCTGAGGCCCCCCGTGCTCCCGCCCAGCGTCGAATCCGGCGTCGGTCCCCGGGAGCGGCGCTGGCTGCTCGCGTTCCTCATCCTGGGCAGCGCCTACTTCGCGGTCCTGCTGGTGCAGGAGGGCGTCACCTTTCTCGGCGGCTTCAGCTCCATCCTCCTGATCCTGTTCCTGGCCTGGCTGCTGGCCTTCGTGATGTCGCCGTTCGTCCGCTGGTTGTCGACATCCGGCCTGCCGCGCGGCGTCGCCGCGTCAATCGCCTACCTGGTGGCCCTCATCGCCCTGGGCGCGCTGATCTTCGGCCTGGTGACCGCCATCACCGACCAGGTGCGGCAGCTGACCGACAACTTCCCGCAGACCGCGATCCGGGTGGAGGCGACGCTGACGTCCTGGCAGCAGTCGCTCGACCTGGGGCGCTTCGGTATCGACCTGGTGAAGCTCTTCCAGGATGTGCGGAGCAGCCTGGGAACGATCGTGGGTCCCCTGCTGAACTCGGCGCAGGCGATCGCCGGAGCAACCCTGGGCGCCATCGGCTCATTCGTCCTGGTCCTGATCCTGTCCCTGTACATGGTGATGGACAGCGACCGGATCCTGAGCCGAGTGAACCGCGTCGTCCCCAATCGCTACAAGGACGAGCTCGAGATCTTCGAGCGCACCGTCGCACGCGCCTTCGGCGGCTTCCTCCGCGCCCAGCTGGTGCTCATGATCCTGCAGGCGGTCCTGGTGCTCCTGATCTGGGACCTCTTCGGCCTGCCATACGTGCTGCTCGTGGCCACACTCTCCGCCCTGGCCATGTTCATCCCGTTCTTCGGACCGCCACTCGCGCTCATACCGCCGATCCTGGCAGCCTGGATCTACGGTTCGGCGTGGTTCATTCCCATAGCGATCGTCCTGGTGGGCACGCAGACCGTGTTGGTCAACTGGCTCCAGCCGCGTCTCATGCGCGGCGCGCTGGGGATGCATCCGATCCTGGTGCTCGTGGGACTGCTGGTCGGCGCCCAGGTCGCGGGCGTGTGGGGAGCGCTCTTCGGCATCCCGGTCATCGCGGTCATCAACGTCTTCCTGAACTACTTCCTGTGGAGCGAGGTGCCCAACGTCGCGCTCCCCGACACCGAACGCCTGGCACACGTCGGCGAGGCGACCATGGTGCGGGTCGAGAAGCAGCAGGTCTCCGACGAGACCCATCCTCACATCCACGTCCATCGCTCGATGCGTCCCGACGGCAGCGAGCAGTTCGAGATGGTCGTCGACGAGGACGGCGACGTCGCGGACGAGGATCCCGGCTCCTCGGACACCGGCCAGGTGCCCGGGCCTGCCGGCCCCTGAGGCCGCGGGCGCAAATCCCCTCAAGCGCCCCGCGAGAGGCGTGGGAGGGCGACCGCCAGCCGGCGGCCCCCGTCCGCGGATTGCCACTCCTCGACCGGCACCCCGAAGACCCGTCCCACGAGCTCGGCGCTGAGCGTCTCCTCCGGCGGACCGTCCGCAACGATGCGGCCCGCGTCCAGGACGGCGACTCGCGGGGCGGCAGCCGCCATGGCGATGTCGTGGATCACGGCCAGGACCGCGATCCCGCGCCGCGCACGCAGCCGGTCGATGGTCGCCAACAGGGCCAGCTGGTGCGCGATGTCGAGGTGGAGCGTGGGCTCGTCGAGCAGGAGCAGCTGGGGCTCCTGGGCGAGCGCCATCGCCACACCGACCCGCTGACGCTCGCCGCCGGAGAGCTCCGTCACGGGGCGCCCCGCGAGCTCAAGCGCATCCGCGTCGCGCAGGGCTCGTTCGACCGCCTCCGCATCCTCCGCCGTCGACCCGAAGCGGGATCGCGCGTGCGGCAGTCGGCCCATCGCCACCACCTCCCCCACCCGGAAGCCGGCGGGAAGCTCGAGGGACTGCGACAGCATCGCAATCCGACGCGCGATCTCGACCCGCGACCAGGTGCCGGCCGGCCGGCCGAAGAGGGCGAGCGTGCCCCGCTCTGCGGTGAGCGTCCCCGCCAGCACCCGCAGCAGGGTCGTCTTGCCCGAGCCGTTGGTGCCCACCAGGGCGACGAGCTCACCGGGAGCGATGGTCAGGTCCAGCCCTTCGAGGACCGGCCGCCGCGATCCGTGCGCGGTGTAGGCGAAGGCGATCGCGCGTGCGTCGACCACCGCATCGGAGGTCACGTCGTCACCGATCCCTGGGCGCGCGAGCGCACGAGGAGCCAGATGAAGAACGGGGCGCCGATCAACGCCGTCACGATCCCGACCGGGATGCCACCCACGAGCCGCGCCACGAGGTCCGCGACGGTGAGCAGGACCGCACCGTAGACCAGGCTGGCGGGCAGCAGCAGCCGATGATCCGGCCCGATCGCCAGCCGGAGGACGTGGGGAACCACCAGCCCCACAAAGCCGATGGTCCCCGAGATCGCCACCACCGCCGACGTGGCCAGGCTCGCGAGGACGGTGAGCACGAAGCGCTCACGCCCGACGTCGACCCCGAGGTGTGCGGCCGCGGTGTCGCCCAGCAGCAGGACGTTGAGGCGCCGCCATCGGGCCAGGAGGGCCACCAGGCTGATCCCCACGATGGGCGCCGCGACGAGGAGGTTGCGCCAGCCCGCCACCTCGAGCGAGCCCATGATCCAGGCGAAGACCACGCCCAGGCGGTTCCCGGCGAGGAACATGAGGAGCGCCACGCCGGCCGCCAGCACCGACGAGACAGCGTACCCGGTCAGGAGCAGCGTCACGGCACCACCACGGGCGCCGCGAGCGACGGCGTAGACCACCAGCACCGTGGCCAGGCCGCCGGCGAACGCCAGGAGCTGCACGGCCCCGACGCCCAGCCAGCTCCCCGCGGCAAGTACCGCCAGGCCGGGTGCCAGGACGGGGAGCACCAGCGCGGCGACGGCCCCCAGCGAGGCTCCGGCCGCGGTGCCGATGATGTACGGATCGGCGAGCGGGTTGCGCAGCAGCGCCTGGAACGCGGTGCCGGCCATCGCCAGCCCGCCGCCGACCAGCATCGCCGTCAGGACTCGCGGAAGGCGCAGCTCGAGCACGATGGTCTCCGCCTGCGGCGTCCAGGACGGCACTGCGGGAATGCCCACCAGGCGATGGCCGATGATGCCCGCCGTCTCGCCGAGCCCGATCCCCACGCTCCCCAGGGCCACCGCCACCAGGCCTACGACGACGAGGAGCGAAACGCCCCCTCCGAGCACGATGCCGGCCCGGGTCAGCGTGGGGCCACCAACCAGCGCATGGGCGCCGGCCGGCGTTGCGCGGATGGCACGGGCGTCGCTCACTGGTTGAACCGCTCAGGGTGAATGGCCCTGGCCAGCGCCTCGAGCCCGTCCACGATCCGCGGCCCCGGCCGGGTCGTGACGACATCGTCAAGGAACGGGATCACCCTGCCCTCGCGGACGGCGCTCATCACCTCCCAGCCGGCTCGTCCACGAAGCGTGCTCAGCGCTGCGTCGCGATCCGCGAGCGAGGGGTCGTAGCTCGCGTCACCCAGCAGGATCAGCTGCGGGTCCTCGTTCACCAGCGTCTCCAGGCCGATGGCGGTGGACAGCGCGTCCCCGGTCACCGGATCACCGCCCGCGGCGTCGATCAACGAGGCAAGGAACGACCCCCGGCCCGCGGTGTAGATCACGCCCTGGTAGACGCTGACCTCGTAGAAGGTCCGCGGTCGCGGCGCGCCGGCGACCGCGGACGCGACCGCAGCGACGCGTGCGCGCATCGTCGACACCAGGGTGGCCGCCGCGTCGACCCTCCCGGTCGCCTCTCCGACCAGGCCGATGTCGGTATAGATCCCGTTGAGGTCCTTCGGATACAGGGTCAGGACCTGCAGTCCCAGGTCGGTCAGCTGGCGAATGGCCGCCTCCGAGGTGAGCCCGTTGCCGGCGGCCAGGACCAGGTCAGGGCGGGCGGCAACGACCTTCTCCGCGTCCACCGTGGCGTTGATCACGACCTTGGGCAGGCTCGTGACGGCGGCCGGATATTCATCGAAATCGGTCACTCCGGTAAGCGTGTCGCAGGCGCCGATGGCGCACAGGATCTCCGTGTTCGAGGGTGCCAGGCTGACGACCCGCGCGGGCGCGGCGGGGAGGGTGACGGAGCGGCCGGCGTCATCGGTCAGGGTCAGCGGGAAGCTGGCGGGTACCGGAGAAGGTGCCACCGAGGCGGTCGGCGCGGCGGAGATCGTGGCACCGACGGAGGAGAAGGTCGTCGAGCGCTCCTGGCCGCAGGCCGCCAGCAGCGCGACGACGGACAGGATGACGATGAGGAGGCGACGGGGCCTGGTGCGGGTGAGAGCCATGGTGATGCCGTTCCCTTTCACACGAGGGTTCTGACATCGCGCCGTGGCTGGGCGACCTGACTCCCGGCGTCCGCCGAGGCGGAGCGCGCGGATACAGTTGCGGGACAGCGCCGGCCTTGCACCGGCTTCGCCATTTGCCCGCCGGCCTTTCGGCGGCGGCACCCGACGCGGTCTTGGGTTGGTAACCGGCGGATCGTAGCAGACGGCCCGCCGACCTCAGGCCGGCGGGCCGCGGATGCGCGGTGGCGGAGGGACCTACGCGGAGGCGGTCACCTCTTCGACCTCCACGTGGCTGTAGAGCGGTGTCTCCCGGGCGGACTCGCTGAGCATGGGATCGAGCATCTTCTGCGCGGCGAGGGTGTGCGCACAGCCTCCGGCCGATTCGAAGAGATGGCAGTCGCAGGTCCAGTGATCGCTGTCCATGCTGATCCGATGGACACCGTTGTCGCTCGCGAACGTCGCCTCGAATCGCTGGAGCTTCACACGGTCCGGCTCGTGCGCGTAGCGCATTGCCTTCTCGACCTTCGCCATGATGCTCGATTGCACAGTGCCTTCCCTCCTGGCGCCGAACCGAGCGGCGCCATATCAGTTGGCGCCCGTCAGTCAGTTGCCCTGGCGAGCCGTTCCTTCAGCATTGCGAGCAGTGTAACCGGGGTTGGGTCGGTCTGGTAGAGGAGTGCGAGATATACGCTCACCAGGTCGCCGAGTGCGACGCTGGAGAGCACCCGTGCCAGGCGGGAAGGCCCCTCGGCACGGACCTCGCTGCGGTTCGTTGCCCGCTCTCCGAGGAGCTCCTCGACGACCCGATAGCGCGCGCCGATCTCCGCGTGCTCCTCGGGATCGCGCAGCTGCACCACGTACGGCGCGTCGGACAGCTCGCGTGGATTCAGCGATCCTTCGATCGCGTTGTGGTTCGCCTCCGGCATCGGCTCGAACGCGGCCCAGGCCTTGGCATTCTCGTTGAGCTGCGTCTTCCAGCGTCGCGCGACCGGGGCCATGATCCCGGCGCCGTAGACGATGGGAATCCGTCCGAAGAGGGACCAGGCGAGCTGCTTGGCGGGGTTGGCCGATGTCTCGACCTCCGGCCCGTTCCGCTCAAGGATGCTCTCGATCGCCTCGACCGCCGGGGCCAGCGGATCCGGATCCAGGAGAAGCCCGGCGGAGACGAGCAGATCGTGGAGGAGCCCGACGCCGAACCCGATGGCGGCCCTGGGCTGGCCGGACTCCCCGTACTGCAGGTACGGCGTTCCCGCCTTGGTCGCCTGACGGCCGAGCGTGCCGCCGGTCGAGATCACCACCAGCGGCAGGTTCCGTTCGCGCGCTCCGCGGGCGGCGCTCAGGGTCTCGACCGTCTCGCCGGAGTGGCTGGCCGCCACGACCAGCGTCCGCTGGCCGGCCCACGCGGGCAGCTCGTAGTCGCGATGCACGACCAGCGGGACCGTGAGGCGATCACCGGCGATGCCGGCCACCAGGTCCGCCCCGATCGCCGAGCCGCCCATCGCCAGCACGAGGATCGCGTCCAGTCCCCGGTACCGCTCCGGAAGCGGGACGGCCGCCGCGATCCGACGCGCACCGGAGAGCTGGCGCGGGAGCGCGCGCACGCGCCCGAGCATGTCGTCGACGTCGATGCGGCGCATCGCCGCCAGGTCGTCGAGGGTGATCGCCTCCTCCGGGAGGGGTGGCCGCTCGTCGGGCTGCTCCTCGTCGTCGGGGCGTCCCGGTTCCTCGTCGGGGTTCTTGTAGCCGAAGAAATCCCGCGCGTCCATGGGCTAGCCCTGTGACCCGCCGCCGGCCGCACCGGCCTCGGCGGAGGCTATCTTGCGACCATCGGCCAGCAGCGAGTCGACGTCCGCCTCGCTTCGGGCCTCGACGTAGATGCGCAGCAGCGCCTCCGTCCCGCTGAAGCGGATCAGGAGCCACGACCCGTCGTCCCGGTAGAACTTGAACCCGTCCCCGGTCTCCAGCGCCTGGCGGCGGACCACCGGACGACCCGCGAGTGACTCGGGGGCCTCCTCCCCGAGCCGCGCCAGGGTTCCCGCCTTCACGGCGTCGTAGCCCTCCCGTGCGAAACGGATGTCGATCCGGTTGTAGTAGCTGGGGCCCGCCAGGGCCTGGAGCTCCGCGAGCACCTCGGATGCCTGCTTTCCCTTGCTCAGCCACAGGTCCAGCAGGAAGAGGCCGGACGCCAGCCCGTCGCGCTCGGGAATGTGCATCCCGAAGCCGAAGCCCCCGGACTCCTCCCCGCCAATGACGGCGTTCGTCTCGGTCATCTTGGGCCCCACGTACTTGAAGCCCACCCCGGTCTCGTAGGCCTGGGTGCCGAACAGCTCGGCGAGGCGCGGCGCCATGGAGGTGGTCGTCACGGTGTAGACCGCCGGACCGACCTGGCCGCGGACGTCGAGGAGGTACCAGTAGAGGAGGCCGTAGACCTGGAGCTGGTTGACGAAGACGCCCTGCTCGGTGGCCATGCCGACCCGGTCCGCGTCGCCGTCGAACGCAATCCCGATGTCGGCACCCCAGCGCGGGATCTCCTCGAGCCAGGCGTCGATGTTGGGGCGTATCGGCTCGGGGTTGACGCCGCCAAAGAAGGGGTTGCGCTCCGTGTGCAGCTCGCGGATCGTCATCCGGCCATCGCCCAGCAGCCGCGTGAACCAGCCGGCGCCCGAGCCGTAGATCGGCTCCACCAGGACGCGCTTCTGGGCGGCCTTGATGCGATCGATGTCGACGATGCTCTCCAGCTGGGCAGCGAAGCGTGGATACGGGTCGAACGACTCGACCATGCCCGCGTGCACGGCATCCTCGTAGTCCCGGCGTGGCGGAAGCTCGTCCTCCGGGTGGTTGTTCATGGTCGCCTCGATGTCGGCCAGCATCTCCGGTGCTGCGGCGCCGCCGGTATCGGCCTTGACCTTGAATCCGTTGTCGGTCCACGGGTTATGGCTGGCGGTGATGACGATCCCCGCGCCGGCCCCGAGCTCCCGGGTGAAGAAGGATCCGACCTGCGTCGGCACCGCCTCGGGGGGCATGAAGCTGCGGATCTCGTGCGCGGCCAGCACCTCGACGCAGGCGCGGGCGAAGTGCTCGGACGCGAAGCGGCGGTCATGGCAGACCACCACGCCGCGATCCTCGGCGCCAATCGAGTGCAGGTACTCCGCCACGCCTCGCGCGCAACGGCGGACGTTGTGGAAGGTGTAGTCCTCGGCGATGGCGGCGCGCCAGCCATCGGTCCCGAACTTGATCTTCGTCACGGTTCCTCGCGGCGACGGGTGGTGGGTGCGGTCATGGTAGCGGCTGGGGCCGGCGACACGCCATCACGAGCCCCGCCCGTCGCCGGCCATCCGCCGGTCGGCGATCTCCGCAATCCGCTCGAGGTCGCCCTGGAGACGGGCCAGGAGCGGCTTGAGGCGCTCGCGCGGGCTCACCCGGATCTGCTCGCCCTGCTCGACCCGCATCCGCGAGAACGGGAGCGGGACGAGGTGGCGGTCCCATCGGCCCCGCAGGCGGAGCGTGGGCCGGATCGACACGGCCCAGGGCTGGATGGGAAGGCGTGACTCGCGCGCGACCAGCAGGGCACCCGGCTTCGCCACGCGGTACGGCCCGAACGGTCCGTCGCAGCTCACCACCAGGGTCCGTCCGCCCCTGCCGATGCGGGCCAGCTCAAGCGAGAGGCGGCCGGCCTCGGCGCGCGTGTTCCCACCGGGGTCCGGCAGGGTCACCACCCCGGAGCCCATGGAGCGCAGCATGGCGTTCATCACGATGCCGCGAAAACCACGGGTGCTGAAGCTGACGATCCGCTGCTCGTCGCGGAGGCGCCAGGCGGCCGTGGCTGCCACCAGGTTCGACTCGTGCCAGATCGCAAAGATCACCTGCTCCTGGGTCACCGGCGGTCCCGAGAAGCGCGACGTCGAGGCGCACAGGCGCAGGTACCAGCCAATGGCCCGGCCGATGAGGCGTGCCAGCCAGGCGTGGGGCAGCGCCTCCTCGTTGACAAGGGAGTGCGGCTCATCGTCGGGTCGGGCCGGTGCCGGCCGCGTCGGCTCAGAGATAGCGGTCCCCAGCCTTCTCGGTGATCTCGTCGAGCACGGGCTTGATCTCCTCCGCGCGGTCGCGCGCACAGACGAGCAGCGCGTCCGGGGTGTCCACGATGATCACGTCGCGAAGGCCGACGGTCACGATGAGCCTCTCCCCGCCGTGGACCAGGACCCGCTCGGAACCGCGGTCCAGGTGCTGGCCGCTTGCCACGAGGGACGAGCCGGTCTGGGTGCTCAGGGCCTCCAGGAGGCTCGACCAGGAGCCGATGTCGCTCCAACCCGCGTCGAGCGGGACCACGGCCATGCGCCCCTCGGCCGCCGCCGGTTCGGCGATCCCGATGTCGATGGTGATGGCCGGGATCGGATCAAGGATCTCGCGCACGCTCGAGAGCCAGCCCGGGACGCGGTGCAGGGCGCCGATCGCGTCGAGCGCGGCCGCGAGCTCCGGCTGGAAGCGCTGCACCGCCGCGCGGAAGCTGTAGGTGCGCCAGGCGAAGACTCCCGCGTTCCACAGGTAGCCGCCGCCGGCCAGGAAGCTGTGCGCGGTCGCTGGGTCCGGCTTCTCGACGAAGCGTTCGACGAGCGCGGTGGGGACCGCAGCATGCAGCCGTTCGCCAACCTTGATGTACCCGTAGCCGGTCGCTGGATGGGTGGGAACCACGCCCAGCGTCACCAGGTAGCCGCGCTCGGCCGCGCGAGCCGCTTCGCGCAGGGCGTCCAGGAACGCCGCATCGTCCGCCACGAAGTGGTCGGCGGGCAGAACCAGGGCCACCTCGTCGGGGTCGCGCCGCGCGATCACCGTGGCCAGGCCGGCGGCGACCGCGGTGGAGCGCGCCAGGGGCTCGCCCAGGACATTCTCCTCCGGAAGCTGCGGCAGCTGCGCACCGGTCTCCCGGACGTGGGCCTGTGACGTGATCACGTAGATGTCGCGCGGCGCAAGCAGGGGCAGGAGCCGCGCCACGGTCTGCTGCAGGAGGCTCGTCTCCCCCGTCAGCGGGAGGAGCTGCTTCGGGGCGCGGCGCCGGGATAGCGGCCAGAGGCGGGTGCCGGAACCCCCGGCCATCACGATGGCAAACATGGCTTTGGCGAGCCTACCCCACTCCGTCGGTCGCGGCGTCGTCTCCCGCCGTCTCCCGCTCGAGCCGCTCGCCCAGCTCGACCGTGCGCCGGTAGGCCGCCCACACCGCATCGGAGAAGACGGTCCGGATCCGGCCCTTCTCGAGCTCGTAGATGGCCGCCGCGCTCGTCCCGCCCGGCGAGGTCACCAGGTTGCGCAGCTGCGCGGGGTGCAGATCGGAGCGGGCCGCGTACTCGGCCGAGCCGATGAGCGTCTCCACCACCAGGTCGTGCGCGAGGCCGCGCGGGAAGCCCAGGTGGACCCCCGCGTCGATGAGCGCCTCCATCACGGCGAACAGGTAGGTGGGGCCTGTCCCGGAGAGCGCGGTCGCCATGGCCACGAAGCCCTCGTCCTCGACCTGGCGCTCAGAGCCCAGGCTGCGGAGCACGCCGCGCGCCAGGTCCCGCTGGCGTGCGCTGCATGCCGGCGCCGCGGCCCAGACGGAGATCCCGCGCCGGATCTGGGCCGGCGTGTTCGGCATGGCCCGGACCACCGCAGGATGATCGAGGCCGGCGGCCAGCGCTCGGAGGGTCGCCCCGGCGACGATGGAGAGCACCACCTGGTCGCCGGCCAGGGCGGGCGCGATCTCGCGCATCACGCGCCCCAGCATCTGGGGCTTCACGGCAAGGACCACGATCTCGGCCCCGGCGATCGCCTCCGCGTTGCGGCCGCGAACCTCGATCCCGTGAGCGGCGGCGAGTGCCTCGCGTCGTTCCTTGCGCGGGTGGGACGCGACCAGCGACGCTGCGGAGACGGCGTGGTCGGCGAGCAGACCGGCGATCATGGCCTCCGCCATCACCCCCGCCCCCACCACGCCAACGTGCATCTCCTGCCGAGCGGTCACCCTGCCTCCTCGTCCTTCTCCGCAGCCGCCTCGGCCGCCGCCCCGTCGACCGTCTTCTCGTCACCGAGCAGCTCGCGCGCGGCGACCAGCTCGTCCGCGGGCGCCCCCGCCGAGAGGAGCAGCGTCTCGGCGATGCCCGCCAGGCGCCGGGCGGTCGTGACATCCCCGCGATCGAGCTCCGCGCGGCCCATGCCGAGCGCCGCGAGCCCCTGCTCGCGCTCGGCGCCGATGTCGCGCGCCTCGCTGATCGCCTCCGCATAGTAGCGGCGCGCCGAGTCGGGATCCCCGCCCAGCACCCGGATGTCGCCGATGCGGCGGGCGGTCCGCGTGGCGGCCAGCGCCATGTCGACGCGTTCGTAGTGCCACAGCGCGCGGTGCGACCAGGCATCGGCAGCCCACCAGGAACGGGCCTCGATGGCGTGCTCGGCGGCGCTCGTGGCCGATTCTGCCGCGCGATGGTGGTCGCCGGCACCAATCGCCGCGACGTACGGCGCCGCGAGCGGATCGCGCCGCAGGACCGCCGGCAGGTCGGGCAGGCCGCGCGCAGCCGGCGTGGACGACTCGCCGATCAGGCCGCGGACCCACCGACCGAGACGCGCCAGCGTTCCGTCGGCTGCCTGCTCGCCCCAGGCGCGCGGGCGCGCCGGGAGCCGCGTCACGACGCCGCGACGGCCGGCACGGGCGGATCCCCGGGAAGCCCCGCGGCGTCGCGCAGCAGCGCAGCACGATCGGTCCGCTCCCAGGGAAGATCGAGGTCCGGACGGCCGAAGTGCCCGTACGCGGCGGTCTGACGGTAGATGGGCCGGCGCAGGTCGAGCTGCTCGATGATCGCGCCTGGGCGCATGTCGAAATGCCGCTCGATGATCGCCACGAGCCGGTCGTCCGGCACCACGCCGGTGCCGAAGGTCTGGACGTTGATGGCCAGCGGGTGGGCGACCCCGATGGCATACGCCAGCTGCAGCTCGAAGCGCCGTGCGAGCCCCGCGGCAACCACGTTGGCAGCAACGTACCGCGCGTAGTAGGCGGCGGAGCGATCGACCTTGGTCGGGTCCTTGCCGGAGAAGCTCCCGCCCCCGTGGCGCGCGACGCCGCCATAGGTGTCCACGATGATCTTCCGTCCCGAGAGCCCTGAGTCACCCATAGGCCCGCCGATCACGAAGCGGCCCGTGGGGTTCACCAGGTAGCGGGTGTGGACCGGGTCCAGGAGCTCGGCGGGAATCGCCTTCGCCACCACGACCTCGCGGACCGCCGCCGCCAGCTCCGCCGGGCGCCACCTCCGGATCGTGCTGCGTGCTGACCAGCACGGTGTCCACCCGGACCGGACGCCCGGTCGCGTCGTAGGCGATCGTCACCTGGCTCTTGCCGTCGGGGCGCAGGAAGGGCAGCTCGCCGGACTTGCGGACCTCCGCGAGCCGCCGCGCGACGCGGTGGGCCATCACGATCGAGGCAGGCATCAGCTCCGGCGTCTCGTCGCTGGCGTAGCCGAACATCATTCCCTGGTCGCCGGCGCCGAGCTCCAGCGGTTCGCGTCCCCTCGCGCGACTCGAGCGCGTTGTCTACGCCCATGGCGATGTCGGGTGACTGCTCCTTGATGGCCACGATGGCGCCGCAGGTCTCCCAGTCGAACCCGAGGTCCGAGTGGTCGTAGCCGATCTCGCGCACGGTGTCGCGAACCACCGACTGGACGTCGCAGTACGCCTCGGTGGTCATCTCGCCCAGGACGAAGACCAGGCCGGTGGTGGTGGCGACCTCGACGGCCACGCGGGCGCATGGGGTCGCGGCCGATGACGTCGTCCAGGACGGCATCGGCGACGGCGTCGCAGAGCTTGTCCGGGTGGCCCTCGGTCACCGACTCGGAGGTGAACAGGGTCAGGCTGTCAGGATCGGGCATGCGGTCTCGCTCTCCGGCGTGCGCGTGAGGGGCGCTGCCGCGGAGTGTAGCGCCAGAGGCGCGTCGAGACCTAGGTGCCGGACTCCCAGGACTGCGAGTAGGCGAGCTGCTCAGGGGTCATGGGCTCGATCCGCACCCCCATCGCCTCGAGCTTCAGGCGAGCCACCTCGCGGTCGATCTCCTCGGGAATGCCGTACACCTTCGGCTCCAGCGAACCCGCGTTGGCACGCAGCCACTCCAGGCCCAGGGCCTGGTTCGCGAAGCTCATGTCCATCACGATGCTCGGGTGCCCCTCGGCGGCGCCCAGGTTGACGAGGCGCCCATCGGCCAGGAGGTAGATCCGCCGGCCATCGGCCATCAGGAACTCTCGCGTGAACGGCCGCACTTCGCGCGACGAGACTGACTGCTCCTCGAGCGCGGGCAGCTCGAACTCGTCGTTGAAGTGGCCCGCGTTGGCCAGGATCGCCCCGTCTGGCATCACCGGAAAGTCGTCGCGACCCCACACGTTGAGGTTCCCCGTGGCGCTGATGAAGATGTCGCCGATGGCGGCCGCCGCGCCGGCGGACATGACCCGGTAGCCGTCCATGGCCGCCTCGAGGCCGCGAACCGGGTCCACCTCGACCACCGTCACGTTGGCGCCCAGCCCGTGCGCCCGCGACGCGATACCCCGTCCACACCAGCCGTAACCGCCCACGACCACGTTCTTGCCCGCGAAGAGGACGTTCGTGGCCCGCAGGATCCCGTCGATGGCGCTCTGCCCGGTCCCGTAGCGGTTGTCGAAGAGGTGCTTGGTGAGTGCCTCGTTCACGGCGACGACGGGGAACCGCAGCTTGCCGTCGAAGGCCATGGCCCGCATCCGGATCACGCCGGTGGTCGTCTCCTCCGTGCCGCCCACCACCTCGCGGGAGCATGTCGGTGCGGCTCGTGTGCAGGGCCGTCACCAGGTCCGCCCCGTCGTCCATGGTCACGTGCGGCCGATGGTCGAGCGCCGCGCCGATGTGCCCGTAGTAGGACTCACGGTCCTCGCCCTTGATGGCGTACACCGGGATCGCATGGTGCACGACCAGCGAGGCCGCCACGTCGTCCTGGGTCGAGAGCGGGTTGGACGAGCAGAGGACCACGTCGGCGCCGCCATCGGCGAGGGTGCGCATCAGGTTGGCCGTCTCGGACGTGACGTGGAGGCAGGCGCTGATCCGCCAGCCGTCAAGAGGGCGTTCCGCCGCGAATCGTTCGCGGATCCCGGCCAGGACCGGCATCTGGCGGTCAGCCCACTCGATCTTCAGCTTCCCCTGCTCGGCGAGGCCGATGTCGGCCACGTCGTGCGCCGTCTCGCTCACCCCGGGTTGCGTTGCCACGTCAGTCGTATCGCCTCCCGTATCGGTCGCATGATTCCCCAGCCACCCGAACGCCTGCGACCGAGCCGCTCGACGAGGTGGCAGTGCACACGGTACCCGAGACGAGTGTAAGCCGCGATGGCGGGTTCGTTGTCGGCGTGGACGTTGAGGGCCACGTCCGGGAGGCGCCGGAGCAGCTCGGTGGTCACGGCGGAGGTCACCATCTTGGCGAAATCGTGGCCGCGGAAGTCGGTGTGGGTCATAACGTTGCCGACCACGCCCATCCCCTCCCGCGGGTTGATGACGTGCGTGCCGGCTGCGCTGACGAGCCGCCCACGAACGCGGACCCCGAAGTAGATCCCGTCCGAGAGGATCGAGGTCGGGAATCCGGTGCGGAAGCCCAGCTGGTAGAGGCGGTTGAGGTCGTCGATGTCTGCCGGCGTCAGCCGCTCGGCGGGCCCTGCGAACGGCGTGAACGAGTCGCGGTCGACCACCATGCGCAGCATGGCGGTGGGCGCCTCGAGCTCGTAGAACGAGCGCATGACCGCCTCGTGGTCGTCGGTGGCCTGGAAATAGGCGTCGCGCGGCCTGATGACCGTCTCGAGCAGGGACCGGCAGCCGTCTGGGTCGCCCATCAGGAAGAGCGGCTGGGGGACCAGCCCCTCATGGTGCTCAGCCAGGGCAATGGGCATGCCGGCAGCGTCGTACGCGATCCCCCAGCTCGCGCGGCGCCTGTTCGGCCCGTCCAGGTCGCCAATGGCGTACGCCGCGTACAGCCGATCGGTGCGCAGGAATGCGGCGATCGCGTCTCGGTCGGTGACGGCTCGGGCCCGCTGCTCGGACTGGGCAACCGCCATGGGTGTGGGCCTCCGGTGTGCCTTAGTAGGTGAGCAACGTGTTGATGGTGAACTCGCCCAGCTTCTCGCGGCCCTTCAGGGCCGGCAGCTCGACCATGAAGGAGAGCCCGGCGATCTCGCCGCCGAGCCGCCGCACCAGCTCAATGGTGCCCATCACCGTACCGCCGGTGGCCAGCAGGTCGTCCACGATCAGGACCCGCTGGCCCGGCTGGATGGCGTCCCTGTGGATCTCCAGCGTGGCGGTGCCGTACTCGAGGGCGTACTCGACCTCGATCGTCTCGGCGGGCAGCTTGCCCAGCTTGCGCACCGGCACGAATCCCGCACCGAGCTGGTACGCGAGCGGCGCAGAGAAGATGAAGCCGCGCGACTCCATGCCGACGACCAGGTCGATCTTGGCATCCGCGACCTGGGCCGCCATCTGGTCGATCACCTCCCGGAACGCGTCGGCGTCCTTCAGGAGGGTCGTGATGTCGTAGAAGAGGATTCCGGGCTTGGGAAAGTCCGGGACCTCGCGGATCTTCGCGCGCAGATCATCGCCGGAGGAGACGGTCACGGGGCACTCCAGGGTGCGTGGGAGGATTCAATCCGCGGCTGAGTCTAGACCCACGGCACCCCGCGCGGCAACGTTGGTCCTCGCGGGCCTCGCCCTAGGCGGAGCCCTCCGTGGCCAGGCGACGGAGCACGGTCTGCAGCACGCCGCCGTTGGCGTAGTAGAGGACGTCGATCTCCCCGTCCAGGCGCGCAACCACGCGGACCTGCCGCTCGCTGCCATCCTCCGCGCGCACGCTCACCTGCAGCTCCTGCCGCGGCCGCAGGCCGCCGGCGACCCCGGTGATGCTGAACGTCTCGCGGCCGGTCAGACCCAGCGTCTCCGCGTTCTGCCCCGGCAGGTACTGGAGCGGGAGTATCCCCATGCCGACCAGGTTGGACCGATGGATCCGCTCGTACGACTCGGCGATGACCGCGCGCACGCCCTGCAGGTACGGCCCCTTGGCCGCCCAGTCCCGGCTGCTGCCGGAGCCGTACTCCCTGCCGGCGAGAACGACCAGCGGCGTTCCGCTCGGCGGCGTAGCGCTCGGCCGCCTCGAAGATGGTCATCCGCTCACCGGAGGGAAGGTGCTCGGTGACGTTGCCCTCCGCGTCCGGGGTGAGGCGGTTGCGGAGGCGGATGTTGGCGAACGTGCCGCGCACCATCACATCGTGGTGCCCACGCCGCGAGCCGTACGAGTTGAAGTCCCGTGGGTCCACGCCGTGCTCGGTGAGCCACCGACCCGCGGGCGAGGTACGGGCGATGGCCCCCGCCGGCGAGATGTGATCAGTGGTCACGCTGTCGCCCAGCATGGCCAGCACGCGCGCCTCGAGGATATCCGTCAGCGGCGCCGGTTCGGCGGTGAGACCCTCGAAGAACGGGGGGCGGGCCACGTAGGTGGACTCCGGGCTCCAGTCGTAGCGGTCGCCGGGTGGAACGGGGAGGGCGGCCCAGCGCTCGTCACCGTCGAAGACCGACGCGTAGTTGCGCGTGAAGATCTCCGAGCGGACGCGCTTTGCGACGACCGCCGCCACCTCCTGCGGCGTCGGCCACAGGTCCGCGAGGAAGACCGGTTTGCCGTCGGCACCCGACACCCAGGGGCTCCGTCGCGAGGTCCAGGTCCACCCGGCCCGCGAGCGCAAAGGCGACCACCAGCGGCGGAGAGGCCAGGTACGACGCGCGGGCCAATGGATGGATCCGGCCCTCGAAGTTGCGGTTGCCCGAGAGCACCGCAACACCCACCAGGTCGCTGGCCTCGATGGCGGCCGCGATCGGCTCGGCGAGCGGGCCGGAGTTGCCGATGCAGGTCGTGCAGCCGTACCCGACCAGGTCGAAGCCCAGCGCCTCGAGGGGCTGCATGAGGCCGGCATCGGTCAGGTAGTCGGTCACCGCGCGCGATCCAGGCGCGAGCGAGGTCTTGACCCAGGGCGGCGTGTGCAGGCCGCGCTCGACCGCGCGCTGGGCGACGAGGCCGGCCGCGACCATGACGCTGGGGTTGCTGGTGTTGGTGCAGCTGGTGATGGCGGCAATCACCACCGAGCCGGATCGCAGGGCAAACCGCTGCCCGTCCATCTCGACGTCGACCGCAGCGTATTCACGCGGTGCAGCGTCGGACGCCGGCGGTGCCGCGGGTGCCCCGCCCCCGGCCGCGTCGTAGCCGGGCGCATCGCTCGCGGGAAACGACTCCTGGCTCGCCTCCGTCACGGCGTCGCTCGCCGGTTCCAGGCCGTCGGCGAATGCAGCCCGGAAGCTGTCGCGCAGGTCGGTGAGCGCGACGCGGTCCTGCGGACGCCTCGGACCCGCGACCGAGGGCACCACGCCGCCCAGGTCCAGGCTCAACGACTCGTTGAAGACCGGCTCCGGCGAGGCATCGGTTCGGAAGAGTCCCTGCTCCTTGGTGTAGGCCTCGACGCGCGCCACGGTCTCGGCGTCGCGCCCGGTCATGCGCAGGTAGCGCAGCGTCTCGTCGTCGACCGGGAAGAGCGTCGCCGTGGCCCCGAACTCGGGGCTCATGTTGCTGATGGTGGCCCGGTCCGCCAGGCCCAGGCGCGAGAGGCCCGGCCCATGGAACTCCACGAACTTGCCCACCACGCCGTGGGCGCGGAGCATCTCCGTCACCGTGAGGACCAGGTCGGTGGCCGTGGCGCCCGAGGGCAGCGCGCCGTCGAGGCGGAAGCCCACCACGATCGGCATCGGCTGGTAGAGCGGCTGGCCCAGCAGCGCGGCCTCGGCCTCGATGCCGCCCACGCCCCAGGCGACCACGCCGAGGCCGTTGATCATGGTCGTGTGCGAGTCCGTCCCCACCAGGGTGTCCGGGAACGCGTCGAGCATGCCGTGCGCGTCCGCGCGCGCGGTCACCACGTCGGCGAGGTACTCCAGGTTCACCTGGTGGACGATCCCCGTCCCGGGCGGGACGACGCGGAAGTTGCGGAACGCCTGCTGCGCCCAGCGCAGGAGCGCGTACCGCTCGCCGTTGCGCTCGTACTCGCGCTCGACGTTGATGAGGAAGGCGGCAGCGGACCCGAACTGGTCCACCTGCACGGAATGGTCGATCACCAGGTCCGCCGGAACCAGCGGGTTGATGCGGCCCGGATCGCCACCCATCTCGGCCATGGCATCGCGCATGGCGGCGAGGTCGACGACGCAGGGGACGCCGGTGAAGTCCTGCAGGATGACGCGGGCCGGCATGAACGGGACCTCGTACTCGCCCGGGCTGGCAGGATCCCAGCCGGCGAGAGCGCGGACGTCCTCGGGGCCAACCAGCCCGCCCCCGCTGGCGGCGTGGCGGAGCATGTTCTCGAGGAGGACCTTCACCGTGTACGGCAGCCGTGCGAGGTCGGGGACGCCGGCGGCGTCGAGACGGTGGTATCGGTACGTGCCTTCGCCGACGCGCAGCGTCGCGCGGGCTGCCGCGGGGTCAATGGACTGGGTCGTCACGGTCGCCTCCTTGTCGTCGTCGCGGCAAGATGCCGCGCCACGGGAAAGTCGGCGCCGGACGGGAGCGCCCGTCGCGGGTCGAGAACTGTTGTCAGTATACGCCCCGTTTTCAAGGCGCCGGATCGGCCGGCTGCGCGTCGACCCGGGGCGTCGCTACGGCGGCGGGCCAACCGATCGGGGCGGCGCCGCGGGCCGGTCGGGCCGGACGACCCGGGTCATTCGGCGCTTGACCGAGTGAATCGGACACGCTAATTTGTCGATGACCTAATTAGGGATGCGACGAATGAACGACGTGTACCGCGCGCTCTCGGACCCCACGCGACGCAGGATCCTGGCCCTGCTTCGCCGGGGCGACCTCAGCGCCGGCGAGATCGCATCGCAGTTCGAGCAGTCCTGGCCCACGATCTCCGGCCACCTCGGCGTCCTGAAGGAGGCGAGCCTGGTGCAGGCGGACCGGCGGGGGACGACGATCACCTACCACCTCAACGTGAGCGTGCTCGAGGAAGCCATGGCGGCCCTGATGCACGCACTCGGCATCGGGGCGCCGCCCAGGAAACGCCCAGGGGAGCCAACATGAAGTCTCGCGTCATCGTCGTCATCGCCGCGGTCGTCTTTCTCGTCAGCCTGGCGGTCAGCCTGTGGGCGTGGGGCCAGATCCGCGATGGCGCGCAGATTCCGATCCACTGGGGCATCAACGGCCAGGCCAACGGCTGGGCACCCAAGTCCGTGGGCCTCCTGCTGCTGCCCGGGATCATCCTGGTGATGGGGATCATCTTCGGTGCCATCCCCTACCTGGATCCGCGACGCGACCACCAGGAGCGCTCCACGACGGCGCGCCTCTGGATCATGGGCGCCGTGCTGATCGTGATGGGGGCGGCGCACGTGGCGGCGACGCTGACGGTGGTGGGTGCACCCATCGATATCGGCCGGGTCGTGGTGGTGGCCGTGGGCGGGCTCTTTGTCGTGATCGGCAACTTCCTGGGCAAGGTGCGCAGCAACTGGTTCATCGGGATTCGCACGCCGTGGACGCTCTCCAGCGAGCAGTCCTGGACCAAGACGCATCGGCTCGGCGGCTACCTCTTCATGGGTGCCGGCCTGGTGAGCATCGTCCTCGCCCTGGTCACGGCGCCGACCACGTTCGCCTACGGCATGATCGCCGCCGCCGCGGCCGCCGGCATCGTGCCTGTCGTCTACTCGTATTTCGCCTGGCGATCCGATCCGGACCGCCGCTCATTGGGAGGTTGATCCGTGTCCACCGGCCAGCTCATCGCAGTCCTCGCTCCCCTGGCCATCCTCCAGCTTGCGCTGATCGGGGTCGGCCTGTTTGACCTCACCCGGCCGGACCGCCGCGTGAAGGGGGGCAACAAGCTGATCTGGGGGATCGTCATCGTGCTCGGAGAGCTGCTGGGGCCGCTCGTCTACTTCCTGTTCGGACGAGAGGATGCCTGAGCCGATGGAGACCGATCCAGAGGCCCACTCGGCCGATCGGAGCGACGGGAGCAACGGCATCGCCGTGCGCTGCCGCGGCCTCACGAAACGGTACGGCGAGGTCCTGGCCCTCGACGGTCTGAATCTCGACGTCCCAACCGGGAGCATCTTCGGCTTCCTGGGTCCCAACGGCGCCGGCAAGACCACGACGATGCGCCTGCTCACGTCGCTGGCCCGAGCGCAGAGCGGTGAAGCAAGTGTGGCGGGGGTGGCGGTCGGCGATGGCGAGCCCAACCGCCGCGGCGTCCTGGGCTACCTCGACCAGGATCCCCGCTTCTACGGTTGGATGCGCGGCCGCGAGCTCCTGGAGCTGGTCGGCAATCTGTACGGGATGCGCGGAAGCGGCGCTGAGCTCACGCATCGACGAGGTCCTGGAGCTCCTGGAGCTCAGCGGCGCAGCCAAGAGGCGCATCGGCGGCTACTCAGGCGGCATGCGCCAGCGCCTGGGGGTGGCACAGGCCATCCTGAACCGTCCGCCCGTCCTGCTCCTCGACGAGCCGGTCTCCTCGCTCGATCCGGAGGGGCGTCGGGAAATGCTCACCGTGATCCAGGAGCTGGGCCGAACGTCGACGGTCCTGTTCAGCACCCACATCCTCAACGACGTGGAGCGGGTCTGCGACCGCGTGGCGATCGTCAACCACGGGCGGCTCGTGACCGAGGGCGCCATGGACGACCTGCTGGAGCGGTACGCGCAACCCGTATACATCCTCGAGGCGGAGCCGGGCACGGAGAGCGCCCTGGCAGGGCTTCTGGACGCGATCCGGAGCGCCCCGTGGGTGACCGGGGTCGAGCTGAGCCACGGCATCCTGCGCGTGGGCGTCGGTGACGGCTCATCCGCTGGTCGCGAGCTGCTCGCGGCGGCCGTGGGTGCCAACGCCGCCCTGGTCCGCTTCGAGCGCCAGCGGCCGACCCTCGAGGACGTCTTCCTCCGGCTGGTGGCCACCCACGACGACACGAACGCCGGGGCCGCGGCATGATCGGCTTCCGCATCCTCCTGCGCAAGGAGCTCCTCGAGCAGTGGCGAACGTGGCGGCTGCTCGTGGTCGGGATCATCTTCGCCATCTTCGGCATCGGCTCGCCCATCCTGGCCCGCTACACGCCCGAGCTGGTCAGGGCCCTCGCGGGTGATCAGCTGGCCGGCGTCATCCCCACGCCGACCGTCGCGGACGCCGTGGTCCAGTTCCTCAAGAACCTGGGACAGACCGGGATCCTCGCGGCGATCCTGCTGGCCATGGGATCCGTCGCGGTGGAGAAGGAGCGTGGCACGGCGGCCATGCTCCTTACCAAGCCGCTCTCCCGCGGCGCCTTCCTGGCCGCGAAGCTGGCCGCCATCGGCGTGACGCTGCTCGCCGGCACCGTCGTGGCCGGCATCGGCGCGTATGCGTACACAGCGTTTCTCTTCAGCGCGCCACCGGTCGGCGGCTACGCGGCGATGTGCATGCTCCTGTTCCTCTCCCTCTTCGGCTACGCGTCCCTGACCTTCCTGGGCAGCACCCTGACGCGCTCCGCGCTGGCAGCGGCCGGCATCGGGATCGGAGCCATGGTGGTCCTCGCCGTGCTGTCCGCGCTCCCCACCGTCGGGATCTGGGCACCGGGGAACCTGGATGGGCCGGCGCAGGCGCTCGCCCTGGGCACGCCGGTGCACAACCTCATCCCTCCCCTGGTCACCACCATCGCGCTGGTTGCCGTCGCCTATGCGGCGGCCCTGCTCAGCTTCCGGCGCCAGGAGCTGTAAGGGGGCTAGGAATCCTCACGCAGCCGCGCGTAGGTGACGAGGTCGTGGTAGGCGCCGGCGCGGAACTGGGCTCCGCGCTGGATCCCCTCTCGTTGAAAGCCCGCCTTCTCGAGCGATCGCTGCTCCGGCACGTTCCCCACGTCGGTGGAGGCCTCCACGCGGTGCAGGTCCGTCGTCTCGAACAGGTAGTCCGCCAGGAGCCGCTGCGCCTCCGAGCCGAAGCCGCGCCCTCGCGCTGACGGGATCAGCTCGATTCCCACGTTCCATGCGTCTGACGCCGGCGGCGGTCCATCGTTCACGCGGTGCCAGCTCACCGTGCCGATGGGCGTTCCGTCCGCGAGGACAACCACGAGCATCCCTCTCCGCTCGTCTCGCAGCGGGCCCTTGCGCAGGGCGTCTCGGGGGAGGGTGTTCGGCGGCCCGCCGAAGTCGTTGTACTCGCTGATCACCGCGGGATCGGCCGTCCAGCTGTCGAGAAGGTCGGCGTCGTCCAGGGTGATGTCGCGAAGGTGGACGCGTGACGAAGCCATGCCGGCATCATGGCATGCTGGGAACAGTTCAGGCGCGGGCCGCTCCGCGGCGCCAGAAGAGGGCCACGAACCCCTCGACCGCCCTGACCGCGAAGTTCGGCGGGCCGAGCGACCTAGCCCGAAGGGCGATTGGCCAGCGCGGCGAGAGCGCGCAGGGCCACGGCCACCGGGTCCTGGCCCTGCGCGACCGAGATCCGCACCTGGTTCGACCCGGCCACCGGGCGCAACCCCGCCACGGAGAGAGCCGTGACGATCTCCTGGCGCGGATAGCGAACCCACTTGAGCGTCACGCGCCCGGGCTCCACCCGTACCTCCGGGACCCCGGCCGCCTCCGCCGCCAGGCGCACGGAGACTGCGGTGAAAAGCCCCTCCACGTCCGGCGGTACAGGCCCGAACCTGTCTCGCAGCTCGGCACGCAGGGATTCGCCATCCGCCGCGGAGCGGACCGTCGCGAAGCGCCGGTACACCTCCAGCTTGGCGCCGGGGTCGGCAATGTACGCATCGGGCAGGTAGGCGGACCCGGGCAGGTCGAGTCGCACCGGCGCGGGCTCGGGGATCGGTCGATGACCGCGCAGGAGGTTGACCGCCTCCGCCAGCAGCCGCGTGTAGAGCTCGAACCCGACCGCCGCCATGTGCCCGTGCTGCTCCGCGCCCAGGATGTTCCCCGCACCGCGGATCTCCAGGTCGGAGAGGGCGATCTGGTACCCGGCCCCCAGGTCGGAGGCGCTGAAGATGGCGTGGAGCCGCTTGCGGGCGATGAGGCTGAGCGGCGTTCCGCGCCGGTGGAGCAGGTAGGCGTACGCGCGGCGATCCGAGCGCCCCACCCGTCCGCGAAGCTGGTAGAGCTGGGCAAGCCCGAACGTGTCGGCGCGGGCGATGATGATGGTGTTCGTATTGGGGATGTCCAGCCCGGACTCGATGATCGTGGTGCAGACCAGGACGTCGTGCTGCCCGCCGGCGAAGTCGAGCATCACCCGCTCCAGCATGCCCTCCGCCATCTGCCCGTGGCCGATGGCGACCCGCGCGCGCGGGACCAGGCGGCGAACCCGAGCGGTGGCCGCCTCGATCGTCTCGATCCGGTTGTGGACGTAGAAGACCTGCCCGCCGCGGTCGAGCTCCCGGTTGATCGCGTCCCGGACCAGGCCGTCGTCGTCCTCCGCGATCCGGGTCTGGATCGGCAGGCGCGCCTCCGGCGGAGTCTCAATGACCGAGAGGTCGCGGATCCCCACCAGGGAGAGGTGCAGGGTCCGCGGGATGGGCGTGGCCGAGAGGGTGAGAACGTCCACCTCGCGACGGAGGTTCTTGATGCGCTCCTTGTGCGACACGCCGAAGCGCTGCTCCTCGTCCACCACGAGGAGGCCCAGGTCGGCGAAGCGGATGTCCTTCGAGAGGATCCGGTGCGTGCCGATCAGGATGTCCACGCTGCCGTCCTCCACGCCGGCCGCGATCTCACCCTGCCGCTTCTTGCTGACGAATCGGCTGAGCATCTCGACCCGTACCGGGAATGGGGCCAGGCGCCGCTGGAAGGTCAGCTCATGCTGCTGGGCCAGCACCGTGGTGGGCACCAGGACGGCGACCTGCTTGCCGTCCTGGACCGCCTTGAACGCCGCGCGCAGGGCGACCTCCGTCTTGCCGTAGCCCACGTCGCCGCAGACGAGACGGTCCATGGGCCGGCGACGGAGCATGTCGGCCTTGACCTCTTCGATGGTCCGCGCCTGGTCGGGCGTCTCCGTGTAGGGAAACGCCTCCTCCAGCTCGCGCTGCCAGGTGTTGTCGGGGCTGAACCGGAATCCATCCGCCGACTCGCGAGCGGAGTAGATCTCGAGGAGCTCGCGGGCCAGGTCGTTCACCGCCCGCCCGACGCGCCGCTTCGTCCGCTCCCACTCGGTCCCGCCCAGCTTCGAGAGGTGCGGCGCCGGGCCTCCGGCGTAGCGCGTGATCCGGCCGATCTGGTCCGAGGGCAGGAAGATCTTCCCGTCACCGGCGAAGTCGAGCTGGAGGTACTCCTTCACCGCGCCGGAGTATTCCCGCTGGGTCATCCCCACGTAGCGCGCCACCCCGTGGTCGACGTGGACCACGAGATCGCCGGGCGACAGCTTCCCGATCAGGTCGCGGGTGACCACCTTCTTGGCGGGGGTCAGGCGCCGGATGCGGATGGCACCGAAGAGCTCATGGTCGGTGAGCACCAGCAGGTTCGCCGGCGCGTGGGCGAAGCCGCCCGAGAGCGAGCCGTGGACCAGGCCGATGGCGCCCGCCTGCGGCGGCTCGCGCAGCTCCGAGACGGCGCTCACCGGCGTTCCGGCCTCCTCGAGCAGCTCGCCGACGCGGCTCGCCTGGTCGGTGGTCACCAGCAGTGACCGACCGTCCCGGGCAAGCCCCACGATCCAGTCCGCCAGGCGATCTACGCGGCCGGGGAGCGCCGGCGCCGCCCCGTAGCCCACGTCGGTTGCGCCCTGCTCGTCGAGCCGCTCGCCGGCGCGCTGCTCGAGGTCGCCGCAGGGTGGCCGCGGCGGCGTACGGCAGCGGCCAGGCGGCCGGAAGCTCCCCGGAGGCGACGAGGCCGGCGCGCCGCTCGGTCGCCTGGCGATCCAGGTCGATGGCGATGGACTCCAGCTCGTCGGGATCGGTCAGCACCAGGAGCGAGCCCGGCGGCAGATGGTCGGCGGTCGGGCCTGCGGTGAGGAGCGCAGCCCACGTCTCGGACGCCTCGCCTGGATCTCCCTGCTCGAGGTGGACAAGGTCGTCGGCCAGGGCCTGGGAGACCGGAGAACCGCCGGGCAGGCGAGCGGCGAGCCCCGCGAACCCGGCCTCGGGCAGGAATTCGCTGGCGGGCAGGACGATGACGTGCTCGAGCCGCCGACGGCTTGCCTGGGTCATGGGGTCGAAGGCCCGCAGGGATTCGAGGTCGTCGCCGAACAGGTCGAGGCGGAGGGGCTCTGCCGATCCCGGGGGCCAGACGTCGACGATCCCGCCCCGGTTGGCGAACTCCCCCACCCCGCTCACCTCGACCACCGGCTCATAGCCGCCCGACACGAGCGCGACAAGCAGCTCCCGCTGCGCGATTCGTTCGCCGACGCGCAGCTCCAGGCGTGCGGCGCGCAACTGGTCCGGGGAGATGGTCCGCTGCACCATGGCCAGCAGCGGGGCCACGACCACGAGGTCCCGCGGACGGCCGCCGAGCTCGGCGAGGACCTGCAGCCGCTCCGCAGACTCCTCGTGCTCGGCCAGCGCGCGTTCCAGCGGAAGGGCCGCGCGTTCGGGAAGGACCACGACCTTCCCCGCGACCTGCCAGGCAGCGAGGTCGTCGGCGAGGCGGTGCGCCTCCTCGTCGTTGCGCACGACGACCACCAGCGGGGTCCCCGGCGGCACCACACGCCTACGGGCGGCCAGGTGCGCGGCCCAGGCCGACGACGGCACGCGGAGTGACGTCGCAGGCTTGTCATGCAGCGCGGCGGCCAGGGCGGGGGTGAGGGCGGCGACGCGGCGATCGGCACCGCCTCGGGCAGAGCCGGTCCGGACGCGCTCCGGGGTGCGGACCGTCACGCGGGTGGCTCGGCCAGGTCGAGGCCGTTGTAGGCGTTCATAGCCTCGTCCAGGCCGTCGCGCAGCCAGCGCTCCGCGGCATCGGCAGCGGTGGCGACGGCCTCGTCCGCGAGCTCCCGCTCGCCGGGTCCGAACGTGGAGAGCACGTGGTCGACCGCCTCGCCGCTGCGCCCGATCCCGACCCGCAGCCGCGCGAACTCGTTCGTCCCCAGGGCGGCGATGATGTCGCGCAGTCCGTTGTGGCCTCCGGCCGACCCGGCCCGGCGGAGCCGGATTCGACCGAGCGGCAGGTCGATATCGTCGGCCACCACCAGGAGATCCAGGGCGACATCGGCCGCGGTGTTCCGCATCGCAGCGCGCAGCGGGCCACCGGACCCGTTCATGTACCGCATGGGTTTCACGAGCAGGACCGTGTCGAGCGGCTCCGGGCGGCGTACCTCGAGCATCGCGGCGCCGTCGCGCACGCGGCCCTTCCCGGTCTCTCCCCAACGGTCCGCAAGGAGATCCACCACGCGGAAGCCCACGTTGTGGCGCGTGAGCCGGTATCGATCGCCCGGGTTCCCGAGGCCGCAGATGACCTTCATTGCCGGCCCGATGGTAGCGGTTCGCGCGCGTGCGACGGCGGGCCGTATCCTGCGCGCATGCCCGGGAGCGAGATCGTGGTCATCGGCGGCGGCATCGTGGGGACCTCCGCCGCCGCCCTGCTTGCGGAACGAGGGGCATCGGTCACGCTCGTCGAGCGCAGCGCCATCGGCGCGGGAGCTTCCGGGCGCAACCTTGGGGCGGTCCAGCACCCGCTCGACCAGGCGCTGGTCTCCATCCACGAAGAGACCCTGGCGCTGTATCGCGAGATGGCGGCCGCCGACGCCGGGTTCGCGTTCCCCGCGGAACCCGCCGGCCTCCTCGTCCTCGCCGATGACCGCGGCGTCCTCGATGCGCTGGCGGCCGGGCTGTCTGCGATGCCCGAGCTCCGCCCCGACCTGCTGGCGCCTCGCCACACCCGGTCACTCGAGCCCGGCCTGGCCCCGGACCTGTGGTCGCTGCGGCTTTCGACCGGCTATCCCATCCCGCCGGACGCGGCAACCGCAGCCATGGCACAGCGCGCCAGGACGGCGGGCGCGCGAATCGAGATCGGATCAGCCGCGGTGCCCGCGGTCGAGCGCGGTCAGGTCGCGGGCGTGATCCTGGAGGGGGCGCGGCGCCTCGTTGCGGATCGCGTCCTGGTGGCGGCAGGTCCATGGAGCCCGTACCTGGTCGAACCCACCGGCCGCTGGCGTCCCATCGTGGCCACCTGGGGCGCCACCGCGCAGCTCGCCATGGCCAACCCGCCGCGCCACGTCGTGGAGGAGGCGCGCGTCGAGGCGGTCAACCGTCCGGTGGTCACCGCGAGCGACGCCACGGTCACGACCCCGGGGGCGACCCCCAGCCTCTTCACGCTTGCCGCTGCCGGGGGCATCGCGACGATCGGCTCCACATTTCTCGCGGCGGAGCCCGATCACCGGCGGCTCGCGCCCCTGCTGGTCCAGCGCGGGCTGCGGTTCCTGCCGGGCCTTCGCGAGGCGGCCATCACGGGCACCCGGGCCTGCGCCCGCCCCCAGTCCGTCGACGGGCGGCCGCTCCTCGGATCGGTCCCCGGCGTCGCCGGACTCTACTTCGCCGCGGGCCACGGTCCGTGGGGTATCTCCTGCGGCCCCGCAACGGCCCGCCTGGTCGTGGATGCGCTCCTGGGCGGGAGCGATGACGCCGTGCCGGCCGCGCTGCGGGTCGACCGCCTGGCAGCCCCCGAGCGTGCGGAGTCTCCGTGGTGATCCACCGTCCTGCGACGGAGGGCCCCGGGCCCGCGGCCGCCGGCCCCGCGGCCGCCACGCTGGACCAACTGGCGGCGGCGTACGGCGCCGAGATCGGGATCCTGGCGATCCTCGTGCTGCAGCACCGCACGGACGCCGAGACGGTCGTGGAGCGCAGCCTGGTCGAGGCCTTCCGCACCCGTGGGCTGCCCGCGACCGATCCCGATCGCCGTCTCGCGGTCCTGCGCATCGCCGCGCGGCAGGCGCTCGACCGGGAGCGCCGCTCCGCCGCGATCGACCCAGTGGTGATCGAGCCCGTCCCGGGGCTGCCCGGCGGGGCTCCTGCACCACCGTCGGTCCGCGGCGGCATCCCACCGGCAGCCCTCGTCGTCGCCATGGCGACGCTCCCCGCACGGTCCCGTGCGCTGATCGCCCTCCGATACGCGCTCGATCTTGAGGCCAGGCAGATTGCTGCGGTCATCGGGAGTCGCCCGACGCGCGTCGCTGCAGAGCTCGTGGACGTCCGCGGGCGCCTGCAGGACGTGCTGGAAGGGGGCGCGCCGATGGGCGTGATCGAGGAGATCACCGATGTCGACTGACCGCGAGAACGGCAACCCCACCCGCTCCGACGGCGACCGCTTCGACGAACGCCTGCGCGCGGCGCTCCTGCTTGAGGCAAAGCGGTCGGGCGTGGGTGTCGACCTGCGGCGCCTGCGAGGCGCCGCCGACGCTCCCCCCGAGACCTGGCGCCCGCCGACCTGGTGGCGAGCGGCGGCCGCGGCGGCGGCGGCCGCCGGCCTGCTGACCGCCGTCCTGCTCCTGCCTTCGCGACCGCAGCCCCCGGCGGCGCTCGAGAACGCCGGAGTGCCGAGCGCCAGTCCCACGGCGTTCGGCCTTCCCGGCAAACGGACCGCTGGGCCGCCGCCGATCACCCTGGCGGATTGCCAGATTGTTCCGGAGAATGCCGGGCTGGCATTCAGCGGCTGGGCCACGACCAACGTGCTGCACGTCTCGGGGGGATCGGCCGCGCCGGGACAGCCGGTCTACGCTCTCGTGACCCGGGGGCTCGCGGAGTGGGTCGGCTGGCGCAGCGAGGACACGACGCCGATGTACCCCGCCCCGGTCGCCCGCATGGGATGCATCTACGATCCCTCGAGCGGCACCGTCAGCCAGGTCGGGGTTGCGATGGACTGGCAGCCGCCGGCCACGATCGACGGGTGCCCGGCGTCGCCGCAGGACGAGTTCGGTGGCTATCGAGAGGTCGGCGGGCCGCGAGCCTGGGTCCTGCTGCCGACCGGCGCGAGCGGGTGGGTCAGCGGTCGGACCGCCACCATCATCTATCGCCTCAGTCCGAGCCGCCGCGGCGGACGAGGTCCTCTCGGCGCAGGCGATCCCGCTGACCGGCGGCGTGGGCTCCGGGCCCGGCTCCGCGGCGGTTGTGGTGATGAGCGGTCGCGGCGGCACTGCGACGCGCGCGGAGCGCCTCCAGCCCGAGCGCGGCACAGTACTACCTCGTGGATCAGCGGTTCACGTCACCGGGCTGCTGGGTGCTCGAGGTGGCCGCGAACGGTGAGCTGGCCGGGTCCGCGATCGTGTACGTCGGAGCGCCTTGACCGACCCGCCGCAGGGGGCGTCCAGCCGCGGGGCTAGGTCCCGGAGTGGACGGCGTGGCCGTCACGGTCGAAGAGCGAGCCGGGCCGCCACGGGATCTCGTGATGCTTGCGGTGCAGCCCGCCCAGGACCTGCCGCTCGTGGGTCCGCATGGCCTGCTCCTCCTGGAGCTCGGCATGGTCGTGGCCGAGCAGGTGCAGGGTCCCGTGGATGGCGAGCAGGACGAGCTCCTCGAGGACGCTCCACTCCCCGCCCGCCGCCTGGCGCACGGCCTGGTCCACGTCGAGCACGACGTCGCCGAGGAGCATGACGCCCGGAGGCGAGATGTCGTCATCGGCCAGGCGTGACCGACCGTCGTCCAGTGACCAGGTGTGCAGCGGGAAGGAGAGGACGTCGGTCGGGCCACGCTCTCCCATGTGGTCGAAGTTCAGCCTCGTCATCTCCGGGTCGGCCACCAGGCTCACCTCCACCTCGCACGGCTGACCGCCGAGCCCGAGGTGGGTCGTCTCCGCGACGGCAGACTCGAGGAGCGCCAGCGCGACCTCGACCGTGACCGGCTCACACGCGGCGGCCAGCCGCTCCGGCCCAATGCGATCGTGGAACGTGATCGAGCAGCCCATGGCTGCGATCATCGTAGGCGGGTCCCGGTCCGGGCTCAAGACCCGGCTGCGTGTGGCGTCCCGTGCGCCTCAGGCGCCCTGGCCCTTGCCGGCGTCGCGACGCTGCTCCAGCGGCAGGACGTTGTCGGGGTACTTGATCCGGCTGTGGTACATGCCCAGAAGCTGCTGCACGAACGCCTCCTTGATCTGGGCGATGTTACGCAGCGTCAGCTCAGCGTCGTCGAGCTGCCCGTCCTCGATCCGCGCGTCCACGATGCCGTCGACCATGGCACGGATCGATGGCTCGTCCTTGTTGTCCAGGGAACGGACGGAGGCCTCCACGCCATCGGAGAGCATGAGGATCGCCGCCTCGCGGCTCTGGGGCTTGGGTCCGGGGTAGCGGTAGGTGTTCTTGTTCACCGCGTCCGCATGGCCACCCGCCTCGCGCACCGCCTTGCCGTAGAAGTAGCTCATCACGCTCGTCCCGTGGTGCTGCGGGATGAAGCCGATGATCTGCACCGGCAGCGCGTGCTCGTACCCCAGGTCGATGCCGTCGCGGATGTGCGCGGCGATGATGCGGGCGCTCGTCTCTGCGTCGAGCTCATCGTGGATGTTGCGCGCTCCCGCCTGGTTCTCGATGAAGGCCAGCGGGTTCTTCATCTTGCCGATGTCGTGGTAATAGGCGGCCACGCGCACCAGGAGCGGATCAGCGCCGATGGTCTCCGCCGCTCGCTCACCCAGGTTCCCGACCATCACTGCGTGGTGATAGGTCCCCGGCGTTTCGATGAGCAGTCGACGCAGGAGCTTGTTCGAGGGGTTGGCGAGCTCCAGGAGCTGGAAGACGGTCATGATCCCGAAGAGGTTGCCGAGCATCGCGAACGAGCCCACCGCCAGCACCACCGAGAGGAATGCGTTCAACACCCCGGCCCCGGCGAGCTGAGCGATCCCGGTCGCATCGCTCTGCTCGAGCAGGCCAAAGGCAACCACCACCGCGACGTTCGTGAACGCCAGGAACAGGCCGGCTCGCAGGAACGCGTTGAGCCGTTCCGCCCGAACAATCGCGAGCAGGGCGGTCATGCCGCCCGCCATGACGTAGACCGCAGGCTCCAGGCCGTTGGGATTGACGATGCCGGCGATGACAGCCAGGACCGCAGCCATGACGGCGCCCGCGTAGCCTTCGAGCAGGATCCCGACCAGGAGCACGGTCGCTGCGGTGGGCACTGCGTAGGTCCAGAGGGATCGGTCCGCAGCCACCCGTATCGCGACAGCGGTGACCAGCAGGGCGAGGAAGAACAGGAGCAGCGAGCGGTTCCGATGCCAGATGGCCGGCTGGAACCGCCACAGGAAGGTCACGAGGAGGACGGAGAGCAGGAGGGAGAGCAGGCCGTTGCCGATCGTCGTCTGCAGGGCGAAGCGCGGCCGCGTGAGCCCGAATTGGTCGAGCTTCTCCATGACGAGCGCCGTGATCGGATCCCCGGTGCGCACGATGCTCTCGCCCTTCTGCACCAGCACCGCCACCGGCTGCACCGCGGCCTTCGCGGCCTCTCGCGCCTGCGCGGTGGCCTGGTCGCTGATCTCCTGGTTGGCGGCCACGAAGCCGGCCGCGAGGTCGCCCGCGATGGTCCGATCAACCTCGGTCAGGTCGGTCGTGATGGCGTTGCGCGCCTGCTGGCGCACCGTGTCGAGGTCGTCTGCGCGGACGGGACCCCCCTGCGTGGCAGCCAGGACGCTCCGCGCGTTGGCGGTCAGCGCTGCCCAGCGAATCCGCGACATCCCGGCGATCTGGCTGCCCTGCGTCTCCGACAGCTTGTTTCCGACAGCCTGCGAGATGCTGGCAACCAGCTGATCCGACGAGATGGTGTTGTCATCGCGCTGCTGAAGCAGCTGCGCCACACCCTCGACCACGGAGTCGAACGCGTTGAGCTGGGCCGTTGCGATGTCCTGCAGCGGCGCGATCTGCGCGTAGACCGGCGCCACGTTGGCGGCGGCCTGGTTCCGTGCCGCCTCCGTCTGCGAGTCGCTCACAAACTGCTTTGTCTGCGGGGCGTTGATGTCCCGCTGGGCCACCTGCCCAACCTCAAGCGTGACCTGGCCCGGTGTCAGGTCAAGGGTCAGGATCGCCATCAGGGCCGCGGTCAGGATGG
Organism: uncultured Chloroflexia bacterium; assembly: GCA_963773405.1. Taxonomy (GTDB): domain Bacteria; phylum Chloroflexota; class Limnocylindria; order QHBO01; family QHBO01; genus CAVXEH01. Next base: position 426,229 of record CAVZAQ010000005.1, on the reverse strand, counting down.
CGACGACGATCACGGCCCGGGCAATGGGACCCCGGCCGAGCGGAGTGTCTCCCTGTGCGAGGGTGCGCGGGACGAACATGGCCAGCCGGCGCCTAGGCGCCGGCCCCCTCTGCCAGGAGACGCTTCACGAGATCACTGACGACCCGCCCATCGGCGCGGCCGCGGACCTGCGGGACCAGGCGGCCCATCACCCGGCCCATCTCCGATGGCGACGAGGCACCCGTCTCGGCGATCACCGAGCGGGCAAGCGACTCCAGCTCCGCTGGGTCCAGCTGCTCGGGGAGGAACTCGGCGAGGATGGCGGCCTCCGCCTCCTCGTCGCTGGCACGGTCCTCGCGACCAGCGGCGCGGTAGACATCGATCGACTCGCGGCGCTGCTTCACCTGGCGACCAAGGACCTCGACGATCTCGTCATCGGTCAGGTCGCGGCGCAGCTCGATCTTGCGGTTGTGGGCGGCAGCCATCGCCATGCGCAACGTCTGCGTGCGACGGTTGTCGCGCGCTCTCATCGCGTCGCGCATGGCGCCCTCGATGCGGTCGAGAAGGGTCATGGCTGAACCGATGCGGGCGGAATGCGTGGCCATCGGTCTGATGGCCGCCTCCGCCGGTTGGGGCGTGCGTCTGGCGCTACGGGCGGGAAACCTTGCGCTTCTTGGCTTCCTTGCGCTTTCGCTTCACGCTGGGCTTCTCGTAGTGCTCGCGGCGCCGTGCCTCAGCCAGGATTCCCGACTGCTGGATCTTCTTGTTGAAACGACGCAGCGCGCTCTCGAACGTCTCGTTCTCGCCCACGCGGACCTCTGCCAAACGTCTCGCCTCCTCTCTGCCTTCGATAGTCGTGCGCCTCGCGGCGCGCACCCCGGTGCGCCCGTGTGCGAGATGCACGCAAGCCGATGAACCTTACCAGCGACCCGGAGGAGGGTCAATCGAGGAGCGCGGATGTCAGGACGTCGCGGGACCCACGCGCTCGGCCGGTGCCGTGGGTGCCGAGCGCGATGCCCGTGGCTCGGCCAGGAATACCTCGAGGCGCGAGGTCAACCCACGTGACGACAGCCCTCAGCCAGTCGCACCGGGGCCGTCGGGATGCGCGGCGTCCCAGGCCCGGTACGACTCGGCCAGGTACTCGATCGGGTGGCGCACGGGCTTGCCGGTCGCCGCGGTGATCTGCCAGCGGCAGGTCTCCGAGTCGCATGCCGCATCCGGAGCGCCGGATGCCGCCACCTTCTCGAAGAGCCCGCGACCGACGTCCTGGGCCACCTGCCAGCGCTCCTTCTTGAGCCCGTACGTGCCCGCCGCCCCGCAGCAGTCGTGGTTGGAATCGACCGCGCGAAGCCCGGGAATCAGCCCGAAGAGGGTCATAGCCGGCGTGCCGATCCCGTGTGACCGCAGCTGGCAGGGCGGGTGATACGGGAGCTCGCGCTCCATCGGCGCCAGGCGGGTGTCGAGCTTCCCTTCGTCGTGCAGCTCGGCGAGCAGCTCGCAGATGTCCCAGGTGGCGTGTGACACGGCCTGGGCATCGGCATCGTGAAGGTCCAGCATCTCGTGCCACTCGGATTTGAGCGTGTTGCCGCACGACGTGGAGGTCGAGACGATCCGGTAGCCGCGTTTCGCGTAGTCCGCAAGGCTCGCGATGTTGCGCGCGGCCTTCTTCCTGGCCTCGGGGTAGAGGCCGTTGCTGATCATGGGCAAGCCACAACAACCCTGCTCGGGGACGATGACGGTGAAGCCATTGCGCTCGAGGACCTCGATCGCGTCGCGCCCCAGCCCCGGCTCGAAGCCGTTGACCGCGCACCCGTGGAAGTAGACGACCGTCTTCTCCGGTCCGCCATCGACCACGGCGGGCCGATGCCGAAGCCAGGAACGGAACGTGCGACGGGCGAACGGGTGCACCGCGGCCCTGCGATGGATGCCACCCACCATCTCGCCGATCCAGCGCGCCAGGCGGTTGCGGATCCCGATGTTGACGAGCGGGGCCAGCGGGACGCCGAAGCGGATGAGGAGGTCCGTGTCGCTGATGAGCCGGTTGCGCAGGCTCGATCCCCGCTCGGCCACGATGTGCGCCCTCGCACGGCTGTTCGTCTCCGCGATGAGGACTCCCGCCGGGCAGGCGCGGGTGCAGTAGCCGCAGCCACTGCACCAGTCAACCGTCTCGTCGGCCACCCGCCGGTCGCGGAAGCGCTGCGCCTGCGGACCAACGTACTTTGGCCCGGGGAAGAGGTCCGTCACGCGGGCGACCGGGCAGACCGTGGTACAGGCGTTGCACTTGATGCAGTGATCGGTCGAGAACGGCGGATAGCCGTAGTCACCCGCGTCGACGAAGCTCACGAGACCACCGCCGTCTCTGCCTGCCCGGCGCCGGCCAGCGACCGGGCCGCGCGCCATGCGCTCGTGATCGCCACCCCGTCTCCGCATCGCTCCGACAGGTACTGCATGCCGGCGAGGGCACTGCCCACCACGTGCAGGTTCAGGAGCGCGACCTCTCCGTCCGGGCGAACGGGGCGCAGGGCATCGTCGACCCGGATCCCTGCCGACTCAAGCGGCACGCCCTCCCCGCCGTAGAGGTCGCCGCTCAGCCAGGCGCCGCGATCCGGAGCCGAAACGGGAAGGCCGGCGACCACGTCCCGCAGCGTCCCGTCCCGCTCGCCGCGCAGGCCACCACCGGCGATCCCGCCCGTGGCCAGCACCACCGCCTCGGTCCGGATCCTCATTGGTCGGGCGGCGGCATGGACCTCCACCGCGGTCACCCGCTCGCCTGCGCGCACGAGACGCTCGACGGGGAATCCGATCTGGATGCCGACCCCCAGCTCCAGCGCCCGCCGCCGCAGAGCCTCGAAGAGGCGCAGCCCGGGGACCGATGGCGGGAGGGTTGGGATCTCGAAGACCGGATACCCGAGGCGCTCGGTTGCCTCGGCAAGCACGTCTGCGTGGCGGTCCATCCCCAGGATCGCCGGCAGCCCGATTCTCCACCTGCCGCTCGACGGCAGCGCCGCGCGCAGGGCATCCAGCGCGCTGGAGCGCCACGGCTCCGCGTCGAAGCGACGGGCCAGGGTGAGCGCGTTCAGGTTGTGGAGCTTGGCGAGACCGGGAAGGGTCGCCGTCGCGCCCTCGATCCGCTTCGGACCGCGCCGCCATGCCTGGCCGGCCAGGTTTCGTGCCGCGAAGCCGGGCCACGCGTCGCGGAACCGCTCGATGCCGAGCAGGAAGAGGCCCTCGTCGCGCTTCCAGGTGTCGAGCGCCGCGGCCTGTCCAGCCGGCAGGATGGCTGCGCGGCGCAGCCCGCCCACCGGGGTCGGGAAGGGGCGCAGTTGATCGGCGAGGTCGCCGCGATACGGGAGACCCAGCGCCGCAACCCTGGCGAGATGCGCCGAGACGGCCGGCGCAACGTCGAGGTGCAGCGTCGCGTACGGATGATTCGGCACGGCGCGGAGGACCTCCACACCTTCGCTCGATGTGCTGACGCCGGCCGGCGCGGCCACGTCCAGCCCGCCGTGAGCCCAGTGCGTCGCGGCCATCCCCTTGGCGGCCAGGTGGACCCGCGCTCCGCGCTCGGCCAGCTCGATCGCCGCGGTGAGCCCCGAGAGCCCGGCCCCGATGACGACGACGTCAGCGCTAGGCATGCGGCGCTCCCTTCTCGGGCGGCAGCGAATCGATGGCCATCGTCCCGCGGTAGATGCCCGCTTCCAGCCACAGCTCCATGAGCTGGTCGCCCCAGGCGATGGGCGCGGCGCCGCGCAGCCGCTCCCGCAGGAAGCCGCGCAGCGAGTCGTTGGGTTCCGGCGCGGAGGCCGGGAGCGTCCCGGCGTCGTACCGCTCGGCGAGGACGGCCGCCGCCCGGCAGGTGCAGAAGGCTCCCTGGCACGGGCCCATCCCGAGCCGCGTCGTGCGTCGCAGGTCGTCGAGCGACGAGTCTGCGCGCTCGTCCAGCGCGTGGCGCAGCGCCGCGTTCGTCACGATCTCGCACTCGCAGACGAGCTCCGCGTCACCGCCGCCATCGGCCTCCACGGCGGCCAGGCGTGAACCCTGCCAGTACGAGGGGCCGCCCGCCGGCGCGGGAAGCGGCTCGACCGCGGTCCGGCAGGCCACGGTCACCCCCAGTGATGCGGCCACGCGGTCGGTGGTCTCCTGGGCCATGAGCCGGAAGGTGGTCAGCTTTCCACCCACGATGCTCCAGAAGCCCCCGACGCCGTCCTTTGCGCCGTGGTCGATGACGTGGTGTGCGCGGCTGATCTCGCGTGAGTCGGCGTGGTGCTGCTCCTCGACCGTCCCGCCCAGCTCCGTTGCGTCGTACAGGGGCCGGCATCCGGCATACGAGCGCAGGACCCGCGCGGAGGAGAGGCCCGGGATGAGGTGGTCGCCATAGGCAAGGAGGGCATCGACCTCATCCGCGGTGACGGCGACGTCGTCGGGATCGGGCACCGTGATATCGGTGGTGCCCAGGATGCTGACGGTGTGGACGGGGACCAGGATGTCGCCGTCTCCGGGGGGTGCGAGTCTGTTGATGACCGCGCGGGTGATGCGACGGTTCATGATCAGCATGGAGCCCTTGCCGGGGCTCATGTGCAGGACGCCGCCCGCCAGCTCGGCGATCTGGCCAGCCCACGCACCCGCCGCATTGATCAGCACGCGGCAGCTCACCCGTCGCCGGTCTCCGGTGCGCCGGTCCTCGAGCACCACGCCCTGGACGTTGCCTCCGGTGCCCTTATCGACCGCCACCAGCGCCTGGTAGCGCCAGGCGTCACCGCCATGCTCCCGGGCCGATGCGATGTTGGCGTCTATCAGCTCCCAGGGCTCCAGCGCAGCGTCCTGGACCGCGTACGCGACAGTGATCGCGCGGATTCAGGAGCGGCTCATCGGCAAAGAGCACGTGGAGCGGCACCCGGTCGATGGGGACCCCGGCCGAGGCGCAGGCCGCCGCGAATCCGGCGAGATAGTCGTCGGGATCGTCCGGTGTCGCCACGAAGTAGCCGCCGGTCATGTCGATGCAGCCCGGCGCGATGCGCCGCAGGGTGGCGTTCTCCCGGGCGCAGTCGCGTGCGGAGCCCGGATCACGCACGACGTATCGGGCACCGGAGTGCAGCAGCCCGTGATACCGGCCGCTGGTGCCGGTGCCGAAGTCTCCGCGTTCCACCAGGAGCGCGCGGATCCCGCGCATCGAAAGGTCGCGCAGCACGCCGGATCCCGTCGCGCCTCCGCCCACGACGACGACGTCGACGTCAGTCACGGCGTCGACCGATCAGCATCTCCCAGGCCCCGGCGACGTAGTCATAGCCGGAGAGGACCGTGAGGACGGTGGCCACCACCATCAGCCAGAAGCCGACGGCCTGGAGCGTATCGCCCAAGCCGAGGCCGGAGAGCGGGCCGCCCTGCGCCGCATCGAAGGCGAGCAGCAGGATGGCCATGGCGGCCAGGGTCGTGAGGGTCTTGCTCTTGCCCAGCGCGCGTGCCGAGATCACGACGCTGCCGGCCGCCGCCAGCTGGCGGACCCCGGAGATCACGAACTCGCGGATCAGGATGATGGCCACCATCCAGGCAGGGAGGAGCGAGACCTGCACCATGGCGATCAGGACTCCCGCCACGAGCACCTTGTCGGCGGTGAGGTCCATGAACACGCCGAACGCGCTCACTTCTCCTCGTGCGCGCGCGACCCTGCCGTCGAGGAAGTCCGTGACGGCGGCCACGCAGAACACCACGAACGCAATGACCCCGGCGCCGGGAAACGGCAGAACGAGCAGGGCGATGACGACCGGCGTCAGGCCGATGCGCAGCAGGCCGAGCAGATTGGCGGGCGAGGTGAGGCGAGCCGGCGCGGCGTCAGCCATGGGTCACCACCTGCTCCTTCTGGCCGATCTTGCGCTCGGTTCCCGCGCGCAGCCTGCCGATGTTGTCGCTGTGGGCGACCGTCACCAGCGTCCCCGCTGCGAGGGCATAGGCGAACGCCTGCAGCGGTGGAGACGTTCACCAGGGCCAGGATCCCAACCAGGACCGGCGCGAGCACGGCCCCGGAGACAGATCCCAGCGAGACGTATCGCCAGCGCCAGATGATGAAGACGACCACGGGCGCCATCACCAGCAGTGCCCAGGGCGCCATGGCCCCCAGGGCACCGGTCGACGTCGACACGCCGCGGCCGCCGGTGAAGCGGATGAAGATGGACCAGTTGTGCCCCACGATGGCCGCGAATCCGGCGGCAGCCGCGGCCCACTCGGTCACCGAGGCGGAGTCGGCGGGGAGCAGGAAGCGCGCGATGAGGACGGCGGCCACCCCCTTCCCGATGTCGAGAACGAAAACGAGCGCCGCAGGGCCAGCGCCAAGCGTGCGCAGCGCGTTCGTGGCACCGGTACGGTGTGATCCGTAGGCGCGGATGTCGATTCCCCGCGTCATCCGGCCCATCAGCAACCCGAACGGGATCGCCCCGAGCAGGTAGCCAATCACCACCGCCAGTGCGACCGTGCCCAATGCTCAGCCCTCCAGCTTGTTCATCTCTGCCGCCGAGTCGGCCGCCGTCACCACCGCCTCGAGCGTGTCGCCCACCGACGCCTGCACGGCCGCGACGAACGCGCCCTCGACGAGCGGCCCCCTGCTGATGCGCACGCGCGCCGCCAGCGCCGGTGCGAGCAGCTCCTCGATCGCGGTCCGGGCTGAGAGTACGGCAGAACCGAGGTCCGCGACCAGCACCACGCCGTCCCCGCGGTCGGCCCCTTCGATCGCGGCGGCGATCCGTGTGGCGTCGGTCCCGACCGTGTCCGCGTCCAGACCGCCGGCGGCGATCAGCCGCGGGCCGTCGGGCGCAATGTTGCCCAGGACGTTGACCAACGCGACCAGCGCATCGGCGAGGGGCGCTGAGTGCGAGACGACGACGATCCCAACGGCCATGGGGCGAACTCCTCCAAACGAGAGGCGGCGCGGCTCACGCATGAGCCGCGCCGCCCATGATCCTCCGATCGGACCACCTCAGAAGGCGGCGATCGTCACTCCACCCAGTCGAAGGTCCGCGTGACGGCCTTCTTCCAGAGCGCGTACTCCTTGGCCCGCTCGGTGGCATCCATCTTCGGATCCCACTCCTTGTCCTTGCCCCAGTTGGCGCGGAGGTCCTCGACCTCCTTCCAGAAGCCAACGGCAAGGCCGGCCGCATAGGCGGCACCCAGCGCGGTCGTCTCAGCGACGGTCGGCCGGATGACCGGGACGTCGAGGACATCGGCCTGGAACTGCATGAGCAGCTCGTTGTAGACCATGCCCCCGTCGACCTTCAGCGATGTCAGCGCAACGCCCGAGTCCTTGTTCATGGCGTCGACCACTTCCTTGGTCTGCCATGCCGTTGCCTCGAGCACCGCACGCGCGATGTGACCCTTATTGACGTACCGGGTCAGGCCGGCGATCACGCCACGCGCGTCGCTCTTCCAGTACGGAGCGAAGAGGCCGGAGAAGGCCGGGACGAAGTAGACGCCCCCGTTGTCCTCCACCGTGCCCGCCAGCGCCTCGACCTCGGCCGAGGACTGGATCATGCCCAGGTTGTCCCGCAGCCACTGCACGAGCGCGCCGGTGATGGCGATCGAACCCTCGAGCATGTAGACCGCGGGCTGGCTGCCGATCTTGTAGCCAAGACCGGTGATCAGCCCGGACTTCGACGGAACCGGCTTGTTCCCCGTGTTGAGGACCAGGAAGTTGCCGGTGCCGTAGGTGTTCTTGGCCTCGCCGACGTGCGAAGCAGGTCTGGCCGAAGAGGGCCGCCTGCTGGTCGCCGAGGTCGCCTGCCACCGGGATGCCGGCCACGACACCGGTCGCCTTGCCGTACTCCTCGCTGGAGGCCTTGATCTGTGGAAGCATCGCCTTCGGAACGCCCAGGATCCCGAGGATCTCGTCGTCCCAGGCAAGGGTCTCGAGGTCCATCATCATGGTCCGGCTGGCGTTGGTCACGTCCGTCACGTGCTTGCCGCCGTTGGGGCCTCCGGTGAGGTTCCAGATGCACCAGGTGTCGATGTTCCCGAAGAGCACCTCACCCTTCTCCGCCTTGGCGCGGGCGCCCTCGACGTTGTCGAGGATCCACTTGATCTTGGGGCCGGAGAAGTACGTTGCGATCGGCAGGCCGGTCTTGGCCCGGAAGCGATCCTGGCCGCCGTCAGCCGACAGCGCGTTGCAGATCTGGTCGGTGCGGGTGTCCTGCCAGACGATGGCGTTGTGGACCGGCTTGCCGGTCGCCTTCTCCCAGACCACGGTCGTCTCGCGCTGGTTGGTGATGCCAATCGCCGCGAGGTCGCTGGCCTGGATGCCGGCCTTCTTGAGCGCGCCCTCGATGACCGCCTGGCTCCGCTGCCAGATCTCCATCGCGTCGTGCTCGACCCACCCGGGCTTCGGGAAGATCTGCTCGTGCTCCTTCTGGTCGATGCCCTTCACCTGCCCAGCATGATCGAAGATCATGAAGCGGGTGGAGGTCGTGCCCTGGTCCAGGGCTCCTACGTAGTTCGCCATGTGCTCTCCTACTCTGTTCTTCGGACGATCGGGGCGGACGCGGCTGCTCGGCCCGCTACGCCACGGGCGCGACGGCGTCGCGGAGCGCCTCGAAGAGGATGGTTGTGGAGGTTGCACCCGGGTCCTGGTGGTTCGCCGAGCGCTCCCCCAGATAGCTGGCTCTGCCCTTGCGTGCCACGAGCGGCGTAACCCGGTCACGCCCCGCAGCGGCCGCCTCGGCGGCGGCCCCCAGGGTCGTGTTCAGGTCGTCGCCGTCAGCGGCCGCCTCGAGCGCCTCGACGGCAGGTGTCATGGCATCGACCATGGTCTTGTCGTCGAGCTCCGCCTTCCCCCGCTGCTTGACGCCCTCCAGGCCGGCGCGAACCGCCGCGACGAACTCGGCCGGAGTGACCGATTGACGTTCGCCGAGGGCCGTGCTGAGACGAAGGAAGAAGGTGCCGTAGAGCGGCCCGGAGGCGCCGCCGACGGTCGAGATGAGCGTCATCCCGACCGTCTTGGCGATCGTCCCCAGGTCGCTCCCGCGCAGGTCGGGGAGCTTTGCCATGACCGCGGTGAAGCCACGGTCCATGTTGATCCCGTGATCGGCATCCCCGATCTGCGAGTCGAGATCGGTCAGCTCAACCTTTCGCTCAGCGATGCGCTGGGCGAAGAGCTCCAGGAACCGAAGGAGGTCGTCCGACCCAATCTCGATCATTGGTCCGTCACACTCCCCACCTGAGAGCCGCGGTGTGAACCGGCGCATCCCAGAAGCGGGTCATCTCGTCGTCGAGCTTGAGCAGCGTGATCGAGCACCCTGCCATCTCGAGTGACGTGATGTAGTTCCCGACCAGGTTGCGTTCGATCGAGAGGCCGCGATCGCGGCACATCGCCGCGAGCTTGTTGTACACGACGTACAGCTCGATGAGCGGCGTTCCGCCCATGCCGTTGACGAAGGCGAGCACCTTGTCGCCGGACTTGAACGGCAGGTCGTCGAGGATCGGGTTGGCCAGCATCTCGGTGATCTCGTCCGCGGTCGCAATCTTCTTGCGCTCGCGTCCGGGCTCGCCGTGAATGCCGATCCCGATCTCCATCTCGTCGTCGCCGATCTCGAAGGTCGGCTTCCCCGCCGCCGGTACGGTGCAGCTGGTGAGGGCCATTCCCATGGACCGCACGTTGGCCTGTACGCGCTCGCAGAGCGCGGTGACCGCCGCGAGATCCTGCCCCGCCTCGGCCGCCGCACCAACGATCTTCTCGGCGAGGACCGTTCCGCCCACGCCGCGACGTCCCGCGGTGTAGAGCGAGTCCTTGACGGCGACATCGTCCGCGATGACGACGCTCGTCACCTCGATCCCCTCGGCCTGTGCCAGCTCGGCAGCAAGCTCGAAGTTCATGATGTCGCCGGTGTAGTTCTTCACGATGTGCAGGACGCCCTTGCCACCGTCGACCGCCTTGGTGGCGGCCAGCATCTGGTCAGGGACCGGCGACGTGAAGACGGCGCCGGGGCAGGCGGCGTCGAGCATGCCCATGCCGACGAAGCCGCCGTGCATCGGCTCGTGCCCTGATCCGCCTCCGGAAATCACGCCGACCTTGCCCTGGCGCGGCGCGTCCTTGCGGACCACCACGTTGGGCTCGATCACCCGGATAAGGTCGGCATGCGCCAACGCCATCCCCGCGAGTTCTTCGTCGACGAGGTCGTCGGGCTTGTTGATGAGTTTCTTCATGGCTGCTCCCCTGCTGGTAGGCATAGACCGGTGGACGACCCGAGCGCGCTTCCGGGCGGCTGGCCGCCACGACGGGATTCGTCGCGCCGCGGCCAACCGCTCGTGAGCGCCATCGGTTCCGGTGCGGTCTAGAGCCCCATGAGCATGAAATGCGTGCCGAGGTAGTTGAACACGACCCAACCCAGGGCTCCGCCGACCAGAGGACCGATAACCGGGATCCAGGAATAACCCCAGTCGCTGTCTCCCTTGCCGGGGATGGGCAGGATGGCGTGCATGATGCGCGGCCCCAGGTCACGGGCCGGGTTGATCGCATATCCGGTCGTGCCGCCGAGGGCGAGGCCGATCACCAGGACCAGCAGGCCCCAGGAGAGCGCGCCGCCGATGGCAGGCGTGGTGCCCTTCGCCAGGCTGAAGCCGACGAAGACCAGCATGAAGGTGCCAACGACCTCAGAGAGGAAGTTCCATCCGGTGTTCCGGATGGCCGGACCCGTGGAGAACACGGCCAGCTTGAGCCCGGGGTCGTCCGTCTCCTGCCAGTGCGGGTAGTAGTGCAGGAAGACGATGAAGGCACCGATCATCGCGCCGATCATCTGGGCAACCCAGTAGAGCAGCAGCTGATCTGCACCGAAGGTGCCGTTGTTCGCCATGCTGTCGAGCCAGACGGCGAGCGTCACCGCCGGGTTGATATGGGCGCCGCTCGTCAGGCCGGCGACGGCGATGCCGGCGAAGACCGCGAATCCCCATCCCATGGTGATCACGATCCAGCCCGAGTTCTGTGCCTTCGACTTGGCAAGCAAGACCGCCGCGACGACACCGTCGCCGAGGAGGATCAGCGTCCCCGTGCCAAGAAGCTCAGCGATGAACTTTTCTGTTGTCATGCTCCTTCTCCCTCAATGCGAGGCTGACTGTGCGTTCGAAATTGTCATGACGCCTTCCGATGAATCAGGGCGACAGTGCCCTCCGTTCTGCACGCGCTCCTCTGCGGCAATCCTCCTTCCTGCTGTCACCGCAAGGACAGAGCCGGGGAGAGGTCCCCGTTCCCGGGTCGCTTCTCGGTGACCAACGCGTGCGCCACAGCATCAACCACCTCGGCGAGCGGGGCACCCTGCCCGGCTCGCGCGGCGGCAACCATTGCCCCTTCGACCAGGGGCGCGTCACTGACGACCACGCGCTGTCGCGTGGTCGATGGGAGCGCGTCAATGGCGAAGCTGATCGTCAGCCAGGCGCTGCCTGAGTCGTAGAGAACGAGCGTTCCGTCCGGCCCAAGGGCCGAGTCGAGCGCGGCGCCGACGCGCCGCAGGCTGGTACCGAAACGTCCGTCATCGGTGCCTCCAGCCAGCTCGACCACCGGTCGGTGTCCGATGCTGTCCTCGATCATCTGCAGCAGGGCGTCGAGCAGCGGAGCGCTGTGCGACACCAGCACGAGGCTGACCACGAGACCGATGCTAGGGTCGAATCGTGAGGATTCCGTCAGCGATCCATGCGCACTGGATCGCTATTTCGGGACGCGCGGACCCTTGTCTCGGCGTCGCACGAGGTGAGTATCCTCGTCCACTGAATGGGAAAGAGCATCCTGGCCGCGGGAGCCTCGAGCACAGCCTGGGTCGAACGTCAGGCGGTTGACGTGGCTGCCGCGCGCGCCTACCTGCGGCGATGCGGCGCGGTCATCACGCGTCACGCCGATGCGCTCACGCGCCTCGACGCGGCCCTCGGGGACGGGGACCATGGCGACAACCTGCTTGCAGGCTTTGCGGCCGTCGAGGCAATGCTCGCGGCCGACGGCGCCCAGGTCCGCGGCGACCTGTCCGCGCTCCTGCGATCGGTTGGCGCCACCGTGGTCGCGAGCGTGGGTGGGGCCTCGGGACCCCTCTACGGCTCCGCTCTGATGGAGGCCGGGTTCGCCGTCAGGCGTACGGACGGCGCGGACCGTCTCGGCGCCCTCTCGATCCTGCTCGACGCGGCCGCCGCGGGACTGGCGCGACGCGGGCACTGCAACGTCGGCGACAAGACGATCTACGACACCCTGGCGCCGGCCGCCGACGCGCTGCGTGCGGCGGTAGCACGCGGCGCCGACGAGCGGACGGCTATGCGCGAGATGGTGCTGGCCGGTGCGCGCGGCATGCGGAGCACGACGGCCATGGTCGCGCGGCGCGGCCTCGCGATGCGGCTCGGGGAACGGTCGCGCGGCCATCGGGATGCCGGAGCGGCTTCGTGCCTGCTTCTCCTCCGTGCCCTGGCGACGAAGGACCCCGGTGTCGACTGAGGACACCACGCGGGCGACGGAGGTCGAGCGGCTCCTCGCCGACAACGAACGGACCTTCCGCGAGGCTCAGCTCGCGGCCGACACCGTCTTCGCGCATTACCAGCTGAGCCAGATCCTGGCGTCCCACGAGGCGCCAGCCGCCCTCGCCGGGGCGGTACTCGACGAGCTTATGCACCTGTCCGGAGCCGATGGCGGCGCCCTGTGGATCCACGATCCCCGATCCGAGCGCCCCGTCTTCGCAGCCGAGCGCGGTGTTGGGGTCCCGACCCTCGAGGGCGAGGACGACGCAGCCACGGTTCGGGTCGTGCTCGACGACGGATCCCGCCGCGTGGGCGTGGTTGCGCTGTCGCGTTCGGGCGGCGAGCCGCTCGACGTCGATGGGGTGCGCTTCCTCGATCACGTGCGGCATGAGCTGGCCGTCGCGCTGCGCGGGGCGCAGCTGCGCGAGGCGCTCGACCTCGAGCGTGCGGAGCTGCGGGCCATCTTCGAAGGCGCGAGCGACGCCATCGTGCTCGTCGACGACCAGCGCCGGGTGGTCCGGGTCAACGGCGCGGCGGGGTCGCTGCTGGGGATGGAACCGTCGAGCGCCACCGGCCATTCCTGCGAGGAGCTGTTCGCCTGCCACACCGGCCAGGTCGCCGATGCGTGCCGCGACGGCTGCCCCTTCGCTCACGTCATCGCGACGGGCGAGCAGATCGGGGGCCACGAACGAACCCTGGGTGCCGGGGTGCCGGAGCCCGTGCACGTGGTCGGCAGCTATGCGCTTGCCTCGCGGTCGACCGGCGGTGCGGCAATGGCCGTCGCGATCTTTCGCGACACGACCCAGATGGCGCACCTCCAGGAGCTGCGCCGCGGGTTCATCGCCACGGTCAGCCACGAGCTGCGCACTCCGCTGGCCCTGATCAAGGGCTATGTCGACACCCTGCTCGAGCTCGACCCGGACCCGGCGACGGTGCGCAGCTACCTTCAGCGGATCGACCACACGACCGAACGCCTCTCCGACCTGGTCCGCCAGACGCTCGACGTGACCCAGCTCGCCATTGGCCAACTGATCCTGGAGCGTTCGCCGACCCCGCTCGGCGACCTCGTGCGGAGCGCGTTCGAGGAGTTCCGCCTCCAGATGCCCATGATCGTCGCGGAGCTTGTCCTCGATGAGCCGATGCCGATCCTCGACGTTGACGCGGTGAGAATCCGCCAGGTCCTCGACAACCTGCTCGGCAACGCCAGCAAGTACGGCCGCCCGGGAGGTCCCATCCGCGTACACGGGTCCGTGGCAGATGGCGCCGTGCTGATCGCCGTGGAGGACGATGGCGTGGGCGTGCCCGCGGACGAGCGGGACCTCGTCTTTGAGCAGTTCCACCGGGGCCGCAACGTTCGCGAATCCACGCTCACCGGGTACGGGCTGGGCCTGAGCATCAGCCGCCGGATCGTGGAGGCGCACGGGGGCCAGCTGTATCTCGAGCCGATGCGTGGGCGGGGCACCACGGTCGTCATGCGTCTGCCCGTCCAGCACAGCGCGATGCCGGGAAGCGACGCGTGACCGAGCGCGTGCTCATCGTCGAGGACGAGCCTGAGTTCGCTGCGCTCGTCGAGCTCTGGGTGCGGCGCTCCGGCCGCGAGACGACGGTCGCCACCTCCGGTTCGGAGGCGATGCGGCTCCTCTGGGACCAACGGCCCGATCTCGTGACGCTGGACGTGGGCCTGCCGGGGATCGACGGCTGGACGCTCTGCGAACGGATCCGCGAGCTCAGCGACGTGCCGATCCTGATCGTCTCCGCGCGAGGGGGCGAGAGCGACCGTGTGCGGGGGCTGGAGATCGGAGCCGACGACTACATCGTCAAGCCCTTCAGCTTCCGCGAGCTCATGGCCCGAATCGACGCGGCCCTGCGCCGGACGCATGCGGCGCACCAGCCCGGACCTGGCCCGCTTCGCTACCGCGAGCTCACGATCGATCGGGATGCGCACCGCGCCTGGCTGGCCGGAACGGAGCTGGCGCTGACGCCCACCGAGTTCGTCCTTCTCACGAGCCTCGTGGAACGCCCGGGGCATCTCGTGCGGCACGACCAGCTGCTGCGTGCTGCGTGGGGAGACGAATATCGCTCGGAGGTGCAGCTGCTGCGCACCGCGATCCACGGCCTGCGCCGCAAGCTCGCCGAGGCACTGCCCGGTGAGGAGTACATCGCCGCCGAGTACGGTCTCGGCTACCGGCTGCTGCCCTCACCGTCGCCAAGCTGAGCGATCGCATCGGCGAGCGCCTCGAGCAGCAGCGTGGAGGAGGCGGCCCCGGGATCGACGTGGCCGCGGGAGCGCTCACCCAGGTAGCTCGCACGGCCCTTGGTCGCCACCAGCGACGCGGTGGCTGCCCGCCCGGCGTCCGCGGCTTGCGCCGCGGCGATCGCGCAGGCGAGGAGTGATCCGTCACCGGTCGCACGCCAGGCCCGGACGCCGGGGACCAGCGCATCGAGCATGGTCTTCTCGCCGGTCGTGGAGCGGCCCCGCCGGCCAACCGCCAGGACGGAAGCCTCCAACGCACGACCGAACGGCTCCGGACGCACGGCGTCGTTCCCGTCGAGCTCCTCCGCGAGCTGAAGGAAGAAGGTGCCATACAGCGGACCCGCAGCACCGCCCACCGTTGAGACCAGGGTCCTCCCTGCGAGCGCGAACAGCTCTCCGCCGGACATGGCGAGCGACCCGGAAGCCTCGTTGGTCCCGAGCCGCTCTCCGATCGCTGTGAATCCGCGCTGCAGGTTGATGCCGTGGTCGCCGTCACCGATCGCCGCGTCGAGCTCCGTGAGCCGAACGGCGTCCTGCTCGATACGCTCGACGCTCAGCTCCAGCCAGCGCCGGGCGAGCTCGAGACGCCACGAGCACGGTTGAGTCCGCTAGCGAGGCAGCTTTTCCTCGCCCTGCGCGAAGTCTCCGTGGAGGTGGCTCGTATGCCCGTGGTCGGCCGCTTCCTGGCCCTCCGCGAAATCACCCTCGTGGACCTCGGGCGACTCGTGCTCCTCGTGCTCCTGCCCTTCCGCGAAATCGCCGCGATGCTGATCCTCTGCGGACTCCACCTCGGCTGCCTCGCCTTCCGCGAAGCCGTGGAGTTGTTCGGGTTTCTGCTCAGTCATTGGGGGTTCCTCCTTCGGCCCACTGTGGGGGCCTGATCGCCCTTGAATTGTGACTCCCGCGGGGCCGGTTGGCTAGTGCCACGGAAGGGCGGCGCGCTCGCCCCAGTAGATCGCCGGGTCTTCGCGGAGGTCGTCGAGCGCGCGTCGCGCCCCCGAATCGAGGCGCAGATCGGATGCCAGCACGTTCGATTGCAGCTGGGCCACGCTGGCGGGACCGAGCAGCGTCACATCGGCCCATGGCTGATCGAGCACGAATCGCAGGGCGAGGGCGTCCACCCCCACCTCAAGCCGATCCGCGACCGGGCGGATGCGCTCGGCCGCGTCACCCAGCACCAGGCGGCCGTTGGCCAGTGCCTCCTTCACCAGGACGCCCATGCCCAGCGCATGGGCTTCGGCCAGGGCCTCGCCCGCGGACGGTTCGAGAACGTTGAAGGTGGCCTGGACCGTGTCGAAGACACGCTCATCTCCTCGCTCGAGCGTCGACGCCATGCGCAGGGTCCGCGCCTGCGCCAGGGCCGCTCAGGGTCAGGCCAATGGCCCGTACCACCCCGTCGCGACGCAGTCGGACCAGGGCGTCGAGGACCTCCATGGACTCCAGGACGCCGGAGTCGAGGGTCGCGCTGTGGACCTGGAGCAGGTCCAGGTGCCGGCCCAGCAGCTCCGCGCTCTCCCCCACGTGCCGCTCGAGCGTCGCGAGGGAGTGGTCCTTCACCTCGTGGACGGTCGCGGTCGTCTGCCAGTCCGGCCACGTAGGTGTAGCCCCACTTGCTGCCGATGACGAGGTCGTCCGGCCGAATCTCGCGAGCTTCCAACCACGCCGCGAGGAACTCCTCTGCCCGCCCGTAGCTCCGGGCGGCATCGATGTAGGAGATCCCGGCCGTACGCGCGGCGTCGAGCACGCCGAAGGTGGCTTCCCGCATGGCGTCGATACTGCGACCCTGCGGAAAGTCCCGGTCGTGCCCAAGGTTGATGTACCCGGGCCGGCCGAGCGCGGCGAGCCCCACGCCCATGGCGCTCACGGTCAGGCCGGTGCGCCCAAGCTGCCGGGACGTTGGGCGTGACTGCATGCGCCGAGGATACGCTCCAAACGCGGGACCTTCGGCCCGTCGCGGGCCATCGTTTGGACCTCGCGGCAACGCGGGACCTGGCGCACGCTGCATGCATGGCTACACGTGGTCCACTGCTGTCGCCAAGGCCCTCCGCCCTCGTGGTCGGGGCTGGCTCCACGGGAGCAGCGACCGCGCACGACCTCACCCTGCGCGGCTTCGCGGTGACCGTGGTCGAGCGTGGCGAGATCGCCTCCGGGACAACGGGCCGCAACCACGGCCTCCTGCATTCAGGCGCCAGGTACGCCGTGAAGGACCCCGAGGCGGCTGCCGAATGCATCGTGGAGCGGGACATCCTCGCCCAGATCGTGCCCGAAATCCTCGAGCTCAATGGCGGTCTGTTCGTCGCGCTCGACGAGGCCGCTCTCGAGTACCGCGAGCGGTTTCTCGAGTCGTGCCGCACGGCGGGAATCCCCGTCCGCGAGCTCACCGCGGCGGAGACGCTCGAGCTCGAGCCCGCACTCAACCCGGACCTGCTGTGCGCGGTCGAGGTACCGGACGGCGTCTTCGACCCACTGCATCTCTGCCTCGCGTTCCTCGCGACTTCGGCTCGCAGCGGTGCGCGCATCGAGCCGTACCACGAGGTCGAGGAGCTCATCATCCGCGGCCGAACGGTCGAGGGCGCGATCGTTCGCGACCGCTGCACGGGCGAGCGCCGCCGGTTCGACGCCGACGTCGTGGTCAACGCCGCCGGACCCTGGGCGGACCGGCTCGCCCGGATGGCGGGCCTGGACGTGCCCATCACGCCGACCGCGGGCGTGATGGTCGCTGTCGCTGGCCGCAGCGTCGACCGCGTGATCAACCGGCTGGAGCCGCCATCGGACGGGGACATCGTCCTGCCGCAGCGCCGGACGGTCGTCATTGGCACCTCGTCGTGGAGCGTGGAGGACCCGGACCACATCGAGATCCCCGAGGAGCACGTCGAGCTGATGTTCCGCCGCGGTCGCGAGCTGGTCCCGCGCATCGACCGGGCAGACGAGCGTGGCGTCTTCGCCGTCGCCCGCCCGCTGATCGGACGCCCCGGCGACGCCGGGCGGGAGCTGTCGCGCACATTCCAATGCTTCGATCATGCCGACGATGGCGTGGAGGGATTCGTCACCATCAGTGGCGGGAAGACAACGACCGCGCGCGCCATGGCCGAGAAGGCGGCGGACGTCGTCTGCGCCAAGCTGGGCGTCGACGCCGCGTGCCGGACTCGCGAGGTCCCGCTCGCTTCGTACCGGGAGTACCGGCATGTCTGAGCAGCCGATCACCCTCCGCGTGTGGCGCAGCGCCTCGGACGAGCGACCCGAGGCAGGATTCGACGAATTCACGGTCCGCACCGACCCCGAGCGCGACATGGTCCTCGACCTCGTCGAGCGCGCCTGGGCGGAGCAGGATCACACGCTCGTCTTCCGGCACGCCTGCCATCACGCCTCCTGCGGCACCTGCACCATCCGCGTCGACGGGCGGGAGCGCCTGCCCTGCATCACGCGCGTCGGCGACGTATGGAACGGACGTGCCACGCTCACCCTGCAGCCGCTGCGCAACGTGCCGATCGTCGCCGACCTGGCCATCGACCCGGAGGCGCACCTCGACCGCATGGCGGCCCTGGGCCTGCCCTATGTCCGAACCGTGGAGCCCGAGGTGCGCGCCGCTGATGCCGGAACCATCGACGCCGATGTCGGCTCCGCGGAGCGCTTCGAGGACTGCCTGGAGTGCCTCGCCTGCGTCTCCGCCTGCCCCGTCGCCGCGGGCGACCCGGAGTACCTGGGACCGGCGGTGCTGGCCGCCGCCGACCGCCTGCTCGAGGAGCCGCGCGGCGCGGATCCGGCACGCATCCTGGCCCTCGTCGACTCCGACCATGGCGTCTGGCAGTGCCGATCCGTCTGGGCCTGCTCTGCCGTATGCCCGTCGGACGTGGGCCCGGCAATGCGGATCATGGACCTTCGTCGACGAGCGCTGAGGAGCTGATGAGCCGATGACCACGACCACACTCCCCGGTCTCCCCGCTCCCCGCGCTCCTGCGGCGGCTGGCGTACTGGCTCGAGCCACGCCGCCGCGACCCCGGCTGGCTGGCCTTCGCCCTGAACCGGTTCGCGGGCTACATCCTGGTGCTCTACCTGCTGGCGCACATGGTCGTTCTCAGCCAGCTGGCTGCGGGCCGGGATGGATGGAACTCGCTCCTCGGCCTCTTCGGCTCCAAGCCGTTCCTGGTGGGTGACGCGCTCCTCGTGGCGGCTGTCGTCTTCCACGGGCTCAACGGCGTCCGGGTGGCCGCCTTCACGGCCGGCTGGGGCACGCGCCATCCCAACGCCTGGGTCGCGGTGGTCCTCGCCGCGAGTGCCGGGCTCGCCCTGCTCGCCGCGTGGATGATCCTGCTATGAGCGGCTCGTCGGTCCCACGCCGCTTCCTGGGCCGCCCCGAGGGTGCACGGCCGGGCTACGTCCCCGAGACGCCTCGACCGGCCGGCCACGGTGCCGGCAACCCGCGCTCGCTCGGGCAGGCTGTGGCTGGTACAGGCGATCGCGGGCGGCCTGCTCGTTGCGTTCCTGGGCGTGCATCTCGTCGCCCAGCACTTCCTCGTTGCCGGCGGCCTGCGCTCGTATGACGACGTCGTTGCCTACCTCCGCCAGCCGGTGGCCCTCGTCGCCGAGATCGGCCTCCTGGCGAGCGTGCTGGTCCATGCCGGGCTCGGCGTTCGGTCCACCCTCGTGGACATCCTCCGCGATCCGCGCACGCTGGCGCGTGCGAGCTGGCTCATCGCGGTCATGGGGGTCGGGATCTTCGCCTATGCGATGTGGCTGACGCTCGTCATCATCGGCGCCATCTGAGCCGTCCTCAGCCCGGGGGCCAGGTCATGGCCCGCCCACCCAGCAGATGCAGGTGCAGGTGGGGCACACGTCTGGCCCCCGAAGGGCCCGATGTTCGAGACGATCCGGTATCCCTTGGCGAGCCCTGCTCCCTCCGCCGCCGCGCGCAGTGCCGAGAAGAGGGCCGCCAGCAGCGCAGTGTCCGTGGGGCTGTCGGTCAGGTCGTCCAGCGACGCCACGTGGCGGCGAGGCAAGGCCAGCAGATGGGTCGGCGCCCGTGGCGCCACGTCGCGGATGACGATCACGGTGTCGTCCTCGAACACCCGCTCGGAGGGGATCTCTCCGGCGACGATGCGGCAGAAGAGGCAGTCGGGATCGCGCGGTTCGGCCATGGCCACAGGCTAGGCGAAATCACCGGTCCGCGACAAGATCGCCGCGGCGGCCGCGATGGCAACGGATTCCGAGCGCAGGATCCGGGGCCCCAGTCCCGCGACGATGACGCCCGCGGCGGCCGCCATCCGCACCTCGTCGGCAACGAAGCCCCCCTCCGGACCGACCAGGACCGCGGCGGGGGGCGCCAGGGCGCCGAGCCGCGGCTGCTCCGCCTCGGCGCGCTCGAAGAGAAGAACCGCGCCGGTCGACAGCACCGTCTCGAGCGGCACGGGCGCCTCCACCGGCGGGACCGCTCCCCGCTCCGACTGTTCGGCCGACTCCCGTGCAATCGCCCGCAACCGCTCGAGCCGCCTGGGAGACACATCGCGCGCGACGCAGCGGCGCGAGACGAAGAGCCGGAATGCCGCGACGCCCAGCTCGGTCCCCTGCTGCACGACGCGCTCGAGCCCGTCCCCCTTGATCAGCGCCTGGCAGACCGTCAGCCGATGTCGCGGCTCACCGCCCGCCGCGCCGCGGGCCACGACCTCGAGATGGGTGCCCCCTGCGATGAGCCGGCAGCGAACCGCGGAGCCGCGCCCGTCGAGGAGCACCATCTCCTCCCCGTCGCGCAGGCGCAGGACGCGCGTGACCTGGTGGGCGATCTGCGCTGGAACCGCGAAGGAATCGTCCTCGATGGCCTCCGGGTCGACGAAGAAGCGGTGGACCGTCATGCGCGCTTCACCGCCCGCAGTGAGACCCACTCACCGTCGTCCAGGCGGCGAACGGGGGCCAGCCCCTGGCTCGCCATCGCGGCAACCACCTCCTCCGCGCGCGGCGCGATGATTCCCGAGGCCAGGATGGTCCCGCCGGGCTCGAGATGGCGGGCCAGCGCCGGCGCCAGCTCCACGAGCAGGGCCGCCACCAGGTTGGCGGTGATCAGCGGGAACCGGCCGAGGTCGCCGGAGGGTTCCGGCGGAAGCGTGCCGCGGCGGACCGTCATGCGCTCGCCCAGATCGTTCGCCCCGGCGTTCACGCGGGTGGCCTCAACCGCCAGCGGATCGGTGTCGAGTGCGGCGACAGCGCCCACGCCCAGGAGCAGCGCCGCGAGGCCCAGGATCCCGGACCCGGAGCCGACGTCGAGCATGGTCGGCGGCAAGGGCTCCATCTCCTGGAGGAGCACCAGGCAACCGCGGGTCGTCGGGTGCAGGCCGGTGCCGAAAGCCATCCCGGGGTCGAGGCGTACGGCGACCTCTCCGGCGGCGAGCGGCTCGGTGAGCCAGGAGGGAACAATCACCACCCGCCCGATCCGCTGCGGCGCGTACCCCGCCTTCCACGCTTCGAGCCAGTCGCCATCGTCGACCGGCGTGACCTGCAGCTCGCCCACGGGACGGAGCCCGAACGCCTGGAGGTGCCAGAGAGCGCGCTGGGTGGTGTCGATCGCCGCGGTCGCGTCGGCATCGTCGGGGAGGTGCGCCGTGATCAGGTACGGCGCGCCCGGGTCCTCCCGGACGGCAAGCTCGTCGTTCGGGTCCCGAATCAGGTGCGTGGGGCGCACCGCCGCGCCGCGTCCGAGCCGGCCGAAGATCTCGGAGATCGCCTCGATGGCCTCGACATCGGCCTCGACGGTGAGCTCCAGCCAGCGCATCGGAGACTCAGTCGAAGAGGGTGCGCAGGCGGTCCACGATGCCGGGGCTTCCCTTCGGCAGCACCGCGGGCCCGGTCACCTCGTCCAGCTGCCGGATCAGCTCGCGCTCACGCTTGGACAGCTTGGCCGGCACCACGACCGTGATGATTGCGTGCAGGTCGCCGCGGCCGGCGCCTCGCAGCCGGGGCACGCCCTTCCCCTTGAGGAGGATCTCGCGGCCGCTCTGGGTGCCCGCCGGCATGGCTAGCTCCTCGCTGCCCTCCACGGTGGGAACCGTGAGCGTCGCACCCAGTGCCGCCTGGGTGAACGTGACGGGCAGCTCGACGTAGAGCTCCGTGCCGTTCCGGGCCAGCTGCGGATGGTCGCGCACCGACACCACGACGTAGAGGTCGCCCGACGGGCCGCCTCGCGGTCCCGCCTCGCCCTGGCCCTCGATCGCGATGCGTTGCCCCGCATCGATCCCCGCGGGTACCGTGACCTGCAGCGTCCGCTCCTCGCGGACCCGACCATCGCCGCGGCAGTGCTGACACGGGTTCGCGATCACCTTGCCCTCGCCATTGCAGCGGGGGCAGGCGACGATGTTCACCATCTGCCCCAGGATCGTCTGCGCCACCCGCCGGCGCTCACCGCTGCCGTTGCACTCCGGGCAGGTCTCCGGCTCGGAGTCCGGCTCACCGCCGCTCCCGCCGCAGACGGAGCAGCGCACGAGCGTTGGGAAGTGGATCTCGCGGGTGACCCCGAAGACCGCCTCCGCGAACTCGATGGTCAGGTCGTAGCGCAGGTCCGATCCGGCCTGCACCCGCCGCCGGCCGCGGGTCCCGGCGGGCGCGCCGCCGAAGAACGCATCGAAGATGTCGCCGAACGGGCCGAACCCGCCGCCGAAGCCCGTCGAAGCCACCGCCGCTGGCACCGTCCACCCCGGCGTGCCCGAACATGTCGTACGCCTGACGGCGCTGGCGGTCGGAGAGGACGCGGTAGGCCTCGTTGACCTCCTTGAACCGTTCCTCCGCCCCCGCGCTGCCGTCGACGTCGGGGTGATGCTGCTGGGCGCTGCGCCGAAACGCACGCTTGATCTCCTCCTCGGAGGCACCCCGCTCGACGCCCAGGACCTCGTAGTAGTCGCGCTTGATCGCCATGGCGGGCAGGATTATACCGATTGGCACTCAAAGATTCAGAGTGCCAGCCTCCACCGCGGGCGAGCCAGCGTCCCGGCGGCCTACTCGTGGACCGGCGGCGTCCCGTGAACCGAGGCCGGCTCGAGCGGCGGGAACAGGGCCCTGTGGGATCGCTCGTAACGCTGGAAGCTCCGGATGTTGAAGGCCGCCTGAACTGCGATGGCGGCGAGGAACACGAAGCGCGCCGCTCGCGACCGGGACGACCGACTCCATGGAGATCCGACCAGACCTGGACGACACCGATCGCGGCGAGGACTCCGGCGACGGTGGCGTTCACGAAGCCAATCGTCGCCGGCGTGGTGATGAATCCATGGAAGAAGCCGGAACCGTGCTCCACGATCCCGTAGGTCCGCTCCATGCCGCTCGCGTCATCGGTCCAGCCGGAGGTGAAGTACGGCTCGAGGTCGGGTTCCATCTCGATGTAGGCGTGGCGCAGGCGATTCATCGCCAGCACCCAGCGCGACGTCCTCGTTGTTGATCTCCACGAGCCGGACGAAGGTTGCGCCGCCCATCACCAGCACCACCGGCAGGAGGAGCACGGCAAAGAGGACGAAGCCCCCGGAGAAGCTCGTCGCCTGGGCCACGAGGGCCAGCGCCACCACGGCACCCGAGAGGACGGTGAGGAACATCCCGGCGCGGCTGAACGACTCGCTCCAGGAGAGGGATCGGGTGGCGAGCATCGACCAGTGCTCGGTGGCCAGGATCTGGAGCCGCTGCGAGCGGCGGCTGGCATCCTCGGTGTCGCCCGCCTCACCGTGGGCGAGCCGGTGCATCGATGGCCCGGTCGGCATGCGTTCCATCGCGGTGCTCCTGCGTGCATGGCGGCAGCGCCCTGAGTCTGAGGCCTCGACACCGGGTTCCTGTCAAGACCTGACGGCGATGCTCGGCTAGGATGCGAGCCGATGTCCACCCTCGACCTCAGCGCCGACCATGCCCGCCGGTTCCTCGTGCGCCGGCACCTCCTGGACCCACCCCGTGCCCTCCCCGCCGAGCCGGCGTCCGTGCTCCGCGTCATGGATCGCCTGGGCCTGCTCCAGTTCGACCCGCTGGAGGTACCGGGTGCGCGCAGCCACGACCTGACCCTTCACGCGCGGATCGCCGGCTACCGGAGGGAATGGTGCGACCGCTGGCTGTACGGACCGCCGGAGGGCGATCCCACGGATCGGCGGCTCATCGAGCTGTACAACAAGAGCCTCAACATCCTGCCCCTGGCCGAGCTGCCGCACTACGCGATCACCTGGGACGACTCGCACGACGAGTACCGCGACGGGATCCTGCGCGAGGAGTCCGCGGTGGCCGACGCCATCGTCGAGCGCATCCGGACGGACGGCCCGCTCTCGACGGCCGCCTTCCGGGAGCACAGCCACGCCATCGACTGGTGGTGGGGAGACACCTCTGCGGCGCGAGCCGTCGCGGAGGCTCTCTTCGTCACGGGGCGCCTGGGCATCGCGCGGCGCGACGGCAGCCGACGCTACTACGACCTCATCGAGCGGCTCGTGCCGGCCTCGCTCCTCGAGCGTCGCGAGTCGCCCGGACGACGCAGCGTCGCCATCGGCTCCTGAGCCGCTACCGCGCGGTGGGGCTGCTAGGAAGCGCTCCGGCCGGGGAGATCGCGGTCGGGCACCGGCAACGCGGCCGATCGGGCCCGGCATCGGCCGCCCTGGTCGAGGCCGGCACGCTGGGCGAGGTTCGCGTCGAGGGCTGCGCCATCCGCGCTACGTCCTCGCCGAGGAGCTGCCGATCCTGCGGGCGACTGGCGAGGTGCGACCCCGCGCGTAGCGCGCCCCCTCGGTCACCTTCCTTGCCCCGCTCGACCCCATCGTCTGGGATCGCCGCCTCCTTCGCGACCTGTTCGGCTTCGACTACCGCTGGGAGGTCTACGTACCCGAGCCGCCCGCCGCCGGCACGGCTACTACGTGCTCCCGATCCTCTTCGGCGACCGCATCGTGGGCCGGATCGAGCCTCGGTTGAGCGAGCGACGCGGGCCCTGCGGATCGCCGGTGTCTGGTTCGAGGACGGCTTCGCGCCGATGGAGGCCGCGGGCTTCGTGCCCGCCCTCGCCGCGTGCCTGGCCGCCTACATGGCGTTCGTCGGCGCACGGCGGGTCACCTGGCCGCGAACCCGGCCCGGGCGGGACCTTGGCGGGGGCCCTACGCCGAGGCGGCGGGTCCATAGCGCCAGGGTCACGACATCGGCCTGGCGTCTCCGTCCAGGTCCCGGTCAGGATGCCGGGGACCGGACCCGTGTCGAAGGTCAGCGTGAAGGTGCCGCCGCCTCTGCACCTCGCAGGCGGGTGGCGAGCTGCCGTCCAGGAGCTCACGTAGACGACGACTCGCTCGCGTGGCGACCAGCGTCCCGCCGCCCCAGCCAGGGATCGTGACCTCGCTGGTCACGGTCGGGTCGGCGACGGTGAACGCGTTGGTGTAGGCGGTACCTCCGCAGCTGATGCTGGCCAGGCACCCGGCTCTCGATCCAGCTCGCCGTGTAGCTGCCGGTCAGACCGTCAGCCACCAGTTTCCCGTCGAGATTGCCCCGCAGCCCGCCCGCGACGGTGCTGAGGCGGGGCAGGTCCGCGGGCCGCTCGTCGCTGAAGGTCGTCGGAAAGCCGGACGGAAAGGCGCTCAGCGTGGCGGGCGTCGGGACCGGGGTCACCTGCGGGGGGTCGCGGCCGCGGATGGCGTGGAGCTCGCGGCCGGCGACCCGCAGGCGGCGAGACGCCGATCAGGATCCCGGCCGGCACCAGCGGGCCGGGAGTCGCGGAGGCCATGGACCTCACAGGCTTCGGACAGTGCCGCGGATTCTAGCGGCGAGCTGAGCAGCCTCCAATGGCCCCGTCCCGGGCCCGAGGGGCGGGGGCCCCTAGTCCGTGAAGTCCACGATCAACGGGGCGTGGTCCGAGGGGATTCCCGGGTAGGTGGAGGGCTTGCGCGCTTCCGCGGTCGCGCTCCGCGGCGACGGCCCGGACCGCGAGCGGCTCCGTGACGTAGACGTGGTCGATACGCATGCCGAAGTTCTTGTGGAAGTTCCCGGCGCGATAGTCCCACCACGTGTAGAAACCGGCTCCGGATGGAAGCGGCGCACGACGTCCACCAGACCCCAGGCCCGCAGCCGGGCACCGCCTCGCGCTCCGGCGGGGAGACGTGGGTGGCGCCATGGACCGCCTCGGGATCCCAGACGTCGGCGTCGTCAGGTGCCACGTTGTAATCCCCGCAGACCGCGAGCGGGGCGAGACGGGTCTCCCGCTGTCTCGAGCCAGTTGCCGCAGTCGGTCGAGCCATTCGAGCTTCTGGTCATAGAACTCGGTCCCCACCACGCGCCCGTTGGGCACGTACATGCTCGCGACGCGAACGCCGCCGCAGGTGGCGGCCAGGAAGCGACCCCCGTCATCGGTCCAGCCATCGTCCGCGGGCAGACCTGCCGTGATCTCCTCGAGGCCTACGCTCGAGGCGATCGCCACCCCGTTCCACTGTCCCAGGCCGTGGTGGGCCACCTGGTACCCCAGTGCCGCGAAGTCAAGCATGGGCACCGCCGCGTCCGCCAGCTTGGTCTCCTGCATGCAGAGGACATCCGGACTCGTCGCCTCCGTCCAGGCAAGCACCCGGTCGAGGCGGGCCTTCAGGGAGTTGACGTTCCAGGTGGCGACGACGCATCGGCGCCGAGTCTAGCGGGCCGGCGCGCCCGGCGACGGGCCGATCCGGGGCGTTCGCCGCCGTTCGCATCCTCGCGGATCGGACGCCAGCCAGGCCAGGCCGAGCGACGCCACGTCACAGCGACCCGTGCAGCGACGTCGCGCGGTGATCCCGCTCGGCTCCGTCCCCGACGCTGCCCAGCTGCGCACCAGCCTCGATCACGCTCGGACCGAAGACCTCGCGCGCCCCCTGAATGGAACGAGCCCGGACGGGGCCCGCGCCGGGCGTTCGCTCGCGCCCGAGCAGATCTCGTCCGGGCTCATCCCGGAACGCTGGAGGCGCTAGACCTCCTTGTACTCGCCCTCGATCGTCTCGCCTTCGTCCTCTGACGCCGGCTCGCCGGCGCCGCTGTCGGCCCCGGCACCACCGGACCCGTCGCCGTCGGTCCCATCCCCGGATTCACCCGAGGATTCGTAGGCCTTGGTCCCGACCCGCTGCAGCACCTCGGCGAGCTGCTGCTTGGTGGAGTCGATGGCGCCCGCATCGGTCCCGTCGAGGGCCTCGCGCACCGCCGCCATCCGGGACTCGATCTCCGTCTTGTCCTCCTCGGCGAGCTTGTCGCCCAGGTCCTTCACGAGCCGGTCGGCCTGGAAGACGAGCGCGTCCGCCTCGTTCCGCGACTCCGCCTCGCGGCGCCGGTTCGCGTCCTCGTCCGCATGCTCCGCAGCATCGCGCACCATCTGGTCCACGTCGTCCTTGGAGAGCATTGAGGAGGCGGTGATGGTGACCTTCTGCTCCTTGTTCGTCGCCTTGTCCTTGGCGGTCGACGTTGAGGATCCCGTTGGCATCGATGTCGAACGTGACCTCGATCTGGGGCACGCCGCGGGGAGCCGGTGGAATCCCGTCGAGGCGGAATGTCGCCAGCTTCTTGTTGTCCTGCGCCATCTCGCGCTCGCCCTGCAGGACCACGATGTCCACGCTGGGCTGGTTGTCGGACGCCGTCGAAAAGATCTGGGTGTGCGACGTGGGGATGGTCGTGTTGCGGTTGATCATCTTGGTCGCGACGCCGCCGAGGGTCTCGATGCCCAGCGAGAGCGGGGTGACGTCGAGGAGCAGGACGTCCTTCACCTCGCCCGCCAGCACGCCGGCCTGGATGGCGGCGCCCACGGCGACCACTTCGTCGGGGTTGACGCCCTTGTGGGGCTCCTTGCCGTCGAACATGGCCTTGACCGCTTCGACGACGGCCGGCATGCGGGTCATGCCGCCGACCAGGATCACCTCGTCGATCTGGCCGGGCTTGAGGTTCGCATCCGCGAGCGCCTTGCGGACCGGCTCGGCGGTCTTCTTGATGAGATCGGCAACCAGGTCCTCGAGCTTGGCCCGGGTCAGGGTCGTGACCAGGTGCTTGGGCCCCGATGCGTCGGCGGAGATGAACGGCAGGTTGACCTCCGTGCTGGTCGTGCTCGACAGCTCGATCTTCGCCTTCTCCGCGGCCTCCTTGAGGCGCTGCAGCGCGATCCGGTCCTTGGACAGGTCGATCCCCTGCTCCTTGCGGAACTCGTCGATCAGCCACTCGATCACGCGCTGGTCGAAGTCATCACCGCCCAGGTGGGTGTCGCCGTTCGTGCTGCGCACCTCGAAGACGCCCTCGGAGAGCTCGAGAATGCTGATGTCGAAGGTGCCGCCGCCCAGGTCGTAGACGGCGATCTTCTCGTCCTTGGTCTTGTCCAGGCCGTAGGCGAGCGCCGACGCCGTGGGCTCGTTGACGATCCGCTTGACGTCGAGTCCGGCGATCCGCCCGGCGTCCTTGGTGGCCTGCCGCTGGGTGTCGTCGAAGTAGGCCGGGACGGTGATCACCGCCTCGGTGACCTTCTCCCCCAGGAACGCCTCGGCATCGGCCTTGAGCTTCTGGAGAATCATGGCGCTGATCTCCGGCGGCGTGAACGTCTTGTCGTTCGCCAGCTTCACGATCATGCCGTCCGACTTGGGATCCTTGGCCACCTCGTACGGGACCAGGCCCTTGCTGTGCTGGACCTCCGGGTCCTCCCAGCGGCGACCCATGAACCGTTTGATGGAGAAGATCGTGTTCTCCGGGTTCGTGATTGCCTGGCGCTTCGCCACCTGGCCCACCAGGCGCTCGCCGGACTTGGCGAACGCAACGACCGATGGCGTGATCCTCCCGCCCTCTGCGTTGGTGATGACCTGCGGCTCCCCGCCTTCCATGACGGCGACCACGGAGTTCGTGGTGCCTAGGTCAATGCCGATGATCTTGCCCATTGGTTCCTTCTTCCTCGACCGCTTGCTCGGGTTAGCTGTTCTTCGGGTTGTTCGCGACGCGCACGAGGGCCGGGCGCAGGACCCGGTCGTGCAGCCGGTAGCCCCGCTGCACCTCGCCGATCACCACGTTGTCGGGGTACTCGGTCGTTGGCTCGTGCACGACGGCTTCGTGCAGGTTGGGGTCGAACGGCTCACCGACCGCCTCGATCTGAGTCACGCCCTCGGATTCAAGGAGGGAACGGAGCTTCCGCTCGACGAGCTGGACCCCTTCGACCCAGCCCTCGTGCACCTCGTCGGGCACGGTGGCCAGCGCCCGATCGAAATCGTCGAGCACCGCCAGGAGCTTCGTAATCAGGATGGCGTTGGCGAGCTGGATCACGGCGACCCGCTCCTCCTCCGTCCGCCGCCGGAAGTTCGAGAGATCGGCGGTCGCGCGCTGGCCGGTGCGGAGGTTTTCGTCTGCCTCGTTGCGCGCGGCCTCGAGCTCGCGTTCGAGCGTCTCCACACGCCCGACGAGCTCGCTTCGGGAAGGCACATGAACCGCGTCGGCACGCTCCTCCGCCCGCGTTCGCGGTTTTCGCGCGTGTCCGTCCCCCGCCTCGTGGCGAGGATCTGCCGCCCGCTCGTCTTCGTGGTGACCGTTCAGGGGTCTCTCAGTCATGGGTCTCGCCGTACTCACTGTTGATCAGCTCGTTCATCAGGGTTGCCAGATAGCGCACGGTTGGGATGGCTCGCGGATAGGGCATTCGCGTGGGACCCAGCACGCCCAGTAGGCCCAGGGCGCGGTCGGGGGCTCCATACGGAGCGAAGACCAGGCTCACGTCCTGCATGGCGTCGTTCGTGTTCTCGTGGCCGATGATCACGTGCACGCCCCCGTGACGCGTGACGACCGGCACGAGCTGCTCCAGGAAGTCCGAGCGCTGGAGAACCTCGAGGATGGCCCGGATCCGGGTCCCCTCGGAGAATTCCGGCTGCTCCAGAACGTTGACGATGCCATCGGTGAAGACGTCTTCGATCACGACGGAGTCCGATTCGTCGAGGAGCTGGGCGACGGCCTCGGCGATATGCGCCGAGAGCGGGCCCATCCGGCCAGCCCGGCGACGGATCTGCGGCGCGGACAGGCCGCCCAGCTCCACGTTGAGGGCGGCGGCGGCGGCATCCAGCTCCGGCTGCCCCACGGCGGCACCGGCGACCTCTCGGTCCAGCGCGGAGCGGTTGAGGCGCCGCTGCGTGACATTCCCATCCGAGTGGACCAACACGCACAGGCGGCTACCGTCGCCCAGCTCGACGACCTGCAGGTGGCCGAACCGCGCCCGCCTGGCGCGCGCGGGGGTCACCACCGACGCGCTGCGGGTGCTCGAAGCCAGGATGGACGCCGCGAGCCGCAGCCACTCGTTGCTCGTGAGCTCCACCTGGCTGAACTGGTGGCGGATCATGAGCCGATCGGCGCGGTCAAGCTCCGACTCGCGCATCAGGGTCTCGACGTAGTAGCGGTAACCCAGGTCCGACGGCACCCGACCGGCACTGGTGTGTGGATGGCTGAGCAGGCCCATGGCCTCGAGTTCGGCCATGGTGCCGCGGATCGTGGCGGAGCTGACCGTCATCCCGCGGCGCGAGATGAGGGCCTTGGACCCCACCGGCGCGGCGCTGATGACGTAGTCCTCGACGACGGCGCGCAGCACGATCCGCTGCCGCTCGGACAGATCGATCTCCGCCCGGGGCGGCACGGTCTGCCCGACCTGTGCCTGCTCGCCGGTCACCATTGCGTCTCCGTGTTGCGCGCGCTCCTGATCCTGGATCTCGTTGGCACTCTCAAGCCGAGAGTGCCAATGGCTCGGGCCCTATGGTACCGACCGCGCCAGACCGATGTCAACGCGCCGTGCGGCGCAGGGGCGCGAACTCCACGAGCACCTCGTTGGCCAGCAGGCGGCCGGACGGGCTGAGGCGCACGCGATCGCCGTCTACGTCGAGCAGCCCGTTGCGGCGGCCTGTTGCGACGGCATCGTGGTACTGCACCACGGGGTCGACGCCGAACAGCTCGCGGTAGCCCGTGCGGCTGATTCCCTCGAGGCGGCGCAGGCCCAGGGCGATCGCCTCGAACGCCTGGGTCTCCTCGTCGAGCTGCTCGCTGCCCGCCACGGGGCTGGCGCCATTCGCCGCGGCCGCCAGGTAGGCGTCGAGATCGCGGGTGTTCCAGGAGCGGACAGCGCCATCGAACGAGTGCGCCCCCGCCCCGATCCCGGTGTAGGGGCGGCGCGCCCAGTACGCGGCGTTGTGCGCGGACTCGAACCCCGGACGCGCCCAGGAGCTGAGCTCGTAGTGGTCATACCCGGCCCCGCCCAGGATCGCCTCGGCGAGCCGATACTGGTCGGCCGCCAGGCTCTCGTCCTGCCCGCCGGCGACGCGCTGCCGCCAGCGCAGGGCCCCGGCGCGCGGTGGTGCCGCCCACTCGTCGGGCGCCAGGACCAGCTGGAGCGCGTAGCACGAGACGTGCTCGGGCCCAAGATCCAGCGCAGCCTGCAGGACCCTGCGCCAACGCGCCAGGGTCTGCCCCGGGATGGCGTAGATGAGGTCGACGCTCACGTTCGTGAACTCGGCCGCGCGGGCATCGCGGTAGGCATCGCGCGCCTCGCGCGCCGAGTGGCCGCGGGCCAGGGCGAGCAGGTCGCGGTCGTCGAGCGACTGGACGCCCAGCGAGATCCGCGTGACACCCGCGGACCGCAGGCCTGCCCAGTCCGGCCGCTCCCGGTCCGAGGGGTTCGCCTCCAGGGTGACCTCGCCGGGGATGCGCCGCCATCGGTCTTCAGCAGATCGCAGCAGGCTCTCCACCCCTGCGGCCGGCAGCAACGAGGGAGTGCCGCCTCCAAAGTAGACCGTCTGCAGGTCGCCCGGCGCGGGGCGAAGCGCCAGCTCGGCGAGGAGGGCGTCCACGTAGCGAGGGATCGCGTCGCCTCGCCCGCCCACCGTTACGAAGTCGCAGTACGCGCAGACCAGCCGGCAGAACGGGACGTGGACGTAGAGGTGATGACTGGGCACGGATCCGGCCCGGAGGGACGGCAGGGTCAGATGGGACGCTGGCGGAGGCGGGCGCCGGAGAAGGCCAAGAGGCTGACGGTCACCGCGAAATGACCCACGATGGCCGGCACGATGGACCCGGTCGCAATGGTCGCCGCTCCCGCCGCATAGCCCAGGATCACGGAACCCGCGAGGAAGTACCAGTCGCGCTCGGCCCACAGCCGCCGGTGGACGACTCCGTAGAGCACCGCCTGCAGCAGGTTCATGGCCACCGCCTGGTTCGGAAACGCAAAGAGCAGCATCCCGAGCGCGATGGACCGGAATTGGATCTCCTCAGCCACCGCGTTGGCTGCCGCGCCGACCAGGCGCGAGGGGAGCAGGGAGATCTGCATGGGCACGATCCCGCCAAAGCGCAGGTAGGCGAACGCGGCACCGTTGAGGAGCGCCACCACCGTGAACGCGATCATCACCGACAGGACCGTGCCTGCCTCGCCTCCGGCGAGGAAGAGCTGCAGCCGGCCCTTGGGCAGGACGAAGGTGATCCCGAGCGCGAAGATGAAGACAAGGGCGTAGTAGCTGACCGGCGCCAGCCACGCGGTCCGGTAGCGGAAGTAGTCGGAGCGCATGATCCGCTCCGCGTCGAACCGCAGCAGGACCATGAACACGGCCAGCCCCAGGGCAATGGCCAGGCGCAGCGACTCGACGAAGCTCATGGCGCCCTCAATCGGCCGTTTCGTTCATGCGGAGCACGGCGAGGAAGGCCTCCTGCGGGATTTCGACCGAGCCGATGCGCTTCATCCGCTGCTTGCCTTCCTTCTGCTTCTCGAGAAGCTTGCGCTTGCGGGTGATGTCGCCGCCGTAGCACTTGGCCAGCACATTCTTGCGCATCGCCCGAACCGTCTCGCGGCTGATGATATGCGAGCCGACAGCGGCCTGGACCGGCACTTCGAACATCTGGCGCGGGATCAGCTCCTTGAGCTTGGCCACCAGCGCCTTGCCGACGCGCGGCGCGTTGGACCGATGGACGATGAGGCTGAGTGCATCGACCGGCTCCCCCGCCACCAGCACGTCGAGCTTGACCAGCTCCCCCGGGCGGTAGCCAACGTACACGTAGTCCATGCTGGCGTAGCCGCTCGATCGGCTCTTGAGCTGGTCGAAGAAGTCCACGATCAGCTCTGCCAGCGGCATCTCGAAATGCATGTTGACCCGGGTCGGATCCAGGTACTCCATGGCCCCGAACTCCCCGCGCCGCCCCGTCGCCAGCTCCATGACCGGGCCGATCGCAGAGGCGGGCGCGAAGACCTGGACCTTGACCCATGGCTCCGAGATGAACTCGATCTCGCCCACGTCGGGCATCTGGGCCGGGTTGTCCACGACCATCTCGTCGGCCGCGTGGATGCGCTTCACGTGGTATTCGACGCTGGGAGCAGAGGCGATGAGATCAAGGTCGAACTCGCGCTCGAGCCGCTCCTGGACGATCTCCATATGCAGGAGCCCAAGGAACCCGCAGCGGAAGCCGAACCCGAGGGCGACGCTGGACTCCGGCTCGTACACGAAGCTTGCGTCATTGAGATGGAGCCGATCGAGCGCGTCCCGCAGCAGCGGATAGTCGTCGCCGCGCAGCGGGTAGATGCCGGCGAACACGAGGGGAAGCGCCTGCTTGTAGCCCGGGAGCGGCTCCGCTGCCGGGCGCTCCGCCACGGTCAGCGTGTCGCCGACGCGCGCCTCGCGGATGCTCTTGAGCCCGGTGGCCACGTAGCCCACCTCGCCCACGGTGAGCGAGCGGGTGGGGACCGGTCCCGGCCGGAAGTACCCGAGCTCCAGGATCTCGCTCTGCGCGCCGGTGGCCATGAACCTGGTTCGCTCGTGATCGTGGAGTGTGCCGTTGGCGATGCGGACGTACGCAACGATCCCCTTGTACTGGTCATAGTGGCTGTCGAAGACCAGGGCCTGGAGCGGGGCACTGGGGTCGCCGCTCGGTGCCGGGACGCGCGCGACGATGGCCTCCAGGATCTCCGTGATGCCGATCCCCTCCTTGGCCGAGGCCAGGATCGCCTCCTCGCGCGGGATGGCAAGCGTCTCCTCCAGCTCGTGCAGCACCATCTCCGGGTCCGCACTGGCAAGGTCGACCTTGTTGACGACCGGGATGATGACGAGGTCCTGCGCCAGCGCCAGGTGGACGTTGGCCAGCGTCTGCGCCTCGATCCCCTGCGTCGCGTCGATCACCAGGATGGCGCCCTCGCAGGCCTGCAGCGATCGGCTCACCTCGTAGGTGAAATCCACGTGACCCGGCGTGTCGATCAGGTTGAGCGCGTAGGTCTGACCATCGCGGGCCTCGTAGTGGAGGCGTACCGCGCGCGCCTTGATGGTGATCCCCTTCTCGCGCTCGAGATCCATGCTGTCCAGCACCTGGCTGGTCATCTGCCGCGGATCGATCGTGTGGGTCGCCTCCAGCAGGCGATCGGCCAGCGTGGACTTGCCGTGGTCGATGTGCGCCACGATGCTGAAGTTCCGGATCCGGTCTCGGGGAATCACGGGCGCGAGCCTAGCAGAGACCCGTGCCGGGGTACGATCCGCCGATGGACGGCCCCCTGACGCCGCCCCCGTGGGCGGATCCTGCATGGCGCCGAACCGCCGCGGCCTGGATCACGAGCAGCCTGGCCGAGCATCACCTCGCGGTCACCGGCCCCATGGAGCCACGCCTCCGCCCCTGGTCGGTTGTGATGGCCGTGCCCACAACCGGGGGCCGCTGCTGGTTCAAGGCAACCGCGCCCGCGATGGCCGACGACGCAGGGCTCACGCCGCTGCTCGCCGCCGCGCGCCCTGACCTCGTGCTCGCGCCGCTGGCGGTCGACCGCGCGCGACGCTGGATGCTCCTCCCCGATGGGGGCGACCGGCTCCGCGACCGAATCGACCCGTCCGACCAGGCCGCTGACTGGGAGCGGATCCTGCCGGCCTGCGCCGAGCTGCAGCTTGCGTTCGAGGGCGGGGAACAGGCCCTCCTCGATGCCGGGGCGCTCGATCGCCGTCCGGAGCGCCTCGTCACGCTCCTCGCGGAGCTCCTCAACGAGGGTCAGTGGGTGTCGCGCGGCGCGCCGGACGGGCTCACCGAGGCGGAGCTCGCGCAAGTCCGCGATCTCCTCCCCCGCCTTGCCGAGGCCAATGCGGAGCTGGCGACGGCGGGCATCGGAGCGACGATCCAGCACGACGACCTCCACGACGGCAACGTCCTCATCGGTGATGCCGGCTACCGGATCGTGGACTGGGGCGACGCATGCGTGGCCCACCCCTTCGGGACGCTGCTGGTCACCCTGAACAGCATGGAGGACGCGCAGAACGCGGACGCGGTGGCCCGCCTCACCGAGGCGTATCTCGAGCCGTTCACCGCCCGGCTGCCGGCTACGCGACTGCGGTCGCTCGTGCCCGTAGCCCGCTGGTGTGCCATGGTCGGGCGGGTGCTCACCTGGCGCGCGGCGCTCCCGTACGCGACACCCGAAGAGGTCGCGGAGTGGGCTCCGGCGATCCCAGCCTGGCTGCGCGCGCTGGTCGCCGAGGCGCCCGCCGGGAGCCGCTGAGCGGGCTCAGGGCGATGGGGAGCCCGATGGCGCCGGCGTGGCGGACGGAGCAGAACTCGGAGACGGTGCAGGGGTGGACGTTGCCTTGCCCACGAGCAGCAGCCCGTTCACCGCGTGGTAATGGCTGAAGAAGGTGTCGGTGTGGACCAGGTTGCCCGACGCGTCACGGACGTAGCGGGTCACAGAGGCGTCGAAGCCGTTGTAGACGCCTTCCACCCGCCGGCTGGCGCCCGGCTGGAGGGCGGTCGTGTACTGGGTCACGTCGTGGGCTGCGATCCGGTTGGTGATGATCGGGCGGGTGAGGGTCACCGTGCGACCGGTCGGGACGCTGTACAGGTCGAAGCGCACGATTCCGTAGCTGGTGATGCCGCGGATGATCACCGGGTATGGCGTGTCGTTCGTCCAGGACATGGTGGTGACCGAGGCGCCATCGGCAAACACGGTCGCGTCCAACCCCACCGGGTAGCGGCTGATGTAGTAGGAGTGGTTCGTCCGCGCCCCCATCTGGAGACCCGCCCGCAGGGCGGCGTTGAAGAGCGTCGTGGAGGTCGAGCAGATGCCGCCGGCCAGGGCGCCGGTCGGCTCGCTCTTGCCGTTGATGATGGCCCCGCCGGCCCGGTACCCCTGCGCGGTGGTGACCGGACCGATGTCGTGCCAGAAGTCGAACGTCTCGCCCGGCCCGATGACCAGCCCGTCCAGCTTCCTGGCGGGAATGCTGATGTTCACGCCGTACCCGTTCGAGATGCCGGGGACGTAGTAGGTGGTCCAGGTCGAGATCCGCACGATCTTGTCGACTGATGCCTGCGCCATCTCGGTCGTCAGGGTCGGCTGGGTCACGGTCACAGGCACCGTCACGGGGCCGGGATCGCCGCCCGCAGCCCGCGTGGCGAGCGCCTCGCGAACCGCCGTTGCCGCGCCGCCCTGGTCGAGTGCGCGGCCGGTGGTCGCGGGCACGACCTTGATCGTCGACCCGAAGGTGTACGACGCGTCGACTGTGTCGCGATCGATCTCCTTCGCCAGGCCGCCGAGGACGGAGCCCAGGGCGACCGGGTCAACCTGGGCCGCGTACCGACCTGCGTCGTCGCGCTCGAAGCGCATGACGGTGGCGAGCGCGGCCTGGTCGATGGTGAACGTCTCGCTCCCGTCGGCCGGGGCCGGGGTCAACGTCAGCGGCGCATGCAGCATGGCGCGCGCCGCGGCGGCAGCGGCCTGAGCCTCCGCCGTGCTGACCGCCGGCTGCCGGACGATGACGGGAATCTCGACCGTCATGTCACTCGGATTCGGGGTCGCGACCGCCGCCCCAAGCAGGCCGCGGATGACGCGTGGGTCGACGGCGGATCCCGGGACCGCCGGCGTGACCGCAACGCTCCCATCCTCGGCGACGGTCGCCGCGGCATCGATGGGTTCCTTCGCGTGCTGCAGGGCGAGCTGCACCGCGACGCGGTTGATCGCGTCCAGGTCGTACGCGTGCACCTCGACCGGAAGGGCGGTGCCCCGGATCGCGTCGCGAAGCCGGTTGATGGCGGCGGCGATCGGGTTCGACTCGCGGCCGGTCCCGTAGGCGGCATCGGCCATGGCGGTCAGCTCGTACCCGCGGCCTATCTCCGCGTACGGAACCTCGACGCTGGAGCCCCCTATGATGAGAGTTGCCCTGCCGGTGGTCAGCGATGACAGCGAATCGGCGAGCCGCGCCTCGGCGCCCGCCCGATCGAGCCCGCCCACAGCGACGCCGTCGACGGTCACACCGGGCAGGACCCGGCCCTGGTTGGTGAGGCCAACGGCCAGCGCGGCACCCACGGCGATGGCAAGACCCGCGAGCATGGTCAGGACGAACCCGACGGCGAAACCGCGCAGCGGGGGACCGGTCAGGCTGCGGGCTCTGCTTCTGGCTGCGGCAACTGAGCTCATGCTGGCTCCCGTGATGGGCATCATCACCTACGGTCGCACCGCCGATCAGCGTCCTGACCGGCAGGTCTCCCCCTTCGACGCTGGAGCGCTGAGGATCGTCCGCATTCTGCGCCGGCAGGGTCGCGATGTCGAGGCGTGCCGGTGGTCCGGCGCGAGGCGCACTGCTATACTCGTGCGCTGGCGCCGCTTCGGCGGCGCTCTTGATTGTCTGCACAGCATCCCGCACCGAGGATCAACGTGGCACGAACGGCACGAACCTGGAAGGGCGCCCGCACGCCGCAGGCGCTGAAGCGCGTGCGCCAGGCCCTGCGCCGGCGCGCCATCAACCGCCGCACGCAGAGCAACGCGAAGTCCCTTGTTCAGCAGGCGTCGGGCATCGCGCTCGGCCGGGTCGAAGGTGACGGCCCCGCGGCGGTGACCGCCGCCATCAGCGCCCTCGACAAGGCCGCCGAGAAGGGAATCATCCACCCGAACAACGCCGCCCGCCGCAAGAGCCGGCTGATGGCCAAGGTCAACGCTGCCCACATCTTCGAAGGGGCGGAGAGCAGCCCCAAGGAGAGCGGCCCCAAGGAGAGCAGCCCCAAGAAGAAGACCACGGCGAGCAAGACGGCCCAGCGCAAGAAGGTTGCCGCCGCAAAGGCGAGCAAGGCCGCTGCGGGTAAGGCCGCGGATCGGCCCCGCACCGCCGCGGGCAAGGCGAAGGTCGCCGTCACGCGCGCCTCGCGCGAGGCGACCGCCGCCAAGCGCCGAAAGAAGACCCAGGAGAGCAGCGAGAGCTGACCCCGCGGGTCACGCACCCGACGAACGCCCCCGGCAACGGGGGCGTTCGCACGTTCAGCGCGGCAGGCGGCGCGCCTTCCAAATGTGCTCCATGGGCCAGCGTCGAGCCCAGGCATGCGCCTCGGGACCCCGGTAGCTGCTCGTCGCATCGGGGCCAGGTCGCAGCTCGACGAGATCCTCGACCACCAGGCCGGAGCGGGCAAAGAGCCGGATCCACTCGCCGTACGGCAGGTTGAACTCCGCGTGGGGGCTCTCGCCGGTCGGGACCTCGTGCAGGCCGAAATAGTCGAGCGAGAGGCGATCTGTGACCTCGTCTGCATCCGATGGCCAGCAGATCTCCACCAGGGGCGTACTCATGTTGAAGGCGAGCAGCCCGCCGTCACGGAGGAGGCGGGCTGCCTCGGGGACGGTGCGATATGGATCCGCGAAGGTGAACGCCCCGTGATCACAGAAGGCGATGTCGAAGGCTCGCGTCCGCCAGCGGGACGGACTCGGCGCTGGCGTGGAGCAGCGGGAACAAGATCCCTGCCTCGTCCTGAAGCCCCCGCGCGTGCTCGAGCTGGACTTCGGAGAGGTCCACGCCAACGGGCCGCGCGCCGCGCTTGGCGAGGGCAACGGACCACTGTGCCGCGCCGCAGCCGAGCTCGATGATGTCACGGTCCGTGACGTCGCCCAGGATGCGCAGCTGGTCCTCGGGGATCTGCCAGATGCCCCAGGCGGCGCCGTGCAGCGCCAGCTGGGCACCGTGCAGCGCCTGGTACTCCGCCGACTCGGCGTTCCAGAATGCCCGGTTCAGCGTCTCGTGGGGATGGCGGTCGGGTGCCGTGCCAGACTGCGCCCCGCGCGACGGCTCCCCGCCCGACGACTCAGCCACCGGCGCCCAGCGCTGCGAAGGCGCTACGCCCGGCGAAGCGCGCCGCATCACCCAGCTCCTCCTCGATGCGCAGGAGCCTGTTGTACTTGGCGATGCGCTCCGTGCGGCTGATGGACCCGGTCTTGATCTGCCCCGTGCCCAAGGCCACCGCGAGGTCGGCGATCGTGGTGTCCTCCGTCTCTCCGGAGCGATGGCTGATCACCGAGCGCCACCCGGCGCGATGGGCCATCTCTATCGCCTCGATCGTCTCGCTCACCGTCCCGATCTGGTTGAGCTTGATGAGGATGGCGTTGCAGGACCGCTCGCGGATCCCACGCGCGAGCCGCTCCGTGTTCGTGACAAGCAGGTCGTCTCCAACGATCTGGACGCGTCCGCCCAGCCGTTCGGTGAGCGCCGCCCAGCCGGCCCAGTCGTCCTCGCCCAGGCCGTCCTCGAGGCTGACGATCGGATAGCGGTCGATCCAGTCGACCCAGAAGTCGACCAGCTGGTCGCTGGTGAGGCGCCGGCCCTCCTTGGCGAGCGCGTAGTCGGCGCCGTCGAGGATCTCGCTCGCCGCCGGGTCCAGCGCCACGGCGATCTGCTCGCCCGGGGCGTAGCCGGCACGCTCGATCGCCTCCACCACCAGGGAGATCGCCGCTTCATTGCTCTCCAGGCTCGGGGCGTAGCCGCCCTCATCGCCCACCGTCGTCACAAAGCCGCGTTCCCGCAGGAGCTTCCCGAGGGCGTGGAACGTCTCAGACGCCCAGCGCAGCGCCTCGCGGAAGGTCGGCGCGCCGAGCGGCACGATCATGAACTCCTGGAAGTCCGTGGAGTCCAGCGCGTGCTTGCCGCCGTTGAGGATGTTCACCTGCGGCACCGGCAGCGTCCGCGCGCCGGCTCCTCCCAGGTACCGGTAGAGGGGCAGGTCGACCGCCTGCGCGGCGGCACGTGCGACGGCCATGCTGACGCCCAGCAGCGCGTTCGCCCCCAGCTCGCCCTTGTTCGGCGTGCCGTCAAGCGCGATGAGGAGCTGGTCGATGCTCACCTGGTCAACCGCGTCGGAGCCTATGAGCTCCGGCCGGATCGTCTCGTTGACGTTGCGCACGGCGGTGAGGACGCCCTTGCCGCCGTAGCGGCCGGCATCACCGTCGCGCAGCTCGACGGCCTCATGGGCGCCTGTCGACGCGCCCGATGGAACGATGGCGGAGCCCATGGTGCCGTCCTCGAGGTAGACCTCCACCTCGACGGTCGGGTTGCCGCGGGAGTCCAGGACCTCGCGCGCGGCGACGTCCTCGATCAGGGTTGTCATGGGTCAGGTCTCCTTGTCCGCGAGGGCGGCAACACCGGGAAGCGTCTTCCCCTCGACGAATTCGAGCGAGGCGCCGCCGCCGGTCGATACGTGGCTCATTGTTCCGGCGAGACCAAGCTGGTCCACCGCCGCGACACTGTCTCCGCCGCCCACGACGGTGACGACGCCCCGCGCGCTGCGCTCGGCGAGGAACCGGGCAATGGCGTTTGTGCCTTCCGCGAACGGCGCGATCTCGAAGATGCCCATGGGTCCATTCCAGAAGATGGTCTTCGCCCTGGCGAGGTATTCGGTGTAGGCGGCAATGGTCTGGGGACCGATATCCACGATGCTCCAGTCCTTGGGCACCTCCGACACCGGGACCACCTCGCGCTGCGAGCGATAGTGCAGCTGCGCCGCCACCAGAGCATCGGTGGGTAGCATCAGCCGCATCCGCTTGCGTCGAGCCTCCGCGATGATCCGCTCGGCGTTCTCGAGCTGCTCCGTCTCCACGAGGCTCTTGCCGAGCGCCAGGCCCTTCGCGGCGAGGAAGGTGTTCGCCATCCCGCCGCCCACCAGGATCGCCTGGCATCGGCCCAGGAGCACCTCGAGGACCTCCAGCTTGCCGGAGATCTTGGCGCCACCGATGACGGTGTGGAAGGGCTTCGCGGGCTTGTCGAGGAGCCCGCCCAGCGCCTCCACCTCCCGCTCCAGGAGCAGCCCCGCCACGCTCGGCAGGTAGTGCGTGATCCCTTCGGTCGAAGCGTGGGCCCGGTGCGCCGACCCGAACGCGTCGTTCACGTACAGGTCGGCGAGCTCAGCGAGCGATTTCGCGAAGTCCGGGTCGTTGGCCTCCTCCTCGGCGTGGAAGCGCAGGTTCTCGAGCAGGATCAGCTCGCCCGGCCGCAGCTTGCCTACGGCGTCGTGCACCCCGGGCCCCAGGGCGTCGCCGGTCATGCGGACCGGCCGGCCGAGCAGCTCCGAGAGTCGGTCGGCCACGGGCTTCAGGCGCAGCGCATCGTTGACCTTGCCCTTCGGACGCCCGAGATGGCTGGCGAGAACCACGCTCGCGCCGCGCTCCAGGAGGTAGACGATCGTGGGCAGCGACGCACGGATGCGCGTGTCGTCGGTGATCCTGCCGTCGTCGAGCGGGACGTTGAGATCCGCCCGGAGAAAGACACGCTTGCCCGCGACGTCGACATCGCGGACGGTCTTCTTGTTCAGCCGGTTCTTCAGCTGGGCGACGGCGCTCACAGCCGCTCGGCCACGTACTGCGCAAGGTCCGCCACGCGGCAGCTGTAACCCCACTCGTTGTCGTACCAGGCGATCACCTTGAGCATGTGGTCGCCCATCCCCATCGTCGACAGGCT
This sequence comes from uncultured Chloroflexia bacterium, assembly GCA_963773405.1. Classification (GTDB taxonomy): domain Bacteria; phylum Chloroflexota; class Limnocylindria; order QHBO01; family QHBO01; genus CAVXEH01. Next base: position 384,904 of record CAVZAQ010000005.1, on the reverse strand, counting down.
GTCGACGATGCTCGAGCGCTCGTCGCCCTTGAGATCCATCGAGACCAGGGGTTCATCGGTGTAGCCCAGCAGCCCGCGCATGGGGCCAGCGGCGGCCGCCTTGAAGGCGTCGTTCGCCGCCTCGGGGCTGACCGGCTTGCTGGTCAGCACCACGACGTCGTTGACGCTCACCGTCGGGGTGGGCACGCGCAGCGAGAAGCCGTTGAACTTGCCCTTCAGCTCGGGGAGCACAAGGGCCAGTGCCTTCGCGGCGCCCGTGGTGGTGGGGATGATGTTCTGCCCCGCACTGCGGGCGCGGCGCAGATCCTTGTGCACGACGTCGAGAACGTTCTGGTCGTTCGTGTACGAGTGGATCGTGGTCATCAGACCGAACTCGATCCCGAAGGTGTCGAGGAGCACCTTGACCGGCAGCGCCAGGCCGTTGGTCGTGCAGCTCGCGTTGCTGATGATGTTGTGCTTCGCGGAGTCGTATCTTCCCTCGTTCACGCCCAGGACCACGGTGAGGTCCTCGTTCTTGGCCGGCGCGGTGATGATCACCTTCTTCGCACCGCCCGCGCGATGAGCCGCCGCCTTGGTGGCATCGGTGAAGATGCCGGTCGACTCGATGACGATGTCCACGCCGAGCGACTTCCATGGGAGGGCCGCCGGGTCCTGCTCGCTGAACGCCTTGATCTCCTGCCCGTTGACGGTGATGGACCCCTCGCCGGCGGTGACCTCGCCATGGAAGCGCCCATAGGTCGAGTCGTACTTGAAGAGGTGGGCGTTGGTCGCGGTGGGAGCCAGGTCGTTGATCGCCACCACCTCGAGCGAGTCGGGATGGCGCTCGAGAATGGCCTTGAGAGTCTGACGGCCAATGCGACCGAAGCCGTTGATGCCGATGCGGGTGCTCACCGAGATTCCTCCATCTGGTTCGTTGCGCCGCTGGCGACGGAGTCGCCGGCCAGCGAGCGGCGGTAGGCTGGATCATTGAGACGCTCGTTCACGATCGGCACCGAGCCGATCAGCGAGACGTCGTCTCCGAAGCGTGCAGGCGCCAGGCGCGCGCGGCGCGCCGGTCCAGGGTAGGCGCGGCGGTCGATCTCTCGGCGCACGACCTCCATCATCTGGGGTCGATGGGTTGCGATGCTCCCCCCGATCACGATCACCTGCGGATTGAGCGCCATCACCAGACTTGCACAGAGTGCGCCCACCGCTACGTAGGCTCGTTCATAGACCGCCTGGCAGGCGGTGTCGCCGGCGTCGGCCGCCCGGGCCACAAGCGCCGCGTCCACCTCCGTCGTGGCGGCGAGCTTGGCAAGGATCGGAGCCTCGCCACGCTCCAGGAGCAATCGTCCGTCCCGGGCGATCGCCGTCCCAGAGCCAATGGCCTCTGCGTGCCCGGGCATTCCGTCACCGCAAAGCGGGCCATCCAGGTCGATCGTCACGTGACCCACCTCCCCGGCTGTGTTGTCGCTCCCCTGCAGCGGCTCGCCCCTGGCGACGATTCCGCCGCCGATACCGGTCGAGACGGTGATGTAGATGGCGTCGTCCGCGTTGCGTGCAGACCCGTGGCGCCATTCGGCCATCATGGCCACGTTCGTGTCGCGCTCGAGGAGGGTGGGCATCCCCAGGGCCGCCTCGACGCGGTCGGCCAGCGGAATATCGACCCAGCCGGGCAGGTTCGGCGGCGCCACGACCACCCCGCGCCACGGGTCGAGCGGACCCGGCGACGAGATCCCTACACCGCACGGAGGCTCCAGGCCAAGGGACTCGATCAGGGATCGAACCTCGCCCGCCACCGCGCAGATGCGGTCTATGACGGCATCGGGACCCTCATCCGCGTTCGTCGGGACCGCGGTCCGCGCGGAGACCGTCAGGTCGGGGGCGACGTGGGCGGCTCGAATCTGCGTACCGCCAAGATCGATCGCAAGGACCGGCTGGGCGGTTGCTGCATCCACGGGGCCTCATTCTAGCGGCCCGGAAACGAGAACGGCCGCCGGGCGGGGCCACCGATACATCGGCGGCGGTGCCCGACGGCCTCCGTTTGCCATCGTGATCGGTCCGGAAGGACCGGCCGACCACGCGTCAGAACGGGTCGCGATTCAGATCGGAATTGCTCGGTTCAGCCGCCGATCTTGAACATCTTGGTGCCGCAGACCGGGCACACGCCCTCGGTCGCCGGCTTGCCGTTCTTCATGGTGATCTTGTGCTCGTTGTTCATGTCGCGCTTCGCCTTGCACTTCACGCAGTAGGCATTGGTCGCCATCGGTATGTTGCCTCCTTCATGTCCGGCATCGTCGGTACGGCGCCGGGTTGTGCCGTTTGCTGTTACCCGCCCTGCCGGCCAACCAGGGCCGACCACTTGGCCAGGGCGTCCGCTCCGTCGCCGGAGTCGAGCTCCCAGAGCAGGTGGATGCCGGACAGTCCGGCATCGATACAGCGTGCCTCGGCGGCCTTCTGTGCCGCGCCTTCCGGGAAGGTGCCCTCCACCCGCTGCGCGTAGACCGCACAGACGGTGCCGGACCGCAATCCCGCCAGACCCGCCAGCACGAAGAGTGCCGACGACTCCATCTCGAAGTTCGCGACGCCCTGGCGTCGCAGCTCCTCGACGAGGTCAGGATAGCGAACGGGGAGCGTGCGCATGGCTCGTCCCTGCCCGGCATAGAAGCCGGACGCCGTCGCCGTGAGGCCAACGTGGTAGCGATGCCCGAGCTGGCGACAGGCCATCTCGAGCGCCCAGACCACGTCGCGGTGGGCGATCGCCGGATAGCCCTCATGGACGTAGAACGCCGTCGTGTTCTCGAGGCGCACGGCCCCGTAGGAGATCACGAGGTCCTCCACGCCGATGTACGGCTGGATCGCCCCGCAGGAGCCGATGCGGATGAACGTGGGCCTATCGGTGATCTCCATCACCTCGGCGAGCACGATCTCCACGTTGTCGGTGCCTATCCCGGTCGACATGACCGACAGGGGCATTCCCCGGTACGTCCCGGTGACGGTCCAGATCTCCCGGTTGTTCCGCTCGAGCTCGACGGTGTCGAACTGCGCCGCCACCTTCGCCACCCGGCCCGGGTCCCCGACCAGCAGCACGTACTCGGCGAGCTCGCCTCGCTCGAGGTCGATGTGGTACTCGCGGGTTCCGGTACGCGGAGCGTCGGCGCGGGTGAGCTCAGTCACGGTGATAGCAGCAACTCCTGTGCGTGGGCTGACCGGCGTGTCGGCGCGGAGTATACGCCGCCGTTGAGCGTGGCGCGAGCGTGATGCGAGCGCGCCGAGCCCCGTCTCAGGTCCCGTCGTCGCCAGGGGCGGCCGTCGACGCGAGGACGGCGGTCGCGAACGCGCGCAGCCGGCCGAGCGTTCCGGCCCGGACAGCAGCCGCCGCCAGGACCAGGCACAGCGCAAGGGCTGCGGCGAGCAGCGCCACCCCGGACCGTGCCGGATCCGTCCTCGCGGCCGTCAGCGCGAGATCAGCCATGCGGGCACCGGTCGCGTCGGCGGCCGTCCGTGTCACGGGATCGGCGGACGGGACGGGGAGGGCGATCCGCGGCGGAGGGCCGCTTGCGGTCGTGCTCCCGCGCGCCGGCGAGGGAGCGCCTCCCGGGGGCAACCCAGTGGATTCGTGGCCGGCCGCGGGTGAGGCGCCGCCGCCATCGGCTTCCGGCGGCGTTGGGGCAACACGGAAGACCTGAAGATCGGCTGGTCCCCGCGGCCAGAGGCGATAGCCGCGATCCGGCAGGGCGCCGGTCGTCTCCTGTGCCAGCACCCCGGTCGCCTCGACGACGTCGTCGCGCAGGACAACATCGTTCGCGAATCCCGCGGACGCGAAGAGCGTCACGCGGAGCGGCCCGCTGCCGTCATCGATCGTGAAGGCGACGTTGCCGGCGGTTGAGCGGGTGACCGCGCTGGTGACCGTACCGCGCACGACCACCAGGCGCGCCTCGCTCCCCTCGCCCAGGCCGCCTGTGCTCGCGGCCATGGCGGCAGGCTGGGGCTGAGCGCCTAGGACCAGCGGCGGGAGGTCCGTGTGGATCGTCTCCATCCCGGACTTGGTCGACCGCTTTCCGACGACCTCGATCAGGCTGCCTCGCGTCACCGATCCCGCTGCGTCACCCAGGCGGAGGACGATCGCGCCCGAGGCGTCCTGGATGACGGCCGTGGGGGCGTCAACGAGCCCGTCCTGCAGGGTGACCACGCCCCGGACGCGCACGGTGGCGCCCGTTGCGGCGGCGCGCGCCTCGGCGATGGTCAGGAGATCGGCCGGGGGAGATTCGCCGGGGTCCGGCGACACCGATGCCGATGCGGACGCGGAGGGCACAGGTGTGCCCGGTGCCGTGACGGACACGATGTCCGCAGGGTCCCTTGGCTGCACCCGGTAGCCGGTACCCCCGGTGCCGCTCGAGTCACGCTGACCCACAACCCCGATCAGGGTCACCGTCGACCCCCGCGCCCAGTCCCCGGTGTCGATTCCGGTGGCCGTGGCCACCAGGACCCGAACCGTGCCCGAGCCGTCGTCGACATCGAGTGCGGGGCCGCTCGACAGCTGCGTTGGGGCCGACGTGATCGCGCCTGATATCCGAACGAGACGGCACTCCACGGCCTCGCCGACCTCGCCGGTGGCGACGATCGACGGAGCCGGCTCCGATCCGGCGCCGGTGATCTCGAGGCCTCCTGCCCCGACGCGCATCGTGCGCTGCGCGTACCGGTCATCGATCGTTCCTGTGGCGACGACCAGGTCGCCACGTGCGAACGCCCCGGCATCGAGCAGCACGGCCATTCCGGCCGAGCCATCGGTCAGGCAGCCGCCGCCGTCGGCGAACTCCGAATCGCTGATGGCAACGCCGGCAATGCGTGCCTCGCTCCCATCCGGAAGGGCGCGGGCATCGGCAATGGACAGGGTCGTCGGCGTGGGCGCCGGGGTGGGAGTTGCCGTTGGCGTGGGAGGTGCCGTTGGCGTGGGAGTCGCACTCAACGTGGGACTTTGGGTCACCGTGGCACTTGGGGCGGGCGTGGACGACGTCCCCGGTGTCGCCGACGCGATGGGAGTGGACGTGGAGCCCTGCGGATCGGGCGCCGCGTTGACCACGAAGTCGGCGGCGTTGTCGTTGGTGTCCTGGCCGGAGCCGGCCGCCCCGCCCGGCAGGCGCTCGATGCTCGATCCCGCTGGAGCTGCCGCCGCGGGAGCTCCCTCGAGCCAGGCGGTGGCCGTGCCCCAGCCGACAGCGTCGACCGACGCGCCGTCGCTCGTCGTCCTCAGGGCAACGCCGCCGCCAGCCGCCGCCAGGCCGCCGCTGTACGTGGCATCGGCGAGCGCAGCGTACGCTCCCGCCTCGTTGGCCAGCAGCAGGTGAGCCCCCGACGGGATCGTCGCCGAGCCTGTGTCCCATACCACCTTGCGCGTGACGGTCACGCCGCTGGCGCTGGCGTAGATGAGCTCCGTCCCGTCCAGGGCGAGCTCGCCGGGGGTCGGGTTGTAGAGCTCGACAAACTCGTCCGAGGCGCTCGCGGCGCCGGTCAGCACCTCGCTGATGACCAGGTGGTCCAGGCTGCCTGCAGCAACCTCCCCGTTCACGCCGGCGTCCGCTGGCTCGAGACGGGCCAGGACCGGCGCAATGACCACCAGTCCGATGATCAGGGACGACACCGTCGCGAGGACGGCCCGATGGCGGGCGAAGGTAGGACGAACGAGCACGGCGCACCTCTGGCGGCGGAGGCGGCAGGTCCGCTCGGAGCATGCCGGCGAGGGGCTTATCCGTCGGTTACGGGCGGCTTTGGCGGGCCGGAGCGTCCGGTTCGCGGGCGTCTCGCACGCCGGACGGACGGCTCGCGTACACTCGGGGGCCTATGCCAAACAGATCCAGCACGAGCGCCTCGCGCGCCGAAGCCCGCCGCCGTTCCCGTCTTGTTGCTCGAGGTGAGCTCGACGAGTCAGAGTGGGAGTCCGCTGAGCCTGAGGCGGATGCCCGGCCCAAGCCGAGCTTCCTTGAACGCGTCATCCCCCCGGCGCCCCCGCTCCCGGGGCGAGGGGATCCGCTCGCGGGCTTCACGTACAGCGGCCGCATGCCCCGCGTGGCCGCGGGCCTCTTCCTGCTTCGCGCCAACCCGATCCCCTGGGTCGGGGCGGGCCTCGTCTGGGCCGTGCTCGCCGTCTCGCTCCCACTCGTTCCGCAGAACGGCACGGTATTCCTGGTCGCCAACGTCGCGCAGTACGTCGCGCTCATTGCCGCCGGCTGGTTCGGGTGGCAGCGGCCGTGGCTGTATGGCATCTCCGCTGCGCTGCTCGGCCTGGGTGCCTGGACCGCATGGGTCGGCATCTTCCCGGACCAGTACCTCAGCGCCGGTGCCGAGCGACCGACGGCCGTCGCCCTCGCCGTCTACTTCATCTACCAGGCGCCGGTCCAGCTGCTGCTGGGCTTCGTTGCCGGCTGGTACGGCGGGTACCTCCGCCGGCGCCTTGCGGACAACAGGCCACCGGAGCAGGGATCGCGCAAGCGCCGCTGAGCATCCACGCGCCGGCTCGCTGCGTCGCCCGGACAGGCACGCCGGCCGAATGCTCAGTGCTGATGCGCGACGAGCGCCTCGGCGGCCGCGGCGCTCGCTTCGGGGTAGCCTGACGCCAGGCCCAGCACCTCGCCGGTGGAACGCATCTCCGGACCCAGCGTGCCGTCCACTCCCGGAAGCCGCCACAGCGAATCGACGGGCGCCTTGACCGCGACCAGGGGACCGTCCGCTGCAAGTCCGGGAGCCAGGCCCACCTCGGCCAGGGATTCGCCGAGCGCACAGCGCACCGCCTCGGCGACCACGTCGCGGCCGGTCGCCTTGGCCACGATGGGTACCGTTCGTGACGCGCGCGGATTAGCCTCGATGACCACGATCCGACCGTCCGCCGCCACGATCATCTGGACGTTGAGGATGCCACGCACGCCCAGCGCGAGTGCGATGCGACCGGCCGCCTCGGCGGCGCGCTCCTGGACCTCCCGGGGCAGGCTCTGGGGCGGGAGCACCGCAATCGAGTCCCCGGAGTGGATGCCGGGTGGGTCGATCTGCTCCAGGATGCCGGGCACGCACCAGTCCGTGCCGTCGCTGATGGCATCCACGTCGAGCTCAATGCCCGCCACCAGCTCGTCCACGCGCAGGGGCCAGCCCACGTCGGATGCAAGGTAGGCACCGATCTCGCCCTCATCGCGGAGCACCGCGATCCCGCGCCCGCCGATCACCCAGGACGGCCGAACGATGACCGGCAGCCCCAGCACCCCGATGGCGTCGCGCAGCCCCACCTCGTCCCTCGCCAGCTGGCCGCGAGGGCCGGTGAGCCCGAGCTCGTCGAGCAGCCCCGCGAACCGCTCCCGATCCTCGGTCGTCTCGATCGCCTCGGCGGTCAGCCCCGCAACCGGCACGCCGGCGTAGGCGAGATCCTTGGCCAGGTCGATCGCCGTCTGGCCGCCGAAGGTGAGGACCACGATGGGCGGCTCGCCGGTGAGCGCGCGCTCGTGATCGATCACGTCGAGGACGCTCTCCGTGTCCAACGGCTCGAAATAGAGGCGGCTGCAGGCGTCGTAGTCGGTGGAGACCGTCTCGGGATTGTTGTTGATGACCACCGCATCGAGCCCCAGGTGGCGGATCGCCCACGCCGCGCGGACCGAGCAGTAGTCGAACTCGATCCCCTGCCCGATCCGGATCGGCCCGGAGCCCACCACGATCACGCTGCGACGCTCGGCCGGCGGCGCGACCTCCGGCAGGGCATACGAGCTGTAGAAGTAGGGCGTCTCCGCCGGGAACTCCCCGGCGCAGGTGTCGACCCTGCGGTAGGACGGGAAGATCCCGGCGCGCACTCGCGCTCGGCGGATGGCCGCCGGCGGGACGCCGGAGAGGGCGGCGATCTCCACGTCGCCGAACCCGGCCTGCTTTGCGACGAGGAGCGGCGCGCCGTCGAGACTGCCCTCCATCTCGACCAGCTCGGCGAGGCGCTCCGTGAACCATGGCGCAATCCCGGTGGCCGCGCTCAGCGCGGTGGCGTCGGCATGGCCATGGCGCAGCAGGGCGACCAGGCGCCAGAGGCGCGTGTCGGAGGCGCGCAGGAAGCGCCTCCAGATCGCCGGGAGGGCCGTCATCGAGAGCCCAGGATGGATCCTCCCAGAGCCATCCCCGGTCGCGCGGCTCGAGGGATCGCACCGCCTTGAGCATGGCCGGCCCGAACTCGCGGTCGATGGCCATCGCCTCGCCCGTCGCCTTCATCTGCACGCCCAGCGAGCGGTCGGCCGTCGGGAACTTGTCGAACGGCCAACAGGGCAGCTTCACGACGACGTAGTCGACCGCCGGCTCGAACGCGGCGGATCCGCTCCCCGTGGCCGGGTTCGGCAGCTCGTCGAGGCGCTTGCCGAGCGCGATCAGCGCCGCCAGCCGGGCGATGGGATAACCGGTCGCCTTGCTGGCCAGCGCGGACGAGCGGCTGACGCGCGGGTTCACCTCGATGACCCGGTAGTCGTCGTGCTCGGGAGAGACCGCCAGCTGGACGTTGCAGCCGCCCTCGAGCTTCAGGGCTCGCACGATCTTGAGCGCACATCGGCGCAGGGACTGGACCAGCGGATCCGGCAGGGTCTGGATGGGCGCCACCACGATCGAGTCGCCGGTGTGGACGCCCATGGGGTCCAGGTTCTCCATCCCGCAGATGGCGATGGTGGTGTCCGCAGCGTCGCGCAGGACCTCGAACTCGATCTCCTTCCAGCCGAGCAGGCTTCGCTCCACGAGGACCTGGTGGATGGGGCTCACCGCCAGGCCGTGGGCGATCCGCTCCCTCGCCTCGTCCGGGGTGAAGGCGAAGCCACCGCCGCCGCCGCCCAGCGTGAACGCCGGCCGGATGACGACCGGAGCCGCGAGTGCCTCGAAGAACCGCATCCCGTCGGCGACCGACTCGATCACCGCGGACTCCGGAACCGGCTCACCGATCCCGGTCACCAGGGACCGGAAGCCGCCGCGATCCTCCGCTGCCCGCACCGCGGCGAGCGGCGTGCCCAGGACCCGGACGGCGCAGCGTTCCAGGACGCCGGCGTCGTCGAGCGCGACCGCCAGGTTCAGGCCGGTCTGGCCGCCCAGGGTGGGGAGCAGGGCGTCCGGCCGAAACTCCTCGATGATGCGCGTCACGTTCTCGACGGTGAGCGGACCGATCAGCACCGTGCCGCCCACGTCGGGATCCGTCATCACGGTGGCCGGGTTCGAGTTCACCAGGATGGTCTCTACGCCCTCGGCACGGAGCGCCAGGCAGGCCTGCACGCCGGCGTAGTCGAACTCCGCCGCCTGGCCGATGACGATCGGCCCGGAGCCGATCACGAGGACGCGCTGCAGGTCCTTCATGCCTGGTCGCCCGCTCCCAGCGCGCCGCCGACGGCGATGTCGAAGACACGGGCACCGTCGATCGGTCCTGGAGCGCCCTCCGGGTGGAACTGGACCGATGCGATCCGCCCCGATTTGTGCACCAGCCCCTCGACCGTCCCGTCGTTCAGGTCGCGGTGGCTCACGGTGTATCCGGCCGCTGCCAGGTGCGGGTCGTCGAGGACCGCGACCTCGTGGTTGTGCGCGCCGATGTCGACCCGTCCGCTGGCCACCTCGATCACCGCGTGGTTGCCGCCATGGTGGCCGACCGCCAGGCGGCGGGTCCGCGCGCCGGTGGCCAATGCCAGGAGCTGGTGCCCCAGGCAGATGCCCAGGATCGGCGGCCCGCCGGCGACAGCAGCAGCCGCAAGCGCGCGGGCGACGAGGATCTGTGGAGCCATGTTCGCCGGGTCGCCGGGCCCCGGCGAGAGGACGACCAGGTCGGGACGGGCTGCGTCGACATCCTCGGGCTGCGCATCGTGGGGCAGGACCCGGATGGCGAGTCCGCGGGCGGTGAGCGCGGCGAGAAGCGAGCGCTTCACCCCGTAGTCGACCAGGACCGCGCGGCCGCGGACGGGGCCCGGCGGCGCGATGTCGTACGGCTCTCGGGTGGCGACGGCGGCCACGTGGTCGACCGACTCCCAGTGCGGGCTTGCCTGGGCCTGGGCCACGGCGTCGGCGTCGCTCGTGGTGGCGATGCGAATGACGGCCCGACGCGCGGCGCCACGGCGGAGCTCCAGGGTGATGGCCCGGGTGTCCACCCCGGTCACCGCGGGCACGCCGGCCGCGCGGAGCAGCTCGTCGAGGGACCAGCCGGGCCCCGCAGGCGGGTCGACCAGGCGGCTCACCACGAGCGCCCGGGCGCGTACCCGCGCCGATTCAAGCTCCGCGTCATCGATGCGGTAGTTGCCCGCCATCGGGTGGGTGAGGACCACGATCTGGCCGGCATACGACGGGTCAGTCAGGATCTCGCCCCAGCCCGTGGCAGCGGTGGTGAAGATGAGATCCCCCTCGGCCGGGACCGGGGCACCCCGAATGAGGCCGCGATGGATGGTGCCGCCTTCGAGCGCGAGCAGGCCGGAGAGCGGATCGAGCGCCGGGGTGGTCGGGCGCTGAAGGGAATGGGAAGACGGCCGTCCTGGGGTCGCGGGCGTCTCGAATCCGGGTAGCGTTGCCGTCTGCATCTCGCTCCTTTCCGGCATCACCGTGCCGGCCTTAAAGGACCGCTGAGAAGTCTAGCGCATCGGGGCCCTAGAATCGGACGCCACACGAGCAGACGCGAAGAGACACGAGGAGAGCGCCATGACCGTCCGCACCGCGACCCGCGGGATGACCCTGGCCGACGCCATCGGAGGCGCGCGCGCGTCGTCCATTGCCCGAGACGCTGCGCTGGTGATCGGCGGAGCCGCCCTGACCGGGCTCGCCGCCCAGGTCTCGTTCACCGCCCCCTGGACGAGCGTGCCGTACACGCTGCAGACCGGTGCCGTGCTCCTCGTGGGCACCGCCCTGGGCCTGCGCCGCGGCGCCCTCTCCATGGCCCTCTACGTGCTTGCCGGCGTCGCCGGGCTTCCGGTCTATGCGGGCGGCGATCACGGGATCGCGCGCCTCCTGGGGATGACCGGGGGCTACCTGCTGGGATTCATCCTGGCGGCCGCGCTGGTGGGCTGGCTGGCCCAGCGTCGCTGGGATCGCTCGCCCCTCATGACCATTGGCCTGATGGTCCTGGGGACGCTGCTGATCTACGCGATCGGCGTCCCGGTGCTCGCCCTCGTCGGCGGGCTCGACCCGGGATCCGCGGTGCAGAACGGCGCGGTCGTCTTCCTCCCCTGGGACGCCCTCAAGGTCGTCGCGGCCGCCGGCCTCCTGCCGCTCGCCTGGCGGCTGGTCGGCGACCGCTGATCGTTCGTCCTCTCAGGCCTCCGGCAGGGTGGTCGTCTGCGCGGGACGGCGCAGCAGGCCGAATCGCGCCAGGACCAGGACCAGGATCGCGAGCACCACGAGGATCGGGAGCCCCACGATTGCGGCCCAGATCCCTGCGGTGACCAGGCCCTGGCCGACCGTCAGCAGGGCACCGATGGCGCTCGACAGCGTCTCGCCCGGATCCCAGGTGGACGAGGCGGCCTTGATCGGCTCCGGCTGAGGCTCCAGCGTGACGGTCAGCGTCGCCAGGCTCGCCTGGTTGGTGAGCTGCTTGAGCTGGGCGGAGAGCTGCTCGATCTGCCCCTGGACGTCGTCGAGCCGCGACTGGACGGCAAGGATCTCCTCGATCTTCGCGGCCTTGGCCATCAAGGTCCGGTACTGCGCCTCGGACGACTGCAGGTTCTTGAGCCGGGCGTCGAGGTCGACCACGGTGGAGGTGACGTCCTGCTCGCCGGTGTTTTCCGAAAGTACCTTGTCGCCGATCTCGTGGAGCCGGCTGAGCGCGTCGTCGAAGCGCGCCGCCGGAATGCGGATGGTGAGCGTGGCGGACTGGTCGAGTGTCCCGGCCTGGGCGCCGCCGACGTATCCACCCAGCGCGGCCGTCATGGCCCGAACCCGGCTGCTGGCATCCGCGACGCCGCTGACCTGGAGCGTCACCTCGCCGGTCTTCACGATCTGCTGGTCCGCGAGTGCGGCGTATTGGTTCGTGGTATCGGTCCCGCCCCCGCTCGAGGGCACGGCCGCCTTGTCACCAACGGCGGCGGCGTCACGCGGTTGCGCGCCGCCGCTCGTGACGGTGCCCGCCATCAGCTCACCGGTCACTGCCGGAGGATGCGCAGGCCCCCAGGATGGCGGCGGTGGCGATCAGGACCGCCAGGCCGCCGGCAACGCGTCGGGCGGTACGGACTCGAGTTGGGCGGATGGGTGACATGGCGGCTTCCTCTCTCTCGCTGGGTTGCGTGGGGTAGGACGCCGCCACGGCCGGATTCGTTCCCCCGCCGGGCCGTCACGGCTCCGGGTCGGCTACGATCGACCCATGAGCAGTGCCGCGCAGCGCCACCTCCTCGACGACGAGGAGGCGCGGGCCAACCTTCCGGCCGACGCCTTCGAGCACGCCTGGATCGCGGAGCACCTCGGGAGGAGCGCCGCACGGCGAGCCTGCTGGGAGAGATTCGCGAGGCGATCTTCGGCGCGCAGGACGGGCTGGTGAGCACCGTCGCCGTCGCCAGCACCGTGGCAGGCGCTTCCGCCGACCGCCTACCCATCCTGATCGCCGGCATCGCCTCGGGGCTGGCCGGGATCTTCAGCATGGCGGCCGGCGAGTACATGTCGAGCAAGAGCCAGAAGGAGATCTTCGACGCCCAGATCGTGGGTGAGCGCATCGAGGTGGCGGAGCGCCCGGGCGAGGCGGAGGCGGAGATGGCGTTCATGCTCGAGGAGGACGGCCTGCCGCGCGAGCGAGCGCGCGCGCTGGCGGGGATCCTCGCCGAACACCCAGCGGTCCTCCTCAAGACCATGGTGGAGAAGGAGCTGGGGCTCACCGGCGAGCATGCGGAAGGGTCCCCGGCGCAGGGAGCCCTCGTGATGGGCGTCGCCTTTGGGCTGGGTGCCGCGGTGCCGATCATCCCCTACCTTCTGCTGCCGGTGCAGGCGGGTGTCCTCGGCTCGTTGCTGGCGACCGGCGCCGTCCTCTTCGCCATCGGCGTGGTGAAGTCGCGCTGGACCCGTCGCGGCTGGCTCCGCTCCGGGCTCGAGATCCTGGCCCTGGGCGCCTTCGCCGGGATCGCCGGCTACTTCTTCGGCACGCTGCTGCCCATCATCCTGGGAGCGCCGCCGATAGCCGGTTGAGCCAGGCGCGACATCGTCAGCCGGCGATCACCGCCAGCCAGCCAATCCCGGCCAGGCTCGCCACCACGAAGAGCACGAAGCGAAGCGCCCAGCGGTACCCGCTCGCCTCCGGGTCGGCCAGCTCGCGCGGCGCAACCACGAACATCGCGTAGAAGGCGGCCATGCCGCCCAGGATGAGCAGCAGGATGAAGAGGCCAAAGCTCAGGCCAGCCGCCGGCGCCGTGGCGAGCACCTGGCCGATGTCGAGCGATCCGATGAAGATGGCGGCGAAACCGTTGAAGTAGGCAGCGCTGACGAGGGTGAAGGGCACCACGAAGAGGCGCCGGACCGGGGACGCCACCACGGGCAGGTGATTGGCGCCAAGGGTCCCGACCATGATTGCCACCCACGCCAGACCGATCACCCAGTCGCCTGATCCCAGCCCGAGCTGGGTCATGGCCCCGTCGGTCGCGAAGGCCAGCCCGCCGATCAGAGGCCCGCAGATGACCCATCGCGGCGCGTCCGACCCCGCGAGGCGCACGGATGGCTGGTCCGATGGCCTGGTCAGGAGCGCAGCGAACGCGCCGGCCACGGCGATGAGCTCGATCGCGCCGGTCAGCGGATGCGGACCGCCCTCCGATGCGGTGGGCCCCACCGTCCCGAACAGGCCTGAGACGGCGGGCAGGGCAAATGACCATCCCGCCAGGACGCCATCCTCCGCCCGGAGCCAGCCGGACGAGAGCCAGCGCGTCACCGGCTCAGGCCGGTTCGCCGGCGGTGCGCTCATCGCCGGAGAGGCGCGCGGTCGCCCGGTGCAGCCAGCGCGGCGGACGCGCCACGAGCAGGTAGACCGCCGACGCGTAGATGACGCCGCCCAGCACGTCCACCAGGTAGTGGTCCCCGGTGAGCATGATCGAGAACGCGGCGAGGCAGAAATAGGCAAAGGCGAGCCATCCCACGCGCCCGAATGCCCGGCGCAGGACCAGGAACGAGAGGAACGGGTAGGCGGCATGCAGCGAGGGGAACGCCGCGACGCCGTTCGGGTTGACCTCGTAGAAGGTGTACGTGGTGAGCCACGTTCCATTGAAGCCGAGCGCATTCGCAAGGGCGGTGAAGGCATCGGGCTTGAGGTAGGCGATGGCCGGACGGCCATCGGGTCCGTTCAGGGCACCTGACTGGGCAGCCATCCAGGGTGGCGCCACCGGCAGGAGCAGGAAGGTCACGAAGCCCACCATGCTCAGCACGATGAAGGCCGCAACGTAGGAGTAGAAGATCCTCCGCCGCCAGAGCCAGAGCAGGAACGCGGTCACGATGGGCAGCACGAAATGGAGCATGTAGACGATCGTGGCCAGGATGGTCCACCCGTTCACGCCGTGGGTCGGGTCAAAGAAGTCCTGCAGCAGCTGGTTCGGCAGGTGGCCGAAAGAGATGGTCCGTTCCACGGCGATGACATCGTGCATGTGCACCGGGAAGCCCGCGTTGTCCGCGATGCCCCGCATCAGCTCGTAGGCGAGGAAGAGGGCAACGAACGGGATCCAGTCGCGCAGGAAGAGGAGGCCGCGCCCCAGGAAGAGGGCAATGAGCGCAAAGGCGACCGCGAGGACGTCGGGCGTGATGCTCACGCCGCGGTCGATCATCAGGAAGACGATCAGCGCGGCGTATCCAGCAACCGCCACGAAGAGCAGGCGCTCGTTTCGCCGTCGCCCGGACGCGACAGCCGTGGGCTCCTCCCGCTCCCGGCTGCTCGGGTTGCCGGTCTGCTCCATCCGCGCAGGGTAGTGCAGATGCGCGGGGATGCGGGGGATGGAGAAGCAAGACCGGTGCGCCGTCAGCGGAACATTCGCTGCTGCTTCGCGAGAGGAAGTCGCGTCTCGCCCCGGTCCTCGGCAATCACCGCGTCGACGGGGTGGATCCGCCGGGCAACGACGTTGAGCACCTCCCCTTCCACCTGCAGCACGCCCTCGATCACCAGCAGCGGATGGCGGTGCAGGAGCGCGCGGTACTGTGTGTAGACCTGCGGCCGGACGGTGACGTTGATCATCCCGGTCTCGTCCTCCAGGGCAATGAAGACGAAGTTCTTGGCGGTCATGGGGTGCTGGATGCTGACCGCCAGGCCGGCCATGCGGACCAGGGACCGATTCCGCCGCCGGCCCGCCTCGGCGATGGTCAGCACCCCGCGCGGGCCCATGCGCTCGCGGAAGAGCTCCACCGGGTGGGCGGTGGGCGAGAGGCCCAGCTCCCGGTAGTCGGCGGCGATGCACTCCGCGAAGGTCATGGCCGGCAGGCTCGCGCCCAGCGCGCGCTGCGCATCATCGGTCAACCCCAAGGCGGGATGAGCCGGGTCGGCATCGGCCAGGGTGGTGCGGAGCTGCCAGAGCAGCTCGCGGCGGCCGACATCGGTCCAGTCGAAGGCGCCGATGGCGATCAGCCGCTCGACCACCTGCTCGCCCAGCCCGGTGCGGGCCACGAAGTCGCGCACGCCCGTGTAGGGACCGATGGCGCACTCCGCCTCCAGCCGCTCGCGGACCCCCTCGTCGATCCCCTTGACCTGGCGCATCCCCAGGCGCAGCCCGTAGTCCCGCCGCGCATCCCCGGAGTCACCGATCCGCTCGACGTCGTGCTCCCACCTCGAGGCGTTGACGTCCACCGGCAGGACCCGGACCCCATGGCGCTTCGCGTCGCCCACCAGCACGGATGGTGAGTAGAAGCCCATCGGCTGGTTGTTCAGCAGCCCCGCCAGGTAGTGGACCGGGTAGTGGAGCCGGAGCCAGGCAGTGTCGTAGGTGATCTTGGCGAAGGCCGCGGCGTGGGCCCGGGCGAAGCCGAACTCCGCGAAGGCGGAGCAGCGTTTGAAGAGCTCCTCGGCATCGGGCTCGGTGAGGCCGGTGCGCATGGCGCCGCCCACGAAGCGGTCGCGCTCCGCCTGCATCTTGGCGTGGGACCGGTGCGAGCCCATGGCCTTGCGGAAGATGTCCGCCTCGACCGCGGAGTAGCCGCAGACCGATATGGCGATCTGCATCACCTGCTCCTGGTAGAGGATCACGCCCAGGGTGTCGTCGAGGATGGGCTCCAGGCTGGGATGGAGATAGGTCACCGGCTCGGTGCCGGCGCGTCTTCGGAGATAGGGATGAACGGCGTTGCCCTGGATGGGGCCGGGGCGGATGATCGCCACCTGGACCACCAGGTCCTCGAAGCGCTCCGGCCGCGCCTTGGGGAGCGCCTGCATCTGGGCCCGGGACTCGATCTGGAAGATCCCCACCGTGTCGGCAGCGCGGATGGTGGCAAAGACCTCCGGATCGTCATGGGGCAGGCGGTCAAGGTCCGGCCGCTGGCCGGTGTCGCGCTCGACACGGTCGAGGACGTCGCTCACCACGCCCAGGGTGCGCAGGGAGAGGAGGTCGATCTTCACCAGCCCCAGCGCCTCGATGTCCTCCTTGTCGAACTCGGTCACCACTCTTCCCGGCATGGCGGCGCGCTCGATGGGGACCAGGTCGATGAGCGGGGTGCGGGTCACGAGCATCCCGCCCACGTGGATCCCCAGGTGGCGTGGGAAGCCGTCGATCTCGGTGCAGAGGGCGAGCAGCCACTGCCATCGGTTGCGGGGAGCGGCGTGGAGGCGCGCGGGTCCGTCCCCATACTCGTACTCGTCCTGAGCAGTTCCACTGCTGCGCTGATTCCCCACGGCCAACGATGGGATGACCTGAGGACGGCGGCGCTCCTCGACAAGCATCCCGCTCTCTGCATCCACGCGGACGTGCGGCTGCTCAGCACCGGCCGCGGGCACGCTCACGCGATCCAGCACGGTGGGTGGATCGTTCCAGGGTCCCGGTGCGCCGTTGTCGCGCGGCCCCGGGACGGCGAGCGACGATGCCGGCGGCCCATCCCCGCCGTAGCGCTTCTGATCCCAGCCCTCGTGCTTCACCGAGACGACGGACTGGTCAAGCACACCCGGCCGCCGCGGCGGATACCAGCCGCTCTCCGAGTACGGTCGCCCGTCGTGGTCGTCCGCCGCGTCACGCGCCCGGGCCTCGGCGGCGGCGAGATCGGGCCGGAGGGTGGGACGGGGCCGGGAGTTCCAGCTGGAGTCGGCGGAGGGACGAACGAGCGAGGAGACCGATGGCGCCGCGACATCGGTCTGTGGCTGCTGGCCCCGGCCGTCACGCCCGGAGGGGACGGCGAGCTCCTCCATGGGCACGCCAAGCTCGGTGAACAGCCAGGCGAACGACCCGTCCAGGGCCAGGTCACGGGCCACGTCGGTCGCGTCCCGGGTGTCGAGCGCCTTGGCGATGGTGTCGATCATCTTCGGGGGGAAGGCGAGCGCCTTGGCCACCTCGCGGACCGCGGAGCGGGCGCGGTAGGTGATGACGTTGCAGACCATGGCCGCGTGGTCGGCGCCGTAGCGGGAGTAGAGGTACTGGATCACCTCCTCGCGGCGGTTGACGTCCCAGTCGATGTCGATGTCGGGCAGGGCGCGCGCCTCGTTGATGAAGCGCTCGAAGAGGAGCTTGTGCTCGATGGGGTCGACCTTGGTGATCCCCAGGCAGTAGGCCACGATCGAGTCGCCGGCGCTTCCCCGTCCCTGGCCGATGATCCCGCGCTCCCGCGCGAACTCCATGAGATCCCAGACGATGAGGAAGAACTCGGCGAGGTTGGTGCGCTCGATGACGTCCAGCTCGTGCGCCAGCTGGTTGACGGCCTGCTTGGTAATGGGTCGGTAACGGGTCCGTAAGCCCTCGTGGGCAAGCTGGTAGAGGTAGGAGAACGGCGTCTCGCCCTCGGGGACCGTGAAGCCCGGGAACCGGTAGCGTTCGAAGTCCATCTCCAACCGGCATCCGGAGCCGATGGCGGCTGCGCGCGCCATCCCGTCCGCCCAGGCCCGGCGGGCGCGCGCATCGGGCAGCCCTGCGCCGATGGCGGCCAGCTCGCGTCCCGGCTTGAGCCGGTACTCCGCGTTGGGCAGGAGCAGCTCGCGGGCCTGGTCCAGGGTCGCCCCGTGCCGAATGCAGACCAGCACGTCCTGGAGCCGATGGCCGCCGGCCTCCGCGTAGTGGACCTCGTTGGTGACGACCGTGGGCAGGCCGGCCTCCTCGGCCAGCGCGGCGAGCTGGGCAACGAGCCAGTCGTCGTCCGGGCCGAGGTGATGGGAGAGCTCGATGAGAAAGTCGCCATCGGTGAAGTGGGCGGCCCAGTCGCGGGCTGCGGTCAGCGCCCCGACGTGGTCGTCGGCGAGGAGACGGCGCGGGACGGCGCCGTTGCGGCAGCCGGAGAGGCCCACCAGGTGGCCGCGTCCCTCGTCCAGGGCGGTCTCGACCAGCGCGCGCTCGAAGATCGGGTACTGCTTCTCCCCGGCGAGATGGGCACGGCTGGCGAGCCGCGACAGGGCCGTGTAGCCAACCGGGTCGCGCGCCAGCAGGACCAGGTGGTCGCCCGGGGCGGGGCCGGCGTGCAGTTCGCCGGGCCAGCCGCGGCTGGCCTTCGCGCCGCGGATCGGGTCGTTGAGCTTGCGACCGCGGCGGGCGAGGCGCAGCTCGTCCTCCCCATGGGGCACGGCGATCTCCAGGCCGATGATCGCTTCAACGGGGCGGAGGCCCGCGGAGCGGGCGGCATCGGTCCGGGTCTGGGCAGCCGCCTTCCAGAGACGGACCGCGGCGTACATCCCCGCGTGGTCGGTGACCGCCAGCCCGGGCATCCCCAGCAGGGCGGCGCGCGCGATGAGGTCCTCGGGGTGGCTGGCGCCGTCGAGGAAACTGAAGTTGCTGTGCGCGTGGAGCTCGCAGTAGGCGTCGGAGGCGTCCGGATCGGTCATCGGACGCGCAATGATAGAACGCGTGTTCTATTCTGTGAAGCCCCAAACGGACGCTGATGGCGCACCGGGAGGCCACCTCGGCCGCGAGCGTAACGGCCTTCGGCGGCCTCCCGCCGCGCCTTCGTCTGTCACCATTCCGTGATCCACGACGTTGTGTCGAGCCCCCAACGCGACAGGGTAGGTGTCACAGCCGACCCCGATGCTGAGCCCATGAACGCCTCTTCCACCCTCGTCCGCACCCAGTTCACGCTCAGCGCGCCGGGCCGACTCGACTTCTCGGTCAGGGTGCGTCTCGGACGCTTCGGTGATCGCTGGCTGGCCGTGGCCGAAATCGCCGACGAGCCGGAGGTTGGCCTGGGACGCACCGCCCGCCAGGCGCTGGAAGCGGCGCTCGCGTCCCTCGGCGAGCACGCCGCACGGGCGCTGCTCGCCGACACCGCGTTGCTCGCGGCCAGCGTTGACATCCTCGACCAGGAACAGGTCGCCGGCTGAACCCGCCACCGGCCGCTGGTCGCCCCCGGTACGCTGTTCGGATGAACGCTCCTGCCGACCTGTTCGTCCCGGTTGATTTCGAGGTCCCTCGCGAGCACCTCGCGGACGGCTTCCACCTCGTGCCGCTCGGGCCGGAGCACAACGAGGCGGACCGCGAGGCGTGGACCTCGAGCATCGCCCACATCCGCGCGACACCCGGCTTCCAGACGGGCAGCTGGCCGGAGCGAGTGATGACAGCGGACGAGAACCGCGCCGACCTCGTGCAGCATGCGCGCGACTTCTCCGAGCGCACCGGGTTCACGTACACGGTGCTCGATGCCACGGGCACCGTCGTCGGTTGCGTCTACATCTATCCCTCGCGCGATCCGGCGCATGACGCCAGGGTCCGATCGTGGGTGCGTGCCACGGACGCGGATCGGGATGTCGCGCTGTACCACGTGGTCCGCGACTGGCTCGCCGATGCCTGGCCGTTCCAGAACCCGGAGTACGCCGCCAGGCCGGGCTGACACCACCCGTTGTGGCCCGGGTCAGGCCACGCGAGCCTAAACGGCCGGTTCCGCGGCGAAGCGGCCGTGCAACATGCCGATCCCGACGGCCGGAATCAGCAGCAAGACGCCGCCAACGAGCGCCAGCGAGGCATATCCGGACAGCTGGAGCAGCAGGCCCGAGACTGCGCTGGCGACGGCGGCCCCGGTCCAGATCAGGGTGTCGGTCATGCCCTGCAGCCGGATCCGCTCGGCCAGGTCCGCGCCGCGCGAGAGCAGGCTGCTGCCGGAGACGAACCCCAGGTTCCACCCGAAGCCCAGGAGGAAGAGCCCAACAGTGAGCATGGGCACCGCATCCGGGGGTGCGGCAGCCGCCACCACCGCCGCCAGCAGCAGCGTCGCGAATCCCGCGTAGAGGACCGGGATCTCGCCGAATCGAGACGCCAGGCGACCGGAGATCGGAGAGAGGGCGAACATCCCCAGGGTATGGGCGCTGATCACGATGCCCACGGTGCCGATGTCGTGTCCGGTGTCGCGGACATGGACCGGCGTCATGATCATGATCAGGACCATCACGATCTGCCCCGCCACCAGCCCCAGCAGCGCGATCCGCACCCGCACCTGGCCGAGCATCATCCGCCATGAGGAGCCTGGTCGACCGCCCCGCGCGCCGGCGGACGGAGCGCCGTCGGCGGGGAGCGCCAGCCGCACGACGAGCGGCTGCCAGCCCGAACCCGAGAACGGCGAATGCGAAGGCGCCCTCGAGGACGCTGCGTCCGAACCGGTCCGCGACCCACCCGGCCGGCCCGAGCAGGTTCGGCCCCAGCACGGCGCCAACGGTCGAGGCCCACACCACGGTGCTGACTGCGCGGGTCCGCGCCGCCGGCGGCAGATGATCGGACGCCGCGTAGCGGGTCAGCTGCGCGGCAGAATAGCCGAGCCCGAACAGGAATCCCGCGACGACGAGGAGCGGGAAGGACGAAAGCCCCAGCGAGAGGAAGGCGGCCGCCCCGCCCAGTGCCGCCACCAGGTACCCGGCCGCCAGCCCGCTCCGGCGGCCGCGACGAGCCATGACCGCGAGAGAAGGCCCGCACCCAGCGCGGTCCCCGCCACACCCACGGCATTCGGGACGCCCGAGAGGCTCGCCGAACCGGTGATCTCCCGAGCGGCGAGGGCTGCCGCCGTGAAGGCGGCGATGTACGCGGTGCTCGCGGCCGCGACGCCACCCACGTAGGCAGCCATCCGTGCCGGGATGGGACTGGGCGTCGCGGGCTGCACCATCGCGGCATGATACGCAGGGTCCGGAGTGGACGACCCATGGCCCAGCCAGCCGGAGGGAGCAGATGAGCACCGCGCCCAGCCTTCGCGATCGCATCCGGCCGCTCCTCGGGCCGCTTGGCGAGGGGCCGTTCCGCATGCTCTGGCTGGGCCAGACCACGAGCGCCGTCGGCGACGCCATGATCCCGGTGGCCATCGCCTTCGCGGTGATCCACCTGGGCGGCGACGCGGCCGGCATCGGCCTGGTGCTCACGGCGTTCACCGTTCCGCGCCTCGTCTTCATCCTGGCCGGCGGCGTCTGGGCCGACCGCCTGCCACGCCAGCTCGTCATGCTCGCCGCGGACGTCATCCGCGGCGCGGTCCAGGTGTGGTTCGCGATCCTGCTCCTGGGCGGCCACGCCGAGCTCTGGCACCTCGCGGCGGGGGCGGCCGTCATCGGCGCCGCGAGCGCCTTCTTCGTCCCGGCCTCGAGTGGCCTCATCCCCCAGGTCGTCAGCCCATCGCATCTCCAGCAGGGCAACGCGCTCATGAGCCTCTCGAGAAACGCCACGGGAATCATCGGCCCGTCCGTCTCCGGCCTGCTGGTCGTGACCCTGGGTGTCGGCTGGATCTTCGCCATCGACGCCGCAACGTTCATCGCGAGCACCGTCAGCCTGCGTCTTCCTCCGCGTGCCGCGCAGGCGTGGAGCCGGTCCCGCACGAGTCCTTCCTGACAGAGCTCGCCGGCGGCTGGCGCGAGGTCGTCTCGCGCACCTGGCTGCGCACCGCCCTCGTCGCCTTCGGAATCTCGAACGTGTGCCTGGCGCCGTTCTTCGTCCTGGGCCCGTTCGTGGCCAATGAGCACCTGGGCGGCGCCGCAGACTGGGGCCTGATCGTCACCGCGCAGGCGGTCGGCGGCCTGCTGGGCGGCGTGGTGGCGCTGCGCTGGCGTCCCGCGAGGCCCGTCGCCGCCGGGTTCATCCTGGGACCGGTCTTCTTCGTCCCGCTCCTCGTCCTGGCGCCTCCGCTCGCCGTGCCGCTGATCATGCTGGCCTCGCTCGCGGCCGTCGCATCCATGGAGCTGTCGAACACGTGGTGGTACACCATCCTGCAGCAGCAGGTTCCGCCGCAGGCGCTGTCCCGGGTGAGCAGCTACGACTGGCTCGTCTCGCTCATCTTCCAGCCACTGGGCTTCATGCTGGTCGGGCCCATCTCGGAGGGCATCGGAGCGACGGCGACCCTGGTCGGGGCGGCAACCATCGGTATCGTGACGAACCTGGCGGTGCTGGCGGTCCCCAGCGTCCGCGCTCTGGGCTGGCGGCAGGCGTCTGAGGAGCCGTCCGCGGTGCTCTCCGAGCCGATGGCCGACGGCGAGGGCCCGGTGGCCGGCCCGCTCGAGATCGAGTGACGCCTTAGCCGACGCGACGGGCCAGGTACAGCACGTTTGCGTCGCTGCGGGTCACTGCCCGCTCCGGCAGCTCCTCCACCAGCTCGCGAACCTCGTCGAGCAGGCGGGCACGCCGCATGGCCGGGAGGTCGAGCACCCAGCTGAAGGTGCCAAGCTCCCCCGCAAACTCGTCCGCTGTGAGCGTCACCGGCTGCGGGAACTCGTGACGCACGATGGGGACAAACGCCCGGGTCGCACCAATCGCGGGGAGGAACATGGCGCCGTCGTCCGCCGCGCGGCGCAGCCATTCAGCGGCGGTCGGACTGGCGCGCTCACAGATCTGCTGCAGTCCGGTGGCGAACGCGTGCGGACGGAGGTCGCGCCGGACGTGCCAGGCCACGGCAAGGTGGCCGCCGGGTCGGAGGAGGCGCGCGGCCCGAGCAGGACCGGACTCCTGGTCGACCCAGTGCCAGGCATCCAGGGCCACGATCATGTCGACCGAACCCGGCGGCGCCTCCCAGTCCTCGAACGTCGTGCCAACGAGCGCCACGCCCGGGTACGACACCAGCTTCGCCGCGGCAATCTCGCGCATCGCCGACGCCGGCTCGAGCGCCACGAGGCGCCCGGCGGTCTGAGCCAGCGGGACCGTGGCGATGCCCGTGCCGGCGCCGATCTCGACAACGGTGCCATCTGTCGGGACCAGCGCGGCGAGCGTGTCGAAAAGCCCCGGCGCATAGCCGCCCCGATAGCGGTCGTAGGCGACCGCTGCTTCGTCGAACAGCTGAACCCGGTGGGACGCGGATCGCCATTCGTCCGTGTCGGGCCGGAGGGGAAGGCTCCCGTTCACCCGGCGAGCGCCTCGAGCACGGGCAGGTTCTCGGTCGTGCCGTCCGGCGCCAGAGGGATGACGGCGACATGGTCGGCACCCGCGTCGTGGAGGTCGGCCAGCGACGCCCGCAGCTCGTCGGCCGATCCCCAGGCAACCATCGCGTCCACCAGGCGGTCGCCGCCGGGCTTCTCCCAGTCGGCCGCCTCGAAGCCCTGGAGCCCCCAGCTGGCCTGGTAGGCCGGCGTGCGCAGGTACGGTGCGAGGTAGCGGCGCGCCGCGTCGCGGGCAAGCTGCGGATCGGTCTCCAGCACCGCCGGCATCGAGACGGCGAGCAGCGGCCGTGGCCGGTCGACCTCCGCCGCAGCGTGGTCGAGCTGGTGCCGGGTCCAGGCCACGCGCTCCGGGGTGACGAGGTACGGGAAGGCACCATCCGCCTCGGCCGCCGCGAGGCCCAGCATCCGTTCCCGGAGCGCGGCCAGGATCAGGGTTGGCTGCAGCGCGCCATCGGCGGCGGTCGCCATCGGTCCCTTGTAGATGGCGTTCCGATAGGCGGCCAGGAACTCGCGCATGCGGGTCAGGGGCCGCACGTAGTCATGACCTCGCAGGCGCCCGGCCAGGTGCGCATGCGAGACTCCGAGCCCCAGGACGAACCGGCCGCCGGTCGCCTCATGGAGGGTCTGGGCCGCCATCCGGGTCGTCTGCGCGTCGTGGCCCCAGATGCTCACGATGCTGGTCCCCAGCGCGGCCCGGCGCACCTCGCCCGAGAGGATGCCCAGCAGCGCGAACGGCTCCCGGCCCACCGTCTCCGGCACCCAGAGCGTCCCGTAGCCGAGCTCGTCGACGCGCCGCGCGAAGGCGCGCGCCTCGCCGATGGCGAGCGAGTCCAGATGACCCCAGGCGCCGATGCGGCCGATCTCCGTCATGGTCCGATGCTACCCGTCTGCTCGATGCGCTCGGCTGCCCCGCCTAACCGGTAGCGCAGGAACAGCTCGTCGGCGCTGCGCAGCACGGAGACGCAGGCCGCCTCGCGCGGATTGCTCGCGAAGGGCGATCCCGCGGGACGGCGTGGCGAACATGGTCAGGCCTTCCGCGGCCAGGACGCGGGCGCCAAGGGTCCAGTACAGCTCGTCGAGGCAGCCGGCCGCAGGAACGCGGTGTTTGTGGTTGGCCCGCCCTCGAGGAGCAGCGAGCCGATGCCGCGCTCCGCGAGTTGCTCCAGCACCCATGCCGGCTCCGGGCGGTCCGTGGGCGCCACGAGCAGGTCGGTCCCGGCGGGAACCGCCTCGGCCCCGTGTGCGGCGTGCGGCGAGGCACGGCCAACCACGAGGAGACGGGGCTGATTTGCGCCGAACCAGCGCCGATCGAAGGGCACCGACCCGTTGCCCGCGATGACCACGGCCAGCGGTTGGGGTGGCTTCCCGTCCGCGGCGCGTCGGGCGGCAAGGTCTTCCGGCAGGGTCGACCAGAAATCGGTCTTGCGCAGGGTGCCGGCCCCGGATCCCACCGCGTCGAATGCGGCACGGTAGAGGCGCATGAGCCGCCGATCCGCGCGACCGGAGAGGCCCTCCGCCGTGCCGGCGAGCTGCGCCCGTCCGTCCAGGCTGGTGACCATGTTCGTCGCCACGGCGATACGGCCCGGCGGGGCAGGTGGCGGCGCGAACCCGGCCAGGGCCTCGTCCAGGTCGAGGTTCGCCACGGGATCGGGAAACAGGCGGTCCACGGTGTAGCGCTGCTCCGGGTTGCGCTGCTCCGGGTTGCGCTGCTCCGGGTTGCGCTGCTCCGGTCACGCTCGGTGCACTGGTCCGTCATGGCGGCGCGCGGCCCCGGAGCTCGCCGACTCGTCAGCTGCGGCCACCAGCAGCGTTAGGCGGCTCCAAGGTCTCCCGCACGGCTGTCCGGGAGGAGACTGAGCGTGATTCGCAGGAACGATGGCGCCGGAACGGCCGCCCAGGGCGCCTAACGCTGTTGTCAGACGCGCATGACGAGTGGAGTGTTAAGGGTGTGGCGTAACGCGCACACCATGCGCGCCTGACAAGTCGCGAGGACTCGCGTGGTCGGCGGTCGCGGGGCGTGGCACGTCAGTCGAAGATGCGCTCCAGGTGCCAGGTGCCGCGGATCTCGTCCCAGAAGATGGTGCACAGCAGGCCGTCGCGGGTCACGAGCTTGAAATAGCTGCGGGCGACGGGTTCGCGCCACCAGTCGTCGTCGACGCGCCAGCGGTTGCAGATCCCCACTTCCCCGTGCCTGACGCCGTCCAGGCGGAGGCGGACCGGGGTGCCGTCGGCATCGGTCTCGACCTGGACCAGCGGATGGTTCGCGTACAGGCGGGTCACCGGCTTCCTCACGCGGGCCGCTCGTCGGCGCCATCGTGGCCGAGCCCGGTGAGCCGGGCCTGCCGCTCGGGCAGCGCGGCAGCCGGCCGGTCCACGGCGGCGCGCCACAGGCGGCCGGGCCCGAAGCGGGTGGCGAGCCGCTCCACCGACCAGCGCAGCTCCTCCCAGCGCCCGGCCTGGACGCTGAAGGCGGCCAGCTGGCGGGAGGCGGGGTCGCTGAGCCGGTCGAAGACGAGGCCGATGGCGGCCACCCGCGGCTCCTCGCCCCCGTCCCCCGCCTCGTGGAGAAGACGCGAGCGAGCCGCCGCCTCCAGTCGCCCGAGAAGGAGCCGGGCGATCCAGTCCGGCTCGAGCGCCGGCTCCGGGAAGGCGAGCGCGGTGGCGAGCGCCGGGGCGTCCTCGAGCTCCAGGGTGAGCGCGGCGCGGCCGGGAGCCAGGTGACGGGTCCGGAGGGCGTCGCACAGCTCCGCGCAGCAGCGGCGCAGGACGAGCGCCGTGCCACCGATCCCGGCCATGGGCGGCTCGAACGTCACCCGGCGGGTCAGCCGCTCCGGGCGCCGCCGGGGAACGAGCGGGCGCGGATCCTCTCCCCGGGCGAGCGCCTGGAGCCGCTCGCCCTCCCGTCCGAACTGGGAGCCCACCGCGGAGCGCGGCAGCCCGGCCAGCTCGCCCATGGTGGTCAGGCCAAAGAGCGCGAAGCGCTGCCGCGTCTCCGGGTCCGCGGGGAGCAGGTCCAGGGAGAGGCCGGCGAGCACCTCGCGCGCCAGGGACCCGGATGGGATGCCGTGAAAGGCGGCGGCCAGCGCCGGATCGGGCCGGGCGGCCAGCGCGAGCCGTGCGGCAAGGACCGCCAGCCAGCGGTTCTCCCCTGTCCCCGCCCTGACGGGAAGCGGGGCCACCTCGCGGACCAGGGCCACGGCCCGCGCCGCGATGCGCCGCTCGTCCCCGACAGCCCCGAGGCTCGGCTCCAGGCCGGTCACGTCGACCAGGGCCACGCCGCGGTCCACCGCCTCGACCCGCGGTGAGAGGTCGTCGAGCCGATCGAGCATGGCCGGGATGTCGACGGTCCCGGCGTCGTGCTGCCGCGTCGTCTGCCGGAGCGCGGAGGGTCGGCCAGATGAGCGCCAGGATGCGGGTCATGGGACGGCCTCGGCAAATCAGGCGGAGAGGATGCGAAGCGCCGGTTGCTCCGCGGTCTCGTCGGCCGCGGCCGGTACCGCGACCTCGTGCGGCGCGGCCAGCCCGGGCAGCAGCGGATCGATCCGGCGGCCCTCCCCGAACCACAGGTCGAGCGAGGCGGTGGCGCCCGCCAGGGCCCAGCGATGCCGGGCGACGGTGGCCTGCACCCGCTGCCCCACGAGGTCGCGGCCCACCGCCAGCCACGCGGTGCGCGCCAGCTCCACGCGGACCGCCGCGACCCGGGAGGCCGCCCGACGCAGCCGTTCGCCGGCGAGCAGCAGCGTGACGGCGCGCCCGCGCACGAGGAGCCGGCCAAGCCGGTCCAGCTCGCCAACGAGTCCCCCGCTGCCGCTTCCCTCCCCGAGGTCGAGCGCCAGGGCGTCGACCAGGCCGCTGCGCGCGATCCAGCCGGCCAGCTCCACCGCCTCTGACGCCGATGCGGGACGGACGACGAGGAGCCATTCGAGCGCCACTCCCCCGCGGGCCAGGGTCGCCGGGTCCAGGCAGCCGGCGGCGTCGATCCAGGCCACGATCCCGCCGGCTGACTGCGCGGCGGCCAGCGAGCGGATGGCGAGCGAGGTGGCGCCGGTGCCGCGCGGGGCATCGAGCAGCGCGAGCGAGCCGCGCGGCCAGCCCCCGGTGCGGAGCGCCTCATCAAGGGCGGCAAAGCCACTGGGAACCGCGCCACGGACGCCGGGCGTGAAGACATCCGCCGGTTGCGCCGCCATGAGTCCAACCCCCTGCCGAACTCCCCGGGCACGCAGCCGCTCCAGGAGCTCGGGGAGGGGCTGGACGGGGGCATCGGCACGGGTCACATCGGTCAGTCTAATAGAACGAATGTTCTACTACAAGACTGCCGATGGCGACCGCCCGCGACCCGCTGCTATACTCCGGGCCGCCTCAGTGCGCCCGTTCCGTGGGGATGTAGCTCAGCTGGGAGAGCACCGCGTTCGCATCGCGGGGGTCAGGGGTTCGAGTCCCCTCATCTCCACCATTCCATCCGGCAAGCGAACCGTCGTGGGCGGCGGCACGCGATAGGTGACGTGCACCTCGGCTGACGAGATCGATCCGGATCTCTCGATGAGCGGCCAGCCGTCTTGCCTCGTTCGGCGGACTCGTGGCCACGATTGGGCCAGCAGCGCCTTGCTGCGTTCGGGCGGCAACTCGTGGGCCAGGCTGAGCTCGCGCTTCGCATGCGGGACACGGTGTCCTCGAACGAGTTCGCCGGTCGCCCGACCAGGCTGCGGATCGGGATCAACTCCGGGCCGGTCGTGGCCGGCATCATCGGCAGCCACAAGTTCGCGTACGACCTGTGGGCCAGCGCCAGGACCGCGAAACCGGCGCCCGCGACCCAGTTGCCCCAACGGGCTCTGTGGTTCACGCGTCCGAACACGACGAGAATCGCCGCCAGGACGACGAGCGTGATCAACGCTGGCTCAGGCATTCGCGTGTGGTTCCTTCGAGCTGGCACCCCTTCGATCACCTCCTCAAGAGGAAGAGGAGACCGGCGATCACGATCACCGCGATCCCGGCGACGAAGATCCAGGTGCCCCACCACTGCAGGCGGTTCACCCGGCCGACGACGATGAGAATTGCCGAGACTACCGCCAGCAGGGTGAGGATTGGATGAGCCCTGACACGATTCGGCACCGAAAACCTCCGATCTGAGCGGCCCCATGGGGCCGACACGAGTCACGCACCACGGTCCTCACCCGCGGAACGCATCCATGAACCGCACCCGGGCGCCGATGCGCATGGCCGAGTTGGCGTAGACACGTCCGGCCACCCAGATGAGCCCGGCGATGGCCGCGACGATGAGAAGCAGGGCGAGTGCGAACTGCCAGGCCGGCACGTCGCCTCCGGAGATACGCACCGCCATGAGGATCGGCGCGAACGGGGGCAGCACGGATGCGACCGCGACGAGCGGGCTGGACGGGTTGGCCAGGTACAGATAGGCGAGGCAGATACGCTCCGATCTGGAAGAGCGAGAACGGGGCAACGGCGCCCTGGACCTCCTCCGGCCGCGACACCAGCGCGGCCAGCGTCGCGTAGGCCGTCGCGTAGAACAGGAAGCCAAGCAGGAACCACAGGATGTAGCCCAGGATCGCGGCCGCCTCGAGCGCCGGCGTGGTCACCACGTGGGTTGCGGCGTTGGTGATCAGTGCCGCCATCGCCACCAGCCCAAGCTGCACCAGGCCGATCAGGCCGATCCCCGCGACCTTGCCTGCCAGCAGCTGGCTGGGCGGAACGGTGGCAAGCAGGATCTCCATGATCCGGGTGGCCTTCTCCTCGACCACGCCCTGCGCCACCTGGTTCCCCCAGAGGCCGAGCGCGATCCAGAGCAGGATGCCGACGGCCAGCCCAACCACCCGCTCCTGGGTCAGACCGGGTTTCGTCGGCTGGAGGGCCTCCACCCGGACCTGCGCCCCGCTCATCACCGACGCCAGGTCCGCCGGGGACAGGCCGGCCGCCGCGAGGTCGGCGGACAGCACCGCCCGTTCGAGCGCAGCCTGCACCAACGAGGGGGCCGCCTTCTGCACCACGGCGGTCGGCGACGTCGCGGACCCGGTCACCAGGACGTCGAGCGTGCCCGCGGACACCTGGGCCCTGCCCGCGGTCTCGTCCGTTACGTCACTGACGGTGACCGGCTGCCCCAGCGAGGTTGCCGACGCGGTGAAGGCCTGCTCGAGCGCCTGCGATCCGCCGCTGAAGGCGACCCGCACCGCCCTGGTCTGACCGCCCAGGAGGGAGAAGCCGACGATTCCCACGACCACGAGGGCGACCATGACGATGGTGCCGCCGATGAAAACCCGCGAGCGCAGGCGGACGAGGGCCTCGCGCCGGGCCACGAGGATGAAGGCCGGCAGCCCGCGCTGCTGCGCTCTGAGCGGTTTCGTCACGGTCGTGTCTCGCGGATCGCGTCGCGGAACAGCTCGGTCAGGCTCGCCTCCGCCGGCCGAAACTCGTGGACGGGACCGGTCTGGAGCGCGGCGTCCAGGATTGCCTGGTCGTCGGTCCCGGGTGCCAGCTCAAGGAGCGTGCGGGCGCCATCGGTTCGGACCATGGTGACCCCGCGACCGATGCCGCCCAGCCGGGCGCCGCCATCGGCGCATCCACCCACACCCGTTGAGGGCCACCGGCGCGCAGCTCGGCGACCGTGCCCATCGCGACCATGTGGTGGCGGTCGATGATGCCGACCCGATCGCAGATGCGCTCGACCAGGTCGAGCTCGTGGCTGGAGAAGATCACCGCCACCCCCGCGTCCGCCCGCTCGCGGATGACGGCCGTCATCACGTCGAGCGCCACCGGGTCGAGCCCGCTGAACGGCTCGTCGAGGACCAGGATGTCCGGCTCGCAGACCAGCGCGGCGGCCAGCTGCATGCGCTGCTGGTTGCCGTGGCTCAGGGCCTGCAGCTCGTCATTGCGGCGGTCGGCAAGGCCGAAGCGCTCCAGCCAGTCCGAGCCCGCGCGCCGCGCATCGCCATCCGTCATGCCATGCAGCTCGCCCAGGTAGGCCAGCTGCTCGATCAGCCGCATCTTCGGATACAGGCCGCGCTCCTCGGGCATGTAGCCGATCCGCCGCCGGGTCACGAAGTCCAGGGGAGCGCCACCCCACCGAACCTGGCCGGCATCGGGCTGCAGCACGCCCAGGATGATCCGCATCGTCGTCGTCTTGCCTGCGCCGTTGCGCCCCACGAAGCCGAACAGCTCACCGGCGCGAACGTCGAAGGTCAGGTTCTCGAGCGCCACCAGGTCGCCGTACCGTTTCGAGATGCCGTCGACCTCGAGCGTCCCGTACCTCGTCGGTCATCTCGTCCGTCTTCCGGGTGCGGCCGGACTCGTGCGCCGCGGACGATCCGGCGCTGCGTGCTCCGGGGCCCGGGAGACTCGGGTCGATCGTGGTTCTCCTCGGCATCGGCCCCATGGTGTCCCGCCTTGCGCCCCAGGCGGCCCGCGTCGCGCAGCGCCTTCCTGAGCAGAAACTCGATCTGGGCATTCAGGCTCCGCAGGTCTTCGGCCGCCCATGCCTTGAGGGCGGCCATCGTGGCCGGCTCGAGCCGGAGCAGGAACGGTTTCCGATCGTTCGCGCTGGCCATCGCTGTTAGTAGAGGCTGCCGGCGTTGACTACCGGCTGGCTCTCGCGCTCGCTGCAGAGCACCACGAGCAGGTTGCTGACCATGGCCGCCTTGCGCTCCTCGTCGAGCTCCACGATCTGCTGGCTCGACAGCTGCTCGAGCGCCATCTGGACCATGCTCACCGCTCCGCCCACGATGCGCGTCCGGGCGTCGATGATGGCGCTTGCCTGCTGGCGACGCAGCATGGCCCCAGCGATCTCGGGGGCGTAGGCCAGGTAGCTGATCCGGGTGTCCAGGACGTCGATGCCCGCCTTGTCCAGGCGGCCCTGGACCTCGCGCTGCAGCTCCTCGCCGACCTCGTGGGGATTGGCGCGCAGCGACTGCTCCTCGCCGTGACCGTCATAGGGATACGCAGTGGCCAGGGTGCGGATCGCGGCTTCCGCCTGAATCCGGAGAAACTGCTCGTAGTCATCGATCTCGAACAGTGCCTCGGCGGTGTCGACGACCCGCCAGACCACGACCGCGGCGATCTCGATGGGTTTCCGTCGTGGTCGTTGACCTTGAGCCGCTGGCTCTCGAAGTTGCGAACCTTGATCGAAATCCGCAGCCGCCGCGAGAACGGATTGACCCACCACAGGCCCTGCTGCTTGAGGCTCCCTCCGTAGCGCCCGAAGAGCACGAGCACCCGAGCCTCGTTCGGATTGACGACCGTCAAACCCCTCGTCCCGACGACGATCACCACCGCCAGCGCGAGTAATCCGATGCGGTAGGCTCCGGGCGCGATCGAGACCGGAGGTGCGCCATTCGCAAGGGCATAGGCAACTGCTGCTACCAGCAAGAAGACGCCAGCCACGAGTCCCAGCAGGACCGGGTACCCCGAAACCGCTCGCCCTTGCCGTTCCCGAATCATCGACCCACCTGACTAGCGCAACGATATCGAGAGGATATTACCGCAACGCCCGGAGCCAGGACAGCGCGGGTGCCCTAGATCACCCGTTCCAGCAGTCGCGTCACCAGCCAGAGGCCGATGGGCAGCAGGATGGCAGTCACGAACGCACCGATGGTGCCCTGTCGCCAGGGCCAGGTGGGCAGCTTCTCGACCATCTCACGCTCGGCGATCAGGCTGCGCCAGGTTCTTGTTCAGGCCGTCTGCCACCGTCAGGTCGCCTTCGTCGACGGCCCGATGGATGGCTTCGATGGTGGCCGTCAGCCGCAGCCCGACCGCGGCCTCCAGGCCGGCCTTACGCGTCAGGATCTGGGCGTGCATGCCCTGCAGGGGCAGCACGAACGTCGCGACGCTGATCACCGCGAGGGTTACGAACCAGACCGCGGCGATCGCGTACGCGGCCGGCCCGGACCCGCTCGGGACGAGCAGCGCCAGGGGAACCAGCAGCAGGAAGAATCCCATGCCCGCCTGCGCGTGAAGCTCGAGAAGGCGTAGAGCGGCGCAGGCTGATAGAGATCGATGTCCCGGGTCATGGCGTGGATTCGATGGACGAGCCGCAGCTGGCGCATTGTCCGATACAGGGCCACGAAGCCGACCGCGGTGTGACGATCTCGTACGCAATGCGAAGGGCGAGGGCGGACGGCGAGAGACCCACGATCCCCTCGGCGTCGGGGAAGAAGGCGTAGGCCAGGAGCGTGACGGGCACCGTCGCGGCGAGAAGGAGCCACGCCCCCCACGCCGGCACCACCGTCAGCTGGTAGCCCAGGTCCGCGACAGCCACATCCCCTGCGCCGAGCAGGGGGCGGAAGGTGCCCAGGGCGGTGCGGGCGACCCCGTTGAGGTAGTGGAACAGCCACAGCATGGCCGGCAGCAGCAGGGCGTAGTACGACAGCGCCACGCCCGGCCCCGAAGACTGCCCGGACAGCGGGGCCAGGCCGAACACGGCCGCGATCGTCACGGCCGCGATCGCGAGGAAGACGAGGCCTGGGGGGATGGGCAGCCCATCGACCAGCGTCATGATCGCGTCGAGCCAGCTCGGGGATAGGGTCGCGGGGTCACACCCGCCGGCGGAGGCACCGTGATCGACCCGCCTGGCAACGGAGAGGGCGGCTGATGGCCGACGGTTCGAGCGTAGGCGCCGCGTCGGTCACGCGAGCGAGTCTACCCGCCGTCGCAAGCGGCCGGCAGTCCCGGAGCGGTCGTCTCAGTCCGCCAGCTTGTAGGTGACCCGGTACCAGGAGATGCCGAACGGCGGGATCTCGCGCTCCTCCGTGGCAACGACGCGGTATCCGCGCCGGCCATGGCGACCATGTCCTTCTCCATGTCGCGAACGGCGGACTGCCGCCAGCCATCCATGCCCCGCGACGCCATGAAGAAGGCCAGGATGGGGCCGATCAAGCCCAGCACGCTGCCGCGTCCGTAGGTCCTGACCACGGTGCGCTTCGGTCCCCTCGTCCCCAACAGACCCATCGCTTGCACCTGCCGTTCCGGTCGTTGCCTTCTCGGTTTCTTGAAACGCTCGCCGTTCAGCGCAGCATGTCCGTCATCGGGCTGGCCGCCGCATCCTTCGACGTCAGTGGGGCCAGGCCGAAGATCGACTCCACGGTGCGCAGCAGGCTGAAGTGCGTATAGCTCTTGTCTGATGCGTAGCCTCCGGGTCGCGCACCGCTGCCCGCGAAGATCGTGAGCACGCGATTGTCATGCTTGTAGTCATCCTCGTCCCAGGTGACCACCACCAGGCAGCTCTCCTGGGTACATGCCTTCGAGCTCAGCATCGCGGGCAGGTGCGTGCTCAGCCAGGTGTCGGCAGCCACGCCGTCATTGTTGTCGTCGTTCGGCGCCACGAACACGAAATTGGGGGTCGTCGCCGCGCTGGCCAGGTCCGTGGCCAGGTGAGCCGAGTCGACCACGTGTGACGCGCAGCGAGCCGGGTCGGTGCGGATCGAGTCGAAATAGATGAACGGGTCGTGGTGGGCGACGTAGGTCCCCGAGTCGGCCTGCTTGCAATCGGTGCCCATCGACTCGAAGTAGGCCTTCCAGGTGAATCCCGCGGCTTCGAGCCGATCCACCACGTTCGGCGCTGCGACATGGCACCCGCTGCCAGGGCTGCAGTCGCCGGACGTCGCACCGGTCGTGCCGCCGGTCATGTTCAGGTAGTTGCCGAGCGAGGGATGGCCCGTGGCGTGGTACGCGGTTGCATAGGCATTGGCCGTGGCCAGACCATGGGCGTAGGTCCCGCGAAAGGCGGTGCTGTAGTACGTGTTCTCCAGCACCACCAGGAAGACGTGCTGAATCGCAGTCGGACCGGAGGTGGCAGTCGGCGAAGCCACGCCGGACGCGGGCGGCGCGGGCGTCCCTGCCGAGGGCGAGCCGCCGCCCGCGGAACTGCCGTTGCCGCGCGATGCCGACGAGGTCGCGCCGGGCGACGGACCGTTGCCGGTGACGAGACCCACGCCAAACGCAACAGCCACGACGACCACGACCAGCACGGCGGCGATCCAGCCGGGGGATCGCCAGCGGAGCGCGTCACCGCCTGCCTCGGTCCGGGCGCCCGGTGGACTGTTCGGCCGTGATGCAACCTCCGCCTGACGCGGCTAGTCCGGTGGTGCTCTCAATGGCGCCGAGCGACCGCGGCACGGCACATCGCGCAGCGTAGCCGAGATGAGCGCGCCCGTCGCGTGGGTGGCCCGGCGGCGATGGTCGCATGATGCACCCATGAGCGGGCTACAGCGGTCCTGGACGGTGCCCGTGGCCCTGGCCGCCATCCTCGGCGCCGCGGTTGCGCTGCGGTTCGCCGGTCTCGGCACGAACCCTGGCGGGCTGTACACCGACGAGGCGACCGAGGCGGTCTCGGCGCTGCGCCTCCTCCACGATCCGGGCTACCACCCGATCTTCTTCCCCGGCGGCGGGGGCCGCGAAGCGCTCTTCGCCTACCTGGTGGCAGGCGCCTTCGCGCTCTTCGGCGAGACGACGCTCGTCCTGCGGGGAACGGCGGCCGCGATCGGGGTGGGCGGCGTGATCGCCATCTGGTGGCTGGGCCGTCGCTTCGGGACCGTGGCCGCGCTGGTGTCGGCCGCGTGGGCCGGCGGGCGCGCTCTGGCTGGTCTGCATCAGCCGAGATGGCATGCGCAACACGCTCGTGCCGCTCTTCGGTGCCCTGGCCTTGTCAGCGCTCCTCGCCTGGGAGCGCAGGGCGGATCGACGCTCCGCGGTCGTCGCGGGCGCCACCCTTGCCGCTGGCCGCCCTGTACACGTACCAGCCGCTCAAGCTGCTCCCCCTGCTGGCCGTCCTCTGGCTGGCGTGGCTGCGGCGGGTCGACGCGGATACCTGGAGCCGAATGCGCCAAACTCTCATCCCTGCGACGCTGGCGTTCGCCATGGTCGCCGCTCCCATGCTCGTCATCGCAGTCACCGACCCCGTCGCCTATTTTGGCCGCGCGGTGGGCGTGACTCCGCTGAACCCGGCCGATGCCGTGAATCCGCTCGACCATCTGCTGCGCACGCTCGGCATGTTCGCCTTCACCGGCGACCCGAATCCACGCCACGACGTGGCCGCTCTGCCGATGCTGGGGTGGCCCGCGGCGCTCGTCGCCCTGGTTGGGGCCGGCGGATCTGGCAACGCCGACATGACCCGGCCCACGCGTTGATGGGGATCGCGCTGCCCGGTCTTCCTGCTGCCGCCGCTCATCGCCACCGAGGGCGGCGCTCCGCACTTCCTGCGCTCGCTCGGCCTCGCTGCACCGGTGGCGGTGCTCGTCGGCCTCGGGGCCGCGGAGCTCGTCGAGGCTCGCGCGCCGGCGGGCGGGGCACGGCCCGCGGCAGTCGCCGCCCCGCCGTGGCCATCGGCCTGGTCGCGCTCGCCGCCGGCAGCGCGCAAGCCTACCTTCGCCCAGCCTGTCGCCGATCGCTACGCCGCCTATCGGTACGACCTGGTCGCCATTGCCGAGGCGGCGAGCCCGCGGGACGCCGTCATCCTGGACGACTACGACGCATCCGTCGTCCGCTTCCTCGACGCGGATCACCTGCCGACCATCGCCGCGCCGGGGAAGGCACTTCCGGAGCCCGGCGCCTACCGGCAGGTGCTCGCCGTTTCGCGTGACGCCCTGGTCGCCGCCCTCGGGCCGGGGCCTGCGGCGGCCGCACGTGTGATCGCGCGCGATCCGGCGGGAAACCCGACCGCCTGGGTCGTGGCTCCGTGATGCCGCCGCGAGCGACGGGTACCATGCGCAGCCATGAAGACCGCTGAGCGCAGCACGACCCTGGATCACTCCGCCGACGCGGTCTTCGCCTTCCTGGCCGATATCGGCAACCTGCCGCGCTGGCAGTCCGGCGTGGTCCGCGCCGAGCAGACGTCGCCGGGACCGGTCGGGGTGGGCACCACCGCCGTCGTCGAGCGCCGGCTCATGGGGCAGGACGTTCGCGCGGACCTGACCGTCGCGCGCTTCGAGCCGGGCCGGGCCATTGTGCTGGAGACCGATGCCTCCGGGATCCATGTCGAGGCAACCATCGAGGTTGAGCCGATGGACGCCGAACACTGTCGCGTCACGTTCCGCATGGCCATGGAGGCGACCAACGTCTTCATGCGACCGCTCGAGGCCATGGTTGCCCAGGCGGCCGAGGGCGACATCGGCACAAGCCTCGAGGCCCTGCGCAGCGCGCTCTCCTGACGGCATCTTGAGGCGCCGCAATCGGCTCCGGTATAATCCGTTCGAACGCGTTGACGCGGGAGCAGTACGCGTGTGCCTCGATCTCAGCGAGCCGGGACAGGTGCAAGCCGGCGATCGAAGGACGCGGAACTCGCCCGTCGAGCAGTCGGGAGACCGACCGGGCTGGCGTCCGATATCGCGCCGATGAGTGGACCGACCGTGGGGTTGTAGCTCAGCTGGGAGAGCACCTGCATGGCATGCAGGGGGTCGGGGGTTCGAGTCCCCCCAGCTCCACCACCCAATCGGCCAAGTCATGGTGGTACCGCGAAGATGCCCCCTTCGTCCTGACGCGAGGGGGGTGTTGTGTACCCGGAGGATGAAGAGGAGCCGATGGTCACTCCCGGCGCCACGGACGAGATCCGGACGGCCAGCGACGGCCGGCACTGGCGCCTGCGTCCCGCGCGACCAACGGATGCGCGCGCCCTCTCGCGCCTCTTCGCCGCGGTCCGCGCGGAGGGGCGCTGGCTGGCGACACCGCCGTCCGCGGTGAGCGAACCGTCCGAGTCGTATTTCATCGGCGAGATGATCCGGTCCGGCGACAGCCTGGTCCTGGTCGCCGAGGCGGACGGCGAGGTGATCGGCAACGTCCTGGTGACGACCGAGCGCTCGTCGGTGAGCGACCATATCGGCACCCTCTCGATCGCGATCGCGGAGGCCTGGCGCGACGTGGGCATTGGCTCTGCGCTGATGCGGGCCGCGCAGGCCTGGACCCGCGAGCGAAGGCTCGCGAAGCTTGCTCTCGGGGTTTTCCCGGACAACGCGCGGGCGATCGCGGTCTACGAGCACGTGGGCTTCGAGCGCGAGGGTCTGCGAAGACGGCAGTACCGCGGCTTCGGCGGCGGCTTCCGCGACGAGGTCCTGATGGCCTGGTTCCCCGACGATGCCGGCGACAACGGGACGGGCGAACGATGACCGACGAGGCGGCCGACCGCGCGCGCTCCTTCGACGCATGGGCCGGCGAGTACGACCGCTACCGGCCCGGCTATCCGGAGGAGCTGTTCGAGACCATCCAGGCGCAGCTCTCCCTGCCCCAGCGGCCGCGCGTCGTGGACCTTGGCGCCGGTACCGGACGCGCGAGCCTGGCCATGGCAGCCCTGGGCTGGCGGGTGACCGCCGTCGAGCCGGGGAAGCCCATGCTCGATCAGCTCCGGGCACATGCCACGAACGACGGCCTTCTCGTCTCGACGGTGCAGGCAACGGCCGAGGCGACAGGCCTGGATCCCGCATCCACCGACCTCGTCACGGTGGGTCAGGCCTTTCACTGGTTCGACCACGAGGCCGCCCTGACCGAGATGGCGCGCATCGTGCGACCGGGCGGCGGGATCGCACTCTTCTGGAACGTGCGGGACGCGGATCGCTCCCCATTCGTGGCCGACTACCACCGGCTCCTCGCCGAGCGCTTCGGCGAGGCGGACACCGGCCAGTACCTGCAGGCCGGTCGCGAGACCGGGCAGGAGCGGACCCGGGGCGCCATCGAGCGCGCCGGCGGCTTCGGCGAGCTCGAGCTGCTCACGCTGGAGCACGCGGTGCAGACCACCGTCTCGGACTTCATCGGCATGGCCTTCACCGCGTCGTACGTCCGGTCGCTGACGGCCCAGGAGCAGGACCGCTTCCGCATCGAGCTGGGCGGGATCCTGGGCCGGCACGGCCACAACGACGAGACGCCATTCGACCTTCCTTATCGCATTGACCTGTGGATCGCACGGAGGCAAGGATCATGACCACGCAGACACGCGCCCGCGCCGGACGCGCCGAGCGCTTCGAACCTGCCTCGTACGAGGCTGCCTGGCGCGAGCGCTGGGAAGCGGACGGCATCTATGCCGCCCGCGACGACGACCCTCGGCCGAAGCGATACGACCTGACGATGTACCCGTACCCGTCGGGCAACCTGCACATCGGCCACTGGTACGCCATGACCGGCCCGGACATCGTCGCGCGCATGCATCGGATGCAGGGCTACAACGTCATGTTCCCCATGGGCTTCGATGCGTTCGGCCTCCCCGCCGAGAACGCGGCGATCGATCGCGGTATCCATCCGTTGCGGTGGACCTACGCCAACATCGAGACCATGCGCCAGCAGATGCGGCTGATGGGCGCGAGCTTCGACTGGGCACGGGAGGTCGTCACGTGCGACCCGAGCTTCTATCGCTGGCAGCAGTGGCTCTTCCTCAAGCTGTATGAGGCAGGCCTGGCATACCGGGCCATGGGCGCCGTGGACTGGTGTCCCAAGGACAAGGTGGTCCTGGCCCGCGAGCAGGTCGAGGGAGCCGATCGCCACTGCTGGCGCTGCGGCACCCCGGTCACCAAGCGCGACCTGGAGCAGTGGTGGTTCCGCATCACGAAGTACTCCGACGAGCTGCTGAACTTCGAAGGGCTCGACTATCCCGAGCCGATCAAGCTGATGCAGACGAACTGGATCGGCCGGTCCGAGGGCGCGGAGATCGACTTCCCGGTGGAGGCGAGTGGCGTCGAGGGAATCCGGGTCTTCACCACCCGACCGGACACCCTCTTCGGCGCCACGTTCATGGTCCTGGCACCCGAGCATCCGCTCGTCGCCCAGCTGACGACCGATGAGCAACGGGCCGAGGTCGATGCCTACGTCACGGCGGCGAGGCGCCAGACGGAGATCGATCGCCTCTCGACCGAGGGGGAGAAGACCGGCGTCTTCATCGGTGCCCACGCAGTCAACCCCATGACCAACGAGCGCATCCCGATCTGGATCGCGGACTACGTCCTGCCCGGCTACGGCACGGGCGCCATCATGGCCGTCCCCGCCCACGACGAGCGCGACTACGCGTTCGCGGAGAAGTTCGGCCTGCCGATCCGCTACGTCGTGGCACCGGCATCGGGCGAGCTGCCGGACGGCGAGGCCTTCGTGGCCCACACCAGCGACGAGGTGCTGATCGACTCCGGCGAGTTCACGGGCATGCCCGCCGCCGAGGCGATCGGGGCCATCACCCGGCAGCTGACAGACCTGGGGCTGGGCAGTGCCGCGGTCAGCTATCGCCAGCGCGACTGGCTGGTGAGCCGGCAGCGCTACTGGGGCGCACCGATCCCCATCGTCTACTGCGACGAGCACGGCGCGCAGCCGGTCCCCGAGGACCAGCTGCCGGTGCTCCTGCCCACCGACGTCGACTTCGCGCCGACCGGGGTGAGCCCGCTCCAATCGCTCCCCGATTTTCTCAACACCGAATGCCCGGTCTGCGGAGGACCGGCGCGGCGCGAGTCGGACACCATGGACACCTTCGTCGACTCGAGCTGGTACTTCCTGCGCTTCTGCTCCCCGAATGACGACACCGCGCCATGGGATCGCGATCTGGTCGACACCTGGATGCCCATCGACCTGTACACGGGCGGCGCCGAACATGCGGTCCTGCATCTGCTCTACTTCCGGTTTGTCGTGAAGGCCATGCGCGACCTGGGCCTGCTGGGCTTCGACGAGCCGACCCGGGTGCTGCGCAACCAGGGCCAGGTGCTTGGCGCAGATCACCAGCGCATGAGCAAGTCGCGCGGCAACGTCACGGATCCCGGCGACCTGGTTGCCCGCTACGGCTCCGACGCCGTGCGGCTCTTCCTGATGTTCATTGGCCCCTGGGACCAGGGGGGCCCATGGAGCACGACGGGCATCGACGGCGTGCACCGCTTCCTGGGGCGGGTCTGGCACCTGGCCGTGGCCGGAGGCGCCGCACCGGGAGGTGGTGGAGGCGACGCCGATGCCGAGCAGGCGCTGCGGCGCGCCACGCATCGCGCCATCGCGGGCGTGACCGAGGACTACGAGGCATTCCACTTCAACACCGCCATCGCCAAGCTGATGGAGCTCTCGAATGCGATAGGCGAGGCACGCGACGGCCGGGCTGGCCGGCGGCGCCGCCTTCGGCGAGGCGCTCGATACGCTGCTCCTGCTGCTCGCGCCGGCGGCTCCGTACATGACCGAGGAGCTCTGGCATCGGCGGGGCCATCCGTACAGCGTCCACCAGCAGCCGTGGCCGGTCAGCGACCCGAGCCTCGTGGTCGCCGCCACGATCGAGCTCCCGGTGCAGGTGGACGGCAAGCTGCGGGATCGCCTTGTGGTGGCGCCCGGCACCGCTGCGGACGAGATCGAGCGCCTCGCCCTCGCCAGCGAGCGGGTGCAGGCGTACCTGCGCGGTCGCGCGCCGCGACGCGTGATCCAGGTTCCTGGCAAGCTCGTGAACGTGGTGACCCCCGCGGGACTGAGCGCCCCGGCAAACCCGTGCGTAACCTCGCGGTAAGGCGCCGGGCCTAGCCTGCGGTCCTGCTTCCGGGGCCCGGCGCCGAGTGCCCGGGCGCCGGACCTCGGACGCAGTCGAACCGTCTCGCCGTCGCCTTCGCCTTCACTGGGAGGGCTGCTGCCCATGCCGCTCGTGGATCGCGTGCTGCTGGCCGGGATTGCCGGCTCGGCAGTTCTTGCCGGATTTGCCGTGTGGCTGCTGGTTGGTGCGCCCGCCTCGCCGGCCACAACGCCGTCCGATCCGTTCGCGACAGGATCCACGCCGCCCGCTGCGTCGCTGCCCGCGGCGAG
Source organism: uncultured Chloroflexia bacterium (assembly GCA_963773405.1). GTDB lineage: Bacteria > Chloroflexota > Limnocylindria > QHBO01 > QHBO01 > CAVXEH01. The sequence goes on along the minus strand of CAVZAQ010000005.1, from coordinate 343,776 downwards.
CGAGCCCGCAGCGGGGCTGGTGGTGGACGTGGAGGGCGCGGTCGCGCGAGCCCGGGATCCGACGCCTCCCGGCGGGATCCCGCGTCGCGGACGCCATCGCCGCCGCGGGCGGCTACGCCGAAGACGCGGACCTCGCGGCGTCTGCGCACGGGCTCAACCTGGCAGGGACCCTCACCGATGGCGACCAGGTCTATGTCCCGCGCATCGGGGAGACGGCCACGGGTGGCGGTATGGGCGGGGCGGGAGGTGGCAGCGGCCTCGTCAACCTGAACACCGCGTCAACCGACGCGCTCGACGCCCTCCCGGGGATCGGTCCTGCCACGATCGAAAAGATCGTCGCGGCCCGCACGCAGCAGCCCTTCCGGACCCTGGACGAGCTCGTAGAACGCAAGGTGCTGACCGCCTCGCAGCTCGCCGCAATCCGCGATCAGGTCACGGTCTGACGCGGCGCTCGGCGGCACGGCGTCGGCTGGGCCCCAATGCCGCGCGCATCGCTGGCACTCCCGGCCTGCCTCGCCGGTGTGACCGCCGGGGTCCTGCTGGCCGACCCGGCGCAGGCTCCCCCGCCACTCCTCGGAATGATCATCGCGGGCGGGCTGCTTGCCACCGTGGCGGCGCTCCTCGTCGCGATGGCCCCGCGACGAGGCCGTCCACGCCTGGCCGGCGCGACGGTCCTGGTCGCGAGCATCGGCCTGGGGATTGCGCTGGGCGCCTGGCGTGGTGCGGCATCCGGGCTGCCCACCGGGCCGGGCAGCGTGGCCGGTCTGGTCGACGGCACTGGGCAAACGGACGAGGTCGCAGTGCGCGGTACGGTCGTCGACGATCCGCGGCCCCGGGAGGATCGCCAGCAGATCGTCCTCGACGCGGTCGTCATCGAGCGACGCCCGGCCCGCGGGCGGATCGTCGTTTGGCTGCCGCGCGCGATCGAGATCAGCAGTGGAGACGTCGTCGCATTCCGGGCGCGACTCGAGGCGCCGGAGGACTTCGACGGGTTCGCGTACCAGGCATACCTCGCTCGCCAGGGGATCGGCGCCATCGGTCGTGCCTTCGACGCGCAGGTGGCTCACCCGGCGGGGACGAGCCCCGGGCGGATGGTGGCCAGCGTGCGCGCGGCACTCCTGGGCGGGCTGGACGAGGTCGTCCCCGAGCCGGAGGCCGCCCTGGGCGCCGGGATCCTGCTCGGCGTCCGGACCGCCATCGACCCCGCGGTGAACGCGGCGTTTGCGACGGCGGGCCTGACCCACGTGGTTGCGATCTCCGGGTGGAACATCGCCATCGTGGCGGCGCTGGTTGCCCGCCTGCTCGAGGGAGTCGCGGTCCGGGCCGGCGGGCGCCTGCTGGTTCCCCTGCTGACACTGTCGGCGATCGGCTTCTATGTCGTCCTGGTGGGGTCCAGCCCCTCGGTCGTGCGCGCAGCCCTCATGGCCGCGGCCATGCTCCTGGGCAGGCAGGGAGGATCCCGGGCGCATGCCGCGTCGGCCCTCATGCTGGCGGCTCTCGTGATGCTGCTCATCGCGCCCGCCGTCCTGTGGGACGTGGGATTCCAGCTCTCGCTGCTGGCAACGGCGGGGCTGATCGCCTTCGGCGCGTCCTTCGCGGCTCGCCTCGGTGGGTGGCCGGGCTGGATCCGGGAGCCGGTGGCCCTGACCCTGGCCGCGCAGCTGACGACCCTGCCGGTGATCCTGCTCACCTTCGAACGCCTGAGCCTGGTCGCGCCCCTCGCCAACGTGCTCGTGACGCCCATGGTGCCGCTCGTCATGCTCGCGTGCGCCGTGGCGGCGCCGGTAGGCCTGCTGGCCGGCGCGGTGCCCGTGCCGCCGCTCACCGACGCCGCCACCTGGCTCACGGGTGGAGCCGCCTGGCTGGGCCTTCGGGCCATGATCGTCACCGGCGGCGCGGTGGCGTCCATCCCGTTCGCCTCGCTGCCTGTCAGCATGCCCCCCGCGCTGGCGCTGAGCTGGTACCCCGCGCTCGCCATGTGGTGGCAGCGTTCGTCGCCGGAGCGGCGCCCCGCTCGACGGCGACCCGGTGGCCCTGGACGGGCCGGGCGATCGGTCGCCGCCTGGGTCGGATGGCGCAGTCGAGCGCTCGGCGCGATGACCGCGCCGCTGCGCATCGCCGCCTCCGCGGTGGCCACGCCGCGACGGAGCCTGGGGGCGCTGGTGGTGGTCCTGGGCGTGACGACCATTGCGACGCTGCCCGACGGTCAGCTGCACCTGGTGATGCTCGACATCGGCCAGGGTGACGCGATCCTCGTGGTGGCACCCTCGGGCGCGACCATGCTGGTCGACGGCGGGCCGGACCCGGACGTCACCCTGCGGCGCCTCGGCGGCGCCCTCCCCTGGTGGCGCCGCAGCATCGACGTGGTGCTCCTGACCCACCCGCACCAGGACCACGTGGGCGGCCTGCCGGACGTGCTTCGCCGCTTCCAGGTGGGGACCATCCTGGATGGCGGCCGCTCGTACCCCAACCCCGCCTATGCCCAGCTTCTCGCGCTGGCGGCCGTCGAGCCGGGGGCGACCTACCGGCTGGCCCGGGCGGGCGACCGCATCGGCTCGATGCCCGCACCACGGTCACCCTGCTCTACCCAACTGACGCCGATGTCGGCCGGCGCCGCTCCCCGCTGGCGACATCAACAACGCGTCGGTCGTCGGGCTCCTGCGATTCGGACGGTTTGCCGCGCTGCTGACCGGAGACGCGGAGGCACCCGTGGAAGCGCTGCTCGCCGCAACGCAACGAGCTGAGCGAGGTGGACGTGCTCAAGGTCGGCCATCACGGCTCGAACTCCGGCACAACGCCCGATTTCGTCGCGGCGCTCCACCCCGCCCTGGGGCTTGTCAGCGTGGGCGCCGACAACGAGTACGGACATCCCAGCCCAAACACCATGCGGGTCCTGGCCGATGCCGGCGTCTCGGTGCTGCGCACGGACCTCGACGGAACGCTGGAGGTCCGATCCGACGGCGCGACCTGGTCGGTGAGGGCGCGAGGACGGGCTGGACCGCCACACCCGGCTCGTTCCAGCAGCATCGCCGGCCCTCGCCGCCGCGGCCCCGCTGCGACGCGGCTCGCGGGCACGCCCGGCGGGGAACCGGGTAGCATCGCCACATGGCAGTTCCCGATCGCGAGGAGGCGGCACGGATCCTGGCCGCCCGGCGGCTGCCGGAGGGCATCGTCCGGCACTCGGAGGGCGTCGCCCGCGTCGCGCTCGCCGCCGCGCGGATGGTCGAGGCAGCGGGCATTCCCGTCGACGTGGCGGTCGTCGAGGCAGCGGCCCTCCTCCACGACATCGACAAGCCCCTGATCAGGAAGACGGGCGGCCCGCACGGCGAGGTGGGGGCCATCGCTGCTCGAGACGATGGGGTTCGGCGAGCTCGCGGCCGCGGTCTCCTCGCATCCGGTCAGTGTCTCCTCGACGAGGATCGGTTCCCGCGGGGCTGGGAGCCGGTGATCGTGAGCCTCGCCGACAAGCACGTCGAGCAGACGTTCATGACCATCGACGAGCGCCTGGACGCTATGGCCGGGCGGCATCCGGACATACCGCGACGCCATCGATGCGGCGAGGCGGCCGGCCCACGCACTGGAGGCCGAGCTCGCCGATGTGGCTGGTATCCCGGTCGACGGAGATCGTGAGCCGGCTGCGTCGGGCCTGGGAGGCGATGATCCAATCGTGAGCGTCAGCCTGCTGCTCGCACACGGCGACGACGGTCTTGGCCTGGATGACGCGGTCGCCTCGCTCGCCCACGAGCTCGGCGACGTCCAGCGCACCGACCTCCTCCCGGATCGCTCGCCGGACGAGCCGATCCTGGACCGGGCGCGGATCGAGGCGGCGTCGATCGGGCTCTTCGGGCCGCACCTGGTGGTGCTGCGGCGGCCCCTCCGCGCCGCCGGCCGTTCTGCGGCAGCCGCCGAGAAGCTGGTGGCGCTCGTCCGTGACCTGCCCGACGGCGCTGCATTGGCGCTGCTCGAGGAGCGTCCGTCACGCGATGCCTCTCGACCGCCGGCCCTGCTTCGAAGGCTGGCGGAGGCGGTCCGCGGGCGCGGCGGGGTCGTGGCCGAGCGCCTGGCTCCACGCGCGCTCGGAGCTCACCGGCTGGACCCGCCGGCGGGCCGAGTCGCTCGGCATCGAGCTCGAGCCACGGGCGGCAGCCCTCCTCGCCGAACGCGTGGGCGGGGCGGTCTGGGAGACCGACATCGAGCGCGGCGAACAGACCCGCGTCGTCGATTCGGAGCTCCGAAAGCTGTCCACGCACGCCGGGTCGCGTCCGGTTGCCGTGGCTGACGTCGAGCTCCTCACCGCGGACACCCGGCCGGCATCGGTCTTCGCCGTGACCAACGCCGTGGACCGCCGAGAGCCGGCGGCCGCCGCCGCCGCGTTGCAGCGGGCGCTGGACGAAGGTCAGCCGGTCCTGCGCATCACCGCCTCGCTCCACGCGCGGCTCGCCGATCTCATCGTGGCAGCCGACCTCGTTGCGCACGGGCGCGACACCCGCGGAGCTGACCCGCGCCGTCGGCCGCGGAAGCGCCCGCACGGCAGAGCGCGATCACTGCGGCGGCACGCCGCTATCGGCCGAGGAGCTCGAGGCGATGCTGATGGGCCTCTTCGAGGCCGATCTCGCCATCAAGGAGAACCGTATCGAGCCGGAGTCGGCGGTCGCTGCCTGGCTCGGTGAGCACCTGCTCGGCACGCGGGTCGCCGCGCACTGACCCGCGGCCGTTCGCCGGACACGACGCAGCCCCGCTGCGGGCGGGGCGGCGTCGCCGGAGGGCTACCGGACTCAATGCGGGGTCAGGCGGCAGTCTGAACGGAGCACGCGATCGCTCTCGATCGCGAAGATGCAGCGTGCCTCTGAGAGCCCCAGGATGCCGATCAGCTGCTGGTCCACGTAGAGCTGCCGGCACGGGATGCAGAGCGCACCGGGAATGGCAAAGAAGAGCCGTTCGTCGGCGGTCGTATCCCGGAAGGTGGTGTCGAAGACGCTCGTCAGGAGGTCGCCGTTGCAGAATCGGCACCGCTCCGTGGATCGCTCGGCCAAGGTTCGCTCTTGCATGGGTCGAGCATGGATTCGGGCTCGGTGCCCGCTCAATAGGAGTACTGGGGTAGTCGCAACCGGTACCCTCGCAGTACTTACCCGCCCGCGCTCGCCGCCCGCGTGCCCGCGTCAGACGATGCGAACGACCTGCGCCGCGTTGCTCCACAGGCGCTCGAGCCCGTAGTACTCCCGCTCCTCCGCGGCGAAGACGTGAACGATGACGCTCCCGTAGTCGATGAGCACCCAGCGCGCCGCGCTGGTCCCCTCCACGCCCAGCGGCCGGACGCCCTCCTCGCGAAGCACGTCCACGATGGCGCCGGCAAGGGCCTGCACCTGGCGATCGCTGCGGCCCGAGCAGATCACGAAGAAGTCCGCCATGGTCGTGACCTCCGCCGTCCGGAGCAGCACGACGTCATTCGCCTTCTTGTCGGACGCGACATCCACGATCCGATGCGCAAGCTCGGACGGGTCCGTGAGCGCGGTGCGGGCGGGTTCGGCCAGGTGTGCTGCTCCGTGCAAGTCGCGATCAGCGGCGGTAGAGGTGCCGATCCACGATCAGCGCCTCCACGGCACGAGGGACAAGGTAGCGGATGGCGCGGCCGGATGCCACTCGCGTCCGAATCTCGCTGGCGCTGACGTCCAGCGCCGGTCCGTCCAGGAGCGTGATCCGTGATGCGCTGTCGCCGAACCGGCGGGCGAGCGCCGCACGGATCTGGCGCGGCGGTTCCGGGGCGCGGTCCGACCGCCCACTCGACCAGGGTGAGGAGCCGTTCCGGCTCGCGCCAGGTGTCGATCTGCGCGAGGGTATCGGCGGCCATCAGGAGAACGAGGTCGGCGTCGGAGCCGTGCGCGGCCTGCAGCTCGATCATGCTGTCGACGGTATACGAGAGCCCCGGCCGTTCCATCTCGATGGCGCTGATCTCGAAGAGAGGATCGGCGGCGATGGCGACCTCGGTCATCGCGAGCCGATCCGCGGCGGCACTCATGGGCCGGCCGCGCTTGTGCGGCGGCTGGGCAGCGGGCATGAAGAGCACGGAGTCGAGGTGCAGCACGTCGGCGGCCAGCGTCGCGAGCCAGAGATGGCCGACGTGGGGCGGGTCGAAGGTGCCGCCGAGAACGCCGAGGCGGCGCCGCTCGCTCACTCCTCGTCCCATTCGAGCTCGGCAATGCCGATGCGCACGGTGGTGCCGGCCTCCGCGCCGAGGCGACGGAGCTCTGCGTCAATGCCCGTGCGCTCGAGCAGCCGCCCGAAGCGCTCCCGGGACTCCTCGTTGTTGAAGTCGATGCGGTTGGCAGCCTCCTCGATCCGCCGGCCGCGAACCCGCAGCCCGTCCTCCTCGGCAACGACCTCCCATCCGGCTTGGAGCGGGTCGAAGCGGTGGACGCGCATCTCGTCGTTCGCCTGCGGCTGCGCCGCCTCGCGCAGGGACGCCTCCTCCAGCGCCGCCGCGAGCGCCAACCGCAGCTCGTCCATGCCCGTCCCGTCATGGGCAGACACGCCGATCGGGCGCCGCCCGACGTCTGCCGCCGCGTCGTGCAGCGCATTGCGAACCGACGGCCAACGCTCGCGCACCTCGGGGAGATCGAGCTTGGTCACCACGATCCGCATGGGGCGCTCCAGCAGGGTCGGGTCGTGGAGCCGCAGCTCCTCGACCACGCCGAGCCACTCGCCCACGGGATCGGGGGCGTCGCCATTGACCACGCCCACCAGGACCCGCGTGCGCTCGACATGACGCAGGAACTCGTGGCCGAGCCCCTGGCCGGCGTGAGCACCTTCGATCAGCCCCGGCACGTCGGCGAGGACGGCCGTCCGCTGGTCGAGATCCGGATCGTCCCCCAGCGCCAGGACGCCCAGGTTCGGGCTCGTGGTCGTGAACGGGTAGGCGCCGACGCGTGGCGTCGCGGCGGTCAGCGCCGTCAGGAGCGTCGACTTGCCCGCATTCGGAGCGCCCACCAGGCCGATGTCGGCAATGGACTTGAGCTCCAGCTCCAGCCAGCGCTCCTCTCCGGGGTCACCCTTCTCGTAATGCCGCGGAGCGCGGTGCGTGGCGGACACGAAATGGACGTTGCCCCGCCCACCGCGGCCCCCGTGCGCCACCACGAGGCGATCGCCCGGGACCAGCAGCTCGCCAACCCAGCCCCCATCCTCGTCCCGGATCACCGTCCCCGGCGGGACCGGCATGGTCACCGCCTGGCCGTTCCGCCCGTGGGACCGCCGGCCAGATCCCCGACCGCCCGGCTTGGCGCGGAAGTGACGTCGGCGACGGTAGTCTGCAAGGGTGGTCATCCCCGCCTCCGCGACGAGGGTCACGTCGCCGCCACGGCCGCCGTCGCCGCCATCGGGGCCGCCGCGCGGGACATGGGCCTCGCGGCGGAACGAGGCGGACCCGTCGCCGCCGGATCCAGCCGCAACAAAGACCCGAACGTGGTCAGCGAACATCGCGGCGATCATAGCGGGCAGCCACGGCCGGGAAGCCGGGCGCCCAGGGGAGAAGACGGATCAGCGGGAGATGTAGCGCAGGGGGTTGACGAAGACGCCGTTGATTGAGACCTGGAAATGGACGTGCGGCCCGGTGCACAGCCCGGTGCAGCCCACCGATGCAATGCGCTGCCCGCGTGTCACCGAGGCCCCAGGCCCGACGAGGATCGCGCCGAGATGGTTGTACACCGTGTGCAGGCCGTTGCCGTGGTTGATCTCCACCACCAGGCCACCCCCATTCGACCGCCAGCCTGCCCACACCACGGTCCCGGATGCGGCCGCCAGGACCGGACTGCCGGCATGGACGGCGAGGTCGACGGCAAGGTGACCGGACCAGAAGTATTGGGTGATCACCGCGCCGGGCACGGGCCAGAGGAGCGTGCCGTTGCTCACGACGGCGGCAATCGGCCGGGGGGCCGCTACGCGCGGAGCAGGGGTAGGGGTCGCGGTGGGAACCGGCGTTGGCACCGGGGTGGGCGTCGGGAAGACGCGGCGCGAGAGGAGCGGATCCGTGTCTGCGGTCTGCGGCTCGAGGACGAAATGGGCCGATTGAAGCGCATGTGCCTGGGTCGCCGCACCACGTGCAGTGGCGACGACGTCGAAGGTGAGTCCGCCCTGGCCGGTCGAGTCGCCATGAACGGCGGCCATACCGAAGGCTGCGCTGAAGGCCACCAACCCGACGACCGCCAAATGGGCGACGGCGCGAGACAAGGGGCGGGCCTCAGTCAGTCGAGGCAGACGACGGTGTCGCTCGGGCAATAGCTCAGCTCCAGCTGGCGGGTACAGGCGAAGGACATTGCGACCCGCCGATCGATCCTGTACCCCCGCATTCGGAACGTCACGGACCGAGTCGTACTGGGGCGATGGTACCAGCGGCGTCGAAGGATGGTCAACCTGACCAGGAGTCATCGGAAACGGAGTCGTTTGGCCCTTACGGTGCGGTGTTGCCAAGCTGCAACGGAGCCACTGCCGGACGCCGACAGCGACGTGCCGCTGGGATCCAGGAGCGTGATCCATGCCACCGCCCGGCTGCCGGCAGGCGCTGCTGGCAACGTGACGGGCAGCTCCACCGACTCCCCGGGGGCGAGCGCCGGCAGCGTGGCATCCAGGGGCGCCAGCCCGTCCGGCGCGGCAGCGAGGTACGGCATGGTGGTGGCGCCCCATCCGGCAGCCAGCCGCATTCCCGCGGGCCACGGGTCGCTGCCGGTGTTTGTCAGGCGCACGGTCAGCTGCCCGTTGGCGGGAGCCACCGGCGGCCAGAACGGTGGCCCGTCACCCGGGACCGCGGAGGGCTGCGTACCGGCGGCTCCGCCCGGGACGAGCGCGTCGATCCGGGCAGCGAGCGGTCGCGCGGCGAGGTAGCGAGCGATGCCGTCGAAGATCCCGTGGGCGACGGCCTGATAGCCGGCCGGCGTGGCGAGCAACTGGCTCTCCGCCTCGAGCGACATGGATCCGACCTCGCTCAGAATGCCGGGCATCAGGAGACCGCGCCGAGGTTCGTTCGGGGCGCTCCCGGCCGGCTTCAGGAAGTACAGGTACGGCGCGGTGCCGTCGATCCCCCGGTCCTGTCGGTCCCAGCTGACCGCTGTCGCCAGCGACGTGACGACTCCGTCCTGCACGTCCTGGGCCAGGCGCTGGGCGGCCCCGGCCCACGGCATCGCATCGGTGAAGTAGGTCTGCGTCGCGGCGATCTTGTAGACCTGCCCGCCCTGGGTCATCGAGTTGATGTGGATGCTGATCGCGAGGTCGGCACGAGCGACGTTGGCGAGGTCGATCCGCGCCGACAGCTCGTCGCGCGCGCGCGTGGCATCCGGCACGCTCGGCCCGAAGCCGGCGATCCCGTCGCCGTTCACGTCTCGCCACGGCGGCCCGCTGCAGCCGAGCGGCGGGTAGTCGTCACCGGCCAGGGCGGCGTCGTCGCTGCGGGTCAGGACCACGGTGATTCCCTGTGCCTCCAGCATCGCCTTGAGGGCCAGCGCAATGCCCAGGGTGTCCGCCTTCTCCGACTTGGACGGCTTGTTGTCGTAGGGGTTCGCCACACCCCAGTCCAGGCATCCCCCGTGGCCCGGGTCGATGGCGACCACGATCGCGCCGGGGTTCGGCGCGTAGATGGTGCTCGTCCTGCCCGGGGCAGGGATCACCGAGCCGGGAGCCGGGGTCTGGCTCGGCGATGGGAGAGCCGACGCCGTGCGCTGGCGACCGGCTCGCTGGGCGTGGGCGTCGGGCCGCCGCAGGCAACCAGGAGCACGGCGAGGCCGAGGGCGGCGGCGAACCCGGATCGCGCGAGACGAACGGCTCAGCGCTCGGAGGCCTCCACCGACTTCGAGAGGGAGACGAGGAACTCCGCGTTGTTCTTGGTCTTGCCCAGGCGCTGCATGAGGAGCTCGATCCCCTCGTTGGGTCCGAGCGCGCTCAGCATGCGGCGCATGGTCCACACCATCCGCAGGCTGTTCTCGTCGAGGAGCAGCTCCTCGCGGCGGGTGCCGGAGCGCAGCACGTCGATGGCCGGGAAGATGCGCTTCTCGCTGAGCTTGCGGTCGAGGGCGAGCTCCATGTTGCCGGTGCCCTTGAACTCCTCGTAGATGACGTCGTCCATCCGCGACGCCGGTATCCACCAGGCAGGTGGCGATGATGGTCAGCGAGCCGCCGTGCTCGATGTTGCGCGCCGCGCCGAAGAAGCGCTTGGGCGGGTAGAGCGCAACCGGGATCCACGCCACCCGAGAGGGTCTTGCCCGATGCGGGCAGCGCCAGGTTGTAGGCGCGCGCGAGGCGGGTAATGGAGTCCAGCAGGATGACCACGTCGCGGCCGGTCTCGACCTGGCGCTTGGCGATCTCGAGCGCCATCTCCGCGACGCGGGTATGGTTCTCGGTCGGCTCGTCGAAGGTGGACGCGTAGATCTCACCGTTCACCGAGCGGCTCATGTCCGTCACCTCCTCCGGCCGCTCGCCGATGAGGGCGACCATGAGGAGCGTCTCGGGATAGTTCGCGGTGATCCCCGATGCGATCTGCTTGAGGACGGTGGTCTTGCCGGCCTTGGCCGGCGACAGGATCAGGCCGCGCTGGCCCTTGCCGATGGGCGCGATCAGGTTGATCAGCCGCTGGGTCAGGTTCTTCTGGTCGACCTCGATGTCGAACATGTCGTCGGGGAAGACCGGGACCAGTGAATCGAAGTACGGCCGGCGCCTGGCGGTATCTGGATCGACGCCGTTGACCGTGTCGACCCGCAGCAGGCCCCAGTACTTCTCCTGGTCCTTGGGTGGCCTCGTCTGGCCGGTGACCCGGTCGCCGGTGCGGAGGGCGAAGCGGCGTACCTGGCTGGAGCTGACGTAGATGTCGTCGTTGGATGGCATGACCCCGTGGCGACGCAGGAACCCGAATCCCTCGTCGACAATCTCCAGGATCCCCTCCGCGAGGCCCGGCTGCCCGTTCTGCTCCGGCGCCCGTTGGGCCGGGGCCAGCGGGACCGCGTCGAGGAGCTTGAGGACCAGGTCCTGGTGCTCAAGCGCTTCGAAATTCTCGATGCCGTGCTCGCCGGCGAGCTCGCGCAGCTCGTCGACCGGCTTGGCCTGGAGCTCCGCCAGGCTCAGCGGCTCCATGGGGCCGTCTTCCTCAGTCGGGAAGGGGCCCGAATAGATGCTCGAATAGCCGCCCGTCATGTAGTCGTTGCGGCGGCGGGGAAAGTTCTGGCGCTGCGCGGGGCGGCGGGAACCGCCACCCTCGGAACGGCGGCGCGACCGGTTGCGGCGCGGCGTGCGCGCGTCCTCGTTCATGATCGCAGGGTCTGCCGGGTGTGATTCATTGGGGTGAGAAGACCTTTCGTCGAAGGTTCATCCGGCACCGGTACCGCCGGCGCCGCGAATGGAACCGCCCGCCATTCCCCGACCGGTACAGCGCACCGGTCCGCGGGGTTGACATTGGTTAGCCTCGCTCGGGCGGGGGCTGACGTGCGGGGCGACGCGCGGCGGTCGTACGGTCAGATCTTGCGGGTCCCGGCTCGCGTCGTGATGTTGGGCCCGCCGTATCCGCTCATCTCGCCGATGAGCTGAGTCCGGATCTTGCGCAGAACCGGCCGCCAGTCGAGGGAATGATACCCGAGGTGCGCAACAACCTGCTCGGCGTTCCAGCCAAGGCCGCGCGACAGCAGGGCGCGGACGTCCGCACCCGCGGCCTCGCTGCGCCACCACGCCGGTCCGTGGCGCTCCGCCATGGCCTCGTCCACGGTGGCCCCGAGCATCATGGCCCGCAGGTAGGAGCCACGGTACATCCCGTCGTCGACGAGGGTCAGGTACATCGCCTCGGGGACCTGCACCCCGGTCAGCAGGCCAAGGGTGCCAGCGAAGGTCGCGCGATGCACCGAATCCGGTCCCCCGCGGTGGAGGCTGAGCTCGGAGAGGTGCAGGGCTCCCAGGCGACGCAGGCGGTACATCGAGGCGAGCGCCATGAAGTCGACGAAGGCGAGCGCCTCGTCCTGGCGCATCTCCAGCTCGTCAGCGAGCCAGCCGGGTTCACCGGGCAGGGCGTCGAAGGCCATCGCGTAGCCCTCCGTCACGCTCGCATCGCCCAGGATCCGCTGCCAGGCCGGCAGCCCGGCCCCCACCTCGCCGAAATGCACGAGATGGCCCGCCTCGTGCAGCGCCGTGCGGTAGTCCTCCCACCCGCCGTGAGGATTCACGACCAGCCGGACGTCGCCGGGCGCGTTGACGACCACGCAGAAGGCGCGGGACGACTTGCCGGGTCGCGGCTCCAGGTCCAGGGTCGCACCCGGCCGGCCCGCCAGCCCGATGCCGAGACGGGCGAAGGTGGATTCAAGGACCTCCGCCAGGCGCCCGCGCGGGAACCATCCGTCCCAGCCCGCGCCGCGCAGGACATGCCAGGCGTCTGCCAGCGTCCCGTCGCCCTGCTCGATGCCAATCGTTGCCATGGAGCGGCGCATGGCCGCGAAATACCCGGTCTCGGTGGCGACGAGCCCCTGCCGCACGGCGACGCCCAGGGCGTCGGGATCCCACCCCCGGGTGACCGCCACGAGCTCCACGTAATCCCGGTAGCCGAGCTCCTGCGCAAGCGCGTGTATCCGGCCGAGCCGCTCGCGACGCTGGGGGTTGATGGCCTCCACGGCCTGCAGCCAGCGATCGAAGAGCCCGTTTCGCTCCGCCCGGTCGTCGATGGCGCTGATGCGCGGCTGGGCCGCGCGGTAGCCGATCGGTTCGCCGCGCCACATGACCACGGCCCGGCTCTCCGCCGTCGCGATCGCGTCCGTGAGCGGGGCAACGGCCTGCTCGATATGGCCATCGGTGGCGAAGGCCAGCAGCGCGCGGTGCCGCTCGACCTCCTCGCCCCCCGCGCCAAAACGTTCGCGCAGCGCATCGACGGTGGAGCGATCGAAGAGCGCAGCGTGGCGCGCGTAGATCGGGGCCAGGGCGAGGTCGTCCTTCAGGCCCGCCCCGTTGCGGAACTGCTCCTCCTCCACCTCGGCGAAGAAGGCCTCGACGTCGCGCTCGTAGGCGTCCGCATCGAATCGCTTGGCGGTGGTGCGGGCTCGGCTCGTGGTCGGCATCGGCTCAGGAGGCCCTCGTTGGTGCCGCGCTCTCGGAGGCTTCCGCGGTCGCCTGCGCGACCTCCGTGACGAGGCCCGACCGGCGTGCGGCGGCTCCAACGAAATCGCGGAAGAGCGGGTGGGGGCGGTTCGGGCGACTCTTCAGCTCCGGATGGGCCTGGGTCGCGACGAACCACGGATGGTCCCGCAGCTCGATGTACTCCACCAGGCGCTCGTCCGGCGACACGCCGGAGAACCACATCCCCGCCTCGCCAAGCCGATCGCGATAGGCGTTGTTCACCTCGAAGCGGTGCCGATGGCGCTCGTAGGCGATCTCCGCGCCGTAGGCGTCGCGAACCCGGCTGCCCTCTGCCAGGCGGGCCGGGTAGAGCCCCAGGCGCATGGTGCCTCCCTTGTCCGCCACGTCGTGCTGGTCGGGCATCAGGTCGATGACCGGGTTCGCGGTGAAGACGTTGAACTCGCTCGAGTTGGCATCGTCGGTGCCCAGGACCTCGCGCGCGAACTCGATCACGGCGCACTGCAGGCCCAGGCAGAGCCCCAGGAACGGGACGCCGTTGAGGCGCGCCCAGCGGATTGCTCGGATCTTGCCCTCCACGCCGCGGTACCCGAAGCCACCGGGGACGACGACGCCGGCCACGCCCTTGAGCTCGCGCGCCACCTGGTCCGGCTCCAGCCGTTCGAGATGCTCGCTGCGGATCCAGCGCACCTTGACGTCCACGCGATGGTGCAGGGCGGCGTGCTTGAGCGCCTCGGAGACACTGATGTACGCGTCCGGCAGCTCGGTGTACTTGCCCACGATCGCGACTTCGAGCTCCGGCCGCGGCGAGCGGATCCGCTCCACGAGCTCCTGCCAGTCGTGCAGGTCCGGCTCACCTCCGGGAATCTCGAGCTCCCGGACCAGCAGCTTGCCGAGCCCTGCCCGCTCGAGCTGGAGCGGGACCTCGTAGATGCTGCGGGCGGTCTTGAGCGGGATGACGGCGTGGACGTCAACGTCGGTGAAGAGCGAGACCTTGTCGAGGATCTCGTCGTCGATGGGCTCGTCGCTGCGCAGGATGATGACGTCAGGTTGGATGCCGATGCCGCGCAGCGTGCTGACCGAGTGCTGGGTCGGCTTGGTCTTCAGCTCGCCGGTGGCGCCGATGGAGGGCAGCCAGGTCACGTGCACGTAGAGCACGTTGCGGCGGCCGACGTCCTTGCGCATCTGCCGGATCGCCTCCAGGAACGGCAAGCGATTCGATGTCGCCCACCGTCCCGCCGACCTCCACGATAACCACGCCGTGCGCTGCCACGCCGCTGCCGGCCACGCTCCCGGTCCCTTCGCGGGCGACGCGCTGGATGCGCTCCTTGATCTCGTTGGTGATGTGCGGAATGACCTGGACCGTGCCGCCCAGGTAGTCGCCGCGCCGCTCCTTGGCGATGACCGCGGAGTAGATGCGGCCGGTGGTCACGTTGCTGGCCTGCGAAAGGTTCTCGTCGATGAACCGCTCGTAGTGGCCCAGGTCCAGGTCCGTCTCGGCCCCGTCATCGGTCACGAAGACCTCGCCGTGCTGGTACGGCGACATGGTCCCCGGATCGATGTTGATGTACGGGTCCAGCTTCAGGATGGAGACAGGGATCCCGCGCGCCTTGAGGATGCGACCAATGGACGCCGCGGTGATCCCCTTGCCAAGAGAACTGGCGACGCCACCCGTGACGAAGACGTACTTGGGCATGGTTCAGACCTTTCGCGGCGGTGACCCAAGCGTGCGAACGGGCCGGCGGCCGAGTCCCGTTTCGGGCAACACGCGAGCACGGGGTCGTCAACCTCTGCTCGGGAGGCCAGTCTAGCGTACCGCCGCGCCGGGCGCCCAGCCCGCGCGCAGTCCTGCTCTCCGGGCACTATACTGATTGCAGAAGCAACCACCATCCCCGGGGAACGCCGGGACGCACCAGCAACGGGAACACGTCATGAACGACCAGATCCGCCGGGCCCTCTCTCACCCCGGCCTCATCGACATCACCACCACCGGCAGGCGCTCCGGCGAGCCGCGCAGAATCGAGATCGTCTACCACGTCTTTGACGAGCGCATCTACATCAGCGGCATGCCCCGTGCCGACCGGCGCCGCAGCTGGCTCGCCAATCTGGATGCGGATCCGCAGCTCACCATCCACCTGAAGAACGGGCCCGTGGCTGACGTGCCGGCCACCGCGCGGATCATCGACGAGCCGGCAGAGCGGCGCGCGGTCCTGGAGCGGATCATCGCAACGGCGTGGCGCGGCCAGGACCTGGAACAGATGGTCGCGCACTCACCACTGATCGAGGTCACGGTGGAGGCGCCGGCCGCCTGAGCAGGAGCCCGGTATTTCGGGGGCCGGTCGTCATCGGCGTGTCGGGCCAAGAGACTCTGGCGACGACGGCGCTAACCCCGAACGATCGGCGGGTAGCCCGTTACGGAGACCTGCCACGTGGACCCCGTGCTGCTCGCGCGGATCCAGTTCGCCCTCACGATCGCGTTCCACTTCATCTTCCCGGCCATCACCATCGGCCTGGGTCTTTTCATCGCCGTGGTCGAGACCCTGCGCTGGCGGACGCATCGTGAGCTCTACGACCGGATCGCGACGCTTCTGGACCCGGATCTTCGCCCTGACCTTCGCCGTCGGCGTCGCGACCGGCATCGTCATGGAGTTCCAGTTCGGGACGAACTGGTCGCGCTACTCGACCTTCGTGGGGGACATCTTCGGCTCGCCGCTGGCCGCCGAGGGCGTGCTCGCCTTCTTCCTCGAGTCCAGCTTCCTGGGCATCCTCCTCTTCGGCCGGCACCGCATCGGCTCCACGCTGCGCTGGTTCGCCGCCGCTGCTCGTCGCCGCAGGCGCCACCCTCTCGGCCTTCTGGATCATCGTCGCCGACTCCTGGATGCAGACCCCCGCGGGCTACGAGGTGGTCGGCGACAAGGCGGTGCTGACCGACTTCTGGGCCGCCGTCTTCAATCCCTCGACCCTGCCCCGCTACTTCCACACGGTCGCGTCGGCGTGGGCGGTCGGCGCGTTCCTCGTCGTGGGCGTGGCCGCCTGGTACCTGCTCCAGCGGCCGCCACCGCGACGTGGCCGCGATGACGATCCGCATCGGCCTCGTCCTCGCGTTCGCCGCGGCGGTGCTCATGTTCGTGACCGGCGACGGCTCCGCGCGCCAGGTGGCGGCCACGCAGGAGGCCAAGTTCGCGGCGATGCAGGGGCTCTACTCGACCACCAGCGGGGCGCCGCTCGTGATCTTCTCGCTGCCGCCGAGCGCAGGATCCGGCCACGGCGCCGAACGGCCCCGAGCGTCGTCATCACCCGGCTCCTCAGCTTCCTCGCCTTCGGCAACTTCGAGGCCGCCATCAAGGGCCTCGAGGCATTCCCGACCGGCGACTGGCCCCCGGTGCCGCGACCTTCCTCGCGTACCACAACATGGTGGTGCTGGGCACGCTCATGCTCCTCGTCATGCTGGGCGGGGTGTGGGGCCTGGTGGCGCGGGCGGCTCGAGACGCTCACGACGATGGCTGTGGGCTCGCCGTGATCGCCACGCCGGCACCCGCTCATCGCGGTGCAGCTCGGCTGGGCGACGGCCGAGATCGGCCGCCAGCCGTGGATCGTCTACGGCGTGATGCGGACCGCGGACGGCGACTCGCCGCTGGTCTCCGCGCCGGAGATCGCTGGCCTCGATCATCATCCTCGGCCTGCTCTACGCGCTCCTCGGCGCGCTGTGGCTCTTCCTCATGCGGCGGGAGATCGATCACGGGCCCGGCTCCGTCGCCGGGGTCCGCTGGATGAGCCGATCTCCCCGCTCGGCGAGCCCGTGGCTGCGCCCACGAGTCCCGGCGCACGAAGGAGGCTGCGTGATGCCTGACCTGCCGACGATCTGGTTCATCCTGGTCGGCGTGCTGCTGGTCGGCTACGCCATCCTGACGGCTTCGACCTTGGCGTGGGCATGCTCCACCTCGCGATCGCGCGCACCGACGAGGAACGGTCCGTCGCTCATGCGCGCGATCGGCCCGGTCTGGGACGGCAACGAGGTCTGGCTGCTGACCATGGGCGGCGCCCTCTTCGCGGCATTCCCGGTGGTCTACGCGACCGTCTTCTCCGGCTTCTACCTCGCGCTGATCCTGCTCCTGCTCGGCGCTCATCCTGCGCGCCGTGGCGCTCGAGTTCCGCCACCACCTGCCCGACGACCGGCTGGCGCGGCGCGTGGGACGTCGCGTTCTTCCTCGGCTCGTTCCTGCCGGCCCTGCTCCTGGGCGTGGCGATCGGGCAACGTCGCCTACGGCCTGCCGTTCAACGCCGAGCCCAGTACACCGGCGGCCTGTTCGGGCTCCTCAACCCGTTCTCCCTGCTGGTCGGCCTCGCCGCGGTCGCCATGTTCACGCTGCAGGGAGCCCTGTGGCTGACGATCCGCACCGAGGGCGCGCTGCGTGCCCGAGCCTGGCGCACCGCGACCGCTGCGTGGCCCGTCTTCATCGCGCTCTGGCTGGTGGTCACCGTCTACGCGCGCGTCGACGCCGGACACCTGTGGGACAACTTCGGGACGCCCGCTGGCCTGGGTCGTGCCCGTGCTCTTCGTCGCGGCCGGCGGCCGTGACCGGCGCGGCGGTCCTGGCCCGACGTGCGGCCAGCTGCCTTCGTGGCCTCGTCGGCGTCGATCGCCGCGCTCATCGGGATCCTGGGCGTGGGCGCTCTACCCGAACCTGGTCCCCGGACGGGGTGGCGCGAGCGGCCTGACGGTGGCGAACGCCGCCTCGTCGGACCTGTCGCTGACGGTGATGCTCGTCATCGCGCTGATCGGCATGCCGCTGGTCCTCGGCTACACCGCCTTCATCTACTGGCACTTCTGGGGCCCGGTCGAGCCGGAGGCAGACGAGGGGTACTGAGCGTTCCCGCGCCTCGGGGTCGCTGACCTCGGAGCGCTGCGCCGAGGGCAGGACGGCCATGCCCACGCGCCTATCATGCCGCGATGGCGGATCAAAATGCCCCACGGCCCCAGCAGACGCCGACCACGAACGCGGGCAGCTCGCCGCCGCTCGTCGCACACTGGCTTGGACTGTCGGTCGTGTGTGGAGCGCTTACCTTCGTCGTCCCGCCCAGCCTCGTCGACGAGCGGGTGGCGCCAGGCGTGACGAGCAGCGCCGTGGCGCTCATCGCCGCGGCGCAGGCTGTCGCGCGCGAGCCGGCGGGCGAGTGCGTCACCTCGCCCTCGTCGGACTGATTGATGGCCCGGCTCCACTGGATCGGACCGGCAATCCGGGTCGTCCACCCGGCGCCCACGCTGGCGGTCGTCACCCTGGCCCTCGCGCTGGGGGCCATCATCGCGGTCCAGGCGGGAGCGGTGGCGGCATGGCGAATCGTGCTGGTGGGCGCGGCGGTGCTGGGATCGCAGATCGCGACCGGCGCGCTGAACGACTGGGCGGACCACCGCCGCGACCGGATCGCCCGGCCAGAGAAGCCCATCCCAGCTCGGCGAGATCTCCCGGTCGACGGCCCTGGCCATCGCCTGCGGCGGCGCCCTCCTCCAGGTCGCGACCTCTTTGCCGCTCGGGCTCGAGGCGACCGGCCTGGGCCTGGTGGCCCTCGCCAGCGCAACGACGTACAACCTGGGGCTATCGCGAACGGTGCTCTCGCCGCTCCCCTATCTCGTCAGCTTCGGCCTGCTGCCGCTGTGGGTCGCCGCGGGCGTGGGGGTGTCGCCGGATCGCGTCCTGCCGGCCGTGCCGCTCGTGGCACCGTTCGCCATGGCGGCTCACCTGGCGAACACGTTGCGGGACTGGGACGCCGACGTTGCCGGTGGTTCCCGGAGCCTGGCCCAGGTCCTGGGCCACGCTCGCGCACGCGGCCTGGCATTGGCGCTGGCCCTTGGTGTTGGCGCGGCCGTCGGGACGGTCCTCGGCATGGGTGGCCGCCTCACCCCCGCGGGCATGATCGTGGGCGGCATCGGCCTGGCGGCGGTGGCACAGGGGGTGAGGGGCGACGATCAGCTGTGGCGCGGGATCCTCGTGGCGGCCGTCTGCTGGACCGCGGCCTGGGCGCTCGCGACGGAGGAGGGATGACGAACGGGCGCCTCGCAGGCGCCCGTCACGTCGTCGCCGGGTGACCGTCCCTCTCGACCGTGTGGTCTCGGAACGGGCTGCCTCAGACGGTGTCGTCGATCTCCAGCGCCTCGTCGTCGGTCTCCTCGGTGAGCTTGAGCCACACGAAGAGTCCCGCCAGGACGGTGAGCGGGATGACGATCACGGCGGCCAGCAGGGCGCCGATGCCAATGAGCAGGACCTTGATTGCCTTCATTCAGACCGCCTCCCCTAGGGTTGCGCGCCGACGTCCGACGCGGACTCTCGCTGTTCCGGTGCAGCCTCGATCATAGCCAAGATCTCTTCCTTCGTGAACTCGGCGAGCTGGTGCCCGGTCCGCGCCGACGTTGCCATGAGGATTCGGAGCACGAACGAGCCCTCCTGCTCGAATAGGAACAGGTCCTTGCGGCCGCTGGCCGTCCAGCCATGCACCCATCACCCGCATGGCCTGCTCGTAGAAGTTCGTGATCCCGACGTGCGGATGCATCTCGGAGGCCGTCCCGCGATGAGCGGCGGCCTCATCGATCAGGTGCCCGACCTGGTCGTCGAGCAGCTCGTAGGTTCGCTTGGTGAGCTGGCCGCTGGATTCCGACCACGCGCCCGACTCCGGGGCGGTCATGCCCTGGAGCAGGAACCCGTCCTCCAGCTCGAGGAAGAGGAGCTCCTTGAGGCGCTCGCGGTCGGCGAAGGCGCCGATGGCGCGCAGCACCTCTTCCCAGTCCTGGCGCGGGCTGCCCTCGTAGATGCGCATCAGGAGCCTCCCTCGGACCGAGCCTCCGATTCGAGGGCAGGATACACCGCCGACCGCGACGATCAACGTGCCGCGTTGGCGCCCGCGTGCAACGGCGATTCGTGCGGCGGTGCGCGCGTTGTTCACGATCAGGCCGATGTTCGCTGCCAGGGTCCGCCCGCCCGATGCGCGCGCCACCGCCGAGAGAAGGTACGGGGTGACCGCGCCGCCCCGGACGCCGCGCGCCCGAGCCGCCTCCAGGGCCTCCGCGATCCAGCGCTCCACGTCGCCGGCGTCGAGCGCGACCTCGGCGGGCGGCGGCTGGACCAGGAGCATGCCGCCGCGCCCGGGAATCGCCAGGTGGGCGTCCACCACGGCGGCGGCGGCGATCGGATCCGGCGACGCTGTGCGGGACGGGCAGCCCCGAGGCGGCTGCGTAGAAGGCCGGCAGCTCTGTCACGCCGATCCCGACCAGCGGCACCCGTCGGGTCTCGAGGAGCTCCAGTGTCGCGGACAGGTCGAGGATCGACTTCGCACCGGAGCACACCACCGCGACCGGCGTGGCGGCCAGCTCGTCGATGTCCGAGGAGACGTCGAAGCTCTCGGCCGCACCGCGATGCACGCCGCCGATGCCGCCCGTCGCGAACAGCTCGATGCCCGCCCGTGCGCGATCCGCATGGTCGCGCTGACGGTCGTCGATGCCAGGCGCCCCGCGGCAAGCAGCGGGCCCAGGTCGCGGGAGGCTCCCTTGGCCGCGCCGGCGTTCGGGTCCGCCAGCCGCTCCATGACCCCGTCCGGCATCCCCACCAGGAGCCGCCCCGCGTCCACCGCCGTCGTTGCCGGGACCGCCCCCTCGTCGCGAATGGCCGCCTCGGCGGCCCGGGCCGTCTCGAGGTTGTGCGGGGCGGGCAGCCCCTGGGCGATGAGGCTCGACTCGAGGGCAACCACCGGTCGCCCTTCGTCCAGCGCATCCGTACCTCCTCGGAGATGGAGAGCAGCGCGGGAGCTGGCTCATCGTCGCACCGCCCGGCAGCGGGTCTCCGCTCGCCGGCGATGCAGGCCCTGGGCACCACGCACCCGCGCGGCCCGCGAGCCCGCGTCAGTGACGCAGTCTCCAGCGCATCGCGAAGCAGCTCCGCGGTCGGCGGCCACGGCGCTCCGCACCAGGGCGGCGACGAGGCTGGCCGCGAACGCGTCACCCGCGCCGGTGGCGTCGACCACGGCCGCAGGATCGACGGGGGCCGGACGTGGAACGACGTCCCGGCCCTCCCTCGCAAGATCGGCGCCGTCCGGGCCTGCGGTGACCACCGCCACGCTCGCCAACGCGTCAGGCCCTCCGGGCGCAGGACTCGCGGCTCGCCGCCCGCATCGCCGACCAGCCAGCGCGCCTCGTCGAGGCCCATGATCAGCAGGTCCGGCGTGAACGCGCCCGATCACCGAGCGGAGCCGACCGGCGCATGCGCCATCGGAGCCGCAGACCCACCGGCGATGCTGACGCGGCGATCGGGCGGGCGGGTCTCGAGGAGCTCGGACCATCGGCTCTGCCTCCATGGCGTCGCGCAGCACGTACCCGGAGCAATGGATCCAGCCCGCGGCGTCGACCGCCGACGCCAGCGCGTCGCCATCCATCGCCGATCGGCGCCCGATCGCTGAGCATGGTCCGCTCACCGGCACCGACCAGGATCACGACTACGGTGCTGGCGGAGGCGGCCACGGCGAGCACGTCGACCCCCTCCGTCCCGAGCTGCCGCCGCAGCCAGTCCCCTGCAGGGTCGTCCGCGAGCGCGGTCACCAGGCGAACGGGCAGCCCGCGGCGCGCGAGGCGCACGGCGACGTTGGCGCCCTGCCCGCCGGCGGCCAGAACGCATGGAGGCAGCGTGGTCGCCACCGTGAACGATCGGCCCATGCCGCCTCGGCGCCCACGTCCAGGCTGCAGTCACCGACCACGCAGATCGAGGGGGTGCGGCTCACCACGGCCTGCGGTTCGCGAACCCTTCGCTCGTCGAGTGCCAGAAGCAAGCTCCGGGTCGGAGAGCCGCCAGCAGAGCCACGCGCGGACGCCGTCGCGCCGCGTCGGAATGTCCACCAGGCCGCTGTCCAGGTCGCGCACCTGCACCCCCAGCGATTCGAGCAATGCAGCAGGCCCTTGATTCCCTCGCCGACCTGGGCCAGCGCGGCCTCGCGCGCCTCGACGTCTGCATGAGACCCGTTGGAACCGGCCGTGGCGTGGGCGGCATGCTCGGCGTGCAACGCGCCGAGGGCATCGTCGAAGCGTCGCTTCTCGATCGCGAGCTGCAGAAGGACGGCGCGCACCTGCGGGATGAGCGCGCGGGCCTCGTCGAGGGTGTAGCTGGGTTCCTCGGGCATGGGCGACCCTCGATGGTAGCGGCCCCTCGACCGGGACGACCCCTTTGCTAGCATCAGGCTCGACGCATACCGGCCAGGCCTGCTCCGCACCGCGACGGCGCCCCCGGGATCCATCGTGAGGGTGCTCCCGCACCATGACCGACGAGATGCGCCGTGGCCGTGGACAGAACGACGAGCGGCCTCCGTCGCCCCACGACGACCCATACACGGCCTACCATGACTTCGACCTGCCCGCCTACATGGGCAGCACCACGTTCCAGAAGCTCCCGCTGCTGACCGATGCCGCGGCCCTCGCGGAACGGCACCCGGACGTGGCGATCGTGGGGGCGCCCGTTCGACGACGCCGTGAGCCACCGCCCGGGCGCCGGTTCGGGCCGCGCGCGATCCGGCCGCCACGTACCACGCCGGAAGCCTGAACTCCCTGCAGCTCGACATCCAGCCCTTCGACTGGCTCGACTGCGTCGATGCCGGTGACGCTCCGGTCACCCCGGCGAACCTGGCGCGGGGGCACGAGGTCATCGGGCGCAAGATCGCCGATGTCGACGCGTCCGGCGCCATTCCCATCGTCCTGGGCGGCGACCACTCGATCACCTTTCCCGTCCGCGAGCGCCGTGGCACGCCACGTGGCCCCGCGTCGGCTTGGCGTCGTCCACTTCGATGCACATGCCGATGCGGCGAACACCACCTGGGGCGTCCTCGCCTCGCACGGCACCCCCATGCGCCGCCTCATCGAGTCGGGCGCCGTCGCCGGACGCAACTTCGTCCAGGTCGGCCTGCGCGGCTATTGGCCGCCGCCGGAGACGTTCGCCTGGATGCGCGAGCACGAGATGCGCTGGCACCTCATGACCGAGATCGAGGAGCGCGGCGCGGAGGCGGTCATCGCCGACGCGATCGCCGAGGCGCTGGATGGTCCGGACCTGATCTACCTCTCGGTCGACATCGACGTCATCGACCCGGGCATGGCGCCGGGGACCGGGACGCCGGAGCCCGGCGGGATGCTGACCCGCGAGCTGCTGCGGGCGATTCGGCAGGTTGTCGGTGCCGTCGACCTGGCGGGCATGGACGTCGTCGAGGTCTCGCCGCCCTACGACCACGCCGATGTCACCGCGGCAGCGGCCCACCGCTGCGTGATGGAGGCCCTCAGCGCGCTCGCGGCGCGGAGGCGCGGCGCCGGCGCGGACCCGAACCCGACCCGGCTCTAGGACCGCGCGGCTAGCCGGTCACGCTAGAAGGCGCTCGTCGCGACCTGCTGGCCGTTGAGGGTGACTGGATGTCATATTCGCCAGCGGCGAGCTGGCTGAACGGCATCTGGATGTAGCCCGAGCAGGGCTTGTCCGCCGTGCAGCCGATATTCGTCAGCTCCACGAGACCCATCCCCGACCGACGAGCCGTCGGCGTGGCCGAGGATCGTCACGCCCATCACATCGCTGGCGCGCGCGTTCTGAAGCCGACCCAGATCCAGACCTTGCTGGCACTGATGGTGCTGCCATCAGTCTTGCAGCCATGGAAGTCCATGTCCTTCGTGGCGCATGGCTGGGCCTGGGCGGTGAAATCCGCCGGAACGGCGGAGGGGACCTCGGTGGGAGATTCGGTTGCGCTCTGCGACGAGCTCCCCGGAGGCCGATGGCGACGCGCCGCCGGTGTCGGTCGGCGTTCCCTGGCCCTGCGCTCGGGTCGGCGTGGGTGACGCGCTCGAGCGTCGGCCGTGCCCGGGCTCGAGTTGAGCACGGCGAAGAAGAACGCCCCGCCCAGGAATGCGGCGATCCCCAGGATCACGAACCCCAGGACGGCGAGCCCTCCGGAGCGCCGGGGCGCATCCCCATCGTATCCGTCGTAGCCGTCCCCTCCGTCATCGCCACCGGCGCCGTAGCCGCCGAGTCGCGGCTCCGGCCGGGATCGGCGGTTCGAGATGTGGCGACTCGCTCGTCGACCGCGATCGTCGTATCGCTCGCTGCTGTACGGCTCGTCGGCATAGCGACCGGCGGCGATGGCCGCCGGAGGCAACGCCGCCTCCGCGGGCCGCTCCGGCTCCACCCTCGGCTCGGCTGCGGGCCATCCCGGGGTCGGGCCGGCTGAACCTCGGCGAGGTGGTCGACCCGGGGTGCCGGCTCGTCGGGCGCCTCGGCTTCCTGACGGGTCGAGCGCGTCGGCCGGTTCGGGCACGAACGGGTCCGCCGCCACTGGTCAGCCGCCTGCCAGTCCCCGGAGCCGCGATGGAACGGGTTCTCGCCGCTCCTCCTCAGCCGATCCGGTCCTCCAGCGCCTGCCGATCCAGTCCACGCGGGCGGCCCGCGCCTTCGGGCAGGCCGCCCCGCAGTGCAGGCACTGCGGGGCCATGGCGGTCGTGCGCCCGCAGGTGGGACAGCGAATCTCGCCCGGTAATGGCCCTGGCTCAACGGTTCGTCTTCGATCATCAGGCGGGCATTGTGCATGGGCTGGCGGCCCGTGCCAACCCGCGGCCCTCATGCGCCCGGGCGCTTCCACTCGCTCCGTCCACGAATCGCTCGCGTTTCCAGATCGGCAGTCGCTGCTTGATGGCCTCGATGAGATGGCGATTCGCCTCGTACGCGGCGACGCGATGCGCGGCCGCGGTGACGATCACCACCGCCGCCTCGCCGAGCGGCACGACGCCGGTTCGGTGCACGAGTGCCACGGAGACGTCCCAGCGCTCCGCCGCCTCGGCCGCCAGTTCGGCCAGGGTGCGCTCCGCCATCTCGGTGAAGACCTCGTACTCGAGCTCCGCCACGGCTCCGCCCGTCGTCGGCGTGGTCACGGGCCCGCCCCACGAAGGTCACGACCGCTCCGTGCCCGGGGGCGGCAGCGCTGCGCTCGAGGGCGGCCAGGTCGATCGGGCCACCCGTCAGGCCGGTCAGCACCGACCCCCGCTTACCGGCGGCAGGAACGCGATCTCGTCGCCATCGGCGAGCGGAACCCCCCACCCGGTGTATGCCCCGTTCCGGGCGGCACGCACGTACGGCCGATGCGGCAGCACGGCGGGGAAGCGGTGCGCCAGGTCCGCCCATGCGTCGGCGACGGTTGCGCCATCGGGCAGGGATCGCTCCTCGCGGTCGACCGCCAGCTCACGCAGGAGGGCGAAGCAACGAATCCGGATCTGCATCGGCGGGCTCAGACCGGCACGCCGGTGAGGTACGTGATCGAGGCCCCGGCGATGGAGCCGGCCATGACGAGCGCCAGACCGATATAGAGCAGGCCGGTCGATGCCTGGAGGCTCGCGGCTCGGCTGGCGAGCATGGCCAGCACGGTGACCACGATCGGCAGCAGCGTCCCGGCCAGCAGGCGCAGCCAGGTGATCGGGCCCATCGGCCCGCTGATTGCGTCACCCGGAACGGTGACCAGCGCAAGCCCGAAGAGGACGACCTGGACGACCAGCGCCGCCAGCGCCATCCACATCATCCGGCGCAGCGGCGTTGGCGAGAGGCGCGGCGTCACCAGGTACCAGTGCCCGAGCAGCATCGCCGCGTTCACGGCACCCAGGGTGAGGCCCACCAGCAGCAGCTGAGCCGCGAACAGCCCGGCGCTCCCCGAGCCGCCCGCGACCGCCAGCACCACCATGGCCGCGAGGCCGATGGCGCCGCTCGCGATGGCCAGCACGCTGCGAGGCCAGCGCGCGACGGAGGCCGCCAGGTACGCCGAACGTCCCCACGACAAAGGCCAGAACCAGGACGCGCCGCAGGTCCGCCGTGCCCGCCGCGGGGACGTCGCCGGGGAGGTACAGCTCGGACACGAGTAAAATCAGGGCGCACACGGCGGCAAAGCCGGCCATGAAGAGCCGGTAGCCACGCGTGGTCCCGCCCAACCGCTCGGTCAGGCCGACCACGAGGAGCGAACCAGCGCCCAGCGCCGCCCAGAAGATCCAGTTGACGTACGGGAGGGCCGCAATCGACACCGCCCGCGAGGATAGCCCATGAGCCAGGATCAGGCCGCCGATGACTAC
The DNA here is from genome assembly GCA_963773405.1 of uncultured Chloroflexia bacterium. Taxonomy (GTDB): domain Bacteria; phylum Chloroflexota; class Limnocylindria; order QHBO01; family QHBO01; genus CAVXEH01. The sequence continues at coordinate 317,585 of CAVZAQ010000005.1, read as the reverse complement.
CCGCCGATCGGCGATTACGCTCCGATAGGCGACTGCCGCACGATGGCGCTCGTTACCCGGACCGCGGCGATCGAGTGGTGGTGCCAGCCACGGTTCGACGCGCCGTCCATCTTTGCTGCGATGCTCGACCGGAAGGTTGGAGGGTCCTGGCGGCTCGAGGCCGACGACCTCGTCCCCGCGGGTCGCCGCTATCTCCCCCACACGGCGGTCCTGGAGACCCGGGTCCGGATCGGGACCGCGACGGTCTCGGTGACTGACTTCCTGGCCGTGGTGGGTCACGATCGCGCGGAGCTGGGACCGGCGCCCTTCGCCCGCCAGAAGCTCGTGCGCCTCGTCCGCTGCGAGGAGGGAACGGCAAGCCTGGCCGTCCGCGTCGAGCCCAGGCCGGACTACGGGTCACGCCGTCCCCGCCTGCTGCTCGCCGGACCCGAGGGACGGCGACGCCGGACTCTTGCCATGGCGGCGCTCGGCGAGCGGCGGCGGCTCCTCTTCGGGGCCACGCGTCCCTGGGGATCCATCCGGGACGCGGGTGCTGCCGTCGCCGGGACGCTGGAGCCCGGAGACGAGATCGGCCTGGTCATCGACTACGGCCCGGGCGATCTCGAGGGGGAGGAGGTCCGCACCGGCTCGCAGCGCGAGCAGTACGAGGAGCGCGCGGAGCCGTACGAGCTCGCCGAGCTCCATGGCTGGCTCGACGAGACGGTCGAGTTCTGGCGGCGCTGGACGGCGGTGAGCACGTACCGCGGACCCCACGCCGCGCTGGTCGAGCGGAGCGCCATCACTCTGAAGCTGCTCACCTACCACCCGACCGGCGCCATCGTGGCGGCCGGGACCACCTCGCTGCCGGAGGAGATCGGCGGCTCGAGGAACTGGGACTACCGGTTCACCTGGCTGCGCGACGCGAGCTTCACCATCTTCGCCCTCCACCAGCTCGGCTACCGCGCCGAGGCAGATGCGTACATGGAATGGATGCAGCGGGCGGGTACCTCGCACGCCGGACCCCTGGTCATGTACCGCGTGGACGGCAACCCGCCGCTTCGCGAGCGGGAGCGGCCACAGCTGGAGGGGTACCGGGGGTCCCGCCCGGTGCGCATCGGGAACGCGGCGACCTGGCAGCGGCAGCTCGACATCTTCGGTGAGACGCTCGACGCGGCCTACCTCGACGTGCGGTCCGGGAGCCAGCTCAGCGCGGAGGAGTGGGAGCGCTTCAGCAGCTACGCCGATATGGCGGCCGAGCGCTGGCGCCTCCCCGACACGAGCATCTGGGAGATGCGCGGCGGCCGACGCCACTTCACCTACTCCAAGGTCATGTGCTGGGTCGCCGTCGATCGGGCCCTGCGCCTCGCGGAGATGCTGGGCCGCGCCGACTCGGAGCGCGAGCGGATGGAACGATGGCGGCAGGCCGCCGGGGAGATCCGCGAGGCGGTGATGACCCGCGGGCGTCGCAGCGACGGCGCCTTCGTGCAGACCTACGGGAGCGACGTGATCGACGCGTCGGCGCTCGTCTTCCCCCTCGTGGGCTTCATCCGGGGCGACTCGCGAGCGGCGGAGGCGACGCTGCGGGCAGTCCAGGCGGAGCTCGCGCACGGCGACCTCGTCCTGCGCTACCGGCCGGACCGCGACGTCGAGGGTCTCTCAGGGCACGAGGGCGGCTTCCTGATCTGCAGCTACTGGCTGGTCGATAATCTCGCCCTGCGCGGGGAGCTGGACGAGGCGCGCGAGCTCTTCGACCGGATCTCGGCCCACGCCAACGACCTCGGGATCTTCAGCGAGGAGTGGGACGATCAGGCCAACGAGGCGCTGGGAAACGTGCCGCAGGCGTTCACCCACATCGCCCTGATCAGCAGCGCGCACAACCTCCAGCGCGCTGAGCGCGGCGAGATGCACGGTCGGGTCCGCCGCGACGCGCTCGGTGACTGAGGGCCGCCCGGCCCAAGGAGGCCGCCTGGGTCAGCTGCGTGGCGCGAGGCTGCCGGTGAGCCCGATGCGAACCCAGCCGCCGGCGTCGACGGTGGTCGGGAAGGTCTCGACCGGCTCTGTGGCCGGAGGAATGACCGCCGCGCCCGTCCGAACGTCGAAGCAGGCCTGGTGCCAGGCACAGACGAGATAGCCTTCGCCGGGATCGAAGCCTGCCTCCGAGAGCGGGAAGTCCTGGTGCGTGCAGTTGTTGGCGGTCGCGTAGAACGCCCCGCGATGGCGCGACCAGCACGACCGGCGTCCCATCGATCTCGACCGGGCAGCAGCTCACCGTCCCGCAGCTGGTCCGCAGGCAGGATCCGCGCGTAGGGGATCGCCTCCGGCGCCGGGCTCGGGGTTCCCACCGGAACGGGCGCCGCCAGCGGCCTAGAGGGGCCGCACGAAGGCGAGAAGGCGCGGTTCGGTCATGTCCTCGATTGACCAGCGCAGCCCCTCGCGGCCGAGGCCGGAATCCTTGACTCCGCCGTACGGCATGGGATCGATGCGCCAGGTCGGGACGTCGTTGATGATGACCCCGCCGACCTCCAGCTCGTCGTGGGCCTGCAGCGTCCGCTCCATGTCGTTGGTGAAGACGCCGCACTGCAGGCCGAACTGGCTGTCGTTGATCTCCGCCATCGCCGCAGCGAAATCGGGAACCGGGAAGAGGTTCACGACCGGCGCGAAGACCTCCTCGCCGCACACGCGGCACGACTTCGGCGCGTCGACGAGGACCGTGGGCGGGTAGTAGAGCCCATCAGGCGCCCCGCCGGCGAGGGCACGGGCGCCCTGCGCGATGGCCTCCGTCACCCACTCATGGGTGCGCGCCACGGCCTTCGCATCCACCATGGGGCCCAGGTCGTTGGCGGGATCCAACGGATCGCCACTGCGGAGCTGCTGCACCTTCTCCACGAATCGCCGCTGGAATTCGTCGAAGACCGAGGAGACCACGTAGATGCGCTGCACGCTGATACAGACCTGCCCGGCGTAGGCGAACGAGCCGTAGACGAGGCGGCTGACCGCCCAGTCGAGATTCGCCGTCTCATCCACGATGGCTCCGGCGTTGCCGCCCAGCTCGAGCACGACCTTCTTCCTGCCGGCATCGGCCTTCATCTTCCATCCGACCGATGGCGACCCGGTGAATGAGAGGAGCTTGAAGCGATCATCGCGGACCATGGCGTCCCCGGTGGGACGATCCATGGGGAGGATGCTGACTGCGCCCTTGGGGAGCGAGGTCTCGTCGAGATAGCGGGCGACGCGCAGCATGACCAGCGGGTCCTTGGAGGGCGGCTTGAGGACGACGGTGCAGCCCGCCGCAATAGCGGGTGCCACCTTGTGCGCCGCGAGGTTCAAGGGGAAGTTGAAGGGACTGATCCCGGCCACCGGCCCGATCGGGTAGCGCCGGACCAGGCCGGACCGTCCGCGGTTCGCGGCGTTCCAGTCGAGCGGCATCCACTCGCCGTTGATCCGCAGCGCCTCCTCCCCGGCGGTGCGGAAGGTCAGTGCCGCCCGGGCGACTTCGCCGCGCGCATCCTTGATGGGCTTGCCCGATTCGCGGGTCAGCAGCTCAGCGAGCTCGCCGGCCTCCTCGGTGATGCGATCGGCTACGTGGGCGAGCGCGTCGCGCCGCTCGAAGCTCGCCAGGCGCCGGGTCTCGGCGAAGGCATCCACAGCCGCGACGGTCGCCCGTTCGAGCTCGGCCGGCCCTGCCTGGAAGGTCGTGCCGACAAGCTCGCCACTGGCGGGGTTCCGGACCTCCAGCGGCGTCCCGGCCTGCACGAATTCGCCGGCCAGGTAGATTGGGACGGTGGCTGCGCCCACGCTGTTCACGGCAACAATTCTACGCTGCAGTCCGGTCGAAACGATCGCGACAATCCAGCGCCGGCACGAGGGATCCGCCAGTCCAACGCGCAGCGTGCCGCAGCGAGCGACCGGCCGGGACCGACGCGTCTCCGGGGTTGTCGTCTCACGCATGGACCATTGGCGAGGTTTCGGCTAGCGTGACCGGGATGAGCCCCTCCGAGCTGGTGCCGCGTCAGCCCTCGCCGTCGGACGACGGTGAGGCGGGCGACGCCGCGGCCGGGGACCGCAACACACGCATCGCCTATGCGTCCCTGACCGGAATGGCCGTCTGCTTCGGTGGTACCTGGGTTGCCGCGGCCATCGCCGTCGAGACCCTGCCGCCGTTCACCATCGCGGCGATCCGCTTTGGGCTCGCCAGTCTCGTGCTCTGGCTCGGGGCACGCGCGCTCGGGATGCGGCTCGCGCCCGTGCGGCGCGCCGACCTGCCATTGATCGTGGGTCTGGGCATGACCGCCATCGCCGGCTACAACTACCTCTTCCTGACCGGTCTGCGGCTCGCGCCGGCCACCGACGGTTCGCTGATCGTGCCCGGCCTCGCGCCGGTTGCGACCGCCCTGCTGGCGGCACCGATCCTGGGAGAACGGCTGCGGCGCGGCACGCGTCGCAGGCCTGGTCCTGGCCATCGTTGGGCTGCTGCTGGTGGTGAACCCGCAGGCCGGCGACGCGTCGGGGGACCGGCTGCTGGGCGACGCCATGTTCCTGGGCGGCGCCGTGCTGTGGGGCATCTACTCCGTCCTGGGCCGCATTGCGGGCGGGCGCTTCGACCCGGTCAGCGCCACGCTCTACGGCGCCGTGGCCGGCACCCTGATCCTCCTGCCGCTGGCTTTCGCGGAGGGTGGCGCATCGCGGGTGGCGCACGCCGACATCGGCGCCTGGCTGGGAATCGGCTACCTGGCCGTCTTCGGCACCGTGGCCGGATTCGTCGGCCTCCATGTGGGGATCCGGCGCATCGGCGCGTCGCGGGCGTCCGCCTTCGCGCTCCTGGTCCCGGTCTTCGGCGTCAGCTCGTCGGCGTGGCTGCTTGGCGAGCCCCTTGCGCCCCTGACCCTGGTCGGTGGCGCCGTGATCCTCGCCGGCCTGTGGCTCGTGCAACGCGCGGGGTCGCACTGAGAAACCGTTCGGCCGGAGCCCAAACGTCCACCACCCGCGATCCCCCGTATCATCGAGCGTGATGCATGATCCGCTGTACCTGGGCCTCGAGCTCGGAGCAGCCGCCTTCTTCGTCTGGGCGGCGCTCGCCTCCCTCCGCAGCGGACGGCTGCCGTTCTTCGAGCTGCTCTCCGCCGCGGTCTTCGGCATCCTGCTCGAGGAGGGGGACCAGCTCATCTTCGAGACGTACCACTACTCGTCGAACTTCGTGCTGACGCTCGACCGCGCCCCCATCGTGATCGGCCTCACCTGGGCGCTGATCATTGCGGGAGCCATGCGCATCACCGATGCGCTTGGCGTGCGACGCCGCTACGCGCCGTTCGTCGATGCCGTGCTGGCCATCAGCCTCGACCTGGCCTTCGACGCCATCGCCATCCGGGTCGGCCTCTGGACCTGGCGCGGCATCGGTGCCGACCGAGGGCTGGTTCGGTGTCCCCGCCGGCAACTTCTACGCCTGGTTGTGGGTGACGCTCGCCTTCAGCGTCCTGACCCGCTGGCTCCGCGAGTCTGCGAGCAGCCGGCCGCGGCTCGCCTGGCTGCAGCTGGCGCTGCCGATCCCGGCCTACGCCATCCTGCTCGCCGGACTTGTACCGTTCGCCATCCTGCGTCCGATCGCAGATCCGCATCCCGGCGGCGGGCTCTGGCTCTTCGGCGTGGCACTCGGCCTGGCTTCGTGGCGGTGGCCGCCTACGGCGTCTTCGGGCCGGACCGCGCGGAGCCCAACGGCGAGCGGCTGGCCATTGTCGAGCTGCGCGTTGCGTTCGCCAGCCGGATCGCGATCCACGGTTTCTTCCTCGGCGCCCTGATCGTCCTGGGGCTCGCGCCGTCCGTGCCGGTGCTCGTGGTCGTTGCCCTCGTCCTGCTCGCCGCGGAGCTGCCGCTGGCACGCCTCGCGAGCGGGCCGCCACGGAGCACGCCGACGCATGATCGGCAGCGCACGGATCGTCCGCGTTCCGCGCTGGCGGAGGTCGTCGAATGAGTACCCTGCTGGCATGACAGCCGATCCCTTGATCGGGACGTGGCGACAGAGGCGGTCGTCGAGCACCTGCGGTCGCTGATCCGCATCCCGAGCGTGAATCCCCCCGATGGCGGACCGGACCTGGCCGCCGGTCGGGACCCGTCCGGTGGCGAGACGGCGGCGGCACGCTACTGCGCGGACGTTCTCGCGGATGCCGGCGTCACCGCCGAGGTGCTGGAGACCGCTCCCGGAAGGGGCAGCTGCTTCGCCCGTCTGGCGCCACCGTCCCGGATCCGGAGCCGCCGCTGATCCTCCTGTCGCACCTCGATGTGGTGCCGGTCGAGGCTGCCGCCTGGACCCACGACCCGTTCGGCGCGCGAGCTGATCGACGGCGTGGTCTGGGGACGCGGCGCGGTCGACATGAAGCAGATGGTCGCCATGGAGCTGGGCGTGATGGCCGCGCTCGCCGCCTCGGCGGCGCCGAGCGGCGGCGCGACGTGATCTTCGCCTCGCTCGCCGACGAGGAGGCCGGCGGCCTGTTCGGAGCACTCCACTGGGTCCGCGAGCGGCCGGACCTGTTCGCGTGCCGCGGACGGCCGGCCCGCGGCGGCCGCGATCAACGAGGTCGGCGGCTACTCGATGACCATTGGCGGACGGCGGATCTACACCATCCAGGTCGCCGAGAAGGGCATCATCTGGACCCGGATCCGCGCGAGCGGGACGCCCGGCCACGGCTCCATGCCGCACCGGGACAACCCGGCGATCAAGCTGGCGTCGGCCGTCACCCGCCTGGCGGCCATGCCGCGCCCGGTCCGCCTCATTCCGGTCGTGCGCGGCTTTCTTCGAGGCGCTGGGCCTGGGCGCCGTGGTCCGGGCGGCGGAGGCGGGCGACGAGGATGCCGTTCGCAATGAGCTCGAGGTCCGTGTCTCCGACCCGGTCCTGCGCCGCTCCCTGGACGCCATGCTGCGTGACACGGTGACGCCCAACGTCATCCACGTCGGCCAGAAGATGAACGTCATCGCCGGGACCGGCGAGGCCGAAGTCGACGTCCGCACCCTGCCCGGCACCGACCAGGACAGCCTTCCTGGCCCAGCTGCAGGCCATCGCCGGGCGACGAGGTGGTGGTGGAATCGGTCCACACCATGCCGTCGGTGGAGTGCGCCGGCGGATGCGCCCATCGTGGCGCTCATGGACGCCGCGCTGCGCCGCGCCGACCCGGAGGGAATCCCGGCGCCCGATGATGATCACGCCGGGGACCGACGCCAAGGCGCTCGGCCTGCTGGAGATCCCGACCTACGGGTTCATGCCCCTTCGGCTCGAGCCGGACATGCCGTTCCTCTCGCTCTTCCACGGCCACGACGAGCGGGTCCCGGTCAGCGCCCTGCGCTTCGGCCTGCCCGTGCTTCACGAGGTCGTGAGCCGGTTCGTGCACGACGGATGAGCGGGCGACGCCCTGGCCCCGGGCGGCGTTCCGCCCGGGCTCGGCTATACTCGGAAGAACCGTTCAGACCTGACACGCAGCACACATGACAGACCAGACCGATATCGCCACGCCCCCCAGCGAGTCGTCCCGGCGTCACGCCTTCGTCTTCCCCGGCCAGGGCTCACAGTACGTGGGCATGGGCGCGGACCTCGTTCGGCGCTCTCCCGCCGCCGCGGACGTGCTGGCTCGTGCCGACGCAACCCTTGGCTTCCCGCTCTCCCGGCTCATCCTGGAGGGACCGGCCGAGGAGCTGGACCAGACGATCAACGCCCAGCCCGCGATCCTGGCCACCAGCGTCGCCTACCTCGAGGCCATGCGCGCCGATGCGGCCGACGCCGGAGTGACGCTGGCCCCCATCGAGGTGGCCGGGCATTCGGCCGGGCAGTACGCGGCGGCCGTGGCGGCGGATGCCATTGACTTCGAGACGGCACTGCACCTCGTCCGAGAGCGCGGTCGCATCATGCAGGAGCGCGGGATCGATGGCGGCATGGGCGCGGTGATCGGCCTCTCCGACGAGCAGGTCCACGACATCGTCGAGCAGGCCCGCGAGCACGGGGAGATCTCCGTCGCCAACACGAACGCACCCGGCCAGATCGTGCTCTCCGGGGTCATCCCGGCCCTGGTCTTCGCGCTGGAGATGAGCAAGACCGTGGGCGCCCGCCGCGCCGTGCAGCTGACCGTGAGCGTCGCCAGCCACTCCCCGCTCATGCGCCGCGCGCGCGACGAGTTCGGGAAGATCCTCTCCAAGGTTCCCTTCCGCGACCCGGTGGTGCCGATGCTCGGCAACGTCCACGCCACCGTGATCCACACCGCGGACGGACTCCGCACCGAGCTCACCGACCACCTCGTGCACGGCGTGCAGTGGACCGCCACCGTGCGCCAGATGGTGGCCGACGGCGCCACCGACTTCGTGGAGATAGGCCCCGGCCGCGTGCTCTCCGGCCTCATCCGGCGCATCAGCCCGGACGCCGCGGTGCACACCACCGACGGCGCTCCCGGACGTCCGCTCTGGCTGCCCGGGCGCAGCGAGGAGAGCCCCGCGTGACGGCCCGCCGCGCCGTCATCACCGGCCTCGGCGTCGTCTCTCCGGTCGGGATCGGCTCCGACGCGACCTGGGACAACCTGGTCAACGGCCGCTCCGGGATCGCCGACATCACCCTCTTCGACACGAGCCCGTTCGAGATCCACGTCGCCGGCGAGGTGAAGGGCTTCGACGCCGGCGACTACATGGATGCCAAGGACGCGCGGCGACACGATCGAAACACGCATTTCGCGGTGGCCGCAACGGGCGAGGCGCTCGGCGCCGCCGGACTGCTCGACACCGACGGACGGCTGGATCCGTCGGCGGCCGACCCGGATCGATTCGGGATGGTCTTCGGCACCGGCATCGGCGGGATCGGGATGATCAGCGACGGGATCAAGACGCTCGCCGAGCGCGGCCCGGGCCGCGTCTCGCCATTCCTCCTGCCGCACATGATCCCGGACGCAGCGTCCGGGATGGTCGCCATCCAGTACGGCCTGCGCGGCCCGAACATGGCGGTCGTCATCCGCCTGCGCCACCGGCGGCCACGCCATCGGCGAGGCCATGGAGGCCATCGTCCGCGGCCAGGCGGACCTCATGCTGGGCGCCGGGACGGAAGCGGTCGTCGTCCCGCTGGCGGTGGCCGGATTCAGCCAGATGAAGGCCCTTGGCACGCCAATCGACCCCGACACCGGCGCGTACGACCCGGCGGCGGCCAGCCGCCCCTTCGACGCCACCCGCAACGGCTTCGTGGTTGCCGAGGGCAGCGCGGTCCTGGTCCTCGAGGAGCTGGAGCACGCGCGAGCCCGTGGCGCCAGGCCCATCGCCGAGGTGATCGGCTACGGGTCCTCGTCGGACGCGTACCACATGGCCGCTCCCGCGGAGCGCGGTGAAGGCAACCAGCGCGCCATGCGTGCGGCCCTGGCGCGCGCAGGCATCGAGCCCGATGCGGTCGACTACATCAACGCCCACGGGACCAGCACGCCGCTGAACGATCGCTACGAGACGCTCGCCATCGAGGCCGTCTTCGGCCCGCACGCGAGGCAACTGGCAGTGAGCTCCACCAAGAGCATGACCGGGCACATGATGGGCGCCGCCGGAGCCTTGGAGGGTTACGTCTGCGCGAAGGTCCTGCAGACTGGCTGCATCCCGCCCACCATCAACCTCCGCCACCCCGATCCCGAGCTCACCCTCGACTACGTACCCAACACGGCACGCCAGGCCGATGTGCGGGTCGCCCTCTCGAACTCCATGGGGCTCGGCGGCCACAACAGCACCGTCATCCTGCGCCGCTACGAGGAGTGATCCGCCTGCCATGAGCCGCGATCCCGGGCGCCGAGCCGTCATCACCGGGCTGGGGGCCATCACCCCCATCGGGAACGATCCCGAGACCTTCTGGGCCAACCTCACCGCCGGGGTCAGCGGCGTGGCCCGCATCACGACCTACGACCCTTCCGAGGAGGAGGTCCAGATCGCCGCCGAGGTGAAGGACTTCGACCCGCGGACCTGGATCGACTTCAAGGCGGCGCGGCGCATGAGCCGATTCAGCCAGCTCGCGGTCGCTGCCGCCGCCCAGGCCATCGAGCACTCCGGACTGCAGATCAGCGACGCCAACCGGGACGAGATCGCGGTTGTCGTCAACACCGGCGGCGGCGGGATCGGCGACGTCGCGACCGGCGAGCGGGTCTTCCTGGAGCAGGGCGGCCGGCGGGTCAGCCCCTTCATGGTGCCCATGCTCTCTCCCTCCATGGCCGCCTGCCAGATCAGTATCCAGAACCGGCTGCGCGGTCCGGTGATCACCTCTGTCGCCGCCTGCGCCTCGGGCGTGCAGGCCTTCGTGGAGGCGCAGCGGCTGATCGAGCACGGCGACGTGGACGTGGTCATCGCCGGCGGGACGGAGAGCGCGATCCTGCCGGTCGCCTTCGCGGCACTTGCCAACATGGGCGCGCTTTCGAAGCGCAACGACGAGCCACAGAAGGCTTCGCGCCCCTTCGATGCCACCCGGGACGGGTTCGTCTTCGGCGAGGCTGCCGGCGTCCTGGTCGTCGAGGCCGCGGAGCATGCAGAGCGCCGCGGTGCCACGATCATCGCCGAGGTCGCCGGCGGAGCCCTCACCGGCGACGCCTTCCATATCAGCGCTCCGGATCCCTCGGGATACGGAGCCACGCAGGCCATGATCCGCGCCCTCCGCGACGCCGGGATCGCCCCGGAGGAGGTCGACTACGTGGCCGCCCACGGAACCAGCACCCCGCTGAATGACGCGACCGAGACGAAGGCGATCCACGCCGCGTTCGGCGACCATGCCGCGAAGCTCGCGGTGAGCAGCAACAAGAGCATGGTCGGCCACACCCTGGGCGCCGCCGGGGCCGTCTCTGCCCTGGCCGCCACGCTGGCCATCCGCGACGGCGTGATCCCGCCCACCATCAACTACGCCACGCCGGACCCCGACTGTGACCTGGACTACGTACCCAACGTCGCACGCCAGGCACCGGTGCGGACCGCCATCGTGAACGGCTTTGGGTTCGGCGGCCAGAACGCGGTCGCCGTCTTCCGCGCCTACGACTGACCCCCGGGGGTACGCCACGGACCGGGACCTTCGGAGGGCTGTGCCGCGGGGCCGGGGTCCCTACCATCGAGGCATGACGGAGCACGCTGCCTGCGCCCGCCGAAGCTCGGACCCCCGGCCGTGACCGAGGTCAACGGCCTGCGGCTGGCCTACCGCGGCCTGGTGGCCGGGCTCGCCGCCGGGTGGGTCTGGCTGGCCATCGCCCTCGCGGGCATGCTGGCCATAGGGGTCGACCCGTTCAGCGCGGTCAGCAATCTTGGACGCAGCGGCCCGGCCTGGGACGCGATCGCGGCGGTGGCGGTCGCCCAGGTGAGCGGCGGGTTGGTGGGGCTCCTCTTCGCCTACTTCTTCGGCCGCTACTTCACCATCCGCACGACCCTGGCCGTGGCCACCATGGCGTTCGCGCTGCTGGGCTGGCTGGCGGTGGCGAACCTGGCCGGCGCCGACATGCAGCGCTGGTCGGTGCAGGTGGTGCTGGGAGTGGCCGCGCTCGCCTATGGGGCCATGCTCGGCAGCGCGATCCCCGTCCGTGGGGAGGTGCTGCGCGGCGTCGAGCGGGCAGCTAGCCGGGCGGATCCGTCGCCCTCGACCCACAGTTCGGGCTCGAAGCGCGGTCCACGCCCGGGGAGCGACGCGACCCAATCCCGCAGGGCGCTCTCGGTCGTGCTGAAGGCCAGCTCGTCCCATGGGATCTCGTCAGGCCCGAACGCCCGTACCTCGGACGACTCCTCGCCGGGCAGCGCCTCTCCGCCCACCACCTGCGCCTCGTAGATCGCCGTCACCACCCCCGCATGCGGCCGCGAATACAGGCCGATGAGCCGGCCCACTTCGATCAGCAGCCGAGTCTCCTCCTCCGTCTCGCGCCGTGCGCCCTCCTGGGCAGCCTCTCCGAGCTCCAGGAAGCCGCCGGGGTAGCTCCAGCGGCCGGCACCGGGCTCGATCGCGCGCCGCGCCAGGTAGACCTGCTCCCCCGCGACGGGAAGGGTTCCCACCACCAGACGCGGGTTGCGCCAGGTGACGTGGCCCTCGGGGCAGACCAGCCGCGGCCGCTCCATCTCCTCGAGCAGCTCGCTGCGCAGGGGTTTGCCGCAGCCCGGGCAGAAGCTCGGATCGTCTCCGAGGGTCAGCGGAAACTGTGCGGATGGGTCGCGGGCTGTCGCCATCGGGCCAATCCTAGCGGTGCGCCGATCATCGAGTCCGGTTCGTTCGGTGCCTCCGGGCACCATCCGAAGGCCGTGAAGTGTTGATTCACGCCCGGCCCTGAGCGCATCCTTGTCCCACTCATCTGCGGCCCTGGCCCACGGTCGCGAAAGTGCCAACCGCAAGGAGGCGTCCATGAGTCCGTTCCACAATTCGCACCTGACCGCGTGGTGGCGCGCCCGCACCATGCTGGTCATCGGGTCGACCATGGCCCTGCTGCTGGCCACACTGACCCCGGCCCTCGCCAAAGACGGCGACGCGCAACTGCCCGTCGACCACTTCCTCCGAACCAACGTGTTCACCCCCGTGGGCGGCAACGCCGGGGAGGGCGTCAGCAACTTCAAGAACCGCACCGGGTTGATCTGCTCGACCCCGACCCAGACCGGCGCGAACGCCAACACCGACTGTGAGGGCAACGCGCCTCATAACGAGACAACGATCGCGGTCAACCCCACGAACGGCAACAACATGATCGCGAGCGCCAACGACTACCAGCTGCGGCTGTCACCGGGCGGGTATGTCTACGAGACAGCGTACTCGCGCGCCCATGTCACGACCGATGGCGGTCAGACCTGGAGCACCTACGGCATCGACTATCACAGCTACGCGTCCACCGGCGATCCAATCGTCGCTTTTGACGACTCCGGGAACGCCTACCTGGCGACCCTCGGCTTCGTCTGGCCCCAGGGTGCCGGCTCGGGCACCAACCCCGACATCCTGGTCGCGCATTCAACAAATCAGGGCAAGACCTGGTCCACCCCATCGCGTGTGGCGAGCGGTACCGGGAGCTGGGGCAGTGTCAGCAGGTTCTCACTCGACAAGGAGAACATGACCGCCTGGGGTGACGGCAACGCGATCGTCACCTACACCCGGTTCATCCAGGGCCCGCACGGCAGCTACGCGGGCTCGCCGATCATGGCCGTGGTCACCCACGACGGCGGCAAGACCTGGTCGAAGCCGGTGGAGATCTCCGGCTCGGCGGGCTTCTGCTACGGCGGCACCTGCAACCTCGACCAGGGCTCCAGCCCCGTGGTCGCCGCTGACGGCAGCATCTACGTCAGCTTCATGAACTGGGCCGATCCGGTGACAACCGGTCGGGACCAGTACCTCGTCGTCAAGGTGGACCCAACGACCGGCGAGCGTATCGACGGTCCCTGGAAGGTGGGCGATATCTACGACGGATATACGGACTACCCGATCTCCGCGCTCGGGGACACGACCTACCAGGACAGCATGTTCCGCAGCTGGGCCTTCGGAACCATTGCGGCAGACCCGAAACATGCCGACCACCTGGCCATGGTCTGGAGTGACATGCGGAACACTCCGACATTGAGCCCCAGCCTCGATCCATACGCCAACACCACCGACTCGGACATCATCGTGTCCCAGTCGATGGACGGCGGCGTGACCTGGAGCCCTCCGGCGGCGGTGGCCACGGCGGGTGACCAGTTCCAGCCGTGGGCCACGTACGACACGAGCGGCCTCCTGCGAATCACGTACTTCGACCGGTCGTACGACGGGGCCAACCACAAGTACGGGTACACGCTGGCCACGGAGACCGGCCCTGCGACGCTTTCCTTCACGACGAACCAGCTGACGGACATCTTGTCCGATCCCACCCAGGGCGACCGCTGGTTCTCGGGGACGACTGTCAATGCGGCCTTCCCGCACCCGACCAGCTTCCTGGGTGACTACAGCTGGGTCGCGTCCGATCACAAGGGCGGCGTGGTCGCCGTCTGGACCGACATGCGAAACATGGTTGATTTCGGCGGCCGCTCTGGATGGGGCGAGGATATGTACTTCGCCGCGGCTCCCTAGACACCGCTTCCTCCTCCATCTCCGTTCGAGGCCGGCCCGACGGGCCGGCCTCGACGTTCCCTACAATGCGGCCATGCCGTCCCTGCCCCCCGTCCGCCTCTACAACTCCCTGACCCGGAGCGTCGACCCGCTGGACCCACGCACCCCCGGCCAGGTGGGCATCTATATCTGCGGCCCCACCGTCTACCGCTACGCGCACATCGGCAACCTGCGCAGCTTCCTCTTCGCGGACGTGCTGCGGCGCACGCTCGAGTACCTGGGCTACGAGGTGAAGACGGTCAAGAACATCACCGATGTCGGCCACATGCGCGACGACACCTTCGACACCGGCGAGGACCGCATGGAGCTGGCGGCGGAGGTGGAGGGCAAGACGCCCGAGGAGATCGCGCAGTTCTACACCGATGCCTGGCTGACCGACGAAACGGCCATCAACATCCTGCCGGTCGATGTCTTCCCCAAGGCGACCGATCACATTCGCGAGATGATCGACTTCACCCAGCGCCTGCTCGAGCGGGGGCTCGCGTACGAGGTGGACGGCACGGTCTACTTCGACGTCAGCGCCTTCCCGGGGTACGGCAAGCTCTCCGGGCAGCGCCTGGAGCAGATGCAGGCGGGCCACCGCGTGGATGTCGAGAGTGACAAGCGCGACCCGGAGGACTTCGCCCTCTGGAAGAAGGCCGGCACCAGCCGCCTCATGAAGTGGCCGTCACCGTGGGGCGACGGCTTCCCCGGCTGGCACATCGAATGCTCGGCCATGAGCTACGCGCACCTGGGCGAGTACGTGGACATCCACACCGGCGGGATCGACAACAAGTTCCCCCACCACGAGGACGAGATCGCCCAGTCGGAGGGCGCCCTGGGCCACCGGGTGGTGGGCATCTGGATGCATGGCGAGTTCCTGACCCTCGGCGACGCCAAGATGGCCAAGAGCGCGGGCAACATCATCCGGGTCACGGATCTCCCGGAGAAGGGCTTCGAGCCGCTCGCCTTCCGCTACCTGGCGCTGACCGCGCACTATCGGTCCAAGCTGGACTTCACCGAGGATGCCATGCACGCCGCAGCCTCGGGCCTGCGTCGGCTGCGCCGGGGCTCGCATATCGAGGACACCTCCGAGGTCGAAGGAGTCGACCTGTCGGAGGAGCCGATGGCGGCCTACCGGCAGCGCTTCGCGGACGCCATTGCGGACGACCTCGCCACGCCCACCGCCCTGGCAGTGGCGCACGCCGTGGCATCGGCCGACGACCTTCAGCCCATCGAGCGCCGGGCGCTGCTGCTCGACTTCGACCGCGTGCTGGGCCTTGGGCTTGACGAGCCGCCGGAAGTGACCAACCTCGACCTCCCGCCGGGCGCGGAAGACCTCCTGGAGCGGCGGGCGGCGGCACGGGCCGCGCGGGACTTCGCCACGTCGGACGCCCTGCGCGACCAGCTCGCTGCCCTGGGCGTGGAGGTGCGGGACACCCCTGACGGCCAGGTGACCACGCGGTCGCGATAGGGCTCCAACCGACGACGTGTGTGGATAACTGCCGGAAACCGGTTGCGTTATCCACAGTGGCAAGGGTAACGTTCAGCCTCAACCGCGATGGTGGGCACGACATTGGGCACGCGACAAGGACTCTCGACAGTGCTGCTCGACCTCCTCAAGAGCGATCCCGAGTGGGCAGCATACGTAGCGGAACTGAGCCCGAGCACGCCGCTGCGCCGGGCCGTGGAGGACTACCTGCGCTTCGTCAAGCAGCGTGTGGCGCCAACGAGGGACGAGGCCGCCGCGGCCGACCAGATTTTGGCCATGATGGCCGAATTCGGCTATCGCACCCCGGCAAAGATGGCCGAGGCGATCGAGAGCGGGACGGTGAGCGTCGCAGAGCTGGCCTCGCAGCTGCCCGCCTCGGCACGCGGACCCGAGGCCGGGGGAGCATAGCTTCCGCGAACGATCGCTGGCGGCGACACGGCAACCATCATGGATTCTCATGGAGCACGTCGAGATACTGACCGTAGCCCGACGGCGAAGCCCACTGGGTCGCGCTCTCGACCGCCGTCCCCTCGCCCCACTCGTTGAAGGTGGTGATCAGCTGGAAGGGTGCGCCACTGGCCACCATGGCCCGGACATTCTGGGTCCACGTGGCGACAGCCCGGGCGAGTCGGGGCGATGACTCGTTTGCCTTCCAGAATCCGGGGCTGATGACGTAGCTGTAGCCCGCCTGGAAGGTCTCCGCGATCGCGGGGCTGTACTGGTGCCAGGCGTCCGGTTGGCGGGAGCAGGATCGAAAGCCGGGGAAGACCTTGAGGACGATGTAGGCTCCCACGTTGGCATTGGCCGCGGCCCAGCGCTCGACCATGCCACAACGATCCGCGCCATCGGCGTAGACGAAGACGACGAAGCGGCCGTTCACGCGGAAGAAGCCCCGCGCCGACCCGTAGTGGTCCCGGATATAGACGAGGTCTGCGTGGAGCTCGGCCACCGTCGGGTCCCCCCGTCCCTCGCCCTCGTAGTACAGGCTCCAGCGGAACGTGGTCGAGGCGGCGGCACGCAGAAGGGCGGGAATCCGGCTGTCGGTGCGGCTGCCAATACCCCACCAGGACGCGATCCCGACCCCGATCCTTCCGTACTGCATGGCGGAGATGTGAGCCGCGATCACGGCGCTTGAGCCGCCGTCGTAGTAGCCGAGCGACGGCCGGTAGTGCGCGAACGGGTTCATCCCCTGTTGTTTCCATGCCTCGGGGAACCAGGGGTAGTAGAACGCGGCGCGCACCGGGAGGCTCGGCTGCACATCACCGGCGGCGGCGAATGACGGCTCGTCGGTCCCGCTCGCCTGCGCCGGGAAGCTGTCCGATGCGCTCGCGGCTGGAGTGGAGCGCGAGGTGGCCGTCGACGTCGGCGCCGAAGGCGTCCCAACCGGCGTCGCGCATGCTGCGGCGGTCATCACGAGCACCGTGCCGACCATGACGGTCGTGACCGATCTGGGGACGCGACACTGAACGAGACGCCTCGCGACGACGCAGCGCGAGCGCATCACGCCGCGAGCTCGTCAACCGGGTGCACCGGCCATGCGGCCGAGTCCGTGCCCGGTTCCATGGGAGCCTCCGGGACGCCAACTACCCGGGATTCGATCTCCACGGGTCCCTCACTTCCGCCTCCATCGGCGGGACGGGTCCTCGGGGACCAGCCGTGCTTCCGCGCTGGCCTGCACCGGCTTCCGGGTACGCCGCGATATCACCACGCCGCCGCCGACCAGCAACACGGCAAGGAGCGTCAGGGCGAGGATCCGACCCAGCGTGTCGTCCGAGGGTCGACTGACCATCCCCGGGTCCGGCTGGGACGAGTCGAACTCCGTGATCTGAGGTGGGCGTCCGTTGGTGACGTCGGCAAGCACGCTGAGCGCCGTGTTGCCGTAGTTCACGCTTGGCTCGACAGCCGAGTTCTCGCTGAATTCGTTCCAGCTGATCAGGCCGATGGCGTCTGGCGATGACCCGGACGCCGCATCAAGCTCTCGGCGGAGCGTCTCCCCGCCCTTTCGGTCGACGACCGTCGTACCGCCAATGAGGCGCGCGTCGAAGCCCGGCGCCGCCGGGGCGATCCAGAGGCCTCCCGTCACTTTCACGGCGTCGCGCATCTTCAACAGCTTCTCGGAGTAGCCCTTGTAGGTATCGGGGTTCACGGACGACCAGTAGTAGGCATCCCCGTCCACGAGGCCTGCCAGCCGACGCACACCGTCGACGTTCCGCTCCGTCGCGAGCAGGGTGACGCACGGCCTCGTGAAGTCCGTCCCGGTTCCGCAGGCCGCCCGCTTGCGCGTCTGGGCCACGTTCTTGATATCGGTGGTGCTGTACATCCAGGTCCCGGACCAGATGAACATCGGTCCGCCAAGGATGTCGAATGCGGGGTCACCGGCGTAGTTCTCGATGAAGTACTCGAGGTCGGCAGCGACACGATCAGCAGGCAGCGGCTCCCGGTTGAAGTCGAGCCCCTGGTACATGATCGCGAGCTTGAAGTGCTCCTCGTCCGCGATCTTGACCAGCTGTTCGAGACGCTGGTCGAGGACCAGGGTGTTCTTCCAGCTGACGATGAACCCGTTGATGCCTGCCTGCTTCGCCCAGAGCACGTGCTGACGCATGACATTGACGTCGTCGCTCGAGTAGCGGCCGAGGACCGGGTAATCCGACTTCGCCCGGTTCCACGACGTCGTGTCATACCAGATGTAGTAGTAGGCAAGGATCGGGATGGGCGAAGCTCCGGGACTGGCGCCCTTGGCAGGTGACGCAGATGCGGGAAGTGCGACGAGCATGCCCACCGCGCACCAGATCGCCAGCAGACGCCTCGCGACGGTCAAGCGTCGCCTCCCGTCGACGGGCTCGCCTGCGCCGCGGTATCGGCTTTGCGGGGAGATCGCTTGCCGCCCGAGGACCGCCGAGCTCGGGCAACCTTGGGAGTGGACGATACCTCCGGAGCATCGCCAGCCTCCGTCGGTTGGCCACAGCGCCGGCAGAACTGGGCTCCAACCCAGAGTTCGAACCCGCAGTTCCTACACGCCTGCATCCGGGCGACCTCGGTGTCGGCGCTCCCAACCTGCCGGTGCACGTCGGAAGTGGGCACGGCGCCGGCACGAGCGCTGTGGGTGCGGGCCTCGCGCGCCGGTGCAGGCGCCTTCTTCTTCGCTGCGCGCCTCGCCTCAGCCTGTCGCCCTGGGCGCGCTGCGGGCACGGAGGATGCCACGCGCTCGGACGCGTTCCGCCGGGTCTCCGAGGGCTTGGATCGCGCCACCGCATCGGAGCGTGCAGGTGTGGTGGCACGCTTCGCAGCGGTGGACTTCGTCGCAACCGGGGCTGCGTTCTTCGCGGACGTCCTTCGCGTCGTGCGCGCGGTCCCTCGCGCCGCGGGCGATGCTTTGACGTCACGGTTCGCAGCACCCTTGCTGGCTGTGCTCTTCGTGGCTGTGCTCTTCGTGGCTGTGCTCTTCGTGGCGCCCGTCTTCGGCACAGCACGCCCGGCACCCCGGTTCGCGGTCGCGGTCGCGGTCGCGGTCTTTACGTCACGCTTCGCCCCACTCTTGGACGCCGTGCTCTTCGAAGCGGCGGTCTTCGTGGAGCCGGTCTTGGTGGAGCCGGTGGCCCGCTTGCTCGACGTCGCGCGAGAAGCGGGGCGCGTCCGGGGGCCCGTCCGGATCGGAGCACGCTTGGATGCCCCTGGCGCTGGCGCCGCATCGCGTTTCGCGTCGCTGGTTGGCTCGTCCGATGCCGTCGCCCGCGCACGCCGAGCACGGGCGGGCCGCTCGGCGCCTGCCTGAGTCGACGCGCCGACCGCGGAGCGGGGCGTCTTGCCATTCCCGGTGCCCTTAGCCTGCTTCGCCGGCTCCGGTGCGCTCGGCAGCGTTGCGGGCTCTGCAGGGCCGAAGAGCGTTGGCGCCAGGTCGATCAGGTCAGGACTGGTGGGAGCATCCATATCCCAGGAGCGGCTGCGACCAACAGGCGGCCGATCTAGCATGTCGAGGGCTGAGCGCGGCGCGATACTCGCGAGGAGGGGCGCGATCTGCACCCTGCGCTCGCTCCGGTCCTCAGCTTGCTGTGGCTCTGGATTGGCGGCAGCCGGCGGCGCTGCGGCGAAGGACCGGCCACGCTCCACCGCGCCGCGATCGGCGCGCGGCGACCAGCGACGAAGCCTGGCAGCGTACCCGCCGGCCGCTCCAACAGAGTCCCGAATCAGGTGCGGCCGCCCGCGGTACAGCAGTCCGAACACGACGGCGAGAACCGCGAAGCCCACCAGCCCCATGTCGAGGTAGCTGATGACGCGAAGTTGCACCTGCTGGTCGCGGGACAGGGCGACGGGCATGGTCGGTGCCAAGCCCGGGGGGTCCACGACGCCAACGCGATAGATCCCCCGCGCAAGCCATGGGATCACGACCTCGCCGTTCTTGCCGACCGCGTACTCCTGCGACGTCCCGTTCGGGAGGGTCAGCGTCACCGTATTACCGGCGCTGAAGCCGAATAGAGCGTCCTTGGCCTCGACCTGCGCCGAGTAGAGCAGCAGGGAGATCTGCCACTCTGCGCCGGGGGTCGGGAAGAAGTGTTGCTGACCCTCGTTGACAACGTTCGAACCGTCGACCTCGACGTCGGTGACGTTGTAGCGCACGTCGACAGATTCGAGCCCGGACGAGCGCCGCACCACGCGGCTGGCCTTGTACTCGCGCGCACGCCCGTCTGTGAAGGTGAACACCTGCCCCAGGCTGCTGCGCAGGGTGAATGACGTGATCCGGTCCGGCTGCACCACGCCGCCGCTCGGATCTACAAACACCTGGCTCGCCGGGCGGAACACGTCGAATCCGGCCTGGACCAGGCCCACCTTCGGGATGCTAACGGTCACCGTTCGGCTGTACTCGTTATTCACGCTCCATCGCGCAAACTGGGCCCTCGTCCCGTTGGTGTCGTATGCCTCGTCGAGCGCAACGAGGACATGGTCCCCGGGGGTCGCAACGGAGATGCGCGCGTAGCCGTCCGCACCTGCCTCGAAGCGCTTGCCGTCCAGCGTGTACCCCATCCCCGGAAGCACCGGAAGCGTCTGGATAACAAGCAGATACGGAGTCACCTCCAGTGACGACGTCGTGGTCGCAGGCAGGTACGTGTTCGATGTCCCTGGATAGAACGCGCTGAGCGGATGCTTGCCGGCGACGAGGGTGTTGGGAATCGGGAAGGACGCGGCGCCCGAGGCGTCGGTTCGGGCACGCCGGTAGTACTTGCCATCGATGCTGAGCTCCACCGGTTCGTCGGCCAGAGCCGGGCCGCCTGCAGCGCGCAGGGAAACGACAACGGTCGTGGCGTTGCCGATACTGGTCGGCTCGACCGAACGGAAGCTGATCTGGACGGCAACGGGACCAGCCGCCTGGGCATGGCCGACCGCGAGCATCCCGGCGCAGAGGCCCAGAGCAACGCTCCAGCCGATGATGAGGCGGGGCAGCATCCAGCGGCTCATGGCGCCGGACCCGGCTCCGCGGGAGCCCCAATCGTTGCGTCGGACGCCCGCCGGCGGCGCAGCGCTACGAGGAAGATCAGGCCCGCCACGAAGCCGACCGCGATCGCGTACGCCGCGTAGAGCACATCCCGGCGGGCTCCCTGCGCAGGGCTGACGGTCTCGCGCGTCATACCGAAGAAGACCGGGCTGCGCGGGGACTTCGTGAAGTCAAACGCGTCCACGAATGAGTTCGCCGCCGCGTCGCGCGGCTGAAGTGGCGCAACACCCCAGTTGTCTTCGATGAACTTCAGGATCGAGGTGTGGTCAAGGACCGTGTGGTCGATGTACCCCTGCTTCACGTAGCCGCCAACCATGAAGGTAGGCACCCTGAATCCGTAGCCGAAGGCGTCGACCTGTGGCGGCGGCACATGGTCGTACCAGCCGCCCCAATCGTCGTAGGTCACCAGCAGCGCCCCGGTGTCCCAGTCGCTGCTGCGCATCAGCGCCTGGACGAGCGAACGAACGAAGCGCTGTCCGGACAGAAGGCTTCCCGGTGGATGCTCGCTCGGCCCTGATGGTGCGATGTACGCGACCGCGGGCAGGGTACCCGCCTGGAGGTCGGTGTAGTACTCGCTGAGGTCGACGATGTGGCTGTTCAGCTCCGGGTCATCGATGAAGCGATCGTAGCTCAGCAGCGGGTTCCACACCACTTGGGCGGCGCGGTTCGCGGGATAGTTATACAGGGTCCGATAGTTCAGCCCGGGCTCGTAGTTCTGGACGTAGAACTTCCAACTGACCCCTGCCGCCTCGAGCTCGTCGAAGATGCTGGTGTACTTGTCGAGGTTCTGGATCGCGGGGTTCGCGTCCGGCCCGCGGCCCGTCACCCAGTACACGTGATTGGTGAAGCTTGGGCCCGCGAACGAGCTGAACCAGTGGTCGAAGAGCACATAGCGATCGGCCAGGTTCCAGTAGTACGGCAGGTCGCTGCCGTCGTAGTAGCCCATCGCCAGCCGGCCGTCCTGGTTCTTCTGGTCCAGGGCATAGACAAACCCGTTCATCTTGCCGTTGTTGTACTGAAGCGCGCTCGTCGTGTTGGAGTGATCGGGGTCGTCGAGCGACACGTCGGTGCTGCCAATGTGGAACGGCTTGATGCACGTGCCGTTGGGAACATTGGGATCGACCGGCATGCAGACGCCGGGCGGAGTGCCATCGGCGCCCGGATACGCCCCGAAGTAATTGTCGAACGTATGGTTCTCCTGCATGAGCACGACCAGGTGCTGGAGCGGCGTCGCCGTGTCCCCGGCGCGTACGGTGGTAGCCGGGAGGCATACGGAGACGAGGCACCAGGCGAACACCATCGCGAGTCGCTTCATGGACGCACCTCGTAGATCACGATCACCGGGATGCTGGCCGTCTCTCCGTTCGGAGTCTTCACCGTGATCGACTCCGTGTGGACGACTCGGCCGTGGTAGCGGTTGGCATAGTCGCGGAGTCGGGACGCGAAGAAGGTGGAGCGCAGCGCGGAGAACGAGTCCCAGACGACGTACTGGATTTCCCCGGTTCGGATCTCGAAATCGGGATTGTTGATCGGATCGTACGACGGATTCCGGTGCAGGGGGTTGGGGCTGACCGACACGCCGTACGCAAGGCGATGACCATAGAACTCCAGGATGTTCGCCATCGATGGCCCGATGGTCATCAGGGTCGCGCCCTCTGGCACGTTGTTACGCACCCACAACCCAGCCTCCCGCCCGCCCGGCACCCCTCCAGACCCGGCCAGGAACTCACCCGAAGTCGACACCTGGATGCTTGACCAGCTCGAGAGCGCGAGCGATACGGCCAAGGCCGCGGCGGCCAGCGCAGGAAGTGTCCGCTCCCGAAGCGCGTCGCCGCTGACTCGTCGCCACAGGGTGGCCGGGAAGATCTCCGTGACCGAGACGGCAGCGAAGATGACGACCGGGACGGAGATCGGCAGCGGGTATTGAAACCCTTTGACCGGCCAGAGCTCGAAGAAGGCGACCGGCACCACAATCCAGGCGAAGAGCAGCTTCTCGCGCCACCCCATCCAGCGCCGAATGACGATGAGGCCAACCACCACGACGAGCGCCATGCCCAGGCCGATGGCGATAGGCACCGTCGCCGGGTAGAAGACCAGGTCGTGGTTTGCGCGTCGGAAGAGCTGCCACACGAGGTAGCTGCTCACCCGGGAGGTTCCACCTCCGCCGGCGAGCACCAGCGAGATGGGGAATGGGGCAATGACAACGAGCATCATCCCAACCGAGATCAACAGGTCTCGGAAGCGCACGCGAACCTCGGGCGACAGCGCAAGGAACGCGTAAATCGCCCCGAGCAGGATGATGCCCGTCTCCTTGGCGAGGAACGTGAGGCCCATTGCCGCCCCGGCCGCATAGAGCCAGCCAGACCGGCCCGTGTGGGCGAACTTGGCCACGAGGTACAGCGCCAGGGTCGCGCACAGGGTCATAGGCCCGTCGAGCAGCACCTGTCGGGTGACGACCACGTGATAGGGCATGACCGCCAGGAACAGGGCGGCGAGCAGGCCCGCGCGCTGACCGTACATGAGACGCCCGATCAGGAAGGCGAGGCCCACGGTAGCCATCCCGATGACGCCCGAGAGCACGCGGAGGCCCATTCCCTCTACGCCGACGCCCATGGCGAGCGCCATCACCCACTGGAAGAGCAGCGGATGGGCGCGGAAGATCGGGAAGATGTTCTTGAGGGCAGGATCCGATGCGAGCGCGGCCGCCTGGCCAGCGTAGACCGCCTCGTCCGAGTTGAACCCAAGAGCGTCCAGCTGCCAGAGCCTCAAACCGAAGCCAACGACGCCGATGGCCAAAAGGACAACAATCGGCTGCAGGGCTCGTAGGCGCTCGAAGAGGTCCGACTGGAGTGGGTGCAGCGCGCGGGTCATCACCCGCTCATTGTGGGCAAGCATCTATCTCGCGGGACCGTGACCTTGCGCAATCGGCGGCGGCCCAGCTCAGGCTGGGGCCGCGCCGCGGTCACGCCCGGTCTCGTGAACGGAACCCCGCTCCTTCCGCGTCTACGCGCACCGGGATGGGCACGAGGTTCGTGGGGACCGGGGTCGCCTGCTCATCTCCGGCGTCGCCGTTGATCAGCCCGGGGAGAAGCTCCGCCCACTCGTGTCCTGGAACCCTGACCTGCGTCGCCACCGCGCGTGTCAACGCTTGGCGCAGGAGCTGCTCCTCCTTCGCACGCAGGCTCGGATAGTCGTCAGCGCCGATCCGCACGTGCGGTGCAAACGTGGCAAACGGCGGGAAGCCGTACGCGTCGTCCGTGTTCGCGATTAGGCTGCGAACGGCCTCGTCCAGCGCCACGCGCCGGCTGAGGAACTCGCCCCGCTCCATGAGGAAGACGTGGGTGATGGGCGCCTCCTGGCCGATCTCGCAGTCGATCAGGCTGTCGATGTGGTACTTCGGGGGTGGAACCAGGATCTGCACGACCGAGTTGACGGACATGATGGGGAGGTTCCGCCGACCGAGGAACGCGCCCACCGAGCGGCCCGACTTCGAATGCAGGCGGCTCTGGACCGCAAGGGCCATGCGCTGGCGGCGCCGCAGCTCCCCGCCCCGGATCGACGACATCGTGTGGTAGCTGAGGGTCATGGGCTTCGGATAGCAGATCGCCCGCCCGTCCGGGGCAATGATGGTCATGTCGTCGCTGAGGAACTCATAGCCGTGCTCACGCACCAGCTGGATGACCGTGCTCGTCTTCCCCGTGTCTGTTTCGGCGGAGAGCAGCACGGCGCCACCGTCGACTTTCATGGACGCGGAGTGCAGGAGGACATAGCCACGCGACACCAGCAGGAAGCGCAACAGCGCCTCGATGACGTTGGTGTAGAGCACGTGCCGGGAGCGCGCGAGCAGCGGGGAGACCTCGACCACGATCGGGTCGCCCATCTTGATCCGGAAGTTCGCACCCACCAGGCCAAGATGTTCGTAGTAGCTCAGCGTGCTGCCGGCGCTGACGAATCGCGTCGACCTGCTCGGGAGGAGGCCCACCCGCGTGATCTCGATGCGGATGTCGGTCGGGGCAGAGGCATCGAGGACGTCGTTCGTCCGGAAGTAGCGCAGCTCCGGCAGCTCGACCGCGGACTCCATGTGCAGGATCCCGGCCACGTTGTAGCGGTATGACGGTGCGTAGCCAGGGCCCACGGGAACCAGGGCCGGCCGGCCGGCGCCGCCGGCTGTCGGTTCGGCTCCATCGGCTCTGCCGTCGAGAACCGCCGAGGTTGCCGCCCAGATCCAGCCGTCGGCAAACAGGAATCGCACGGCCCAGACCGCTCCCAGCGTCACCACGTTGGCGATGAGGTAGTGGATCCCGATCACCTCGCTGAGCGCCCACAGGAGAGGGACGCGCACCAGAAGCGAGCCGTTGTTCAGGGCCAGGAAGGCAGCGTATCGACCGAGCGGGCGCCCACGCACGGACCTGCCCCCAAAGACCCAGAACTCGGTCCCGAGGAAGTTCCAGGTCGACGAGACCTGCGTGGCGGCGATGGCCGAAAGGATGTAGAAGAGCCCGCCCAGCTCGGTGAGGCCGGCGAGCGCAACCTGGTTGACGAGGAGGCCGCTCATTCCGACGACTGCGAACTTGGCCGCCGTCGAGAGCCGGCTGACCTTCCGAGGTACGAAGGTAGTGCCCATTACGGAGATCCTTCCCTCCCTATCGGGATCTCGGCGGACCCGGACCCGTGCACTGGAAAAAGACACATAAATACGTGTGACGGACCGGCCGGGAGACATTCCCGACTAGTCCAATAAGGCCAGTGCCGAAGGTAGTACCCGGGCAGTACTTTCGTCAACGATTCGATAAGCGAGCCGTTGACGTCGCGCAACGCGCGGTCGGGACGAACGGCCGGATCGGTTGCTGAACTCTTAAGGGCCCGCTAACGCCCAGGTAACAGGCGGGTGCGACAATGGTGTGGATGAGGCTTCGCAGGCTCTGGAACAGAGCGGACCGCCGCCAATCCGACCCGCCTCCCAAGGAGCAGCGGGACGCGGCGCTGACGTGCAGTGTCTGCGGCGCGCCGGCCGAGACCTGGGGCTACCGGTCATCCATGCAGGATGGCGCGCTCGTCATCGAGGGCACGGCGCTGTGCGCGAATCACGAACGGTTGCGGACGCGCAAGGCGGCTGGCTGACCCGAACCCCGTGAAGCGAGGCGAAGGCGGAGGACCATGAGCAGCGCCTCGCCGGCGATCGAGGCGCTCATCTTCGAGACGCCCGCCGTACGCTCGCGGAAGACGATCGGCAGCTCCTTGATCCGGGCGCCAAGGCGATAGGCGGTCCAGGTCATCTCGATCTGAAAGCCGTACCCGTTGGCGTGGTCGCCCGCGAGGTCGATCTTCCCGAGCAGCTCTCTTCGCCATGCTTTGAAGCCACCAGTCAGGTCGCGGACGGGTATTCCCAGAACCGTGCGCGAGACGGTAGAGCCGCCCCATGAGATGACTCGCCGCTTCCAGCTCCAGCCCGGGGTGCTTCCGCCCTTGATGTTGCGGCTGCCGATCGCAAGGTCGGCATCGGCTTCGAGCGCGGCGAGCAGCCGGGGCACATCCGCCGGATCGTGGCTGAAGTCACAGTCCATCTGGACAACCCGCTCGCATTCCGGGTCGCGAAGGACCTCGGCAAACCCGGCTCGATACGCCTGACCCAGCCCTTCCTTGCCGGCACGATGCAGCACGCTGACCCGGTCGTCCGATGCCGCCAGGGCGTCGGCCAGGGCGCCCGTCCCGTCCGGCGAGTTGTCGTCCACGACGAGGACGTGCGCGTCCGACACGTGGCCCAGCACCGCCCGCACCAGTGGCTCGAGATTGTCTCGCTCGTTGTAAGTCGGAACGACGATCCAGGTACGGCCAGGAGCGGCGGGCTTGGGCATGAGATCTCCCCGATGACGTGAAGGCGCGACCATGGATGAGGTGCGTCGCGACCATGGATGAGGTGCGTCGCGACCATACCGGATCACCAGTGACGCAGGAATAGCACGGCCCAATGTTCCGGTGACCGGGTGCACCAAAGCCTCCCCAGCTACCCCTAACGTGGTCCACCAACGGCCGGAGCCGGCTCCGCGGCGCGCCATGGACACGTTGGGAGCCGGCCCGGAGGCCGGCTCCCAACGTCTGTGCTCCTCATCAGCCCTGCGGGATCACGACTCCCGGTTCAGGCACCCGAGGAGCGCGTTCATTGCACCCTCCTGCGCCTGGGTCGCCGAGCCGGATGGCTGGAAGCTGTCACCGATGAGCTGGTTGGCGACGTCCAGGACGTCATCCACCGTGGAGCTCGAGGTCAGGCCCAGCCCCGTCAGCGGCGAGGTCAGGTATGACTGGCAGTCGAGCCCACCGATGGTCTGGCCGTCGTAGCCGTCGATGTTTCCGATGTTGTACGTGAGCGCCAGGGTCTGCGCCCCGAGGACCTCGAAGGTGTTCGGATTGAGACCGCTCACCAGGCCGGTCGCGCCCGTGCACGTGAAGATCCCAGTGCAATCGTCGTTCGACAGGATCGCGTCCGACTGGGCAATGGTGGTCACGTCGAACGTGTAGCCGCCCGAACCGATGGTGACCGGCGTGTCGAGCAGACCGTCACCGTTCCCGTCGAGGATCTTGTGTCCGTTTCGGTTGCCCCAGAAGCCCAGGGTCTTTCCGAACACGCCGCAGTTCGCGACGTTGACCGTCACCGTCTGACTGTCCGAGCCCTGGGTGGCGGTGTCGTTGGTGGTGAAGGTCGCCGTGTTGTCGTAGGTGAACGTCCCGCACCCGTTGTAGTCGCTCGGGGTGACGGTCCGCGAGTACGTGAACTCCGTGGGACTCGGGTCGCTGTAGGTGACCGTCCCGAGGTGACCCGCGTACGTGTCGTCGACCGACACACTCTCGTCGGTCAGGGTGGTCGGGGTGTCGAATGTGAAGTCCTTGGTCCCGTCGGCGGAGCCGGTCGGGGTGAAGTAGGTGCCCGCGTCCCAGGTGGCGGTGGCGGTGTTGATGCCGCTGGCCGGGGTGGGATCCGAGGCCCAGGTGCAGGTGTAGTCCTTCTGCACCTGATCGCTGGCTGCCACCACGATCGAGGATCCGCCCCCGTCGATGGAGCAGGTGCCACCGTTGTCGACCGCGTCCGAAACGTCTGCCTGGATCGGCATCCAGTCGTTGGGGTTGGTGACGGTGATGGTGCCGGTCACCTGCCAGCCGGAGTCAGTGCCACTGTCGTGGGTCACCGATACCGTGTAGTTGAAGGTGGCGGTGCCACCGTCGGCGATGTCGATCCGGGTCTGGTCGACGCTCTTGTCGATGCCCCAGGTGTAGGTCCGGGTGAAGGCCGGGGTGGCGGTCTTGGAGACGGTCAGGTCCTCGCCCACGCAGACCGTCACCGTCTGATCATCCGAGCCGGTGGTGGCGGTGTCGCTGGTGGTGAAGGTGGCCGTGTTGTCGTAGTCGGTGCAGGTTCCGGCCACGCCCGACTTGTCGAGCGAGTAGTGGAACTCCGTGGGACTCGGGTCGCTGTAGGTGACCGTCCCGAGGTCCACCGGGTGCGCCGGATCGGTCTTGTCGTCGACCACATTGACGCTGCCGTCGGTCAGGGTGGTCGGTGCACCCGTGAAGTCGAAGTCCGCGGTGCCGGTGGCCGAGTCATTGGGGGTATGCGCCAGTTCCTTGTTCCAGCTCACGGTGGCGGTGTTGGTGCCGCTGGCCGCGCTGGGCTCCGAGGCCCAGGTGCAGGTGTAGTCGATGTGCGTCTCCCCACCGGCGGGCACGCCGACATTGTCGTCAGCCACCGTACAGGTGCCACCGTTGTCGACCGCGTCCGAAACGTCTGCCTGGATCGGCATCCAGTCGTTGGGGTTGGTGACGGTGATGGTGCCGGTCACCTGCCAGCCGGAGTCAGTGCCACTGTCGTGGGTCACCGATACCGTGTAGTTGAAGGTGGCGGTGCCACCGTCGGCGATGTCGATCCGGGTCTGGTCGACGCTCTTGTCGATGCCCCAGGTGTAGGTCCGGGTGAAGGCCGGGGTGGCGGTCTTGGAGACGGTCAGGTCCTCGCCCACGCAGACCGTCACCATCTGATCATCCGAGCCGGTGGTGGCGGTGTCGCTGGTGGTGAAGGTGGCCGTGTTGTCGTAGTCGGTGCAGGTTCCGGCCACGCCCGACTTGTCGAGCGAGTAGTGGAACTCCGTGGGACTCGGGTCGCTGTAGGTGACCGTCCCGAGGTGACCCGCGTACGTGTCGTCGACCGACACACTCTCGTCGGTCAGGGTGGTCGGGGTGTCGAATGTGAAGTCCTTGGTCCCGTCGGCGGAGCCGGTCGGGGTGAAGTAGGTGCCCGCGTCCCAGGTGGCGGTGGCGGTGTTGATGCCGCTGGCCGGGGTGGGATCCGAGGCCCAGGTGCAGGTGTAGTCCTTCTGCACCTGATCGCTGGCTGCCACCACGATCGAGGATCCGCCCCCGTCGATGGAGCAGGTGCCACCGTTGTCGACCGCGTCCGAAACGTCTGCCTGGATCGGCATCCAGTCGTTGGGGTTGGTGACGGTGATGGTGCCGGTCACCTGCCAGCCGGAGTCAGTGCCACTGTCGTGGGTCACCGATACCGTGTAGTTGAAGGTGGCGGTGCCACCGTCGGCGATGTCGATCCGGGTCTGGTCGACGCTCTTGTCGATGCCCCAGGTGTAGGTCCGGGTGAAGGCCGGGGTGGCGGTCTTGGAGACGGTCAGGTCCTCGCCCACGCAGACCGTCACCATCTGATCATCCGAGCCGGTGGTGGCGGTGTCGCTGGTGGTGAAGGTGGCCGTGTTGTCGTAGTCGGTGCAGGTTCCGGCCACGCCCGACTTGTCGAGCGAGTAGTGGAACTCCGTGGGACTCGGGTCGCTGTAGGTGACCGTCCCGAGGTCCACCGGGTGCGCCGGATCGGTCTTGTCGTCGACCACATTGACGCTGCCGTCATGCACAGTCGTGTCAAAGGTGACATCGGCCGTCGCGATCGTGGGCGGCAGCTTGTCGTCACTCAGGGTGACGGTTGCGGAGTTCGTGCCGTTCGTCGCTGAATCCAGGTTCAGGATGTAGGTGCAGGTGACGCTCTTCCCGGACTTGATGGTGAACGGGTATGCGCTTGGGCAGGTCACCGCCCCGGCGACGTCTCCGGGAGTGAAGCTGTCGGTCACGCTCGTCACCACCGCGTCGTCGGTCTTCGTACCGTCGGGGAGCACGGATGGGTTGCTGATGACGATGTTGCCGGTCACCGGCGCGACGTCCGTCGTACAGGCGTGCGTCACCGAGACCGTGTAGTTGAAGGTGGCGGTGTCACCGCTGGGGATGTCGATCTCGGTCTGGTCGACGCTCTTGTCGATGCCCCAGGTGCAGCTTGTCGACGCCGTGGCGTTGACCGTCTTGCTGACGTTCACCACTGGGCGGATGATGGTCGCCCACTCTTCGAAATTGGCATTGTTCGGCCACTCGCTGGTGCCGCCACTGATGCCGGTGCCGTTCCAGCCGCCGAACTGACTGTAGAAGCCCATCCAGGTGTTGCAGCCCGACTGGTTGTAGGCGCAGTAAGAGGCGTCGCCGGGCGTGCCGAAGACGCTGTCCGGGATGAGGAGCGTCATGTCGGGCTTGCCGGACCCGGACGCCAGGTTGTAGTTCAGCTTGACGACGGTGTCGCCCTGGCTGAAGACCATGTGGCCGATGCTCGACCCCGCCGTGTAGGAATCGCCGTTGATCGTGCCGCCGCCGGTCAGCCCATCATCCACGTAGGAGTTGATGTTCGGCGTGGAGGTCAGGAAGATCTTGACCTCGTCGAGCGAAAGGAGCGGCTTGTTCGCGGTCTGGTTGATGTCCAGGATGAACTCTCGGTACAGGCCGCCGCCCTGCTGAACGACGGGAACGGCGCTGAGCAGCAGCGCCTTGGTCCAGCTGTTCGTCTCGTCCAGCACGTTGTCGGTATTCGTGCTGATGCCGCGCTCCACGTCCGTGTTGGTAGCCACGCGCAGGAATGGGTTCAAGACACCGGTGCCGGAGACGGGCACCGCGATACCCTGAGTGTAGATGGCCCCGTTGATGGTGGCCGACGCGTCGACCGTGGTGAGGTCCGCAACCGTGGTCGCCGCCACCACCACGCTCATCGCGACCATAGCGCTCATTGCCAGCGCGAACGCCATGAGGAGCTGCCGGCTGCCGAAGCCGCGCCAGCCCGCGCTGGCGCCGTCTTTGGCCCTCCGCGGGTGACTTCCCCTCGACTCGGCCTCAGCCAAGCGCGCCTGGAACAGTTGGTGAAGCTCGCCCGGGCTCACGGTCTTGGTCATCGTCCCCTCCCTGGGTAGCCGGCGTCCATCGATAGGATTACTTCTCAGGTCGGGGTGCACGCGACGACTGCGCGGCGTCGCCGGACGCGGCAGGGATGCAGGCGGGTAGTGAGATGCTGGCTGCCAACGGCGCCCCGAAACGACTCCTGCGGACGGCGGGGCTGCGGCGCCGCTGGATGATGCCCGATGGCTCGGGCCTGGCCTGACCGAAGGCGCGGGCAGCGGCGGGGTCGGTCATCGATAACCCTACGGCGGGTCCGACGACCCGTCAATACCGAACCGGACCCAACCCAACCGCAACATTCCGACCAGCCAGTTCGGCCGGCCGATCCCAGCGTCAGAGCAGCAGTGTCGGCAGTTCCGAGAGCAGCTTGGAGCGAGCCCACATCGGACCCAGGCCGGCGGCGCGCGCTGCCGCATGGGCCTCGAGATCGGTGTGCGGACCGAACAGGATGATCCTCGGTCTACGAGAATCCGGTGCGTCCTGGCACCACCCGGCGAGCGCCTCCGCCCAGCCTGGTTGCCGCTCGATCCAGTCCACGAGGACCAGCGAGATCTCGGCTGGGGGCGGCAGGTGGGCCGGGTCATCAACCCGGACAAGCTCGGTGCCGGCGTGCTCGGCCGCGCCGGCTATGCGGCTGGCGAAGAGAAGCTCACGGGAGACGAGCCCGACGGTCAAGGCTCCGACGGCGTCACTGGTTCTCGAGGTTCCGCCGTGGAGAGCAGCCGGGAGTGACCGTTTACCTGGCCGTTCTGTTTCGCCTCGACGCGTGGCGCTGCCTGGCCGTTTCCGGTGGGCGCCTCGGCGGCGCGGTGGTGGCCGTTGCCGTGGATGCCGTTGCCGTTGCCGTCCATCAGGTAGCGCGCGATCCGCATCGGGTAGACGCCGACGACGACCGGTGCCTGGACCTCCACGGAAAGCTCCAGACCAATCTCGTCGCGCGCCCACAGGTCCTGGATCTTGAGCGCTTCGCGCTCCGGCAGGCCGACATACGCCGAGCGGCCGTCGCGCGTGATGGCGCAGATGCAGTCCGGGTCGTCGAGGCCGAACCGGCGCCGGATCTCAGCGACCGGGACGTAGGGCCGAGACGTGATGAAGCGCCGAAGACTCGATGTGCTGGGCCGCTTGGATGAGCTCATGACGTTGTTCGAGTCTACCCCCGGTCGGCGGGCGGCGCAGCCGGGCGGTCCGTCTTTCCCTCCCCGAACAGCCCACGCAGGACGAACATCACGTTCGCCGGTCGCTCCGCAAGGCGCCGCATGAAGTACGGCCACCACTCCGTCCCGTACGGGACGTAGACCCGCATCCGCCAGCCGTCCGCCACGAGCGCACGCTGCAGGTCTCGCCGGATGCCGTAGAGCATCTGGAACTCGAACTGCTCCGGGGTGATCCCGTGCTGCGAGGCGTGGCGGCTGATGGCCTCGATCATCTCCGGGTCGTGCGTCGCGACCGCGGGATAGGTGCCGGCATCCATCAACGTCTGGCACAGCTCCACGAAGGACTGGCCGATGGTGGCGCGGTCGTGCCAGGCGATCTCGATGGGCTCGGCGTAGGCGCCCTTGCAGACGCGCACCCGCGCGCCCTCCGCGACGAGGGCGGCGACATCGGCCTTCGACCGATGCAGGTAGGACTGGATGACCGGTCCGGTGTCGTAGCCCTCCGCGCGCATGCCCCGCACCACCTGGAGCGTGCGATCCACGTAGTCGCTGGCCTCCATGTCGATGCGGACGAATATGCCGTGGCGGCGTCCCGTCTCGAGCACCGGCCGCAGCACCTCCCGGCAGACGTCGACCCCCAGATCGAGGCCTATCTGCGTCAGCTTGATGCTCACGTTGGCATCGAGACCCTCGGACGCGATGCGCTCGATCGCCTCCACGTAGGCCGATGCAGCCTGCTCCGCGGTCGCCTGATCGCTCACAGACTCGCCGAGATGGTCAAGGGTTGCCGCCAGCCCGGCGGCGTTCAACTCGCGGACGGTCTCCACCGCACGGTCCAGGGTGGTGCCCGCCACGAACCGCAGCGGAAGACGCCGGGCAAGTGGGGTCCGTAGAGCCAGGCGGGCCAGCCATCGGCGGTGGGCGAGCCAGAGGAAGAAGGCGCGAAGCGCCGAAGCGAGCATCCGAAGGCGAGTGTAGCCCGCTACCGGACCCGGCCGTGGCCCCAGCCGCGCGACCGCTCCACCGCCGAGCGGATCAGCCGCTTGCCGGGAATCGGTCCGTCGCCGGGATACTCGCGACGACCGGTGCCGATGCCGGTGGCGCTCTCCGGATCGATATCCTCGCCGTCGATGCGGATCGTGGGGGACCCGGGGAAGCCGAGCAGCTGCGCGTCCTCAAGCGAGCCTACGGCGATCATCTGCACGGGCGTCTCGAACGCATCCTCGCTGAGCACCTCGACCAGGTTCTGCCGCGCGGTCATGTAACCGGGGTCGTCGTCCGTGTAGAGCAGCTCCACGCGCATCTCGCCCTCGCCGCTTCAGGTGGTGATGAGAAAGCCGACGAGGCAGAAAACCGAAGCGACGGCGAAGGCCGCAGCGAGGTACAGGCGTCGCCTCTCGGCCACGGTCGGCCCTTCGCTCAGTGACGGTCGCGGGCCGCGCGGCGCGCGACCGCGCCAGGCCTCGTACCGCTCGGCATTGAGGTCGCGCGCCTCTCGCGCCCGATAGCCGCGCCATGCCGGCCAGCCGGTTCCGTACGCGGCGAGCCCGCCGAGCAGCGTGCCGGCCAGGAAGAGCCACGGGGTCATGACGCGGCCCCCGGGGACTCGTCGCCGACGGCAGTGCCTGCAGCCGCGGCATCCAGCAGCCAGGTCACGTCGGCCGCATGGACGCGCGCCGCCGGGAGGCGGCTGCGGCCGGACCGAACGTGCCGGACCGCGTTGACCTTGTTCTCGCCCGTCACGAGGAAGACCACCTCGCGCGCGGCGTTGATCACCGGATAGGTGATTGTCATGCGCCAGACGCCGGCCGCCGTCCAATAGTTGGGTACCACCCAGCGCTCCACCTCGCGCAGCGCGCGGCTGCCGGGAAACAGCGAGGCGGTGTGTCCGTCGGGGCCCAGGCCCAGCCAGATCAGATCGAAGACCGGCGGCTCCTCGCCGCGAACCGCGAACGCGAGGCGCAGCTCCGTCTCGTAGGCGAGCGCCGCGGCGTCGAGGTGGTCGGATTCCGCCTGCATCCGATGGATCGACTCCGGACGGATCCCCGGGAGCTGGGAGATGAACATGCGGTACGCCATGCCGAAGTTCGAATCCGGGTCGTCGGGCGGCACCGCTCGCTCGTCGCCCCAGAAGAACTCCACGCGACTCCAGTCGACGCGACCGGACCACGGTGCCGACCGAAGGACCGGGAAGACGGCGTTCGGCGTGGTGCCGCCCGAGAGGGCCACGCGAAACACGCCGCGAGCCTCGATCGCGGCCGTCGCGGAGGCCACGAACCGAGAGGCGGCCTCGTTGGCCACCGCCGAGCGATCGGGGACAACCATCCAGCGCGCTGCGCTCATCCTCCCAGCTCCTGGACCGCGGCCGGAGACGGAATCTCGGCAGGGCCGGCAGGCTCAACGCCCCGGGCGGCGGAGAGGAAGACAACCGCCGCGCGCAGCGCCGCGTCGTACACCGGATCCCCGGACTCGCCGCCCAGCTGTGCGCTGAGCAGCTCCGCTTCTCGCGGCGTCTCCATGGTGATCTTGCGCAGGAGGGCCGTCATCCCGTCGGCGTTGGTGGCGACCGTGGCCTCGTCCCGGTCCCGGTCGATGATGAACTCGGCCGCACCCGTCTCGCCGTGCGCCCGGAGCCGAATGCTGGTCAGCTCGCCGGGAACCAGCTCGTCGGTCGCCTCGGGCTCGATGCGAAGATCGACCATCTCGTAGTGCCCCTCGAGCTGCAGCCGGAAGCCGCCCTCCTCGGGCGCCTGCATCGTCGTGTGGCGCCGCCAGTCGAGGCGCGAGGCGATCCAGCCGGCCAGCAGCACCGCCTCGGCCATGGGGGCGGCGACATCGGGCGCCACCGCGTCGACGTCCTGCCGCCGACGTCGTCGGCCCTGACCGGTTGGCGTGGCGTAGCGGATCAACATCCGATTCAGGTTGGGCAGGTAGCGCCGGAAGCGCGGTCCGTCGAAGAACTGGGCGATCCGCTCCTGCCATCCGGAGAGCCGCTCCCAGGCGAGGTCGCCGATCCCGCTCCGGTCACGGAGGGCGGCGAGGCGGCGCATCCCCGCGAGGAGGTCCGCGAAATCCGACGAGTCGACGATGAGCCGATCGGAGACTTCGACCAGCTGGTCGAAGACGGGGTGGGTGAAGGGTGGGTCCCCCGGCCACCAGACCGACGTCGGCAGGTCATGGATCAGGATGGGGGCCACGACGCCGGAGAGGTGCTCCGCCGTCTCGCCGCGAACCGTCAGCACCACCTCCTCGTAGCAGATACGCTCGTCCGGCGACGATGGAACGACGTGGCAATGGGTGCTTATCCGGGCATCGAGCGCATCCCCGGTCGACTCGTGATCCGCGACGAGCACGATCGCCCGCGAGGGATGGCGGATGCCCAGGCTCATCATGGCGTGGACCGCACGATCGGCGGCATCGGAGTCGACCACGGTGACGATCAGGTTGAGGACCGACGTGCGTGCATGCGGCAGCCCCTTCTCGCGCACACGCGTCCCGCCCTCGTCGCTGCTCGCCGACTCCGCCACGCCCCACAGCCGGTCCAGCTGCGCCTCGATCGCGCTCACCGTCGTCCCGCGCTGCTCCCAGACGGGTGTGGCGAGGGTGTCTGCATCGCCAAAGCGCATGAGCTGACGGTGAACGGCCAGCTCGCGCTGCGCGGCGTCGGATCGACCGGTTGGCATGGGCGGGTTACAGACGACGCCAGGCGCGGCGGTCGCGCTCCAGCATATCGTCGCTGGCCGGCGGCCCCCAGGTGCCCGCGGCGTAGAAGTGCAGCGGACCACCCAGCCCTTCGCTCTCCCACGCACGCAGGAGCGGGTCGAGGATCTCCCAGGCGCGTTCGACCTCGTCGTCCCGGGTGAAGAGCGACGCGTCGCCGATCATGGCGTCAAGGAGGAGTGTCTCGTACGCGTCGGGCGAGTCCACCGCAAAGGACGATCCGTACCGGAAGTCCATGTTCACGCTGCGGATCTGGAGCCCCTGCCCCGGAACCTTGGCCCCGAAGCGCAGCAGGATCCCCTCGTCGGGCTGAATGCGGATGGCGAGGATGTTCGGGTCGATCTGCGATGCGCCGGTCCGCGCGAAGAGGGCCAGCGGCGCACGACGGAACTGGACCGCGATCTCCGTGACCCGCGTGGGCATTCCCTTGCCGGTGCGCAGGTAGAACGGCACCCCGGCCCAGCGCCATGAGTCAATGGCCAGCTTGAGGGCGACGTACGTTTCCGTCTGCGACTCCGGGCCGACCTCCGGTTCGTCGCGGTAGGAGCGCATCTTCTGGCCCTCGACCCACCCCGAGACATACTGGCCCCGGATCGCCCGACTGGCGACATCGGTCACGGCCATGGGATGGACCGCCCGCAGCACCTTGAGCTTCTCGTCGCGCAGGTCGGAGGCGGCGAACTCGACCGGCGGCTCCATGGCGAACACGGCCATCAACTGCAGCGCGTGGTTCTGGACGATGTCGCGCAGCGCCCCCGTCTGGTCGTAGAACTCGCCGCGGCCCTCGACGCCCACCGTCTCCGCCACGGTGATCTGCACGCTGTCGATGTACCGCCGGTTCCAGATGGGCTCGAAGAGGCCATTACCGAAGCGGAAGACCGCCAGATTCTGGACCGTCTCCTTGCCCAGGTAGTGGTCGATGCGATAGACCTGCTCCTCCTCGAACGCCTCGCGAATCTCACGGTTGAGCTTTCGCGCCGATGCGAGGTCGTAACCGAAGGGCTTCTCGACGATGACGCGCACCCAGCCGTGCTTTCCGTCCGACCGGCGCTCGCCGTCCGCGGACAGTCCCGCCTTCTCCAGCTGCTTCACGATCTCCGGGTACAGAACGGGCGGCACGGCCAGGTAGAAGAGCCGATTCCCACCGGTCCCGCGGTCCCGGTCTATGCGGTCGAGGAGCTTTGCGAGCTCCTCGTAGGCTGCGGGTTCGTGGAACTCACCGCGGTGGTACCGGATCCCGGCACTGAACGAGTCCCACACCGACCGCTTCACGGGACGATTACGGCTGTACTCGTCAATGCCGGTGCGGAGGTGGTCCCGGAAGTCGTCGTCGCTCATCTCCCGCCGGGCAAAGCCGACCACCGTGAACTCGGGCGGCAGGAAGCCGCCCAGCATGAGGTTGTAGAGCGCCGGGCCGAGCTTGCGCCGCGTCAGGTCCCCGGTGGCACCGCAGATGACCATGGTGCACGGCTCGGGAATCCGCTCGAGTCGGAGGCCCTCGCGCAGGGGGTTGGCGAGGTGCCGCGAGCCATCACCGTGATGGGCGGCCTGCTCCGGAAGCAGCGGGGGAAGCGTGGCGGCGGTCGCGGCAGCCATCTCGCGCTCAGTGCCCCTCCCCGCCGGCATCGTCGCCGGCGCTCACGATGGCATGGCCCCCGAACTCGTTGCGCAGCGCCGCGAGGACGCGGTCCGTGAACGAATCCGGCTCGCGTCGGCTGCGGAACCGCTGGATCAGGGAGAGCGTGATGATGGGCGCCGGGACGTCGTGGTCGATGGCGTCAAGGACGGTCCAGCGGCCCTCGCCCGAGTCGTTGACCCAGCCCTTGATCGCCGCCAGGTCGGGCCCCTCGCGGGTGAAGGCGCTCGCGGCCAGCTCCATGAGCCAGGACCGGATGACCGATCCGTGGTTCCACATCTCGGCAATGGCCGCCAAGTCCAGCTCGTAGTCCGATGAGGCGTGGAGGATGTCGAACCCCTCGCTGATGGCCTGCATCTGGCCGTACTCGATCCCGTTATGGACCATCTTGACGTAATGACCGCCGCCGGCAGGCCCGCAGTAAAGGAACCCCGACTCGGGTGCCAGCGTGCGCACCGCAGGCTCGAAACGGTCGTAGATCGCGCGCTTTCCACCCAGCATGGCGCAGAAGCCGACGGTCAGGCCCCACACGCCCCCGCTGACGCCCATGTCCAGCCACTCGAGGCCGCGCTCCTCGACCTTTGCGGCCCGGCGCTGGCTGTCGTGGAAGTTCGAGTTGCCCGCGTCCACGATCACGTCGCCCTTCTCCAGGATGCCGGTCAGGCGATCGATCATCTGCTCGGTCGCGTCGCCTGACGGGACGCTGATGATCACGTGCCGCGGAGCGGACATCATGCCGACCAGCTGCTCCAGCTGGTCGGCAGCCGCGATCCGTCCCTCGTTCTCCGGCTCTGCGGCGAGCTGCTGCGTCACATCCGGGTGGCGGTTCCAGGCGACCACTTCGTGTCCGCCGCGCGCCAGTCTGCGCGCCATCCCGGCTCCCATCCGGCCCAGGCCGGCGACCGCGATCTGCATCGGCCGTTCGCTCCTTCCGTCGTCGTTCGTTTGTCAGTCTGGCGCCTGCGCGGCGCGCCGTCAGCCGCTGGTGGCCGAGAGGGCCTCCCGGATCGAGCGCTCCAGGCGCTCCAGTCCGCCGGCGAGCTCCGAGAGATGGACCCGGATCACCCGACGACGGCGCTTCTGCAGCGACGTGAGGTCACCAAGCGCCTGGGCCGCCACCAGCGTGCCGAAGCTCTCGCGCCAGCCGGGGATTGGCAGATCCTTGCGAGGCTCGGCCGTCACCTGCAGGAAGACCCCGCTGGGCGGGCCGCCCTTGTGCAGCTGCCCGGTCGAGTGCAGAAAGCGAGGACCGAACCCAAGGGTGGTCGCCACCCCAAGCCCGTCGCGGAGGTTCATCCGCAGGGACTCGAGGCGCTCCACGAGGTCCGGGTCGCGGGGCAGGTAGGCGAGCAGAGCCAGGTAGTCACCCGCCGAGACGAGCGAAAGCAGCTGGCGCACCGCGCCGTCCACGCTGACCGGCGTGTCGCCGATCGCCGCAGGGTCGGCGTAGACGGCGATCCCTTCCTCCGCCACGATCGGCGCCGGCCCCGGCAGCGCCCCGTCGCGCGCGTAGGCGGCCAGCAGCTCCTTCGTGGCATCCTTCGACTCCTGGACGTTCGGCTGGTCGAACGGGTCGATCCCCAGCACGATCCCCGCAGCCGCGGTCGCGATCTCCCACCGCAGGAACTCGCCGCCGACGTCCCGCGGATCCGCGAGCACGATCTCCTCGACCGGATGACCCAGCCGGCGAAGCTGCGCCGCCAGGGTTGCCGCGGCCGGATCCGCTTCCTCCTCCAGGGCGACGAAGACGAAGCAGCGGTCACCGGCATAGGCCCGGGCCGGACCCGGCCTCTCGCCCACGACCGGGACGATGCCTGTGCCCTGCTTCCCGGTGCTCTCAGCCACGAGCTGCTCCACCCAGTCGCCGAAGGACGCGAGGCGCGGCGAGGTGACCACGGTCAGCTTGTCGCGGCCGGCGAGGGCAGCCTCCCCCATGAAGGCACCCAGCCGCAGGCCGGGGTTCGTCGACGCGGACACCCGACACCGCTCGGCCATCGCCGCGGCGCGGTCCAGGAGGCCTGCCAGGTCGACGCCATGGAGCGCCGCCGGCACGAGTCCGAAGACAGTGAGCGCGGAGTAGCGGCCGCCCACGTCCGGCGGCGCCTCGACGATTCCGCGGAACTCCTGGGCTCGCGCCAGGTCGGCGAGCGACGTGCCGGGGTCGGTGATCGCCAGGAAGTCGAGCGCGGGAGCGACCTCCGCCATGGCGGCGTGGAAGGCGTTCGGCTCCGTGGTCCCGCCCGACTTCGACGAGACGCAGAAGACGGTCCGCTCGGCGGTGGCCCATTCGCGAAAGCCGCGAACCGCGTCGGGATGGGTTGAGTCCAGGATGCGCAGGTCGGCCGCGCCCTCCCCCACGGCGAAGACCCGGCTGAAGAGCTCCGGAGCCAGGGAGGACCCGCCCATCCCGAGCACGGCGGCTCGCCGATAGCCGTCGGCCCCAACGGCCTGCGCAAGATGCTCCAGCTCCGATACCCTCGCGGCCATCACGACCGGAAGGTCAAGCCAGCCCATCCAGGCGGCGAGCGCCTCCGGCGGCTTGCCGGATGCCTGCCACAGAGCCCCGTCCTTGGCCCACAGCCGGGCGGCGACACGGTCCCGATCCCATTCGGCCAGCCGCCTCTCGATGGCGACGGCGAGGCCGTTCGCGTTCCCGGTCTCGGCCGGTCCCTGCCCGCTCATGCGGTCGCCAGGGCCTCTCGCTTCCCCTCGATCGTGGCGATCAGGTCGTCGAAGCTCTTGCCGAAGGACCGCACGCCCTCGTCGAGGAGCTCCGCGGTGACCTGGTCCATGCTCACCCCGTTGGCCTCGACCGCCCTGATCGCATCGTGGGCGGCATGCAGGTCACGATCCAGGGTCCGCTGCACGTCTCCGTGGTCCAGGACGGCTTCGATGGTCTCGAGCGGCATGGTGTTCACCGTCTCGGGGCCGATCAGCTCGCTGACGTACAGGATGTCGGGATAGGCAGGGTTCTTGGTCGACGTGGAAGCCCACAGGCAGCGCTGGACTCGCGCCCCGGCCTCGCGCAGCGCCGCGAACTCCGGTCCATGGAAGAGCTCCTGGTAGACCTCGTAGGCCAGCCGGGCATTGCCGATCGCCGCAGTGCCACGCGCGTTGAGCGCCGCGCTGGTCCCATTGGCCTCGAGCATCGTGTCGACCTTCGTGTCGACCCGGCTCACGAAGAAGCTCGCCACCGAGGAAACCCCATGCACGTTCTGCCCCGCCGTCTGTCGGCGACGCAACCCGGCGATGTACGCCATCGCGACCCGCCGGTAAACCTCGACGCTGAACATGAGCGTCACGTTGACGTTGATCCCGTCGGCGATCGCCGCCTCGATGGCCGGGATCCCCGCCTCCGTGGCCGGGATCTTGATGAAGACGTTCGGGCGGCCGAGGATGCTCCACAGCTCGCGGGCGCGAGCCAGGGTCCCGTTCGTGTCGTTGGCGAGATTCGGCTCGACCTCGATGCTCGCGAAGCCATCCGCGCCATCGGCCTGGTCGTACACCCGCCTGAGGTGGTCGGCCGCATCGCCGACGTCGCCCACCGCGATGGCCTGGTAGATCGCCTGGTTCGGCTCGCCCGCCTCGATCATGCGGCCGATCAGCGCGTCGTAGTGTCCGCTCGAGATCGCCTTGGCAAAGATGGTGGGGTTGCTCGTGAGCCCACGGATCCCGGTCTCGATCAGCGCATCGAGGCGTCCGCTATCGATCAGCTGCCGGTCGATGAAGTCGATCCAGGGCGACTGGTCCTGCTCCGCATACAGGCGCTGCAGGGTGTTCATGCTTCTCCTCCTAGACCGATGCGCCCGCCGGCGCCGCCACCAGCTGGCGCGCCGCGCGGGCGATGGAGCTGGCGTCGATGCCGGCCGCGGCCAGCTGTTCGTCGGGGGTGGCGGATCCCGGCATGTGGCGAACCGCGAGGCGAACGACCCGCGGGTGCTCGGCACCCAGGCCGGCCAGCGCCTCGAGCACGGCGTCGCCAAGGCCACCCTCCGGGAAGTGATCCTCCACGGTCACGATGGCCCCCGTATCCCGTGCAGCGGCGAGGATCGCGTCCGTGTCGATGGGCTTGACGCTGTACAGGTCAATGACCCGGGCGGCGATGCCCTCTGCGGCGAGCGTCTCGGCGGCCTTCATCGCCTCGTGCAGGGTGATCCCCGCGCCGACCAGGGTGACCTTGTCGTCGGTCGACTCCCGGACGACCCGGCTCCCGCCAATCGGGAACTGCTCGTCCGGCGGATAGATGACCGGCGTCTTCTCGCGCGTCGTGCGCAGGAAGACGAGCCCCTCTCGATCCGGGAGCTGCCGCATCAGGTCGGCGGTCTGGTTCGGGTCCGACGGATAGAGCACCGTGCTGCCAAAGACGGCGCGCAGCGAGGCAATGTCCTCGAGCGCCATCTGCGACGGCCCGTCCTCGCCGATGCTGACGCCGGCGTGCGACCCGGCCAGCACCAGGCTGGCACGGCTCACCGCCGCCATGCGAACGAAGTCGTAGGCCCGTGAGAGGAACGCGGCGAAGGTGCTGGCGAACGGCCGCCAACCGCGGACCTGGAGGCCAACCGCGGCCGCGACCATCTGCTGCTCGGCGATGTACATCTCGAAATAGCGGTCGGGGAACGCGTCCCGGAACTCCTCGGAATAGGTCGAGTTGCCGACTTCGCCATCGAGGGCGACGACATCGCCGCGCGCCCTTCCGAGGGCCACAAGGGCGTCGCCGTAGGCGCGGCGGGTGGCCTCCTTGCCGCCGAGCTCGTACCGGGGCAGCTCGAGGGCACCCGATGGGAAGACGTGCGGCGGCTCG
Organism: uncultured Chloroflexia bacterium; assembly: GCA_963773405.1. Taxonomy (GTDB): domain Bacteria; phylum Chloroflexota; class Limnocylindria; order QHBO01; family QHBO01; genus CAVXEH01. The sequence goes on along the minus strand of CAVZAQ010000005.1, from coordinate 275,004 downwards.
CTGCCATCGGGCCTGTGCACGTCGATGTGCAGGTTCCGGATCCCGCCCAGCTCCGCGATGGCGGCCTCCGGGTGTGGCAGCGGCTTGCCGTGGAAGCCGTTCTTGTTCGCGACCTCTGCGACCCCGTGGCCCTTCTCCGTCCGCGCCAGGATCATGGTTGGGCGGCCCGTCGTCACCAGTGCCTCTTCGTACGCCGCGTCAATGGCGGCGACGTCGTGGCCATCGACCTCGATGGTGTGCCAGCCGGAAGCCTTCGCCCGATTGGCGTAGCTGTCCAGGTTCCAGCCGTGCATCGTCTCGCCGGTCTGGCCGAGCCGGTTGACGTCGATGATGGCGGTCAGGTTGTCCAGCTGGGCGAACGATGCGTGCTCGACCGCCTCCCAGATGGACCCTTCTGCCATCTCGGAGTCACCGCACAGGACCCAGACCCGGTACGGGAGCCGGTCGAGCCGCTTGCCGGCGAGCGCGACGCCCACCGCGACGGGCAGCCCCTGGCCCAGTGACCCGGTTGCGACGTCGACCCACGGCAGGACCGGCGTCGGATGTCCTTCGATGCGGCTCCCCAGCTTGCGGAAGGTGAGCATCTCCTCGTCGGAGATGGCGCCCGCCGCCTTGTACATCGCGTACAGCAGGGGCGAGGCGTGGCCCTTCGAGAAGATGAGATGGTCGTTGTTGGGGTTCGCGGGCTCGGCGAAGTCGTACCGCAGGTGCTTCTCCATCAGCACCGCCATCAGGTCCGCGGCCGACATCGAGGAGGTCGGGTGCCCGGATCCCGCCGTCGAGCTCGATCTGACGGAATCGACGCGCAGCTGCTGGCCCAGCTCGCGCCACAGGTCGTTGTCGTTCGTCACGTTGCTCAGCTCCGAATCCTGTCTCGTTCAGATGTTCGTTCCCATGATACGAGGCAACGGTTCGGACCCCCAACCGGGCCGGACCGGATGGCGTTCGAGCGACCCCGACACTGACCCGTCACGACAGGTAGCGCCCCGCAGGACCCCCGGGTCCCTGCGGCGCCTATCCTGTTCGCCAATGCGCATCGGGATGATCGTGGTGGGGCTCCTGCTGGCCGTCGCCGGAGCGATCTGGGTGGGCCAGGGCCTGAACCTGCCGTTCGCTCCGCGCAGCTTCATGACCCGGGACCTGACCTGGACCGCCATCGGCGCGGTCGCGGTGGTGATCGGGATCGGCCTCGCAGCCTGGGGCTGGCGTCGGTCACCGCGCTGACGGTGCGCGCGCACCTCGGTCAGATGAGCCGGACCCCGGCCGCCGTCATCTCTGCCAGCGCTCGGTCGCCGTCGCCATCGGCAAGGTCCACGGCCGCGATGCCGTTGGTGAGGACGCAAGTCGGGAACGCCAGGCGCAGGGCGTCGAGGGCCGTGGCCTTCACGCAGTAGTCGGTTGCCAGCCCGCACACCACCGCCCGCTCGATCGCGTGCTCGCGCAGCAGCCGCTCGAGCTCGGTCGGATGCTCACGGCCGGTCCGCGGATCCCGCATCGTGAACCCAGAGTATCCGTCCTCGCCGTTCGAACCCTTGCGTACCGTTGGCCCCACGACCGCGAGGTCCGGGTGCAGCTCGGCGCCCCAGGTCTCCATCACGCAGTGGACCGGCCAGATCCCGCCGTCCTTCGCGAAGTGCGGCGTGGACTCCGGGTGCCAATCCTGGGTGTACACGACGAACGCGCCGGCGGCATCGGCCGCGCGCACCGTCTCGTTGAGCCCGGGGATGATCAAGGCACCATCCCGAACCGCGAGGCTCCCGGCGGGATCGGCGAAATCATTCTGCACGTCGACCACGATGAGCGCCGTCTCCCGGTCGAAGGTCACCATGAGGCCGATGGTAGCGAGCCGGGGCGACCATCGCCCGCCTGCCGCACGGCACGCCCTGTCGGGATCAGCGCCTGGGCGGTAGGATTGCGCACGGATGCCGCGATTCCAACGCCACCATCGGCGACGAGCCCTCCACCTGCTCGTGGGCACCCTGGCTACCGCCCTTCTGGCCGGGTGCACCGCTGCGCCTGCCACCGTCCAGGCCCAGCGGGTGCAGGGCCTCTACAACCTGTTCCTCGTCGCGGCCGCCGTGGTCTTCGTGATCGTGGCAGGCCTCATCGGCTGGAACATCCTGCGCTATCGGGCAACGGAGGACGACCCTGTCCTCCCTGCCCAGACCCACACCAACATCGCACTGGAGCTGACCTGGTGGGCGCTCCCGACGCTGCTTGTTGTCATCCTCTTCGCCGTGAGCGCCGTCGTGCTCAACACGAACGACGCACGGGTCGCGGACCCGGGTGTGCGCGTCAAGGTGGAGGGATTCCAGTGGCAATGGCGGTTCACCTACACCGATGCAGACGTGGTCGTCACCGGCACGCGGACCAACTACCCGGAGATGGTGCTCCCCGTGGGCGAGGTGGTCGACTTCCAGCTCGTGTCCGATGACGTCATCCACTCCTTCTACATCCCCCACTTCCTCGTGAAGCGCGACCTGATCCCGGGCGTCGACAACCACCTGCAGCTCACGATCGACGAGACGGGGACCTACGGCGGCCAATGCGCCGAGTTCTGCGGCCTCTACCACGACGAGATGCACTTCACCATCCGCGCCGTGTCGAAGGCCGATTTCGACGCTTGGCTGGCCAGCCAGCCAAGGAGCGCGCCATGACCACCGCCGAGCTGCAGCAGCCGCGCGCCGCCGGCCCCACCCACGAGCCAGGTGGGATCGTCGACTACCTGACCACGACCGACCACAAGAAGATCGGGATCCTGTACCTGTTCATGGGGCTGGCGTTCCTGCTCATCTCCGGCACGCTATCGCTCTTCATGCGCGCTGAGCTGACCTTCCCGGACCTGCAGTTCATGGACACCGCGACCTATAACCAGCTCTTCACCATGCACGGCACGGGGATGATCTTCTTCTTCGCCTCGCCGGTCGTCTTCGGCTTCGCGAACTACTTCCTGCCGCTGCAGATCGGCGCCCCGGACGTCGCATTCCCACGCCTCAACGCGCTCACCTTCTGGCTGGCGCTGGGCGGCGGGCTGGTCGCCTTCTCCGGTTTCTTCGTGGGCGGCGCGGCCGCCTTCGGCTGGACCGGCTATGCGCCGCTCTCCAGCGCCGTCTTCTCGCCGGGAGCCGGGACCAACCTGTGGATCGTGGGCCTGATCATGTCCGGCAGCTCGGGGATCCTGGGGGCCCTGAACTTCGTGGCCACCATCTTCACCATGCGTGCCCCGGGGATGACCATGTTCCGGCTGACGATCTTTGTCTGGAACATGCTGGTCACCTCGCTGCTCATCATGCTCACCTTCCCGGTGTTGACCAGTGCCCTCGCGATGCTGCTCATCGACCGAACCCTGGGCGCGCACTTCTTCGATCCCGCGGCCGGCGGCAGCGCCGTGCTCTGGCAGCACATCTTCTGGTTCTTCGGTCACCCGGAGGTCTACATCCTGATCCTTCCCTTCTTCGGGATCGTGACGGAGATCATCCCGGTCTTCAGCCGCAAGCCGGTCTTCGGGTATCGCGGCTTCGTCTTCGCCACGATCCTCATCGGCGCATTGAGCTACAGCGTCTGGGCCCACCACATGTTCGCAACGGGCGTGGTGGACAACCTCTTCTTCGCGATCACCTCGATGATGATCGCGATCCCCACAGGAGTGAAGTTCTTCAACTGGATCGCAACCATGTGGCGCGGGAAGCTGCACTTCGAGACGCCGATGCTCTTCTGCATGGGCTTCCTGCTGATGTTCCTGGTCGGCGGCCTGACCGGGCCGTTCCTGGCATCGCCGGCGATCGACTATGCGGTGACAGATACCTACTTCGTGGTGGCTCACTTCCACTACGTGCTCTTCGGGGGGTCTGTCTTCGCCGCCTTCGCCGGGCTCTACTACTGGCTCCCGAAGATGTTCGGACGTCGCCTCGACGAGCGGCTGGGAAAGGTCCACTTCTGGCTCATGACGATCGGCATGAACGTCACCTTCTTCCCGATGCACATCCTGGGACTGGAGGGGATGCCGCGGCGCGTGGCGGATTACCCGGCCAGCGAGACCGGCTGGACGCTGCTGAACGTGATCATCACGGCGGGCTCCATCGTGCTCGCCATCTCGATCCTCGTCTTCGGCTGGAACCTGGTCTCGTCCATCTTCCTGGGACGAGGGGCCGTGGCGGGCGACGACCCTTGGCGTGGCTATGCCCTCGAGTGGGCCACCAGCTCCCCGCCGCCGCACCACAACTTCACCCATCTGCCGCCGATCCGCTCCGAGCGCCCGGTCTTCGATGCGCGGGTCGCGGCCGAGCAGGCAGGACAGGGGGCCGCCGATGGCTGAGGAGGTCCGTTTCTTTCTGCGGACCGCCCTCTACACAGTGGTCATCGCGGCGGTCTACTGGTTCCTCAGCTACGAGACCGCCGGCACCGTGATGCTCTTCTTCGTCAGCGCGGCGACCGCGGCAGTGGTGGGGGTCCTCCTCATTGCCGTGAAGGCAACGCGGGACGAGCTCGATCCGCGCCTGGGTGGACCGGTCCATCGGGCGGGGCTCGTGATCGGACGGGCGATCGGCTTCTCCGAGCCACGGCGGGAGACGGCGCAGGAGCCGCTGGCGTCAGGCCTGGATCCCATCCCTTCGGGGAGCATCTGGCCGCTGGTCGCAGCCGCCGCGGCGACCATGCTGGCCCTGGGGCTGGTATACGGCCCGTGGCTGCTCCTGCCGGGAATCGCCGTCGCCGCGATAGCCGCCTGGGGCTGGCTCACCCAGATGGACGCTCGGTAGCTCGGTAGCCCTGCAGCTCCTCCCCGCGCCGGGTAGCAGCGAGGGACGGGCCGTGGCGACCCGCCCCTCGAGGAATGCCGGTGGTGGCAGCAGGTGTTACTCCGTACCGGGAACCAGCTCCGCGTGCGGCGCGGTGACCTCCTCCTCCTCGGTCATCTCACCGAAGTGCTGGCGAAGCGGAAGCTCGTGGAGGGCCAGGGTGCTGAGCACCGCCACCACCATCGCTCCGGCGCCCAGCCACAGGCTGTTGCCGAGCGCGATGGAGAAGGCCTGGTTGATGCCCTGGGCGAATACGCCCTGCAGCTGCGCCGGGACCTGGGCAAGGAAGCTCGGCGCCCCGCCTCCCACGTTGACCAGCGCGCCCGAGTCGAAGCCGGCAGGTGCCGTCGTCGGCAGCGCAGAGGCGGGGGCCCCCGCCGCGATGATCTGGGTGCGGATGGCATCCCAGCTCAGGAAGTTGCGGAACAGGGTGAACGAGAAGGTCAGGCCCACGACGCCGCCCATCTGGCGGAAGAGGGTGAGGTCGGCGGTCGCCGCCCCCAGCTCGTCGAAGCGCACCGCGTTCTGCACGATGATCGTGAAGACCGCCATGGTCGGGCCAATGCCGATGCCGGCGAGCACCATCCAGAGCCAGAGCGTCGGATACGAGGTGTCCGCCCGGATGTTGGTCATGAGCGCCACGCCGGCACCCGCGACCACCAGGGCGCCAACCACCAGCCACTTGTAGCGACCGGTCCGGCTGACGAGGAACCCTGACACCACCGAGCTGCCGATCAGGCCGACCAGGAAGGGCAGCAGGTTATACCCCGATGCCGTGACGCTTGCCCCCTTCACCACCTGGAACCAGAGCGGCAGGAAGAACACGGCGCCGAAGAAGCCGAACATCGCGGTGAAGACGGCGATCATCGAGACCGTGAAGGTGCGCACCCGGAACAGGTGGAGCGGAATCATGGGCTCGGCCGCGCGGCTCTCGACCCAGATGAAGACCCCGAGGAAGACTGCGCCGATCAGGCCCAGGCCCCAGACCCCGGGGCTCCCCCAGTCGCCGTTCTCCGCGTTGGTCAGGGCGATCAGGATCGGCACCACGCCGGCGGCGAAGGTGAACACCCCGGCCCAGTCGATGGCGTTGGCCGCGTCCGGACGGCGGACGGTGGGCAGGAGCCGCCAGATGACGAAGAGGGCGACCAGGCCAATGGGCACGTTGACGAAGAAGACCCAGTGCCAGCTGAAGTTGTCGGTGAGCGTGCCGCCCAGGTACGGCCCGATCAGGAACGCGATACCGAACACGGCACCGAACAGGCCCTGGTACTTGCCGCGCTCGCGGGGTGTGAACAGGTCTCCGATGACGGCCAGGCTGATCGGGAAGAGCGAGCCGGCGCCCAGGCCCTGGATCCCGCGGAACAGGATCAGCTGCCACATCGTCTGCGACAGGCCGGAGAGGGCGGAGCCGAGCAGGAACAGCCCGATGCCCAGCATGAGCATGGGCTTTCGGCCGAACAGGTCGGAGAGCTTGCCGTAGATGGGGACGGTGACGGTGCTCGTCAGCAGGTACGAGGTCGCCACCCAGGTGTAGAAGTCGGCACCGTTCAGGCTGGTGACGACCTTGGGAAGGATGGGGCCCACGATCGTCTGGTCGAGGGCCGAGAGGAAGAGGCCGAGCATGACGGCCCCCAGGATCTCGAAGCGGGCACGCGGACTGACGTGGACCGGCGAGTCATCGTCGGGCATCGCCGCCACCGCCGCCTGCGCGTCGCGATTGGTCATGCGTGTACTGTCTCCTTGCCGTCGCGGACGGGAGCATGGGAATGGGTGTCGCCGAATTCGGCGTGGAAGCGTTCGTGCGTGGAGGCGAGAAGCTGCAGGGCACCGAGCACGGTCTGCTGCTCATCCGCGCTCATGCTCTCGAGCAGCTGGCGGATGTGACCGAGCCGCGTGTCCTCCACCTGGTGGAGCATCCCGACTCCCTCCGGGGTGAGCTGGGCCAGGACCATCCGGCGGTCCGTCTCGTCGTGGACGCGGACCACCACGCCACGCTCCTCGAGCCGGCCGACGATCCCGGTCGCGTTCGAGAAGCCCACGTCGAGCTGCTCGGCGAGCCGGCTCATGGGCGTCGGGCCGTCTGCGTCGAGGATGGCGAGCACCTGGAAATGCAGCATCGAGAGGCCGTATGCCTGGCATTGGGCCGCCCACTTGTGGCGTTGGTGGCCCACCAGCGGCGCGATGAGGGTGATGATCTGGTCGGTGGGGCTCCCGGCCCTCGGGTTTCGTCATGGTGTGAAGTGCTTGTTCTCCCAAACGATTAGCGGAGCGGGGATATTTATCACGCAATGAAGCATTCCGTCAACCTGAACCGATTTGGCAGCGTGGAGCACCTGGGTTGACGCCGCGCGCGGCGCTTCTGACCGATGCCGACCGGTCGCTGCGACCCGCCGGCGAGGCACGCGGCCCATGGCTCCGCGAGGCGCTCGCCGACGAGGGCGACCCATCCCCCGCCCCTTCCCTGACGGGATCCGCCTCGGCGGACGTGGTCGTGATCGGTGGTGGCTACACGGGCCTCTGGACTGCGCTGGGACTGCTCGACCGAGACCCCGAGCCTGCGGGTCGTGATCCTCGAGGCCGACATCTGCGGCGGCGGCCCGTCGGGGCGCAACGGCGGGTTCGTGAACGCGTGGTGGGACGAGCTGGGAACGCTGCGCGACCTGTACGGAGACGATGGGGCACTGGCCTGCGCGCGGGAGGTCGCCGCATCGGTCAGCGAGATCGGCGCATGGTGCGAGCGCAACGACGTCGATGCCCACTACCGGCGGGCCGGGATGCTCACCGTAAGCACCACGCCGCTCCACGACGGGAGCTGGGCCGCCTCCGTCGCCGCGGCACGGGAGCTCGGCGTGGCGGACGAGTATCGCGAGCTGGACGCGGAAGAGGTTGCCGCGCGCTGTCGCTCACCGCACTTCCGGGGTGCGGCCCTGATGCGAGACGGCGCAACGGTCCATCCGGCACACCTGGCACGCGGGCTGCGCCGCGTCTGCCTCGAACGTGGCGTCCGCATCCACGAGGGGACGCGGGTGGTCGGCATCCGACCCGATGCCGGTGGGCTGCGCATTGCGACGCGTTCGCTCGCCGGCGAGGGAACGCTGGTGGCCCCGCGGGCCGTGCTGGCGGTGAACGCCTGGGCGGCGGGCTGGCGCCCGTTCCGCCGCTCGCTGCTGGCCTGGAGCAGCTGGATGGTTCGCACAGAGCCCATCGGCGACCTCGTCCGTGAACGCCTGGGCTGGACCGGCGGCGAATCGATCGTCGACGCGCGCTTCACCGTCCACTACCTGCACGTCACTCGCGACGGGCGCATCGCCTTCGGCGCCGGGGGCGGCCGGCCCGGGTACGGTGGCCGCATCGGCGCCTCATTCGTGGACGACCTCGCCGCGGGGCGACGCGCCATCGAGGGATTCCGGACGCTCTTGCCCCAGCTAGCCGATGTCCGCCTCACCGACATGTGGGGCGGGCCCATTGACGTTTCCGCGGACCACCTGCCTCGGATCGGCGCCGTCGCCGGCGGGCGCCTGCACTTCGCGTTCGGCTACTCCGGGAACGGTGTCGCCCCATCGCACCTGGCGGGCCGCATCCTCGCCGCGCGGGTCCTCGGCAGCGACGAACCGTTGACTCGCCTGCCCATCGTTGGCCCGGTCCCCCACCGCCTTCCCCCGGAGCCGTTTCGCTACGTGGGCGCGCGAGTCCTGCGGGAGGCCATGATCCGCCGCGAGGACGGCGAGGAGGCGGGCCAGCGCCCCGCCGCCTGGCTGCGGGAGCTGACCAGGCTCCCCCGGCGGCTCGGCTACCACCTCGGACCGTGGTGAGCGGTCAGGGCTCGCCGTCGACCTCGTCGAATCCGCCCTCAGCGTTGCGCCGCAGGCGAATCCCGGGCCCACGGTGCATCACGCCGCCGCCGCGGTCGCGCAGCTCCACGCAGATCCGGTACGTGACGAGGAACCCGAGAAGCGGTACCGCGAAGATCGCGACGCGCAGGATCTCGGTCATCGTCTCCACCGGGACGCCCAGGACCAGCGAGATGACGTCGTTGCCGCCGCCGATGGTGTAGACCACGAAGATCAGGAGGCCTGCGACGCCCAGCGCGGTCCGCACGGGGTGGTCAAACGGCCGGTCCAGGAGGTTGTGCTCTCCGCGATCGCCGGTGACCCGGGCCTCGAGGAACGGCCAGAGCGCGAGCACGGTGAAGAGCAGCCCGGGGATGAGCACCCCCGGGATGAACGGCGACGGGATGGTGATGCCGAAGAGCGTGATCTCGACCGGCGGGAAGAGGCGCAGGGAACCCTCGAGCCAGCCCACGTACCAGTCAGGCTGGGCAGGAGCGCTGACCGTGGTGGCATCGAACGGACCGTAGCTCCAGACCGGGTTGATCTGCACCAGGCCTCCCATCAGGGCCAGGACCGCGGCGGTCAGGATTGCCAGCCCGGTGGACTTGAAGACCTGGCTGGGCCAGAAGCTCTTGCCCACCACGTTGTGCTCCGTCGCCCCCGGGATTCGGTACTGCGTGTGCTTCTGGATCCACAGGATCCCCAGGTGGGTCAGCACTCCGCCGATGAGCAGCGCCGGCAGGAGCATCACGTGGAAGACGAAGAGCCTGCTGATGATCTCCTTGGTGGGGAACTCGCCGCCGAAGAGCAGGAAGCCGAGATACGGCCCGACGAACGGGATGCTGATGACGACCGAGTAGATGATCCGCAGGCCGGTCCCGCTGATCAGGTCGTCCGGCAGGGAGTAGCCGGTGATCCCCATCGCCAGGGCCATGGTCAGCAGGCCAATGCCCACCAGCCAGTTGAGCTCACGGGGCTTGCGGAAGGCGCCGGTGAAGAAGACGCGCATGACGTGGACCGCGATCGCCGCCACGAAGATGAGCGCCGCCCAGTGGTGGATCTGGCGCATGACGAGCCCGGCGCGCACCTCGAAGGAGAGGCGCAGCACGCTGTTGAAGGCGGCGGAGATCTGCTGGCCCTGCAGTGGCGCCCAGGGACCGGCGTAGGTCACCTCCGTCGCGTCCGGAACGTAGAAGAGGGTCAGGTACACGCCGGTCGCGACCAGGACTGCCAGGCAGAAGAGCGCCACCTCGCCGATCAGGAAGGACCAGTGGTCCGGGAAGATCTTGCGCAGGCCGGTTCGCGCCCAGGACGCGGTGCCGAGCCGGTCGTCGATCCAGGTCAGCATCGGCCTAGGCGTCCTCGCTCGGCTGCGCCTGGGTCATGTTCCAGAAACCGGGACCGATGGGCTCCGGGAAGTCGCCCAACGCCACCAGGTAGCCATCCGCGTCGACCTCCATCGGCAGCTGGGGCAGCGGCCGTGCGGCCGGGCCGAAGACGACGGTGGCACCGTCGAGCACGTCGAACGTGGATTGGTGGCATGGGCAGAGAAGCTGGTGCTGCTTGGCCCGGTAGAGGCCCACCGGACAGCCGGCGTGGGTGCAGACCTTGGAGTAGGCGAGGGCGCCGTCCGGCGCCCACGCGTTGCGACCGTTGGGCAGCTTCAGGTCCACGGGACGGACCTTGATGAGCAGGGTCTGGCTGTCGGGTCGGCCCACGAAGCCCTCCGGGAAGACGGTGCGCACGCTGTTGAGCGGCAGGTCGCCCGGGCGCACGGGATGACCGTCGGTGTCGACCACCCGGCGACCCTTGCGCCACGCGGTCCTGAACAGGTCCTGCCCGGGGGTCGGTCCCAGGGAGAATGCCGGCAGGACCAGCGCGGCAGCGAGTGCCGCCCCGGCGCCGGCCAGGAGCCGGATCAGGAAGCGGCGACGGCTGATCTGCTGCGGAGCCAGGGCCGCGTCTGCTGCGGCACGCGCCTCCGCGGACGACGCCAGGGAGTGCCGATCCTCGGACTCCGTCGGCGCGTCCAGGAGGGCCACGGCCCAGACCACGATGGCGGTGCCGAAGCCCCCAAGCGCGAGGGACAGGAAGATCGCCTCGACCTGCGGGCCTCCGTTGACTAGGTAGATGATCACCAGGCCGATGGAGGCGACGATCGAGACCAGGAGCGACAGCGTGACTCCGCGCGATGCGGTCATGACGAGGCTCCCTTCCAGTCTCGACCGATGAGCACCATGATCACGAGCAGCAGCGCGATCCCAAGCAGCCAGGCGGCGTACCCCTCGGGGACCGGACCGATCCCGCCGATCGAGAAACCTCCCGGGTTCGGCGCTGAGCGCAGGTACTCGACGTAGCTCACGATCGCATTCCGATCCGTGTCGGAGACACCGCTGAAGACGGGCATCTGCCCGGGACCGATGGTCATGGCCTCCGCGATCTGGACCGCCGTCGCCTTGTCCAGCGGGGGCGCCAGCGCTCCGCCGCCCACGGCACCGCCATTCGCGGTCACGCCGTGGCACGGCGCGCAGTTCTCGACGAAGAGCCGCTGGCCATTCGAGATCTGGGCGGCGTCGATTATCGGGGACGGAATCGGTGGGCCGGGGGCGAGGGAGGCGACATAGGCGACCAGCGCCGTGATCGAGACATCACCGAAGGCGGGCGGCTTGCGGACCGGCTGTGACCCGGTGGGACCGGCGAACGGCATCCGTCCGGTACGCAGCTGGAAGTCGGCGGCTGCAGCGCCCACGCCCACGAGGCTCGGCCCGATCGACGTCCCCTGGCCGTCGGGTCCGTGGCACGTCTGGCAATGGGCAAGGAAGAGCGTCCTGCCGGCCGCGACGTCGCTTGCCGGATCGACGCTGATCGCCGTTTCAGGCTGACGGTCGGCGGGCACGGCAAGGGCCATCGGGACGAGCGAGAGGGCGGCGGCGCTGCCGAGCAGCACCATCGCGAGGAGCCGGAGCAGTCGCATCAGTGCCGCAATGATAGGGCGCTCGCCCTCAGCCGGTGGAGGCGAGCCGCCAGGCGAGGATCAGCAGGATGCCCAGCGCGACCGCGAGAACCCACGCCCGCGGACGGGGCGGGGCCTCCGACGCGAAGGTGGCCGCGAGCGGAAGGACGGCAATGGCGGCGGCGCCGTAGACGAGGTGCAGGGGCTCGCCGGGGCGCTCGCCGCTGAGCCAGGTCACGGCCCCAATGGCGGCCTGGACGACGACAACTGCAGTGACGCCGATGCGAAGCCCGTCCACCCACCGCGCCCCGTTGCGAAGTCCCGCCGCGCCCGCGGCGACCATCGCGACGGCCGTGACCACGAAGACGACCAGTGCCCCAGCGGCATGCACCGCCGCCATGCTCAGTAGACCCCCGGGATGAACCGGTTGCTGCTCTCGGCGTACGCGGTGTAGCCGGGGTAGCGCTCCGCGAGCCAGCGTTCCTCGCGTCGAGACTTCAGGTCGAACCAGAGCGCGAGTGCTGCGGCGAATCCAAAGGAGAGCGGGCTCGCGCAGACGAGCGCCCATCCAAAGGACCCGGCGATGATTCCGGCATAGATGGGATGCCGGATGCGCCCATACGGTCCTTCGCGCACCAGCTCCGCGTCGTGGCGCGGCCGAGGGACGGCAGTCAGGTTGGGGCCCAGCCCGCGCAAGCCGGCCACGGCGAGCCAGCCGCCGCCGCCCGCCATCACCAGTCCAACGGCCAGCGCGATCAGGCGCACAAGGCCCGTGAAAGCCGGATGGGGAAGGGCCAGCGCGCCGCTGACCGAGACGGCCATGAGGAGGACCAGCTGCCCGGCAACCCACCCTTCGCCGCGCGGCCCCAGGGCCGGGATACGCATCACCGCCACCCTCACCCCGGGAAGAAGCGGCGCAGGCGCCGGTACGCATTCGCCGCCGGACCCCGCCGGCCACGGAGCCAGTCCTCGTCGGTCAGGTGCGGAGCGCCAGCACGCGGCGGCATGGGGCGGGGCGCGCTCTCCGGCGGTGACGCGGACGGCCGATTGCCCAGCGCCGTGCCGGAGCCGGCATCCGCGGGATGAGGAGGCAACGCGGAAGGCTGTGGGAGATCCGGCGGCTGCGTCATCGCAGCGTCTACCGCCTGCTGGGGCACAACTGGCTGAGACGCCTCGTCCGGCTCGTGTTCGGCGTTGATGGGCGACTCGGATTCTTCAGCCGATGCTTCGGCGGGAGGCGGTGTCTCGGCGGAGCTCTCGGCTGGCCCGGCACTGCGGTCCGTGGTTTCGAACGCCGCCATTGCCTCGTCGAGCTCCGCTGCACCGGGCAGCGAGATGTCGCCGGGGCGATCGGGGCGCACCGCCGGGGAAGAAAGGGGCGTGACGACTGGCTCTCCTCCCGCCGGCACTGTCATCGGCGCCGCAGGCGAGGCCGCTTGGCCGGCGGGCTGCTCACCCAGGAGCGACCGAATCGCCGACAGCTCGGCTTCGTCCCAGCCACGGAGCCGCGCGAGCCGCCCGAGCTCCTCGTCCTGAGCCTGCGTCGCAGCCGTCTCTACCGTCGGGGCCTGCGAGGTAGACGGCTCCGCCAAGTCCACTCCAGGCCGTCGTGCTGGGTCGAAACTCGTCGCCAAGCCACATCAGCTCCTCTTCGTATGCATCCGATGAGGGCGAGGTCTCCGGCGCAAGCGCTCGATCCGGGCTGGCATCGGCCCGCGGCCCGGTTTCGGCGGGATTCGCATCGGTCTCAAAGAGGAGAAGTTCCGCGTCAGGGAGCCCGGCGAGTGGCCCTCCGGCGGGCTGGCCGATCTCCGAGGCATCGGGCCCCTCACCGGTCTCCGCGGCGGGAGCCGGCAACCACGCTGACATGTCGGGGACCTGGTGAGCCTCGCCGGTCTCCGGCTCGAGCTCCGGCGGCGCCTCCTCGGCGAGCACAACGCTGGGCTCGTCGGCAGCGAGCTCGTCGGCCAGGAGTGCCTCAGCCACGGGTTCACGAGCCTCGTGGTCGACCATCCGCTCAGCGGCCGCGGTGTCTTCCGCGGGCTGGTCGGCAAGGGGCTCGTCGGCGGGTGCCTCGTCGTAGACCATCGGCTCAGCGGCCGCCGCTCTTCTGCGGTTTCTTCCGCGGGCTCGTCAGCCACGGGCTCGGCCGCGGACTCGTCAGCCACGGGCTCCTCGGTCACGGACTCGGCGGCATCCGCGACGAGTTCCCCGACGGGTTCCTCAGCCTCGTCCTCAACCATCGGCTCAGCTGCCGCTGTGGCTTCCGCGGTGCGTCAGCCTCGGCCGCGGGTGCGTCAGCCGCGTACTCTTCGGCCACGGGCTCGGCGGCATCGGCGACGAGTCTCGCCGACGGGTTCCTCAGCCTCCTCGTCGACCATCGGCTCCGCGGCCGCGGTGTCTTCCGCGGGCTCGTCGGCGGCGTGCCTCGGCGTAGGTTCACCGATCGGCTCCGAGGCCTCGACCGTCGGCCTCTGCCGAGTGTCTTCCGCGGGCTCTTCGGCCAGGGGCTCTGCGCCATCGGCGACGGTTCGCCGTCGGGTTCCTCAGCCTCGTCCTCAACCTTCGGCTCAGCGGCACCGGTGTCTTCCGCGGGCTCGTCGGCAGCGGGCTCTTCGGTCACGGCCTCGGCGCCATCGGCGACGAGTTCGCCGACGGGTTCCTCAGCCTCGTCGTAGACCATCGGCTCAGCGGCCGCTATGTCTTCCGCGGGCTCGTCAGCGGGTGCCTGTCGTAGACCATCGGCTCAGCGGCCGCTGCGTTGCGGATCTCGCCACGGCCTCGTCGACCACCGGCTCAGCGGCACCGGTGTCTCCCGCGGCCACCTCATTGAGCACCAGGGACTCTGTCGCGTCGGTCGTGGTGGGCCCGGCCGCGAAATCTGGACCGCCGGTCTCCCAGCCGCCTGCGATGTCCTCCTCAGCAATCCAATCCGGCTCGTCCCACTCCGACGAGTAGCCTGCCGTATCGGCCTCGGGTGCGGGGGCAGCCGATGCCTCGGGAGCGGCCTCGACCAAGACGTCCATGGACGCCTCCGCATCCGCGGGCGCGCGCACGTCATCTCGCGACGCAGGCTCCGACGACGCCGGTTCGGGATCGACTACGACCGGCTCGAGCTCCTCAGACGGGACATCCGCGGTTGGCGCCACCGACTCGGGGGCCGTGAGCGGGTCCGCTTCGCGCACGGCAGGCCCTGTCGCCGCATCCGCGGAGAGCACCGTTGGCCGGGAATCCGTTGCCAGCTCATGCGGGAGGGCTGCACTGGCTTCGCCTGGTTCAGGGAGCGAGGCGCTTGTCGGATCGTCGGCGCGGGCCAGTGCCTCGGCGATCCCGGTGACCGCGGACCGGGACTTGCGCCGCCTCCGGCGCTGACGGCGGGTCCCCTGCGGCTGAGCCGCATCCGATTGCTCATCCTCCTCCTCATCGGCTGCGTCGGAGACGAGATCAGGTTCCCCGGATCCGAGCTCCGCTTCCGGGGAGTGGCTCACGTCGCGCACGTCGCCAAGGGCCAGTGACGATCCCTCCGCGACCGATTCCTCCGCGACCGATTCCTCCGCGACCGATCCCTCCGCGACCGATCCCTCCGCGACGTGACCGACCGGCGCATCGGACGGTTCCGACTCCGAATCCGTGGCCGTGCCGGGTGCCACCTCAGGCTCCGAATCCGTGGGCGGCGCCCAACCCGAGGGACCGGGGAGGCGCAGGTCCAGCCTGGCCTCGAGAAGCTCGACCCTGGTGCGCAGTCCGGCGACCTCTCCACGCGCCTCTCCGAGGGCGAGGAGCGCCTGCCCGTACCGCTCCGTGAGGTTCCGGAACTCCGTCAGCAGCTCGCGGAAGGGCGATGCCTCGAATGCTGGGTCGGCATTCGCCGGGTCTCCGTTCCCGTTGCCACCTCCGCGCCACTGCTGGTCCCGCGTATCGGATGCCGGCACGACGGACGCCGCGGCTGACTCTCCGCGCAGGAAGACGCGCATGCCTCCGCCATCCTCCGGGGTCCCGGCCAGGACGCCCCGGGCCAGCAGCTCCCAGACGCGTCCCTTCGGCACCCCGAGGACGGTGGCCGCCTCCTCGACCGAGTAGCCTTCCATCACGGGGCAGATAGGGTAACGCCTCCTGTATCGCACGGACAGGTCAGGCTCCGCGCCTGCCACGGCGTTTTCCTGGCGCCCGGGCGACTGCGCATTCGTATCGCGCAACAACCGGGTTCCATCGCTATCATCGGCGGGCCCATGACGAACAGCAGCCTGTGAGCAACGTTGTCGAGATTCCGGTCCTCGCCGAGCATGACCTGAATCTCCCGAGCGGCCTCGAGGGTCTCGGGGATCTCGCATACAACCTGTGGTGGAGCTGGACGCCCCGAGCGGGCCAGATCTTTGGTCGCATCGATTCGGCGGCCTGGTCCCGTCACCACAACCCGATCCCGGTGCTTCGAGGCACCGATGCGGCGCGCTGGGCGGAACTCACGGCAGACGACGACTTCATGGTCGATGCCAGCCGCCTGCTCGACGAATTCCACCGCTACCTGGTCAATGGCTCGGACAGCTGGTACCGCCGCGGCGCGACCGATGACCCGGCTCGAGCGCTGACCAGCCCCGTCGCGTACTTCTGCGCCGAATTCGGGATCCACGAGTCGATGCAGATCTACTCGGGCGGCCTGGGAATTCTTGCCGGCGATCACTGCAAGTCGGCCTCGGACGCCGCGGTGCCGTTCGTGGCGGTCGGCCTCCTGTACCGGCACGGCTACTTCCGCCAGCAGATCGACGCGGACGGTCACCAGGAGCATACCCAGCCGAACCTTGAGCCGATGAACCTGCCGCTTCGGCGCGCCAGGGCGCGCGACGGTTCGCCACTGCGCATCTCGATCGAATTCCCCGGGCGTCTCGTTCACGCCGCGGTCTGGGTCGCGCAGGTCGGCCGGGTACCACTGCTCCTGCTCGACACGGACATCCCAAGCAACGACCCGGCGGACCGCCCGATCACCGAGATCCTCTACGTCCGCGGGCGGGAGATGCGGCTCTGCCAGGAGATCGTCCTGGGGATCGGTGGCGTCCGGGCCCTGCGCGCCCTGGGCATCCAGCCGGGGGTCTGGCACCTCAACGAGGGGCACTCCGCCTTCCTCCTCCTCGAGCGCGCCCGCGACCTGGTGACTGCGACCCCCGGCCTGCCCATCCGCGAGGCTCTGGGTCGGGTTGGTCGCGACGCGGTCTTCACCATCCACACCCCCGTTCCGGCCGGCAACGAGGTGTTCGACCGTGCCCTGATCACCAAGAACCTGGCCCCTTGGTTCGAGCACACCGGCTGCGACGCCGGCGAGCTGCTCGAGCTGGGCCGCGGTCACACGGACGATCCCAACGCCCCCTTCGACATGACCGCCTTCGTCCTGCGCCATACGACCGACGCGAACGCGGTGAGCCAGCTCCACGCGCGCACCGCGACCGATACCTGGCAGGGCGTCGCCGGCCACCCGATCACGGGCATCACCAACGGCGTGCACGTCGCGTCATGGCTGGGCCGGCCGCTCCGCCGTCTCTACGAGCGGGCCACGGGCGTCTCGCTCGCCTCGGACGTCCCCGGGCCCGAACCGTTCGAGCAGCTCAGCCGCGTCTCCGATGGGGACCTCTGGGGTGCGCACCAGCAGCAGAAGCGCGAGCTCTTCGGATTCGCCGAGCGGCGGCTCGCGCGCCAGTTCGCGCGACACGGCGAGTCACCCGACGTTCTGCGCCAGATCCGCGGACGGCTGGACCCTGAAGCGCTGACCATTGGCTTCGCGCGCCGCTTCGCCACCTACAAGCGGGCGGACCTGATCTTCCGCGACGAGGACAGGCTGGCACGGCTGGTGTCGAACCCGGAGCGTCCGGTGCAGATCGTCCTGGCGGGTAAGGCTCACCCGGCGGATCGGCCGGGCCAGCAGGTGATCCAGCACATCTTCAGCCTGAGCCGATCGGGGCAGCTGCGCGGGCGGGTCTTCATCGTCGAGGACTACGACATCCGCATCGCGCGGTTCCTGGTGGGCGGGGTGGATATCTGGCTGAACAACCCGCGCCGGCCCATGGAGGCCTCGGGCACCTCGGGGATGAAGGCCGCGATCAATGCCATCCCGTCGGTGAGCATCCTCGATGGCTGGTGGGACGAGGGTTTCAACGGGCACAACGGCTGGGCCATCGGTGGACGGGAGTCGAACGGCGACGAGATGGCCCAGGATGGGGCAGACGCGGCCGAGCTCTATCGGCTTCTGGAGGAGGAGATCGTCCCGCGCTTCTTCGCGCGCGACGGGGACGGCGTGCCGCGCGCCTGGGTCGAGACCATGCGTGCAGCGGTCGCCGGTTCGATCTGGCGCTTCTCCACCGCGCGCATGCTCGGTGAGTACCTGGAGCGGCTCTACCTTCCCGCCTCGCGAGCGAACGTCACGATCTCCTGACCGAGGTGCCGGCGTGCCGGCCTCGGGCGTGGCTCAGGGCAGGTACGCGAGCGGGTTTCGCCAGGCGCCGTTGACGTTCACCGCGAAGTGCAGGTGGCACCCGGTCGCGAACCCGGTGGCACCTTCGTAGCCAATCACCTGCCCACGGCTGACCGCCTGCCCGGGATGGACGATGACGCGCGCCTCCATGTGCCAGTACCAGGTCTGCACCCCGCCGCCGTGGTTGATGATCACGCCGAAGCCCCGGTCATAGGGATAGAGGGGCTGCCCCGACGCGGCGACCACCCCGTTCGCCGCGGCCTTGATGGGCGTACCGCAGCCGCGGGCCATGTCCAGGCCGGTGTGGAAATGCCTGTATCCGTCGTACGACGGCTCCAGGTAGAAGCTGGTCGGACCGTAGTACTGGGTGATGGTGGTGGGATACTCCGGCCAGCTGAATCCTCCAGGGCCGATGAGCGAGGCGGCGGCCTGCTGCGCCTGAAGCTGCTTGACCAGCGTGGCCTGGGCGTTCGCCGCGGCCTGCACCTGGGCGATCTGTGACTTCAGGCCGGCCTGGGCGTTCAGGGACGCATTGAGCTTGGCCTCCTGGTTGGCCTTCTGCTGTTCCCACTGCCTCTTGAGCGTCGCGAGCTGCGCCTGCAACGTGGTGAGCTGCGCTCGCTGCTTCGTGAGCAGCTGCTGCTGGGCATTCGCCTCGACACGGGCATCGGCCAGGGCGGCGCGTCCATCCGTCAGCTCCTGCTGCTTCACGGCGAGCTGGGCCCGAATGCTCCGTATCTCGCTTGCGAGCGCCTGATCCTGGTCGGAGACGGTCAGCAGATAGCCGACCTGGCTCGTGGCGGCATCGAGCGAGCGCGCCGCGAGGAGGACCTCGAGGAGCGAGGTCTGGCTCTGCTCGTACGCGGTGCGCAGGTGGTCCTCGAGGAGCGCCTCCCGCTGGTTCAGCTCATCCGTCTGGACGGTGATCTCGTCGGCGACCTGCTGGAGCTGGGCATCCAGCTCGGCGATCTGCTCGTTCAACGTCGCGAGCTGTGCCGTGACCGCGTTGACCTGCTGCGTGACCTGGTCGACCTGGTCGGAGACCACCTGGTACCGGGCGGTGACGGAGGCAAGGTTGGCCTTCGCGGCCGCCAGGGCGTTGGCGAGCTGGGTCGCGGTGCTGCGCAGGCTCGCGAGCTGGGCTCGCTGCGTGGCGAGCTCGTTCTGGAGCTGCTGCTGCTTGGCCTTCGCGTCCGAGAGCGGGTCGCCTGCGAGCGTCGTGCTGCTCGGTTGCGTCCCAACCGTCATCCAGCTGACGGCGACCAGCGCCACGACAAGAGCGGCCAGACGTGTGCGCCGCGTCATGCAGCGCCCTGTGCGGATCGATGCAATGCCAAATGTGCCCCGGTACTGTGTGTGTGCCGCGCCGCATCGTACCCGACTTCGTACTCCGCGTGATCGACTCGAATGTACTACACCGTAGTACTCCGAAGCTATCCCGGCGTGCTGACGGGGGGCCCGGCCCCCTCTCCGACCGCCGTCGCTTCGCGTCGCGCGGCCCTTGCCGCCTCGACCTCCAGCGCGTTGGAGCGCACCAGCTCCGCGCCCAGCAGGAGCACGACGCTGGAGAAGTACAGGAAGACGAGCACCGAGATCGCGGTGCCAATGGGTCCGAACAGGGTGTCGTACTTCGCCACGCTCGTCGCGTAGTAGGTGAAACCGATGCGCAGGGCCGTCCACAGGAGCGTCGCCAGTACGGCTCCGGGCCAGGCCTCGGCGATGGTCACCGGCCGGTTGGGA
Source organism: uncultured Chloroflexia bacterium (assembly GCA_963773405.1). Classification (GTDB taxonomy): domain Bacteria; phylum Chloroflexota; class Limnocylindria; order QHBO01; family QHBO01; genus CAVXEH01. The sequence continues at coordinate 255,228 of CAVZAQ010000005.1, read as the reverse complement.
ATGACGCGATAGACGATCAGGAACGCGAAGAAGACGAGCGCGATCGGGATCAAGATGGTGATCGCGGCAAAGATCTCCGTCGAGCCCGGCACGGTCAGATACGCGGCGACCGCATCCTGCAGGAACCTGGTCAGAGGCCCAGCGTCACGGACGCCGCGGCCAGGATGCCGATGGCGCCCAGCAGCGCCAGGCCAATGAGCCGGTCCTTCCAGAACGCCCGCTTCGGGGCCAGGACGAAGACCCGGCTGATCCCCGAGCTCAGCGCCCCGAACGCGCCGAGGGCGCTCCACAGAAGCAGCACAAGCCCAATGAGGCCGACGCTGCCCCGGGCCTGCACCGCGCGGTCGATGAGCAAGCCGATCTGGCTCGCATCCACGGGCAGCGCATGGGAGACACGGTCGATGACGAAGCTCCTGGCGGCGCCTTCCCCCACGACGAAGCTGGCCGCGACCACCCCGAGGGTGAACACGTTCACCAGCGAGAGGACGATGAAGTAAGCCATGGCGCCGGCGTACTGAAGCGCCTCGTGGGCGAAGAACCCCATGACCGTGGCACGGGCGGTGCGCGTGATGCGCCAGCGTGCGATCCACGCGTCGAGGCGCGTAAGGATGCGGCGCATGCGATTCACCATCTCTCCAAGGCTACTCAGGTCGGCTAGCCTGTCGCCATGCCGGGAAGCAAGTCTGAGGCCATGGAGCTCGATGGGTTCGCGGTTGCCATCTCGAATCCGGACAAAGTCTTCTTCAGTGAGATCGGCGCGACGAAACGAGACCTTGTCGAGTATTACCTCGCCGTCGCCGATGGCGCCCTGCGCGGTGTGATGGACCGCCCCATGGCGCTCAAGCGCTTCGTGAACGGCGCGGCCGGGGAGGCGTTCTTCCAGAAGCGCGCGCCGGCCTCGGTTCCCGAGTTCATCCGGACAGTCGAGCTCTCGTTCCCCTCCGGCCGCACCGCCGACGAGGTGGTCGTGTCGAACCGCGCCGCGCTCGCCTGGGTCGTGAACCTCGGCTGCATCGACCTCAACCCGCATCCGATCCGCGATGACGACGTCGACCATCCCGACGAGCTGCGCGTGGACCTTGATCCCGGCCCGGGAGTCCCGTGGGAGGACGTGCGACAGGTCGCCCTCGCCGTTCGCGAGGTCCTCGCGGACCACGGGCTGGTGGGTTGGCCGAAGACCTCCGGCTCGCGCGGGATTCACGTGTATGCCCGGATAGAACGCCGCTGGGAGCTACTCCGGAGGTGCGAGGAGCCGCCGTCGCGCTCGCCCGGGAGGTGGAGCGCCGGGTACCGGCGATCGCGACCAGCCGGTGGTGGAAGGAGGAGCGCCACGGCGTCTTCCTCGACTACAACCAGAACGCGAAGGACCGGACCGTGGCCTCGGCGTACTCCGTTCGGCCGGTGCCGGATGCGCGGGTCAGCGCCCCGCTGACCTGGGAGGAGCTCCCCGACGCGGAGCTGGGAGACTTCACGCTGGCGACCATGCCGGCGCGCTATGCCCGACTTGGCGACGTGGGCGCCGGGATCGACGAGTCGGTGGGGTCGCTGGATGCGCTCCTCGAGCTCGCGGCGCGCCAGGCCGCCGAAGGCCAGGGCGAGGCACCATGGCCCCCGCACTACGCCAAAGCCGCCCGGTGAGCCGCCGCGCGTCCAGCCCTCGAAGCGACGACGCGGTCCCGACCCGCGGCCCCCCGCGGACCCGTCTGCGCCACGCGGCCGTCGCGGCTCCGTTCCGCCCGCGATGCCGTCGGCGGTCGCCCGACGTGAGGACGGGGCGGTCAGCCCCACCGGCCGGCGGCGGTCTCGCCATCCGCTGCTGGTCGTCTCACAGGCCGCCGCCAAGGACGATGCCCTGGCCGGATTGGACCGATGGCGCGCTCGCCATCCGGAGGCCGCGCAGCATCTCGCCGTGGACGACGTCCTCGTGGACGGGATGCGGGGCCGCTCCACGCTCTGGTGGCGGGTGCGGGTGAACCTGCGCCACGTCCCGGAGGACCAGCGCCCGGCACAGGAACCGCCCGACCCCGACTACGACCCCTGGGCCGCGCTCCGCGATCGCCAGCCCTGAATCCGCCCGGATCGGTCGATCCGGTCACGCATGCGAGCGCAGGGCTCCGGCCAGGCGGTCACGGACGCCGGGCCACTCGTCGGCGAGGATCGAGTAGTAGACGGTGTCGCGGATGAACCCGTCCGGGAGGCGCAGGTGCCGCCGAAGAACCCCCTCGCGCACGGCGCCCAGGCGTTCGATCGCCGCCTGCGACTGCAGGTTGCGTCCATCGGTCTTGAGCGCAACCCGCGTCGCGCCAAGGTCGTCGAAGGCGTAGCGTCAGCTGCACGAGCTTGGCCTCCGTGTTGATCCCGGTTCGCTGCCGCGATGGCGCGATCCAGGTCCAGCCAATCTCCAGGCGGCCGTCCGCGGGCGAGATGTCGCCGAAGCGGGTGGAGCCGACCGCCCGTCCGGAGGCGCGGTCCACCGTCGCCCAGGCCACGTACCGTCCCGCCGCCACTCCGTCGAGCGCCTCGGCGAGCCAGGCGTCCCAGCCATGGGCCGCGATGTTCGTGCTCATGTAGCGGAAGGTGGCCGGGTCCTCCCCCGCGGCGGCCACCAGGTCGTCGCGGTGCCGCGGCTCGAGCGGCTCGAGGCGCACGTGCCTACCCTCCAGGGCGCGGGGTTCCGGTGCTTGCATGGTCGTCTCCTGCTGAAATCCGGATCAACCGGCCGCCGTTCGCGCCGTGACCTCGGCTTCGACCCAGGCCGGGATCTCCCGCCGCAGGGTCTCGAGCGGCAGCGAACCGTGGGCCAGGACCTGGTCATGGAAGGCGCGGACGTCGAAGCGCTCCCCCATCAGGCCCGACACCTCGTCGCGGGCGCGTTCGATCTCGCGCTGGCCCAGCTTGTAGGCGAGGGCCTGGCCGGGCCAGATCGTGTAGCGATCCACCTCGATCTCGGCGTCGACCATGGGCAGCGCACCGTGCTCGTGCATGAAACGAATGGCCCGCTCCCGGGTCCATCCCATGGCATGCAGCCCGGAATCGACCACCAGCCGCGAGGCGCGGAAAGCCTGCGTCTCCAGCATGCCCACCCGCTCCCACTCGTTGGCGTAGAGGCCCATCTCGTCCGCGAGACGCTCGGCGTACAGGCCCCACCCCTCCGCGAAGGCGACGCCCGCCAACCGCGAACCGAATCGCCGGAAGTCGTCGAGATGGTCGAGCTCCATCTCGATCCCGATCTGGAAGTGGTGCCCGGGGGTGGCCTCGTGGAAGGTGATCGCGGCGAGCTTGTGGAGCAACCGCGCCTCGGACTGGTAGGTGTTGATGTAGTACTGGCCCTGCCGCGAGCCGTCCATGGTCGGCGGCATGTAGAAGGCCGGCGGCGACTCGCGCTCCCGATACTCTTCGACCGGCAGCACCACGCAGTCCGCCTTCGGAAGGCGACCGAAATACTGCGGAGCGGCGGCGAAGGCGCGCTCCGTCTGCTCCTGCGCCAGCCGAACGATGGCGGCCGGGTCGCTGGTGTGGTTGGCCGGGTCGTCGGCGAGCGCCGCGTCGAGCGCGATCCGGTCCGCGTGCCCCAGCCTGCGCGCGATGGCGTCCTTCTCCGCCTCGATCCGCTCCAGGTCGTCCAGGCCGAAGGCATGAACCTCCGCGGCGGTCGCCGCCAGACTGGTCTGGGTACGGATGTTGAGGGCGTAGGCTGCCTCGCCGTCGGGGGTCGTGGAGAGCCCCGGCATCGGCCTGGCATGAGCCTCGTACTCGTCGGCAAGGAAGTCGCGGTATCGCTGCACCGACGGATAGACGATCTCCGCCACCACCGAGCTCAGCGTCTCCCTGGCTGCGTCATCGGCGACACGGGCGATCAGCGTCGTGGGCGACTGGTCGGCAGACGTGGCAAGCATGCGATCGATCTGCTCGATCGCCTTGCGGACCGGCACCGCCGCCGATGTGCGTCCGTCCGCGACCCCCTCGCGCAGCCGCTCGATCTGCTGGTCGATGAGGGTGGGGAAGGCGCGGAATCGGGCAAGCATCTTCTCGAGCCGCTCGGCACTGCTCGCGTCCTGGTACTGGGCAATGGTGACCGGAAGCGTCTGGACGCCCCAGATGTGGTCGACCGCCAGCTGGTACTGCTTCGCCTCGAGGAGCTCGAGGCCGTTGCGCGCCACGAGCATGAGCATGTCGCGCGTGATCACCTGCTCGGTGGCCAGCCCTGACGGGTCGATCCCGTCCGCCGCGGCCAGCACGTCGCGCGAGAGGGCTTCTTCGGCGGCCCGACCGCCCGGCCCCAGGTCCGGCAGGCGGTCGTCATAGCGGTCGTCGCCCAGGAGCGTGGCCTGCAGCGGGTCCAGCTCCAGGATCCGGTCCCAGAAGCGGTTCGCCAGCGCGTTCACGGCGGCATTCGGGTCAGTGACGGACAAGGCAGCACCTCACAACGCAGATGGATCCGACGGCAGGTGGAGTGTATCTCAGGTGCCGAAGAGGTCCGCCAGCAGCGCGGGGGGCGTCTCATCGAGCTGGTCGTAGCGACAGGTCGACGGCGACTTGTCCGGACGCCAGCGCTGGAAGGTTGCAGCGTGCCGGAATCGGTCGCCCTGGAGGTGGTCGAAGGCGACCTCGGCGACCAGCTCCGGCCGCAACGGCTCCCACGAGAGGTCCTTGCCCCGGTTCCATCGGCTGGTGGCGCCGGGGATCCGGCGACCATCGGCCGCAGCCTGCGCCTCCCACTCCCGCCATTCGTGCCAGGGGTGGTCGTCGAGGGCACGCTCCCGGTAGGGCGCCAGGAAGTCCACGAGCTCGGCGCGCTTGGCGTTCGTGAACGAGGAGGTGACGCCCACGTGCTGGAGGCGACCCTCGGTATTCCAGAGGCCCAGCAGCAGCGAGCCGACCAGGGTTCCCGGGCCGTTCTTGTGCCAACGGAATCCGGCAACCACGCAATCCGCGGTGCGTTTGTGCTTGATCTTGGCCATCTCGCGCTTGCCGGGGAGGTAGGGACGGTCCGCGCGCTTGGCAACCACCCCGTCCAGGCCCGCGCCCTCGAAGACCTCGAACCAGCGCTGCGCGGTGGCCGGATCATCCGTCGACGGCGTCAGGAGGACCGATGGCGGCGGGTCCACGAGCAGGGCCAGGAGATGACGGCGACGCTCTTCGAACGCCTCCTCCCGCAGGTCGGCTCCGCCATCGGCCAGGCAGTCGAAGGCGACGAACCTGGCGGGGGTCTCCGCGGCCAGCATCGCGACCCGCGACGCGGCGGGATGGATTCGGAGCAGGAGCGCATCGAAGTCGAGGGCCCCGTCGCGAGCGATCACGATCTCCCCGTCCAGGACCCAGCGGGCATCCCGCCCGCCCAGCGCGCGCAGCGGCGCCTCGAGCTCCGGGAAATACCGGTTCAGCGGCTTGAGGTCGCGCGACTGGATGAAGAGCTCATCCCCGTCCCGGAAGACGATGGCTCGAAAGCCATCCCACTTGGGCTCGTAGATCCAGCCCGGGCCAGCGGGGATCGCAGGAGTGGGCTTTGCCAGCATCGGCTCGATGGGCGGCTCGACCGGGTAGGCCATGCGCGGATCATACGGGTTACCGGTGTTGCCCCCGGCACTCGCGCTCCCGGGCCGTTCTGCAGCCTGTCCGCCCGGCGCGCGGCGCGGGACGGCCGCATACTTGCCGGGTGACCATCTCGATTCGGTTCCTGGGGGCGGTCGGCACGGTTACCGGCAGCCAGTACTTCGTTAGCTGCGGCGACACCAGCATCCTGGTCGACTGCGGCATGTTCCAGGGCTCGCCAGAGGAGGTGAGCCGCAACCGGATGCCGTTCGCCTACGACCCGGCGAGCGTCCACGCCCTGCTCCTGACCCATGCTCACCTCGACCATTGCGGCCGGATCCCCGCGCTCGTCAAAGCCGGGTTCGCCGGCCCCATTCACGCGACCGGCGGCACGCTGGACCTCACCGAGATCGTGCTGCGGGACTCCGCGAAGCTGCAGGAGGAGGCGGAGCAACGCTGGCTGCGGCGCCATCCGGAAGCCGCGACGGAAACCAGCGACGCCACGCAGTCGGAGGTCGAGTCGGGCAAGGGCGACGTGCCGAAGAGCATCCGGGACGCCAGGCCGGAGGCGCGCACGACCACCCGTGCCGCCATCTATCGCATCGCCGACGTGGAGCAGACCATCCCGCTCTTTGCCCCCGTTTCCTACGAGACCGAGCTCGCGGTGGCGCCCGGGATCACGGCCGTCTTTCACGACGCCGGGCACATCCTGGGCTCAGCCATCATCGAGCTGCGCCTGACCGATGGCGCCGCCACCACTACCGTCGTCTTCTCCGGCGACCTGGGCCGGCGCGACACGCCCATCCTGCGCGACCCGACCCCGGTCAGCCACGCCGACTACGTCCTGGTCGAGTCGACCTACGGGAACCGCGAGCACGCGCCCATGGCCGACGCGATCAACGAGCTGGCCGACGCGGTGAACGAGGTCTCGGGCGATCGCGGGGTGCTGCTCATCCCGTCGTTCGCCATCGGCCGCACACAGGAGCTCGTCTGGGAGCTGGACCAGCTGCTGCGCGACGGCCGGATCCCGCGCGTTCCCCTGTACCTGGACTCTCCCATGGCCAGCCGCGCCAGCGACGTCTACCTCCGCCATCCGGAGGAGTACGACGCGGAGACCGCCGCGCTGCTGCGCTCCGGCGAGTCACCGTTGATGTACCCCGGCGAGGAGTACACCAACGAGGTCGATGCGTCCAAGGCGATCCGGACCAAGCCCCGGCCGATCATGATCGTCGCCTCCTCGGGGATGCTGACCGGTGGTCGGATCCTTCACCATCTCAAGGACTTCCTGCCCGATCCGGCGTGCACCCTGCTCTTCATCGGCTACCAGGGCCAGGGCACGCTCGGCTACGCCATCCAGCACGGCGCCAAGGAGGCGCACATCGACGGGCAGAAGTTCCCGATCCGCTGCCGGGTGCGGTCCATCTCCGGCTTCTCCGCCCATGCCGACGAGCACGAGCTGGAGGACTGGGTGCGCGGATTCGCGGCCACCGGCGGCACCAACGGGTCCGATGGCGCGCCCAAGCGGTTCTTCGTGGTCCACGGGGACCCCGATGCAGCACAGGCCTTCGCCGATCGGATCCATGCCGACCTGGGCTTCGACGTGCACCTGCCCACCTACGGCGAAACGGTCGTCCTGCGTCCCTGACGAACCGGAGCCGACCCGTCCTATCCGGCCGGTGCGTGTGGACAACGCGTGGATAACGTCCGCAGATTCGTCGAATTTGGTGGACAACTCCCCTAGGCAGGACGTGCGGGGGCGCCGTATCGTTAACGGCGTCCCGGAGGAGCCGGGCCGTGGCCCTGGAGATTGCATCAAGGGGTCGCTGGCCAGGTTCCTTCGGGACATTTGCGTGTCCGCCGATGTCTCGCGGCGAACGCCCCACGCGCGATCCGCGATTCGCGGATGCCGATCGTTCCGGTCAGGTTCGGCGCAGGAGATAACCCCGGTACGAGGGGCGGAAGCCCAGGGCACGCAGCGGCTCGGCGAGCGGCGAGGAGGCAACCGGCTCGCGGTCGATCCGCTCGATCACCAGCTCCCGATAAGGACCGATGGGAGCAACCAGCTGCTCGAGCGCGGAGAGGGCGAGCCGCGCGGTCTCCGGATCGTCCCCCGCGGGCAGGGTCACCAGGGAGCGGCCGCCGCGCTCGAGGTAGAGGGTCGCGGCCCCGTCCACCATGATCACGTGGGCTCCCGCGACCCGCTGCAGCGAGAAGCGCCCGTCGTCGTCCCGCCGCGGCCAGGCCAGCGCGGCGCCGTACGGCTGTGCCGGGTCGGCGGCGGCGAGGACGAGCACGCGTGGCGCCTCCGGAGCGTCCCGCTCCGCCCGCAGCCGGTCGACCGCGCCGGGCAGGGCGAACTGGGCGGCCCCGAGGCCGGCGACGAAGTAGCCGCGCCGCGCCCGCCCCGCCTCCTCCATGGCCTTGAGAATCGGGTAGACCGCCGAGAAGCCGCCGGGAAGGCCCTCGGACATCACCGCCTCCCGCGTCACGACCCCGTGCCGCTCGAGCAGGCCCACGGCGGTCGCGTGCCCGCGCTCGGTGGGAGTTCTCCCCTCCCCGACCAGCTCCGCCACCCCCGACCAGCGACCCGCGGCCCGTGGCGGCCCCATGCTCACCAGCCGCCCCGGCCGGGGAGGCCGCGTCCCGGGAGCGCGGGACCGCGAGCGCGGGAGGGAGAGCGCGCGCAGCGGGCCGAACGTGTCGTTCGTCACCTCGCCGGCCCACACGAGATCCCAGAGCGCATCGAGCGCCTCCTCGTCGCTGCGCGCCGCATCGCCAACGCGCCGTGCGAAGCTCGCGGAAGAACGAGGCGCCGCGGCGGGAGAGATGCTCGCGGATCCGTCCGTGCAGCTCGCTGCTCGGACGGTCGCCATCGGCTCCCGATCCGGTGACGGCCAGCAGGTCGACGTGGTCCCGGCGGAAGAGGGCGATCCGGCCGTCGTCGCGGCCCAGGGAACCGCGGCCGACCCAGACGACCTCGCCCGCGGCCCCCAGCTCGTCGAGCAGGCGCGGCGTGTAGTCGCGGACCCTGCGCCCGCAGGACGTCCCGCTCCAGGATCGAGGCAGGGATCGGCCACGCCCTCCAGCTGCCCCACCACCTCGAGCAGGCGGTCCATGCCGGCGCCGCGCGACCCGATGCCGTGCCAGCCGGGAAGGAACCGGCCCAGTGCCTCGGGGGGCACCGCCTCGACCTCGCGCCGCAGGTGCGCCAGCGTGCGGCGCCGGAGGAGCCGCAGCACCTCCGGGATCGGCGAACTCCGCCGTCGTGCCGCCCGGCCGGAACGCGCCCTCGGCGAGCAGACTCGCTCGGCGACCAGGATCGCCAGGCGCGCCGCCGCCAGCGGCGGGGGCGATGCCCCAGCGCGCAGCGGGCTCCGCCGCGGTGAAGGGCGCGTGGGTCCGCCCCCACCGCCGGAGGAGCGCGTCCAGCGGCTCGCCGTCCCCGGGCTCGAGCCAGGTCTCGGCCACGCCCGGCGGCGGGCTGACGCCCAGGGCGTCGCGATAGCGGGCGACGTCCTCGACCGCGATCCAGCGCTCCTCGCCGGCGATGCGAACCGCCACCGCGCGCCGGTCGTCCCGCAGCGACGCCAGGGCCGCGGCCGCATCGACGTCGCCCGTGAGGCGCGCCGCGACCTCGTCGTCGCGAGGTCGCCGACGCGTCGGAGCAGGTCGTGCACGCCGTCGACAGTGTGCGGGCGTCGGCCGCCGGCGAGGGCCTGCAGCTCCAGCTCGACCTCGGCGACGGCGGCCGGATCCAGCAGCTCGCGCAGCTCGTCCGCACCCAGCAGCTCGGCGAGCAGCTCGCGATCGAGGGCCAGGGCCTGCGCGCGCCGCTCCGCGAGCGGCGCGTCGCCCTCGTACATGTAGGAGCCGACGTAGTCGAACAGGAGCGACGCGGCGAACGGAGATGCCCGCGGCGTCTCCACGCTGACGACCCGGACCTGGCGCGAGCGGATCCCGGCCAGCACCTCCCGCAGGGCCGGCATGTCGAAGACGTCGCGCAGGCACTCGCGGTACGTCTCGAGGATGATCGGGAAGGAGCCGTACTGGCCAGCCACCGCGAGCAGGTCCGCCGAACGCCGGCGCTGCATCCACAGCGGCGTCCGCTGGCCCGGTCGCCGGCGCGGGAGGAGCAGCGCGCGGGCGGCGTTCTCGCGGAAGCGGGCGGCGAAGAGCGCCGTCCCGCCCAGCGCGCCCATAAGGAGCTCCTCCGCCTCGTCGGGTTCCAGGATCAGCTCCGACTCGGGCGGCGCGTCATCGGCCTCCGGGAGCCGGATCGACGATCCCGTCGTCGGACCACAGGGCCTGGACGTCCACGGTGTACCGCTCGCGCAGCCGCGCCTCGATGGCCATGGCCCACGGCGCGTGGACCCGTCCGCCGAACGGGGTGAGCAGGCAGACCCGCCAGTCGCCGAGCTCGTCGCGGAAGCGCTCGATCACGACGGTCCGATCCGTGGGCAGCGACGCCGGTCGCCTCCCGCTGATCGGCGAGATAGGCGACCAGGTTGCGGGCGGCGAGCTCGTCGAGCGCGTGGTCGCGCCGCAGCCGCGTCGCTCGCCGCATCGGCCGGCATCGGCTCCAGCTCCCGCAGGAACGCGCCGATCGCCCGCCCCAGCTCCACGGGCCGGCCCACGCCGTCGCCCTTCCAGAACGGCATCTTGCCGGGCTCGCCCGGAGCGGGCGTGACGATGACCCGGTCCGGCTTGATCTCCTCGATCCGCCAGGTGCGAGGCGCCCAGCAGGAAGGTCTCGCCCACCCGGCTCTCGTAGACCATCTCCTCGTCCAGCTCGCCGACGCGCCGTCCGCCGCGCCCGGACCCGTCGTCCGGCAGGAAGACGCCGTACAGTCCGCGATCCGGGATGGTCCCGCCGGAGGTGATGGCCAGCACGCGCGCGTCGTTGCGGCTGGTGACCTCGTCGCTCGCGCGGTCCCAGACGACCCTCGGGCGCAGCTCGGCGAACTCGTCCGACGGGTAGCGGCCCGAGAGCATGTCCAGGACCCCGATCAAGCTGCTCGCGGGAGAGGTCGCGGAACGCGTCGGCGCGCGTCACCAGCGCCAGGAGGTCGTCCGCCCGCCACGTGTCCATGGCGCAGGTCGCCACGATCTGCTGGGCCAGCACGTCGAGCGGGGCGCGGGGAAGGCGGGTCTCCTCGATCGCCCCGGCCAGCATCCGCTCGCGCGACGACCGCCGCCTCGAGCAGGTCGCCGCGGTACTTGGGGAAGATGACGCCGGTCGAGGCCTCGCCCACGTTGTGCCCTGCCCGGCCGATGCGCTGCAGGCCGGCGGCGACCGATGGCGGCGCCTCGATCTGCACCACGAGGTCGATGGCCCCCATGTCGATTCCCAGCTCGAGGCTCGAGGTGGCGATCAGCGCCGGCAGTCGACCGTCCTTGAGCGCCTCCTCGATCTCGAGCCGCTGCTCGCGGGCGATGCTGCCGTGGTGGGCCCGCACCAGCTCCTCTCCGGCCAGTTCGTTCAGGCGGCTGGCGAGGCGCTCCGCGAGCCGTCGCGAGTTCACGAAGACGAGCGTGGACCGTGGCGCCGGATCAGCTCGAGGAGCTGCGGATGGATCGCCGGCCAGATGGAGTGCCGCGCCTCCGGGCCGGCGGTCGGCCCGCTCGGGCTGGTCGTCCGGATCGAGCAGCTCCCCGAGGCGGCTCATATCCTCGACCGGGACGCTGATCGTGAGCCGCAGCTCCTTGCGCGCCCCGGCATCCGCGACCGTCACCTCGCGCCCAGGACCGTGGCCACCGAGGTAGGCGGCGATCGCCTCCAGGGGGCGCTGGGTGGCCGAGAGCCCGATGCGCTGTGGCGCGGGGTGCCCGGCGCCGGTCACCAGCGCCTCGAGACGCTCGAGCGAGAGCGCCAGGTGCGTGCCCCGCTTCGTGGCGGCCAGGGCGTGGACCTCGTCGACGATGACGTGCTCCACGCCGGCGAGCACCTCGCGTGCTCGGCTGGTGAGGAGCAGGTACAGGCTCTCCGGAGTCGTGACCAGGATCTCCGGCGGGTCCTTGACCAGGGCGCGCCGAGCATCCGCCGGCGTATCGCCGGTGCGCGAGGCGACGCGGACCTCCGGCAGCTCGACGCCGCTGCGGCTCGCGGTGCGGCGGATCCCGGCCAGCGGCGCACGGAGGTTGCGCTCGACGTCGTACGCCAGGGCCTTGAGCGGACTGACGTACAGGACCCGGATGCTCCGATGCGTCGGCGGGCGCGCATCGGCGAAGCACCGGTCCAGGCACCAGAGGAAGGCCGCCAGGGTCTTTCCGCTGCCGGTGGGCGCGTGCAGCAGCGTGTGGGCGCCGCCGCTGATCGCCTCCCAGCCCAGCTCCTGGGCACGGGTAGGGCCGGCGAACGCCTCGGAGAACCACGCACGGGTGGGCTCGCTGAACCGGGCGAGGGGTAGCGATGGCGCGGCGACGACTCACGGTGCGAGGAGTCTACGTCGCGAACCTGACAGAACCCGACGTGACCTGCCTGGCTTCAGGAACGCAGATACGCGATGACCCCGGATCCATCAATGGACCGGGGCCATCGGTGGACGCCTGGGCCGAGCTCCCGGCGCCTCGAGGCCGACAGAGAGCCGCGACTCTCTCCATCGGCGGCATCAATGTCGCGGCTGCCAAACGCAGTCCTCCGTTCCGCCGGCACCAGTACGCCATGGCCGCCGTCTCTGCTCGGGCGTGCCGAATGGCCCTTCCGACATGGACAGAAGTCACGACGGGACGGGACTTCGGACGCGGTACCCTACGTCCCATGCCCGACCCGGCGCTCGCGTCTGCCCCTCCCGGCTTTCCTCGGGCGCGCTCGATGCCTGGCGCGCCCGACCGGACCCCTCCCGGCTGCCGTCGCTCGAGGACGCATTGGCCACGTTCGTGGAGCACGCCGGCTTCCGTGGAGCGGCCGTCGTCCTGGAGGCGCCGCCGCTGGTGCCGTTCTCACTTCGGACCGGCACCCTCGCCGCACAGGACGGCGGCTCCGCCTCGAATGAAGGCGGATCACCGAGCTGCCGCTGGTGACCGGAGGGACGCCGCGCCCCTCGGCACCATCCGGATCGACGGCGAGGGCGCGCTCCCCGATGGCCCGCCCGAGCTCGCCAACGCCATCGCCACGGCGATCGAGATGACGAGGGAGCGAGAGCACGCCCGGCGCACGGAGGAGCACCTTGCGGCTCTCGACGAGGCGGTCCGCGGCATCGCCTCGGTGCTCGACCTCGACCGCGTCCTGCAGCGGATCGTCGATCGGGTCCGCCTCCTGGTGCACGCGGACTACGCTGCCCTGGCCATCGTTGACGACGATGGAGTCATCGAGCTGTTCATCACCAGCGGCCTCGGCCCCGGCGATCGCGAGCGCATCGGCGATCCCCCGCGGGGCCTCGGGCTGCTGGGCCTGATCATCCGCGAGGGCCCATGCATACCGGATCGACGACATCGCGACCGATGAGCGCCGCCACGGGTTCCCGCCCAATCATCCCGAGATGCATCCGTTCCTTGGCGTCCCGGTGCCCGTCCCTGGGCCGGACCGTGGGAAACCTCTACCTCACGGGAGGAAGGGCGGGCGGCGCTTCACCAGTGACGACCGCCAGCTGGTCGAGCGATTCGCGCTGCATGCAGGGATCGCCATCGAGAACGCCAGGCTCCACGACCGCGTCCAGCGCCTGACGATCGTCGAGGAGCGCGAACGGATCGGCCGGGACCTCCACGACCAGATCATCCAGCGGCTGTATGGCATCACGCTCTCGCTCGACGACGTGCCGGACATCGTCAGCGAGGACGAGGCGCTGGCTCGCAGCCGCATCGAGAACGCCATCGAGGGCCTTACCTCGACGATCCAGGAGATCCGGACCTTCGTCTTCGGGCTGCGCCCGGTGGAGCTCGGCGAGCGGGGCCTGGTCGGTGCGCTCGAGCAGCTCGCCGGAGAGCTGAACCGCAACGTTGGCCTGGAGGTCTCCGTCCGGGTCGAGCCCGGCCTCAAGCCGCCGATGGAGCAGGTCGCCGAGATCCTCAGTGTCGCGCGGGAGGCACTCACCAATGTCGCGCGTCACGCTGATGCGCGCGCAGCAGAGCTCGATCTGAGCGATGATGGCGCGGCATTCCGCCTCGAGGTGATCGACGACGGCCGCGGATTTGATGCATCGGCGCAGCCACAGGTGGGTCATCATGGACTCGCAAACATGCGGCAGCGGGCCGCTCGATTCGGAGGATTGCTCGAGGTTGCGAGCAAGACAGGACGAGGGACACGAATCATCCTCACGCTGCCGCATCGTCCGGGGGTTCACGGGTGACCAGCGGATGAGGGACTCGGAACGCATGACCGAGCAGGAAGACAAGATGCCCACATCGCAGACCGACGACCAGGCGACGCCGGAACGCCCGCTGCGGCTCCTCGTCGTGGACGACCACGAGGTCGTGCGCCAGGGCCTCGTGGCGCTCCTCGATCGCCGTGACGAGTTCCAGGTGGTGGCGGAGGCCGGCACCATGGCAGAGTCGATCGCTGCCGCGCGACGCTTCCAGCCCGACCTCGTGGTCATGGACGTTCGCCTGCCCGACGGCTCGGGGGTCGAAGCCTGCCGCGAGATCCGCTCGGAGCGGCCCGAGACCAAGGTTGTGATGCTCACCAGCTACCCCGACGAGGAAGCGGTGCTGTCCGCCATCATCGCCGGCGCCTCCGGCTATCTGCTCAAGCAGATCCGCGGACGGGACCTGGTCTCCGCCCTCCAGTCCGTCGCGCGTGGCGACTCGCTCCTCGATCCTGCCGTGACCGAGCGCGTCCTCGAGCGCGTCCGACGCGCCGCCACCGGCGGCGAGCAGGACGAGCTCTCGCAGCTCACCCCGCAGGAGCGCAAGATCCTGATCCTCGTCGCCGAGGGGAAGACGAACAAGGAGATCGCAGGCGACGTCTTCCTGTCCGACAAGACGGTGAAGAACTACGTCTCGAGCATCCTGTCCAAGCTCAACCTCGAGCGACGCGCCCAGGCCGCCGCGTTCGTCGCGAAGCATCGCCTGGGCGAGTAGCCCGCCCGCGGCATCAGCGCCGCACGACCATCTCGACCATCAGCCCAAGGGCCACCACCAGGCCCAAGGCCACGAACGCCGCCCCAGCTGCCACCATGGGCGCGCTCTGGACCAGGTTTCCGGCGCTGAGAAGCAGCACCGCCACATTGAGCCCCGTCACCCGCGGCATGGGCCAGCGTCCCAGGATCCGCCTCTGGCGCGCGTGTCGCGCGAGGTCGCCCGGCCCGACCGCCGGCGCGAGGTGGCTCCAGGCGCCGATCAGCACCTGGAGGAAGCATCCCACCACCAGCGGGCCGATGAGCCGATCGATCGACCACCCAGCCGGTGCGGCGCCGCTGACCAGGACCGCGGTGGACGCGACGCCGATTCCGACCAGCAGCCAGGCGATCGCAGCCGACAGATGGCCGATGACCAGGTGATGCCAGGCCAGGTCAGTCGTCCAGCGACCCCGGGCGTGGCGGCCATCGAGCCCCACCACGAAGGCGCCGGTGGCGCCGACGAGGGCAACCAGCGCACCCATCCGTGCCACCGCATCGCTCTGAAAGGCATAGCCCGTCGCCACGAGGGCCGCACCGCCCCACAGCCCGCACACCGTCACGAGCATGGCTCGTCGAGGGCGGATGCGTGAGCCCACCACCGTGGGATACAGGTGGATCAGCGTCGCCGCCACGACCACCGTGACGAAGCCGACGAGGTTGAGCCATGCGTGCGCAGGCTTGATCGAGGCCCAGCGGTCGACGACCCAGGAGACGCCCGCAAGGTCCAGCATTGCCGCAGCAACGGCCACGGAGACGGCGATGAGCCCCAGGCCGTACCCCAGCTCCACCACGCCGCCCCTGCGGCCGAGGCCACGCCGCGCGGGAACGAATGCGGTGAGCGCGGTGAGAACCACGCCAGCAATGAAGGCCGCAGCGCCCAGAGCGGCGATTGC
Source organism: uncultured Chloroflexia bacterium (assembly GCA_963773405.1). GTDB lineage: Bacteria > Chloroflexota > Limnocylindria > QHBO01 > QHBO01 > CAVXEH01. Next base: position 239,750 of record CAVZAQ010000005.1, on the reverse strand, counting down.
CGGTGCTCCCGCGCTGACGGCCGCGACGGCGTCGACGGCGCCCACCGCCAGCAGCACCAGGGCCAGTGCACGCCAGCGGGCAGGTGCGGGGCGAGCCGTGGCAAGTGAGACGGTGAAGTGCGGCAGGAGTGCTCCGATAGCGACGCTCGCCGCCCCGGCGAGGGCCAGGTGAAGGGGAGCCCAGCGTGCCGGGCTGGCGAGGCCGCTGAGCCAGGTCATGAGGGCGGCGGCGAGGAAGCCCGCCGCGCCGAGGATCCCGGCAAGCACGACGCGGCGCTCTGCGCCGCGATCGATACGTTCGCGGCCCGAGGCGCTGCCGAGCGAGATGAGCCCTGCCCCAGCTGGCATGGGGGGAGGCGCGCCGCTGGTCGCGGAAGGTTCCGGCATGGCGTGAGACTACCGTCCCGCGCCGCCCCTGGAGCACCTGATCCGCCCCTGTCGAACACGGAGCCACGGCCGCACCGGTGGGCGGACCACGCGACCGGTAGACTCCGCCGCGTGCCAGAGCAACCCCCGGCCGCAACCGCCGGCAACCCCAGGGCAGCGCAGGACTGGCGCGTCCTGCTCGCGATCTACGCGACCACCTCGCTGGTGGAGTCGTTCGGCGTCAGCCAGGTCTTCGCCTTCCTGCCCCTGCGTCTCCGCGACGTGGGGGTCGCGCCGGAGCTCGTCGTCCCCCTGACCGGGCTGTTCACCGCGCTGATCTTCGTGTTCGGCATCTTCCTGGTGCCGTTCTGGGGCGTCTGGGCCGACAAGATCAGCCGGCGAGCGATGATCGTGCGCAGCGCCGTCGTGGAGGCGATCGTCTTCGCCGGGGTTGCACTCGCTGCCCACCCGTGGCAGCTGGCCGCGGCTCTCCTGCTCACAGGGCTCCAGCTGGGCAACACCGGGGTCATGCTCGCGGCGCTCCGGGACGTTGCCCCACCTCGTCGCATCGGGACCGTCAGTGCCGCGTTCGGCGCCATGAGCCCGGTTGGCTTCGCGATCGGCCCCGTCGTGGGCGGGTTCATGGTCGATGGGCTGGGATTTCCCCTGGCGTCCATCTTCTGGACCGGCGCCATCCTCTCGGTGGCGATCGTGGTGCTCCTGCTGGTCGCCTCGCGCGAGGTGCGACCCGAGATCGTGCCGGTCGGCCGCACCCTGACCCTGGCCGTCGATGCGGTGCGTGGTACGCTGGGCGACCCCACGGTACGTCGCCTGTTCGCCATCTTCGGGGTGGCGATCCTGGGGAACCAGATGATCCGCCCGTACCTGCCGCTGCTGGTGCAGGACCTGGTGGGGATCGGACCCGGCCTGGCGAGCGCCATCGGCCTCGTGGTCGGCACCGTTGCCCTCGCTGGCGCGCTCGTCTCGCCGCTCTCAGGGCCACTCGGCGATCGTGTCGGGCTCCGGGCGGTGCTGGTCGGCGCCCTGGTCCTGGACGGCCTCTCGATCGCGCCCATGCCGTTCGTCGGAACGTTGCCTTTGCTCGCCGTCCTGGGCTTCGTCTACGCCGCCTCCTACGCGGCGGTCCAGGCCATGGTCTTTGCCCTCGTCGCCACGCAGGCGCCCCCCGAGCGACGTTCGGCAACGCTCAACCTGGTTCTCCTGCCGCTCTACGTGGCCGGGATCGTGGGGCCCAGCATCGCCGCGGGTCTGGCGGCCACCGCGGGGCTCTCCGCCCTCTACCCGGTCGCCGCAGGGATCATGGCCCTGAGTGCGTTCATCCTCGCCGGGATGATCCGCCCACGACGGCGGCGGCGCGGACCGGTGGCCGCCGACTAGTCTCCGGCGCTTGCCGGTACTCCTCCCGTGAGGGAGCGGTACATCGCCACGGTCTGCTCCGCGATCGCCCGCCAGCTGAAGCGCTCGACCGCACGGCGCCGACCGGCCGCCCCCATCGCTGCGCGACGCGCGGGATCGGCGACCAGCGCATTGATGGCAGAGGCCAGGCTGCGGGCGTAGGCGTCGGGGTCCGCCGGCGACATGGGCTCGTCCGCTCGCAGCTCCAGCGGCACGAGCAACCCCGTCTCCCCGTCGACGACGACCTCGGGGATCCCGCCCACGTCGCTGGCCACCACGGGTGTCCCGCAGGCCATCGCCTCGAGGTTGATGATCCCGAACGGCTCATACACCGAGGGACAGCAGAAGACGGCGGCGTGACTGTAGAGCTGGACCTTGGTGCGCAGGTCCAGCATCTCCGGGATCCAGGTCACCCCCCCGTGATTCGCCTGGGCAGCCGCCACGCCGGCCTCCATCTCCGCGCCGATCTCCTTCGTGTCAGGCTGGCCCGCGGCGAGCACCACGTTGATGCCCGGGTCGAGAGAGTGGATCGCGCGGACCAGGTGGATGATCCCCTTCTGCCGGGTGACACGACCCACGAAGAGCACGTATGGCTGCGACGGATCGATCCCGCGTGCCTCGAGCGCATCGGTCTCGCCGGTGTGCGCGTATTCGGTCGCGTCGATCCCGTTGTGAATGACGGGGATGCGCTCCTCCGGGACGTCAAAGAGTCGCAGGACGTCGGCCCGGGTATCCGTGCTGACCGCGACCACCGCGTCCGCCATCTCGAGCGCGGTGCGCTCGACCCAGGTCGACACGTCGTATCCGCCGGCAAGCTGCTCGCGCTTCCACGGCCGCAGCGGCTCCAGCGAGTGGACGGTGATGACCAACGGAATCCCGTAGGCGAGCTTGGCGAGGATCCCGGCCAGGTGCGTATACCAGGTGTGGCAGTGGACCAGGTCGGAGTTCACCGGGTCCGCCACCATGCCGATGTCGCGGCTCAGCGTCCCCCACAGGCCGCGCAGCTGTTCGGACGCGCCGCCCACGTCATGGGCGGGCGTGTAGGCCCCGACACGCCAGCCCGGCTCGTTGGCGGGGGCGCCGGCGAAGCTGCGCACATCGACCTCGATGAGGCGCCGCAGCTCACGGGTCAGGTAGTCCACGTGCACCCCGGCACCGCCGTAGACGTTGGGCGGGTACTCGTTGGTGAGCAGGAGGGCGCGCATTCCCGCTAGGGTAGCGCCCGTGTGACCTGTGTCGTGACGATTCGGGCCGTTTGTCCCAGCGGACGCCGATACTCCCCAGTAGTATCATCAGGGGCATGACCGCTGATCCCACCGCGCCTCCGGTAACCGCGGAGCCGGCAACGACCGAGCCGGGCAACGCCGCGACCGAGCTGACCATCCCCGTCATCGGGATGACCTGCGCAAGCTGCGTCAATCGCATCGAGCGGTTCCTCAACCGCGCCGATGGCGTCGCCGAGGCATCCGTCAACCTGGCGTCCGAACGTGCCACGGTGCGGTTCGACCCCGCGCTCATCGACCGGGACGCGATCGTCAAGACCATCGAGTCCGCCGGATACGAGGTCGCCGCCGAGCAGCCGATCGGCGGCGTGACGGAGGCGGGGGCCGCGGAGCGAGCGGATGCCGCGGAGACGGCACAGCGCGCGGCCGAGCAGCGGGAGCTCATCACCGGTGCGGTGGTGGCCACCGCAACCGGGCTGGCCATGATGGTGGTCATGCTCTGGCCCGGCGGCGTGCCATGGCCCATGGAGCGCGTGAACGTCTTGCTCCTCGTCCCGGCCACCCTGGTCGAGTTCATCCTCGGCCGGCGTTTCCTGGTCCGCGCGGCCAAGGGCCTTCCCCACCTCGACCTGACCATGGACACCCTGGTCGCCATGGGGACCCTGGCGGCGTACGGCTATTCGCTCTTCATCACCCTGATGCCGGATGTCGTCACCTCTGCCGGCCTCAGCCTGGAGACCTATTTCGACTCGGCCGCGGTGATCATCGGCCTCGTCCTGTTCGGGCGTTGGCTCGAGGCACGGGCCAAGGGACAGGCCGCCGGGGCGGTCAAGGCGCTGCTCCGGCTGCGACCGCAGACGGCGCGCGTGATCCGTGACGGCCGCGAGATGGACGTCGCCATCGAGGAGGTCCGTGCCGGCGATCTCGTCCGGGTCCGACCCGGCGACAAGGTCCCGGTGGACGGCACCATCATCGAGGGCGCTTCGGCGCTCGACGAGTCGATGCTCACCGGCGAGCCGCTTCCCGTGGAGAAGACCGTGGGGGCGACGGTGATCGGGGCGACAATCAACACCTCCGGCTCGTTCGTCATGCGCGCCGAGCGCGTCGGGCGCGACACCGCCCTGGCCCAGATCGTGGCCCTCGTCGAGCGGGCACAGGGCTCGAAGGCGCCCATCCAGCGCGTGGCCGACGCGGTCACCGGCTGGTTCGTGCCGGCCGTGGTCGGGGCCGCGACGCTCACCTTCATCATCTGGATGCTGATCGGGCCCGAGCCGCGGCTGCCGTTTGGGCTGGCCAGCGCCATCGCCGTGCTGATCATCGCCTGCCCGTGCGCCATGGGCCTGGCGACGCCGACCGCCATCATGGTCGGCACCGGGAAGGGCGCCGAGCACGGGATCCTGGTGCGCGACGGGGGCGCACTCGAGAATGCCCAGCGCATCACCGCCATCGTCCTGGACAAGACCGGAACCATCACCCGCGGGCGGCCGGAGGTGACCAACGTCATCGCGGCGGCCGGCGTGGACGATCGCGAGCTCCTGGAGCTCGCGGCGTCGGTGGAGCGCGGAAGCGAGCATCCCATCGCCGAGGCGATCGTCCGCGCGAGCAGAGGCCGATGGGCTCGAGACCACGCCGGTCGAGAACTTCGCGGCCCTTGCCGGGCTGGGCGCCACGGCGCGGTCGAATGATCGCGTGCTGCGGGTGGGCTCCGCCCGACTGGTCTCGGAGGCCGGCATCGACCCCACGCCGTTCACCGCGATCGCCGAGCAGGCGGAGGCCATTGGCCAGACCGCCATCTACGTCGCCCGCGACGACGCGCTTCTGGGGGTGATGACCATCGCGGACACGGTGAAACCCGAGTCCGTCGAGGCCATCCGCCGGCTGCATGACACGGGGCTCGACGTGTGGATGATCACCGGCGACCGGCGCGGCGCAGCGGTCGCCATCGGTGCCGCGGTTGGGATCACCCCGGAGCGGATCCTCGCCGAGGTCCTGCCCGATCAGAAAGCCGCCAAGGTCGCCGAGCTGCAGGCAGCCGGCGCGGTGGTCGCCATGGTGGGCGACGGGATCAACGACGCCCCGGCGCTGGCCCAGGCCGACCTGGGAATCGCCATCGGCACGGGCGCCGACGTGGCGCTCGAAGCGAGCGACATCACCCTGGTCGGCGACGACCTGCGCGGCGTGCCGACCGCCGTCCGCCTCTCGCGCGCAACGATGCGCACGATCCGCCAGAACCTTGCCTGGGCCTTCGGCTACAACATCGTGCTGATCCCCATTGCGGCCGGCGCGCTCTACCCGCTCACCGGCTGGCAGCTTTCCCCTGCGCTCGCGGCGGGCGCCATGGCCTTCTCGAGCGTCAGCGTCGTGAGCAACTCGCTGCGGCTGCGCCGCTTCCGCGTCGCCTGAGCCACGAATCATTCGCCCACCAACAGCAAAGGAGCAACGAACGCCGATGAACGACAAGCAGGCCGCGCCCGTGACCAAGGACCCCGTCTGCGGCATGGAGATCAGCCCCGAGGTGGCCACCGCCAAGGGCCTGACCGCAGAGCACGACGGAGAGACGTACTATTTCTGCGGCAAGGGTTGCCAGCTCGACTTCATGGACGACCCGCGACCGTACTTCGAGCCGGGATACGAGCCGCACATGTAGCCCGGGATGGGGGGACCACGTTTTTCCTCGGTAGGGCGGTCGTTGACCCACTGACCGATGCGGCAGCCACCACCACAACCGAGGACGCCATCGCATGACCTGGATCTCCCGAGCAGCGATCAGCCGTCGAACCGTCACGCTCCTGCTCGCGGCCGCGCTCTTCGGCGGCGGCATCGTTGCCTGGGCCAACCTCAAGCAGGAGCTCCTGCCTGACGTCTCGTTCCCGGTGGCAACCGTGCTCGCCCCGTACCCCGGTGCCGCCGCAGACGAGGTCGCGACCCAGGTGGTCGGGCCCATCGAGCGCGCCGTCGAATCCGTGGCGGGGATCGACCAGGTGCGGTCCACCTCCGCGAACTCCATCGGCTTCGTCATTGCCCAGTTCGCCTACGGCACGAACGTCGATGAGGCGGTCTCGAACATGGAGAAGTCCATTGCCGGGCTGTCGCTCCCGCAGGGCGTGAGTCCGCAGGTCTCCGCCTTCAACATCAACCAGGCGCCGGTGCTGATCGCCTCCATCTCGTCGACGAGCAGCTCGCTCGCCGAGCTGAGCCAGGTGGCGGCCACCCAGGTCGTCCCCGAGCTTGAGGGGATCACGGGCGTCGCCAACGTCCAGGTGACGGGTGGCCTCACCGACCAGGTCACCATCACGCTGAACCCGGCGGCGATTGCCCAGAAAGGCGTCTCGTACCAACAGATCGCAGCGGCTCTCGGCGCCGCGAACGTGACTGTTCCCGCGGGCCAGCTGGCATCGGGAGACGAGGCCGTCCCGGTCACGGTGACCAGCCAGATCACCTCCATCGATGCCCTGCGCCAGATCGTGGTCGGCGTCGACCGGGCCGGCGGGACGCCCGTTCCGGTCCACCTCGGCGACGTCGCCACCGTCGATCAGCAGCAGGTCGCAGCCACCGGATACGGCAGCCTGAACGGACGGCAGGCGCTCGGGATCAGCGTGAGCAAGACCGTCTCGGCCAACACCGTCCAGGTCGCCGACGCGGTGACCGCCAAGCTTGATGCGCTCGCCTCGTCCGGAACTGGGGACCTGAAGATCGACGTGGTCTCGAACCAGGCAGACTTCATCATCGAGTCGCGCGACGGCCTGGTACGGGAGGGCGGCCTGGGAGCGCTCTTCGCGATCCTGACCATCTTCGCCTTCCTCTTCAGCCTCCGATCCACCCTGGTCGCCGCGCTCAGCATCCCTCTCTCACTGCTCATCGCCCTGGTACTGATGCAGTTCAGCGGGGTCACCATCAACATCATGACCCTGGGCGGCCTCGCCGTCGCCGTAGGGCGGGTCGTCGACGACTCGATCGTGGTCCTGGAGAACATCTACCGGCACCGCGCCATGGGCGAGGACCGCCTGGCGGCCGCAATCCACGGCCCATCCGAGGTCGCGTCCGCGATCACCTCGAGCACGCTCACGACCGTCGCCGTATTCCTGCCCCTGGGCTTCGCCGGCGGCCTGGTCAGCCAGTTCTTCCTCCCGTTCGCGCTGACCGTCACCTACGCCCTCCTCGGGTCGCTGCTGGTGGCGCTGACCGTCATCCCGGTGCTCGGATTCTTCTTCGTTCGGGCACCGCGAGACGAGGTGGATGCCTCCGGTGAGCCGCGACGCTCCTTCTGGGTCCGCGTCTACGACCCGACCATCCGGTTCGTGCTCCGTTCCCGATGGCGATCCGCGGGGGTGCTGGTGGCGGCCTTCGTCCTCTTCGTCGGCTCGCTGGTGATCGTTCCGCTGCTGCCGACCCAGTTCATCAACTCCGGGTCGGAGAAGATCCTCACCGTCAGCCTCTCCCCGCCGGCCGGCACCACCTCCCAGGCGGTCCGCGACCGCGCGCAGCAGGCGGAGAAGATCCTCCTGGCCGATGGCGAGGTCACCCTGGTGCAGAGCACCGTGCCCGCCGAGGGCGACACGGGCTTCCGGACCCTCATCGCCGCCCAGTCCGGTCGCGCCGCGAACTCCGCCACCATCATCGTCCGGCTCGACCCCAGCACGAATCTCGTCACCGCGGCCCAGCGCCTGGACAGGAGCTGGCGCCCGTGAACGGCGGCGGCTGGGACTCGGTGGTCTCGCAGGCCAACGGGCCCGGCGGCGGCGGCACCATCGCCCTCGTGGTCACCGGCCCAGACGCGGACGCCGTGCAGACCGCCACACAGGCCGTGAGCTCGTCGCTGACCGGAGTCGACGGCCTGGGCACCATCACCAGCGACCTCGTGGCCGCCGCTCCCCAGATCGTGGTGCGCGTCGACCCGGCCCGAGCGGCGACCGCGGGCCTGAGCCCCGCGCAGGTGGGTGGCATCGTGCGCGGAGTCCTCACCCCCACCACCATCAGCAAGCTCGAGCCGGCCACGGGCGGAGCACCCCAGGACGTGGTGCTCCGATTCGACCCAAGCGCCATCACCTCGGTGGCGGCCCTCCGACAGCTCAGCGTGGGACCCGGTGTGCGCCTGGGTGACGTCGCCGACGTCACCCAGGAGGAGGTCCGCGCCACGATCACCCGGATCGACGCCGCGCCGGCCGCCACGGTGAGCGCGGAGATCACGAGCGAGGACACCGGCGCGGTCTCGGCGGCGGTAGCCAGCCGCATGGACGAGCTGAAGGCATCCGAGGCGCTGCCGGCAGGCGTCTCGGTGGAGATCGGCGGCGTGAGCCAGCAGCAGGCGGAGGCGTTCGGCGGGCTTTTCACCGCCATGGGCGTGGCGATCGTGCTGGTCTATGTGATGCTGGTCCTGGCGTTCAACTCGCTCCTCACCCCGTTCATCATCCTGTTCAGCCTGCCGTTCGCGACCGTGGGAGCCTTCCCGGCGCTCCTCCTCACCGGTCGCGCCATCGGGGTCAGCGCGCTCATCGGGTTCCTCATGCTGATCGGGATCGTGGTGACGAACGCGATCGTGCTGCTCGATCTCGTCGAGCAGCATCGCGGCGAGGGTCTCCCGTGCGCGACGCGCTGATCCGCGGCGGCCACACCCGGGTACGGCCGATCCTGATGACCGCCATCGCCACCATCCTCGCGCTCGTGCCGCTGGCCGCCGGCTTCAACCAGGGATCGATCATCGCCGCGGAGCTCGGGACGGTGGTCATCGGCGGGCTGCTCAGCTCGACCTTCCTGACCCTGATCGTGGTGCCGGCCGCGTACAACCTGGTCTACGGGCGGGTCCGGCGCAATCACGCCACGGCCGCGGCGGACGCGGTGGCCGATGGGGCCGCCCCGCGGCTGATTGCCCGCAGGGACGCGACGGGATTCCCCCGGGCCGGTAGACTTCAGCACCGCATGCCCCTCATCAGCGCCCAATCGCTCACCCACCGCTATCCCGGTGACGTCCTCGCCCTCGACTCGCTCACGCTCGACGTCGAGCCGGGCATCATTGGGCTGGTCGGCGCCAACGGCGCCGGCAAGAGCACCTTCCTCAAGATCCTGCTCGGCCTGCTCGACCCGACCAGCGGCGACGCCTCAGTGCTGGGCTTCGACGTCCGCCGCGAGGGGACGCGGATCCGCGCCCTGGTCGGCTACATGCCCGAGCACGACTGCCTGCCGCCGGACCTCTCCGGCACGGAGTTCGTGACCCACATGGGACGGATGTCCGGGCTCCCTGCCGCCGGCGCTCGCGAGCGCGCAGCCGACGTCCTGCGCCATGTGGGCCTCTACGAGGAGCGCTACCGCCCGATCGGCGGCTACTCCACCGGCATGAAGCAGCGCGTCAAGCTGGCCCAGGCACTGGTCCACGACCCAAAGCTGCTCCTCCTCGACGAGCCGACCAACGGCCTGGACCCGGCCGGCCGTGACGAGATGCTGCAGCTCATCAGGCGCACCGGATCGGAGTTCGGCATCGCCACCCTGGTCGCCAGCCACCTCCTGGGAGAGATCGAGCAGGTCTGCACCTTCCTGCTGGCGATCGACGCCGGGCGGCTGCTGCGCGCCGCGCCGATCGCGACCTTCACCGAGCGCACCGGCACGCTGGCGGTCGAGGTCGAGGACGGAGTCCGAGGCGCTCGCCGCGCGGCTGGCGGCGGGCGGGCTGGCGGCAACGGCCAGCGGCCGGACCGTCCTGGTCGAAGCGTCGCGACGGGCAGCCGTTCGACCTGGTGCGCGACGCCGTGGACGACCTTGGGCTGGCCCTCGTCCGCCTCGAGCAGCGGCGGCACCGCCTGGAGGACCTCTTCCGCGACGACGCGAGCACCGAGGCAACCCATGACGCAGCCTGAGCCGGTGCCGGGAGGCCAGATGGCCGCACCCGACGCGAATGCCGGTGCCATCTATGACATCGGCTATCGCCGCTACGACGGACCGCGGCTCGGGCGCCGCGCGGCGGTCTGGGCGCTCTTCGTCGCCAGCCTGCGCGCCGTGTTCGGCCTGGGCCGCAGTGGACGGGCGAAGATCGTCCCGTTCGGTGCGCTGGCCTTCGCCTCGTTCCCCGCGGTCGTGCAGAGCGCCATCAGCGCGACCGCCGGTCCGGTCGCCTCGCAGGTCGGCGTCACCTACGACAACTACCTGTGGCAGTCGAGCATCCTCTCGGTGATCTTCCTGGCCGCGCAGGCCCCCGAGCTCCTGGGCGGCGACCAGCGCAACCACGTCCTGACCCTCTACTTCGCCCACGCCCTCGAGCGAATCGACTACGCGCTCGCGAAGCTCGCGGCCATCGTTGCCGGGCTGCTGGTGATCACCGTGGTACCCATGCTGATCCTGTTCCTGGGGCAGACCTTCGTCGCGGTGGACCTGTTCGCCGGTTTCCGCGACCAGCTGGGGTACCTGCCCGAGATCGTCGGGTCCGGGGTCGTCTACGCACTCCTCTTCGCGGCGATCGGGATGTCGATCTCCGCGTTCACGCCGCGGCGCGCCTACGCCACGGCGGCCATCGTGGCGGTGTTCCTGGTTGGCTCCGCCCTCCAGGCGCTGCTGCGCCGCGCAGGCACCGGCGACTGGCCGGTGCTCCTCCAGGTGAACGCCATCGGCGAGGGCGTGCGGCACGCGCTCTTCGGCGGCCGTGCGAACGGTCCCGTGGCGGTCGCTCAGCTGGACCCGGCCGCCTACCTCGGGGCGGCGGCGGCGGTCGTGCTGGTGGGCATCGGCGTCTACCTGTGGCGCTACCTGCGGATCCAGGCATGACCCAGCCCGGTATGCTCATGCCCGATCTGCCAGCCTCCGCGGCGCCGGTCGGCGCACCCGCGGCGGTCGAGGTCGACGCCGTCTCGCGCTGGTACGGCAACGTGGTCGCCGTGAACGAGGTCACCTTCCGCCTCGAGGCCGGCGTGACCGGGCTGCTGGGGCCGAACGGCGCGGGCAAGAGCACGCTCCTGCACCTGATCGCCGGCTTCCTGGCGCCGTCCGCCGGAAGCGTGACGGTGAAGGGCCGCGCCGCGTTCGGCAATTCCGCGGTCTATGCCGACATCGGCCTCGTCCCCGAGCACGAGGCCGTCTATCCGTTCCTCACCGGTCGCGAGTTCGTCGAAGCCAACGCGCGCCTGCAGCGGGTCCCCGATCCGGTCGCCGCCACCGCCCGCGCGATCGACGCCGTGGACCTCGCCCAGAGCCAGGATCGGACCCTGGGGACCTACTCGAAGGGGATGCGCCAGCGTGCCAAGGTGGCGGCCGCGCTCGTCCACGACCCCGAGATTCTGCTGCTCGACGAGCCGTTCAACGGGATGGATCCGCGGCAGCGGCTGCACACCATGGAGCTGCTGCGACAGCTCGCCGCCCGGGGGCGCACGATCCTCTTCTCGAGCCACATCCTCGAGGAGGTGGAGCGCGTCGCCGACCGGGTCCTGGTGGTCGTCGCGGGTCGCCTGGCCGCCTCGGGCGACTTCCGGGCCATTCGCCGCCTCATGACCGACCGCCCCCACACCTTCACGGCTCGCTCCTCGGACGACCGCCGCCTGGCCTCCGCCCTGCTCGACGAGGTGGCGGTGACCGGGGTGAGCCTCGACGACGGGTTGGTCACGGTGCGGACCAGCGACTTCGGCGCCTTCAGCCGCGCGGTCGCGGGCGCGGCACGCCGTGCCGGTGTGACGATCTACGAGCTGCTTCCCACCGACGAGTCGCTCGAGTCGGTCTTCAGCTACCTGGTGCGCCGATGATCATCAACCCGGTCATTGCCTCGATCACCGTCCGCCAGCTCCTCAGCCGGCGGCGGACGCTGCTGCTCGTCCTGCTGGGCGCCATCCTCCTCGTGGTGGCCCTCGTCAAGCGCGTCTCGAGCACCGGGCCGGAGCCGGACTTCACCGCGCACCTCCTGAGCGACATGGGGATCGCGGTCCTGATGCCGCTGGTCGCGCTCATCTTCGGCACCGGCACCATGGGCGCCGAGCTCGACGACGGGACCGCGATCTACATCCTGGCCAAGCCCATCTCGCGCACCACCGTGCTCGTCACCAAGCTGGTGATCGCCGTTGGCTGCAGCGTCCTGCTGACGAGCGTCCCGCTGCTGCTCGGCGGCCTCCTCGCGGGTGGCGACGGATCGCTCGGCATGGCGCTCGGGTTTGCCGCGGCGGGGGCCATCGGCTCCGCGATCTACTGCTCGATCTTCGTCGCGCTCAGCCTGGTGACGGGTCGGGCCTTCATCTTCGGTCTCGCCTACGTCCTCGTCTGGGAGGGCTTCCTGGCCGGTCTCTTCGCCGGGACCCGGACCCTCTCGGTGCGCGAGCAGACGCTGGCCTTCGCGCAGGCCTTCGCGAATCCGCCCGCCAACGTCTTCAGGCCGAACTGCCCATCGGGACCGCGACGGTGGTGGCGATCGTGGTGACCGCCCTTGCGCTCGTCATCGCCACGCGACGGATGCGCCGGGTCGAGATCGCCGGAGAGACGACCTAGGCGTGCGGCCCTGGTCGTATCCCATGGCGGGGCGCCTCGTCGAGCACATGCTCGACAGCCAGGCGCTGACCGGAAACGCCCTCGGCGATCCGCACCGGCGTCCCGTCTGGGTCTGGACACCACCCGGGTACGAAGACGAGCACGAGCGACGGTACCCGGTGATCTACCGCATCCAGGGGTTCACCGGGCAGGGCGACATGTGGCGCAACCGGCAGCCGTTCAAGCCGAATCCGGTCGAGGCGGCGGACGCCGTCTTCGTGCGCGGTGACGTCCCGGCGGCGATCCTCGTCTACGTCGATGCCTGGACCAGCCTGGGCGGATCCCAGTTCCTGGACTCGCCGGCCACGGGGCGCTACCACACCTACCTGTGCGACGAGGTGGTGCCCTTCGTGGACGCCACGTACCGAACCCTGGCTGATCGAGCCCATCGCGCCATCGCCGGCAAGAGCAGCGGCGGGTACGGCGCGATGGTCACGCCCATGCTGCGACCGGACCTCTTCTCAGCCTTCGCGACCCACGCCGGGGACGCGCTCTTCGAGCACTGCTACCTGCCCGATGCGCGCACCGCGGTGCGCGTGCTGCGCGACCGATACGAGGCCAGCCCGGATCGCTTCCTGACCGCCCTCCGCGAGCACCCCGATCGCATGGACGGCAGCGACTGGACGGTCCTGAACATCTACGCCATGTCCGCCTGCTACGCGGCCGATGCCGACGCGACCGTGCATCTGCCGGTCGACCTCGACGACGGCCGGCTGCTCCCCGAGGTGTGGGAGCGGTTCCTCGCCTGGGACCCGGTGCGGATGGTCGAGCGGCACGCCGAGGCGCTGCGCTCGATGCGCGGTATCTGGATCGATGCCGGCCGGTCGGACGACTACTTCCTGGACCTGGGAGCGCAGGCCTTCCGTCGCGAGCTCGAGCGGATCGGCGTGGGCGAGCCGGTGGTCCGCTTCGAGCTGTTCGAGGGAACCCACTCGGGGATCGAGTGGCGCTACCCGCAGGCCATCGCCTGGCTCGCGGAACGCATCGCGCCCGCGTCCTGAGACCGGGCCTCAGCCCGCGGCGGCCACGACGGCGGAACGAAGCGCGTCGAGCGAGAGCGAGCCGGTATACGGCTGGCCATTGATGAAGATCGACGGCGTGCCGGGGAGCTGCAGCGTTCCCGCCTCGTCATAGTCGGCCTGGACCGCGTTGCGCGCCGCCGAACCGGTGACGTCGGACGTCCACGTGGCAACGTCCAGGCCGGCGCTGCTCGCCAGGTTCGTGAAGTACGCCAGGGCCTGGTCGTTGGACAGGTTCTCCCATGCGGTCTGCGTGCTGAACAGGCTGTCATGCATCGGCCAGAACTTGCCCTGGATCTGCGCCGCGGCCGCCGCCCGCGCGGCGAGAACGGCGTTCTGGTGCTGCGGCAGCGGGAAGTAGCGGTAGACGAGGGTGATGGATCCTTCGTCCACGAGCTGCTGGAGCTCCGGCGAGACGGCGGCGCAGGCCGGGCACTGGAAGTCGGAGAACTCGACGACCGTCACGGCCCCGGTTCCCTCGCTGGGGGCCGACCCCGGCGCCAGGCTGGCGCCTCCCGACGCGCTGGGGAGAGTCGTGGGAGCCTGTCCGACCGCGGTGCCCAGGAGCAGGCCCGCGACCAGGATCACCATCGCAGACGAGGCATACAGGGCGCTGCGTCGCAACGAGGCGCGCTGGGTGTCGATCTCACGGGCCACGCGGCGCTGGACGCGGCGGGATCCCTCCGCCGAGGCCGCGCACGGCGTCGGCACGTCCGGTCCAGACCGCGAGCGCCGCCGCGAAGAGCACGAGGCTGGCCCCGGCCTGCGCAAGGCACCAGGTGCAGAACGAGTGGAGGACGAACGCCTCGACTCCGGTGAGGAACGCGGAGACCGCCACGCCCACCACGCCGAGCAGCAGGAGGGCGGCTCGCGGCGGCACGCCGAGGATGGGTGCCGGGTCGACCGTGCGCCAGGCGGTCCAGGCAGCGGCGAGGTAGAAGACCAGGCCAAAGAGCGGCATGGGAATGCCCAGCGGATAGGCGTACGCGCTCAGGCGCACCGCGTCACAGCCGCCGCCCGTCAGGCAGATGCCGCCGCTCCCGCCGAGGTATTCCACGAGGAGGTAGACCGATATGCCGGCACCGACGATCGCGGCGACCAGGGCAACCTGCCGCCATGTGGAGCGTTGCTGCATTTGCGGAGCATGCCCGAGCGCTCGTAGGCCCGCAACCTGCCGAAAGTCCCGCGGTTCCGTGCCCCACGCCCGGGCCGGCTCAGGCCCCCGTCTGGAGGCGGACGATGTCGCCGGAGCGAGACGGGTGCCGCGTGACCGACAGGTCGGTCAGTGCCCCGCCGTCCTGGTGGACCGCGCGCTTCAGTGCGCGAGACGAGTGGAAGAGGACGAGGGGATCGAGGCGCAGACGTCCGGCGAAGTAGTCCCGGGTCCATTCGCGCCGTCGCGAGTCGTCGTGGAACGTGAACCGGGCCCGCCATGGGTCGGATCGATCCACCTCGACGAGCTCCATCCCCAGGGAAAGGAGGGTTGCGGCGAAGTAGAAGTCAACGGTCCCGTACTGGGCGCTCGGATCTCTCGGCTGGCTGGCCATTGCGACTGTGGACCTCCTTGGCGACCGGTGCCGTGGTACCGCGCGGCCGCTTTGCGGGTGAGGAAAGGGGTAAGGGGGACCGGCCGTCGGATTCCGGTCCCCCTCCTCGAATGGCCGAGGGCAGCCTCGACGCTAATGGGCCGCGATGGTGACCCAAGCGTAGAAGTTGTCCCCGGTGTTCTGGTTGTCCTGGGCGGTCGGTCGCAGGTTCTGGACCCACGGCTTGACCACGGTGAAGCGCTGTCCGAAGCGGACGGGGATGATCGGGGCATCGGCCATGACCATCTCCTGCGCCTGGTTGTAGAGCGGGATCTGCTCCTCGAGCGTGGACTTCTGGGCGGCCTGGCCGAGCAAAGCGTCCAGGTCCTTGTTGCAGTAGCCCATGTAGTTGTTCGCCGAGGTGCAGGTGAACAGGTCCGTCAGGAAGTTGTTCGGGTGCGGGTAGTCCGCGCCCCATCCGAGACGGAAGATGCTGAACGGATCGCTTCCCAGCCGATCCAGGTAGGAGCCCCACTCCAGGCCGACGGGCTCGACGGTGACGCCGAAGGCGGTCCGCCAGGCCTCGGTCATGAAGGCGACCTTGTTCTCCCAGTTGGCGCCGGTGTTGTACCCGATCTGCAGCTTGAGGTCGCTGGCGCTTGCAACGCCGCGCTTCCTTCAGGCCCGCATCGAAGTCAGTCTTGGCCTTGGCCAGGTCGAACGGATAGAAGACCGTGTCCTGGTGGCCCGGCATGCCCGGCGGCACCATGCTGTCCGACACGACGCCGATGCCCGCAAAGGCGGTCGCCATCATGGTCTTCTTGTCGATCGCCTCGTTGAAGGCCTGCCGCAGCTTCACGCTCTTGGTGAACGGGCTCTTGGCCTGCTTGACGTCGAAGCCGAAGTAGGTGATCGACAGGGTCGCCCCCGAGACGACCTGCTGGCTCAGCGTCGCGTCGTCCTGGATGCGGGAGACCTCCTGGGAAGGCACCAGGGCGGTGTCCTCCTCATCGGCCTCGTACGCCGCGAGGACGGCGGTCGGATCCGTGATCATGGTGTAGTCGATCTCGGCAATCGTCGGAGCGCCCACACCCAGCTTGTCGCCAATGGCAGGGTTCCAGTTGGGATTGGGCTTGAGGACGATCTTCGAGTTGTGCGTCCACTCCGTCATCGTCATCGGGCCCGAGCCGACCCAGTTGGCCGCTTCGGTGAAGTCCTTGGTCTCGACCCACTTCTTCTCGAGCGGCACGGTGCCGTAGAGGGTCGCGATGTAGACGAAGTAGGCGGCGGGATGCGCCAGCTTGACCACGAAGGTCTTGTCGTCGGGTGCCGAGACGCCGAACTTGTCGAGCATGGCGTTGATGTCGGCATCCGAGGTGGTCTTGACGTCCACGCCCAGCAGCTCGCTGCCGCCCGTCGACGTCGGCCATGATGTAGCTGTAGCCCGCGGCGTTGCGCGGGTCGATCAGGCGCTGCCAGCTGAAGACGAAGTCACCAGCGACGATCGGATCGCCGTTGGAGTACTTGATGTTGTCTCGCAGGTGGAAGGTGATGACGGTCCCGTCGGGGCTGATGTCCCAGCTGGAGGCCAGCCACGGGATGACGTTGAGCTGCTCGTCGTAGAAGACGAGCGTGGCGGTCGTCTGGCGCAGGACCGCGATCGAGGCGCTGTCGGTCGCCTGGGTCGGGTCCTGGCTGGGTGGCTCGGTACCGAGGTCAGCCCGCATGGTCTGGTTGTCGGCCAGGGCCGGCGTGGAGGGCTGATTGGATGCGCTTGGCCCGGTGGAGCTTCCCTGTCCGCCGCACGCGGCGAGCAGAAGCGCCAGGCTCAAGGCAGTTCCCATGAGTCGTCTCACGGTTGCTCCTTCTTGCGGTCCGGTGAGAGTTCTGTCTTCGGGCAAGGCCCGGGTGCACCCCGTTTGCCTACCCTACCCATCCGATTCGCGCGAAGTTCATCTGCATAACCGCGTGGCGAGAAAAGTCGCCATTGCCCAGCACGTGGAACCGGTATCGGCTATCGTTCCTGCTCGTGGAGCTGGTCACCAATCCCGCCGCACCCCCCGGAACGCCGCGCGTGCTCCCGGTGCGCATCGAATCCGGGGCATCATTCGAGCTGCTTGCGACGTTGTGGGCGCTCCTCCACCGCAGCCACCACCCCTACTACGACGTCGGGCGTTCCTGGTTCGACCGGGTGTCGGCCGAGGCTCCCGAGACCACCGCCCGGATCCGCGCGTTCGCGGGTGCGTCGCTCATGGTCTGGGACCACGTCCTTGGTCTGGCGCTCGACGGCGGCCCGCCGTTCGAGGTCGCCCGCTTCCTGGAGCAGCTCGAGGCAATGGACCCGGCCGAGCTGCGACTCGCGCTGCTCGGACGCCGGAGCAGGCCCGTCCAGCGAGCGGTGGGCATCGAGCGCATCGAGGAGGCCGCCGCCGGGAACGCCACCGCTCAGCGCGATTTCATGCGCCTCGCCTGGCCCGATGAGGCGCCGTGGCAGGCCGGGCTGCGCCAGCTCTTTCGCCGTGAGCCCACCGAGACCCGCGGCGAGCTGGTCTCCGTCCTGCGCGCCTGGGAGCGCGACGTCTTTGCCGGCTATCGCGACCCGGTGATGCCGGCGCTGGAGGCTGATGCCGCGGCGAAGCGAGCGGACGCCGAGACCCTCTCGGCGCCGGACCTGATCCGATCCGCGCTGGATACCGGCTACACGCCGACCGGCGACGTGGCTGGGGTGGTTCTCGTCCCGTCGTTCATCATCCGACCCTTCGTCTACTTCATCGAGCATGCGGACCAGATGCTCTTCCTCTACCCGGTCCCCGACCGGTCAGCCGAGGCCGTCGACCCGGGACCACCGGAGCGTCTCGTCAAGCTGGCCCAGGCGCTGGGCGATCGCGGCCGCCTGGAGATCCTGGGCGTGCTGCGAGAGCGCGACATGGCGGTGAAGGAGATCGCATCCGAGCTGGGTCTGGCCCGCTCCACCCTGCGCCATCACCTGGGAATCCTCCAGGGCGCGGGGCTCATCCGGCCGGTCCAGGTAGGCACCGGGTTCTCGCAGTACCAACTTCGCGAGGAGGCCGCCACCGACCTCGCCGAGCTGCTTGATCGATTCCTCCGGCGGAGCATGCCGTGACGGACGATCCGTCGGCGATACCGACGCCACGCGTCGTGAACAACCCTGATGAGCGCCGATACGAAGTCTGGGTTGGCGACCGACTGGCGGGCAAGGCCGAATACCGGCAGGCGGGCGACCGTCTCATCTTCTTCCACACCGAGATCGACGACGACTTCGAGGGTCAGGGAGTCGGCTCCCACCTCGCGCGCGAGGCGCTCGACGACGTCCGGGCGCGGGGCCTGCAGGTCACCCCGAAGTGCCCTTTCATTGCCGCCTACATCCGCCGCCACCCCAGCTACCAGGAGCTCGTCTCCGTACCGCCAACGCGTCCCTGAACGGCGGCGTGCCAGGGTGCAACGGGCGCCGCCCGGTGTCAGCCCTCCGCGGCCCGCCGCTCGAGCAGATTCGCTCCCAGGATCCGCTCTCGAACATCGCTGTCGCCCAGCTCCAGACGTCCCACGGCCCGGATCAGAATCAAGTGCTGCGCCTGACCTTCGATTGGCGCGAGAGGATCGTCCTCGAGGAGCTCTTCCACGTGTGGATCAGCGACCGCGCCGGCCGAGGCGACGACGGTTGACCCTGATGCGGACCGATGGACGGCGATCACCCCGAGCGCGTCGCCGCCAAGCGCCGCGTGCAGGCCGGCGGCGGTCTCTCGCGGGTGCGGGTCATCGAGGTCTACCGCGACAGCCACCAGGTCTCCGGTCCGAACGCGTTCGAGCAGCTCGCCGGGCTCCGCGGAGGTTTCGATTCGAGCAAAGACAGAACCGTCCGACGTCGCCGCGAAGATGTGCCGCCCGGGTCGCACCGGCTGCGATGCGACCGCCGCGGCGGCTGCTGGCGTCCCGAGCAGGGCAGCTGCCCGGTTGTCCCCGATGCGCTCCCAGGCACGGCCGGGTGCACGAACTGCATCGCCCGGCGGGCGGTCGAAGTAGACACGCAGCCAGACCTCCAGGTTCAGCACCCGCCAGAAGAAGAGCGACTCCTCCACGCGGCCGTCGCACATGGCCGTGAACGCGTCCGCGATCATTGGACCATCCCAATACGGGCGGGCCAGGAAGCTCGGAGAGCGCAGCACGCCCATCACCGCAGCTCGCTCCCGGCGCAGCCAGCGCATCTCAGGGGTCGTGAAGCCAATCTTCTTCCGTCGCGTCCGAATCTGGTCCGGCACGTGGCCCTTGATGGCATCCCGGAAGACCGCCCGGCTGAGGCGCCCACGCATGAGCGCATCGCTCGGCAGGGAGAGCACGTGCTCGACCAGCTCGAGATCGAGGAACGGGACGCGCGACTCGATCGATTCGGCCATCGAGTTGCGGTCCTCGTAGCGGAGCAACGACGGCAGACTGTAGGTGGTCAGATCCTGGACGAGCCTGCGCTTGAGGTCGTCCGCCACCCTGCGGTCCCGGCGCACCGGCTGCGGGCCGGCGACTTGGCCCCGGAGGTACCGCATGGGCTCGACGCGCGCCTGCCCCAGCGGACGCACATACCGGTGCAGCAGGGCTCGCAGCTCCAGCCATCCGAGCCCCTGGCGGAGCAGGCTGAGCACGCGCCGCTCACGCAGCAGCTGCCGCAGGTAGACGAACCGATACGGCGTGTAGCCCCCCAGCAGCTCGTCGCCCCCCTGACCATCCAGCAGCACCTTCACGGTGCCGCGGGCCAGCTGCATGACCGCCCGCTGTGCGTACGGTCCGCTGCTGACGACCGGTTCGTCGAGAGTCCACACGAAGTCGCCAAGCTCCGACATCAGCCCTGGGGCGCTGGGTTCGGTGTAGTGCGGCTCCGCGTTGGTCGCAGCCACGACCGTGTCGATCCATTCCCGTTCGTCAATGGGGTCGCCCGGGTAGACCGCGGAGAAGGTCTTCAGCCGGTCACCGACGGAGGCCGCATCCGGCGAACGCTCTTCGAGCAGCTCACTGATCGCGCACACGATCGAGGACGAGTCGAGTCCGCCCGAGAGGCACGAGCCGACGGGCACTTCAGCGACAACCCGCCGCTCAACGGCACGCCGGAAGAGGGACCACAAACGCTCCGGGCTTGGGTCGCCATCCTCGGACAGTCGGGGCTCCCAGTAGCGCTGCTGGACCATGCCTCCCGGCCGGATGACGAGGTAGTGTCCCGCCGGGAGCGTCGCGACCCCGGAGAAGAACGTCTGATCTCCGTGGTCATGCAGTCCATCACGCAGGTACTCGCCTATTGCCGTCTCGTTCGGGAGCGTGCGGAAACCCCGAGCCGCAACCAGGCTCTTGATCTCCGAGGTGAAGACGAGCCGATCGCCGACGGTCGCGTGGTAGAGCGGCTTGATGCCGAACTGATCGCGAACCAGCACCAGCTCCGGCTCCGCCCCGCGCAGGTCGAGCAGGGCGAAGGCGAACATGCCATTCAGCCGTCGAAACGACGCCGGCCCGTCGAGCTCGTACGCCTTCAGGACGACCTCGGTATCGGCGTCTGTCTCGAAGACGGCACCCCGCGAGCGAAGCTCGTCGCGCAGCTCACGGAAGTTGTACACCTCGCCGTTGTAGGCAATGTGCAGACGGCCCCGGGCGGTCGTCATCGGCTGGTGCCCGCCGGCGACATCGATGATCGCCAGGCGCCGGGCTGCGATGGTTGCCCATGCGTCTGTCACCTCGCCGTGGTCGTCGGGCCCGCGATGAAGCATGGAGCAGGAGAGCGCTTCGATCAGCTCGGGGGACGGAGCGCCCACGAAGCCGGCGATGCCGCACATCAGCCCACCTCGCGCGATGCAGCGCGTGAGCGACGCGGGCGGCGCTCAGCTGCGGCGTCGCCGCCTCTGGATGAGCTGCCAGGTCCGTGGCAGCTCATCGAGCCTGAGCACCCAGGCTGAGGCCAGGTAGGTGCCGATCCCCGCGCTCGCGAGCACCGCGAGCACCACGATCCGGGTGAGCCCACCCTGGAGCAGCGCTGGCGCGGCGGTACCGACCGCCTGCAGCCCCGCGAACATCACCGCGGCGCCAACCCCGGCGGCGAGCGTCGCCAGACCCGCACCCCGTGCAATGGAGCCGAGCTCGATGGCTCCCAGTCGACGGTGCAGCACCCAGAGCAGCCCCATCACCTCGACCACCGAGCTCAGGGAGAGAGCGAGAGCGAGGCCCGAGATACCCATTGGCCCCACCAACCAGAGCATGAGGCCCACGTTGACGACCACCGCCACCACGGCCCAGATAACCGGTGTCGTGCTGTCGTGGAGTGCGTAGAAGGCCCGCGCCACGACCTGGACCCAGCTGTGCGCGATGAGCGCCAGGCTGAAGAACATGAGCGCGTCCGCAGTCGCCGAGATCGCCTGGGCGCCGAACGCCCCGTACTGGTAGAAGACCGCCGTGGTCGGCTCGCGCAGGACGATCAGGATCGCCGTGAGCGGCGCCGCCACGAAGAACATGATTCGCAGGCTGGTCGCCACCTGCCGGCGCACCTCGTCGAGGCGGCCCATGGCGGCGGTGCGGGACAGGGTCGGGAAGAGTGCCACGGCGATGCTCACCCCCACCAGGGCCACCGGCACCTGTGAGAGCTGGAATGCATAGTTGAAGTTCGTCACGCTGCCGATCGGGAGCGAGCTGGCCAGGATGGTGCTGATCACGAAGTTGGCCTGCGTCGCGGCCAGTCCCAGCGTCCGGGGTGCCATGAGCCGACCGACCTCCAGCACCCCGGGATGGCGCAGGTTGATGATCAGCTCGTACCGGCCGGCCACCTTGAGGAGTCGCGGCAGCTGGACCAGGAAGTGGCCCAGCGCACCCACCGCCACGCCGATTGCGAGCGCCTCGATGCCCAGGATCGGCGCCAGGAAGACCGCCGCCGCGATGATCATCAGGTTGTAGACCAGCGGTGCCAGCGAGGGAACCGCGAACTCGTCGTACCCGTTGAGGATCGCGCTCACCACCGCGCCGATGCCGATGAAGAACGGGCTCAGCAGCATCAGCCGTGTCAGGCGCACGGTCAGCTCGGTGGTCGGGGCGTCGAACCCCGGCGCCACCAGCGGCACGAAGAGCGGCGCGAAGAGCGCCATCAACAGCGAGAGGAGCGCGAGGGAGAGGACGAGGAGGTTCACGACGCTGCTCGCGACCCGCCAGGCCTCCGCCTCGTCCTGCCGTGCCCGATAGCTGACGAAGACCGGGATGAAGGCGGTGAAGAGGGTGCCGGCCACGACCAGCTGGAAGAGAGCATCCGGGATGCGGAACGCCGCGAAGTAGGCGTCGAGCTCCCGCCCCGGGCCGAACTGCGCACCGATCACTGCCAGCCGCAGCCAGCCCAGGACCCTGCTGGCGAAGTTCCCGACGAGCAGGATCAGGCTCGCGGTGATGACCACCTGAGCGGTGGGACCGGCTGCGTCGTTCTCCGCCGACGGGTCGCCCTTCGGCGCCTCGCTCTCGCGGGTCGCCGCGGCCGGGTCCGGTGACGGGCGATCCGGGTGCCTCGCAGGCTCGTTCACGGTCGGTTGGCACTCTCGGTGGCGGGGCTGACGCGTCGGGACCCGCTGGACCTGACGCGCTCATTCTCTCGCGGTTGAGCGGGGTGGATGCGCCGTCGCTCGCAGCAGATGTCGCGCAGCGCCCGAGCGCCGCCGACCTCCACGCATCCAACGCCATCCCGCGACGGTGATGCCCGCATCTGAATCTACCGGTAATGTCGGGTGAAGGAATGCCAACCTTGCCACGCTCCGGTCCGGCGCGGCGGCCACCGGGTGGAATCCTCCCAATTGCATGACCATGCGCTCGTATGCATAATTCATGCCTTCATGACCGACCAGACGCGACCGCCCGCGACCCCCGCTGCGCCCCTCCCCCGCTGGGCGGGCGTGGCCACCGCACGCCTGAGCGATCCGCTGCTCGAGCTGGGTGGCACCGCCGCCGAGGACGCACCCCTCGCGGAGCATGACGTCGCCGCATCGCTCGTTCACCTCGGTGAGCTGGAGCGCCTGGGCCTGTTGGACGCGGCCGCGGCTGCCCGGGCGCGCGACGCGCTGCTGCAGGTGGGGCGCGAGCTGGCCGATGGCACCTTCGTCTGGCGGACCGAGCACGAGGACGTGCACATGAACGTGGAGGCGGCGCTGGCGGAGCGCGTGGGCGAGACGATCGCGGGCCAGCTCCAGGCGGGCCGGAGCCGCAACGAGGAGGTGGTGACCGACGAGCGACGCTGGATGCTCGCCACAATCGCCAGCCTGGACACCGCCATCGCGTCGCTGCAGGCAACCCTCGTGGCGCGTGCCGGCGAGGCATTCGACGCCGGCGCGGTGATACCGGCGCTCACCCATGCACAGCCTGCACAGCCAGTGCTGCTGGCCCACGAGCTGCTCGCCTGGGTCGAGATGCTCGGACGCGACAGGGGGCGCCTGGCCGATGCCGCTGCCCGAGCGGATCGCTGCCCCGCGGGATCCGGCGCGGTCGCCGGATCAGGGCTGCCGCTCGACCGCGAGCGGATCGCAGCTGCCCTCGGCTTCTCGGGGATCACCGCCAACTCGATCGACGCAGTGGCGGATCGCGACTACGCCGCGGAGCTGGCGGCCGCGTGCGCAATCTGCGCCGGGCACCTCTCCCGCCTCGCCGCCGAGCTCGCCGCGTGGTCGACGCCATCGGTCGGGTGGGTGCGTCTCGGGGATGGGTACGTGTCAGGGAGCTCCATGCTGCCGAACAAGCGAAACCCAGACAGCTGCGAGCTGGTCCGGGGCCGCGCGGCGCGCGTGCAGGCCGACCTCGCCGTGGTCCTGGCGGTCCCGCGGGGCCTGCCGCTTGCCTATCACCGCGACCTCCAGGAGACGCGCAGCGCCATGCTCGACGCGGCGGGGTCGCTCGCGATCTGCCTGCGGGTCATGGACGGCGTGGTGGGTACCGCGACCTTCGATCACGCCGCCATGGGCCGCGCCGCCCGCGGCGGCCACCTGGTGGCCACGGCGCTGGCGGAGCGGCTGGTTGCTGCCGGCGTCCCGTTCCGGGCCGCGCATCACCGCGTCGGCGCGCTCGTGGCCCGCGCACAGGAAGCTGGCGTCGAGCTGGGCGCCCTGCCGAGTGCCGTTCTCTCCCAGGCGCTCCCCGAGCTCGCACACGATCCAGACCCGGTGCCGACCCTCGAGCAGGCGCTGGCCGCACCGGACCTTCCCGGCGGCACGGCGCCCGGGCAGGTCGCCGCCGCGCTGGCCGCGGCGCGGGAGCGACTCCCCGGCGGGCAGGCGCAGTGAGCGCGGGAACGACCGTTCGGGCGTCGGTGGTGGGTGCCACCGGGTACGCCGGCGGCGAGCTGATCAGGCTCCTGGCGGGTCACCCGGAGGTGACCATCGTCTCGGTTCACGCCCGGGACCGGGAGGGAACGCCGCTGGCCGCGGAGTTCCCGCACCTGGCGCCGCTGGGCCTCACGCTGCGCGCGGGCCTGCCCGACGCCGCCACGGTCGACGTCGTGTTCCTGGCGCTCCCGTCGGGCGCCGCCACGACCGCGGCGGCGACGCTGGTCGAGGGTGGCGTGACGGTGATCGACATCGGCGCCGACTTCCGCCTGCGCGACGAGGCCGTCCACGACGCATGGTACGGCGGCACTCCGCGACCCCCGCACCTCGTTGAGCAGGCCGTCTACGGACTCACCGAGCGCGTGCGCGACCGGCTGCCGGGAGCCCGGCTCATCGCGAATCCCGGCTGCTACCCCACCGCGGCGCTGCTGGCCCTGGCTCCGTTTGCCGCCGCGGGGCTGCTCGCCGGCGAGGTCGTGATCGACGCCAAGTCCGGGGTCAGCGGCGCGGGCCGGACCGCGGCGCGCGCCTACGGCTTCAGCGAGCTCGACGCATCGGTCAGCGCCTACGGGCTCGACGGTCATCGGCACCAGCCGGAGATCGAGCAGGGCCTGGCCGATGCCGGCGCCACGCTCCCGAGCGTCACGTTCGTCCCGCACCTGGTTCCCATGGCGCGCGGTCTGCTGGCGACGTGCTACCTGCACCTCACCGATGATCTCGATTCCCCCGCGGTGCAGGCCGTCCTCCATGACGCCTATCCGGGCGAGCCGTTCGTCCACGTGCTCGACACACCCCCGGCCACCAAGCTGGCGACCGGCTCGAACCACGCGTATCTCTTTGCGTCGCGGAGCGGGCCGTCGCGGGCGGTGGTGACCTGCGCCATCGACAACCTGGGCAAGGGAGCCGCGGGGCAGGCGATCCAGAACATGAACGTGGCGCTGCGGCTGCCGGAGACGGGCGGCCTTGACGGGCTCGGGGTGGCGCCATGAGCAACCAGGTCACCGTGATCGCGGGCGGCATCCTCGCCCCGCGCGGCTTCCGCGCCGGCTCCTCCTCCGCCGGGCTGCGGGAGCGCAGCGGCGCAGACGACGTGGCGCTGGTCGTGGCCGACGCGCCCGCGGCGGCAGCGGGGTTCTTCACCCGCAACCGGTTCCGGGCTGCCCCGGTGCAGATCGCCTCCGACGCGCTCGCTGCGAGCGGCGGCCACGCCCGGGCAGCGGTCATCAACGCCGGGTGCGCCAACGCCGGGACGGGCGAGGCGGGCGTGCGGGCGGCGCAGCAGGTCGTCGCGGCGGTCGCCGCGCGGCTGGGCTGTCCCGCGACCCAGGTTCTCCCGGCATCCACCGGGCTGATCGGCTCGGCGCTCCCCGCGGAACGGGTGGCGCACGCGGCGGCGGACCTGGTTCTGGCGCCCACGCCGGAGGCGGGAACGGCGGCAGCGCGGGCGATCATGACCACCGACACCCGTCCCAAGCAGGCGGCGGCATCGGTCCGCCCCGACGGCGGCGACACCTTCACGGTTGGCGGCATGGCCAAGGGCTCCGGGATGATCCATCCGGGGATGGCCACCATGCTCGCGGTGGTGACCACCGACGCGCACGTGGAGCCCGCGAAGCTCCACGCCATCGCCGCGCCCATCGTCGAGCGCACCTTCAACCAGGTCAGCGTCGACGGCGACACCTCCACCAACGACACCCTCTTCATCCTCGCCTCGGGCGCGGCCGGCGGCGAAGCGGTCGCCGGCGGGCCGCGGCTTGACGCACTGGCCGCGGCGCTCGAGGCGGTCTGCGCAGCCTGGCCCGGCAGATCGCGGCCGACGGCGAGGGAGCCACCCGCCGCATCGACGTGACCGTGGGCGGAGCGGCGAGCGACGCGGAGGCGCGCCTGGCCGCACGAACCATCGCAGCATCGAGCCTGGTCAAGACCGCGGTCCATGGCGCGGACCCCAACTGGGGCCGGATCGCCGCCGCCGCGGGGCGCAGCGGCGCAGCCCTCGATCCGGAGCGGATGCGAATCTGGATCGGCGCGGCGCTGACCTACGCCGGCGGACCATGCGACTTCGATGCCACCGTCGCGGGAGAGGCGCTCCGCGCTGCGGCGGTGCCGATTCGTCTCGACCTCGGGGTCGGCGACGGCATCGGCGTGGCGTGGGGCTGTGACCTGTCGGCCGAGTACGTGGCCATCAACAGCGAGTACTCCACGTGAACGCATCGGAGGGACGGCCGGTCACCATCAAGCTGGGCGGCACCAGCGCTCAGCACGCAGCCTGCGTGGAGCTCGTGGGACGCCTCGCAGAACCGGGCTGGGTCGTGGTCCACGGCGGCGGCGGCGAGCTCGACGCGTGGTCGGCTCGCCTGGGCATGACGCCACGTCGCGTCGAGGGGCTGCGCGTGACGGACCCGGAGACGCTGGACCTCGCCTGCGCCGTGCTGGGAGGGCTGGTGAACGCGCGGCTCGTGGCGCGGCTGCGGACGATGGGGGTCCCCGCCCTGGGGCTGACCGGCATCGACGGCGGGCTGCTCACCGCGCGACTCCTCGATCCGAATCTCGGAGCGGTGGGCGAGGTGAGCGAGGTGGACGGTGCCCTGCTCGCCGCCCTCGCCGCGGCGGGCCAGGTGCCGGTCGTCGCCTCGCTGGCCGCGTCGCGCCAGGGTGAGGTGATGAACGTCAATGCCGACACGGCCGCGGGCGCCATTGCCGCCGCCCGCGGCGGCCTGCTCCTCCTGTGCACCGATGTCACCGGCGTCCTCAACGACGGCGCACTGGTCGAACAGATCGACACGGCGGGCGCGCTGGGCCTCCTCGCCGATGGCGGCGCCAGCGCGGGGATGCGACCCAAGCTGCGCGCGGCCCTGCAGGCGGCCCACGCGGGCTGCGAGGTCCGGATCGTGGACGGCCGCGACCCCGACGCCGTGCTCGCCGCCCTGCGCGGGGAGACGGCCGGAACGCTCGTCACTGCCGGATCGGCTGCCACCGATCACCCCACCAAGTACCCGGGAGGCGTTGCATGACCAGTCCGGCCCAGCGTCAGGAGCAGATCCGTCAGCTGTTGGCCTCGGGACCCGTTCGCTCCCAGCGCGCGCTGCAGGCGGCGCTCGGCGAGCGTGGCGTGGAGGTCAACCAGGCGACCATCTCGCGCGACCTCGCCGCCCTGGGCGTGGTGCGCGGGAGCCGCGGCGGCGGTCCTGCCTACCTGCTCCCCGACGACATCGCCGATGGCCCGGCGCTGGCCGCTGCGGCGCGCCTTCGACGGCTCCTGGCGGACCTTCCGCTGGAGATCGACGCGGCGCCCCCGCTGCTCGATCCTGCGCAACGACGCCGGGTGCCGCCAACGCCATCGCCTCCTCGCTGGATCTCGCCCGCCACGACGACGTGGTGGGGACCGTGGCCGGCGACGACACCATCTTTGTTGCCTGCCGCGGCCGGGCCGGTCTGGCCCGCGTCCGCGACTACATGACCGCCCTTCGTGCCGAATCGGCTCCGCCATCGAGCGCCCAGCTTGCGAGGAACCCATGAACGAACGCGTTGTGCTCGCCTACTCCGGCGGGCTGGACACCTCCGTCGCCGTCCCCTGGCTGCGGGAATCGGACGGCTACGACGTCGTCGCCCTCACCGCGGACGTCGGCGGCGGTGCCGACCTGCCGGCGATCAGCGCCCGCGCGCTGGCCGCGGGGGCATCGGTCGCCATTGGTGTGGATGCGCGCGCCGCGTTCGTGGAGTCGTACGTCTGGCCCGCATTGCAGGCGGGCGCGATCTACCAGGGCATCTATCCCGCTGGCCACGGCGCTCGCCCGCCCGCTCATCGCACGGCTCCTGGTCGAGGCGGCGCACGAGACGGGTGCCACGCTGGTGGCCCACGGCTGCACCGGGAAGGGCAACGACCAGGTCCGCTTCGACGTGGCCATTGGCGCGCTGGACCCCGCGCTGACGGTGATCGCACCCATGCGCAAGGGGATGGGCATGAACCGCGACGAGGAGCTCGCCTACGCGCAGGCCCGCGGCATCCCGCTCGAGGCCGGAGCCGGCAGCGGCTCGCCCTACAGCATCGACGTCAACCTGTGGGGCCGATCAATCGAGGCGGGCGTCCTGGAGGACCCATGGGTCGCCGCGCCCCCCGACGCGTTCGCCTGGACGGTGGACCCCGCCGATGCGCCGCGCAGCCCGGTCGAGATCGCCATCGGCTTCGAGCAGGGAGTCCCGGTCACCCTCGACGGCGAACCGCTCGACGGCGTGACCCTGATCGAGCGGCTCAACGCCATTGGCGGCGCAAACGGCGTGGGGCGAATCGACCACGTCGAGGACCGCCTGGTGGGGATCAAGAGCCGCGAGATCTACGAGGCGCCGGCCGCCGTCCTCCTGCACACCGCGCACGCCGCGCTGGAGCAGATGGTCCTCTCGCGCGACCTGATCGCCTTCAAGCACGACGTCGGCAACCGGCTGGCGACCCTGACCTACGACGGTGTCTGGTTCGGGGAGCTGGCGACCGCGCTGCGCGGGTTCGTGGCAAGGACCCAGGACCACGTCAACGGCACGGTCCGGCTGCGGCTGGTCGCGGGCAGCGCCTCGGTGGTGGGCCGCAGCTCGCCGGACTCGCTCTACCGGCACGACCTCGCCACGTACGGCGCGGAGGACAGCTTCGACCAGGCCGCGGCGGTGGGCTTCATCCAGCTCTGGGGCCTGCCGGTCCGCACCCAGTCCGCGATCCATGGATCGGCCGTGCAGAACGGGTCGCTCCTCGACGAGCTGGGCGCGGTCCGCCGGACCGCCGAGCCCGCCCCGGCGGGAGACCCGCGATGACCGCGCAGTCCCGCGGCCTCCGCAACGGCGGCACCATTGCCTCGTTCTCCGGGGGCGCCTCGTACGCGCGTCATGCCCGCCCCGAGGACGTGGACGCCATCTGGCGGATCATCGACGGCTACGCGCAGCAGGGGATCCTGCTCCCCCGCTCGCACGAGGAGATCGCCGACAAGATCGGCTCGCTTCCACGTGGTCGTGCGCGACACGGACGTGGTGGGGGTCGCCGCGCTCCGCGACTTCGGCGCCGGGATCGGCGAGATCCGCTCGCTCTCGGTGCTCCCCGGACATGCACGGCTACGGCTTCGGCGAGCTGTTGATCCGCGCCGTCGTGGCCCATGCGCGGGAGACCGGCATCGGCGAGCTGTACGTCATCACCGCCAGCCCGGGCTACTTCGCGCGCTTCGGCTGGATCCAGGAACCCATGGAGGACGTGCCCGAGGTGCTCGACATCGATCGAGCGCCGGATCGGCCGCGGCACCTGTGGAACACGGCCATGGTCCTGCGTCTCACGGACGTGCCCCGTCGGATCAACGCCCCCGAGCTCGAGTCGCGCGTCCACCTCCAGGTCTACGCGCGCCAGCCGCTGACCCTGGTCTCCGGCGACGGCTGCTGGGTGACCGACGACGCGGGAAACCGCTACCTGGACATGGTCGCCGGCATCGCGGTCGCCATCCTGGGCCACGCCAGCCCCATCGTGGCCGATGCGATCTCGCGCCAGGCGCGACGCCTGGTCCAGGTCTCGAACCTGTACTACACGCTCCCGCAGCTCGAGCTGGCGGATGCGCTCGTGCGGCGCTCGCGCCTTCGACCGCGCCTTCTTCGTGAACTCCGGCGCGGAGGCCAACGAGACGGCGCTCAAGCTCGCGCGGCGCCACGGACACGCCCGCGGCGCGACCGAGGTGGTTGCCGCCGAGGGCTCGTTCCACGGCCGGACCATGGGCGCCCTGGCGGCCACCGGCCAGGCGAAGTACCGCGAGCCGTTCGAGCCGCTCCCCGGTGGGTTCCGCCATGTGCCGTTCAACGACATCGACGCGCTGCGCGCCGCGGTCACGCAGCAAGACCTGCGCCGTGCTCCTCGAGCCGATCCAGGGCGAGAGCGGGATCCGACCCGCCACGGACGCGTTCCTGGTCGCCGCCCGCGAGGCCTGCGACGCGACCGGCGCGCTGCTCATCTTCGACGAGGTGCAGACCGGCATGGGTCGCACCGGCTCGTTCTTCGCGTTCGAGCAGACGCCGGTGGTGCCCGACGTGGTGACCCTGGCCAAGGGCCTGGGCGGCGGCATGCCCATCGGTGCGGTGCTCGTCACCGAAGCGGCGGCGGCGTTCGAGCGCGGCGACCACGGGACGACGCTGGGCGGCAACCCGCTGGCCTGTGCCGCCGCCCTGGCGACCCTGGCCGCCCTCGACGAGGATCACCTGATCGACAACGCCCGGGTCCGCGGCGAGGAGCTGGCGCTGGGCCTGGCGGGGTTCGTGGAGGCGGGCCTGGCCACGGAGGTGCGGGGTACGGGGCTGATGCTCGCCCTGGAGACCGCCGGTCCCTGGGCAAAGGGCGCGATGGCCGCGGCGCGGGACCGCCACGGGCTGCTGGTGAACGCGACCGGCGAGACGACCCTGCGCTTCGTTCCTCCGCTCACCATCTCGCCGACCGAGGTCCGCCAGGTGCTCGAACGCCTGGAGCCCGCGCTGCGCGAAGCCGCGAAGGCAGCCTGAGATGGCCGTGCCGCTCGATGTGATCCGGTCGCCGCAGGTGAAGGCGAGCCTGCCGGCGGGACCCATGCACTTCCTCTCCGGAGCCGATGCCGGGGCGCTCGGCCTCGAGCGCCTTCTGCTTCGCGCGGAGTGGCTGCGCCGGGATCGGCGGCTGCGCCGCGTGTCCGAGCCGCTCGCCGGCCGCCACGTCGCCCTGCTCTTCGAGAAGCCCAGCCTGCGGACCAAGATGAGCTTCGAGGTGGGGGTTGCCGCCCTGGGAGGACGGGTCACCTACCTGGGCCCGACCGAGGTGGGCATCGGCAAGCGGGAGTCCGCCGCCGACGTGGGCCGCAACCTGTCCCGCTGGGTGGACGCCATCGTTGTGCGCACCTTCGCCCATGCCGCGCTCGTGGAGCTGGCCGACGCATCCAGCGTACCGGTCGTCAACGCGCTCACCGACCGGGAGCACCCCTGCCAGGCGCTCGCCGACGTGCTCACCCTGCGCCAGCACCTGGGCACGCTGCGCGGACGATCCCTGGCCTTCGTCGGAGACGGGAACAACGTCGCGCATTCGCTGCTCCTCACCGCAGCGCTGGCCGGTCTGGATGTCCGGGTGGCGACGCCGCCCGGATACGAGCCGGACGCCGGCATCGTCGCCCAGGCGGAGGCGCTGGCTCAGGAGACCGGCGGACGGATCGGCGTCGGGAACGATCCTGTCGCCGCGGTTTCCGGGGCAGATGCGGTCTACACCGACGTCTGGACCTCCATGGGCGCTGAGGCCGAGACCGAGGAGCGGCAGGCACGCTTCGGGGCGTACCAGGTCAATGCGGCCCTCCTGGACCATGCGCCCGGCGCGCTGGTGATGCATTGCCTGCCGGCTCACCGCGGGGAGGAGATCACCAGCGAGGTGCTTGACGGCCCGCACTCCGTGGTGCTCGACCAGGCGGAGAACCGGCTCTACGTGCAGCAGGCCGTGCTCCTGGAGCTGCTGCCGCCCCGGTAGACCCCCGAGCGGAAGACTCCCGAGGTCCTCGCGAACGGGCCCCCCGGCCTGCCGCTGGGTGACCTGTGTCACTGGCCATCGCCTCCGAATAGCGCCGCAGCCTGAGGCATTCGACATGCGCTGATGCCGCGCGGCGTCCTCCGCGACGACGTCACAAGGAGGCACGCGACCATGACCCGCGTCCTGATCGTCAACCGCGACCCCACGGTCGCGGATCGGATCGCCGCCGAGCTCCGCGACGGCGGCTACGAGACCGAGCAGTGCGGCGGACCGCAGCAGGAAGCCTGCCCGGTCGTCGACCAGCTCCCCTGCCCGCTCGTCGACCGCGCCGACGTTCTCGTCTACGACGCGCACGTTGCCGGAGACAGCGAGGGCGGCCACCGGCTGGTGCGCCACCTGCGCGACGTGTATGCCGATCTTCCCGTCATCCTCACCTCGACGGATCCGTCGCTCGACTGGGTCGAGCGCACCGGGCCCCGAACGGGTCATCCCGCTGGCCGCCGATCCGGCCCCCACGGAGCTGCGCGCGGCCATCGAGACGGCGCTCGACGACCAGGGGATGGCCGTGTGACGAGGCGCGCCACGGCGCCCGCAGCCATGCCCGTGCGCGAGTACCTCGACGGCAACGCCGCCATCGTGCGGGGCGCGCTGGCCGCCGGCTGCACGTTCTTCGCCGGCTATCCCATCACGCCGGCCTCCGGGATCCTGATGGCGATGATGGCGGAGCTGCCACGCCGGGGCGGGATCGCCATCCAGGGCGAGGACGAGATCGCGTCGATTGGCATGTGCATCGGGGCGGCCATGACCGGCGCCCGGGCCATGACCGCCACCAGCGGACCGGGGATCAGCCTCTACTCGGAGAGCATCGGCCTGGCGGTGATGGGCGAGGTGCCGCTCGTCATCGTCGACGTCCAACGGCTGGGGCCGGCGACCGGCGGCGCGACGAGCGTGGGCTCCGGCGACGTGCAGTTCGTGCGCTGGGGGACGTCCGGCGGCTACCCGATCATCGCCCTGGCACCGGCCAGCGTCGCGGAGTGCTACACGCTCACCGCGCGCGCCTTCGATCTCGCGGAGCGCTTCCGCTGCCCGGTCTTCGTGCTCACCGACAAGGAGATCGCGATGACCCTGGCCACCGTCGATGCGTCCGCCTTCGGTCCGGTCGCGGTGCGCGAGCGGGAGCTGGTCGCCTCCGGCACTCCCGTACCGATACGAGCCGGCCGGTGACGTGCCGCCGCTCCACCGCTACGGGCTGGGCGACACGATCCGCTTCACCGGCTCGACGCACGATGAGGGCGCGGTCATCACCAAGCATCCGCCGACGGTCGGCGCGCTGAACCACCACCTGGCCGCCAAGATCGAGGAGCACCTCGACGAGCTCGAGATCGTCACGGCGGACCTGCAGCCGGGCGCCGGCACCCTGGTCGTCTCCTACGGCGTGACGGCCGGCGCCGCCCGCCTGGCCGTGGCACGGGCCCGCGACACGGGGATTGCGGTCTCGCACCTCGTGATCGCCAGCCTCTGGCCGGTGCCGGAGGCCGCTATCGGTGCCGCGCTGGAGGGCATCGACCGCATCGTGGTCGCCGGAGCTCAACCTGGGCCAGTACCGCCGCGAGGTCGAGCGGCTCGCCGGCGGCGCGCACGGTGATCGGCATCAACCGGGTGGACGGCGAGCTCATCGGCGTCGAGCAGATCGCGGAGGCGATCGGATGACGACGTCACCGCCATCACGCCGCTCGAGACGTTCCGCAACGAGAAGCCCTACCCGTTCTGCCCGGGCTGCGGCCACGGAACGGTGCTCGACCGGCTCGACGAGGCGCTGGTGCGGCTGGGTCGCGATCCCGCGGAAGGTCGTGATCGTCAGCGACATCGGCTGCTCGGGCCTCTCCGACCAGTACTTCGCCACGAGCGCCTTCCACGGCCTGCACGGGCGGAGCATCACCTACGCGAGCGGGATCAAGCTGGCGGATCCGTCGCTCGAGGTGATCGTGGTGATGGGCGACGGCGGCACGGGCATCGGCGGGCACGCACCTGCTCAACGCCGCGCGCCGCAACCTGGGCATCACCGTGGTGGTCATGAACAACCTCAACTTCGGGATGACCGGCGGCCAGCACTCGACCACCACGCCCGCCGGCGCGTTCACCTCCACGACCCCGGGCGGCAACCTGGAGCACCCGCTCGACATCTGCGCCACGGTGGGGTCAACGGGGCCGCGTACGTCTATCGCGGGACGCAGTTCGACGCCGAGCTGACGGACCGGCTGGTGGAGGCGATCGAGCAGCCGGGGTTCGCGCTGCTCGACGTCTGGGAGCTGTGCACCGCCTACTACGTCAAGGCCAACCACTTCTCCAGAAAGGCCATGGAGGCGCTGATGGCCGACCTTGGCCTGGCGCCGGGGATCCTGTACCGGCGCGACGTCGCCGAGTACGCCATGGCCTACCGCGCCGCGCACGCCTCCGAGGTGGCCGATGGCGCACCGTCCCCGACGCGGGCAATCCCGGTGGGGCAGGACGCCGCGCTCGAGCGGCCCGTCTCGATCCTGGTGGCAGGCTCCGCCGGCGGAAAGGTGCGCAGCGCCGCACGGCTGGTGGGACGAGGCAGCCATCCGCTCCGGGCTCTGGGCCGTGCAGCGCGACGACTATCCGGTGACGGTCCAGACCGGGCACTCGCTCGCCCAGCTCGTGCTCTCGCCGGAAGCGCTGCCCGTCATCACGGTCGCGGCGCCCGACGTGCTGGTCCTGCTCACCGATGACGGCCTCCGCAAGTCCACGTCCCTCCTGCGCGCCATGCAGACCGATGGTGTCGTCGTCACCGTACCGGAGTTCGCCGACGTTGAGACCCCGGCGCGGGTCGTGGTCGTCGATCCGGCATCGGCTCCCACGCGTGTCGGCAAGGCCGACTTGGCCCTGGTGCTGCTGGCGGCCGCGGTCGCGCGGCTGGACCTGCTCCCGCTCGACGCCCTGCGCGAGGCGGCCGGCGCCGGGGTCGTACGCGGATGCCAACCTCGCGGCCGTCGAGACCGGCATCGGCCTCGGTGATCCGAGGCTGGCTCCGCGGCGCTGATCGCCCGGTCCCGTTCGACCCTGCGGGCTCTCGCGGGCGTCAGTGCGCCTGGAGGAAGCCACCGATGGCGGCCGCGGTGTCCGGGTGAGTGTTCACCCCGTAGTGGTTGCCATCGACCTCCGCCAGCTCCGCCGAGGGAACGGCGGCGAGGAAGGCGTCACGCTCGGCCTCGGGAACGATGAACCCGGTCTCGCCCAAGAGGGGTTGGATCGCCCGCACCAGCAGAACAGGCATCGCAAGGAACGCCCAGAGGGGCCGTGGATCCTGCCGCTCGCCGTACTCCGCGTCCTCGGTGACCGCGGCGCGATCGCTCCGCGCCCGCACGCCGCCCGGGACATCGGCAAGCTCGTACCGGAAGTACCGCTCCCAGTAGCCGCTCCATGGGCGCACGGTCCCGAGCTGCTGGACGATCGCCAGGTAGCTCTCCACCGACGGGTAGACCGTGCCGAGCCGATCCACGGCGGCGCGGATCGGCGCCACGGTGATGGGATCGGGCGGCCCGCAGGCGTCGAGCAGGACGGCCGAGCGGAGCCTCTCCGGCGCTCGGGCGGCAATCTCCATGGCCACGAAGGCGCCCATCGACTGGCCGAGGACGCTGAAGCTCGCCGCGCCCAGGCGATCGGCCACTGCCAGAACGTCCTGGGCGTGTGCCGGCCAGCCGTAGGTACCAGGTCCAGTGACCTCGCTCTGGCCCCGGCCGCGGAGGTCCAGCGCGACGACACGATGGTCGGATTCGAGAGCCTCGGCCAGGAAGTCGAAGCCGCGCAGGTTGGCCGAGAGCCCTGGAATGCACAGGACCAGGGGTGCGCCCGATGGGCCGCGCTGCTCGGCGTGGATCCGTCCCGACGGCAGCGCGAAGTCGAGCGCCTCCACGCCTTCTGCCGGGGGCTCGCCGTTCGGAACGTCCATCGATCACTCCGTGCTGTTGGTGCGCGCTGGTCGATTATGGTCGAGGCACCGCCGTCGAAAGGCCCATGAGCCGCGCCGCATCGATCATGCGCTCGTCGTACGTGACGATCGCGTCGAGATCGTCGCCGACCGCCATCGCAGTCGCGAGATGGATGGCATCGAGGGTGCCGAGCACCTGCGGCTCGAGCGTGCCGGCCGCATCCAGGATGCGGTCGTCGATCGCGATCAGGTCGATGCGCCGCAGCCCCTCGCGGACCGTGGCCAGCGCATCGGGGCCTAGGTGGCGGACCGCGCGCAGCGACTCCGTGCGCAGCAGTGAGGACGACACGCGAGGGGCACCCCGCTCGGCCAGGAACGATCGGAGCGCCGTGGACTCCGGCTCCGTCACGACCAGCTTGACGAACGCCGAGCTATCGAGGTACAGGGCGCTCAATCGGCCCGTCCCTCCGCCACGAGCTGGGACGGCAGCGTGGCATCCGGCGGGCGACGGACGGGCCGGAGCTCCAGCAGGTCGGACTGCGCTCGACGCAGGAGTCCCTCGCGCTCGAGCCGGTCCAGTCCGCTGGGCATCGCCCGCAGCAGAACCGCGACCGGGCGCCCGCGGTCGGTGACCTCCACGGTTTCGCCGGCGGCCACCCGGCGCAGGATGGCGCTCGCCTGGCGCCGCAGCTCGCGGATCCCGATGCGCTCCATGTGCGACATGGTAGCACATCACGTCAGGAACTCGGGGGCGCGTAAGGGGCTCCAAAGGCTCCTGGGCCCCGCGTGGCACACGCCCGCCCGCACCACTATACTTGAATAAATGAGCAATCATGCAGCAATGGGCCCGGGCACGCGTGGGGAGCACGACGCCGAGTACCTCCACCCTGACGAGGCCCTCCCGCTCGTCGAGCGGGTCATGCCCGAGAACCAAGCGCTGGCGATGGCGGGCGTGTTCGCCACCCTGGCTGATGCCACCCGGGCCCGGCTGCTCCATCTCCTGTCGCTGGCCGAGGAACTGTGCGTCGGCGACCTTGCCCTGCTGGTGGGCTTGAGCCAGTCGGCGGTCAGCCACCAGCTCCGGTTGCTCCGCGACCGGCGGGTGGTGAGCCGGCGGAAGGTGGGTCGCATCGTGTACTACCGGCTCGCCGACGAACATGTCCGCCACGTCCTGGCCGACGGCCTGAAGCATGCCATGGAGTCGGTCAGCGGCGCGCCGGCGCGGGTGCCGGTGTGACCCACCAGGGCCACCAGCCCGGGGTGGCGTCGCTCGCCCGCGCCGGCCTGCCGCGGCTCCTCGCCGTGGGCGCGCTGGTCCTCGCCTTCATGGCCGTCGAGGTGGTGACCGGACTGCTGACCAACAGCCT
This sequence comes from uncultured Chloroflexia bacterium, assembly GCA_963773405.1. Taxonomy (GTDB): domain Bacteria; phylum Chloroflexota; class Limnocylindria; order QHBO01; family QHBO01; genus CAVXEH01. The sequence continues at coordinate 202,571 of CAVZAQ010000005.1, read as the reverse complement.
GGCCCTCCTCGCCGACGCCGGCCACATGCTGACCGACGCCGCGGGCATCGGCCTCGCCCTCCTCGCGATCTGGTTTGCGCGCCGTCCGGCTACCGCGGAGAAGACGTACGGCTACTACCGCGTCGAGATCTTCGCGGCGGCGCTTAACGGCATCGTCCTGCTCGGCGTCAGCGGCTTCATCTTCTACGAGGCGGCGCGCCGCTTGGGCAACCCGTCCGATGTGATCGGCGTGCCGATGGTCGGGGTGGCGGCCCTGGGCCTGCTGGTCACCGGGATCTCCGCCCGTCTGCTCCACGGCGGCGCACAACGCAGCCTGAACCTGCGCGCGGCCTACCTCGAGGTGCTCGGCGACCTGCTGGGGCTGGGCGCGGTGATCGTCGCCGGGATCGTCATCCTGGCCACCGGCTGGACGGTCATCGATCCGCTCGCCTCGATGCTCATCGGCCTGCTCATCCTGCCCCGGGTCTGGAGCCTCCTCCGCGATGTGACCGACGTCCTGCTGCAGGCGGCCCCCAGGGGCATTGACCTCGCCGAGGTCCGCGCCCACATCTGCGGCGCGACGGGCGTGGCCAGCCTGCACGACCTGCACGCCTGGACCCTCACCTCGGGGCTCAACGTGGTGTCGGCGCACGTCGTGCTTGAACCCGATGCCGAGCCGAACCGGGTCCTTGACGAGCTGTGCGGCTGCCTCGCCGATGACTTCGACATGGAGCATTCGACGATCCAGCTCGAGCCCTCCGACCGGCGAGACATGGAGCGCGGCGGGCACCGCTGATGCGCGCCGTCGTGCGGCCTCTGTCTGCCAGCATGCCTGGGTGATCGACCCGGGCGCCCTGCTCCTGCTCATCGCGGCTGCCCTGGTCGCCAGCACCCTGGCCGCGGTCGCCGGCTTCGGTGGCGCGGCCGTCCTGTTGCCGGTGCTGGTGGCGGTCTTTGGTGTGCGGGCCGCGATCCCGATCCTGACCGTGGCCCAGCTGATCGGCAACGGCAGCCGGGTGTGGTTCAACCGGACGGAGCTCGACGGTCGGTTGGTCGCCTGGTTCGCTCTGGGCGCGGTGCCGCTGGCCCTGGTCGGTGGCTTCCTGTTCGCTGCCGCTCCCCTGTCGGCCCTGACCCGGCTCCTGGGCGCGTTCCTGCTGGGGGTCGTCGCCTGGCGCCACCTGCGCCCGGGCCCGCCACGCCACGTGCCGCGCGCCGCCTTCGCCCCGATCGGCGCGGTCTCCAGCTTCCTGTCGGCTCTGCTCGGCAGCGTCGGGCCGCTGATGGCGCCCTTCTTCCTGGCCGCCGGCCTCGTCAAGGGCGCCTACATCGGCACCGAGGCAGCGTCGACCGTCGTCATGCACCTCACCGACGACGGCTGCCCCGGCCAGGGCACGCGCCGCGGACCCGGCGTCGGTCAGATCGGCCGCGACGACATCGACCTCCGACGGCAGGTCCACGGGGGCCGTCGGCTGACGGCCCGCACGCGATAACGCTGTCCGATGAGCTCGTCGATCACGGCTCGGCCGACGCCCCAAGGCCGACGACGACGTGGAGGTCCGGCTCGGGCACGGCGATCAGCAGGTCAGCGCTTCGCAGCGCGCGCGTCCGCCAATGCGGCTCCCCACTGGCGTGCTCGCTCCAGCTCGCCGTCGCGCAGCGGACCATACGCCCCGGCGACGATGAAGCGCTCCGCCCTGGCCAGCGTCCGGTAGCCGGCCCGCCGCAGCTTGGACTCGATCGAGCCGGTGGCGCCGCGCGGCGACCACCAGATGCGGGTCTCGAACGCCGCTGCCCAGCCGCTGCCCTGCGGCAACGCGTCGAGCCACGAACGAAGGAGCGGATGGGACACATCGGGCGGGGTGGGCGCCTTGATGTCGCCAGCGATCTGCTTACGCGTCCCCTCTCGAGGCAGGGCGAACGCGATGACCGGAGCGCCGACGACGAGGAGATCCGCACGCACCTCCGCGGGTCCCACGGCTTCATCCGTGTTCATCGCCCGGGCCTCGGGACCGAGTCCCTCGGCGATCGCGCGCGCGATGGCGGCCGTGTTCCCCCAATGCGATTCATACACAACCACGGCTCTCATGGCATCATCCTCGCCCGGTCCGTTGGCGCTGTCGAGACACCAGGGCCGGTCGCGCGTCTATCCACCGGCGCAGATCGGAACCAAACATCCCTTCCGGCTGGTCTTCGCCAGTCTACCGCGAGAGGACCTGTCCGACGCCCAGGCTATCGTCGACCGGCTGGGCGCCGTCGACGCGCTCAGATTCAAGTGAACCGTGAGCGTCGGCTCGACCTGACTCGCCTCGGTCCAGTGGTCTCATGACGGACCGGATGCGGGTTCACGACACGCCGAGACGCCGTTTGAGAGTTATGCGCTGAGGCGAGCCATTGTGCTGTGCGAGCGCTGTGCTAACGAAATGCGTGGGTCGAAGAGGGCCCTCCGCATCGGTTATGCTGTCTCACTGAGCACGAATCGGTGCGGGAGTAGCTCAGTTGGCAGAGCGGCAGCCTTCCAAGCTGCATGTCGCGAGTTCGAACCTCGTCTCCCGCTCCAAACCCCTCTCTTGAGCTCAGCATGTGCTCGGCCAGCAGCACGCCACGGATGGTCTGCCAGAACTGCGACGCGGCCGTGTTGTAGCCGTCGCCGCCGCGGCCCCTGTCGATCGAGCACCCAGCCCATCGGGCAGCCGTTACCGGTTCCTTCCCCCGTGTGACGAGCAACGGCCGCCATCTCTGCCGAGGTACGCCCGTCTCCGGGTTCCCAGCGGTTGATCCGTCGTTCCTCGAGCCCCGCCGGCGCTCCGAGCAGGCGATCGTGGGTAGTGGCCACGCCACGATCAGCAGCAGGATCGTCCTGTCAGGACGGGCTCGCCGCCGCACTCGCCATCACGCTCTGCACCACGCTCTGCACTGCGCTTGATGAAGGCGTGCCTCCGCCCCCCGTGTTAAATGCGAAGTACCAGACCACGAAAGCGATGACGAGGATCGCCAGCAGCAGGCCGACGATCATGCCCGTACCGATGCCGGACGATTCGTTCGCCGGGGCAGGCGACCCGCTCGGCGGAATGTTGATGTTCTGCTGTCCCATGGTGATTCAAACTCCGTTGTTGGCATTGCAATCCGATCGACATAGGTCGGGGCCGAAGCGTGGGTCCCGACTGACGAACCGTCATGACGGTTCGTCATCGAACCCGATGAGCGACGGCCTGCCGCTCTCCAAGGTCATTCGGCGGCGGCGAGCGACACGATAATTGGACACGCTTCGCTCACCAGCCTGAGCACGGTGCCAGCCCGCTCAGCGCTATGCGCGTGAAACGACGGGCCTCAACCTCGACCGTCGCGGCGGCGTTGGGGTGACGCCTATCCGTCAACGCGCCTCAATCGCCGATCGCCGTGCGGACAAGCTCCGCGATCTGCTGCGCTTTGAGTTCCCTAGCCCGCTGACGGGTTTCATCCTCATCAGGTGGTACCTGCACAAGGAACCATCTGATGAGACGGAAGCAGAGAAGGCGCGCTGGCTGAGCAATGCCGGTCGTCGATTCGTTCGAGTTTCGGCATTGAGATCGAGTTCGTCGTCCTGGAGCGGACCGAATGGGCCTGCCGGCTCTGGTGCTGGCTACGCCGGCCATCGCTGCAGGATGATCGCCGCGTCGGCTGGATCCATCCGATAACCGCGCACATCGGCATCCCAGGAGACAAGGTCCCGACGGGCAATGCGCCGCATAACCTTGTTCGGACCGGCCACGATGCCGGCGAAGGCGGTTCCGGACCGCTTGCCGTATCGGGCGGCGAGATTGGCGTCAAGGACCAGTGCAGCATTCCGCATCGCCAGCTCCGCGACCTCACGCAGCAGCCTGCGGCTGTCCGGCCCGCGGATGGCGTTCAGGACCTCGCCCAGCTGGCGCCGGTGAAGTTCGACCTTGTCGGCCGGATCTGCGACGGTGGCGCCGGACTGACGCTGGGGACCCATGACCCATCGCCAGGCGAGCGCAAGCAGGGCCTCCTCCGTATCGGCTTCGAACTCGATTCTGGGCACCTGAAGCCTCCTGTAATGACTTGTCACGTATATGGCACGAATATATCACAGGCAATTACGTGCTATGATGCGTACATCGGCTGTAAGGCTGCGAACCCGAATGACCCTGAGGCCCGTCGTCTCGACGAGCGATCGGAAATCCGCTTCGTGTCGACTTGCCGTATCCCTGGAGGCAAAGGAGCACACCTATGCGTTACATGAGACTCTCGACCTACGACCTGACCAAGGGCACTTTCCCTGAGCTGACCGACATCGCCGAGAAGGGCATCCTGCCGATCTTCGCGAAGGAGTCCGGTTTCGTGAACTACGGACTCGTCGACGCCGGCGACCACAAGGTTGTTGCGATCAGCATCTGGGAGACTCGCGAGCTCGCCCAGAAGTCGGAGCACATGGCCACGACCTGGGTCAAGGACAACGTCGCGGACCGCGTTCGGCTGGTGACCACCCACATCGGTGAGCTGGCCCTCTTCCGTGGCGTTCCCATCGCCGCCTAGCCTCCCCACTCTCGCAGGCTGCGCTGCGCGGCCGGTCGGCCCAACCGCCGGCTCCGCGCTCAGCCACCTCGGCCGCTCCGGCACCTCGCCGTGGCGGCTCTTGGCTGTGCCGATTTGGACGCCAGGGCGTTCGCCGGCCCGGGGCTAGCCGGGCGGTGCGGAGGTCGTGGGCGCCTCCCCAGAGGGTCCACCCGGCGCAGCGAGGCGCGCCTCCAGGCATCGCGCGAAATCGCCGAGCAGCCGGGATCCAATGGCGGCGACGATGCCCGGACGGCCGAACTGCGCAACGGGACCCTGGAGAGTGGCATCCGTATCGATCTGCAGCTCGCTCGCCTCCGCATCCCCGGTCAGGGTGAGCGCCACGTTGGCCGTCGCCTGGCCCATGCCGCGGCGGTCGCGTGCCGTGACCCGCATGCGCATGGCGTGCGCCTCCTGATCGATCGCCTCCACGACGACCTCGCCCGCCAGCGTGAGGCCCAGCGGCCCGACCTTGACCCGGATCTCCCCGGTGTAGCGGTCGTCCGCCACTCGCTCGCTGAGGGTCGCGCCGGGGATGCACGGGGCGATTCCTTCGACATCGAGGATGCTGGCCCACACGTGATCCAGCGACGCGGCGATGTGTGCGGTGTTGTGGATCTGCATGCCGTCCTTCGGCTCCTCCGGCGATTGCCATCAGCATAGCCAGGTTCGGCCTCGCCCACGCCCTCCGGTGTGGCATGATGCCGATCCGGAAGTGCCACCTTCCCGCCCAGAATCGATGTCCTGACCGCGCTCGGGCACGGAGCCACGGGGAGAGTGCGGGCAGCCCACCCAAGGTGCGGCCGAGAGCATGAAACCCGCGCGATTCGACTACTACGCTCCAACCTCCCTGCACGAGGCCGTCGACCTCCTGCAGCGTCACGGCGACGAGGCCAAGCTGCTCGCCGGCGGGCAGAGCCTGGTCCCCATGATGAACCTCCGGCTCGCGCAGCCATCGGTCCTGGTCGACCTCAACCGGGTGGCCGATCTCGCCTACGTTCGCGACCTGGGCGAGGACGGGATCGCCATCGGCGCCATGACCCGGCACCACGTCGTGGCGACCTCGAGCCTGGTCCGTGATCGCTGCCCCCTGCTCGCCGATGCCGCCGCCCGAATCGGGTATCCGGCCATCCGCCACCGGGGGACGCTGGGCGGGAGCCTGGCCCACGCGGACCCCGTCTCGGAGATGCCGTGCATCGCCCTCACCCTGGACGCCGAGATGGCCGTCGTCGGCCCCGCCGGCGAGCGCCTGATTCCCGCGGTGGACTTCTTCCAGACCTACTTCACCACCGCGCTCGCCCCGGACGAGGTCCTGCACGAGATCCGCTTCAGGGCCATGGCCCCCGGCGATGGATGGGGCTTTCACGAGTCGGTTCGCAAGACGGGCGACTTCGCGATCGTGGCCGTTGCCGCCCACCTTCGGGTGACGAACGGAGCGATCAGCGAGGCGCGCCTGGGGATCGCCGGCGTGTCGGAGCGCCCGGTTCGCGCGACCGATGCGGAGCAGGCGCTCATCGGATCCACGGGCACCGCGGCGGTCCACGAGGCGTCCGGGCGGGCGGCCTCGGTGGTCGATGCCGAATCGGACATTCACGCCAGTGCCGAGTTCCGCCGGCGCCTGGTGCGCGTGCTGGTTGAGCGGGCGGTGACCGACGCCGTGGCAACCGCGGAGCGAAGCAAATGAGCATGACCGACGACCGGCCCGCGATCGAGATCGGGTTCACCGTGAACGGCGAGGCGCGCCGGGCGCGCGTCGATCCCCGTCTCCTGCTCTCCGACTTCATCCGCCACGACCTGGGGCTGTCCGGGACCCACGTCGGCTGCGAGCACGGCGTCTGCGGCGCCTGCACGGTCCTGCTCGACGGGGAGAGCGTTCGCTCCTGCCTCCTCTTCGCCGCCCAGATCGACGGCGCCAGCCTGGAGACGATCGAGGGCCTCGGCTCCGACCGGACCGACCTCCACCCGCTCCAGCAGGCGTTCTGGGATCACCACGGCCTGCAGTGCGGCTTCTGCACCCCGGCCATGATCATGGTGGCGAAGGAGCTGCTCGCCACGAATCCCGATCCCACCGACGAGGAGATCCGCGAGGCGATCGCCGGCAACATCTGCCGCTGCACGGGCTACGTGTTCATCGTCGAGGCGATCCGGGCCGCCGCCCGGCAGATGGCGAACGAGGGCCGGACGGATGGTTGACGTCGCGCCGGCCCTGCCGCGTTCCGAGCCCCTGGTGGGCGCGCGCATCAGGCGCACGGAGGACCCGCGCTTCCTGCTCGGCCTGGCGCAGTACGTCGACGACATCGTGCTGCCCGGCATGCTGGAGGTCGCGTTCGTGCGGAGCCCGATGGCGCACGCCGACATCGGCTCCGTCGACACCACCGCGGCACTCGCCGCCCCCGGCGTCCACCTGGTGATGACCGGCGCCCAGATGGCGAGCCGGGCGGCTCCCATCCGATGCGACTCGACCTACCCGTCCTGGCAGGGAACCGGCTTCCCGCCGCTCGCCCGGGATCGAGTCCTCTTCACCGGCGAGGCCGTGGCCGCCGTGCTCGCCGACGACCGGTACCTGGCCGAGGATGCGGCCGCCCTGGTCGAGGTCGACTATGAGCCCCGCGAGGTGGTGGCCTCGGTGGCGGACGCCATCCGTGATGGCGCTCCGCGCCTGCACGACGGCTGGGAGGACAACTTCTTCGTCAAGCGCCACTTCACCGGCGGCGACCCGGATGCGGCATTCGCCGCGGCGGACGGCGTCCTGGAGCTGGACCTCACCACCCATCGGCAGACCGGCATCCCCATGGAGAACCGCGGCTGCATCGCGCAGTACGACCGGGCCGAGGAGACCCTCACCCTCTGGACCTCGACGCAGATCCCGCACCTGGTGAGCACCGGCCTGGCGGACAGCCTGGGGATGGCGGAGCACCGGGTTCGGGTCATCTCCCCCGACGTGGGCGGCGGCTTCGGGGTGAAGGGCAACCTGTTCCCGGAGGAGATCGCGGTCGCCGTGCTGGCCATGGAGAGCGGGCGGCCGGTGAAGTGGATCGAGGACCGGCGTGAGCACCTGCTGGCGAGCATCCATGCCCGCGAGCACCACCACACCGCGCGCGTCGCGTACGACCGCGACGGGCACCTGCTCGCCCTGCGCGTGCTCATGTACGTCGACTGCGGCGCCTACTCGGTCTATCCGTGGACCGCGACCATGGACACCGGCATGGCGCTGGGCATCCTGCCCGGCCCGTATCGGCTCCGCAACTACGAGTGCGAGGGGTACAGCGTCACCACCAACAAGTGCCCACTGGGGCCGTACCGGGGCGTCTCCCGCCCCGCCGCGTGCTTCACCATCGAGCGGGTGATGGACGCCATCGCGCACGCGGTGGGGATCGATCCCATCGAGGTTCGCCGCCGCAACCTCGTGCGGCCCGACGAGTTCCCGTACACCTCGGTGACGGGCCTGGTCTACGACTCCGGGAGCTTCCTGGAGTCGCTCGACGCGCTCCTCGAGGCGTCGGACTACGACGGGCTGCGGCGCATGCAGGAAGCGGCCCGCCGCCAGGGACGGCACCTGGGGATCGGCATCGGCTGCTACACCGAGCAGACGGCGCATACCACCAACGAGTTCATCAAGCGCGGCGTGCCGATCATCTTCGGCTACGAGGCGACGACGGTCCGCATGGACCCCTCCGGCAAGGTGACCGTCCACGCCTCGACCCATTCCCACGGCCAGGGCCACGAGACGACCTATGCGCAGGTCGTGGCCGACCAGCTCACCATTCCGCTCGACGACGTGCGCGTGCGGTTCGGCGACACGGCCACCACCCCGTACGGGATGGGCACCTTCGCCAGCCGCAGCGCGGTCCTCGCCGGCGGCGCGGCGATCCGGGCCAGCGCCGCGATCCGGGAGATGCTCCTGCGCTTCGGGGCGCACCTGCTCGAGGTCGAGATGAGCGAGGTCGAGCTCGTCGACGCCCGGGTGCGGGTCAAGGGACAGGCCGAACGCGCCATCAGCGTCCGCGACCTGGCACGCTTCGCGTACCACCGCCCGGAGAAGCTCCCCGCCGGCATGGAGCCGATGCTGGAAGCGGGCGCTTCGTATGACGCGGATCCGGGCAACGGGACCTTCGCCAACTCCGCCCAGCTGGCGGTCGTGGAGCTCGATGCGGAGACCGGCGCCGTGAAGCTGCTGCGCTACGTGGTGATCGAGGACTGCGGCCGGATGATCAACCCGCTCATCGTGGACGGCCAGGTGCACGGGGGGATCGCCCAGGGCATCGGCGGCGCCCTGCTCGAGGAGCTCGTCTACGACGACGAGGGCCAGCTGCTGACGACCACCTTCCTCGATTACCTGCTCCCGTCCGCCACCGATATTCCGAACATCGAGGTGACGCACCTGGAGACGCCCTCCGCGTTCACCCCGGGCGGGATGAAGGGGATGGGCGAGAGCGGAGCGATCGCCCCCGGACCGGTGATCGCCTCGGCGGTCGAGGACGCCATCAGCCCATTCGGGTACGCCTTCGTGAACGAGCTGCCGATCACCCCCGAGCGCGTCTGCGGCTGGATCGACCAGGCCCGCGCAGCGGAAGGGCACTGAGCCATGCGCGTGGCGAGCATCCAGCTCGAGATTCCCCCGGGGGAGACGAAGGAGGAGCGCGTCGCACGGGCGGCGACCCTGGTCGAGCAGCAGGCCGGCGCGGACCTCGTGCTGCTGCCGGAGATCTGGAACGTCGGCTACTTCAACTTCGACGACTATGCGGCCCAGGCGGAGACCCTGGACGGGCCGACCGTGTCGCGCATGGCGGACGCCGCGCGCCGGGTGGGCGCCTGGGTGCTGGGCGGTTCGATCGTGGAGCGCGACGGGGACCAGCTGCACAACACCGCGGTTCTCCTCGACCGCACGGGCGAGATCGCGGGGACCTACCGCAAGATCCACCTCTTCGGCTACGGCTCGCGCGAGCCGGAGGTGCTGACCCGCGGCACGCAGCCGGCCGTCATCGAGACGGAGTTCGGCAGGGTCGGCATCTCGACCTGCTACGACCTGCGCTTCCCGGAGCTGTACCGGGCCATGCTCGACCGCGGAGCGATGATGTTCCTGGTCCCGTCGGCCTGGCCGCACCCGCGCGTGGAGGCATGGACGATCCTCAACCGGGCGCGCGCACTGGAGAACCAGGTCTGGCTGATCTCCGCCAACTGCGCCGGCGGGTCCGGGGCCGGGCTACTGCGGCCGAAGCATGATCGTCGACCCGTGGGGAACCGCGGTCGCGGCTGCCGGCTTCCAGCCCACGGTCCTGGCCGCAACCATCGATCCCGGCATGGTGGGGCAGGTACGCGCCGAGTTCCGCCAGCTGGACGACCGGGTGCTCGACCGGGAACCATCGCGGTGATCCGCTTCACGGAGGCCGATTCCGGCGCCGGAGATCGACTTCGAACCGCGCGACGTGGTGCTGGCCGGGTACACCGGGCGCGACCAGGACGCGGTTCGCCGCCACGTGGAGGAGCTCGCCGAGCACGGCGTGCCGCGCTCCGAAGCGCGTCCCCGCCTTCTACCGGGTCACCCCCGAGCTGGTGGTGACGAGCGACCGCATCGCCGTCCTGGGCGGCCACACCTCCGGCGAGGGCGAGTTCATCCTCTTTCAGTGCGGCGGGAGCTGTTCGTGGGGGTCGGCAGCGACCACACCGACCGCGCCATCGAACGCGAGGACGTCGCGAAGTCGAAGCAGCTGTGCCGAAAGGTTGTCGGCGACCGGGTCTGGCGCCTCGCCGAGATGCGATCCGCATTGGGACCACGTCATCCTCCGCTCGTTCGGCGATGACGCCGGATCGCCCGTACCAGGAGGGACCGGTGACCTCGCTCCTCGACCCCGAGGAGATCCTGCGCCTGGTCGCCGCCCGGACCGGGCGCCCGCTCGACGACGTGCTGGTCTTCAGCGGGACGATCCCGCTGGCCGGTGAGCTCGAGTACGCCTCGCGCTTCCGCGTGGAGCTCGCCGACGAACTCCTTGGCATGCACCTCGCGGTGGCGTACGCCGTCGAGGTCCAGCGACCTGCTCGACTGAAGAGGTTGGACCATGCCGAAACCGGAGCTTGAGTTCTTCGATCCCGAGGAGCGGTACGCCTGGACACCCGTTCCCGGCGTGCGAGGGGCTGTCCGAGATGACCCTGGCGCGCGACGACGTGACCGGCAGCTACACGCGCCTGCTCAAGTTCGAGCCCGGCACCGACACCTCGCCGGCCTGGCCTGCAGCGGCACGACTTCTGGGAGGAGATCTGGATCGTCTCCGGGGCGATCCACGACCTGGGGCATGGACAGGACCTTCCGCGCCGGGATGTACGCCTGCCGGCCCCCGAGGATGCCGCACGGTCCGTGGCGGGCCCCCGACGGCTGCATCACGTTCGAGGTCCGCACCTTCGAGTCCGCACCTTCCGCACAGGAGCCACGAGCACAATGAAGTTCGGCGTCTGGATTCCGTCCTACTGCTATCCCGATCTCTCCTACCAGCGCGCCCATGCGGAGGTCGGCGATTTCGCGCGCAAGGCGAACGACCTGGGCATCGACCTGTGGGTGATCGACCACCTGCTCCACGCGCCCGGCCTCTATGGCATGCCCTGGCTTGAGCCGATGACCACGCTCACCTACGCCGCCGCGCTCGCGCCGGACGTCCGGTACGGCACCGGGATCCTGGTCCTCCCGCTGCGCAACCCGGTGATTCTCGCCAAGGAGATCGCCACGCTCGACTACCTGACCGGCGGGAAGTTCATGTTCGGCATTGGCGGTGGCTGGGATCCGGACGAGTTCCGCGCGGTGGGGACGCGGATCGAGGAGCGAGGCAAGCGCACGGACGAGATCCTCGCCGCGGTCCGGCTCCTGCTGACCGGGGACCACGTCAGCTTCGACGGGGAAGTACTACCAGTTCGAGGACGTGACCATCGAGCCGCGCCCGCCGAAGATGCCCGAGGTGTGGGTCGCCGGTGGCTCGCGGATTCCCGACCCGGAGTACCACGACCTGCCGGTGCTCTCCAAGGCCGTGCTGAACCGGATCCTGGACGCCGATGCCTGGATCAGCCGCTGCTCGGGCAGCCAGGAGTGGATCAAGCGCGACTGGGCCCAGATCAAGGAAGGGCTCGCAGAACGCGGGCGACCGGTGAGCTCGCTGAAGTTCGCGCACACCAACTTCACGTACATCGTGGACACCGCGAACCGCGACAAGGCGCACGAGATCCAGCGCGGCTACTTCGAGCAGGTGATGGGAACCCATCGGACCTTCCAGCACCTGCAGGAGTGCTACCTGCTGGGGACGCCGGACGACATCGTCGCCAGGCTCAAGGACCTCGAGGAGGCCGGCTGCGAATACGTCGTGCTGGGCCCGACCAGCGATCAGCTCGACCAGCTCGACCTGATCAACGACCAGATCATCTCCGCCTTCCGCTGACGCGCCGGGGGAGCCCCCGATCGACGCCATGGGCGAGCGCAAACCTCGCCTCTCGCGCCTACCCCCGTTGATGTGGGTAGGATGGGAGACGTCCATGCGCGTCGATCGTCCGCGGCGCTGAGGACGTTCTGCTCCGGACGATCCCGCCCTGTCCGCCTATCGCACACAGATCAATCTGGGGCCTGCTCCAGAGGACACCCCGAGGTCACAGGGCCGACCATGATTCCACTCTCCGCAGCCGCCCGTGCCGCCGCATGAACGATTCAGATGGCACGGTCGCCCCCGGTCCGCCCGGAAGCGCGCCGACCTGGTCCAGCAGCGACAAGGACACGGTCGGGACATCCCACTATGCGAGTCGAGTCTGGTTCACGATCGGGCACGGCGTCCTGAACGAGGTCTACTGGCCGCACGTGGACCGGCCCCAGGTCCGCGACCTGGGCTTCATCGTCGCCGACGACGCCGGCTTCTGGAGCGAGGTCAAACGGGATGCCAGCCACGCCGTCCGGCAGGAGGCGCCGGGCGTGCCGGCGATCACGGCCGTGCACAGCCACCCGCGGTACGAGCTGACGCTGCGGATCTGCGCTGACGACCACGCCGACGTCGTCCGCATCGAGGCGCGACTCACGGATCGCCGCGACGCGGCCGATCCCGACCGGGTGGCCCATCCGCTCAGGCTGTACCCGCTGCTCGCGCCTCACCTGGGGTTCGGGGGCCTCAGTGGCCACGCCTGGTCGGGCGAGTACAAGGGTAGAGCGATGCTATTCGCGCAGAACGGCCAGTGGGCCCTGGCGCTGGCATCCGACCCCGGCCCGGCCCGCCAGAGCGTGGGATACGTTGGAACGTCGGACGGATGGCAGGATTTCGCGGCGAACGGCCGGATGACCTGGACGCACACGCACACCGATGCCGGCAATGTCGCCGGCATGACCGAGCTGGTCCTCGACGGAGGCGCGGTCCAGCTCGCCCTGGCATTCGGCGCCCGGGCCGACGAGGCCGGGCTGCAGGCGTGCGCCGCACTGGCCGGCCACTTCCAGAGTGCCTGGGACGAGTACGTCGGCAACTGGCACGCCTTCGTCCGGACGGTTGTGGAACCCCCATCCGGTCTGCGACAGGAGGACCGTGACCTGTACTTGACGTCGGCGTCGGTTCTCCGGTCCCTCCAGGACCGAACCCTTCCGGGGGCGACGGTTGCCAGCCTGTCGATCCCGTGGGGCAACACCCGCAACGACCTGGGCGGCTATCACCTGGTCTGGTCGCGCGACCTCGTCGAGTCGGCAGGCGCGTTCGTCGCGCTGGGCGCCGAGGCGACCGCGCGGCGCACACTTGCCTACCTGGTCGCGTCACAGGAGCCCGACGGCCATTGGCCGCAGAATCAGTGGGTGGACGGCGACCCCCACTGGAACGGGATGCAGCTCGACGAGACCGCCTATCCGCTCCTGCTGGCGGGGGCGCTTGACACGGGCGCCTCCCACATGCACGGCCGGACGGGTTCCGATGCGGCGATCTTCGAGAGCCTCGTCACGAAGACGGCGCTCGACCGCGATGATCGTGCGAGCTGCCGGCTTCATCGCCCGGACCGGCCCCGCCACCGGACAGGACCGCTGGGAGGAGACCGCGGGCCTCTGCCCATCCACCCTGGCGCCGGTTGTCGCCGCCCTCGTGGTCGCCGCCGGACACCTGGCCGAACCGGCCGCCTCGTACTGCCTCGAGCTCGCCGACGACTGGAACGCCTCGATCGAGGACTGGACGTACGTCCGCGGCACCGCCCTCGCCCGCGCGCATGGCGTGGACGGCTACTACGTGCGGATTGCCTCGCCGGATGTCCTTGCCGGTGCGCCCATCTCCACGGCGGTCACGGTGCGGAACCGACCGGCGGAGGCATCGCTAACGCCAGCCGACGAGATGGTCGGCACGGACTTCCTGTCGCTGGTGCGGTTCGGGCTCCGCCTGCCCGACGATCCCCGGATCGTCTCGAGCCTCGCGGTCGCGGATGCCATCCTCCGGACGGAGACGCCGAGCGGTCCCGTCTGGCACCGCTACAACGGCGACGGCTACGGCGAGCACGCAGACGGGAGCGCGTACGACGGAACGGGGATCGGTCGCGGCTGGCCGATCCTGGTCGGCGAGCGTGGCCACTACGAGCTGGACGCCGGGCGCGACGCACGGCCGTACCTCGAGACGATGCGGCGCATGGCCTCGGGCGGGGGCATGCTGCCCGAGCAGGTCTGGGATGCCGACCCGATCGCGGAGCGCGGCCTGGCCCCCGGGCGGCCGAGCGGCTCGGCGATGCCGCTGGCGTGGGCTCACGCCGAGTACGTGAAGCTGGTCCGCTCGATCGCCCTGGGCCATGCCATCGATCGTCCCGAGGCCGCCTGGAGGCGCTACCGCGGCCGGGCCCCAACGGCGACCCGCGCGACCTGGCGGTTCACGGCGCCGCGGCCCTCCCTGGCGGCTGGTCGCACCTTGCGCCTGGAGCTGACGGCTCCGGCACGGGTCCATTACTCCATCGACGCCCGCCACAGCTGGGCCGATCTCGATGCTCGCGACACGGGCCTCGGAGTATGGGTGGCCGACGTGCCCGGTTCGGGCGGGCTGGTGCCCGGTCAAGCGGTGGACTTCACGTTCTGGTGGCCGGGGCCGGCCGCTGGGAGGGCCGTGATCTGCGCGTCGAAGTCAGCCCCTCGGCCGAGCGCCCGGACGCCCCGGGCGCGGCGCGGATCGCACCTGCCGGATCGCCCTGATGAACACCGAGACCAGGCCGGATGGGAAGCGCCTCGTCTACCTCGCCACCGCCGTCTCGGCACTGGGCGGCATGCTGTTCGGCTACGACATCGGCGTCATCTCCGGGGCCATCCTGTTCATCAAGACCGACTTCTCCCTATCTCCCGGCCTCGAAGAGCTCGTCGTCAGTTCGGTCCTGCTCGGATCGCTCCTTGGCGCGGTCGTCGGTGGCCTCCTGGCCGACCGTCTCGGACGTCGCAGGCTCCTGATCGTCACCGCGGTCGTGTTTGCGACGGGTGCCATCGGTGCGGCGCTGGCACCAGGCACAGCATGGCTGGTGATCGCCCGTGTCGTCGCCGGTGCCGCCATCGGCACGGCCTCGTTCGTGGCGCCCCTCTATATCTCCGAGATCGCCCCGATTGCGATCCGCGGAAAGCTCGTGTCGATCAATCAGGTCGCCCTCACCAGCGGCATCGTGATCTCCTATGGCATCGACTATGCGTTCGCCGGGTCGCAGGCCTGGCGGTTGATGTTCGCGCTGGCCGTGATTCCGGCGGCTGCATTTGCCGCCGGGCTGCTGTTCATCCCGGACAGCCCGCGATGGCTGGTCGGCCGCGGACACCCCGACCAGGCCCGGGCCGTCCTGAAGCAGGCTTCGCAGCGAAGAACAGGTGGACGGGGAGCTCACCGAGATCCGGCACAGCGTGGCGCAGCAGAAGGGGCACTGGTCCGAGCTGCTCAGTCCGCTCCTGCGCCCGGCGATGATCGTGGGCATCGGACTGGCCATTGCGCAGCAGATCACCGGCATCAACACGGTCATCTACTACGCCCCGACGATCCTGAACTTCGCCGGATTCTCCTCGGCGTCAGTGGCGATCCTGGCCAGCGTCGGCGTTGGAATCGTCAACGTCCTCCTGACGTTGGTGGCCATGCAGCTGATCGACCGGGTCGGACGACGACCGCTCCTGCTGGTCAGCCTGGCGGGATGGCGCTGAGCCTGTTCGTGCTGGGGCTGGCGTTCGCCCTTCCGGGGCTGGCCGGCAGCCTTGGGTGGATCGCGGTGATAGGCCTCATGACCTACGTTGGTTCATTCGCCGTGGGGCTCGGGCCGGTGTTCTGGCTGATGCTCTCGGAGATCTACCCGCTGCGCGTTCGAGGTCGGGCCATGAGCGTCGGGACGGTCGCCAACTGGAGCGCCAACCTGATCGTGGCGCTCTCGTTCCTGACGCTCACACAGGCCCTGGGCAGAGCTCCGACGTTCTGGTTGTACGGCATCGTCACCGTTGGGGCGTGGGTCTTCGCGTTCCTCCTGGTGCCGGAAACGCGGGGAAGAAGCCTCGAAGACATCGAGGCGCACTGGCGCGCGGGAGGGCATCCGCGGGCGTTGTGAACCACGAGGGCGTCGGCCCCCCGGTCATAGGCACGCCATCGGGTTGCGCCCGCGGTCGCGCTACTCCGTCGGCCTGGTCCCGATGTCGCGGTGAGCTCGGGCGGCGTGACCCAGGATCGAATCGTCCGCATGTAGTTGGCCCGCTCGAACGCGGACGGGTTCTCCGCGGTTGCCTGGCTGGCGCTGCCCCGCAGCTGCGCAACCGATTCGTACTCGTGCTCCGTGGTCCAGGCCTGCAGCTCCGCCTCCACCTGGCGAACGTGCTCCGGGCCATGACGCAGGAGGGCGGAGGTCATCATCACCACGTCGGCACCGACCATGAGGGCCTTGACGACATCGGCCCCGGCTCTGCACGCCCGAGGTGGCGGCCAGCGAGACCTCGCGGCCGAGCTGCGGCCGCAGCATCGCGATCCAGCGCACCGGCAGCCGCAGCTCCCACTGCTGGCTCAGCTCGAGCCGCGGCACGACCTCGAGCGCCTCGAGGTCGAAGTCCGGCTGGTAGAAGCGGTTGAACAGGACGAGCCCATCGGCGCCGGCTGCGGTGGCCGCAGAGGCGAAGTTGGCGAAGGCGGAGTAGTAGGGGCTGAGCTTGACCGCGAGCGGGATGGTGACCGCCTCGCGGACCGCAGCGATCAGCGCGAGGTCGGCAGCCTCCATGTCCGTCGGCGTTGCGCTGCGGGTCACCGGCGACGTGGTACAGGTTCAGCTCGAGCGCATCGGCGCCCGCCGACTGGATGAGGCGCGCGTAGCGAACCCAGGCACCGGTGTTCGTGGCATTGAGGCTGGCGATGATGGGCACCCCGGTCGCTGCCTTGACCTGCTCGACCATGGCGACGTACCGGTCAGCCGCGCCGACGAACCCCTCGACCGCCGGGAAGTAGTCGAGGGCCTCGGCAAAGAGCTCCGTGCCCTGCTCCAGGGTCTGGTTGATGCCGAGCTCCTCGGCGAGGATCTCCTCCTCGAAGAGCGAGGGGAGGACGATGGCCCCGACGCCGGCGGCCTCGAGCCGGCGGGCCATCTCCGGCTCCCCGTTCTGCGGCGCCGCGGAGGCGACGATGGGCGAACGGAGCTCCAGGCCCAGGTAGCGGGAGCGAAGGTCGATGGTCATTCCGGATCCTCCTCACCCTCGTGGCGATAGCCCGCATCGCTCTCGACCTCGGGCTCGACGCCCGGGTCGGGCTGCGTGATGTGCGGGACGGTGCGCTCGATGCCCGCCAGCTGCTCGTAGTAGCGCCATCGCTCGTCCGCATCGGCCTGGGCCAGCGCAGCGAGCTCCGCGGCACGTTCGGGATGGGTCCGCTGCAGGAACGCGAAGCGCGCCTCGGTCGCCGCGAACGCGGCAACCGGGATCGAGGGAGCCCCCGAGTCGAGCTTGAAGGGCCGGCCACCCTCGGCCTCCGACGGATGGAAGCGATAGAGCGGCCAGTACCCGCTCTTCACGGCGTCCTTCTGGTGCGACATGGACTTGCCCATGTCGATCCCGTGCGCGATGCAGGTGCTGTAGGCGATGACGAGCGAGGGGCCCGGCCAGGCGTCGGCCTCCAGCAGGGCCTTGGTGGTCTGCAGGTCGTTGGCGCCCATCGAGACCTGGGCGACGTAGACGTTGCCGTAGGAGCGGGCAATCGCGCCGAGGTCCTTCTTGGCCGTTCCCTTCCCGGCGGCCGCGAACTTGGCGACGGCGCCGCGCGGCGTCGCCTTCGACGACTGGCCGCCGGTGTTCGAGTAGACCTCCGTGTCGAGGACCAGGATGTTCACGTTGCGGCCCGACGAGAGGACCTGGTCCAGGCCCCCGTAGCCGATGTCGTAGGCCCAGCCGTCCCCGCCGATGATCCAGATCCCGCGCCGGACGAGGTCGTCGCAGACCGAGAGAAGCTGCCGGGCGTCCGAGGCGAGGGGGCCGTCGATGGCGTCGAGCGCCTCGCGCAGTCGGCCCACCCGCTCCCGCTGGAGCTCGATCTCGGCCTCCGTCTCCTGGGTGGCGCCGAGGAGGCCGTCGACGAGATCCCTGCCGATCTGCGGAGCCAGGCGCTCGAGGAGCTGGCGGGCGTGATCTGTCTGGGCGTCGAGCGCGAGGCGCATCCCCAGGCCGAACTCCGCGTTGTCCTCGAAGAGCGAGTTGTTCCAGGCCGGTCCACGGCCGATCGCGTTGACCGTCCACGGCGTGGTGGGCAGGTTGGCGCCGTAGATCGAGGAGCAGCCCGTCGCGTTGGCCACGATCATCCGATCGCCGAAGAGCTGGGTCACGAGGCGGATGTACGGCGTCTCTCCGCAGCCGGCGCATGCCCCCGAGAACTCGAAGAGCGGCTCCAGGACCTGGCTGCCCTTGACCGTGTCGTGGGCGATCAGGCCGCGATCCAGCGGCGGGATGGACTGGAAGAAGTCCCAGCGCGGCCGCTCGATGTCGCGGTGCTCCGCAACCGGCTCCATGTTGATCGCCTTGTGGCTCGTATCGGTCTTGCTCTTGGCCGGGCAGATGTCCACGCAGACGCCGCAGCCGGTGCAGTCGTCGGGCGCCACCTGGATGGTGAGCCGATGGTCGGGCAGGTCTCGCGAGCGGAACTCCTTGTGGAGGAACCCGGCCGGCGCCGCCTCGACGGCGGAGGTCGGGAAGACCTTCATGCGGATCGTCGCGTGGGGGCAGACCATGGCGCACTTGCCGCAGTCGATGCAGATCTCCGGATCCCAGATCGGGAGCTCCAGGGCGATGGCGCGCTTCTCGTACTGCGTCGTCCCGCTGGGGAAGGTCCCGTCCACGGGGAGAGCGCTCACGGGCAGCAGATCCCCGTCGCCGGCCATCAGGCGCGACGTGACCCGGGCCACGAAATCGGGCGCGTCGACCGGCACGGGCACGGTGGTCGGCAGCTCGCTGCTCACGCCGCCGAGGGTCACGTGGGCGAGGTTCTCGAGCGAACTGTCGATCGCCACGAAGTTGCGCTGGACGATGGCCTCACCGCGCTTGGCGTACGTCTTCTCGACGAACTCCTTGATGCGGGCTGATCGCCTCGTCCGCCGGGATGATGCCCGCCAGCTGGAAGAAGCACGGCTGCATGACGGTGTTGATCCGTTTGCCCATGCCGGCCTGGTCGGCGACGGCGACCGCGTCGATCACCCAGAAGTCGATCTCCTTGTCGACGAGCTGCTGCTGGACAGCGCCCGGCAGGTGGTCCCACACCTCGTCCGGACCATACGGGGCGTTCAGGAGGAACGTGGCCCCGTGCTTCGCGTGCTCGAGCACCTTCGTCTTGCCGAGCAGCCCGAACTGGTGGCAGGCGACAAAGTCGGCGTCCTCGACCAGGTAGGTCGAGTTGATGGGCTGCGGTCCGAAGCGCAGGTGCGAGACGGTGATCGATCCTGCCTTCTTGGAGTCGTACACGAAGTAGCCCTGCGCGAACAGGTCCGTGCTTTCGCCGATGATCTTCACCGACGCCTTGTTGGCGCCCACCGTGCCGTCCGAGCCGAGCCCGAAGAAGACGGCCTGCACCTCGCCGGCCGGGCGCGGGCGGTGGAACCCGGCGTCGATGGGCAGGCTGAGATGGGTCACGTCGTCGTAGATGCCAACGGTGAAGTGGCGCTTGGGTCGCGCCGCGGCGAGCTCCTCGAAGATCGGCTTGATCATCGAGGGAGTCATCTCCTTCGATGAGAGCCCGTAGCGGCCACCGATGACCCGCGGCGCCGTCGCGTACGGCGGGTCGTCGCGGTCCATCGCCTCGGCGATGGTCGCCACCATCTCGAGGTAGAGCGGCTCCCCGACCGCGCCCGGCTCCTTCGTGCGGTCGAGCACGGCGATCGAGCGCACCGTGGACGGCAGCGCGGCGATGATCTGCTCGGTGGGAAACGGCTGGAAGAGCCGGACGCGCAGCAGGCCGACGCGCTCACCGGCCGCGACGAGGGCGTCGACGGTCTCCTCGACCGCCCCGTTGGCCGAGCCCATGGCGACGACGACGCGGTCCGCGTCGGGCGCGCCGTGGTAGTCGACCAGCCCGTAGCGCCGGCCGGTCCGCTCCGCGAGCTCGTCCATCACCTCGGCGACGATGCCCGGGACGGCGAGATGGAACGGGTTCGATGCCTCGCGCGCCTGGAAGAAGACGTCGGGGTTCTGCGCCGTGCCGCGCACGACAGGCGCGTCCGGGGTCATGCCGCGCGCGCGGAAGGCGACCACGTCCTCGTCGCGCACCAGCGCCCGGATGTCGTCGTCCTCGAGGACCGCGATCTTGTTGACCTCGTGGGAGGTCCGGAAGCCGTCGAAGAAATGCAGGAACGGCACCCGGGCCCGCAGCGTGGCCGCGTGCGCGACGAGCGCGAAGTCGTGCGCCTCCTGGACCGAGCCGGCGGCGAGCATGGCCCAGCCGGTGGTCCGCGCGTGCATGACGTCGCTGTGGTCGCCGAAGATCGACAGCGCGTGGGTCGCCACGGTGCGCGCGGCGACGTGGATCACCGTCGGCGTCAGCTCGCCGCAGATCTTGAACATGTTCGGGACCATGAGCAGGAGCCCCTGCGACGCGGTGAACGTCGTTCCCAGGGCACCCTTCTGGAGCGCGCCGTGAAGCGCACCGGCCGCCCCCGCCTCCGACTGCATCTCGACCACGTCGGGGACCTTGCCCCACAGGTTCGGGCGACCCGCCGCCGCCCAGTCGTCACAGTGCTCCGCCATCGGCGAGGCTGGCGTGATCGGGATAGATCGAGATCACTTCGCTGGCGGCGTAGGCGACACGGGCCGCAGCCTCGTTGCCGTCCATGCACTCGTAGCGCTGGTCCACGTGGAGGCCCTCCATCGGCTATCGAGGTGGTGGCGCATTCGGCCATTCCGGTCTCGAACTCGCCAGTCGCGGGACCCTGATTATCCTCCGTGACCCGCGGCTTCGCTTGCGCTGCCCCCGGGATGCGGGTCTACTGCCAGCGGAAGAAGCGGGCAGAGATGGCCAGGCACCCGGCCAGCCAGCCGACGAGAACCAGGAGATCCACGCCGAGCGGCATGAACGGCGTGCCTCCCACCATGGTCTGGCGGAGCGCGTCGCCAAGGTAGGTGAGCGGCATCGCCGTCGCCACGCCACGCAGCCATTCGGGCATGAACGCCAGCGGGAAGAAGATCCCGGAGAGGAACATCAGCGGGAACTGGACGATGCTGGTCATCCCGTTCGCCGCCTCCTCCGTCCGCGCGAAGGAGGCGATGACGTAGCCCAGGGCGATGAAGGTGACCGCGCCCAGGGCCACGAAGCCCACCGTGGCCGCCAGGTCTGCCGGCGATGCTTCACGCCGAAGACGCCGACCCCGATGGCCATGATCAGCACGGTCTGCACAGCGGCGATGCCCAGGCGCATCAGAACGTTGGAGCCCACCAGCGTCCAGCGCGGCAGCGGCGTCGCGTTGAGCCGCTTGAGGATCAGCTTCTCGCGCTGCTGGACCAGCGGGATGGCGGCGAAGATACCCAGCTGCATGAGGGCCATGGCCAGGATGGATGGCACGAAGTAGCTGACGCTGCTGAGCTGCTCGGTCTGGATCGCCTGCGCGGAGACGCGAGCACCGGCGGCTGGCCGGAGAGCGCCTGGTTCTGGGCGCTGACCAGGCTCTGGACCACGCCGCTCAGGGTCTGGGTGGTGTTCGACTGGCTGGGTCGGTGTACAGGGTCAGCGCCAGAGCGGCTGCCCGGCGGCGTGCTGCCGCTTCCGGCGCTCGCCCGCCCGACCGCGTCGCCGTAGCCGGCCGGGACGACCAGAACCGCGTCGAGGTCGCCGCGCTTCATGGCAGCCAGCGCCTCGTCGAGCGGCTCGTCCTTGAGCTCCAGCAGGCTCACCTGCGCGAACGTGGACTTCAGCTGCGCCGATGCCGATGTCGCGTCCTGGTCGACCCAGGCAACCTTGAGCTTCGTGTCTCCCCCGCCGGAGAAGATGGTCCCGAAGAGCAGGATGAAGACGATCGGGAAGGCGAGCGTCCAGAACAGCGCGGCGCGGTCGCGCACGAAGCTGCGGATGTTGGCGATGGTGAGCGCGCGCAGCGCCGACATCGGCTCCTCCTCAGTCCCGCAACGCCCGGCCGGTGAGCTCGAGGAAGACGTCCTCCAGCGATGGCGCGCCGCACGAGCAGCCCGCGCGGCTCAACGCCCATTGATTCGGTCATCTCCAGCAGCGAGCCGATCGTGGCGGGAACGTCGGCCGTGAACAGGAGCGTGATGCCGTCCTCGTGCTGCACGCTGCTTACGCCGTTGATCGCCGCCAGCCTCTCCATCGTCGAGACCGGCGAGCTCCTCGAACTGGACCGCGCGCTCGTGGAACCGGCGGCTGATCAGCTCGTTCACCGTCCCATGGTCCAGGATCTTTCCGTGGTCCATGATCGCGATCCGGTCACAGAGCGCCTCCGCCTCGTCCATGTAGTGGGTCGTCATCAGCACGGAGCGACCCTGCCGCTTCATCCCTTCGATGAGCTCCCACAGAGCGCGCCGGGCGGCGGGATCCAGGCCGGTGGTGGGCTCGTCGAGGAAGACGAGCTCGGGGTCGTTCACGAGGGCCAGCGCCACCGAGAGGCGCTGCTGCTGGCCGCCGGACAGGGTGCGCGTCAGCGAGTCGCGCTTCTCGCCCAGGCCCAGCTCCTCGATCAGGCGCTCGACCGGAACGCGGCGCGGGTAGAAGCTGCCGAAGAGGCTGATCAGCTCCGCGACGGTGAGGTGCGGGTAGAGCGCCGCGGTCTGGAGCTGCACGCCGATCCGTCGCTTGATCTCCGCGGCATGCCGCCGAACGTCGAGGCCCAGGACGGTGAGCTCGCCGCTGTCCGGCCGGGTGAGCCCCTCGAGCATCTCCACGGTCGTGGTCTTTCCCGCGCCGTTCGGTCCAAGCAGACCGAAGATCTCGCCGGGGCCGACGTGGAAGCTGACGCCGTCCACGGCCTGAACGCGGCCGAATGCCTTGCGGACCTCGGAGACGACGACGGGATTCGCGGGCGCATGGGCCGTGCTCACGCGCCGCATGCTATCGGACCCCGGCGTGACCTGCAGGCGCCGGTGGCTGCCGCGCCGATGCAGGATAGCCCCCCGGGCACCAGTTGCGACTCATCTCCTCGTGGGCCACGAGGCGATCGGATCCTGGGGGCGAGCGGCCGGTAACGGCTCACTCAACGAACGTCACACCGGCGACGACCAGTGGCCCCGATGGAGCCGCGTGCGTCCGCCAGGCTTAGCCCCACGGAGCGGCCCCCGTCAGTCCCTGCCGGCAAGGAGCTTGAAGATCCCGGCCGTGGTCGAGCCGTACGACAGGTGGCCCTGGAGATCCTTCCAGAGGACCTGCGGCTCGTACTCCCAGATGGGCTTGTAGAGCTTCATGGCGGGCAGGATCGCGTAGCCGCTCAGCCACACGACGAGCGCGAACGGACAGGCCGTGGCCCGAGCGCGGCCGGCGCAGCGATCCCTCGACGATCCCGAACAGCGCGCCCCACGCCATCCCGTAGCCCCAGTGGACGAGGTTGTTCGCGGTGGGCGCGACCTCGTCCGGCAACGTGGTCTGGAACATGCCCTCCACGACGCGACGGCCGACCTGGGCGGGTGCGCCGGCCGTCGTCCCAGGTCACCCCGCGGGAAAGCTCCCAGTCGAGGAGGCCGCTCTTGCCGCCCTCGCGCTTGTAGCGCCCGAACCCGGTGAGATCCATGGCCGCGGTGCCGACGGCGCCGGCGAGTGCGCCGCGCAGGAGAGCCCCGAGGGGCGTGAGTCGTGCCATTCGCGCATGGTAGGACCATCCGCGCGCTACCGTTGCGGGGTGCATCCATTCCGCTTCGGGTCACCGCCAGCTGGGCGCCATCGGGCGAGGCCTGGACGTCGCTCGCCAGGCGCGCCGAGACCCTTGGCTACGACAGCCTCGTCATGCCCGACCATCTCGGGTCGCCAGCTCTCGCCGGTGGCTGCCCTGGCCGCCGCGGCCGCGGTGACGACCCGCCTGCGCATCGGCTCCTTCGTCTACGCCAACGACTACCGGCATCCGCTGATCCTGGCGCGCGAGGTGGCAACCCTCGACCACCTGTCCGGCGGACGCGTCGAGCTGGGCCTCGGGGCGGGCTGGCACGTTCCCGACTATCGCCAGCTGGGCATGCCGTACGACCGGCCAGGACTGCGCATCGACCGGATGGTCGAGTCGCTGGGCCTCGTGAAGCGGCTCCTCGCCGGTGAGCGCGTCACGCACGCCGGCCCGCACTACCGCCTCGATGGGGCCCGGCTCGAGCCCCGGCCGATCCAGGCCCGGGTCCCGATCCTGATCGGCGGCGGCGGGAAGCGGATCCTGCGCATCGCCGCGCGAGAGGCGGACATCGTGGGTCTGCTGCCCCAGTTCAACGAGCGCGGCCGGCCCATCTTCAGCCAGGCGAGCGTGGCGGAGACCGCGCGCAAGGTTGCGATCATCCGCGAGGCGGCGGGTTCGGCGGAGGCGTTCGATCGCCTGGAGCTCAACGTGCTGGTAGCCGATGGCGGCCTGGTCGGATCCGGCACGGGCATCCCCGGATCGGCGCTCAATGCCGTGAAGTCCGTCGCGCCGCGCGTGATCGGAGGGTCGCCGTACGTCCTGTACGGAAGTGTCGCCCAGGTCCGCGAGCTGCTCCTCCGTCGCCGGGAGCAGCTCGGGATCAGCTATTACGTCTGGCGGACGCGACTGATGGAGCACGATGGCCCCGGTCGTCGAATCTCTCGCCGGTCGCTGAGCGATCAGTCGCTCGACCCTGCTCGGCGAGGACGCGCGCGGTCTCGATCCAGCGGGCACCTCGCCCGACGAACGGAGCCTCGCGCATGGTCGCCCGGGTCCGGCTCAGCTCGCCGAGCGTCTCGGCGAGGTGCCGGGCGTCGCGACGCGCGAGCTCCGCGGTACCGTCGACGCCGGCGGCGGCCAGGAGGTTCGACGTGCTCCGGGCCGATGCCATCCAGACGCAGGAGCTCGACGCGGCTCACCCAGCCGAGAATCACCTGCTCGCGGATGTCGGTGGCCGCCGCGAGCTCGCGCCTGCCGGCGCGCGTCGCCCCCCGGATCAGGAGATCCTCGTCGTTGACCACCCCCACTGCGCTGAGCTTCTCGGCCTGGGCACGGCCGATCCCCTCGACGTCAGCGATCTTCACGCGTCGCTCCTTCGTGGTGCCGGTTGGGCACGAACCGTCGCGGCCGCGGAAGGGCCGCTTCACCAGCGACCGATGATACCGGCTGGCGACCCGAGGACCGGCCCGTTCGACAATGTTCGCCCCGAGCCGCATATGCCCCCGTTGCCCGGCGGCACCGTTCCCGGGCGCGGGCGCAGGCCGTTCCGCGGCCGCCGCCCGCTACGATGGCCGGCATGAAGATCGGAGCCATCATGCCCATCGGCGAGGGCGAGTTCGCCGGCCGCACCGCGTCCTACGCCGGAGCTGCGCGCCGTGGCCCGCGCGGTGGAAGCGGGTGGCCTGGACTCCATCTGGGTCTACGACCATCTGCTCTTCAGGTTTCCCGGCGAGCACGACCACCGGGCATCCACGAGGCGTGGTCGATCCTCGCCGCACTCGCCGCAGACACCGAGCGGGTCGACCTGGGCACCCTGGTCATGGCGGTTCCGTTCCGCAACCCTGCCGTCCTGGCCAAGATGGCCGCCACGGTCGACGAGATCAGCGGCGGCCGGCTGATCCTGGGGATCGGCGCGGGCTGGCACGAGCCGGAGTTCGACGCGTTCGGCATCCCGTTCGACCACCGCGTGTCGCGCTTCGCGGAGGCGCTCCAGATCATCGCGCCCATGCTCCGCACCGGGCAGGCCGACTTCCGTGGTCGCTACCACGTCGCCGACGACGTGCTGCTCATTCCCCGCGGCCCGCGGCCGGAGGGTTTGCCGCTCCTCATCGCCGGAAAGGGCCCGCGCATGCTGCGCCTGGTCGCCGAGCACGCGGACGCATGGAACGCCGCCTGGTTTGGGGACGTCTCGGAGTCGCAGCCCCGCGTCGCCGCGATGCGCGCCGCGCTCGCGGAGGCCGGCCGCGATCCGGCGACCATGACCATCACCCTCGGCATCAACGTCGTCTTTCCCCACCTGCTGGGCCCCGGGGACGAACCGCCCGCTCGGGCACATCGCGGAACGCCGCAGGAGATCGCCCCGGGCCTGCGTGCCTATGCTGACGAGGGAATCGACCACCTGATCGCCGCATGCACGCCGTCGACCCCGGAGGCGATGGCCGCTCTTGCCGAAGCGGCGAAGCTCGCCCGGGCCGTGAGCGGATCCTAGCCGGCTATCTCCTGCCCGGCTATCTCCTGCCCGGCGATCGAGCCGGCCGGCGGCCCGGCGAATCCGTCCCGCGGCGCCCGCGTCCATAGCGCGTGACGCTCGCGTCGGCCGCGCCGGGCCGCCCGGGCCAGGGTGCGGCCAACGAGCCGGTGGCCGCAGGTCGCGCAGACGTACCAGCGTCCGCTGCGCCTGAGCGTCACCGCGTGCTCCGGAACCAGGAGGCGCCACGCGCCGCGAGCGGCAGGTCCGTGGGCCATGCGGGCCCTCCGCCGCTCGGCGGCCACGAGCGCCGCCTCGCCGATGCCCGCAGCAGCGGCGTGTCGCAGGACGCTGGGGTAGCGGCCCGCCTCGCGTCGCAGGGCCGGCTCGATGCCGTCACCGTACCGCGCGAAGAGGGCAAGGGCGGTCGCGTAGAACGCGGTGCCGTGGTGCACGGTCCGCGAACGGCGACCGCCGCGACGGGTGGGCGCCTCCGGCGTGAGCCAGTGGGCGAGCTCGTGCAGGAGGGTGTGCCGCGCGTCGGCCGGATCGGTCCCGGCCGTCACGGCTATGGAGCCCGCGCGGAGGTTGGCCAGGCCGGACGAGGCCTCGCGCACCGCGCGCCGCCAGCGAAGGACGGTGGGAGGCGGTGCCCCTGCCTCAGAGCAGACCGCCAGCACCAGGCCTCGCGCCCAGGCCGGCGCGGATCCGCTCCTCATCGACGATGCACCGTGGGCCCGGCGCGCAGCAGGCGCCCGACCTCGTCGAGCCACCCCTGCAGCTCGGGATCGGGATACGCGTAGTCGTCGTAGGTGTAGGCCGTCATCGCCGATCGATGGCTGGCGACATAGGCCTGCGGGGTGACCGCCCGGTAGGGAAAGGACGCGCCGGGCTCGCTCCGTGCGCTCGGGGTCCGCTGCCTCGCGCTCGCGTCCGGCCGCCTCGCGCTCGCGGCGCCGGTCGGCATGCCGCGCCCTCCAGCGCTCGGTGAGGCGAGCCAGCTGCTCATCGCGGGTCATGGCGCAGAGCCTAGCGTCCGGCGAGACCTCCTGAGTCGCCCGTGAGACCAACCCGAGTCAGCGAACCGTGGCTCGCCTGCTGCGGGGCGCAGATGGCGCACGTCGTCCACGTCCTCGTAGAGCCCCACCCGGGCGACCGCACGCTGCACCCAGCGCGGCGCCCACCAGTTGTCGCGCCCCATCACGCGCATGAAGGCCGGGACCAGCAGCCCGCGGACGATGGTCGCGTCGATGAGCACCGCGAGGGCCATGGTCAGGCCCAGGGCCTTGAGGAAGGTGATGCTCGACAGGCCGAAGGCGGCGAAGACGGCGACCATGATCAGCGCGGCCCCGGTGATGATCCCGCCGGTGATGCCGATCCCCTCGGCCACGGCCCGGGTGTTGTCACCGGTCGCGAGGTACCGCTCGCGGATCCGCGAAAGGAGGAGCACCTCGTAGTCCATGGAGAGCCCGAACAGGATCGCGAACATGATGAGCGGCAACCAGGCCGCGATCGCCCCGGACGGCTCGAAGCCCAGCACGCCGGAGAGATGGCCCTGCTGGAAGACGAAGACGAGGGCGCCGAAGCTGGCGCTGATGCTGATCAGGCTCATGAGCACGGCCTTCACCGGCAGGAAGATGGACCCGAAGGTCAGGAACAGCACGGCGCCGGTGACGAGCACCACGATGAGGATCGCGATTGGCACCGAGTGCCAGAAGCTGTTCATGAAATCCTCTGAGCGCGACGGCAGCCCGCCGGTGAGCACCTGTGCGCCGGCCGGCGGCTGCGCGGCCCGGATATCGGCGACCAGGGCGCGACCGGCGTCGGAGTCCGGGAGCAGCTTCGAGAAGACGGTCACCTTGGTGGTGTCCTGGGCAATGAGGTCCTTCAGGTAGGCCGTGACCCCGGCGGCAGCGGCAGGTCGCTGGTCGGGCGGAGCGGCGAGGAGCTGTGCGTACTGTGTCGCGCTCATGCCGCCGGGCGGCGCCAGGGCCGACTCGACCTCCTGCACGCCGCTGATCGCCTTCAGCCGGCCGATGTAGGCGCCCAGCGCGGCCTGCCGCTGCGGGTCCAGCGAGCCGTCGAGGTTCGTCCCGGGCCAGGTGACGGCGACGGTCACCGGGTCGCTCTCGCCGCCGGGGAAGTCGTTGACGATGACCGTGAACGCCTGCCGGGCCGGCGTGTCGGGCAGGTCCTCGAGGTTCTGGCCGGTCGACAGGGAGAGCGAGAGGAACGGCGACCCGGCAAGGAGGAGGAGCGCCAGCACCGGGATCGCGATCAGGAAGGGGCGCCGCATGACCCGTCCGGCGATCCAGCGCCAGACGCCGTGGCCCTGGCGCGAGGCGGCGACATCCGGATCATCGTCCTGGAGGGTGAAGAGGTGCGGCAGCGGGACGCGCAGACGGTTCACGCGCGGGCCGAGCATCCCCAGGATGGCGGGAAGCACGGTCAGCCCGAAGAGCAGGGTCGAGAGCACGGTCACGACCCCCGCGATCCCCATCGATCGAAGCGCGCGCGGCCTGGAACACGGTGAGCGACGAGAGGCCAATCGCGACGGCCACGCCGGAGATGGCGACCGCCTTGCCCACGCTGCCCATCATCCGCTCGATCGCGATCTCGACCGAGTGGTGGCGCAGCTCCTCGCGGAATCGGCTCACCAGGAAGAGCGAGTAGTCGATCGCGAGCGCCAGGCCGATCATGCTCGCCAGGTTGTTGACGAAGACGCTCATGTCCACGACACCGGCCAGCAGCCGGATCACGGCGAAGGCCGTGGGCAGCGCAAGGCCGGCGATGAGGAGCGGCAGGCCGGCAGCGACCAGTGTCCCGAACACCGCGAGCAGGATGAGGAGGGCAAGGGGCAGGCTGATCACCTCGGCCTGCACCAGGTCGTGCTCGATCTTCTGGTTGAACTCGTGGTAGAGCTGCGGCACCCCGGTGATCTGCGCCGTCACGCCGACCGGGGCATGGACCTCCGACGAGAGCCGGGCGGCGTCCTCGACGGCGGACTCCACCGGCTTGTCGAGCGAGACCACCGCCAGGGTGCGGGTCCCGTCCCGGCTCAGGAGCTGGGCCGCCTGGGTGTCGGCGTAGGTCAGGATCCCGGTGACGATCGGGTCGGTGGCGACATCGGTCAGGCTCGCCTTGACCTTGGCCTGGAAGGCATCGGCCGCGGCATTCCCGTTGGGGTCGGTGTAGACGACGATCAGCGTGGTGGCCTGCTCGCCGAAGCGGTTCGCGAGGAGCGCCGCCGCCTGCTGCTCCTCGGATCCGGTGATCACCCAGCCGCCCTGGATGAGCTTGCCGCCATCCGCGTTGGCCCACACGTTGGCGCCGATCATGACCACCAGGCCCAGGATCGGCAGGACCCGCCGGAACCGATAGTCGAAGCGGCCCATGGCGGCGAAGACCCCGCGGGGATGCGGTTCCAGGACGGCCGTCCGCTGGGGCCCGCCCGGCGTGCCGGCGGACCCGGCGCCGGCCGCGGTGCGGGTCCTTTCGCGGGCCGGCGTGGTCGGAGCCATCGAGGAGCTGCTCCGAGCGGCGCGTCAGCCACGCGACGAGGAAGGGGACCCCCAGGCCAAGGATGCCGAGGAGCAGGGCAGTCAGTCGTTGCCGGCGCATGGGCTCTCCCGTCGCGGTGAATGAGCGTTCAGTGCACGCGGACGCGAATGTAGCCTTGCGAATAGGGCGTGTCAAGCGCACAATGAATCGACGTTCATCCATTTCCCTGGTCAGGAGCGTGGCCCAATGGCCATCAAGCCGATCCTTCGCGAGACCCCAGCCGAGCACGCTGCCACGATGCGCGGACGCATCCTGGACGGGGCCTCGCGCGCATTCGCCGCCTCGGGGTTCCGTGGAACCGTCATGCCCGCCATCGCGACCGAGGCGGACGTCAGCGTGGGCCTCATCTACCGCTACTTCCCCAGCAAGGAAGAGCTGTTCCTGGCCGTCTGCGCCCGTGAGACGGACGCGAAGCTCGACGAGCTGGCGGGCACGTTGGGCCGGATCCCGGATCCGGCGGCACGGCTGGGCGCGGCAATCGACCAGTTCATCGCGTCGCTGGACGGCAGCTGGGGCCCAATCATCATCCATGCCTGGGCGGAGGCGGATCGGAACCCGCGAATCCGCGACATGCTGCGGCGCCTCTTCGACCAGCAACGCGGGTTCGCCGCGCAGTTCGTCCGCGAGGCCATTGCGCGGGGGGAGGCGCCGCCGGACCTCGACGTGGACGCGGTCAGCCTGGCCGCCGGCCTGCTGCTGCACGGCGCCATCGCGTACCAGGCCGAGCGCGGGAACGCCTTCGACGGCGACGCGGTGGGCCGCGCGATCGCCACGCGTCCTTGGAGCGCCGCTGCGCCGCGGCTGACCCATCGGGGGACCGCCCGGTCGCTATGATCCGCGGCGTGATCCGCGACGACCCCGTGCGATGATCTCGCTCGCCCCCGCCGGCTGGTGGCGCGGGCTCGGCAACCTCACGCGCTCCGGGAGCTCGGTCGAGGGCCTGGCCTGGGCCCTCTACGACTTCGCGAACACGATCTACAGCTTCGCCATCGTCAGCTTCGCCATGGGGCTCTGGGCGGTCCACTTCCTGGGCGAGGCCCAGGGCCAGCTGTGGTTCACGGTCACGGTCAGCGCCTCCGTCGCGGTGAACGCCGCCGTCTCGCCGGTCCTTGGCGCCATGAGCGACCGGACCGGCGGGCGCAAGGCCTACCTCCTCGTCTTCACCGCGCTCTGCATCGTGGCGACGGGTCTGATCGCCGTCGCCGGGATCTGCGTGGGGCTGCTCTTCTTTGGCATCGCCAACTTCGCCTACCAGGCAGCGCTCATCTACTACGACGCGATGCTCCCGGACGTGGCGCGCTCCGGGATGCGGGGCCGGCTCTCGGGCGTCGGCGTCGCGCTGGGATACCTGGGGACCATTGTCTCGGGCATCCTGCTCACCCGCTTCGGAACCAGCGCGGAGGGTGACCCGACGCCGGCCACCTTCCTGCTCGTCGCCTCGCTCTTCACCCTCTTCGCCATCCCCATCTTCGTCCGCGTCCCGGACCGCTCGACGGGGAGCGGTCGGCTTCCGCGCCCGGGAGGCGCTGCAGTCGTGGAGCCAGCTGCGCGAGACGATTCGCCATGCCCGCGAGGTTCCCGGCCTGCTGCGCTTCGTGGTCGGGCGCTTCTTCTACTCCGACCCGGTCAACACCGCCATCGCGGTGATGAGCGTCTTTGCCACCGAGGCGGTGGGGTTCAAGAGTGGCGAGGCGCTGGTCGTGATCCTGCTGCTCACGATCATCGCGGTGATCGCATCGTTCGGGTGGGGCGTGCTCAACGACCACATCGGCCCCAAGCGCACCCTGATGATCGTGCTGGCGACCTGGGGGATCGGGCTGGTGCTGATCACGGTCACGCTCTCGAAGATCCCGTTCCTCTTCGCCGGGCGCGCTGCTCGGTGCGGGGCTCGGCGGCGTTGGCGTCACGGACCGGCTGCTCCTCCTGCGCCTGGCACCGTCCGCACAGGTGGGCGAGATGCTGGGACTGTACGGGCTCGCCGGCAAATTCAGCGCAGTCATCGGTCCACTGATCTACGGCCTGATCGTGGGGACCCTGCTCGACGTCCTGGGCCACGGCGCCTACCAGCTGGCGATCGGAAGCCTGCTGGTCCTGCTGGTGATCGGCGCCTGGATCGTCCGCTCCGTCCCGGAGGGCAGCGACGAGGTCGATCCCGACGCCGCCGATTTGGCCCAGACCACCGAGCCCGCCATCGTGCCACCCGGGGAGGCATCGCGATGACGTTGGTCGTTGGCCACCGGGGCGCGAGCGCCTACCGGCCGGAGAACACGTTCCCCTCCTACGAGCTCGCCGTGGACCAGGGCGTCGACGCCATCGAGCTCGACGTTCACCTCACCGCCGACGGCCATCTGGCGGTCATCCACGACGAGACGCTCGACCGTACCACCGACCGCACCGGACCCGTTGCCGGGCTGACCATGGACCAGATCCGCGAGGCCGATGCCGGCGCCGCCTTCGCCGGCGAGGACGGGTCGCATCCGTTCGCCGGCCAGGGCCTCACCGTCCCGACCCTCTCCGAGGTGCTCGACTGGCTCCCGGACGGGGTGGGGCTGGTGGTGGAGATCAAGGCGCGCGCAGCCGTCGACGCCACGATTGCGGCCCTCAGCGGCTCTCGGGTACGTGCCGCGAACGCCGTGAACGTCATCAGCTTCGACGAGGCGTCGATCGAGCAGGCCCGGGCGCTCGACCCGGAGCTTCCGACCGGACTGCTCCTGGTCCCCTTCGACAAGCCGGAACGCGGCCTGACCTGGGCCGTCGAGCGCGGCCACCTGGGCGTCTATCCCTGGGATGGCGACCTGGGCCTGGACCCCACGCCACCTGATCGCGCAGGCCAACGCCTTCGGTCGACGGCTGGGCTGCTACGTCGTCAACGATGCCCAGCGCATGCAGCAGCTCGCCGCCGGTGGGCTCTGGGCCTTCGTCACCGATATGCCCGACGTCGGCCGTGCCGCCGTTCCCGCGCCGCGACGCCTAGCGGCTCAGCCCTCGGCGAGGTCTCCCAGCGCCGCCCGTGCAGCGGCCGCGTCGGCCACGCCGAACGCAACGCTGAGCCGGCTGCCGCTCATCCCGACCGGCGTGAGCAACTCCACGTTGACGCCCGCGTCCGCAGGCGCTTCGCTGCAGCTGGCGAGGGTTCCGGGCCGGTGCTCCAGCACTGCAGTGACCACCGCGACCTCGTGGTAGTGGAACGAACTCGGCGTCCAGGGCGGCTCGCGTCCCCCCCTCGTCATCGGTCAGGATCCCCACCATGCCGGCGCCGCCCGCCGCGGCCGCGGCCACGCCGGTGATGTTGACCTCCTCGCGCTGCGACGGCCGCTGCCAGCCGTGCGAGGCTTCCGGGGACGTTCTCCATGTCGACGATGAACGCGCGCATACCGCACCTCTCCGCTCGGTGCCGCCCACCGCCCGCGGCTGCTTCAGAGCCGCGCGGGGCGGCCGCGCGTTCAGTGTACGCACCGGGTCACCCCCCACTGTGCGACGCTAATGCCATGAGCAACGCAACGCTCGAGTTCGGGCTCACCGCCGGGGATCGACCCTGGCTCGGGGAGCTGGGACCGCGGCTCGCCGCGACTGGGCTATGCGGCGGTCTGGGCCAATGACAATGTTCGCCGCTCCGGCCTCGGACGCTGGCGGCGATCGTGGAGCATGCCCCCTCACTCGAGATCGGCCTCGGAGTCGCACCGCTGAGCGACCGGTCGCCGGCGGAGATCGCCGCGCGAGGTTCGCGCGCTTGCGCTGCCGCTCGAGCAGCTGACGCTGGGCGTGGGGAGCGGCAGCAGCGCCTCGCTGTCGCTCGTGCGCGAGGGCGTGCGGGCGCTTCGCGCGGAGCTTCCCGGCATGCGGATCGCCATCTCGGCACTGGGTCCGCGAATGTGCGCGTTGGGCGGCGAGATCGCGGACGTGGTCCTCCTCAACTGGGCCGCGCCGCGACGGATCGCCTGGGCTCGCGAGCGGATCGCAGAGGGCGCGGCAGCCGCCGGTCGCGGAGCTCCCGGCGGTGGCCTCCTATATCCGCGTTGCGGTGGGCGAACGGATCCGCGGAGCGCCTGCAGGCGGAGCGGGCCCGCTATTCGCGGGTCGCACGCCCCGCCCCTACGGACGCCTCTTCAACGAGCAGCCGCAGGATCCCACGCCGGGCGTCGCGGCGGACGATCCGGCCGCCATCCCGGCCTGCTGGCACCGAACTGCGCGGCCCTCGACCGCTGCGTCGTCCGTGGCCTTCCCGACGCCGACACGCTCGACGGCTGGCTGGCGGTGGCACGCGCCGCGGCGGCTCCCGGCCGCGCTACCCTGCACGCATGACCTACAGCATCGTCGCGCGTGACCCGTTCACCGGCCGCTTCGGGGTGGCGGTCCAGTCCCATGCCTATACCGTCGGGCCCATCGTGCCGTGGCTCGAGGCCGGCGTGGGCGCCGTCGCGACCCAGGCGACCGTGAACGTCAGCTTCGGACCCGTCGCCCTGGAGATGCTTCAGGCAACGGCTGGAGCGCCGACCGCGTGATCGCCGCGCTGGTGGCGGGCGACGAGCATCCGGAGATCCGCCAGTTCGGCGTCGTGGACGCGCAGGGACGCGCAGCCGCGCATACCGGATCGGACTGCATCCTGGCCTGTGGCCACATCGTCGGCGACGGCTTCACCACCCACGGCAACCTGCTCGAACGTGACGAGGTCTGGCAGGCGCTCGCTCCCGCCTACGTTGCCGCCCTGGACGGACGAGCTGCCCTTTGCCGAGCGTCTGCTCCGCGCGCTCGAGGCGGCCGAGGCGGCGGGGGGCGACGTGCGCGGCAGCCAGAGCGCGGCCATCGTGATCGTGGATGCGGAGCTGCGCCCGACCCCGTGGAAGGGCGTCTTCATGGACCTGCGCGTGGAGGACGATCCTGACCCGGTCCCGGAGCTTCGCCGCCTCGTGAACCTCTGGGAGGCGCAGGCGCTGCTCGACGACGAGGGGGACGCGGCGAAGGCCGGCGTGCCCGAAGCGGAGCGCTACGCCTCCGCGCGACGGCGCGCGCCGGACTTCTGGGAGCTGGCGTTCTGGACCGCGCTCGAGATGGCCGGCCGCGGCGAGACGGCTGACGCCCAGCGCGAGATGGCGGCGGCCATGGCCGCGGACCCGCACTGGCGCACGACCCTGGAGCACATGGCGGCCGGCGGGCCGCGTGGACCCGGAGGTCGCGAAGACAGCTCCTGGGCGACTGATCTCCGGTCCGCCGGCAGGATCCGGGCCGGCCCCGCTACCAGTTCGTCGCCGTGGAAGCGGTCACCTCGCCCACGGCCTCGAGCCAGCGCTCCGCATCGATGGCGGCCTTGCAGCCGTCGCCGGCCGCGGTCACCGCCTGGCGGTACCGGTGGTCGTGGACGTCGCCCGCAACGAAGACGCCGTCGACGCCGGATCCGGTCTCGTCGACGACCTGCAGGTAGCCGCGCTCATCGGCCTGGAGCGTGCCCATGAACAGGTCGGTGTTCGGCTTGTAGCCGATGGCGATGAAGAGCCCCTGGACCGCGAGGTCCGACTCGTCGCCGCTCGCGGTGTCGGTCAAGCGCACGGTGCCCACCGTGTTCTCGCCCTGGACCTCGAGCACCTGCTTGTTCCAGAGGACCTCGATCTTGGGATGGCTGAGGACGCGCTCCTGCATGATCTTGCTGCCGCGGAACTGGTCGCGGCGCACGAGCACGGTGACCTTCGACGCGAAGCGGGTCAGGAAGAGCGCCTCCTCGAGGGCCGTGTCGCCCCCACCCACCACGGCGATCTCCCGGTCGCGGAAGAAGAAGCCGTCGCAGGTCGCGCAGGCGCTGACGCCGCGCCCGCGGAAGGCTTCTTCCGATGGCAGCCCCAGCCACAGCGCGGAGGCGCCGGTGGCCACGATGACGGCATCGGCGACGTACTCGTCGTCTCCGGCCCAGACGTGGAACGGTCGCTTCGAGAAATCGACCCGGGTCGCGTCGCGCTCCACGATCTTGGTCCCGAAGCGCTCCGCCTGCTCGCGGAAGAGCTGCATCAGCTCCGGGCCCTGGATCCCCTGCGGGAAGCCGGGATAGTTTTCGACGTCGCTGGTGATCATCGAGCTGACCAAGGGGCGTGTAGCCGCCGATCACGATGGGTTCGAGATTGGCACGTGCGGCGTACAGAGCGGCCGTCAGGCCGGCGGGCCCGGAGCCGATGATCAGCACCTTGTGCTGCGTGCGGTCGGTGGGTGTCTTGGCCGCCTCGGTGGGCGGAACGGTTGCGGTCATGCTCAGTTCAGCGTAGCAGAGTCGTCGATGCGGTCCCGCGCGGGACGCGGCCGCTCAGCCAAGGTGGACGAACCCGTTTGCCAGGAGGTCCCAGGCCCCCACGGCGATCAGCGCCAGCCCCAGCACGACACCCACCGGGCGCTCCCAGCGGACGATTGCGCGCGTGATCTGGGCTCCTCGCCACTGCGCGACCAGTCCCAGGGCCAGGAGCGGCAGCCCGAACCCCAGACCGAACACCGCGAAGAAGAGGAGCTGCTGGGCAGCGGCCCCAACGGTGAGCGAGTAGGCAAAGATCGCCACGATGAAGGGCCCGCTGCAGGGGATGGCGATGGGCGCGAAGAGCAGGCCGTAGAGGAAGGCGCCGGCCACCGGCCCGAAGCGGCCGAGGCCCGCCGGGGAGACCTGTGGCAGGCGCGCGAAGGGATTGCGCCCGACGACCAGGAGCACGCCCAGGACCACGAGCAGGCCATCGGCGATGGGCAGCACCACGCCGATGAATCGGCTCAGGCTTGCCGAGACGAGCGCGAAGACGGCGCCGATGGCGACCATCCCCACCAGCACGCCGAGCAGGACGGTGAAGGCAGCGGCGGGCGGTGGCAGCCGGCGGGTCGGGGACCCCGCCAGGCCACCCGCGACGGCGGTGGCGGGCGCGCCCGATCCGCCCACCAGGAAGGCGAGGAACGCCGGGTAGAGCGGCAGGATGCACGGGGTGATCGTGGCACCCAGCCCTCCGACGAAGGCAAACAGGAGGTCCGCCATCAGCCGCCGTTCACGAGCGCCGCGAGATCATCGGCCGAGTAGATCCGGTTGAAGTCGAGGGCGGTGACGCTGCCGTCGGGTCGGAGCAGGATCTTGGGGGTCGAGGGCGGATTGAGCACGGCGGTCCCGAACCGATCGCGCAGCTCGGTTGCGACCGCGGCGGTCGCCTTGGCGAAATGCCAGTCGTATCCGTGCTGGGTCGCGTAGTCCTTCAGGTCGCCGGGCAGCTCGGTCGGGTCGACGTCCAGCGAGATCGAGGTGAAGTCCGCGCTCGCGTGCGCTGCCTTGACCTGGTCCTGCTGCATACGGCAGTTGGTGCACCAGATGGCCATGGTCTCCAGCAGCACCGGGCGCTCCGCGGCCAGCGCCCCGAGGGTCAGCATCCGGCCATCGGTCACGTCCAGGAGCTGGAGCGCATGCAGCGGGTCGCCGGCCAGGGCCGGACCGGTGGAACCGGCCGGGACCACGCTCCCCGTCCCCGACGAGACGGGTGGCGGCGTGCTGGCGAGTCCAGAGGCGGGCGCCGGCGGGGCCGGAACCGGCCGCGCAGGCAGCGAGGATGGTGGCAAGCATGGCCAGGGCGGCGATGGCGCGCTTCATGCCGGCGATCGTAGCCGTGGTGCGTGACGGCCGCGTGAAGGACGGGTGACGGTCACTCGCGCCCGGGCTGCCTACGAGTCGGCGGCTCGCGACGCGCTGCCCGCCTCGAGCGCCCAGCGCAGGGCATCCTCGAACCCCTTCGCGCCGCTCGCCTTGTCCACGATCCGGGCGCGCGGATCATCCTGGATCATCTTGGGGAGGGCGAGCGGCCGCGGTCCCGGTCCAGAAGACGACCGGCAGGCGTTGGCTCCCGGTGGCGCGCCGCCATGAAGAGCGGCGCGGAGAGACCCCGTTCCAGACGCCAGTCAAGGACCAGCACCAGCGGTCGGGCGTCCGCTCGCAGCGCCTCGAGGAAGCGCTGCCCGTCGCGGTACACGAGTGCGCGCGCGCCGTTCTCGGCGCACAGGTCGGCGGCGAGCGCGGCTGCCGCCGGCTCGTCCTCGACGATCCATACGGTGCCGGCGAGCGGTGGCGCGTCCAAGGCTCTCTTCTCGCTGATCATGGGCTCTACGGTACCTTGGACCGGGGCTGCACGTGGCGTGCCGAGCGAATGACCGATACCATCATCTGCACCATGTCCCCCACCCCCCGCCGCTCCACGACCACCGTCGTCGTCGGCAGCGTCGCCATCGGCTCGGACCACCCCGTCGTGGTCCAGTCCATGACGAACACCGATACCGCCGATGCCGACGCGACCGCGATCCAGGCCGCGCAGCTGGCCCATGCCGGCAGCGAGCTGGTGCGAGTCACCGTCAACAACGACGAGGCGGCCCGTGCGGTTCCGGTCATCCGCGAGAAGCTTGATCGCCTGGGCGTGGACGTGCCGCTGGTCGGCGACTTCCACTACAACGGACACCTGCTCCTGGCGCAGCACCCCGCGTGCGCAGCCGCCCTGGCCAAGTACCGCATCAACCCCGGCAACGTCGGCGCGAAGCACCGCGACGCCAACTTCACACGGATCATCGAGATCGCCGCAGCGAACGCGAAGCCGATCCGCATTGGCGTGAACTGGGGATCGCTCGACCAGCAGCTGCTCACCGAGATGATGGATGCCAACGCCGCGTCCGCCGAGCCGGTGGACAGCCGGGAGGTGATGATCGAGGCGATGATCGCCTCCGCGCTGCGCTCCGCCCAGCTCGCCGAGGAGACAGGCCAGCCCCACGACGCCATCGTGATCTCGGCGAAGGTGAGCGGCGTGCAGGACCTCGTGGAGGTCTACACCCGCCTCGCGGCGCGCTGTGACTACCCGCTGCACCTGGGCCTCACCGAGGCCGGAATGGGCTCGCGCGGCATCATCTCCAGCACGGCGGCGCTGGCCATCATGCTGCAGCGCGGGATCGGCGACACGATCCGGGTCAGCCTCACGCCGGCACCCGGCGGAGACCGAACCGAGGAGGTGCAGGTGGCGCAGCAGGTCCTCCAGTCGCTGGGCCTCCGCAGCTTCGCCCCCCAGGTCAGCGCCTGTCCCGGTTGCGGTCGGACGACGTCGACCTTTTTCCAGGAGATGGCGCGCGACATCCAGGCCTACCTGCGCGACCAGATGCCCGTCTGGCGAGAGCGGCACCCGGGCGTCGAGGAGCTGCGGGTGGCGGTGATGGGCTGCGTGGTGAACGGTCCGGGCGAGAGCAAGCATGCCGACATCGGCATCAGCCTGCCGGGCACCTTCGAGGAACCGGTGGCCCCGGTCTTCGTGGACGGCGCAAAGGCCGAGACCCTGCGCGGCGACGATATCGTGCCGCGCTTCCTGGAGATCCTCGAGCGCTACGTCGAGCGCCGCTTCCCGGAGCCGGGGGCGCAGAGGCGAAGGCCGCGTCGCTCGCCTGAGGGAGGCTCAGGCGAGCGAGGTCACCACTCTCCGGATCAGTAGCAGATTCCCAGCTCCGCGGGCGGCGAGATCTTGGATCCCACCCGGACCGAGTCAAAGACGACGCTCCCGTCCTTGTTCGCATCGATCTGGGTCACCACGTCCGACTCGCCCTTGTTGGGAATGCCGGCCGGCAGCTGCGTGCTGTCGATGACGACCTTGCCGTCGACCGAGATCGTGAACGGGTCCGAGAGCGCGAAGTCGATGATTCCCGACTTGCAGCTCGCGATGGGCGGCTGATCCGCGCTCGAGGAGAGCGGGGCCCCGGTGCTGGAGGTGACGTTCACGTCCGCCTTGGTGTGATTCACCAGAAGGACGTGAATCTTCGTCGCCCCATTGCCACCCCCGCCGCCGCCTCCGCCGCAGGCGGCAAGGGAGACCGCGAGCAGCGCCGTGATGACCAACAGTCCGGCGCGCGTCGCCGGTCGACGCCTCCAGAAAACCATGCGCGACATCTGGTCCTCGCTCTGCTGGGGCCCGCGCCGCACCCTGGCGCGATCACCTCGGGGCGCAGGATAGCGCCGACCCGGCATGCGCGGTAGCCCTATCCTGCGACGCGCGGGCTAGTGGTGCGGCTCCCAGCTGAAGTAGCGGAGGGCGATGAGAAGGCCGCCGAGCCCCCACACCGCCACGACCAGCAGGTCTCCCCAGGCGAAGCCCGCCCCTCCGATGGCCGGGTTGTACACGCCCAGCAGGGCGTCGGCGAAGTGACGCACGGGGAATATCTCGCTGAACGCGTTGAGCCAGCCGGGCGCACCGCGCATGTCGACGAACACGTTGCTGACGAAGCTGAGCGGCAGGACGCTGAACTGGACGATAGCCGGCGCCGAGTCGGCGTTGGGGATGACCCCGGCAATGGCCAGTCCCAGGGCGCAGAAGCTCGCAGCCCCCACGACCAGGGTCAGGACCAGCGCCGGCAGCCGGTCCCACGGAACACGCACGTCGTAGAAGATCGCCCCGAAGGCAGCCACGATGACGACCAGCAGGGCCGAGACGAGAACGGCGTGCAGGATCCGGCCGCCCAGGTAGGCCCACGTCGGCAGAGGCGTGCCGCGCATCCGCTTGAGGATCCCGTTGTCGCGGGCGATCGTGACCATCATGGCGATGTTGGTGTACGTCGCGGTGATCACCGCAAAGACGATCACGGCGGGCGTGTAGAACTCGGAGACAGGCGCCCCGCCTGAGCGATTCCCGCCGAAGAGGAGGTTGAAGACGACCATGAACATGAGCGGGAAGAAGAAGGTGAAGAACGCCGCGGCGGGGTTCCGCCAGAAGGCGCGATTCTCGTAGGCGACCTGGCGCAGGGCGAGCGGCAGCGCGCTCACGAGCGGTTCCTTCGCCCGCGGCGGCGGTTTCCCGCGTCCCTCCGCCTCGTCATCAGATTGCTCGGGCTCGGTGCTGCCGCCGGTCAGCTCCAGGTAGACGTCCTCCAGGCTGGGCCGGCGCACCTCCAGCCGATCGAGCTCGAGATCGTGCTCCACCGCCCAGCCGGTCAGGGTGTGGAGGACCTGCGTGGGGGTCTCCGTCTCGATCTGCCAGCTTCCGCCGTTCGCCGGGATTGCGCCGATGGCGTCCGGCGGCGTCTGCCCCTGGGCGAGCTCGAAGCGGATCAGCGCCGCGTTCGAGGCTCTGGCGCCAATGCTGTCCGGTGTTCCGAGGGCCACGATCCGGCCCGCGGCGATGATCGCCACCCGGTCCGCGAGCGCCTGCGCCTCGTCCATGAAGTGGGTGGTCAGGAAGATGGTCTTGCCCAGTCCGGCGAGCGATCGGATGATCTCCCACGCCGCTCGACGCGCCGACGGGTCGAAGCCGGTGGTCGGCTCGTCCAGGAAGAGCAGCTCCGGATCGCCCACCAGCCCGAGTGCCAGGTCAACGCGGCGACGCTGGCCGCCGGAGAGCCGGATCAGCCGCCGGTCGGCGGCCTCCGCCAACCCGACCAGCTCGATCACCTCGTCGGTGGGACGCGGATGCGGGTAATAGCCGCCCACCATGCCGACCACCTCGCGGACGCTCAGATACCCCGGCGTACCGGATTGCTGGAGCACGATCCCCACCCGCTCCTTGAGGCTGCGGTGGTTCTGCGCCGGATCCTCCCCAAGGACCTCGGCCTCGCCGGCGTCGCGGCGGCGGTATCCCTCGAGGATCTCGACCGTGGTGGTCTTGCCGGCGCCGTTGGGGCCGAGCAACGCGAAGACCTCGCCGCGCGCGATCTCCAGGTCGATGCCGCGAACCGCCTCGAGCGCCCCGTAGGACTTGCGCAGGCCCCGGACGCGCACCGCGAGCGTCGCGGGCGCATCGCCGGTGGGGGGTTCGGGCCTCGCGCTCCGAGCGGTCGGCACAGGCAGGGTCTCCGACGCCGTCACCGGGCGAAGATCCCTCCCGGAACCATCACCTGGCGACCAGGATCGTCCACGCGGCCGCGACGAAGATGAGGACTGCCAGCGCAATGAGCGCCAGCGGAAGCACGGCGACCCACAGGTTCTGCTGCACCGTCTGCAGCTGCGGATCGCGATGGTCCGGGTGCAGGTCGTGGACGGTGTCGATCATGGCGTCGCCATGCGCGTCGGATGCGGCGGGAAGGTTGGGTTCCATTGGTCCGAATGGTTACTCCTTGCCCAGGATGGTGTCCAGCTGGCGGGCCATGTCCTGCTGGCTCAGCTGGCCAATCTGCCGGCCGGCGATAACGCCGTTCCGGTCGATGAAGAACGAGTCGGGCGGGGCGGAGATGCCGTAGCTGGCGGCCACGCTGCCACCCGGGTCCATGGCGGTCGCCCAGCGCGCCCCCATGCGTGACATGAACGAGCGGGCGGCATCGGCTCGATCCTGGTACACGATGCCCACGATCACCATGCCCTCGGCGGCGTGCTCGCTCGCCGCCTGCTGGAGGAGCGGGAACTCCTCGATGCATGGGCCGCACCAGCTGGCCCAGAAGTTGACGATCACCGGGTGTCCGCGCAGGTCCGCCAGCGAGACCGTCTTGCCGTCGAGGTCGGTCAGCGTGAACTCGGGTGCGGAAGAGCCGATGGTGGCCGCGGGAGCGGCGGGGGCGGCCGCCAGCCGCCATGCAAGCAGCGAGAGGAGGATGAGCGGCAGGACGGCCGCGCTGAGCAGATACGCGACCGGAAGCCTTCGACGCGGATTCGCCGACTCCGGCGCCGGATTGCCGGCCCGATCGACCTGCGCCGATCGTTCGCTCGCCGGGACGGCCGTCACTCAGTGCCCCTTGGCGTCTTCGTGCGGTTGCTGGTCCGTCTCACGCCATTCGTGACCCGCAGCCCGGACCCAGCCCACCGCCCCGGAGACGATCACCAGCAGGCCGGGCACGCCAACGAACCAGTTCATGAGCTGGCCGTCGGGCTTGAATGCCAGGCCCGCTGCCAGCAGCCCTGCGCCCACGGAGAGGATCACCGGGAGCAGGCTGGGCGGCGGCAGGTGCACGCCCGGCGGAACAGCGCGGGATCCCGGCGGGGACCCGG
Organism: uncultured Chloroflexia bacterium; assembly: GCA_963773405.1. Classification (GTDB taxonomy): domain Bacteria; phylum Chloroflexota; class Limnocylindria; order QHBO01; family QHBO01; genus CAVXEH01. Next base: position 159,834 of record CAVZAQ010000005.1, on the reverse strand, counting down.
CTCGAGATGGCGAAGACCAGGCCCAGGACGAACAGGATCCCGACCCCAAGGATCAGGTAGCCCAGCTGCGTATCGGACATGCGGTCGACCTCTCGCCTACCGAAGGAAGTACAGGGTGCTGAAGAGCGCGATCCAGACCACGTCGACGAAGTGCCAGTACATGCTGATCGCCTCCACCGCCACGTGGTTGCGCTGGCTGAACTGGCCCTGCATCCCGCGCGCCAGGAGGATGGTCAGGCCAATGGCCCCACCAAAGACGTGCGCGCCGTGGAAGCCGGTGAGCGTGTAGAACGTGGTCCCGAAGATGCCGTCACCGATCCCGAAGCCCAGCTGCGAGTAGTCGTACAGCTGCCCGGCCAGGAAGATGACGCCCAGCGCCAGGGTCACGCCGATCCAGAACCGCATCCGGGCCTGGTCGCCGCGCCGGATGGCCCACACCGCGAGCTGCATGGTGAAGCTGGAGCTGATCAGGATGATGGTGATGGGCAGCGCAATGGGCAGGAACTCGAGCGGTGGGGCAGAGGTGGGCGGTCCCCATTCCCCCTGGTGCGCGGCGCGACTGTTGAAGTAGGCGGCAAAGAGCCCGCCAAAGAACATCACCTCGCTGGCGATGAAGAGCAGCATCCCCAGGAGCGGGGTGGGCATCCCTGTGGGACGGTGCGGGACGGCCGCCGAGGGGGTGGGAGTCTGGACGGCGGGTGCCTCGGCGCTCATGCCTGTTCCTCCACGCTGGTCATCGCGGCCCCGGCGACGAGGTGCTCGCGATCATGCTTGTGACGCAGGTCAAAGACCGGTCGCTCGGAGCGAATGGGCGGGATCCGGTCGAAGTTGTAGGCGGGCGGCGGCGAGCTGGTGGCCCACTCCAGGGTGTTGGCCTCCCACGGGTCGTCCCCGACCTCCTCGCCGTTGATGAAGGTTGCCACGATGTTCACCAGGAACGGCAGGATCGAGATCGCGATGATGAAGGCGCCGATGGTGGAGATGAAGTTCAGGAGCGTCCAGCCGGCGTCGGGCGAGTAATCGGCGATGCGGCGCGGCATTCCCTGGATGCCCAGGATGTGCATCGGGAAGAACGCAAGGTTGAAGCCAATGAACATGAGCCAGAAGTGGGCCTTGCCCAGGCCCTCGTTCAGGCGCCGCCCGAACATCTTCGGGAACCAGTAGTAGCTCGCGGCGAAGACGCCGAAGACCGACCCGCCGAAGAAGACGTAGTGCAGGTGGGCGACCACGAAGTAGGTATCGGTCAGGTGGAAGTCCACCGGGGCCTCGGCCAGCATCACGCCGCTGATCCCGCCGATCAGGAACATGCTGATGAAGCCGAGCGCGAAGAGCATGGGCGTCGTGAGGCTGACGGATCCACGGAAGAGGGTCGCGATCCAGTTGAACATCTTCACGCCGGTGGGCACCGCGATGAGTGCGGTCATGAAGCTGAAGAAGGGCAGGAAGACGACCCCGGTCGCGAACATGTGGTGGGCCCAGACGCTGAAGCTGAGCAGCCCGATGGCGATGGTGGCGAAGACGAAGGCCCGGTAGCCGAAGAGCGGCTTCCGGCTGAAGACGGGGAGCACCTCGCTCACCACGCCCATGGCCGGCAGGATGACGATGTAGACCTCCGGATGCCCGAAGAACCAGAAGATGTGCTGCCAGAGGATCGGGTTCCCGCCGGTCGCCGGCTCGAAGAAGCTGCCGCCGTAGTTCCGATCGATGAAGAGCGCTATCAGGCCGGCGGTGAGGACCGGGGTGGCGAGCAGGATCAGGGTGGCGGTGACGAGCACGGTCCACACGAAGATGGGCATCCGGAAGAGGGTCATCCCCGGCGCGCGCATCTTGAAGATGGTGGCGATGAAGTTGATGGAACCCAGGATCGAGGCGGTCCCGACCAGCATGAGGCCCACCAGCCAGAGGTCCGTTCCCGGCCCGGACGAGTAGTTCGGCCCGGAGAGGGGCGCATAGCCCGTCCAGCCCTCTGCCGCGGCCCCGCCGAAGAGGTAGCCGGAAAGAATCAGGCCGCCGCCCAGGGGCAGGAGCCAGAAGCTGACGGCGTTGATGCGCGGGAATGCCATGTCCGGGGCGCCCAGCATGAGGGGCACGATGTAGTTGGCGAACCCTGCCAGGACCGGCACGACGAACAGGAAGATCATGATCGTCCCGTGCATCGTGAAGGCCTCGTTGTAGGTGCGCTCGTCGAGGAACTGGAGGCCGGGCACCGCCAGCTCGCTGCGCACCACCAGGGCCAGGATCCCGGCCAGGAAGAAGAAGAGGAAGGAGTTGACGATGTACATGATCCCGATCTTCTTGTGGTCGACCGTCGTCAACCAGTCGAGGACCCAGGATCGGCGGTAGCTGTCGGTCCGCGGGGAAAGGGTGGTGGTCGCCATCGGTCTTCGCTCCGCCTACTTCGCCGTCAGGGTGCCGAACATGATGGTCGGGTGCACGTCGCACTGGAAGTGGTAGTCACCGGCAGCCAGCGCCGGCACCTGGTAGTCGACGGTGCCCTGCCCGATGATCTGCCCCGTGAAGAGGGCCTTTCCGCTCGCGTCGTAGATCGCGACGTTGTGCTGCACGGTGTCCTTGTTCTCGAAGTGGATCACGAACGCCTGCCCGGCCGGCACCTCGAGCGTCTTCTTGTCGAAGGCGATCTGCTCCGCGGTGATGTCGACGGTGGTCGTGTTGGGTGCCACGGAGGCCGAGGGCGCGGGCGTGTTGCCAGCCTTCGCATTGGCGAGCCAGGTCGCATAGTCCGCCGGGGCCATCGCCTGCACGCTGAAGGTCATCTTGGAGTGCAGGTCGCCGCAGAACTCGGCGCACTGCCCGGCGTAGGTGCCGGCATCGGTGACCGTGAACTCCAGGGTGTTGTCCGGCTGGCCGGCGGGGAACGGGATCACGTCGCGCTTGATGAGGAAGTGCGGCACGTAGAAGGAATGGATCACGTCCTGTGAGTGGAGGATCAGCTTGATCGGCTGACCCGTGGGCAGACCCATCACCGGCGGGTTCGCGGCCGTGCCGGTGACCGAGTAGTCGTTGGTGGGGTCGTTGTCGTTGTCGAGGTAGTGGAAGGTCCACTGCCACTGGAAGGCATCCACCTCGATGGTGACCGCCGGGTTGCTGGACTTGGCGTCGATGGTCGTCAGGGTGATCGTCGAGATGACGAAGAGGGCCAACACGATCACGGTCGGGATCACCGTCCACACGATCTCGATCAGCGTGTTGCCGTGCATCTGGTCGGGGAGACGGTCGTCGCGGCGACGGTAGCGAATGATCGACCAGACGATCATCCCCTCCACGCCGAAGAAGACGATGGCGCCCATGACGAAGACGATCGTGTAGAGCGAGAAGATGTCCTTCGCCTGCGTCGTCTCGGGGGTGGGCGGGATCAGGCACCCGCCCAGCACGAAGATCAGCAGGAGCGGGGTCGCGACGCGGATCACGGTCCGCAGCCGCAGTCGGGCCGCCAGTCGTTGCATCAGCTGGTCTCGAGGCTCCTCAACCGTCTCGGTCGGCGCGCATGGGGCCGGGGATATCGCGGTGCTCCCAATGCGGCCGGGTGCAGAACAGGGTCACGCATCCAGGCGGGCTGGAGGCGGCACGCGGGACATTCTACCGATGGCTGCGGTCCGGCGTCACCCCATCCCGAACGCCCGCCCCGAACTCAGGGTCTGGACGCGGCCTCGGCGCGCGTCGATCTCTGCGCGGATGAAGGCGGCCTCGGCCGGGTCCAGGCGCTCCAGGATCGTCCCCGCGGAGACGATCACCCAGTCGCCCGGCTCGATCTCAGGATGCAGGATGGTCGAGACCTCGCGCATCCGTCCCTCCAGCTCGACGCTGGCACTACCGGCGGCGACCGCCTGGACGCGTCCCGGAACGGTCATGCACATGGCTCAGGACCCGCCTGCGGCCAGGGCGGCGACGGCCTCCGCTACGGCGGCGCGCAGCGCGGGCAGGGCATCGCGCACCGCTGGCGAGAGATCCGTATCGGCACCGAACTCGATGCCGCCGATGCCGACGAAGCGTCCGCTGAGCGAACGGCCCAGCAACGTCTCGGCGAGGCGGACGGCCTGGCCGACGCCCAGGCTGTGCGAGGAGTGGGAAACCTGCCCGATGCCGACCTCGGCCACCTCCGCGAGCGCGAGCCTCACCAGTGATCCGGGCGGGCACGCCGACCACGGTGTCGACCACGACGCAGGGTTCGATGCCCGGCTCCATGAGAAGGTCCGCCTCCAGCTGGCCGACGACCCGCAGCTCGATGGCAAGCCCGTCCGACTCGGGCAGCTCGCCCATGGCGGCAAGGGCTGCACCATCGTCGCCCCGCAGCCGCGTGCCGCAGACCAGGATCGGGATCCGGGTCACGAGGCCGTCTCGTCGCCCCGGTCCACCCGCAGGTCCAGAAAGTGGGTCGCACAGCTGATGCAGGGGTCATAGCTGCGGATCAGCTGCTCGAACCGATGCGTCGCCTCCTCGTGGGGCAGCGAGATCAGGCTCGGCGCGAAGGCGGCCAGGTCCCGTTCGATGGCGCCCTGGTTCTGGCTCGTTGGCGGGACGATCTGGGCACGGCGGATCAGGCCCTGCTCGTCAAGCTCGTAGCGATGGAACAGGAGGCCGCGCGGCGCCTCGGTCGCCCAGGCGGCGATCCCCGGCCGCGGCGACCACGTTGCGAGGGGCACGTCGGGCTCGCGGTAGTCGGCGACGATGTCGCGCGCCTCCGCGATCGCGTGGAGCAGCTCGACCCCGCGGGCCACGATGCTGCTGAACACGTTGCGACGGATCATCTCCGCCTGGCCGGTGCGGGCCAACCCCTCGGCGGCCAGCGGATGGAGCGTTTCCGGGGAGAGCGTCACCCGCGCCGACGGACCAAGGAGGTAGACCCCGCCGGTGTGCGAACGAGCCTGGAGGGCGTGCGACCAGGCCACCTGCTCCTCGCGGAAGGCGGTGCCCCACTCGCCCGGTGGCAGGTCGATCCCGTCGTTCGAGACGATCCGGCCGTGGTTGTAGGCGTACTCCTCCGGATGCTTGAGCGCCAGCAGCTGCGGCTCACGGACGTAGTCCGGCGGCACGAGGGTCGCGACCCAGTCGAGGGTCGCCTGGGCCTCCGGGATCGCCGCCTCGAGGTCCGGCAGCAGCGCCTCCAGCTCGCGCCGGCGCGGCGCGCGCGAGAAGCCGCCGACCCGGACGCTCACCGGGTGGATGGCACGCCCGCCGAGCACCTCGATCAGCCGGTTGCCCATGCGCTTGAGGCGCAGCCCCTGCGCCACGAGCTCCCGGTGATCTGCCGCCATCTCGATGGCGCTCGGGTAGCCCAGGAAATCGGATGCGTGGAGCAGGTAGATGTGCAGTGCGTGGCTCTCGATCCACTCGCCGCAGTAGAGGAGCCGGCGCAGGGTCCGCACCGCCGGGTCGATGGCCACGCCGAAGAGATCCTCGAAGGCATGGACTGCCGACATCTGGTAGGCGACCGGGCAGATCCCGCAGATGCGCGCGACGATGTCGATCACCTCGTCGGGTGTGCGGCCCACCACGAGCTGCTCGAAGTAACGGGGCGCCTCGAAGATGGCGAGTTGTGCCGTGACGACCTCGCCGCCGCGCACGACCAGCTTCAGCGAGCCCTCCCCCTCGACGCGGGTCAGCTCGGAGACCTCGTAGCGGATCTCTCCGTCCGGGCCGGGCGGCGCGACGAGGCCGGGTCCGGCCCCCGTGGACTCATGCATTGCGTGGCTCCTGGTGCCGATGGGCGGTGCGGGTGGCCGACTCCGCCTCGGAGCGGAATGGCGGTGCGTAGGCCGTGAAGCCGGCGAACAGGCGTGCCGCGCTGGCGTCGTCGACGCCGTGCTCGCGGAACCAGCCGGCGAGTGACTCGACGTTCGCCTGCTCACGCGGCCCGAAGCACGCGTAGCAGCCCCGGCCGTACGCGGGGCATATGGCGCCGCACCCGGTGTGGGTCACCGGTCCCAGGCACGGGATCCCCTCGGCGACCACCACGCATACGGTCCCGCGGCGTTTGCAGGCAAGGCAGACCGCCTCGTCAGGGAGCTGCGGCCGACGCCCGGAGCGCAGGGCGGCGAGCAGCTCCAGGAGCTGGCCCGGGTCGATGGGGCAGCCACGCAGCTCAGCGTCGACCGCGACGTGATCGCTCACCGCGGTGCTGGTGGGCAGGGTCTCGAGCAGCTCCGGGCGTGGGTAGACCGATGCCCGCCAGGCGGGCTCGTTCCCCCAGTTGCGCAGCGCCTGGATTCCGCCAGCGGTGGCGCAGGCGCCGATGGTGACCAGCACCCCGGCACGGCGCCGCAGCTCGCCTATCCACTCGACCTGCTCCGGCGTGCTGACCGAGCCCTCGACCAGCAGCACGTCGTACGGACCGCTCGAGCGGTTCGAGGTTGCCTCCGGGAACTCGACGATCTCGAAGGCCGCCACGATGTCGAGCAGGTGGTCCTCGAGGTCGAGGAGCGTCAGCTGGCACCCATCACATGAGGTCAGCTTGGCGACGCCAACGCGCGGGCGGGCGGGCCGGTCCGCCGATGCCTTCTGCCGGCTCGCGTGGAACTGACTTGCTCCGGCGGCCATCACAGTCCCTCCACGTTCAGCGCATCCCCGAGCTGGGCCACGGAGAAGACCGGGCCGTCGCGGCAGATGAAGGCCTTGCCCATCTGGCAATGCCCGCACAGGCCGATGCCGCACTGCATGTGGCGCTCGAGCGAGACGAAGGTGCGCTCTGTCGGGATCCCGCGCTCGGCCACGGTACGGACCGCCACCTGCATCATGCGCTCCGGGCCGCACAGGTAGGCAACGACCGGCTGGCCGTGCCAGTCGGCCTGGTCGAACAGCTGGGTCACGACACCCACGCGCCCGAGCCACTCGGGCCCGGCTCGGTCCACCGTCAGGGCGATGTCGATGCCGAGCTCTGCCCAGCTGGCCATCTCATCGGTGTAGAGCATGTCATTCGGCGTTCTGGCCCCGTAGTAGAGGGAGACCTTGCCGAAGCGATCGCGCGACGCCATCAGGGCGTCGAGCAGGGGTCGCAGGGGCGCGAGTCCAATGCCGCCGGTCGCAATCACGACGTCCTTGCCGAGCGCCCGCTCCACGGGCCAGCCCACGCCCAGCGGCCCACGCAGGCCAATCTCCATGCCGGCCTCCGCGTGGACGAGATGGGCCGTTGCGGGACCGGCGGCGCGCACGGTGAGGACAACGTGGTCGCGGGCATAGCGGGAGATGGAGATCGGGAATGCCGGGAAGCCCGGCTGCTCGACCATCAGGAACTGGCCCGGCGTACCGGTCATGACCACCGGGTCAACCCCGTCGATCACCAGCGAGTAGGTATCGGCCGTCTCGGGCGTCACGGATCGGACGGTGCCGACCGAGTAGGTGGCCGGGCCGGTCCCGGCGGCAAGCACGGGACGCTTGCGGAGCCGCTCCGCGGGGGGCGCAATCGCCTCGAGCTCCTCGCGCACGTCGATCCCGACCGGGCACCAGGCGATGCATCGGCCGCAGCCGACGCAGCCGGAGCTCCCGAACTGGTCGATCCAGGTTGCGAACTTGTGCGTGAGCCACTGCCGGTAGCGGTCCTGCCGGCGGTTGCGGAAGCTGCCGCCCGCGACCTTGGCGAAGCCCGCGGTGAAGCACGAGTCCCACGACCGCTCGGCGACCGCGTTGGCGGTGTCCAGATCGGCGCGCTGCGTGACGCTGGTGCAGAAGCAGGTGGGGCACACCAGGGTGCAGTTGGCGCAGGCCAGGCAGCGGTCGGCCACCTCCTGCCAGCGCGGGCTGTCGAGTGCATCGAGCAGGCGATCGTGGAGGCCGTCGGTTGCGACCTGGTCACCCATCGAGGCGCGGGCCTGCGCGACGGCGGAGCCCGCCGTTGCCGACTGCTCACCGGACGCCGCGACGGCGGGGAGCCGGTCGAGCAGGTCGGCACCGCGAGCCGTCCCGGGTGTAACCAGAAAGCCGTCGTCGAGCTCGGTGAGGACCAGGTCCGCCCCGTCGGTAACTTCGGGGCCGGTGCCCATGGAGCTGCAGAAGCAGGTCTTTCCGGCGCGTGTGCATTGGGCGGCCACCACCAGCGCCGCGTCACGCCGCGCGCGGTAGTCAGCGTCGACGAAGGGACCTCCGGTGAGGACACGGTCCTGGATCCCGAGCGCGGCGAGCTCGCAGGCGCGGACGCCCAGGAACGCCATGGGCTCCACCGGTTCCGGCGCGGGCTCGAGGTTCAGGTGACCGCCGTCCTGGCTGGCACGGGTGAGCGGGACGATGGGCGGGAAGGTGTAGCGCTTCCAGCTGGTCATGCCCACGGTCACGTCGAAGACGCGCTCGCTGCCGGTCTCGACCAGCCGGTACGAGCCCGGCGCCTGCTCGTCGCGCAGGCCGGTGGGCAGGTCGGCCGGGGCGCGAACCTCGTCGTAGACGACGGCGCCGTCCGCGACCGTGGGCCCAATCACCCGGCGTCCATCCTCGGCAAGGAGGTCGATCAGGGCGGCAAGCTCGTGACGTGGCAGGAATCGCGGTTCGACGGGCGCCGTCACCATGCAACCTGCTCCTGACCCGCGTACAGGTCGAGGAGCTGGGTCCGGGTGGCCACCAGGCGACGCGCGACCGCGGTCAGCAGGCGCGGGTACACGGAGGCTGCCAGGGCCGCGTCCGACGCGAGCAGCCGCCGGAGCTCGGATCCGCCGAAGACCAGCGCCTCCACCGCCTCCAGGGCCACGACGGTCGAGGTCGAGACGTGCGGTTCCACGACGGCCGACCAGCCGAAGACATCGCCCGGCTCCACGGTCAGCACCGTCACCGGGCCTCGCTCGGGGACCAGGGTCCGCAGGGCAATGCGCCCGGAGAGGACGATTCCGAACTCAGTGGTCGGGACACCCTCGCGGAGCACGGTCGCCTCGGCGGGATATGCCCGCAGCTCCGCGATCTCCGCGAGCTGCGAGAGGGCATGCGGCGGCAGGTTCGTCCCGAACCAGGAGTCGCTGAGCCGCACGGAAAGGCCACGTTCGTTCATGGCTCCACGGTAGCCCGCGGCGCCCGGGGCCTCGAAGGGCCGTTCGATGGGTGGTGGCGGGCCGTTCGGACCGCGGCGTCCCCTGCCGCGGGCGACTCGGCGGGCGGTTCAACCCACGGGCCACGCCATGCGGGGGCGCGGTCGTGGAGAATGGGCTCGTGACCCCGCGCTCGCTTTCGACTGTCCGGCTTCGACTGCTTGCCGCCCTCGCCGGCGCTTCGGCGCTGGGGATCGCTGCGTCCGCACGGGTGCTGGCCCACGGGGAGGGGCTGCCGGTGCCCTCGTTCCCGGGGGTCCTCCTCGACTGGAGCCTGGACCCGCTCCCGCTCATCGGCTGCCTGCTTGCCGCCGGCGCGTACCTTTGGGCGGAACGGCAGACCGACCGCGTGCACGCCGTGACCCCGGTGCCGCGATATCGGCGATGGCTCTTCCTGGGGGGTCTGCTCGCCATCGCCGTGGCGCTCGTCTCGCCCATCGACACGTACGAGGGACAGCTCTTCAGCATCCACATGGTGCAGCACATGCTCCTGGAGCTCGTCGCCGCGCCGCTCATCGTGATGGCGGCTCCCATCACCCTGGCCCTCCGAGCCGCGTCGCCGCGGGGACGTCGCTGGATCCTGGCCGTCCTCCACAGCCGCGTTCTGCGCTGGCTCGCCTTCCCGCTCACGGCCTGGCTCCTGTTCGCGGCGGTGAACTGGGGGTGGCATTTCAGCAGCCTGTACAACGTGGCACTCGAGGACGACGTGGTCCACTACATCGAGCATCTCACCATGCTCGGCGCCGGGCTCCTCTTCTGGTGGCCGGTCATCAGCCCCGACCCGATGCCGTGGCGAATGCCGCACCCGGTGCGCCTCCTGTACCTCTTCCTGGCCCTGCCCCAGAACTCGTTCCTTGGGGTGGCGCTCCTCTCGAGCGAATCGGTTCTCTACCCCCATTACCTGACCACGATCCGCAGCTGGGGCCCGAGTCCGCTCGCCGATCAGCAGCTGGGCGGGACCCTGATGTGGGTCATGGGCGACATGGTCTTCCTGGCGGCCATGCTGGGCGTGGTCGCGGCCTGGATGCGCTTCGAGGACGTCCGGACGGCACGCCTCGATGCGCGGCTCGACGAGGAGGAGCGGCTGCTCCGGGCGCGCGAACACGGAGAGCCGGCCCGAGATCCGGAGAATGCATCTGCCCGAACGGTCAGGTGATACCGAGGCGCAGGAGGCTGTCGACCGCGACGGCCGCGAAGAGCAGGGTCAGGTAGCTGATCGAGTAGCGGAAGAGGTCAATGGCCGCGCGTCCATCGGTCACGTTGCGCTGCACGCGAAGGGCATACCACACGAAGGCGATCCCCAGCGCCACGGCCGATCCGAGGTAGATGAGGCCCATCTGCGCGGCGGGGAAGAGGAGCAGGCTCACCGCGACCAGCAGGAGGGAGTAGAGCGTGATCTGGCGGGCCGTCTCCGCCTCGCCGCGGACCACGGGCATCATGGGCACCCTGGCGGTCGCGTAGTCGCCCTTGTAGCGCAGCGCCAGCGCCCAGAAATGGGGCGGCGTCCAGTAGAAGACGATGGCGAACAGGACCAGCGCCGGGACCCCCACCGTCCCGGTGACAGATGCCCAGGCCACGAGCACCGGCACGCTGCCGGCCGCCCCGCCGATGACGATGTTCTGCGGGGTCGAACGCTTGAGCCACAGGGTATAGACGAAGACGTAGAAGCCAATGGCGCTCGTGGCAAGGAGGGCGCTCAGGAGGTTGACGGTGACCGCCAGGAAGACGAACGAGACGATCGACAGGCAAATGCCAAAGACGAGCGCGGACCTGGGCTGGATCGAGTTCTGCGGCAGCGGCCGGCGTCGCGTCCGCCGCATGAGGTCGTCGATGTCGCGGTCCACGTACTGGTTGATGGCGTTCGCTCCGCCTGCGGCCATTGTCCCGCCCAGGATCACCGCGACCATCAGCCACGGGGACGGGATGCCACGTGCGGCGAGCACCATGGTTGGCACGGTTGTGACCAGCAGGAGCTCGATGATGCGGGGCTTGGTGAGCGCCACGTAGGCGCGAAGCACCTGGAATCGCGAGGAATCCGCTCCCCGCACCGGAGCGCTCCCCTGGGCGGCGGCGCCCTCAGGCACGGCGGCAGCCACGGGCGCGGATATCGCGGCCGCTTCACCCTCGAGGCGGGCGGCATAGTGAGCCATCACCGCCGCGGCGACCAGGAGTCCCCAGATCGCGGCCCCCAGCGACAGGTGCACGACCTGTGACCAGACGGACAGATCGGTGAAAACCTGGAGTCCGCCCACGACAGCCTGCACGAGGTAGAGCAGCGCAGCGGTGACGGTGAGCCGGGCGACCCACGGGCGGTGCTCCCTGGCGCGCCACGCGATCACCGTGGCCGCGGCCAGGACCAGGCCTACGACCACGGCCGCCCAGCGATGGATGACGTGGGGCGCCGTGGCGGCGTCGAGGCCCGGGAACGGGGTCCCGTTCATCAGCGGCCAGTCCGGGAAGACCAGGGCGGTGCCGGTGGCGGTCACGTGAGACCCCAGCAACAGGAGGACGTACACCGCGCCGGCCGTCCCCGCCATCCACCAGGTGAGCCCGTCCCAACCACCCCCGCGTCCGATGCGCGCCGGCAGGCCGGAACGCACGGCGAGGTAGATCAGGAGGGCAAACAGCGCCATGGCGGTGGCCAGGTGCGCGGTGACGATGTCACCGGAGAGCTCGCTCTCCACGGTGATCTTGCCCAGGGCTGCCTGGAAGACGACCAGCACGAAACCGGCCAGTGACGGCCAGAGGAGCGACCCGCGACCGCGATGGGAGACGACCGCGGCCACCGCCACCGCGAAGGCGAGCAGGCCCACGACCGCCGCGGTGGTGCGGTGGGACCACTCGATGATCGCGTGGATGTCATTGAAGGGCGGAATGAAGCTGCCGTAGCACGTGGGCCATTCCGGGCAGCCCAGCCCGGATCCGGTCGAACGGACGACGACGCCAACCACGACCAGCGCGAATGTCATCGCCACGGTTGCCGCGGCGAGTTTGGTGAACCGGGTCAAGCTACCTCCGAGCCGCTCCAGGGCTCGCGCCGAGCGGCGAGGCGCAGATGAGCGGGCGCCGGCAATCATAGCCCGGCCCCATGCCGCGGGCCAGCCAGGTTGCGGGTGTCGGCGAGGCGACAGCCGCATGGTCGGCAACTTGTCACCATCGGCGCATGACGAACCCTCCCCTGAGCCCGATACTGTCCGATATGCCCATCGAGGTTCGGCCCTTCAGCGGGTCGCTGCACGACTGGTTCGACGCCGTCGACGTCGCCTTCGGCCAGCGCGTGGTCGACGAGGACCTTCCCGTCATGGAAGGCTATGCGGAGCTCGACCGGGCCATTGCCGCCTACGACGCCAACCGGGTCGTGGGCACCGCCGGTATCTTCACCTTCGATCTCACCGTCCCGGGCGGCTCCATGCCGGCCGCCGGGGTGACGATGGTCGGGGTGCACCCCACCCACCGCCGGCGTGGCGTGCTCACCGCGATGATGCGCGCCCAGCTCGACGCGATCCGCGCACGTGGCGAGCCGATCGCGATCCTGTGGGCCTCCGAGGCGGCGATCTACGGCCGCTTCGGGTATGGGCTCGCGTCGTTCAAAGGGTCCATCGAGATCGAGCGATCGCGGGCAACGTTCCGCGAGCAGCACGTGCCGCGCGGCACGTTCCGCCTGCTCGACCCGGCCGATGCCACCGAGCCGTGCCGCAGCGTCTACGACCGCTTCGTGCCAATGCGCATCGGGGCCGTCTCGCTCAACGACGCCTGGTGGCGCGCGGAGTTCGTTCACGACCCCGAGCGCTGGCGGCGCGGCGGCGGCCCCGCATTCTTCCTCCTGCACGAGACCGATGGCGTGGCGGACGCGTACGCCCGCTACCGGGTCCATGGCGACTGGGACGACCGCGGACCCAGGGGCAGCGTGGATGTGTCGGAGGCGATCGCCCTGACGCCGGAGGCGGAGCGAGAGCTATGGGGGTACCTGTTCTCCGTGGACCTCACGGCAAACACCCGCGCCTTCAACGTCCCGGTCGACACCGCCCTGCGGTTCATCCTGGCCGAACCCCGGCGCCTGGGCTTGCGGATCGGCGACGCGCTCTGGCTGCGGATCGTGGACCTGCCCGTGGCGCTCGAGCAGCGCGCATATGCCGGGCGCGATCGACTGGTGCTCGAGGTCCGCGACCCCCTCTTCGAGGAGAACGCCGGGCGCTGGGAGCTCGACGCGATGCCCCAGGGAGGCTCCGTCCGCCGCTCGACGATGGACGCGGACCTTAGCCTTGGCATCGGCGAGCTGGGTGCAGTCTTCCTTGGCGGCGTGTCCCTCGCGGAGCTGGCCATGGCCGGACGGATCGAAGAGGGCACGCCGGGCGCGGTCGCGCGCGGCGATGCGCTGCTGCGCACCGCACTCGCCCCATGGTGCCCCGCCGTCTTCTGACCCGCCTCCCGGGGCGGGGCGCGTCCGCTAGGCCGCGCTCCCGACCGGTTCGCTGCGCTCCTCGCCCGGGTGATTCACGATGCCCAGGCCGTTCGCCGTCGCTCCCCCGATGCACAGCACCGCTGCGATGAGCATGGCCAGGTGGAACGAATCGGTCGAGGCGCTGCGGGCCGCGGCGATCTCCGAGGCGCTGCCCTGGTCGGGGACGTTGAGCGGTGGGAACTGTGCGCGTATCGCGGGCGTGTCCGTCGGGATGTTGAGGCGCGACGAGAGCCCTCCGTAGAAGCTGGCCGTGATGCCGATGAAGATGACCGCCCCGGCAAGGAGCGGGCCTATCCGCGACACGGCGTTGTTGATGGCCGACGCGAGGCCGGAGTTGCGCGCCGGAACCGAGGTCATCAGCGCGGTGGTCAGCGGCGCAACCATGATGGAGATCCCGAAGCCAAAGACGAGGAGCGCCGGGAGCAGGTCGAAGACCGTCTGCGGCGGCGGTATGAGGGACGCCGGCTGGCTGACGCTCGCACGCCACGCCGGGCTGTCGGCCGGGATGCGCGCCATCCACAGGACGCCGAGCCCCATGAGGGCCGGACCCACGGTCATGAACAGGCGCGGCCCGAAACGGACGGCAATGGTGCCGACCTGCGTCGAGAGAAAGATCAGGAAGAGGGACGAGGGGATCGTCACCAGCCCGCTGGCCAGGGCGCTGTAGCCAAGCGTCCCCTGCAGGAAGATGGCCTGGAACTGCCCGTACGTGTACAGCGCACCGTAGATGAGAATCGTCGAGACGTTGGTGACCGTGAAGTTCCGTGACTTGAACAGGAACGGCGGCACGAGCGGGTGCGCGCGCCGGGTCATGAGCGGGACGAGGGCCAGCGTGGTGAGGGCGCCGATCGGCAGCGCGATGAAGGCGCTCACGTCCGTCCAGTGCGATTGCTGGCCACGGATGGCACCGTAGGTGAGCCCGCCCACCGCCACGGCGATGGCCGCGGCGCCGAGCCAGTCGAAGCGACGCGAGCCCTCCGTGTTGCGTGACTCCGGGACGAACCGCAGGGCTGCGATCACGGCGATGACCACCAGCGGCGGGTTGATGAGGAACGCGAACCGCCACGAGAGCTGGTCGACGACGTAGCCGCCGAGCACCGGTCCCGCGATGGTGGTGACGCCCGTGGCCGCTGCCCAGATCCCGAACGCGCGACCACGCTCCGACCCCGAGAAGTTGGCGTTGATGATCGCCAGCGAGGTCGGGACCAGCATGGCGCCGAAGACGCCCTGGAGCAGCCGGAAGGCGATGAGCAGCTCCATGGTGGGCGCCACCCCGCAGAGGACCGATGCCGTCCCGAACCCGACCAGGCCAATGAGGAACATCCGGCGGCGGCCGTACGTATCGGCCAGGGCGCCGGCCAGGATGAGGAGCGCGGAGAGCGTCAGCAGATACCCGTTGACGACGTACGACTCCCCCTCCAGGACCCCCACGAAGGTCGCGGGCAGGTCCTCGCCAATGGCTTTCAGCGCGACGTTGACCACGGTCGAGTCGAGAAAGACGATCCCCGAGGCGAGGACGACCGCCACCAGGATCCAGGAGCGACGCTGCATCGCGCCATGATGCGGTGGCCGGTCAACGCGCAGCCGGCCGATGCGCGCGGATACGCGCGGGCCAATGCGGAAAACGTGCGCGGCGAGTTTCGCACCTGCCGCACACTCCCCGCGTGACAGCGGCCCCCGCGCCCGCCCCGCGCCTGTCGCCTCTCGCGGTTTTCCGGAACCGCAATTTTGCGCTGCTCTGGTCCGCGCAGCTCATCTCGACCGCGGGCAGCGCCCTCACCTCGCTGGCCGCGGGGATCCTCGTCTACCGCATCACCGGTTCCGTGTTCTCGGTGGGCCTCATGCTGATGGCCACCGCCGCGCCGAGCCTGCTGGTGGGGCTGGTGGCCGGCGTCTTCGTCGACCGCTGGCCGCGCAAGGCGATCATGGTCACGTCGGACCTGCTCCGCGGCGCGATCGTCCTGCTCCTCCCGTTCATCGTGCTCCGCGACTTCGCGAACCTTGGGATCGGCTGGCTCTACCTGTTCGTGGCGCTCTCGTCGGTGGTGAGCCAGTTCTTCGAACCGGCGAACGCGAGCGTGCTCCCGGAGATCGCCAGCGAGGAGGAGCTGGCAGCCGCCAACTCGCTGATGTCGATCTCGAGCTTCGGCTCCACCGCGGTCGGGTTCGCGCTCTCCGGTCTCATCGCCTCGACGCTGCCCATCGAGTGGGCCTTCTGGCTCGACGCGGTGACGTTCGTGGTATCGGCCGCCTGCATCAGCATGGTGCGCATCGGCCACGTGCCCGCTGAGGATGAGACCAGCGTCGAGCTGGTCTGGAAGAACCTGCGGGCCGGGGCCGGCTTCCTCTTCTCGACACCCATCCTCCGCTCGCTCTTCTTGGTGTCGGCCCCCGCGTTCCTCTCGTTCGGCCTGTTCAACACGCTGCTCCTCCCGTTCGCCATCCACGCGCTGAACGCCACGGAGTTCGAGTACGGGCTGCAGGAGGGCCTCACGTCGGTCGGCTTCGTGGTGGGCAGCCTCCTGATGGCCAACCTGGCAGACCGATTGCGCGAGGGCCAGTGGCTCGCCATCGGCTTCATCCTGATGGGCGTGGCGGGGATCTTCTATGGCCTCGCACCAAACGTGGGCGTCGCCATCGGCCTGATCATGCTCTCCGGCTTCTTCAACTCCCCGGTCGGCATCGGACGGCGCCTTGTCATCCAGCGCAACACGCCACGGGACTTCCGCGGACGCGTGAACAGCGCCTTCTTCGTATCACGCGACGCTGTCTTCCTGATGGGGATGAGCATGGCCGCCCTGGCCGACGTGGTGGACCTCCGGCTCCTGGTGGTCCTCACCGAGTCGATACTCGTGGCAGCCGGGATATGGACGAACTTCCTGCCGGGCCTCGGCCAGCCCGCGGCCGAGTGGCGCCGTGCGATGCGCCTGCTGCGCGCCGCGCCCATGGCCCCGGGCCTGGGAGCCATGCGGCCGGCAACCGCCGCCGACTTCGACCTCCTGGTCGGGCACGTCCCGGCGCTGGGCCTCCTGGGCGACCGCGAGCGGCAGCACCTCATCGCGCAGTCGCACGTCGCCGATGCGGCGGAGGGGGCAACGGTCGTCACAGCCGGCGAGGTCGGCGACGCCGCCTTCTTCATCCTCTCCGGCAGGACGGTGGCCGGCATCGCCGGGGAGGATGGCGCGTACCGCGCGCTCTCCTCCATGGAGCCCGGCGACTTCTTCGGCGAGATCGGCGCGCTGACCGGCTCTCAGCGAACCGCGAACGTCGTGGCCGAGGAACCGACCACCCTCATGGAGGTACCGGCGGTCGCGCTCCGCGAGCTGATGGGCGTTCCGCAGATCAGCTCCCTGGTGTTCAGCAAGCTGACCGAGCGCCTCTCGCGGACCAACACCGACCTGCCGCGCTTCGCCCGCCTGGACCAGGACTCCCTCCGCGACCTGCGAACGCCCCAGTCCCCGAGCGCGGCGCTTCCCGAGGCGGACTGATCCGCGCACCGCCGGTCGTTGGAGCGGTCCCGATGGTCGGCATCCGCTCCGAGCCGCCCCGGTCTACGATGAGCGGCATGAAGCTTGCTGAAACCCTGCGCCGATTCCTCGACCGCCGGTCGTCGATGACCGGTCGCGTCGCCGTCCTTCGCCTGTACGGCCCCATCTCGGGTGGCCCCCGCTCCGCCGACTGGATCGAGACCGTTGCGCGCACCCGTCGCTCGCGACGGATCCCGGCGGTCGTCCTCGACATCGACTCGCCGGGCGGATCTGCCCCGGCATCGGATTATCTGTACCTTGCGCTCGCCCGGCTCGCCGCAGAGAAGCCGCTGGTCGCGCACGTCCGCGGCGTCGGCGCCTCGGGCGCCTATCTCGCCGCGCTGGCGGCGCGCTCCATCGTCGTGGCACCCAACGCGGTCGTGGGCTCCATCGGCGTGATCAGCGCGGCACCCCGGGTCGCGACGTTGCTCGAGCGCATCGGCGTGCGGATCCAGGAGACCAAGGCGGGCAGCCTCAAGGGCCAGGGCGCTCCCTGGCGGGACGACACCCCCGAGGAGGCGGCGAAGGAGCGCGAGATCGTCGACGCCTTCTACGACGCCTTCATCGGCCGGGTGGCCGAGGGCCGGCACCTGTCCCCCGAGCGCGCCAGGGAGCTGGCGACCGGCGAGGTGTGGCTGGGCAGCAGGTCCGTGGAGCTTGGCCTCGCGGACGAGGTGGGCGACCTTGAGCGGGCCATCGAGATCGCCGCGGCTGCTGCCGGCGTGCCGGCTCGCGGCGTCGCTGTCCATGCGCGCCGTCCCTTCCTGGAGCGGCTGGTGGACCGGTTTGCCACCCGCGTGGTCGGGACCCTGACCGACGCTGTCGAGAGTGAGCTCTGGCGCCGCGACCCTCGCCTCTGACGACGGGTCAGCTCCGGAGAAGCGGCTCGAAGCGAGCGGTGAAGTGCCGCAGCGTCGGCGGCTGCTCGATGATCCGCATCCCGGGCAGCTCGGCGGCGCGCGAGGCCACGTCGCGCACGACCTCGATCACGTAGTCGATGTGCGACTGGGTGTAGACCCGCCGCGGAATGGCAAGCCGGACGAGCTCCATGTCGGCCGGGGTCTCCGTGCCGTCGGGGTGCATGCCGAACATCACCGTCCCGATCTCGCAGCCGCGAATGCCACCCTACCCGGTAGAGCTCCACGGAGAGTGACTGCCCCGGATACTGGAGAGCCGGGATATGCGGCAGCAATGCCGCGGCGTCGAGGTAGACCGCGTGTCCTCCGATGGGACGCACGCACGGCACCCCGGACTCCACGAGCGCGTCGCCCAGGTACGCGGTCGAACGGATCCGGTACCGCAGGTAGTCCTCCTCGATGACCTCGCGGAGGCCCTGGGCGATTGCCTCCAGGTCGCGCCCGGCCAGGCCGCCGTACGTCGGGAACCCCTCGGTGAGGATCAGCATGTTCCGGCACTGCCGGGCCCAGGCGTCATCGTTCATTGCCAGCCAGCCGCCGATATTGGCGATGGCGTCCTTCTTGGCCGACATGGTCATGCCGTCGGCACAGGCGGCCATCTGGCGCACGATCTCCCGCACCGGGACGTCCGCGTAGCCGGGTTCGCGCTGCTTGATGAACCATGCGTTCTCGGCGAAGCGGCACGCGTCCAGGAAGAGCGGGAGCCCGTAGCGGTCACACACGGCGCGCACGGCGCGGAGGTTCTCCAGGCTTACCGGCTGGCCGCCGCCCGAGTTGTTGGTGATCGTCACCATCACCACCGGCACGTTCTCCGGACCGCGCTCGCGGATCAGGGCGTCGAGCGCGTCGACGTCCACGTTGCCCTTGAAGGGATGGATGGTCGCCGGGTGGCGGCCCTCCTCGATGACGAGGTCCACGGCCTCCGCGCCCGAGTGCTCGACGTTGGCGCGCGTCGTGTCGAAATGCGTGTTCGAGGGAATCGCCTTGCCGGGGGAACCGACCACGGAGAAGAGGATCTTCTCGGCGGCGCGCCCCTGGTGGGTGGGGATCACGTGCTTGAAGGGGAAGAGCTCCTGCACGGCGGCCAGGAACCGGTACCAGGACGGCGAGCCGGCGTACGACTCGTCGCCGCGCTGGATGCCGGCCCATTGGGCGGCCGACATGGCCCCGGTCCCGGAATCGGTCAGCAGGTCGATCAGGACGTCGTCAGAGTGGAGGTTGAAGATGTTGTAGCCCGCGGCCTCCAGCTTCTCCTGTCGCTCCTCGGGCGTCGTCATCCGGACCGGCTCCACGCTCTTGATCCGGAACGGCTCGATGATCGTCTTCCAGTCAGGCATGCTGCGACTCTACCCCTTCCGGTGCGCGCTCCGGACGGTGGATCACGCCGACCATCAGGCGGGAAACGGCCGATGATGGGTTCCATCCGGACATGGATCCTGCACGTGAGAAAGGAGAGCCGATGTCGACCTGGGAGTCCCTGGGAGGTGCGCCGGTCTCGGCACCGGCGGTCGCCACCTGGGCGGCCGACCAGATGCAGGTCTTCAGCATCTTCGGTGATGGCCAGCTCTGGAACCGCTACTGGGACGGGAGCCGCTGGCATGACTGGGAACCCCTCGGCGGCGACCTGGTCGGGGACCCGGCGGCCTGCTCCTGGGGAGCCGAGCGCATCGACTGCTTCGCTCGCGGCCGCGACGGTGCGCTGTGGCACTGCTGGTACCAGCCGAGCGGATGGCAGCCCTGGGAGTCGCTTGGCGGATCGCTGGCATCGGACCCGGCGGCCTGCTCCTGGGGCGCCGACCGCATCGACGTGTTCGCCAACGGGACCGATGGCGGCCTCCTGCATGCATACTGGAACGGCACCACCTGGTCGATCGGCTGACGATCCGCGCGACGGGCATGAACCTGCAGGCATGCCGCCGCCTAGTTGGTTGAGGACCACGCTCCACCGGAGGCCACACCCATCATTCGGCTGCGGACGCTCCTCGGCGCGCTGCCTCGCGCCGTGGACGGGCTCGTCGACCTCGCCTTCGGCAGCGCGGCACCGACCGCACGCCGGACGGCGCCTGTCGGGGCCGCGCTGCTCGGGACCATCATGGTCGTGGCCGGCCTGGCGCTTGCCCCGTCCGCCTTCAGCGACTTCAGCGCCTACCTGCCGTGGGCGGTCGCCCTGGTGGCCGCCGCCGCACTCCTGGTCCTGGTCGTCCTGGCGAGACGCAGAACAGATCCGAGGCCCAGCGTCGTCCCCGCGCTGATCGGCCTCCTGGTCCTGGTCTCCACGGTCCCGCTCTTCCAGGCCGGCGCAGAGCTCATCGTGACGCGCACCTCGGCCAGCGACTTCGTCGACCGCCTGACCGGCAACGACGTGTCGCTCCTGGAGGTGCAGGCGCTCGCGTTCCGAGTCCCGTTCGTCGCCCCTCCACGGGCGGACGGCACGCCGACCTGGTTCTACGCCGTTCGCGACAGCGCCGCGGACCAACGCGTCGCGTTCGTGCGGTCGTCGGTGCCGCCGGGCGGCTTCGCCTCGCGCGCGGTCGTCGCGCGGGTCCTCGTGGACCGCGCCAAGCTTTCCGGCGCGGCCATGGCCCTGCGCAACCACGGATGGCTGGGCGACCCCCCGGTCGACACGAACGGACGCTACCTCGCCGAGGTGGAGCCGCCGGAGGGAGGTGTCCGCTCGATCGGCAGCCGCACAGGATCTCGCGGGGCTCGACGAGGGCACGCTGGTGCGTCTCGACCTGCGCTTCCTCGGCATCGGGGTCGCCGCCTGCGAGGCAGGGGATCCCTCCGCGTCGCCCGGCGCCGCCTGCGACGCCCGCAGACTCGCAACCGGCGGCGCATTCCTGCAGCTGGCGACCGATGGCGCCGGACGGTCGGTCATCGTGCAGACCACCTATCCCGCCTCCGGACGTCCCGATCCACGTCGTCGGCCACCAGGTGCGTGCCGAAGCCCAGCTTGCGAGCCTCATCACGCTCCCCTGGGTCGCCCGGCTGATGGGCTGGGCGAACATCCTGCCCTTCGCCTATCTCGATCACGACCCGCGGCTCCCGGTCGATCGGCTCTGGCTGGCACCCGTCCTCTTTCTGGCCCTGGCCGCGCTGCTGCTGCTGGGCCGTCGGGTCGGGTACCCCGTCTTCGTGCTCGAGCCCGGCGGCTCCGCGCCGGTGCCCGGCGGGGAGAGCGCGGCCCCCGAGGCGCCGATCGCCACCCGGGTGAGCGGGCGGCTGGCACGACCACGGGGCGGGCCCGTTGACGTCGAGGCGGCACCGGGGGTGCTGCGGCCGGGTGCACCTGGAGGTGGAGCGCAGCTCGCCGTGGAGCTTCCCACGGGCCCGTTCGAGATCCAGCTCCCGCCAGCCGGCGGAGCCATGACCAACCTGGACCGCGGCGCCGTGGTCACCGTCCGCAGCCGACATCCCGCGCTGTGGCTGCACTGGTTCGGCAGCGACGCGCGGCTGGTCTTCGACGACCCGCAGGCCAGGGATCGGGCCGAGGCGCTGCTCGCCAATCTCCGGGAGCCCCCGGGCCGGCGGCGGCGGGGAGGCTGAGCGAGCCTGCTCCCGCGCGGAGCCTGGCGCCGGGTTGCCCGTGCGTGCCAGACTGGCTGCCGATGGACGCGGATCCCCACCAGCTCTACCCGGATCACCTGCCCACGCCGTTCACCGCGGCCGAGATCCGCGATGCGTCGGGGGCGGGCAGGACCCTGCGCTTCCGCATCGAACGGAGCGGCTCGGACCCGGTGACACGCGTGACTCGCTTTGTGGGCGGGGACGCGGAGATCGCCGAGCAGGAGAGCTGGCTGGAGTCGCCCCGGGGTGCTGCGCTCGGGGAGCCGGAGCGCAGCCGCTCGACGTGGCTTGAGCTCCAGGAGCATGCGTCGTTCCCCGCGGGCCGGACGATCCGGGTGGAAGAGGAGCTGACGATCCCTGCGGGGACCTTCGCCTGCTTCCGCTACGACCGGACCGACGATGACGCCACCTGGCGGTTCTGGTTCGCACGCGATCTGCCGGGGCATCCCGTTCGCTTCGAGCAGACTGTCGACGGCCAGGTGGTCTTCTCCTCGACCCTGTTGGAGAACGTCCCCGCCGGGGGCTGATCTGGACGACCCGGCGCTCAGAGCGCCGCGCCGCCTCCGGTCCCACCCTCGGTTGGCTGCACCAGGAAGATCCAGATATCCCAGGCGACGTGGCTGACGATCAGTGCGCCCATCGGCATCCCGGCGGCGCGCAGCGCAGACCAATGGGCACCTGCCACGCCTGCCGCTCCCAGGAGCGTGACGTTTCCCGTCACCACGTGGACGCCGGCGTAGGCGCCGGCGGCCGCGGCCGCCCCTCGCCAGCGACCGAGCCTGGCGGCGAAGCCGGGCTGCACGAATCCGCGCCAGAAGAGCTCTTCCGCGGGACCGATGATCGTGGCCAGCCGCGCCGCGATCTCCCCGCGCGGGCGCAGACCGCGGAGGGCGTAGATCTCGCCAATCTGTCGCTCCCCGCCGGGGACGAAGCGACGGGCGAACCGGTCACCGAGCTGGAAGGTCGCGTACAGGGTCGCAGCTGAGGCGAGCCCCAGCGCCACCTCGCGCCCGCCAATCCGCACATCGCGAGCATCGGGGCTGGTGGCATACGCAAGTCCGCCAAGGGCCAGGCCGGTGGCGGTCATCCGCTGCCAGAACCGCGGCCGCGGACCACGGAAGGTGAGCGCGAAGGCTGCCTGGGCGACACCCAGGCCAACTCCCAGGAGGGCCGTCGTGGGCGCGCCTCGTGCGCGCGGGGTCCCTGCGCGCGCGCTCATCGGAAGAGGACGCTGAGCAGCAGCCCGGCAATGAGCAGCGCCCCGAAGGTCTCGTGGAGCCGCGCGGTCTGCAGGTCGATCATGGCGATCGCCCGGGCCTGGCCGCTCGCCCCCAGCTCCGCGGAGCGCAGGACGATGACGAGCAGCGGCAGCGACAGGATCGCCACCAGCGTCGCCGGCGGCAGGGCACCGAACGCCACCGCCAGTCCCAGTGTGATGTACGCGCCGAGCGTGAGGCCAAGGTAGGAGTAGTGCGCCCAGGTGCGGCCGATCTCGCTCGAGAGGGTCGCAATGCCGGCGCGGGTGTCCTCGCTGATGTCGCGCCACTCGTTGCCGTGGAGGATCGCTGCCACGAGCAACCCTATGGGGATCGAGAGGACCAGGGCAACCGGGCGACCAGGTGCCCGACGCGGCGTAGTAGCCGCCGAGCGTCATCAGCGGCCCCATCTGCAGGAAGACGAGGGGCACGCCCAGCGCCCGGAACTTGTACTGGAAGGGAGGCGCCGTGTAGAAGTAGCCGCCCGCCAGACCGATCACGCCGAGCAGCGCGATGGGCCAGCCGCGCGCGGCGATCAGCGCGATCGCCGACCAGCGCGGCCAGGATGAACGCGACCACCGCCACCCGGTATGCCGCCGCCTCACCGATATGGCCCTTCACGATGGCGTGGCTCGCACGCGGCGAGGTGATGGCGTCGATGCCGTGGCGCACGTCGTAGATCTCGTTGACGATGTTGGTCCCCGTGTGGAGCAGAACACCGCCGGCGAGCGCCGCCAGGAGCAGCAGCAGGTTGAACCTGCCGTCGACCCAGGCAAGCGCCCCGCCCGCCACGACCGGAATCACCGACGCGGTGTAGGCGAACGGCCGGGCGATTTCGTAGATCGCGGCGACCCGGCGACGAACGCGCTCCCACGGGGTGCGGAGATCGGTCATGGCGCGCGGCCGGCGGGCCGGGTCGCCTCCCCGCCGGGGGCCGGCGCCGCCGTGGGCTCGCGGGCGCCTTCGGGGATGCGCGCGAAGATCCCGGCAGCGTCCAGCAGCGCCGCGACCTGCTCCTTCTCCTGCACGACCGGCTGGAGGAGCGGCAGGTCCAGCCCGGCCTCTTCGTGGAAGCGAAGAGCGCCAATCGCGACCTGGTCGCGCGTCCCGCACAGCATGAAGGCGTCGAGCAGCTCGTCGGGGATGAGGCCGGCGGCGGTGTGGAACTCCTCCGCCCGCCAGGCGGCGGCGATCCGTCCCGCAGCTCGCGTTCGAAGCCGGCCCGCGCCAGGGAGATATCCGAGAGGACGCTCATCATGTAGATCACGAACGGCTCGCGCTTGGCGCGGTTGAGCGCCTCGCGGCGGCTGTTGTCCACAAGCGAGAGCAGGTAGCCCGCGGCCTCCACCGTCCCGGCCGCACGTCCGGCATCGGCCTCTGCGCGGCGCAGGCGGTCCGTGATTCCCGCGCAGCGAGTTGATGGATTCGGCGGGCCTGGCCAGGTAGCCGTCCGCCTTCTCGCCCGCCAGCGCCACGAACTCCTTGCGGTACGCCGCGATGACGATGGGGATGCGGTGGGGCGGCGCGAACATGGGCTGGATGGGCGGGAGCCCCTCGGTCGCCGACGGCAGCCGCTCCCCGGCCCACAGGGTCCGGATCTGGTCGATCGCCCGGCTCACCTGGCCCACCGCCTCGTTCGGCGCGTAGGGGATCCCCATCTGCTTGAGCCGTAGCGGGAGACCGGTGCCCATGCCCAGCACGATCCGCCCCGGCGCCATCTCGTCGAGCGCGGACCCGGTCATGGCCAGCACGACGGGGTGGCGCGTGAAGGGGTTGACCGCGCCAAGGGCGATGCGGAAGCCGTCCTCGCTTTCGTCGGCGCCCAGCTCCGAGGCGATCGCGGACACGTAGGTCACCGCGTCACGCTCGAAATACGAATCGTGAAGCCAGACGGAGTCGAGCCCGGCGCGCCGGGCCTCCCAGGCCCAGGACACGACCTCATCCACCTCGCCGCGCGCCGCCAGGCCCAGCCCTACCCGTCTCGCCAGTCTCTCCATCTGGTCCGCTCTCTCCAGGCGCCGTGTGGGCGCTCATCGGCTCGGATAAATGCGCTACCAAATGCTAGCAGATTCATCGCACCGGTCCAGGCTCCCCCGGTCGCCGCTTTCGTCATCTCGTGTGACGGAGAATGCGAGCCGTCGACCGTAGCGAATCGCGACGGGTAGAATGTCGCCTCCGATGACCCTCCCTCCGTCCCCGGGCGTGGGTACCGTCACGCCATCCGCGACCGATTCCCGCGACGCACCGGCCATCGAGGCACTCGACCTCGTTCGCACCTACGACACCCACCTCGGCGTCCTGCGCCGTCGACGGATCAAGGTCGAAGCGGTCCGCGGCGTCAGCTTTTCCGTGCGCCCCGGCGAGCTCTTCGGGCTGCTGGGGCCCAACGGGGCCGGCAAGACCACCACCATCAAGATGCTCATCACCCTGCTCCTGCCGACCGCGGGCAGCGCGCGGGTGATGGGCTACGACGTCGTCCGCGACACGACCGAGGTCCGGCGCCGCATCGGCTACGTCTTCGGCGGCGACCGCGGCCTCTATGACCGGGTCTCCGCCCTGGACAACCTGCGCTACTTTGCGGAGCTCTACGGGGTGGATCCCGGGGAGCAGAAGGCACGGATCGGCGCCCTCCTGGAGATGGTGGGGCTGACCGGGCGCGAGGGAGAGAAGGTCGAGGGTTACTCGCGTGGCATGCGCCAGCGGCTGCACATCGCGCGCGGCCTGCTGCACGACCCGGAGGTGATCTTCCTCGACGAGCCCTCCATTGGCCTCGACCCGGTGGGAGCCCGCGAGCTGCGCCACACGGTGAAGTCCCTGGTCGACGCCGGCAAGACGGTCCTGCTCACCACCCATTACATGTTCGAGGCCGATGCGCTCTGCGACCGGATCGCGGTGATCAACGACGGACGGATCGTGGCGCTCGGTACCGGGAACGACCTCAAGGCAGCGGTGGCGAACCGCACCATCATCGAGATCGAGACCTTCGGCGTCTCGCCCGATGCCCTTGACGCGCTGCGCGCGGATCCCGATGTGGTGGAGGTCAACGTCGAGGAGCGCGACCAGAGCCAGATCCTGCTCGTCCAGTCGGAGCATGGGACCCGCATCACCGGGCGTCTGCTCGCCCACCTGGGCGACACGCGGGTCGGCAAGGTGATCGCCCGCGAACCGACGCTGGAGGACGCGTACGTGCACCTGATCGCCACGACCGGCGGTGCCGATGGCGCGACCCGAGCGGCGATCGCCGCGGAGGCGGCCTCGTGACGGGCCCGCGGGCGCTGCGGCTGGTCTGGTTCGTCACCTGGTTCAACGTCCGGATGCTCCTGGCCAGCGAGTTCTTCATCCTGACCACCTTCATCACGCCGCTGATCTTCGCCACCCTGGGCTTCCTGCTCTTCCACTCCGGCGGTGAGACCGCAGGTCAGACGCTGCTCTACGTTGCCCTGGGCTCCGGCATGATGGGCGTCTGGAGCACCACCCTCTTCGGGTGCGGCGGGGCCATCGCCTGGCAGCGCTGGGAGGGGACGCTGGAGCTGCTGGTCACCGCGCCCAGCCGCTACGACTACATCCTCGCCGGCCAGACCTTCGGGGCCGTGGTGCTTGGCTTCTACGGCATCGTCGCTACCCTGGCGTGGGGCGCGCTGCTCTTCGGCATGCCCATCCAGGCCACCTTCCCCCTGGTCCTGCCCCTCTCGCTGGCGGCCGCCGTCCTCTCGCTCGGATCGCTGGGGATGCTCATCGCCACCAGCTTCGTCCTGTACCGCCATGCCAACGCCCTGGGCAACCTGCTCGAATACCCGATCTGGCTCGTCGCCGGCCTGCTGGTCCCGGTGACGACGCTGCCGCTCTGGGTGCAGGCGATCGGCTGGCTGCTGGCGCCCAAGTGGGGCATGGACGCCATCCGCGACGCCGCCACCGGCTCGTCGCCGCCCTGGTTCGCGATTGGGATGTGCGGGGTGCTCGCCGTCGTCTACTACGTGGCGGCCCGGATCATGCTTCGCGTCGTGCTCGACAAGGCGCGTCGTGACGCGACACTCGCGCTCCGATGACCGCCGCCGCGCTCTCTGCCCCGGTCCACACCAGCTCCGGGCTGCGGACCGCCTGGCGCCTCTTCTGGTATGGCGGGCGGATGAGCTACGGGATGCTCTTCAACTGGGCACGCCCGTCCATCTACATCCCCACCCTCATCGGCGGACCCACCTTCCAGCTCTTCTTCTTCGCCGCGCTGGGCTCCTACGCCTCCGGCCGCTCGCCGGCGTACTTCGCCATCGGCAACGCGGTCCAGGTGAGCGCCTTGGCGGGCGTCTTCGGGATGACCATGGCCATCGCCAACGAGCGCTGGTTCGGCACGCTTCCCGCGCTGCTGGCCACGCCCGCCAACCGGATTGCGCTCTTCGCCGGGCGTTTCCTGCCGTTCATCGCCAACGGGCTCTTCGTCTCGGTCTACGCCATGGCGGTTGGGATCGTCTTCCTGGGGGTCCGGCTGGACCTGGCGACAATCGGCGTGGTCGCACTGGCGCTGCTGACGACCGTCTTCTCGTGCACGGCCATCGGCTCGCTGCAGGGCGCCATCAGCCTCCGGCTGCGGGACGGCCTCTTCGGGGCGAACCTGATCATGATGGCGATCCTCCTCTTCTGCGGGGTGAACGTGCCCATCTCCGACCTGCCCGGCTGGCTCCAGGTCGTCAGCAACCTCCTGCCATTCACCCACGGCCTGGAGGCGGTCCGCCAGGCGGCCGACGGCGCCGGGCTTGCCCAGGTTGGTGGGCTGATTACGACCGAGGCACTCATCGGCCTGGCATACGCGGTGGCCGGCTTTGGCCTGTTCAGCTTCCTCGAGCGCAGCGCGCGCGCGAACGCGACCCTGGACGTCCGCTAGCCGGCCGGCGAGGGGCTGTGCGGTCTGCGCAGCCGTCCGCCGCGGCCATCGCCGCCGGCATTGCCCGGAGGTACCCGCGGCGCCCGGCGTTCGTTAGGTGCGCGCGCGCAACCAATCGGGACGTGTCTCCCATCCACATTTCGGAGGTGCGCGCGTAGGGTCGTGGATACACCCGGGATCGGCGCTCGCCGCGACCGGCAGCCCTGCCACGGAGACTCTGATGATGACCAGGCACCCTGATGCCAGAGCGTGCGTCGGCGTTCGTGGCTGGTTGCGATCGTCCACGGGAGGCCGTGCAACAGCGATAAGGTAGACCCACCCGAGCAGCCGTCGGCGGCTGCACGTTGCCATTCCGCAGGAGGGAGCGCCCAGCTCATGTTCGCCTCGATCGCCTTCCGATATCGCCGTGCCTTGAGCGCGGTGGCCACGCTCACGCTGCTCTTCGGCGCCATTGCGCCGGTCGCCACAGTCCACGCGGGCACCGGCGATGAGCTCTTCCTCAGCGAGTATGTGGAGGGCTCGGGCTTCAACAAGGCGCTCGAGATCTACAACCCCACCGACAACCTGATCGGTCTCGCAGCGGGCGGCTATTCCCTCGAGTTCTCGTTCAATGGCGGGACCTCCACGACCTACATTGGGTTCCTCGCCGGGTCCACTATTCCCGCGGGTGGCACCTACGTGGTCACCGCCAGCAATGCCGGTGCCGATCTCCTGGCGAAGGGAGACCAGAACACCGGCACGAGCTGGTTCAACGGCGATGACGTCGTCCTGTTGATCCATAACGGCACGGCGATTGACTCCATCGGCCAGCTAGGGCTCGCAAATCGGCCTTCCGCGGGCTATTGGGGCACCGGTGACGTAACGACTCAGAACCACACGCTGCGACGCAAGCCGACCATCACGAGCGGCGATCCGAATGCGGACGATGCCTTCGATCCTGCCGTCGAGTGGGACGGCTACCCGCAGGACACGTTCGACGGGCTCGGCAGCCACACGGTCGCGACCGGCGGCAACCAGCAAGTGAGTGCCACCTGCCCGGCCCCGATCCAGGTCCTCGAAGGAACCGCGGCATCGGGTGACGTGAGCGCCACGGACCCGGACGGCACCGTAACCTCCCTGGCCATCACCGACGTCACCCCGTCTGATCCGGGGACCATCAGCCTGACCGGCGTGACCGCGGCGACAGGCGTTGGCGCCACGGCCACCGGCACCCTCGACGTCTCCAGCACCACGCCGGCGGACACCTACACGGTGACCATCACCGCCACGAACGATGACACGACCGCGCAGACGGGCACCTGCACCGCCACCGTCACCGTCTCGCCCATCCTGACCATTGGCGAGGTCCAGGGCGAAGTGACCGACTCCATGGACGGTGCTACGCAGGCATCGGCGTACGTCGGCCAGACGGTCTTCGTGCAGGGTGTCTGGACGGAGAAGGCGCTCCCGCAGACCGGCTCTGGCGGCGACAGCTGGACCTTCTTCCTCCAGAACACCACGGCGACCGATGACAACGACCCGCTGACCTCCGACGGGATCACCGTCTACACCGGCCGCTTCCCGGACTTCGGGTACCTCTATCACTCGGGCTTCTATGTGCCGAAGGTGGGCGAGGAGGTCGTCATCCGCGCGAACGTCAGCGAGTACTTCAACCTGACCGAGCTGAGCGGCGCGCGCCTCGTGTCGGTGATTCGCGACGGCGTTGACCTGTCCAGCGAGATCGCCCAGGTCGATGCGGCACCCCCGCACGACCTCGCGGCCGCCCATCGCTACTGGGAGCGGCTCGAATCCATGTACGTCCGCCTCCCCGCCGGCGCCTCGGTCACGGAGGGGCGAAACGTCTTCTCCAGCACCGATGACGGCGAGATGTGGATGATCGCGGCCAGCGACTCGCTCATGCAGCGGTCCGACCCCTACGCGCGCCGCGTGTTCCGTGATCCGCATCCGCTCGACGACCTGAACACCCCGGCGAACAACTTCGACAACGGCAACGGGGAGCGGATCCTGCTGACGAGCCACGGCATCAAGGCTGCCGCGAACGACAACACCGCGCTGATCGGCCCCTCGCACGTCTTCCAGACGACCACCGCGGATCTCTATGGCGCGGTGAACTACGCGTACAGCAAGTACGGCATGGAGGTCACGGCGCAGCCGGCACTGGCCGATGGCGCCGACCCGGCGGCCAACGCCGCGCCGCAGCCAACCACGCCGGACCAGTTCTCGACCTCGGACTACAACGTCCAGAACCTGTACGACTTCCGCGACGACCCGTTCGACGGGTGCGACTTCGCGGGCAACAGCGGCTGCGCGGGTGTCTCGCCGCCGTTCGACTACGTGCCGGCCTCGGAGGCGGCCTACCAGCAGCACCTCGCCGATATCGCGACCCAGATCAACGGCCCAATGCACGATCCGGATCTGCTCATGATCCAGGAGGCGGAGGACCAGGACATCTGCACCGTCACGAACGGCGCCATGGACTGCGGCACCACGAACAACGCGGATGGCAAGCCCGACGTGCTGCAGGAGCTGGCCCTGACAATCAGCGCCGCGGGCGGTCCCACGCTATGACGCGGCCTACGACCGCAACGGGGCCGATGCCCGCGGCATCGTCTCCGCCTTCCTGTACCGCACCGACAAGGTGCAGCTCCTCGACATTGCCGGAGGCGATCCGATCCTCAACGCGACGACCGGCATCGACTACCGCGGGGCGGCCCTCGCCTACAACGCGGACGTCAGCAACCCCAAGGCGGTCAATGCGGACCTGCCCTCCGATGTCGACACCTCCACGGGGGTCGACGGCACCAACGTCTACACCCGCGCCCCGCAGGTCGGGCACTTCCGGATCTGGAGGACCGCCATTGGGCAGTCCGTCTTCACCGACCTGTGGGCGATCAGCAACCACTTCAGCTCCACCCCGGATGCCCGCGTGGGGCAGCGCACGGAGCAGGCGGCGTACAACGCGGCCATCGTGGCGGCGATCCAGGCCGCAGACCCGAACGCCCGGGTCGTCTCTGCCGGCGACTTCAACGTCTACCCGCGCCCGGACGATCCCTTCGCGCCCGGCCAGCCGTACGGTTCGAGCTCGACAGGACCGTCCGACCAGCTGGGGCCGATGTACGACGCGGGGCTCCACAACCTGTGGGACGACCTCGTCGCCCAGGTGCCGTCGAGCGCGTACAGCTACGTGTACGAGGGACAGGCTCAGACGCTCGACATGCAGTGGGCCACCGATGCCCAGTACGCCGACCTCGTCGAGATGCGGGCGGCGCACATCAATGCGGACTGGGCGGCCGACTACGACGGTGACCCCGGCCGCGGCGCATCCGACCACGATCCGCAGGTGGCCCGCTGGTCCACGGCGGTGACCGTTGATCGGCTTCGGGCTCTCGTGGACTACTTCGTGGGCACCGGCGACGTGAGCGCGAAGAAGGCGTACCTGCTCTACGACCGCCTGGACCGCGCGGACGGCTACCTGGCAGGCGGCCAGTACGCCGCGTTCCTGGCGCAGCTCCAGGCATTCGGCAACCAGGCGCAGGGCCTGGCTCCGCAGTGGATCTCCGCCTCAGCGGCGGACGTCCTGCAGACGGAGGCGAACCGCCCGGCGGCGGCCGCCTGACCCGAGACCGACGGTGATCGTCCGGGTGCGCCGCCCAGGTGCGCCCGGACGACGTCCCGGCCCGTCAGATCATTCAGCGGTGGCGCAGGCGGCGCAACGACCCACGATGGTGGTGTGGGTCAGGTCCGCCTCGAAGCCGTTCGCAGCGCGGAACGCGCCGACGATGGCGCTCGCCTCGGCAGGGCTCACCTCCCAGCGTCCGCCGCAGCGCTCGCAGTACAGGTGCCCGTGCTCCGGCTCCCCGGCGACGTGGTATTCCTCGCGACCATCGGCGCCGTGCAGGTGACGCACCAGACCCAGCTCCTCGAGCGCGTCGAGGGTGCGATACACGGTTGACGGCGTGGTACCGGCGTCCATGGCACGGCAGCGCTCAACGAGCTCGGCGCCCGTGACGTGACCATGCATACCGGCCAAGCGCCTCCACGACCACGCGACGCTGCGCCGTCCAGCGCATGCCGCGCGCGTGGGCGCGCTCGCGCACGGAATCCCACTGGACCTCGCCTGCCATGGTGCTCATCGCGGACCCAGTATAGGGACAGATCCCGTTACTGCAATACGTTGCAACAAGGCTGGCCCCCGGGTAGCATGGCGCCGATGCCGGCCATCCTGCTCATCGTTCCTGCGCTGCTCGCCGCACTCGTGGCAGGTGGTGACGCGCTCGGCCTGATCCACGCCCAGGCAGCCGCCGCCGAGCTGCTCGGGACGGCCCTGGTGCTCGGCATCCGGCACGGCATCGACTGGGACCACATTGCGGCGATCACCGACATCACGAGCACCACCGCGGCCGCCGAGCACGGAGAGCAGCATCACGCGCTCGACCATCTGCGCCAGGGCGGGCACGTCCATGCCCACGGCGGGCCGTCGGAGCTGTGCCGCACACGATGCGGGTGGCCAGCGCTCCCCCGGTTCGCCACCGGCGCCGTCCGCGGACCCGCGGCCCAGGCTGGCCCATGAGCAGCGCCGTGCCGTGCTGCTCGGCACGCTCTACGCGCTTGGCCACGCGGCGGTGGTCGCGGTCCTGGGGCTCGCGGCCCTCGCCTTCGGCGCAGTGCTTCCCGATTGGGTGGACCCGATCATGGGGCGCGTCGTGGGCATCACCCTCCTGGTGCTGGGCGCCTGGGTCTTCTACTCGCTCTACCAGTACCTGCGCCACGGCACGGAGTTCCATCTGCGCAGCCGATGGATGCTGGTCTTCGCCTGGACCCGCTATGCGTGGCGCTGGCTGATGGCCCGGCTCCACGGCCATGCCCACGTTGAGCCCATCGAGATGGCGTCGTACGGGGCGCGGACCGCCTTCGGGGTGGGGATGATCCACGGGATCGGGGCGGAGACCGGGACGCAGGTGCTGTTCATCGGCGCCATCGGCGGAGCGGCCGGGCTTGGGCTGGGAGTGCCCATGATGTTCGCCTTCATCATTGGCCTCCTGATCTCGAACACGGCGATCGTGATCATCACCGCCACCGGGTTCGTGGCCAGCCAGATGCGGCAGCGGATCTACGTGGGCGTGGGGGTCGTGGCCGGCACATTCAGCATCGTGGTCGGCGCGCTCTTCCTCTTCGGGTCCCAGGGGATCCTCCCCGACCTCACGCACGTCTTCGGGTTCATCGGCCGCTGAGCGCGAGCCAGCGGGCGTTCGCTACCATGGCGCCCGTCCATCGGGCTCGGCGCCGACGCCCAGCCGCGACGTCGCTAGACCACTGGAGGGTGCGGGTTGAACGTCTATCCCTGGCTCATGTTCGTCCACATCGCGGGCCTCATCATCTTCGTGACGGGCCACGGAGCCTCGGTCATGGTGGCGATCCGCCTTCGCAGCGAGCGAGTGCCGGCACGGATCGGGGCGCTCCTGGACCTGTCGAGCAACAGCCTGGGAACCACCTACCTGGGCCTGCTGCTGCTCCTCGCAAGCGGCATCGCCGCGGGCTTCAACGGCGGTCACTGGGACCGATGGTGGATCTGGATCTCGCTCGGACTCCTGATCGTGATCATGGGTGCCATGTACCCCATGGGCTCCACCCACTACGCGAAGGTCCGCCACGCGGTCGGGATGAAGGCCTACTCGGACCCGAAGGACGCGCCGCCTCCCGAGCCCGCCGCACCGCAGGAGCTCGACGCGCTCCTCACCAGCCCGCGGCCGTGGGTGCTGCTGGGCATCGGCGGCGGAGGGGTGCTCGTCATCCTGTGGCTGATGCTGATGCAGCCGATCTAGGGCCGCTGGCTGGCGCCTGGTGATGGAGGAGCGGCCGAGGTGGCTCGCTCCCCCGTACACCGAAGCTACCGATCAGGCGTCCGCCGCCACCGGCTCCGGGTAGCTGATCTCGAGCTCCGACCCGGTCTCCAGCAGGGTCTTGAGTCCCGACAGGACCGACACCCAGCCGTGCTCCACGCTCCGGTACGTCTTAGTCTCGCCCTCGAAGTCGTCGTGCACGAGGGTCAGCAGGCACGCCTTCCCCATCGGGGTGATCTCCCATGTCACCCGGCTCGGTCGCTCGACGGGATCGCCAGGGGACTCGGGGAAGTGGAAGGTCTGGACGAGACGACGGGGTGGATCCGCCTCCATGACGGTGCCCTCCACGGCGACGCGCCCGTCGTCGTGGGTGTACCTGAGCGCGGCGCCCGGCTCCCAGGTCGACGCGACGGTGGTCTCGTAGTAGTAGCGACGGGTGAAGGCAGGATCGGTGATCGCCTGCCAGAGCTGCTCGGGCGAAGTCTGGATGTAGACCTCGTACACGTGCTTGAGGCTGGACATACGGTTCTCCAACTCGTGCTTCAGGTCGGCCATGCCACCCACCCACGGCTCGGCGAACTTGCTGATCCATCGGTCGTGGATGAGGCGGATGGGGACCGGGTTCAGGTAGTGCAGCTTCCGACGGCCCGCGCGCCGGGTGGCGACCAGGCCGGCCGCCTCCAGCACGCGCAGGTGCTTCATGACGCCGAAGCGGGTCATCTGCGGCAGCGCCCTCTCGAGCTCCTCCAGCGCCTGGCCGTCGCGCTCGAAGAGCGAGTCGAGAAGAGTTCGCCGATGGGCGTCGGCCAACGCCCTGAAGACCGCCTCGTCGTCCATGTGCGCCGACTATATGTGACTTGCTAGTCACCTGTCAACGACAGGGTCGCGCCGGGCGCACCTTCCCTACCCCCAGAGGACGGCGGGTCAGTGGCCGCCTGGCTGCCAGGCGATCATCGCCAGGGAGCCGCTGCGGATGAAGCTCGCGAGCTCCTCGTCGCTGAGGCGCTTGCCGTGGTGCTGGCTGACCCGCCCATCGCAGACGGGGCAGAGGAAGGTCCGGCTGCCGTCATCGTGATCGACCCGGCGCCGCGCGGAGAAGAGCGGGCTGCCGGGCGCGGTCTCCTCGCCGCACACGCTGCAGGGTTCGGTGGTCGCCATCGGCGCAATCTCCCTGTTGGCCTCACCGACGCCGCCGGCCGCGGCGTCGTGGCATCCGCAACCATGGGCGGCGGACACCCGTTGGTCAAGAGGTAATCGGCCCGCCCTGATTTGACACCGTGCTTGGCAGTGCCGCACAGTGCAGGCGCGTCGGCGCGGTGCCCCGTGACGCGCGAAAGCCGTCCCCAGTGGGTGAGGGAAGACTGGTGCGCATCCGACGATTGGTCGTCGCCATGCTCGTGGCGTTCGCGCTCGGACCCGTTTGGGCCTTCGGGCCGATGGCCCCACCCACCGCATCGGCCGCCGATACGCTCCCAGCCTGCCGCTACGACGACGTCGAGACCGTCTTCACCTCACCGGCGGACTGGCAGCGGACGCTCGTCGACACGATCTACATGATCGGCAAGTCGTACATCCCGCCCGATCTGGTCCCCGTCACCGACGCGGGGATCAACGGCAACGGCGAGATCCGGTCCTTCGTGATCCCCGACCTGCGCGACATGGCCGAGGCCGCCAAGGCGGCCGGCACGCCGATCGCGGTGCAGTCCGCCTATCGGTCTTACGCCACGCAGATCTACACGTTCAGCTACTGGACGCAGGAGTACGGCTCCGATGCCGCGCTGCTGGGAAGCGCGCGGCCCGGGCATTCCGAGCACCAGCTGGGCGTCGCGATGGACTTCCGAAGCGCGGGCACCTCAGCCGAGTGGGTGAGCGACTGGGCCACGACCGCGGCCGGAGCCTGGATGGCGGGCAACGCCTGGCGCTACGGCTTCGTCATGAGCTACCCGAAGGGTGTCAGCCCCAAGACGACCTGCTACCGCTATGAGCCGTGGCACTATCGATATGTGGGCCGGGACGAAGCGGCCGCGATCCACGTGGCGGGGATCACGCTCCGCGAATACCTGTGGTACCGAGCCGGCAACGACGGGCTCGGCCGTGGCGACGACCACGCCAACCGCTGCGCCCGCCGTCGAGACGCCGCTGGCCACCCGCACGGCCGCGCCCTCCGCGAGCGCCGCCGTCATCGGAGCGATATCCACGCCGATCCCGACCCAGGAGAGCGCCGTGCAGGCGGCCACGGGCGTGCGTGCCTCGCAGGGCAATGGATCGCCGATGGACCTCCTGCTCAAAGCACTGGGGATCATGCTGGGGATCGTGGTGGGGCTCGCGATCCTCGTCGTGGCCGATCGGGTCGACCGCTCCCTGCGCCGCGCCCTGCGCGGGCTCAGGCTGGCGTAGGCGCGCCGATAGTCGCGTCTGGAAGGGCTGCCGGATCGAGCAGGTAGGTGGTCATGGTGCCCTTGCCCTTCACCGGCACCCCGTCGCGCTGCTGGAAGGGAAGCGTCTCCGCGAGGAGCTCCCGCGTGGCAGCGGTGACCTGGATGCATCCCGGCACCCCCGATGATTCCATGCGCGAGGCGGTGTTCACGGTGTCGCCCCACAGGTCGTAGATGAACTTGCGCCGGCCGATGACGCCCGCCACCACCGGTCCCGACGCAACCCCCACCCGAAGCGTCACGGCGTGCCCATGCGCGTCATGGTGCCGGCCCACCGTCTCGAGCATGGCCACCGCCATGCTGAGCGCGCACTCGGCATGGTCCTCTCGCGGCGCGGGCACCCCGGCGACGGCCATGTACGCGTCGCCGATGGTCTTGATCTTCTCCATTCCGAACCGGTCGGCCAGCGTGTCGAAGTCGCTGAAGATGGCGTTCAGCAGCTGCACCACTTCGGTCGGCGGTGTCACCTCTGCGTAGGGCGTGAAGTCCACGACATCGGCGAAGAGGACGCTCACGGCGGCGTGCTGCTCGGCGATGACGCCCTCGCCAGCCTGGAGGCGGTCGGCGATCGGCGCCGGGAGCACGTTGAGCAGGAGCTCGCGACTGCGGGCCTGCGCGAGACGCCGCTCGCGATCGACGTAGCGGATCATCAGGAAGCTGACGGTCACCGGCCCCGCCGTGTTCACGGCCCAGAACCACAGGTTGAGTGCGTACGGAGTCGAGGCCAAACCCTTCAGGATCGGGTCGAGGGCGACGAGCACCCCGATGAGGACCAGATAGGCGACGAACCAGCGCGTGGCCCGTTGCGGGCCGAAGAAGAGCACGGCCCCCACCGGCGCGACCACGCCCCAGACAATGGACCCGCTCGAACCCGCGAAACCGCCGAGCGCAACCTGGCCGAAGGCGCTGGCGCCGAGACCCACGACCAGCTCCCACCACGCGAACCGCTCGAAGTCCTTGGTCCGTACGAACCCGATGAGGGCGACCAGCGTCCCGGTGAAGAAGCATGCCGACACCAAGAGCTGGGCCGGACGGAACGGCTGAATCGCAGTTCCGAGCCAGGCCAGACCAAAGACGAGCAGCGCGAGCACGGCGCCGGTGCCGACCCGCTTGCGGACCCGCATGTCGGCGTCGTCGTCGGGCATGACGCCCACATTGAGCAAGCGGTCGAGCCAGCCGGTGCGGGCCGGCTCAGACATGGCGAATCTCCTCCGTCTCAGGCCCCTCGACCGCCCGTGCGCAGGTTGGGCAGTACCAGCGGGCCTCGACCGGAGTGCCGCACACCGCGTGGCGCAACGGCTCAGCCTCGCGCGAGACCCGTGAGCCCCAATCCGCGAGGAGCCGGAGTGCGCCGGCAAGCTCCTGCCCCTCGGCGGTCAGCTCATAGACGAGGCGCAGCGGCCGTTGCGAGTAGGGATGGGCCGCGATCACCCGTTCCGCCTCGAGGCGCTTCAGCCGGTCCGAGAGGATGTTGGGTGCGATCCCGGTTACGCTGGCCTGCAGCTCGTTGAAGCGGCGCCGTCCCGGGAGGAGCGCCTCGACGACGAGGAGGCTCCACCGGTCTCCAACACGCTCGAGCGCGGCAGCGAGGGGCGATCCGCTGGCCATGGCGGGATCGTAGCCGATCGGCATCACGGGGCTTGCATTCTCCCTGGGTGACTAGTAACTTGCAGATTACTAGTCACATCACACAGCGATGAGCTTGGAACGAAACAAGGAGCGACCAATGGGGCCGATGGAGCAGCTGGGCGCAGCGATCGCGGAGATCGCCGAGAAGGTAGGGCCGTCAACGGTCGGCGTCGGGAACCGATGGCGCGGCGGGTCGGGGATCGTCCTGGAGAAGGGCAAGGTGCTGACCAACGCGCACAACCTGCACGGCGACCAGATCAACGTCTACTTCGCCGACGGCCGCGAGGCGGCCGGCAACGTCCTGGGCGTGGACGGCGACGGTGACCTGGCGGTCATCGAGGTCGACACCGGGGATGCCGCCCCACTTGCCTGGTCCGACGGCTCGGCGCTGGGGATCGGCTCGCCGGTGATCGCCGTCGGCAACCCATCCGGACAGGGGCTGCGAGTCACCGCCGGGTTCGTCAGCGGGGTCGGTCGCAGCTTCCGCGGGCCGCGCGGCCGTCGGGTGGCCGGCGCGGTGGAGCACACCGCGCCGCTGATGCCCGGCTCGTCGGGCGGACCCATCGTCGACGCTGCGGGCCGCCTGCTGGGAATCAACACGAACCGCCTCGGCTCGGGGTTCTACCAGTCGATCGCTGCCGGCGAGGCGCTCCGGTCCCGGGTGGATGCGCTGGGGCGTGGGGAGACGACGCAGCGGCGACGGCTGGGCGTGGGCCTGGCCCCCTCGCACGTCGCGCAACAGCTGCGGCGGGCGGTGGGACTGCCGGAGCGAGCCGGCCTGCTGGTCCGCGAGGTCGAGGAGGGATCGCCCGCCGAGAAGGCGGGCATCGCCGAAGGCGACCTCATCGTGGAAGCCGGAGGCCGCGCCATCGGCTCCGCAGACGACCTCTTCGACGCACTGGCTACGGCGAAGGCGCAGGACGCGATTCCGGTGACGATCGTGCGCGGGACGGAGGAGCGATCGGTTAGCGTTAGCGCATGACCGATGAGGAGCTCCCCTGCTCGCACCTCGACATGATGCGCGAGGTGACCCCCAGCGCAGACGGCTGCGAAGACTGCCTCAAGATCGGCGGCACCTGGCTCCACCTCCGGATCTGCCGGACCTGCGGCCACGTGGGCTGCTGCGACCAGTCGCCCAACCAGCACGCGCGCAAGCATGCCGAGGCAGCGGACCACCCGATCATCCAGTCCATCGAGCCCGGCGAGGACTGGATCTGGTGCTTCGTCGACGAGGTCTACCTGGAGCCCGCCTGACCTGATCCGATCGCCCACGGGGGTCCGCCGAGGGATACCGCGCGGGCCGACCGCGGCTGTCGACGCAATTCGTGCAGTCGTGCAGTCGTGCAGTCGTGCAGCACGAAACCGGCCGACGGGCGGAGACGGGCCTACCAGTCGACGAGCTTCCAGATCTCCGGCTCCATCCCGCCGGGCCGACCGACCTCCGCGAAGATGGTGACGGCCTGCTTCAGTTCGTCGAGCGCCTCGTCCCGGCGCCCCGCCGCGTGAAGCGCATCAGCGAGGTTGTTGCGGATGGCGGCTTCCCGGTGGCGATCGCCAATCGTCACCGCCGCATCGAGCGCCGCGCGCGCCGTCTCGACCGCCTGCTCGGGGTCCCCGGCAGCGACCGACAGCAGCGCCAGGTTGTTGAGCGACGCGATGCGCGCCTCCTCGACGTGCTCAGCGCTGGCCAGCGCCAGGCTCTCCTCCAGGTGACGACGCGCCTGCGCGAGGTGGCCGCCGTCACGGGCGAGGATCCCCAAAAGGTTGTGCGCCTGCGCCACGCAGGCGGGATCGCCCGCGGCCTGCGCGGTCTGGAGCGCCTCGCGGGCGAGGCGTCTGCTCCGCCGCTGGTCACCAAGCCGATGGACGGCCAGGGCTCGATCCGCGATGAGGCGGGCCCGGTCGGCCAGGGCGTCCGCCGAGAGGCCCGACAGCGCCGCCGCGAGGTGCGTCTCGGCCAGCGACCACTCGCCGCGACGGCCGTGCACATCGGCGAGGCGTCGCTCGATACGCCAGGCGTCGTGCGGCTCGGCGTTGGCCGCCGCGGCCTCGTAGGCGGCGACGGCGTCGTCGTAGCGCCCCAAGAGGGTTGATTCGGTGCCGATGCGTTCGTGGAGCGGCCCGGGTGAGGCCGGGTCCAGGGCGATGGCCGAGCGATACAGGTCCAGCGCTTCCCCATGCGCGTACACCGCGGCAGCCTCGTCGCCCGCGATGCGCAGGTAGCTGGCAGCCCCGCGGTCATCACCGGCCTCGCGCAGGTGTCGTGCGATGGTGGCTGCCAGGGCATTGCCCCCGATGCGCCGGGTTGCCGGCTGCTGGAGTGCGAGCGCAGCCCGGCGATGCAGGAGCCGCCGGCGCGCGAGGCTGGCCGACGCGTACGCCACCTCGCGGGTCTTCGCATGGTCGAAGTCATAGCGTGGCGTGCCGTCGGGCGTCGCCGTCTCGGTGATGAGGCCGTGCGCCATGAGCTCATCGATTGCGGCGGCGACCTCATCGGGTGAGCGTCCGCTCGTCGCGTGGACGAGCTCGGGGTCGAAGGATCGTCCCACGACCGCTGCCGCCACGAGAACCTGGCGCGTCGCAGCGCCCAGTCCCTCGATGCGACCCACGAGCAGCTCCCGGATTGGTCCTGGCGTCGTGTTGCCGGGAAGGGAAGCCGATCCGGGCTCGTTCGATGCAGCGAGGTATTCGGCGATGAAGAACGGGATCCCTTCCGTCTCGGCGTACAGCCGCTCGGCGTCGAGCCGGACGCGTGCTGCTCCGGCGAGCTCGCCCACCTCATCGCGCGTGAGGCGCCCGGGTCGGATCTCCACAAGCACCCCCCTCCGTCGCGCCTCGCGGAGCAGCTCCGCGAGGCGGTCCTGGTCCGGCTCTGGCGGTCGTCGGGCGAGCACCAGGCAGCAGCGCGCCTCCGCCACCCGGCGAGCGAGGTAGGCGAGAACGGCAATCGTCGCGGAATCCGCCCACTGCAGGTCGTCGACGCAGATGAGCCCGCCGCCCGGCCCCCGCGCCGCGGACAGCAGGCAGCGCGAGAGGCCCTCCATGAACCGGATCTCCGCGCCGGGTCCTTCGATCGAGGTGATGACGGTGCCGGGCTGCGCAACGCCGGGAACCACGCGCGCCAGCTCGCCGCGCACCCATCCGGGGACGCGTGCGAGCCAGTCGCTTGCGGCAGGGCCGCCGGTCTCGGTGATGGCGCGCTCGAGCGCACCGACGATCGGCGCGTACGGGATTGTCTGCTCGCCGTCGTGCGCGGCAAGCTGAAGCACCGGCGCCCCCTCGGCGCGGGCGACATCCGCGGCTTCCATAAGCAACCGCGTCTTGCCGATCCCCGGCTCGCCCTCGAGCAGGACGAGGCGAGCGTCCCGGGCGGACCGTCGCCAGGCGCTGACGAGCGCGTCGAGGTCCGCGCCGCGTCCGGTGAGCGGCAGGCTCGAGATCCCGGCCCGGGATTCGGTCGAGTCTGGAGGCTCGTCGAGGTGCGGCGCGGCCGCCGGCCCGGCCGCGATGGCGTGGTACAGCTCCGTCGTCTCCGGCATTGGCGCGACGCCGAGCTCTCGATCCAGGATTCGCACGCACTCTCGGTAGCGCGCGATGGCGCCGGTCCTGTCTCCCGCCTCCGCGTGAAGGCGCATCACGCGCCGGTGCGCCTCTTCATGCAGCGGGTCCATGGCGAGGCGCAGTCGTGCGACGTCGAGGGCGGCGTTGAGGCGACCGTGAGCGGCGTGGCCGTCGGAGAGGCGGTCGAGCGCATCGGCCACCTCCCGCTCCAAAGACTCCGCCGTGGCTGCGGCCCAATCGTCGAACTCCGGACTATCCCGAAGGCCGAAGCCCTCCAGGAAGCGGCCGCGCACAAGCTTCGGCACCTCCGCGAGCCGGCGCACGCACCGCTCGCATACCGGCTCGGCCCCGGCATGATGCCGCGCGACCGCTCCTGTGATGGCGTGCAACCGCCAGACGTCGACGCGCACCGCCGGGGCGAGCTCGACAGAGCGACCCTCCAGTCGCAGGGCTTCGGGTCCCACGCCGGCCCGCGTCACCGAGAGGGTGCGCCGCAGGGCACCGCCGGCGTGGGCGGCATCGTGCTCCGGCCAGAGCAGCGCGGCCAGGGCGTCACGCGGCTGGGCCTCGCCACGGACTGCGAGAACGGCAAGCAGCGCAAGGGCCTTCCGGGTGTCGAACAGGACCGGCTCGCCGTCCAGCTCGATCCGTGGCGGACCGAGCAGCGCGAGACGCAGGGAGCTCACGTCCGTACCTTAGCGCGAGTACATCACGAACGGGGCAGGCGCCCTGATTTCGTAACGTCTGGCGGACATCCGGCGTGGCATGCTTCCCGCCTGCGGACGGCAGGGAACGCCGCGGGACGGCCAATCTCCCCACCGCACGGAGGTCACCGAGCACCGTGGTGCAGCCAATCGCATCGCCGAGCCGGCGAGCAACGCGCGCGGGGAAGGAGACGCCGTGCGGCGCGGATCGGGCTGCCGCTGGTCCTTGCGCTCATTGCGCTCATTCCGCCGTTCCTGTTCGAGACGGACTGGAGCACCTGGCTCATCTACGCGACCTTCGTGATCCTGGGCATCGCCTTGAGCGCCCGTATTCCCCGCCAGCCCATTGGCTGGCTGGTGTTCGGTCTGGGGCTGTGCTTCGTGCTCCTCGGGTCGAGCCCACCGGGCAGCGCGGCCCAGGTCGTCGATGGTCGAGCCGATACGGCGCTCACCCTCTTCGCCTGGGCGAATGCGTGGGGCAGCATCCTGTTCTTCACGGGGGTCGCAACGCTGGCGTGCATCTTCCCGTCCGGACGGTTCCCGGCGGGGCGCATGGGTCTCTTCACCCGCGGCGCAATCCTGATGCCCGTCCTCGTCGCGCTGGTGGAGGTTGTTGCGCCCTCGTTCAGGGTGACCTTCCCGGACAACACGTCGGCGACAGTGGCTGGCCCCATCGCGCTCGCACCCGATTGGCAGGGCTGGCCGATCATCGACGTGGCGGCCTACGTCGTGGTCGCAGCGTCGATCGGGGCGGCGTTGATGACCTTTCTCATGCGCTTCCGGCGCGCGCGCAACACCGAGCGGCAGCAGTACAAGTGGCTCCTTTTCGCGCTCGCAGGCGTGCTCGGCACGATCACCTTCGCATTCCTGATGATCGCCTTCGTCGACCCCAACGGAACGTGGATGTGGTTCCCGGCCGTCATCGCCTATCCAATGGTCCCCGTGGCCATCGGCATCGCCGTGCTGCGCTACCGCCTCTACGACATCGACCGGATCATCAGCCGCACCCTGGCGTACGCCATCGTGACGATGGTGCTGGCCGGACTGTTCACCGCGTTGGTCCTGGGGATCCAGGCCGTGGTGCACCCGGTCACCGGCACATCCGAGGTCGCGGTCGCGATCTCTACGCTGGTCGTCTTCGCCCTGTTCGGTCCGCTCCGGCGGCGCGTGCAGCGAGCCATTGATCACCGCTTCGACCGAACTCGGTACGACGCGGCCCTGGTGGCGGCGGGATTCGGGGCGCGTCTCCGTGATCACTTCGACGTAGAGGCAGTCCGCGGCGAGCTGACCCGCACTGCCCGCGCATCGTTGAGCCCCGGCACTGCTTCCGTCTGGGTCCGGACGCGACCGGGAGGTGATGCCCCATGACCTCGTCGATGTCCCGGCCGAAGAAGCAGCCACCGGCCAACGAGGCGCGCGTCGCCTGGGGGGCCTTCGCCCTCTGGACCGTGCTTCTCGCCACCCAGGGCGCCTTCACCGTCGCCTCCGGCGCAGGCTCCGATCCCGGGTGGGTGATCCTCAGCGCGGCCTTCCCACTCGCGGGGATCATGATCCTGTCACGTCAGCCCAGGAACCGGATCGGCTGGATCCTGATGGCTATTGGCCTGATGACAGCGCAGCCGCTCGGTGCCTACGGCTTCTTCGCCCTCGCCCACCGGCTGCCGGGCGGCGCGCTGGCGACGGTCCTGAACGCACCCATGTGGGCACCGCCCATCGTGACCATGGGCACGTTCCTCCTCCTCCGTTTCCCTGACGGAACCCTTCTCTCGTCGCGGTGGCGGTGGGTCGAACGACTCGCCGGCGCGTCGATCGTGCTCATCGTGGTCATCCTCGTGCTGGTCCCGAAGGACCTCGGAGACCTGGGCTACCCGGACGTTCGAAACCCGATCGCGATTGACGCGTTGGCGGGCGTGCTCAGCGCAGCACTGGCGCTCGTGCTCCTCATCCCGGTCACCATGGTGCTCTCGGCCGCGAGCCTGGTGATCCGTCTCCGGCGGTCGTCCGGCGTGGAACGGGAACAGCTGAAATGGTTGACCGCGGCGGCAGGCGTGGTCGCCGCCATCTTCCTGGTGGGAATGCTGGCCAGCGTGGTGACCGGGTCGCTGTGGGCCAAGACCTCGCCCGATTGGCTGAATGTCCTCGACAGCCTGTCCGCCTATACGTTCCTGCTCATTCCGGTGGCCATTGCCATTGCCATCCTGCGCTACCGGCTGTACGACATCGACCGGATCATCAGCCGCACCCTGG
This sequence comes from uncultured Chloroflexia bacterium, assembly GCA_963773405.1. Taxonomy (GTDB): domain Bacteria; phylum Chloroflexota; class Limnocylindria; order QHBO01; family QHBO01; genus CAVXEH01. Next base: position 115,793 of record CAVZAQ010000005.1, on the reverse strand, counting down.
GCTACGCGATCGTCACCCTCATCCTGGGCGGGACGTTTGCCGGGCTGGTTTTGGGGCTGCAGGCGCTGGCCCGGCCGCTGGTGGGAAGCTCCCAGGTGGCGGTCGCCGTCTCGACCCTCGCCGTGGCGGCGCTGTTCGGGCCGCTCCGAGGTCGGGTGCAGGCGACCGTGGATCGGCGCTTCTATCGATCCCGATACGACGCGGTGCAGCTGAGCGAGGGACTGGCGGCCCGATTGCGGGACGACGTGGACCTCAACGCCGTGCGCGGCGAGCTGATCAGCACTGCAGACGCGGCATTCCAGCCGGCCTCCGTGGCGGTCTGGGTGCGCGGGGGGCAGTAACCGTGAGCGCGCGCCGAGCCTGGGCGTGGATGCCTCTCGTCGTGTCGGCGGCCCTCGCAGTCGCAGCTCTCTGGCTTGAGCTGATCGATAGTCGCGGCGGTTCCCCCTGGGATGCCATCGAGGCGCCCGTCTTCCTGAGCTACACCTTCATCGCAGGTCTGATCCTGACACGTGAGCCGCGCAATGCGGTCGGCTGGCTTATGGCCGTAATGGGGCTGGCATTCCCCCTTTTGATCTTCGAGCAGCACTACGCCGTTGTGGCCTACGACGGAGTGCTCGACCTGCCCGGCATCGGCATCTACCCCGCCTTGGCCTGGACCTGGATTCTTTTGGTCTTCATTCCCGTTCCACTGGCATTTCTCGTGCCGACCGGCCGCCCGCTGACCCGGACCTGGGGAGGCGCACTACGGGCCACGATCGTCTTCCTCGTCGCCCTGCTGGTGATCATCGCATTTGGCAACCCGGGTCTTTCCGTAACACGCGGTGATCTCGTGACGGCACAAAATCCGGTCTTCGTGCCAGCCCTCGAGGCCGCGTACCACCTCGCCGTCGATGGGCCGATCGCCGGCGTCTCCTTCGCGGTGCTGATCGTGCTCGCTATCGTGGCGCTTGTCGTTCGCGTCAGGCGCTCTCGCGGCGTCGAGCGTCAGCAGCTGAAATGGATCGTCGCCGGCCTGGTGTTTACGATCATTGCCCTCTTCCTTGGCTCAGCCGTCGATGGCCTCTACGCGGTGGCGCCCGTGCCTCTCCCCGCCGCCATCGGGATCGCCATCCTGCGTTACCGCCTGTACGACATCGACCGGATCATCAGCCGGACGCTCGGGTACGGCATCGTCACCGTCATCCTGGGCGCCACGTTCGTCGGGCTGGTCCTGGGCCTTCAGGCGCTGGCCCGGCCGCTGGTGGGAAGCTCCCAGGTGGCGGTCGCCGTCTCGACCCTCGCCGTGGCGGCCCTCTTCGGGCCGCTTCGCAGTCGGGTGCAGGCGACCGTGGATCGGCGCTTCTATCGATCCCGATACGACGCGGTGCAGCTGAGCGAGGGCCTGGCGGCCCGATTGCGGGACGACGTGGACCTCAACGCCGTGCGCGGTGAGCTGATGAGCACTGCGGATGCGGCATTCCAGCCCGCCTCCGTGTCGGTATGGGTGCGAGCTCGGGGAGAGGAGCGCGGCTGATGGCCACTCGATGGAAGGCCCGGCCGGGCCAGATCGCAGCCGCGGTCCTCGTGGTCATTCTCGGCTCCGTGCTCAGTCTCGTCCTCGCCGGGGTCGTGGGGTTGGGGCTGTTCGTCGCCTATGCCGGCATCGGCGCATTTCTCGCGTTGCGACTCCCGCACAACGGCCTTGGATGGGTGCTTATGCTCCTGGGCTCCGGGCTCGCACTCGGTAACGCGCGCGTCGACGGCGATCCCGCCCTTCTGTCACTGGGGTCGATGGACGCTGGTCACGCTCTTGCGGTGTGGGCGAACGGCTGTGGCTGGGCGCTCGCGTTCACCGGCATCGTCGCACTCGTGCTGCTTTTCCCGGACGGGCGACTGCAGCCGGGTCCATGGCGCTGGATCGGACGTCTCGTGGCCGGGACGACCGTCCTCCTCGCCTGCCTGATCATGCTTGACCCGACGGTCAACGTCACGCTCGTGTCGGGCGACACGCTGGACGTGCCGAATCCGCTTGCCGTAGCCCCTGGAGCCGGGGTATGGAACGCGGTACCGAATGCGACGCTGCTCTACTCGACGTTGTTCGCGACCTTTGGTGTGGGGATGATTGGCCTCCTGGCACGCTTCCTCAAGGCCAGCCCGGGGGAGCGGCTGCAGCTCCGGTGGCTGGTCACGGCCATCGTTCTCGTCGCGGGAGTGAACGGCTGCTGGGCCGTAGTCGAGCTCGTGCTGCACAGTCCGCTTGCCGGCGTGGCGTTCGCTGCGACGCTCATCGCCTACTCGGCGGTCCCCATCGCCATTGCCATTGCCATCCTGCGCTACCGGCTGTACGACATCGACCGGATCATCAGCCGCACCCTGGGCTACGCGATCGTCACCCTCATCCTGGGCGGGACGTTTGCCGGGCTGGTTTTGGGGCTGCAGGCGCTGGCCCGGCCGCTGGTGGGAAGCTCCCAGGTGGCGGTCGCCGTCTCGACCCTCGCCGTGGCGGCCCTCTTCGGGCCGCTTCGCAGTCGGGTGCAGGCGACCGTCGATCGGCGCTTCTATCGATCCCGCTACGACGCGGTGCAGCTGAGCGAGGGCCTGGCGGCCCGACTGCGCGACGACGTCGACCTCGACGTGCTCCGTACGGAGCTGGCCGCGACGGCCGAAGCCGCCCTGCAGCCGACGTCGCTGTCCGTGTGGGTGCGAAGCGCATCGGAGAAGGGCTCGCGATAACTCGACGCGAGCGATGCCCGGACGTCACGCAATCCGGTCTCTGGAACATTCCGTAACGATCCGCGGACGGCCGGCGGCGAGGATGGCCCCCAGATCCGAGCACTTGCGCGTCGGACTCTACCTTCAAAGGAGGAAGGGACCAGCATGACGATTCCGCGACGCACACGACGGCTCGCCGCCATCGCCATTGGCGTGGTGGGGAGCCTGGCACTCGCCACCTCGGCGCTTGCCACCGACTGCACGAACGCGAGCAAGCCCGCCGCCGCCGGCGTGCAGGTCGTCCTCAACACGCAGACCGGCGAAATCGAATGGACGACCCGGGGGGTCGCCCAACGGATCGCACGCGGCGTGATCGATCCCACGACCGGTGCAGGGTTCCACGGCCTCGTCGGATTGGACTTCGACGGCGATGGCGTGGTTGACGTGAGCACCTGGGACGGCGTAGGCCCGAGCGGCCACGAACTTCCCTTCCAGGCTCAGGTCAACGGCCCCGCCGACCGGGGAGTCACCAGCATCTGCGCCCTGTATCCAGAAATCTGCGCGGGCGGCTGACCCAGGCAGGGGGAAGCGCGCGAATGGACCCGGCGGTGTCGAACCCGCCGGGTCCTCCATCCGGTAACGATTCGCGAACGGTCCGCGGCAGATCATCCGGCCACACTGCATCGAGGAGCGAGTTATGGAACCGGCACAGAACCCCACTGAGCCCGCCGCGGCCGAGACCACGCTGCGCACCGATGCCGCTGCCTGGGCCACCCCGCTGACCCGCATCGACGTCTCCGACATCCCTGCGGGCGCCAGGAGCCTCAACGTCGCCGGGCGGCGACTGTCCGGCCCGATCCAGGGATTCGGCAGCCTGTGGCAGAAGACCTACCGCGTGAACCTGGGCGCAGCGGTGACACCGGCCGAGGTGGTTCAGACCTTCAAGGCGCACCTGCCCGAGCTCCAGCCGCCCCAGAACCGCTTCTTCCCGTCCGTCGCCGGCGTGGCGCCCGGCGAGGTGGTGCTGATCACCGCCCGCGTTTCGGGCATGCCGATCTCGACAGGCGTCCTGGTCCTCTACGCCGATGACGAGGCATTCACGCTCATGACCCCCGAGGGCCACCCCGAGTCCGGCATGGTGACCTTCACCGCCCATCGCTCCGGCGACGACACCATTGCCCAGATCCAGTCCCTTGCGCGCGCCAACGACCCGATCTACGAGCTGGGCTTCCGGCTGATGGGCGGCTCCCGGGCCCAGGAGGCGATCTGGCGCCACGTCCTGGCCTCGCTCGCGGAGCGGCTCGCAGTCTCCGCGCCGGTGGAGCTCGACAAGGTCCGCGTCGACGCCCGGCTCCAATGGCGCGAGGCACGCAACGTGTGGCGGAACGCCATCATCCGCACCACCCTGTACACCCTCGCCGCCCCGGCGCGCGGTGTCCGCGGCGCGTTCCGACGAACCCGGTGATCCCGTACCCTTCCGCCGACGTTCCGCGACGATGACGTTCCCGCATCCCACTCCCGCCCTCCCGCGTTTGCGCCGGAGCCAATGACCGAGCAGACCCGCGACCAGCTCTCTACCCCACGCTTGGCGCACCTCCTGGCGGTGATGGGCCTCCTCATCGAGATCGGAGCCATCGCGCTGCCGATCAGCCTCGCGGCGCGCACCCCGATCCCGCCGCTGGACGGGAACACCCTGGGAGGCTATGCGCTCGGCGCCACCTTCCCGATCGTCGGCTGGGTGATCGCCTCGCGGCGACCCCAGAACGCCATCGGCTGGATCTTCCTCGCGATCGGGATCTCGCAGGGGCTGGCCCAGCTCACCCAGGCGTACGACTTCGCGTCGTACGGACCCGGAACCACGCCACTGCCGCTGGCCGCGGAGGCATCGTGGGTAGGCGTGTGGGCGTGGATGCCCGGCTACGTGCTGCTCCTCAGCCTCTCGGTCCTCCTCTTCCCGAATGGCCATCCGCCCACAGCCCGATGGCGTCCGGTTGCCTGGCTCGCCTGGCTGTCACTGGCGATCATGGTCATCCCCATGGCCGTCGCCACCTGGCCCTTCCGCGGCGCAACCTTGGCCGCGGCAAACGCCGGCACGGCCGGACCCCCTGACATTCCCGGCCTGCGGCTGGCCGTGGCGATGGAGTCGGCCGGGCTGCTCCTCGCCAGCGCGACCGCCCTCGCGTCTGTCGTCGGCCTCATCGTCCGATTCCGGCGTTCCCGGGGGCTCGAACGGCAGCAGCTCAAGTGGTTCACGTTCGCGGGGGCGATCGAGATCGGTTTCATCGCGTCCAGCCCCTTCGTGAGCGTCGGGCAGGCAGGCTCCCCGACCGTCCTGCTCACCGTCCTGGTGGCTCCCCTGCTCCCGGTCGCGGCGGCGATCGCCATCCTGCGCCATCGGCTCCTCGACATCGACCTGGTCATCAAGCGCACCATCAGCTACGCGGTCCTGACGGTCCTGCTGGTGGGCGTCGAGATCGGCGGGGTGCTCGCGCTGCAGGCTCTGCTGTCGAGCGTCACCCGGGAGCAGACGTACGCCGTCGCCGCCACGACCCTGGGCGTGGCGGCGCTCTTCCAGCCCGCGCGCCGCCGGATCCAGGGCTGGGTAGACCGCCGATTCGACCGCGGCCGCTACAACGCCACCCGGATCGTGGACGGGTTCGGCGCACGGCTCCGTGGCCGGCTCGACCTCGACAGGGTGCAGGCGGAGCTGAGGCTGACTGCAGCCTCGGCCCTGCACCCCACGGCGGCGGGGATCTGGCTCCGGCCACGGATGGACCGATGAGGCGCTCGGTGCTTGCCTCGCGAGCGGCGGCGCTCATCAACTTCGTGCTGGTGGGACTCGCTGTGGCGTTCGCGGTGGTCAACGGCCGCATGCTCGTGCTCGGGGATGCGCTCTTCCTGCTGGTGACGGCACTGGCCGTTGCAGGCATCAGCGTGGTAGGGACCCTGATCGTGCGGCGGCAGCCGCGGAACCTGGTCGGATGGGTGCTGCTCGCCTCCTCCCTGGGCCTCGCAGCCCAGAGCGCGGCGTTCGACTACATCTCGCTCAGCCACGACCGGTTCGGGCTGGGCCTGCCGGCGACCATCCCGGTCGCGTGGGTCGACAACTGGCTGATGATCCCGAGCCTGCTCGGGCTGGTGATCATCGTTCCGCTTGTCTTCCCGAACGGGAGGCTCCCCTCGCCGCACTGGCGGCCCGTGGGCATCTTTGCCGGCCTCGGGATCGCGATGGTCGCCATCGGCTCGGCGTTCACTCCCGGCCCCATGCAGTCGGGCGGCATCGACAATCCGCTCAGCGTCCGCCTGCCACACCCGATCATCGACATTGTCGGCGGCATCGATGTGGTGAGCGGCCTCACGCTCTTCGGGTTGACGGCCGCGGCGGTGGTGGTGCGCTACCGGCACGGCACGCCGCTCGAGCGGCTCCAGCTGCGATGGTTCGCATATCCGGCCACCCTGGGGATCGCGCTGATCGGCTTCGCGAACATCGTGACCACCGACGTCAGCGACGCGGCGTGGATCGGCGGGCTCCTGTGCGTCGCGGCCACACCGTTCGCCATCGGGATCGCCATCCTGCGCCATCGGCTCCTGGACATCGACCTGGTCATCAAGCGCACCATCAGCTATGGCGTGCTGACGGTCGTGCTGGTGGGCGTTGAGATCGGCGGCGTGCTCTTCCTGCAGACACTGCTATCCAGCGTCACCCAGGAGCAGACGTACGCGGTGGCGGCCACCACGCTGGGAGTCGCCGCGCTCTTCCAGCCGGCGCGACGCCGAATCCAGGGTTGGGTCGACCGGCGCTTCGACCGCAGCCGATATGACGCGGCGCTCATCGCCAACGGCTTCGGCGCCCGGCTGCGCGACGAGCTCGACCTCGACGACGTCACTGCGGAGCTGGCCATGGCAGCCCGCGCCGCGCTGCTGCCGGCATCGGTCAGTGTCTGGGTTCGCAGCCATCCCGAGGCCCGCCAATGAGCGGGATGACCCTCTCGGTCGCGATTGGCCTGGAGCTCGTCTGCCTTGCCGTTGGCGTGGTGTTCGCGGCGCTGAGCTGGCCCCTCCCGCTGACCATCGGCGATTGGGGCTTCCCCGGCTTCCAGGGCCTGGCCGCCATCGTGTTCACGCTCTCGGGCCTGCCGATCGCCCGGCGCCGCCCGGAAAGCCCGATCGGATGGCTGTTGATCGGCGGCGCGCTGCTCTCGGCGCTCCAGTTCGCCGGGCATTACTACGCCGTCTACGGGCTGCTCGCCGCACCGGGGGTGGTTCCCGCGGCCTGGCTGGGCGTCTGGGTCGAGTCATGGATCTGGGTGCCGACCATGGCCGCGGTGGGGGCCTTCCCGCTCTTCGTCTTCCCTAACGGCCGGCTCCCGTCGCCGCGCTGGCGGCCGTGGGCGACGCTGGTCGCCGCGGGAGTGCTGAGCGGCACGCTGGGACTCGCGCTTGGCTTCTGGCAGCGGGCATCGCTCCCCCGATCCGAAGGACTGGTACCGCCCGGTGTGGCCGGGGTCGTGGCAGCCCTGGCAGTCGTCGGCGTCGTGCTGCTGGTCGCCGGCCTGGCTCTCGCCAGCGCGGCGGTGATCGTGCGGTTCCGGCGCGCCCGGGGCCTCGAGCGCCAGCAGCTCAAGTGGCTGGCCCTGGCGGCCGGGGTGGTCGCGGTCGCCTTCGTCCTCTACCTGCTCCTGGCGAGCCTGGTCCGCGACCAGACCATCGGCGCCACACTTCTCGCGATCGCGCTGCTGGGCATCCCGGTCGCCATCGGCATCGCGATCGTGCGTCATCGGCTCTTCGACATCGACCACCTCATCAACCGGGCCCTGGTCTACGCCGGGCTGACGGTCGTCCTGGCAGTGCTCTACGTGGGTTCCGTGCTCGCCCTGCAGGCCCTGCTGGCCAGCATCGTTCAGACCACCCAGCTGGCGGTGGCCGGCTCGACCCTCGTGGTGGCCGCGCTCTTCGGGCCGATTCGGCGCCGACTGCAGACCGCCGTGGACCGGCGCTTCTATCGCGCGCGGTACGACGCGCAGCGAGTGGCGGACAGCTTCGCGTCCCGTCTCCGGGAGGAGGTTGAGCTCGACGCGGTCCTCGACGACCTCGCCGCCTCCGCGAATCGGACGATGCATCCCACCTACCTGTCCGTCTGGATCCGACGCTCATGACCCGCACCCTGGCACGCCTCGCTCCGTGGATGCCGCTCCTGCTGGCGGTTGCGCTCGGCGCGTGCGGGCTCTGGCTGGAGGCCGTGGACCCGCGGGCCGGCAACCCGACCGACGCGCTCATGGTTCCGCTCCTCCTGAGCTACGGCGTGGCCGGTGGCCTGATCGCCGCACGGGAGCGCGGTAACGCCGTGGGGTGGCTCCTGGGCCTGCTGTGCCTGGCGATGGTGGGGTCGTTTGCCGTCGGCCGCTACACCATCGCCGGCTTCGACCGTGCCCTGGCCGTTCCCTTCCCGGAGATCGGCGCGGCGCTGGCCTGGACCTGGATCCTCGCCCTGTCGTGCCCGGTGCTCCTGGCGTTCGTGGTCCCCACCGGCCGGCCCCTGACGCCGGCCTGGAACCGCGTCTACCTGGCGGTCCAGGCCGTCCTGGTTCTCGTCATCGTGATCTTCGCGCTCGGCGATCCCGGCGGGAGTGGCGGCCAGGCCACCGACCTCGCCTTCGCCAACCCGATCTTCGTGCCTGCGCTGAAGCCTCTCTACGACTTCGTGCAGGCGGCGTTCGTCATCTACGTGATCCTGTTCGGTGCCGGCGCGGTGGCGCTCACCGTGCGCTTCCGCCGCTCCCGCGGCGTCGAGCGACAGCAGCTGAAGTGGGTCCTCTCCGGGATGGTGGGCATGCTCGTGGGGATCACCGTTTCGAACGTCATCCCGGGCGGGGTCCTGTCCGATGCCGCCTGGGCTCTTGGCATGCTGCCGCTGCCGATCTCCCTCGCGATCGCCATCACCCGCTACCGGCTCTACGACATCGACGTCGTCATCAAGCGGACGATCGCGTACGCCTCGCTCTCCGTCTTCCTGGTCGGCGTTGAGGTGGGCGGCATCCTGCTCCTCCAGGAGCTGCTGTCGGGGGTGACGGGGGGCCAGAACTACGCTGTCGCGGCCACCACGCTCGCGGTGGCGGCCCTCTTCCAGCCGGCCCGCCGCCGGATCAGGGACTGGGTCGATCGTCGATTCGACCGGAGCCGCTACGACCTCGCCCATGTTGCCGACGGGTTCGGCGCCCGGCTGCGCGACCGGCTAGACCTCGGCGAGGTCGAGGCCGAGCTCCTCGGAGCCGCCAACGCGACGCTCCGCCCCACCCGGGCGTGGCTCTGGTTGCGAACGGAGCGGGGACGGTGACCACCGCTGAGCGGGGCCGCGCCGGCGTCCGATCCCACCGGTGGAGCGATTCAGCACGCTCCTTCGCCACCAGGTTGATCCTGGGCTGCTCAGCCGGGACCTGGCAGCTGCGGTGGATGAGGCCCTCCAGCCAACATCCGTCACGGTATGGATCCGCCATGGCAGTTCGTAACGGTTCGCGAACGCGTCCGGTGCGACGCTTGCGCCGTTGCCGGACAGCCCTGCAACCGCCTGAACACTGAGCGCACAAGGAGGCCCTGTCATTGTCCCCGCGTCGACTGGCACCCGTCGCTGCGATCTTCTCCATCGTCTCCGGTGGTGCCGGCCTCATTGCGCCGGCGCCGCTGGCCAGCGCGGTCGGGCTGACGCTCGACCCGACGGCCGTGGTGCTCGTCCGGCTGGCCTGCGCTTCCTACGTGGGCTATGGCGCGCTGAACTGGTTCGCGCGTGGCCTGACCGACGGAGAGGCTTGGCGAGCCATTGCCGGCGGCAACGCGGTCGCCTGGGCCTTCGGCACGGGCGTGTCGATTTTGGCCGTTGCGTCCGGTATCGGCGACGGCCGCGTGTTTGCGATGGTTGCCGTCCAGGTCGCGTTCACGCTTCTCTGGGGCGTTGGGGCGTTCGAACGGCCCGGTGTCGTCTCGCGGACCGGTGTGGCGCGCTGATGACGCGGCACAGCGTGGAGGTCCGGCGGCCCGTCGAGGACGTCTTTGCCGTCCTGACCGATGTCACCCTTACTGGACGCTGGTACCCGGCGCGGGTGGAGGAGTGGTGGAGAACCCCACCGCCGCATGGCATTGGCTCGGTTCGCCGTGCCCGCGTGACGCTCCTCGGACGCGCGAGCGAGAACGACGCGGTCGTCACCGCCTACGAGCCGCCGCGGCGGGCCGCCATGAAAGGCCTCTCGTCCAGTGCGCCCTTCGAGATCACACTCACCTTTGAACCGATCGAAGGTGGTACGCGCGTGAACGTCGAATCGGTCTTCCATCTTCGGGGCGTGATGCGGGCGGTAGGACCCCTCTTCGTCGGCCCGTACGAACGCGGATGGGATCGCGGTCTCGGAACCCTCAAGCGGATGATGGAGGGCGGTGAGCTATGACCGATGCAGGACGCTGGCACCGCGTCGGCCGCCCCACTCGTAACGTTTGCCGGACACCCACAGCACGAGAATCGGAGCCGATGACGACCTTCACCCAGGCCCTGCGACGCGTCGTGCGACGCGGCAACCGACTCACGGAAGCCGATCTGCCCGAGGCAACCGTCGAGACGCTGGCCGAGACGCCGGCCGTCGAGATCGCGGAGAACGATCCGCTGCTGGCCTATCTCCAGGCCGCGAACGGCCCGGTGGATCTCGACACGCTGACCCTGGATTCGACCGCCGTCCGCGAGCTCCGCGACGCGGGGGTCAAGCTGGTCGTCCCGCTCGTCAGCTCCGGCGAGCTGATCGGCACCCTGAACCTGGGGCCTCGCCGCTCCGAGCAGGAATACTCCTCCGACGACCGGCGCCTCCTCGACAACCTGGCCGGACAGGCCGCACCCGCTCTCCGCGTGGCGCAGCTGGTCCGGGAGCAGGAAGCGGAGGCACGCGAGCGCCAGCGCATGGAGCAGGAGCTGGCCGTTGCGCAGCTGATCCAGCAGCACTTCCTGCCCGTCCAGATCCCGCAGCCTGCCGGCTGGAGCATCGAGGCCTTCTACCGGCCGGCGCGCGCGGTGGGCGGTGACTTCTACGACGTGGTGGAACGCCCGGACGGCACCATCGCCTTCACCGTGGGCGACGTCACCGACAAGGGCGTGCCGGCCGCCATGGTGATGGCCGCCACGAGGTCGCTGCTGCGGGCCGCCGGCGAGGAGCTGGGGGACCCCGGTGCCGTGCTGGCGCGGGTCAACGACCTGCTCCACGGCGACATCCCGTCCCGCATGTTCGTCACCTGCCTGTATGCCGTCCTGGATCCGCGGACCGGCGCGCTGCGCTTCGCGAACGCGGGCCACAATCTTCCCTTCCTGCGGACAACGGATGGCGCCATCGAGCTCCGCGCCGCCGGCATGCCGCTTGGCCTCATGCCGGGCATGCCCTATGACGAGACGACCGCACGCCTCGAGCCTGGCCAGGTGCTCCTGCTTCACTCGGACGGGATCGCGGAGGCGCACGCCCCCGATCGCGAGATGTTCGGTATCCCGCACCTCGCCGACGTGGTGGCAGCCCCGGGCGAAGGTCGCGGTGGCGTGATCGCCCGCGTCCTGGCAGAGCTCGAGCGCTTCACCGGCCCCGGATGGGAGCAGGAGGACGACATCACCCTGCTCGCGCTCCGCTGGGACGGCGATGCGCCTGTCGCAGGCACGACCGTGCCGGGCGGCCTCCTCGCGGAGTTCCAGGTCCCGTCCGAGGCGGGGAACGAGCGAGAGGTGATGCGCCGCGTGGCGGATGCTGCGGAGCCCGCCGGCCTTGCCGGCGAGCGCCTCGAGAAGCTCAAGACGGCGGTCGCCGAGACGGCCATGAACGCCATTGAGCACGGGAACCACAACGACCCGGTCATTCCTGTGGACGTCAGGGTCCTGCGCCGCGACCGCGACCTGGTCGTGGAGATCCGGGATCACGGCGAGAACCGCATCCCCATCACCGAGACCCCGGACATCGACGCAAAGCTTCGCGGGGAGCAGCCGCCGCGCGGCTGGGGCCTGTTCCTGATCCAGAGCCTCGTGGACGCCATGCATGTAACCCCCGACGCCGACGGGCAGACCGTCGAGCTGGTGATGCACCTGGAGGAGAACCATGACTGAGCGCTTCGGCGCGACCGCCCGTCGCCACGACGGAGCGGGCATCATCGACATCACCGGCGAGCTCGACGGCGGTGCCGCCGAGGCCCTGCAGGCCGCCTACACGGAGGCAACCGGAGGCACCGATCGGGTGATCCTCAACTTCGCCGGCCTCAGCTACATGAACAGCACCGGGATCGCGCTCGTCGTGGAGCTTCTGGCGCGGGCGCGCACCGAGAAGCTCCCGGTCCACGCCTTCGGGCTTTCCGAGCACTACCGGCAGATCTTCGAGATCACGCGCCTCTCCGACTTCCTGGCGATCCATGCCGACGAGGCAAGCGCGGTCGCCTGAGGGCCGCGATACCACCGCAACCGGAAAAGGAGCGAAGCAGATGCAGGTCCGGCACGAGGGCGAGCGCGCGAGCGTGATCGACATCGACGGCGAGCTCACGGGCGCGAGCGAAGCGGCGCTCATGGACGCCTACGCGGAGGCGAATGGTCCGGCGACCCGCGCCATCGTCCTGAACTTCACACCACTCGAGTACATGAACAGCACCGGCATCGGCCTGCTCGTCACCCTCCTGGTGCGCGCGCAGCGCCAGGGCCGGCAGATGCTGGCCTACGGGCTGTCCGAACACTACCGGCAGATCCTGTCACTGACACGGCTCGACGAGGCGATCGCCATTGTCGAGTCCGAGGTCGACGCGCTCGCGACTGCGACGGTCTGAGGATCGCGAGCATGACAACCTCCGGGTCGCCGCGACGAACCGACACGGATTCGTGGGCCCCGCCCACGGATCGCCTCCTCGTCACGGAGATCCCCACCGGGGCGCTCGCCGGAACCGTGCAGGGCAAACGTCTCTCGGGCCCCCTGCAGGGCTTCGGCCAGATGTGGCAGAAGACCTTCCGGGTGCGCCTTGCCGGAGCCGACGCGTCGCTGACGCCGCAGGAGGTCGTGGCAGCCTGGAAGGCAGAGTTCCCGAGCTTCTGGCCCAGGGGAAACACCTTTTACGCGCCGCTGGCCGGGATCCGACCCGGCGAGGTTGCGCTGCTCTCCGTCAGCGCCGCGGGGCCGGTGAAGCTCCACACCGGGGTGATGGTCGTCTTCGCCGACGAGGAGGCGTTCACGCTGATGACGCCCGAGGGGCACATGCTATCCGCCTGGATCACCTTCAGCGCCTTTCGAGACGCCGATGGCGAGATCGTGGCCCAGGCCCAGGCCCTGGAACGCGCCAGCGACCCCATCTTCGAGCTGGGGCTCGTCTTCGGCGGCCACCGGGTCAACAACCGGTTCTGGCAGGGCACCCTTCGTAACCTGGCCGCCCGCTTCGGGGTGGCGGTGGAGCCGACCACAGAAGTCGCCTGCGTCGACCGGCGCCGCCAGTGGCGGCTACCTGGGCAACGTGCGCCACAACTCCGGCTTCCGGTCCATGGTCCATACGGCCACGGCCCCGGTCCGCTGGGTCCGGCGGCGACCCTGACCGGGCTGCGTCGCGTACCGTTAGCGGCGTGAGCAGCACGCGAACCGACGCGGTCGTGGTCGGCGCGGGCCCCAACGGGCTCGCCGCCGCGATCGCCATCGCGCGAACGGGCCGATCCGTCACGGTCCTGGAGGCCAACGACACGATCGGCGGCGGCTGCCGCTCAGCGGAGCTGACGCTCCCCGGGTACGTGCACGACGTGTGCAGCGCCATCCATCCGCTGGGCCGCGCCTCGACGTTCTTCTCCGCGCTGCCGCTCGACCGCCACGGCCTGGAGTGGATCGACCCGCCCATTGCCCTGGCCCACCCGCAGGACGACGGCAGCGCGGCGCTCGTCTACCGCGACCTGGACCAGACGGCGGCCGGGCTGGGGCGCGACGGGCGGGCGTATGCACGGCTCATCGGGCCCATTGCCGGTGCCTGGGATGTCATCGCCGACGAGATGCTGGGACCGCTGCGGGCCGGCGCGCCGCTGCGTCATCCGGTCACCATTCCACGCTTCGGCATCCTGGCGCTCCAGCCGGCGACCTGGCTCGCCCGCCGCTTCCACGACGACCGGGCACGGGCGCTGCTGGCCGGGGTCGCCGCTCACGCCATGCTGCCCCTCGGCAAGCCCGCCTCGGGCGCGTTTGGCCTCATGCTCCTGGCGAGCGCCCACGCCGTGGGCTGGCCGCTGCCCCGCGGAGGCTCGCAGCGGATCGTGGATGCCCTGGCAGCCCACCTCACCGCGGACCTGGGCGGCACGATTCGCACCGGGCAGCGGATCGATGACCTCGCGGATCTCCCCGAGCACACCGCGGCGTTGCTGGACGTCACCCCGCGCCAGCTGCTGGCCATTGCCGGGGACCGCCTGGGCGGGTGGTACGCGGCTCAGCTCCGGCGCTATCGGTACGGGCCGGGCAGCTTCAAGCTGGATCTGGCCATCGACGGGCCCATCCCCTGGCGGAACCCCGATCTTCTGAAGGCGGGCACGGTCCACCTGGGCGGGACCCTGGAGGAGATCGTCGCGTCCGAGCGCACGGTGGCGCGCGGGAAGACGAGCCGTCGCCCGTTCGTCCTGCTTGCCCAGCAGTCGCTCTTCGACGCATCGCGCGCTCCGGAGGGCAAGCACACCGTGTGGGCCTACTGCCATGTCCCCAATGGCTCCACCGTGGACATGACCGATGCGATCCTGGGCCAGATCGAGCGCTTCGCCCCCGGATTCCGCGATCGGGTCCTGGCGGTCCACGCCCGCGGCCCGGCCGCCCTCGAGGCGGAGGACGCGAACTATGTTGGCGGCGACATCAACGGCGGCGTCCAGGATCTCTTCCAGCTCTTCACGCGGCCGGCCATCCGCCTGGACCCGTACTCGACTCCGGATCCAGCGCTCTTCCTCTGCTCGTCGTCAACGCCGCCCGGTGGCGGCGTCCACGGGCTGTGCGGCGCGCACGCCGCGGCATCGGCGATAAGGGGCGTTCTCCGCTAGCGTGCACCGGGAGCCGGGTCATGCGCCGATGGTGGGGCCCCACCAGACCGAGGCGGCAATGATCGCGTAGAGCCCCATCAGGGCAAGCCCCTCCAGCCAGGTGCTCCGTCCGTCGACGGTTATGAGTGCCGAGAGCAGCGCGGAGAGCACCAGCGAGCCGATGAGCAGGGGTTCCAGGACAAGAGTCATCGGATCCGGGCCCACCACCAGGCTGAGCAGCACCAGGACCGGGATCAGGGCCAGCGCCACCTGCAGGCTCGAGTTCAGGATGAGGCTCACCGACAGGTCGGTGCGGTTGCGCAGCGCCATCTGGACCCCCACCACGTTCTCGACGGCGTTGCCGGCGATGGCCACGATGACGAGCCCCACGAACTCCTGGGACAGGTGCAGCGCGCTCATGGCCGGCTGCAGGGACGCCACGAACCAGTCGCTGGTGAGGGCGGCTCCGGCAGCGGCGATCGCCAGGAGGCCGATGGCCAGCCATAGCGGCCAGCGCTCCGCCGGCAGCGCCTCCGCCCGCGCCCCGGTCTCGCGCCGGACGGAGAAGGGCACGGAGGCGGCGAAGACGACCAGCAGGACGATGGCGGTCGCCACGGAGAGGTCGACGGCGTGCCCGGCATCGGGCGCCCCCGGTGCCGTGGCCAGGGCGGGAATGGCCAGTGCCGCGGTGGCGAGCAGGATCAGGACCGCGATCATCCGTGGCCCCTCCGACGAGAAGCGCTGAGTTCCGTGGCGCAACCCGCCCAGGAAGAAGGCAAGCCCAAGGACCAGGAGCGAGTTGGCGAGGATGGAGCCCACCAGGGCGGTCTGCACCACCGTCACGAGGCCTGCCTGCAGCGCGAAGAAGCTGATGAAGAGCTCGGGCAGGTTCCCGAGCGCCGACTGCAGCGCCCCGGTCGCGCCCGGGCCGAGGTGGGAGCCGAGCTGGTCGGTTCCCTCGCCCACCAGCGAGGCCAGAGCCGCGAGGGCGACGGCCGAGCCGATGAATACCGGCACCCCCTCGAGGCCGCCGATGAGCATGGCGGCGGTGCCCCCCATGGCCACCAGCGCCACGCCGGCGAGGACCGCGACCTTGCGGCCGACGATGGCGAGTCGCTTCACGGGCGCGTGACCCCGGCCCGACGGTGCGGCATGGCAGATCCTACCGCCCCGATCCGCGCAGGGAGCTCGTCAGCCGCTTGTTCGCCGGATCGAAGATCGCGCAGAAGAAGGTCCGATCACCGCGCGACCAGCCGTCCTGCGAGGGCGTCACCGGCAGGATTCCCAGGGCGGTCGAGGTGACCGGGGTGCCAACGTAGGCGGTGAACGCCTCGCCGCAGGCATTGGTCAGGAACGCGGCCATGGTGGGGTCATCGGGGTAGGCCGTGTCCACCGTGTCGGTGGTGATCACGAACAGCTCGTACTCGTGGGGCTCGCTGCAGGGTCGCCCGGTGACCTCGGTGATGGTTCCGGCACCGCCCGCGTCGAAGCAGTCACCCACGCGAAGGTCCTTGAAGGCCACCCTCCCGGCTGTCGTGATGCTGCCATCTGCACCGCGCCCCGCGCCGCCCAGGTAGCCCGTGAGGACGAACGCGCCGACCACCACGATCCCGATGAGCCACCAGTAGCGGATCAGGGGCTCCCACCGGCGGGCCGGCGCGGGAGCAGGCGCGGCGGGGAGACGGGCGGGCAGCGAATGCACCGTCGGGTGGCACCTCGCCCCGCGGCCAGCCGCAGGTGGCGCACGCGGAAGCGTCGCCCTCGTTCGGGGCGAAGCACCGCGTGCAGACCCATCGATCCATCCCATCCCTCCCGGACGCTCGCGCCGCCTCGCGCCGCGAGGCGCGCAGGCGGGCGCCAAGCGTACCGGACGAGGCTAGACTCGACACGTGATCGCATCGGTGCGGGTGATCGGTTCCGGGCGCGCAGGACGGGCCATCGCCGCTCGTCTGCGCGAGCGCGGCCTGGAGGTCACCGTGACGGGGCGTGGCGCCGTCCCCGACCGGGCTTCCGCCGCGGACCTGGTTCTGCTCTGCGTTTCCGACGGAGCAATCCCCGAGGTGGCGCAGGGGGTGCCGCGCGGCCCCTGGGTCGCACACGTCTCCGGCGCAACGACCCTGGCAGCGCTCGATCCGCACACGAGGCGGTTCAGCGTGCACCCGCTCCAGACCCTGACCACCGAGCGCGGAGCAGAGCAGCTCGACGGCGCCTGGTGCGCGGTGACCGGCGAGACGGACGAGGCTCGCGGGCTGGCGACCTGGCTGGCCGAGACGCTTGGGCTGCGTCCCTTCGTCCTCGCGGACGCCGACCGCCCGCTCTACCACGCCGCGGCGGTCATTGCCGGAAACTACCTGGTGACCCTGTACCGCACGGCATCGGCCCTCTTCGAACGCGTGGGGGTTCCGCCGGAGGCCCTGGTGCCGCTCATGGAGCGCACGATCGCGAACGGGTTCGTCCTGACCGGGCCCATCGCCCGCGGCGACCAGGCAACCATCGATGCGCACCTGGACGCCCTCCGGGAGCGCGCGCCCGACCTGGTCCCGCTCTATCTGGCGCTGGCCGCGGCCTCCCGCGAGTGACACCCATCCGGACTGTCGCGGCGCTGCGGGAGGTGCTCCGTGCGCCGCGGGCACGCGGCGAGCGCATTGGCCTGGTGCCGACCATGGGCGCCTACCACGAGGGTCACCTGACCCTCTTCCGCAGGGCCGCCACCGAATGCGAGGTCGCGGTTGCCAGCCTCTTCGTGAACCCGACCCAGTTCGGGCCGCACGAGGATCTGGCTCAATACCCACGCGACGAGGAACACGACGCGCGCCTGGCCGAGGCGGCCGGCATCCGCCTGCTCTTCGCGCCGTCGGTGGAGGAGATCTATCCCGCCGGATTTTCGACGACCGTGGACCCCGGCGAGCTGGCAACGGTCCTCGAGGGCGCCTTCCGGCCGGGACACTTCATCGGGGTGGCCACGGTCTGCACCAAGCTCTTCAACGCGGTCGCCCCGGCGGTCGCCTATTTCGGCCGCAAGGATGCACAGCAGGTCGCCGTGGTGAAGCACGTCGTCCGCGACCTGGATCTGCCGCTCGAGATCGGGGTGGTCCCCACCGTGCGCGACCCGGACGGTCTGGCGCTCTCCAGCCGCAACGTGTACCTGTCTGCCGATGACCGCCGCCGCGCACTCGCGCTCCCCCGCGCGCTGGGGGCCGGCGCGGCCGCCTACCGTGCGGGCGGGGGGACGGATGGCGCCCTGGCGGCGGCGCACGCCGGTCTGGCCGATGTCGAGGGCCTGTCGGTCGACTACGTGGCCGTCGCGGACCTCGACGGCCTTACCCTGGCGGCCGCGGTGCGTGTGGGCTCGACACGTCTGATAGACAATGTGCTCCTCAACCAGGAGGCGACATGAGCAGCATGGCCCGCGACAGCAGCCCAATCCCACGATCTCCCCTCACACTCCCGGAGCTCCTCGAGAAGAAGGATCGGGGCGAGAAGATCGTGATGGTCACCGCCTACGACGCCCCGTCTGCGCGGCTCGCGGACCAGGCCGGCGTCGACATCGTCTTCGTGGGCGATTCGGCGGCGAACAACATGCTCGGCTACGACGGGACCACCCCCATCGGCATGGACGAGATGATCATGCTGGCCCGCGCCGCACGACGCACCACGAGCCGCGCCTTCTTCCTGGTGGACATGCCGCTCGGCAGCTTCCAGGTCTCCGACGAGGAGGCCGTCCGCAGCGCCGTGCGCCTGGTGAAGGAGGCGGGCGCCGAGGGCGTGAAGCTCGAGGGCGGCGGCAGCTCGGTGTCGCGCGCACGGGCGATCGTTGCGGCCGGGATCCCGGTCATGGGCCATATCGGCCTGACGCCGCAGAGCGCCACCATGCTCGGCGGCCACAAGGCACAGGGCCGAACCGCCGCCAAGGCACGCCAGCTCTTCGCCGATGCGCAGCTGCTGCAGGCCGCCGGATGCTTCGCGATCGTCCTCGAGGCGGTGCCCCAGCGCGTCTCGGCACGAATCACCGGGGCCCTCCGTATCCCGACCATCGGGATCGGCGCCGGCGTCGACTGCGACGGACAGGTGCTCGTCTGGCACGACCTGCTGGGCATCAACGAAGGGCCCATGCCCCGCTTCGTGAAGCAGTACGCCCATCTCGCCGAGGAGACGCGCCGCGCGCTGGAGGCGTACGCCGCCGAGGTGCGCGACGGAACGTTCCCGGCGCGCGAGCACTCGTTCCTGATCCCCGCGGATGAGCTTGCCCTCTTCGAGTCGGAGCTCGATTCGGGAGCCATGGTCGGGGACGGCTCGGGGGACTGGCTCTAGCCCTCTCTCGGCCAGCCGGAGCTCGGCCGCCGCGACGTCCGCTACGACCCGCCGGCGCCCAGAAGGGCCGGCATCGGCTGCGCGTTGCAGGTCTCCGCCAGGCACGGCAGTCCGAACATGTCCTGCACGGTTCGCAGCAGCGCGTAATGATCCGCGCGCGCCGTGAAACGGGAACCGGCCGCGACGGACGGACCCGCGAAGACGAGCGTGGTGTGCTGGCTGTCGTCCCCGCCCTCGGCCTCGTCGAAGGTGACCACCAGGAGGCCGCCCTGGGCGAAGGCTGCGGACCCGGTGATCTGCGGCACGAAGCTGCGGAGCCAGGCGTCGCCCCTGGCGACGGAGCAGTCGTGCATGTCGTGGCACTGGTTCGGCACGATGAGGTTGAAGTTGGCGGCATCCACGGAGAAGTGCGAGAAGTCCGTGATCCGCGCGCAGCGGGCGGGGTCGCCGCTGATCCCGGTGAACGAGATCGCGGGCTCGTGCTTCCGCGCGTACGTGCCGGATCCGTCGGGGCCATCGTGGGCCGTGGCACCCCGGAAGCAGTTCGCGGGAACGTTCTCCGCGTACACCGCCCAGGTGCGACCCGCCTTCTCGAGCTGGTCGAGGACGGTGGGCGCGGTGATGTCGTGGACGCCGTCATCGGTGACGCCCTGGGTCGAGCCGGAGATCAGCGCCAGGTAGTTCGGCTCAGACGGCCGACCCACGCCGTGGTAGTCGGTGGCGACCCCGTACTGGTCTGCCAGCGAATTGAGGAACGGTGCCTGGTCGCTCCCGATCACCTGGCCGTAGGAATGGTTCTCCATGACGATGATCCAGACATGCTTCACGCCGCCTGCGCCCGTTCCCGCGGTGCCGGAGGCAGACGGCAATCGCGAGGCGGCGCTGCCGCTCGCGGAACCCGAGCCGGAAGCGACCGCCGTGCCGCTCGGCGAAGGCCCGAACACGCCGGCGCCGCGCCACTGCAGCAGCAGCACCGCGACCACGACGGCGGTGGTCGCGACCGCCACCCAGCCGAGCGTGCGGCGTGCCGTCATGCCGCCACCTTCATTCGGGCCTTGAAGGCCATGATCCGGGCGTACGACTCGTCGATCCGCGATGCGGGAATGGAGCCCTCGGCCACCTGCTCCGCGATGTTCTCGATGGTGCTACTCACGATCGCCTCTTCGTAACGCTGCTGCTGGGCGATGGTGAGGACGTCCACCCCGGCCAGAATCGCGAGCCGGACGGCATCGGCATAACCATACGCCTTGCGGATGGCGCCCATCTGCATGTCGTCACTGACGACGAGGCCGTCCCAGCCGATCTGCTCGCGGAGCATCCCTGTGATGATCTTGTGCGAAAGCGTGGCCGGGTGATCCGGGTCCAGGTCACGGTTGAACACGTGTGCCGTCAGGACCGCGTCGGCGGTGCCATCGTGGATCACGTTGGCGAACGGCTCCAGCTCGACCGGCTTCCAGGTGCCGGTCACGTCCACGACACCGAGGTGGGTGTCGCCGGTCGAGCTGCCGTGCCCCGGGAAGTGCTTCAGCGTGGTCAGCACGCCCATGTCGTGATGGCCGGCAATGAAGGCTTCCGCCTGGGAGGTGACGCGTGCCGGGTCCGCGCCGAAGGAGCGGTCGAGCGCTCCGATGATCGGGTTGGTGGGGTTCACGTTCAGGTCGACCACCGGAGCGAGGTTCACGGTGATCCCCGCCGCACGCAGGGTGGTCGCCAGCTTGAGCCCTGCTGTCGGGTGAAGGCCGGGTCGTTGCGGGCGCCCAGCTGCGCCGCGGAGTAGGTGGCAGGGAAGCCGTGGCGCTCGTCGAGGCGGGCAACCAGGCCGCCCTCCTCGTCCACCGCGACGATGAGCGGCGTGGCGGCCTCGCCCTGCAGCCCGGCCACGAGCGCCTTGAGCTGCGCCGGCGAGACGATGTTGCGGACAGCACTGTGGGTGGGCTGGTCCGTGTCGAAGAGGAGCACCCCGCCGAGGTTTCGCTCGCGGATATCCGCCAGGATCGTCGCGGCGGTCGCGACCGTGGTCCCCCGGAACCCGACCAGCAGCATCTGGCCGATCTTCTCGCGCAGGCTCGGGCCCGGGGTCGGGCTGGCCGTTGGCGTGAGGCTCGGCGTGGCGACCGGTGACGAAGCGGCGGACGCTGACGGCAGGCGTGATGCCGGCGTCCGCGGGGTGCAGGCGGCGAGAACGAGGGCACCGGCTCCCCAGGCCAGGGACGTGAGGAACCGACGCCGGCTGATGGGCGCCGGGTCGCGGATCATGCCCACAGACTACCGGTCCGTCGCGCTTTCGGTTCACGGGCCGATGCCGTGCCACCCGGCCGGCTGGACCCCGCTTTCAGCGGGTACTCAGGAACGGGTGGCATCATCATCAGCAGACGATGCATCGTGACGCATGGCCCCGAGGCGGGATTCGCAAGGAGATCGAGCGATGAACAGGCGAGGATTCATTGGAGTCGCGCTGGCGATCGGCGCGATCATCGTGGTTGGAGTGGTCGCGATCGTCGCCTTCGCGGCTGGCGCCGCCACCGGCGGTCGCGGGCGGTTCGGCGGGATGGGCGACTTCATGGACCGCGGTGGCTTCGGCCGGTCTGGGGGGTTCGGCGGCTTCGGCTGGATCGTCGGCTGGCTGCTCATGCTCCTGCTCATCGCCGGAGTCGTCTGGGCGCTGGTGACCCTGCTCCGCCCGGCCGCGCCTCCGCCCCCGCCCCATACCGCCGCGGGCACACCGCCGCCGGGCGGCGGCGCCGGAGACTCCGCCCGCGGCAGCGTCCACCGCTTCCGATGCGTTCGAAGCCTGGCACCGACAGGCCCACGCCGCGGATGCGGCCGGACCCGCGAGCTCCGGATCAGCGGGCGATGAGTCGTCCGCCCCACCGCCGCCTGCCGCCACGAAGGACAGCTAGGCCTCCACACGGCGCGAGCGCCCGGCACCGCGCCACAGCGCGTCGGCCGCTGCCGCGATACCGATCACCATGCCAGCCACGAACACCGGCCAGGCGAAGCTGGTCGGCACGCCACCGTCGATCACGACGCCCGCGTTGAGCGTGAAGCTGACGATGACGACAAGTCCGCCTGTGAGCATGAGGCCGAATCGGCCCGCGGTCATGGCCAGTGATCTACCCGCTCGCAGCCGCGCCGCGACCAGGAGGCCAAAGCCGACCAGGCCGGCGCTCACCACCACGGGCGCCCATACAGGCCCCGCCCAGGGAACCGGCAGCAGGAAGAGCAGGTCCCAGGTGCCCAGGCCGGTGGGCCAGCCGGAGAAGACCCACAACCAGGCGTAGTAGCCGATGTCCCAGATCCCGAAGACCACCGCCGCCCAGGCCAGGCGCTCGAGCGGGCTGCGGCCCGCGATCCAGCCGACCGTCGCGATCATCACCAGGGTCGCCAGCTCCCGGCCCAGCTCAATGTACCCGAGCGATCCGGCGGCACCGGACAGATCCACGGGAAACACGGTGGACGGCGCGACCCCCAGGGCCTCGCGGAGGTACACCACCACCGCCGATTCCAGGTATGCCATCGCCACCGCATAGCCGATGACCACGGCGGCGAGCCGCAGGAGGGGAACGTCGGGCCCGGCGGCGCGAGAAGGGGTCACCGACCGAGGATACACAGGCGTGGCAGCGCTGGCATGCGGCGGCGTAGACTGCCGTCGCCGCCCTCTCCCATGAGACCCACCCGCAAGCAGCGAGGCAGCATCAATGTCCTGGCAAGGTGGTTCCAGCACCGGCGCCCTGACCAGCGTCCTTGCCACGCGCAGTGAGGCGGATCCCGAGGCACCCATCGTCCTCGAGCACCGCGAGGCCCTGGTCTACACCCTCGGCAAGGCGGCGGAGCTCGAGCACCTCGTGATGTGCCAGTACCTGTATGCGGCCTTCTCGCTGAAGGAAAAGGAGGAGGAAGGTCTCACCCCGGATCAGCTCGCGGCGGTGAAGCGGTGGCGCAAGGAGCTGATGCATATCGGCGCGCAGGAGATGCTCCACCTGGCGCTCGTCCAGAACCTGCTCACCGCCGTCGGCGCGGCGCCCCGCCTCGCACGGCCCAACTTCCCGCTACCGGCGCGCAGCTACCCCGCCGGTATCCAGATTGCCCTGGTGCCGTTCGGCGAGGCGGCGCTACGCCACTTCGCCTACCTCGAGCGCCCCGAGGGGATGGCCATGGACGACGCGGAGGGCTTCGCCGCCCTTGGTGAGGCGGTGCCGCTTCCGGCGGCAGTCGAGGACGAGATCGGTCCGCATCTGCAGGACTTCGCCACCATCGGCCACCTGTATCGCTCGATCCAGGAGGGCATCGCGCACCTCGCCGAGAAGCTCGGGCCGGAACGACTCTTCATCGGTCCGCGCTCGGCCCAGGCCGACGAGGAGCACTTCCGCTGGGAGGAGCTGATCCCGGTTACCGACGTCGCAACCGCGCAGGCCGCCATCGAGACCATCGTGGAGCAGGGAGAGGGCGCCCGGGGTGACTGGCACGACGCGCACTTCGGGCAGCTGCTCGCCATCCTGGAGAGCTATCTCGCGGAGCGGGAGGCCGACCCGTCCTTCGAGCCGACGCGCCCGGTGGAGGCCGCCTACGTCCGTCCTCCCGACAGCGGGATCGACGTACCCATCATCGGCGATGCGTTCACCGCGCGGGCCATGGACCTCTTCAACGCAACCTACGAGATCGTGCTGCAGCTCCTGTCACGCTACTTCGCGCACACCGACGAGACAAACGAGCAGCTGGCCGTGCTGGCTGATGTCGCGGTGACCCTGATGTACGCCGCCATCAAGCCGCTCGGTTCGCTCGTCTCGCGGCTGCCCATTGGCCCCGAGCATCCCGGGCTCATGGCCGGCGCAGGGTTCGAGCTCTTCTACGCCGTTGACTACCTCCTCCCCCATCGCGAGGCCGCCTGGGTCGTCATGGAGGAGCGGCTGCGCGACGTTGCCGAGCTGGCGGTGCGCTGCCGGGACCAGTGCGTGCCGACCTTCATGATGCCGCTCGCCAAGGTCACCGACGCGCTGCGGGCGCAGGCAGACCGGCTGGCGGCCGCCCGCTGACGGGGGCGGGCAGGCGGTGAGCGTCGATCGCGCGTGGCGGAGGCGCTCGACGCGACGGACCCTCTGGCCCGCTTCCGCGACCAGTTCGTCATCGCCGACCCGCGGCGCATCTACCAGGTCGCGCTGATCTCGATCCCCGAACCGGCGACCTCCGGCAGCGGCGCACCACAGGTGGCGCAGAAGGGCCACTCGCCCTCGGGACGAACGGAGCTCCCGCACTTCCCGCAGACGACGGGCGCAATTGAGACCGCAATCGGAATCTCCGACCATCCGCGCTCCAGGATCGCGATCTCCAGATGGAGGGTCACCGCCTCGACGTCGATATGCGCCGGATCCGTGACGAGCAGCGAGAGCGAGCGGGGCGGACCCTCGCCGCGCCCGCGGGGGATTGCGGCCTCCACCGCGTCGAGCGCCCGGCCGGCGATTCCTGCCTCGTGCACGGTGTGACACCTCGTTTCGTTCGATTTCGGTCGTCACCGGAACCGTAGGAGGCATCGGTCGCATCGGCGCAGTGCCGAGGGTCCTGCCGGCCAAGTCAGACGGCTGATCCGAACGGGTCGTTCGGCACTACGGCCGCCGATGCCGGGGCCGGAGACTGGCCGTGGTCCGCTCCACCCGGGGCTGCCCGCGGCGACCGGTCGGCACGAGGCGGCGATCACCCGTTTCCCCGACAGGTACTGCGGAGGCGGCGATGGTACGACAGTTCGTCATCCAGCTCGACAACCACCCCGGGGAGTTGGCTCACCTGAGCCGGGCCCTCGCGATGCGAGGCATCGACATCCAGCATGTTTCGTGCGTGGGATCGGGTCCCCTGGCTTGCGCCTTCATCGTTCCCAGCTGCGACCAGGAGATGCGCGAGGTGCTGCGCGGCCTGGGACACTCCTTCATCGAAGGCGACGCGATCATGGTCGACGTCGAGGACCGGCCCGGCGGACTCGCGGACGTGGCCGAACAGCTCGCGGCATCGGGCGTCAATATCCTGGGCACCCTGTGCGTCGGCCGAAGGCCGGGCGTGATGGAGATGGCCTTCACGGTCGATGACGAAGCGCAGGCCCGGCGCGCGCTGGGGCTCAGCGAGATGGCGGGGGCGACGCGGTGACCGCAACCCCGGTGACGGACCTGGGCGCTTCCGCGCCGACGCCTCCCGCCCCGGCGCGGGTCTCAGCCCGAGCGTTTCTCTCCGAGGTGACGGCGGCGGCGGCGACCCCGACGCGGTTGGAGCTCTGCATCCAGTGCGGGACCTGCGGCGGTTCGTGCCCGTCCGCGGCGGACATGGACCACACCCCGCGCCAGCTGTTCGCCATGGTGCGCGCCGGGATGCGCGATGCGGTGCTCCACTCGAACACGCCGTGGATGTGCGTCAGCTGCCACCTCTGCGCCATCCGCTGCCCGCAGGAGATCCGGATCCCCGACGTGATGGGCGTCCTCAAGGCCCTGGCCGACCGCGAGGGCACGACCCCCGGTTCTGCCGCGCCGGACTTCTCCCGCACGTTCGTGAGCAACATCCACCGCTACGGCCGCAGCTACGAGATGGGGCTCGTCGCCCGGCACTACCTGCGCCACTACCCCCTTCGCCTGCCGGGCATGGCGCCCGCCGGCATCAGCATGCTCGCCAAGGGCCGCATGGGGTTCGGGATCCACCGAATCGCGAACCTGGATCAGCTCAACGCGATCCTGGACCGCGCCGGCGAGCTGGAGGCCTCCGCATGACCGTCGAGCACGCGCCAGCCGTGGCGCCATCGACGACACCGGCATCGGCGACGAGCTACCTGTACTACCCCGGCTGCTCCATGGACGGGAGCGGCAAGGCCTATGGCGAGTCCCTGGAGGTCGTCTGCGACCGGCTGGGCCTGACCCTCGAGGAGATCGAGGACTGGAACTGCTGCGGAGCGTTCGAGTACTTCGCCATCAGCCAGCAGCGCGCGTACGCCCTTGTGAGCCGCAACCTGGCGCTCGCGGAGCAGCAGCGCAACGGCAGCAGCACCGTGGTGGCTCCCTGCTCGGCATGCTTCCTCAACCTCGCCAAGACCGACTACACCCTGCGCTCCGACCCTGCCCTGGCCCGCACCGTGAACACGGCGCTGGATGCCGGCGGGCTGCACTACGATCCGGGCTCGGTGCAGGTGCGCCACCTCCTTGAGGTGATCCTGCGCGAGGTGGGCCTCGACGCCGTCGAGCGCAGCGTCGTCAGTCCGCTGCGTGGCCTCCGCGTGGCGCCCTACCTGGGTTGCCTCGTCACCCGGCCCGACTACGACCGGCACTGGAGCCTTCGCGAGCATCCGCGCGACTTCGACCGCCTGCTGACCGCGCTGGGCGCCGATGTCGTGGACTTCCCGCTGCGGACCGATTGCTGCGGCGGGCACATGACCCAGATCAGCCCGGACACCGGGCTGGAGCTGATCCGGCGCCTGGTCGACGCTGCCGACCGGCTTGAAGCGGACATGCTCGTCACGGTCTGCCCGATGTGCCAGATGAACGTGGATCTCTACCAGGCCGAGATGAACCATCGCTTCGGGACGGGGTATCACATGCCGATCCTGTTCTTCACCCAGCTCATGGCCCTCGCCTTCGGCGCGGAGCCAAAGCAGGCAGGGGTGGGGACCGAGATCGTGAGCGCCCGCTACGCGCTGAACCGGATGCAGGTGCGCCGCGCCGAGGGGCCGCCCGCGGAGGGCGCCCCGGCGCCCGCCCGGCGTCCGTCACGACGCTCGGCGGCGCTGCCCATGCCGCGCATGCCCGAAACCCCGGCCGACGCCGGGGACGGGGAGGTGCAGCCATGACCGCCAGCTCCGAGGAGCGGATCGGCGTCTACGTCTGCCACTGCGGCACGAACATCGCCGGGACGGTGGACGTGGAGGCCGTGCGCGACTGGGCGGCCGAGAAGCTCGGCCCGCACGGCGTCGTCGTCGCCCGCGACTCGAAGTTCATGTGTGCCTCGCTGGGCCAGGAGCTCATCGAGGAGGACATCCGGGAGCAGGGCCTGACCCGGGTCGTCGTGGCCGCCTGCTCGCCGCACATGCACGAGAAGACGTTCCGCGGCGCGTGCGAGCGCGCGGGGCTCAACCCCTACCTGTGCGAGCTGGTCTCGATCCGCGAGCAGGTCTCCTGGGTGCACACCGACCGGGAGGCGGCGACCGCCAAGGCCAAGGCCGTCGTGGCCGGCGGCGTCCTGCGCGTCGCGGAGCACGAGCCGCTGGAGCCCTACCGGGTCCCCATCAACCCCGCGACCCTGGTGGTCGGCGGCGGAATCGCCGGCATCACGGCCGCGCTCGAGATCGCGGATGCCGGGTTCCCGGTCCACCTCGTGGAGCGGGAGCCGTCGATCGGCGGCCACATGGCCCAGTTCGACAAGACCTTCCCGACGCTCGACTGCGCGGCGTGCATCCTCACCCCCAAGATGGTCACCGCCGGGAGCCATCCCAACATCACGCTCCACACCTGGAGCGAGGTGGAGGGCCTCTCCGGCTACGTGGGCAGCTTCACGGCGACCATCCGTCACAGGGCCCGGTACGTGAACGAGGAGCTGTGCACCGGGTGCGGCATCTGCCAGGAGAAATGCCCGGCGCGGATCGTGGACACCAAGTTCGAGGCCGGCATCGGCTACCGCAAGGGGATCTACACCCCGTTCCCGCAGGCGGTTCCCAAGTTCCCGGTCCTCGATCGCGACAACTGCGTCTACTTCGAGAAGGGCACCTGCAAGGCCTGCGAGAAGTTCTGCCCCACCAACGCCATCGACTTCACCCAGACCGATGAGGTGGTCCAGGTCGAGGTGGGCAACATCGTGATCGCCACCGGCTTTGAGACCTTCGACGCCCGGCGGATCGAGCAGTACGGCTACGGCCGCCTGCCGAACGTGTTCACCAGTCTCGAGTTCGAGCGGATGAGCAACGCGGCCGGACCCACCGGTGGGCGCATCGTCCTGCGCGACGGCGTGACGCAGCCCCAGCGGGTGGCGATCGTCCACTGCGTCGGCAGCCGGGACCGCAACTACAACGAGTACTGCTCGGCGATCTGCTGCATGCAGTCGCTGAAATTCGCGCACCTCGTGCGCGAGCACACCGACGCGGAGATCTTCGAGTTCTACATCGACATGCGCACGCCGGGGAAGGGGTACGACGAGTTCTACCGGCGCATCGAGGAAGAGGGCACGACCTTCGTCCGCGGCCGCGTCGCCGAGGTGACCGACGTGCTGCGCATGCCGGCGGAGGCCGCCGAGGACGGCCGGCTCATCGTCCAGGTGGAGGACACCCTGGCCGCGGCTCAGCGTCGCATCCCGGTGGACATGGTCATTCTCTCGGTTGGCCTGGAGCCGGCACACGACGCCACCGAGGTGGCGCGGCTCTTTGGCATCGGCTGCAGCTCGGACGGTTGGGTCATCGAGCGCCATCCCAAGCTCGACCCGGTCGCGACCATGACCGAGGGCGTCTTCGCCGCGGGCTGTGCGCTGGGGCCCCGCGACATCCCATCGAGCGTCTCGAACGGGGCAGCCGCCGCGGCACGGATCCTGGGTCGGATCCAGCAGAAGGAGATGGCCCTGGAGCCCATCCGGGCCACCGTCGACGAGGAACGCTGCAGCGGGTGCCGGATCTGCAACGACCTTTGCCCGTACAGCGCCATCGACTACCTCGCCGCGGAGAACGTCAGCCGGGTCAACCCGGCGCTGTGCCAGGGCTGCGGGACCTGCGTCGCCGCCTGCCCGGCGGGTGCCATGAGCGGCACCGGCTTTTCCAACGAGCAGATCCTCCGGCAGATCGAGGGGCTGCTCATGATCCCGGGCACAGTCCCCGCCGCGGCCGAGGAGGTGCCGGCATGACCTTCGAACCGGTGCTCATCGGCTTCACCTGCAACTGGTGCAGCTACCGCGCGGCCGACCTGGCCGGCACGGCCCGCATCAAGTACCCACCCAACATCCGGCTCGTCCGGCTCATGTGCGCCGGGCGGCTGGACCCGACCTTCGTCCTCAAGGCGTTCGCCGGCGGCGCCGACGGTGTCGTCGTCTCCGGCTGCTGGCCGGGCGACTGCCACTACCGGGAGCAGAACTACAAGGGCCTGCGGCGCTTCCTCCTGCTCAAGCGCACCATCACGGCCCTCGGGATCGAGCCGCAGCGGCTCCAGCTGGTATGGGCCAGCGCCGCGGAGGGCGAGCGCTTCGCCCACGAGATGGCGCGCATAACCGAGGAGGTACGAGCGCTCGGTCCCCTGAGCTGGGACGGCGACCCTGCGTCCGTGGCCCTGCCCGATCGGACGAATCGGACGAACCGTCGTCGAGCCGGCCGAGGTCGTCGCGCCGGCCGAGGTCGCGGAGGTGACGGCATGACGGCGACATCGGTCAAGGCCAAGCCGCGCTTCGCCATGTACTGGGCCAGCTCCTGCGGCGGCTGTGACATCGCGGTGCTCAACGTCCATGAGCTGATCCTGGAGGTCGACCGGCGATTCGACGTGGTCTTCTGGCCGGTCGCCATGGACGCCAAGTACGACGACGTCCGCGCCATGCCAGACGCCTCCATCGACGTGTGCCTCTTCTCGGGAGGGATCCGCAACAGCGAGAACGAGGAGATGGCCCACCTGCTCCGCGCCAAGGCGAAGGTGCTCGTCGCCTTCGGCTCCTGCGCCTGCGAGGGCTGCATCCCCGGTCTCGCCAACCTGAGCAGCACCAAGGAGCTGTTCGACGCGAGCTACGAGGCTCCCGGCGCGGACAACCCGGAGCACCTGGTACCGCAGCCGGAATGGCATCTGCCCGATGGCGACCCCGGCGACGGTGTCCTCCATCTCCCCGTCTTCTCACCGCTGCTGCGGACCCTGGACCAGGTGGTCGCCGTCGACTACTTCATGCCCGGATGCCCGCCCGAGTCGGCGCGGATCGCCGAGGTCCTGCAGCTGATCATCGCCGCCCTCGACGGCAAGGCCGAGCTGCCACCGCTCGGCTCGGTCATCGGGGCGGGGACCAGCACCTGCTGCGACGAGTGCGCCCGCGAGCGGAACGTGAAGAAGATCGACCGGTTCGTGCGCATCACCGAGCTCGCGGAGGTTGATCCACGGCTCTGCCTCCTCGAGCAGGGGCTGCCCTGCAACGGGCCCGCCACCCGTTCCGGATGCGGAGCGCTGTGCCCGGCCGCCGGCGCGCCGTGCATCGGCTGCTACGGCCCGGCCGACGGCGTGGTCGACTACGGGGCGCGGCTGATGTCCGCGTTCGCCTCCGTGGTCGACGCGACGGAGCCACAGGAGATCGAGCGGATCCTGGACGGGATTCCCGATCCGGTCGGCCAGTTCTACCGATTCAGCCTGGCGAAGTCGCTCCTGCGGGGAGGTCGGCAGTCATGACCCACGTCACCATCGATCCGGTCACCCGCCTGGAGGGGCACGGCAAGATCGAGATCCTCCTCGACGGCGCCGGCGAGGTGGAGCACACCTACTTCCAGGTCCCGGAGCTGCGCGGCTTCGAGCGCTTCTGCGTGGGACGACCGATCGAGGAGATGCCCACCCTGACCACGCGGATCTGCGGGGTCTGCCCGGAGGCGCACCACATGGCGGCGGCCAAGGCCGTCGATGCGGTCTACCGCGTCACGCCGCCGCGGGCCGCCACGCTGCTGCGCGAGCTGCTCTACTCGGCATTCGTCTTCGCCGACCACACGACGCACTTCTACGTCCTGTCCGGGCCTGATTTCCTGGTCGGGCCGGATGCTCCCGCGGCGGAGCGCAACATCCTGGGCGTCGTGCACAAGGTTGGCGCCGACATCGGCCTCAAGGTCATCGAGGCCCGCAGGCGCGGGCACGAGATCATCGAGACCATCGGCGGGCGCAAGGTCCATCCGCTCACCGCGGTTCCCGGCGGGATGACCAAGGGGATCACCGGCGACGAGCGCGCGGCCATCGAGGCCAGCGGACGCTGGATGGTCGACTTCGCGCGCTTCAGCCTGGACCTGTGGGACTCGGCGATCCTGGGCAACGACGAGTACGTGGGGATGATCCGCGGCGACACCTACACCCACGAGACCTACTACATGGGAGTCGTGGATGCGGCCGGGCGCCTCAACATGTACGACGGCCAGGTCCGGGTCGTTGGCCCCGACGGCTCGCTCCACGGCCAGTACCCGCCGGCCGACTACCCCGAATGGATCGCGGAGCGCGTCGAGCCCTGGACGTACCTGAAGTTCCCCTACCTGCGCAAGGTCGGCTGGAAGGGGCTGGTCGACGGCCCCGACTCCGGCGTCTACTGCGTGGGCCCGCTGGGGCGGATCAACGCGGCGGACGGGATGGGCACGCCGCTGGCCCAGGAGGCCTACGAGCGCTTCTACTCCGTGCTCGCTCCGCCGGTCGACGGCACGAAGCGGATGGTCCATCCGCGCCTGGCCATGCATTGGGCACGCCTGGTCGAGCTGCTCTCCGCGGCGGAGCGGGTCGTGGAGCTGGCCACGGATCCCGAGGTCACCTCCGACGTCGTGCGGGTGGTCCCCACCGAGACGCCCACGGAGGGCGTGGGCACCATCGAGGCACCGCGCGGCACGCTCACCCACCACTACTGGACCGATGAGCGCGGCCTGGTGACGAAGGTGAACCTGATCGTGGGCACCACGAACAACTACGCGCCCATGGCGCTCTCCATCGAGCGGGCGGCGCGGAGCCTGATCCACGGCGGCGAGGTGGTCAGCCCCGGCCTGCTGAACCGGATCGAGATGGCGTTCCGCGCCTATGACCCGTGCTTCGGCTGCGCGACGCACTCGCTCACCGGCGAGATGCCGCTGGAGGTCACCATCCGCAATGCCGATGGCGAGCCGGTCCATGTCCTTCGCCAGGCCTGCTGACCCGGACCCGCGCTCCGCGGCGCGGGTGACGGTGGTCGTCGGGCTGGGAAACCCGCTGCGCGGCGACGATGGGGTCGGCTGGCGGGTCGCTGATGCGCTGCGCGATGTGCTCGCGCACGCCGACGGCGGTGACCGCGACATCGGACCCATCGAGGTCGACGCGGTCGACATCGAGCAGCTGGCGGTGGGCGGGTTGACCCTCATGGAGCACCTCGTGGGCTACGAGCGCGCCATCCTGGTCGACGCGATTGCGACCGGGCTGGTGCCCGCCGGCACCGTCACCTGCCGGACCCTCGACCGGGTCGAGACGCGGGCATCGGCGCACCTCGACTCCGCCCACGATGCCCCCCTGCCGGCCGCGCTCGACGCGGGCCGCGCCCTGGGGGCCGCGCTGCCCTCCGAGATCTGGACGGTTGGCATCGAGGCCGTCCTGCACGACCGTTTCGAGGATCGATTGACGCCCGAGGTGGCGGCCGCCGTGCCGGTCGCCGTGGAGACCTGTCTCGCGGTGCTGCGGACCGATCACTGAGTCACGCGCCTCGTGGCTCGTCCCCGCACCGGCCGCCGGCCGCGATCACCGCCCCGGGAGGCGGATCGGCGCATCCACGAGGGCGACCAGGGCTGTCGCTCCCAGCGGCCCCAGGGACCGGCGAACCGCGTCCCGATCCGCTGGACGACCGAGCAGACGCCAGCGATCAAGGTGGCAGAGGCCGAGTCGCAGCGGGAGGCCGAGCCCATCCCACTGCTCGATGGCGGAGCTCCACGCCTTCGCTGCCGTGCGCGGTCCGCGCCGGGACGACGGCACGCCCAGCGTGGAGATGGCGGCCCGCAGGCCGGAGAGCGCCGCGTCTGCGGCCCGGCCCCAGGCGCCGCACTCGGCCAGCTCCTCCGCGGCCTGCGCGGCCTGGCGGGCATCGCCGGTCCAGCAGGCGACACGGCCGGCAAGGACGAGCGAGGCCCAGCGCTCGTACCCCTCCGTCTGGCGCGCGGCGATCCATGCCCGGTCCAGCGCGGTCGGCAGGTCGCCGGAGACGAGCGCCAGCAGGCCCCGGGCGTGGTCGACCCAGCCGAGCGCCTGCGGATCGAGGTCCTTCTCCAGGACGGGCTCATCGGGGAGGGCATCAGCGGGGAGACCCTGCAGGGCGGCGAGAATCGTTCGGGTCGCCCCATAGTCGAGACGGTAAGCACTCGGCAGCTCGTCGGCCGTCGCCTCGTCGAGCGCGCCCTGCGCCCACGACCAGTCTCCGGTGTCGAGCGCCACGATCGAGGCGATATCCAGCAGCTGCAGCGCCTGCTCCCGGTTGCCAAGGCGTTTCGCCAGGTCGAGGCCGCGACGGGCCGTCGCGTAGGTCGCCGCTGGGTCGTCGGTGACGACGAGCCAGGCGAGGTTGTTCAAGGCTCTGAGCTGGACCGACGTGTTGCCGGCGGCCTCCGCATCGTCCACGGCCCTCCGAAGCTCCTCGAGGCCCTCCGTCCGACGTCCCGCGGCAACGCGGGACGTCGCGCGCGTGATCTGTGCGTCGACGAGGACCGCACGTTTTTCATCGCCGGTCGCCTCGGCGGCCGAGATCGCGCGCTCAGCCCAGGCGCTCGCGTCCTGCAGGTCGCCGCGCAGCAGGTGCGCCCGGGCCAGCTCGGCGGGCAGCTCCGGCGGGATCGTGGCGGCGTTCGCACCGCTCGTCGCCGCCGTCCAAGCAGCCTCGAGCTCGGCGAGGGCCGTATCGCTGCGCTGCGCCTGGAGCAGGAGCCGCGCGAGCTGGGCGCGGTGCCGTGCCGCCCCTGGGGCATCGTCCATCGCCTCGCGGAGCTCGATGGCCGTCCGCAGGTGCCGCTCCGCGGCGGCGAAGCGCGCCGCTGCGCGGGCCGCAAGTCCGGCCTCCTCGGAGAGTTGGGCGCGCGTGGCGGCATCATCGGTCAGGCCAATGGCGTCTTCGAGGTGGGCCAGGGCACGATGTGGGGCATGCAGCGAACGGGCCTGCTCCGCCGCTCGGTGCAGTGCCTCACGCGCCCGGTCCGTGATCGCCTGCTCCTCGGCGGCATCGAGCCCCGTGGCTCGGTGCGCGGCGAGGAGATGCTCCGCGATCGGCTCCACCATCTCCTGCCCGCCCACCGACTGGAGGTACTCGATCACGGCGAGGTGCCGGGCCCGGCGCTCCCGGCGGGAGAGGGTGTGATAGGCGACCTCGCGCACGAGCTCCTGCACGAAGGTGAGCTGGCCCCGTCCCGGCGACCGGAGCTCGTCGTCCATCGAGAGGAATTCGCGGCGCACGAGGTTCCGGAGCTGGGCGACGAACGCGGCTCCCTCAGCACCGGAAACCGCAGCGAGGGCATCGGGCGGGAAGCGCCGCCCCAGCACCGCGGCGCTCAGCAGCAGCGAGCGCTCGTCCGGCGGCAACGCGTCGATCCGGGCGGCGAGGAGCGCCTGAAGGGACTCGGGGATCTCGATCTCCGCCCGGGCGCTTCGCTCGGTCAGCATGCGGGCCATCTCCACGGCGTACAGCGGCACGCCGTCGGCGCGACTCCGCACCCGAGTCGCCTCGTCGAGGGAGAGGGCCGGAGCCAGCGCCGCGAGAAGGTCGGCGATGGCGGCGTCGCTCAGGCGGTCGAGGTGCATGGCGGTGAACTGGGCAAGACCCGATCCCCACGTCGGGCGGGCATCGAGGAGCTCCGGCCGGGCGAGGGTCAGGAGCAGCAGAGGCCGATGCCGCGACCAGTCCGCCACGTACTCGATGAAGTCGAGGAGGCCCGGATCGGCCCACTGGAGGTCCTCGAAGAGCAGGACCACCGGCGCCGACTCGGCCTCCAGCTCGAAGAACCGACGCCACGCCGCGAAGAGCTCCTCGCGGTCGAAGCCATGGCCTTCCTGCGGCGCAAGGAGCACGAGCAGGCGCGGCTCGAGCCACTCGCGCTCGTCGGCGTCCGGGGCCAGCTGCAGGATCCGCTGGGCGAGCGAGCGGTGCACCATCTCGATCGGGTCGCTCTCGACGATCCCCGCGCTGCGGCGGACCATCTCGGCCAGGGGCGCGAAGGCGATCCCCTCGCCGTATCCGGGCGCCCGGCCCGCGTACCAGGCGACGTGACCGTCCTCTCCTGCCGGTTCGGCGTGCTCGAGCTCCCAGGCCAGGCGGCTCTTCCCGATCCCGGCGATGCCCACCACGGACACGACCCGCAGCCGCCGTTCCTCGACCACGGCCCCCAGGAGGTCGCGCAGTGCCCGCAGCTCCGGATCGCGGCCGACGAACGGCCCACGATGGCCCGACCGAGCCGTTCCCGCGCTCGGCGCAACGGCCACGGCCCGCCATGCTCGGACCGACGCCGCCTTGCCCTTCAGCGTCTTCTCGCCGGCAGGCTCGAAGGCGAGCGCCTCACCCACCACGTGGCGGGTCGCGTCGTCGACGAGCACGGTGCCCGGCTGGGCAGCCCCCTGGAGGCGCGACGCGGTATTCACGAGATCGCCGGTGACCATTCCCTGCCCCTCGGCGTCGAGGGTCACCGCCGCCTCGCCGGTCGTCACCGCCGCTCGCGCCTGAAGATGGCCCGATTCGCGGGAGGCGAACTGCGTGCCAACGCCTGCCACGATCTCGATCGCTGCGCGGGTCGCGCGCTCCGCGTCGTCCTCGTGGGCGATCGGCGTTCCCCACACCGCCATCACCGCGTCCCCGATGAACTTCTCCAGCGATCCCCCGTAGTGGGCCACGGTTGCACGCGCGGATTCGAAATAGCGCCACTGGAGGTCGCGAACATCCTCGGGATCAAGTGATTCCGAGAGGGTCGTGAAACCCACCAGGTCCAGGAAGAGGACGGAGACCAGGCGCCGCTCGGCGAGGGGCCTGCGGCGGCTGGCCGAAACCCCGGGGTCGCGAGCGGCGGGGCGCGGGTCAGCGCCTGCTCCGTCGCGCGGCAGGGCAAAGCCGCACGACGGGCAGAATCGGAGTCCGGGAGGATTGGCGGAGCCGCAGCTGGGGCAGCTCAGCCCCTCGTCGCTCATCCCGTGGAATCCCGCTCCTCCTTGACAATGGTGATTCCGACCGTGCTCGGGTTGGTGGAGACGACCACCATCGCGTACATGATGAAGCGCTTGAGCGTCTTCTCGTGGTTCACGACCATGGTCGAGATGCGCGGCGTCTCGTCCGTGTCCGGCAGCACGCCGGCCTCGCGCAGCGCCGGCACCGGATCGTGGATGAGCCGCTCCGCCTCGCTGTCCGGGTCGATACCACCGAGCGGGTTCCCGGGGCTGCGGAGCGCCTTGAACCACAGCCGGAACGCCGGGGCCATCGTCTCGGGGGTGAGCTCCTGCCAGCTGGTCGGCACGCCTCGCTCCTCGTAGGCTGCCTGCAGCTCGCGCTCCACCTGCTCGTCGAAATCCATTTCGCTCATCGGTCTAGCCTCCTGCCTCGCTCCGATCAATGCAGCAGCTGCGAGCATGGACCATCGGGGCAAGCCCCGGCAATGGGGCACCCCTGGCGGAGGGCGGCCAGTGCGAGGCGCGGCGGCGCCCGCTCGGCGCGCTCATACCCTCGATCCGGTGCCCTCTGCACTGGAGGAAGGTGACCTTCGACCCTTCCATCCCGCTCGGATCGGCCCCGATCCTCGAGAGCAGGGAGACCGGCGACCGGCGACCAGCGCCAGGCCGATGCCGGCCTCCGCAATGGGAGTCCTCCGCGATGACACGCGCACTGGTGGTCCACCACGACATCGACATAGCGGACATCGAGGTCGAGGACCTTCGCAAAGCTGGCTACGAGGTGGATCAGTGCGCCGGCCCGTCCGGAGGCGGCTGTCCGGTCATGCACGGCGAGCCGTGCTGGCAGGTCGAGCAGGCGGACGTCCTTGTGTACGACGTGTTCGCCGCCGGTGACTCTGGCCGCAAGCTGGTCGAGGAGCTGCGAGCGCTCCATCCGGACAAACCGGTGGTCCTCACCTCAGGCGGATTGCTTCTCGACTGGGTCGAGACAGATGGGCCGCGGGAGGTCACCCCGGCTGTAGGCCCGCCAGACCAGACGGTCCTGGTTGCAGCCATCGAGGCGGCGATCCATCACCCGATTCCGCCCGCACCCACGACGAAAGCCGAGCCGCGACGCGTCCCTCGCTGGTAGTCATCTCGCCGGGTACCTATCAAGTTCGCGCGACAGATCGGCAAGGGTGACGTAGCGCAACACGCCGGGCGCCGGCTCCCCTTCCCCACGCCGATCGACCCAGCGCGTCACGAGGCCGAATGATGCGGCCCCGCGCATGTCGAATGCGGAGCCGGCGACATAGAGCACCTCCTCCCGTGGGGCTCCGCATCGCTCCAGGGCCGCACGGTATGCCTGCGGGTCCGGCTTGTAGAAGCCGATCGACTCCGCGGCGATGACCGCCACCGGCGCGCGGGGAAGGCGCGCGACCGCCGAGCGCGCGAGCGCCGCCGAGCAATTGGTGAGCACTGCGAACGGGACGGGCAACGCCGCCAGCGCCGTCTCGACCTCCGGCCAGGCGACCACGGTGGACCAGCCCTCCAGGAGGCGATCGAGCCCGTCCGGGCCGATGCCGAGAGCCTGTCGAGCGCGCTCCACCAGCGCCGGGTAGTCCTCGTATCGGCCGGCGGCGATCATTGCCTGCGAGACGCGCGCTCGCCACCGGCGACCGGCCTCGCGGCTGCCGGCGGCCCGCTCCCAGACTGGCTCCGAGTCGAGCAGCGCGCTCAGGAGGTCGAAGACGACGAGCCGCGGGGCTGTGGGAGACTGCGACTCGACGCTGGGGCCGTCCACGCCCTCAGGTTCCCGCCGCCGGGCGCACCTCCTCGATCCGCTCGACCCACGGTTCGATCACCGCCAGCAGCTGATCGTCGGGGACTCCGGTCACCTTCACGAACAGGGAGATGGCGCGCTCCCCGGCCTGGTTCTCGGCGCCGGGCGGGGATGGCGGACGCGGAGCGGCCTCCCCGCAGGGGCCGTCCGGCGGATAGGTGGCGATGGCGCGGACGCTGCCGCCGGCGCCTGCGATCGCCCTGGTGATATCGGCGAGCAGGCCGGAGCGGTCGATCACCGACGCGGTCACCCCGACACCCGGCTCGCGACTGCCCAGGAGAAGCGTGAAGATGCGGAATACATCGGTCTCGGTGATGACACCGACCACCCGGCCGCCCTCGACCACCGGGAGCCCGCCGATCTTGCGCTCGCACATGATCCGGGCCGCATCCTCGACCGGCGTCTCCGGCGCCACCGTGATCACCTCGCGCGTCATCACCTCGCGCACCGTGATCTTGGCCAGCAGGTAGCCGATCTCCCAGACGCTCAGGCTCGTCGCCGGCGAGGGCTCGGCGTGCAGCAGGTCACGTTCCGAGACGATGCCGACCAGCCGCCCGTCGCGATCCACGACCGGCAGCCGGCGGATCCGCCGGTCACGCATGGTCCGCATGGCGTCGGCCATTGGCATACCGGGCTCGGCAACGATCGGCGGCTGCGACATGTAGCTGCGAACGAGCATTCCTCAACCCTCCTCGCCGGTCCTAGACCCCCAGGTACGCACGTTGCACCTGGTCATTGCGCTCGACCTCCCCGGCCGGACCGGAAAGCACGGTCCGCCCCTCCGATAACACATAGGCGTAGTCGCTCACCGCGAGCGCCATACGCACGTTCTGCTCCACCAGCAGCATCGTCAACCCCTCGTCCCTGAGCCGCTGCAGCGCCTCGAACAGGTTCAAGGTGAGCAGCGGCGAGAGGCCCAGCGAGAGCTCGTCGAGCATGAGCACCCGCGGCACGGCCATGAGGCCACGGGCGACCGCCACCATCTGCTGTTCTCCGCCGCTCAGCGTGGCGGTTCGCTGGTTCCGGCGCTCCTTCAGGCGCGGGAAGAGGTCCATCACGCGCTCGAGGTTGGCGCTGACCTCGCCTCGCGCCCGGCGGTTGCCTGCGCCGATCACCAGGTTCTCCTGGATCGTCATGTCGGTGAAGAGCTGCCGCCCTTCGGGCACGAGCACCAGGCCAAGGTCCGGTCGCGCGTGGGGCGGAAGCCGGCGGAGGTCCTGGCCCTCGAAGCGGACCGAGCCATCCCAGGGTCGCAGGAGTCCCATCACCGTGCGTAGCAGGGTCGTCTTGCCGGCACCGTTCGAGCCGATGAGGCTCGTCAGCCTCCCGGCCTCGAGCGACAGCGAGGCGCCCCACAGGATCTGCACCTCCCCGTACCCGGAGGTGAGGTCGCGGACCTCGAGCAGCGGGGCAGGAGCTTCCGCGGCGCTCATCGCCTCGCCAGCCCGGAGGCCATCTTCGGGTCGCCCAGGTAGGCCTCGATCACCGCGCGGTCTTCGGCGACCTCCGCGGGGCTCCCCTCGGCGATCTGCCTGCCGTAGTCAAGGGCGACGACGCGGTCCGACACGTTCATCAGCGCGTGCATGACATGCTCGATGACCACGATCGTCACCCCGCGCTCGCGCACAGTCCGGATCATCTCCAGCATCGCACTGATCTCGGCGGGGTTCAGACCTGCCAGCACCTCGTCGAGGAGCAGCAGGTCGGGATCCGCCGAAAGCGCCCGGGCCAGCTCGAGGCGTTTCTTCTGTGCGACGTTGAGCGTGGCGGCCAGCTGGTCGGCCCGCGGCGCGAGACCGACCAGCTCCAGCACCTCGTCCGCGCGCCGCGCGGCTTCGGTGAGCCCGAGGTCGCGCCGGCCGAAGCAGGCGCCCACGGTCGCGTTCTGGCGTACGGTCAGGTCGTTCAGCGGGCGCACCACCTGGTGGGTCCGGGCGAGGCCCAGGCGCGCCACCGCGTAGGGCGGCAGGCCACGCAGGTCGCGTCCCCGGAAGACGATGCGGCCGCGGTCCGGGCGGTACACGCCGTTGATCACGTTGAACAGGGTCGTCTTGCCGGCCCCGTTGGGGCCGATCAGGCCCAGGATCTCCCGCTCCTGGACGTCGAACGTCACATCGGTCAGCGCCTGGAGGCCGCCGAATCGCTTGCTCACGCTGTCGATGCTCAGGACGACGGTCATTCGAGCACTCCCCGGAGTCGCGGCACCCGGGCGCGCAGCCAGCCGATCACGCCGGCCGGGATGAACAGGATGATGAGCAGGAGGATGATCCCGGCGATCGTGAGCTGCAGCGACTTGAACGGGTCGCTGGTGAGCAGGAAGCTGCGCAGGCGCTCGTAGCCGGCCGCGCCGATGACCGGCCCGAGCACCGTGCCGAAGCCGCCGAGCATGACCATCACGATGATCTCGATCGATAGCTGCAGGCGAAAGGCATCGGTCGGCTGGACATTGCCGTTCTTGAAGAAGAACAGGACACCGATGACCCCGGGCACCACGGCCGAGAGAACCAGCGCGATCGTCTTCGCTCGGGGCGCCGGGACCCCCATCACCACCGCCGCGTCCTCGTCCTCCCGGATGGACAGAAGCCCCAGGCCGAACTTCGAGTGGCGGACGACATAGCTCAGGACGACGACCAGGACGGTCAGCCCCAGGACCGAGAAGTACGAGAGCCAGAGCGCATTGCCCGGTCCTCCGTAGTTGCGGTACACGCTGAAGTTGAGTGACATCCCGGTTGGCCCGCCGAACGGACCAAAGTTGTTGATGAAGGCGCGCATCGCCTCGTTGACGCCAATCGTGGCCAGCGCGAAGTACGCCCCACGCAGTCGGAGGACCGACGCGCCGAGACCGAGCGCCAGCAGCGCGGCAGCTCCCCCGGCCAGGGCGGCAAGGACCAGCGGCCAGCCCAGGGCGCTGAGGCACCAGAATCCAACGTACCCCCCAACGCCAAAGAAGACGATGTGTCCGAAGCTGACGTATCCGGTGTAGCCCATCAGGATGTTGAGGCTCGAGGCGAGGGCCACGTACATCAGCAGGAGGAAGAGCCCCTCGCGCAGGGTCGCCGAACCGGTGATGGGCGGGATCGCTCCGACGATGACGACGAGGAGGACCGGCACCCAGAGTCCGGGACGGGTGATCACCGCCATGACGCCGCCCGTGCGCATCGGGCGGCCCGCCGACGCGCCGGTCCACGAGGCCACGCTCCCCCGAAGAGCCCGGAGGGCCGCACGAGCAGGATCGCGACAAAGAGCCCGAACTCGATCACCGTGACCCACGAGACGGAGGTGAAGACCGGTACCAACCCCTCCAGCGCCCCGAGCACGAGGCCGCCGGCCAGGGCGCCGATCGGGTTGCCGAGCCCGCCCAGCACCACGATCACGAAGCTCTTGAGCTGGTAGGAGTCGCCGGAGAGGACCGTGAAGGGGAAGAACGTCGCGATCAGGCCCCCGGCCGCGGCAGCCAGCATTGCGCCGATGCCGAAGGAGAGGGCCAGGATCCGCACCGAAGCGATTCCCATCAGCTCCGCCGCATCCCGGTTGTTCGCGACGGCCCGGATCGAGCGGCCGGTCGTAGTTCGGGACAGGAACAGGTAGAGGGCCGCCGCCACGACCAGGGTGACCACCACCGCGACAGCACGAGTGCCCGGGATCGTCACCGGGCCGGCGGTCCAGCTCGGCAGGCTGAAGGTCACCGTATACGGGCTCGTGGTGAAGATCGATGTCGCGGCGCCGATGATGATCATGTTGACCGCGAAGGTCGAGAGGAGCGACGCGAGCGGCGGGGCGTTGATCACTCGATGGACCGCCACCACGTAGATCACATAGCCAAGCACCAGGCCGCCGACGGCAACGAGTGGAAGCGCGAGGTACGGGTTGAGGCCGACGCGGGCCACGAGGAAGTAGAGCCCGAACATGGCCATCGCGATGATCGCCCCGTGGGCGAGGTTGATGACCCGCACCACCCCCCAGATGAGGGTGAGGCCCATCGCCGCCACACCGTAGACGAACCCTATGAGCAGCCCGTCAACCAGCGAGGCGGTGAGGTGCTCGAGCATGCCGGCCTCCGTTCCCGTCAACGTGCGCCGGGCGCGAGCCTCCTCACGCCCGGCGCCGTGGAACTGCGAGTGGTTACGGCATCGGATAGACCGGCGAGGCCGTCTTGGCGGCGTCCGGCCAGACGACCTGCTTCTGCAGGCTCCCCGACGAGCCCTGCCACTGGATATAGACCATCTCGTGCGCCGTCTGCAGGCCGTGCGCGTCTGCGCTCGTGTCGAACTTCGTGCGCCCGAAGAAGGTCATCAGGTCGAGGGCATCCATGGCCTGGAGGACCTTGTCGGTGTCGGTCGAGTCGGCGGCCTGGATCGCAGCCTGCAGGATCAGCCCGGCGGCGTAGCCGCCCGCGCTGTGATACGAGGGATCATCGTTGTACGCGGCCTTGTACGCGGAGACGAAGTCGTCCACGGTCGGTCCCAGCCATGTCACGTTGGCCTGCTGCGCCGCGCTCTCGGAGAACTTCACCGTCGGCTCCCACTGGCTCGGGCCGACCACGCCGTTCGCCGCGTCGCCGATGTCGGCGAAGCTCGGCTCCGGCGGCGCGACCAGCAGCGCGACCATCTTCGGCTTCACGCCCTTCTCGTTGAGCTGCTTGGCGAAGGTGCTGCCGTCGGCGAAGTGGCCCCCTCCCATGACCGCGTCGAGGGCCGCGGCCTTGATCTTGTCGATGAACGTGGCGAAATCGGTTGTGCCGCGTGTCGTATCCGTCATTCACGACGACCTGGAACCCCTGCTGGGTCGGCGTAGTCGTTGAGCGCCTTCGCCACGTCGGTGGAGAACTGGTCGTTCTCGTGGACGATGGCGATCTTCTTCGCGCTGCTGTCGAGGCTCTTCAGCAGGTCGGCGGCACCGGTCAGGTAGTGGCTGGCCGGCGTGTACGTCTGGAAGACGTGGGTGTAGCCCTTCATGTACGTGGAAACCGAGGCGGCGCCGGTTGTGATCATGATCTTGCCGTACTGCTCCGCGATCACCGCCGAAGCGTCTGCCAGGCCGCTGGAGTAGGGGCTGATGAGGAAGTCCGCCTTGTCGTCGTTCACGAGCTTGGTGTAGAGCTCCTGCACGCGGTCCTTGCTGCTCTCGTCGTCATAGGACTTCGTGCTGAAGCATGCACGCTCGTGCCGTCTGACAGCTTGATCCCGCCTGCGTCGTTCACGTCCTTGACCCAGAGCTCCAGGCCGTTCTGCTGGCGCACCGACTCGACATTGAGGCTGCCCGACTGGGAGACCGTGTAGCCGATGACGATGGTCTTGCTGCCACCGCCGCCGCCTCCCCCGGACCCGGAGGGCGTCGTTGACGTCTGGGCCGATGGCGAGGGGCTGCCGCCGCCGGACTGGCAGGCGACAAGGACTGCCGCGGTCAGCAGGATTCCCGCGACGCGGACCACGTGACTGGTTCCTCGCATTTGTCTTCCCCTTCCTCCTCCCCGACCTCGCCGGACGGTTTGCCGGCTCGCGGCCGAGGCTGACGCCTGGAAACCAATGCAATCAGTATGCGCATGGTTGCAAGCACGCAATCAGAGTCTGTCCGGTGACACGATGAGCGGGCGGCCCGTGACGGGCCGCCCGCTCCGTGACGCGAGGGTATCGGTCTAGAAGACCCGATACGCGATCTCCGCGGGCGCAAGGAGCAGCTCCTTGAGCTCGGCGTCGACCTTCAGCAGGGAGATGTGGGCTCCCGCCATCTCGAGCGAGGTGCAGTACTCGCCGACATAGCTGCGGAACACCTTGATCCCCTTCTCCGCGAGCTTCTTGTGGGCGATGCCGTACAGCAGGTACAGCTCGCTGATCGGCGTGCCGCCCAGGCCGTTGACCATCACCGCCACCTCGTCGCCCGACGAGAACGGCAGGTCCGGCACGATGGCATTCAGCAGGATGTCAACGATCTCGTTCGCAGGCACGACCTTGGCGCGCTCGCGACCCGGCTCGCCGTGGATCCCGATCCCGATCTCCATCTCGTCGTCGCCGATCTCGAAGAGCGGGGTACCACGCACCGGCGGGGTGCAGGACGACAGCGCGATCCCCATGGTCCGCACGTTGGCGATCACCTTCTCGCCTACCCGGACGCACTCCTCGAGTGATCCGCCCTTGTCCGCCATGGCGGCAGCGGCCTTGATCACGAAGAAGTTGCCCGCGACACCGCGCCGGCCGACCGTCCAGGTCGAGTCCTTCACGGCCACGTCGTCGTTGACGAGGAGATACCCGATCTTCTGGCCCTCGGCCTCCTGCAGCTCCTTGGCCATCTCCCAGGCGGTGCGGTCGCCGGTGTAGTTGTTGACGATGTAGAGCACGCCGGCGGGCGTGTCCATCAGCTTGGAGGTCTCGGTGACGAACTCGACCGGCGGGCCGGCGAAGACGTCGCCGGGGCAGGCGGCATCGAGCATGCCCGGACCCACGATCATGGTGTGCGCCGGCTCATGACCCGAGCCGGAGCCCTGGATGATCGAGACCCGGTC
The DNA here is from genome assembly GCA_963773405.1 of uncultured Chloroflexia bacterium. Lineage (GTDB taxonomy): Bacteria > Chloroflexota > Limnocylindria > QHBO01 > QHBO01 > CAVXEH01. Next base: position 71,655 of record CAVZAQ010000005.1, on the reverse strand, counting down.
CTTCTTGGGCATATCGGCGCGGTAGATGAGGTTGTACTTCGGCTCGTACTTGAGGGAGCCGTCGCTCGCGAGCTGGATGCCCTCGAGGAACTCGGGAACGAACTGACGCGGGTCGTTGACGAACTTCTTCACGCTGTTGATCCTCCTCAGTTGGTGTACTTGTCGTGCCAGGCCTTGCTGATGGCCTGCAGGATCACGCCGATGGCGGTCGCCCCGGCATCCACGGAGCCGATGCTCCGCTCGCCGGTGTACGCGGCACGCCCCCGCATGGCCTGCATGCTCTTGGTCTCTTCGGCCGTCTTGACGGCGACATCGGCCGCCTTCTGGAGCGCCGCAACGCCGTGGTCCGCGGCTGTTGCGGGATCGGCGAAGCTCGCCTCGAGGCTGTCGACAGCGGGAACCAGGGCATCGAGGAGCGTCTTGTCGCCCAGGGACGACTGACCACGCTGCATGATTCCCTCGATCGAGGCGCGCAGCATCGCGATCACGTCCTCCGGCGCCAGCGAGGTCTTGTCACCGGCTGCAACGCCGGCACGCAGGAACGCGGTACCCCAGATCGGCCCCGAGACCCCGCCCACCTTGGCGGAGATCGTGAACCCGATCTTCTTCAGGATCGTGCCGACGCTCGTCCGATCGAAGCTGTCGTAGTCGCTGACGACGACCTCGAACCCGTTTCGCAGGCTGAACCCGAAGTCGCCGTCACCGACGATCGAGTCGAGCTGGGCGAAGTACTCGGCGTTCTCGACGATCGTCGATGCCATCGTCTTGAGGACGAGGTCGACGTCGTCGAACGCTTGATCTGCCATACGGACCTCCTCGTGGACCAACGACCCTGTGATGGATGGCGACGTCATGCGGCCATGCACCGCTCCAGGTCGGCCAGGGTGATGTAGTCGCCGGGCTGCGCCGAGGTACGGTTCGCGATGACCCGCGTCCGCTCTCCTGTCGGGATCGCCGAGCGACGAGACGACCAGGACTGCCTCCGTGTTGTCTTCTTCCTCCGTGTAGCCATTGACGGTCATCACCGCCCGCAGCCCCGCCTCCGCTGGCGGCGAGCAGACCGTTGCGCGAGTCCTCCACCACCAGCGTCTCGCCCGGGCTCACGACCCAGGCGCGCCGAGGGCGAGGAGGTAGATGTCGGGTGCCGGCTTCTTGTGCTCCACCACGTCCCCGGCCAGCACCAGGTTGAACCGCCCCGCGCGCTCCGCGCCGATCGCCTGCTCCAGAATCGCCCGCACCGACGGCTCCGCCGAGGTGGAGCAGACCGCCGAGCGTCCACCCGGCGTCCTGGGCTTCGACGATGATCCGGCGGATCCCCGGTCGCGTGGGCAGCCTGCCGGCCGCGACCATCTCCTTGTAGATCTCCGTCTTCCGCTTGTGGAGGCGCGCAAGCAGGTCGGTACGCGCCTCATCGTCGTCCGGCAGGCCGTTCGCCCGCAGGAACTCCGGGGTCAGCTCGCTGCCCATTCGCTCCTTGCCCGCCGGCGATCTGGAGCTTCACCGCGTACTCGTCCTCCGACCACTCGATGGGCAGGCCGAACTCCCGGAACGTCTGGTTGAAGGCGGGCCGGTGACCGTCTCGCTCCGTATCGGCCAGGACCCCGTCGCAGTCGAAGATGAGCGTCTTCGTCACCACGCCCTCCCCTCGCTGCCGAACATGCGGATGTGCTCCTCCGCCATGGCCTTCACCGCGTCCCGCTGCGCGACGAAGAGCTTGGGCGGGTCGTACTCCGCCGGGTGCTCCGTCATGTAGTCGTAGCCCGACTGCATGAAGCGGATCTTCAGCGCGGTGGAGATGTTGACCTTGGCGCAGCCGCGGCTGATGAGGTCGCTGAACTGCTCCGCGGTCATCCCCGTGCCCCCGTGGAGCGCCACCGGGATCCCGGTCGCCTCCACGATGTCGGTCACCCGCTGGTTGTCGAGCTTGGGTGCGGCGCGGTACATGCCGTGCGCATTGCCGATGGCCGGGGCATACACGTCCACGCCGGTGGTGCGGATGAAGTCGAGCGCGGTCTCGAGCGCCTGCTCGCTGTCCCGCTCGTCGTCGGACATCTCCTCGACCCGCTTGAACGGCTCGATCTCGCCCTCGACCAGGGCCCCGTACGGCTTCGCCTCCGCGACGACCTCGAGGGTCTGCTGCTTGTTCTCCTCCACGGTCAGCTTCGATCCGTCGAAGAGGACGCGAGTTCCAGCCCTTGGCGAGGCACGTCGTGATCACCTCGCGCTCCGGGCAGTGATCGAGGTGCAGGGCGACCGGGACGGTGATCTTCCGGGTCATCTCGCGTCCACATCGCGTAGAGAACATCGGCGCCCATGGCCTTCACGGTCTTCACCGATGTCTGCACGATCAGCGGAGCGCGGAGCTCCTCCGCGGCGGCGAGCACCGCCTCGAGGGTGAGGTCGTTGACGACGTTGATGGCGGCGACCCCGTACCGCTCCTTGAACGCTCGCTGGACTATCTCCCCGGTCGGGACGACTGGCATGACCTCCTCCTGCAGCGACCGGCTGCGGATCTTCTCGCTGAGATGGCTCCGATCCGATTACACGCTCAGGCACCCCCTCGGTGGCCGGCCCCGGCACGTCGCACAGGAGCAGAGGCAACCGTCTGCGACTTCGCGAGGCGCAGGACTGCCTGGGCATTGGCTTCGTCGACGATGAGCACGTCGACGACCCCGGCGCGGAGGACGCCCGCGATGGCGTGCGGCTTCTCCGCTTCGCTGGCCACCGCCACGACGGTGCCAACGGCGCGCAGGTCGTCGATGGAGAGAGCGATGAGACGGCCGCTGTGCGGGGAGTCGATCAGCGCGCCGGACTCGGCCACGTAGTTGCCCAGCACGTCGCCCACGGCGCCCTGGTCGCGAAGGCGGGCCATCTCCTCGGGCGAGAGGCACCCGCTGCGGACCATGGTGCAGTCGTCGTTGGTTCCGCCGATGCCCACCAGCGCGACCGTTGCCGCCCGGGCCAGGTCCAGGGTGTGAGCCACGGCCTCCTGCTCGAGCAGTCGGTCGCGCATCTCGGCGCTCTCGACGTAGGCGGGCGCGTACAGGCTCTCGGCCCGGCCCCCGCATTTCTCGGCCAGGGCCCGTCCGATCTCGTTGGGATTGGTCGGCGTATCCACCCGCGGCGAGCCGCCCATGGCGCTGGCGAAGACGGCCTCCATGCGCCGATCCGGGCGGAAGAAACGCGGGACCTCCCCGGCGTCGCGGCCATGGCCCACCGCGACGACCGTGCCGTCGTGCAGGCGCCGCTCGAGGTAGCCGGCAGCGGCACGCGCCACCGCGGCACGACGCGAGTCCGGGTCGGGACGATCCGGGCTGACGAACGCGTCGGTCAGGCCGAACTCGCGAGTCAGCTGGCTCTCCAGCTCCAGGTTCAGCCCGGGCGGCGCCGCGATGTGGATCTCGACCACGCCCGCCGTGCGCGCCCGCTCGAGCATGCGCTGCACCTTCTGCCGCGACAGCCCGAACTCGCGCGCGATCTCCTCCTGGGTGCGTCCGTCGACGTATGACCGACGCGCCACGCGCGCCAGCAGCTCGTGCTCCTCGCTGCTTAGCTCTTCAGGCAAGGGGATGCCCTTTCCATGACGTGAGCAATTGCTCACTGATGAGCGGATGTTCAGCATAGCACGGGCGCGTCGCGGCCGGCAAGGGTTTCCTGGTCGCGAAGCGCCGAGGAGCCTCGCCCCGCGAATGGGAACCGGAAGTGGCCCGATTGCTAGGCGGGGCCGGCTGCGATCACAGAGCAGATGTTGCCCGCGGGGTCGCGAAACCATGCGATGGTCGGCCCGTTGTCGCGCATGATGCCGCGCTCGTCCTGGTCGAGCCCTGGGTACCGCTCGAACACGACGCCCTTTGCCGCCAACGCGTCGACGGCCGCGTCGACATCGGCGACGGGGAAGTTCAGGACGGTGAACGAGGCCGGCTCGTGGTTCGGCTTGGGATAGACGACGACCGTGCCGCCACCACCCAGGTGCAGGGTCAGGATGCCGTGGTCCTCCGTCACGTCGAGCCCCAGGATGCCCGCGTAGAACGCCCGTTCGGCGACGAGATCGTTCGCGGAAAACCCGGAGAACGCTGCTGTCTCCCTGAACATTGAGCCCTCCTTGTCGTTGCCCGAGCGCGTCAGCACCGGGATGGTCACGCCCCCCGATCGCCGACCTCGGGGCCGATGATCCAGGCACGTCGCAGGGTCCAGCCTACCGCCTCCCCCTCCACGGCCCGGGGCGGACCGGGTTCGCGGAGCTCCACGGGACCGGCCGGCGTCTCGAGCCGGTAGTCGGTGTGGGGGCCCCTGAACCATATCTGTGCAATCCGGCCGGGCAACGGGCCCCCAAGGGACGCCCAGTCCGGTCGTACCAGCAGCTCCGCGGCGCCCGGGCCGATGACCGCCCGCGACGCCAGCGTCGCGGGCGCCTCGACATCGGCCACGCGAACCAGTCCGCCGTCGACGACGGTGGCGTGCAGGACGGAGGCCGGTCCGCTGAGTCGGGCCGCCCACAGGTCCACCGGCGCGTCGTAGATCTCGCGCGGCGTGCCCAGCTGGACGACCTGTCCGTCGCGCAGCAGGGCAAGGCGATCCGCGATCGCCAGCGCCTCGGTGACGTCGTGGGTGGCGTACAGCGCGGCGGCGCCGGAGCGCCGTCGCTGGTCCGAAAGCTCGGCGACGAGCGCCGCACGCAGCGGCGCGTCAAGGTGCGCGGTCGGCTCGTCGAGCAGGATCAGGCCGGCCTCGCGGGCCAGCGCGCGGGCCACCCCCACCCGCTGCTGCTCCCCGCCGGAGAGCTCGGCCGGGCGTCTGGCTGCCAGGTGGCCGATCCCCATCAGGTCCAGGAGGCCGGCCGCCCGCCTGCGCGCCTCGTTCGCCGGATGCCCGCGGCGCCGAAGCGGATAGGCCACCGTCTCGAGCGCGCCCAGGTGCGGCCAGAGCGCGTAGTGCTGGAAGACGACCGCAACGTCCCTGCCCTCCGGCGGTACCTGGGTTCTGCGGCCCGGAGACCATCCGCCCGGCAATCCGCAGCTCACCCGCCGCAATCTCCAGGAAGCCGGCGACGGCGTACAGGAAGGTCGTCTTGCCGGAGCCTGATGGACCCAGCAGGACCATCGTCTCTCCGGCCGAGACCTGCAGGTCCACGTCGCGCAGCACCGGGGCATCGGCGTACCGCACCGTCAGCCGGCGGGCTTCCAGCGCGGGGGCCGGCTCACGGATCGTCATTCGAGCACCCGGCCGGCCCACGGCCATCGGCGGACGACCACGAGCAGCACGCCGGCCAGCAGCGCCACGAGCACGGTGAGGATCACCGCCAGCGCCGAGGTCAGGACCGGGTCTCCCACCTGCTGCAGGTTGAGGATGGTGACCGCCAGCGTTGCCGTCCGCGGGCCGTAGAGCAGGATCGAGATCGTCACCTCGTGCAGGGCGAAGACGAAGACGAGGATCCCGCCGGCCGCGATGGCCGGCGCCAGCAGCGGCAGCACAATGGTGCGGACCGCGGTGAGCAGGCTCGCGCCGCTGGCGCGGGCCGCATGCAGCAGATCATCGGAGAGCCGGTCAGCCGCTCCGCTGATCGGTCGCTGGCCGAGCGCCCACAGCTTGGCAAGGTACGCGACACCGATGATCGCCAGGGTGTCGCGCAGCGCCGAGCCGTACGCGAGGAGCACGGCGACCGCCAGCACCGACCCGGGGACCGCGAACGTGAGCGTCACCACGCTGTTCAGCCTCGGCCGCCAGCGGCTGCCCGCCGCGGTGGCGACCAGGCCCAGGACGACCGCCGCCACGGCCGTGCCGGCGGCGAGGACCAGGCTGTTCCCGAGATCGCCGAGCGCGCGCGCGTCGAGCGCCCGACCGAAGTTGGCGAAGGTCAGGTTCGCGGGAACCGGGGCGAGGCCCACGGCGCGGGTCAGCGCCGTCAGCAGCAGCGCCGCCAGGGGCACCAGGACCGCCATCGTGACGACCGTCCAGGCGACCATGGTCGCCCACCACGGTCCACGGGCGGCCGAACCGCGCGGCCCCGGGCTCGCGCCGCTGCGCCGCACCGCGCCCCCGCCCAGGCGGTCCACCACGCCCACGATCGAGACCCCGACCACGACCATCAGGACCGAGAGGCTGACGACCCGCCGAAAGGCGTCGTCCGACGCAGCGAATGCCAGGTCGCCGTAGATGCGCGTGGTCATGGTCGAGAAGCCCGCCGGCCGACCAAGGACCGCCGGCGTCCCGAACGCGTTCATGGTGGTCACGAAGACGAGCCCGGCGGCGGCGACCAGCGCCGGCCAGAGGAGCGGCAGGGTCACGGTCCGGAACGCGGTCCAGGAGCCGGCGCCGCTGGCGCGGGCCGCGCGCTCCAGGTCCGGCTCGGCGCGGACCCGCATGCCCCCAACCAGGATGAGGTACGCGAGCGGCACGGCTCCCACCGCCAGCACCAGCACGATGCCCGCGGGGCCGATGAGCCCCGGAAGCTCGACACCCAGCAGCCGATGCGACAGGCCCACCGGCCCGTACGCGCGGGTCCAGCTCATGGCGCTCACGAAGTCGGGGATGACCAGCGGTGCCAGGATCGCGACGCGCAGCGCCGATCGCCCGGCGACCGCCATGCGCTCGGTGAGGATCGCTGCCGCCAGGCCCGCCGCGAGCGCCAGTCCGGTGACCGCGACGGAGACCCAGAGGCTGTTGACGATGGCCACGAATCCCGGCGCGCCGATCCCGCCGACGAGCGCGCCGAGGCCGCCGCCCAGTCCCTCCCCCACCAGCCGCGCGAGCGGCCAGGCGGCGAGGAGCCCAAGGGCCCCGAGGACGACGCCCCAGGCCGCGAGCCGCCAGCTGCCGTTCAGCCACCGAAGATCGACCGGTACTCGGTGAGCAGCGCGTCCTGCCGGTCGGAGAGGCTCGCCCAGTCGGGTGAGACCTGCGGGCCGTCGACGGCAGGGCCACCGCTGACGCCCGACCGGATCGGCTGCCAGCCGGTCCGCGGCGATGGCCGCCTGGCCCGTCCTCGGAGAGCACGAAGTCCACGAACGACTCCGCGGCGACGACGTTCTGCGCGTCCCGCCAGACCGCGATGGGGCTGTAGATGGCGATGGCACCCGAGGTCGGCCAGGTCATCTCGAGCGGCGATCCGGCGGCGATGGCATCGCGTGCCGACTTGTCGAGCGTGATCCCGGCGAGGAACTGCCCCTCCGCGACGCCGGTCAGGGTGTCCGCGATGGACTGGACCTGGACCGCGCCGTTCGCCTTGAGGGCGCGGTAGTAGTCCATGCCGTAGCCATTGGCGGTGGCGAAGTAACCCAGCGCGCCGAAGGCGGACCCGGCGAAGCCGGGGTCCGGGATCGCGACGCGACCCGCCAGGGAGGCATCGGTCAGGTCACGCCAGTCCGCCGGGGGGTTCTCCATCCCTGGAGCGTGGACGATCACCATGTTCAGGAGGCGTGTCCCCCAGAACACGTTCGAACGGTCGGCGGCCGGGACCGATGTCGCCTCCGCCGGCGTCCAGGCCCGGAACAGGTCCCGCGCCGCGTACGACTGTGCAGAGAGGGGATCGGTTGCCCAGAGCAGGTCGGCCTGCACCGTGCCGCTCCGCAGCTCGCCGGCGATCCGCCCGTCAAGCTGCCCGGTTGGTGCCCGGAAGACCTCGACCGTGACGTCTGGGAACTGCCGGTTGTAGGCAGCGACCACCGCGTCAATGGTGTCCTGGGTGACGGAGCTGTAGAGGCGCAGCGTGCCCCTGGGCGGACCGGGCGAGCCCCCGACCGCGGGCGCGCTCACCGGGGTGCCCGACAGCGGAGCGCAGGCGGCGAGCAGGGCGAGCGCGGCGAGCAGGGCGAGCGGACGGAGGCGAGGCGCGCGGGATCTCCGGGCGCGAGCACGATCGGTCATGGGTAGCAAGCTCCTGTGACAAGCGGAAGACATCACGGCCAGCCTGGGCCGGCTTCCACGCCTGGTGCCGGGATCAGTTCAGCGAGTGGGCATCACCTTCCTAACGGGCCAGGGCGACCGCGGCGCCCGTGCGGGAGACGCGGCGGTTCGTGACATCGAGCTGAAGCAGTGAGTACCGACGCAGGTTCGTGAGCTGGCGGCGGCTGAGCCGATCGCAGATCCAGCCCCAGTGCATGGAAACCCACTCCCCAGGCTCCACCATGGCGGCGAGGCCCAGCCCATTGGCATCGCGGGTCACCGTCTCCGGGCCGGTAGGGACCCAGCCCCAGGTGCTCCCCGTCGAAGGTGAGCGGCTGGCTCATGACCACGGCCTGGTTGCCATCCACGCTCAGCACCCGGCCCCAGCGGATGCGGCACTGGTCGAGGATGTGGAGCGGATGCTCGGAGCGCTCTCCGCGCAGCAGCCCCACCCAGGGGTAGACCCCGAAGACGTGGAAGCTGTGCGTGGGCAACGCGCCGGCCGGGATCGCCTCGGCGAGAAAGCCCCAGCTGGATCCGGCCCGCTTGCGGAACCGATCGAGCAGCGAGTTGCCGAAGGTCGTCATGTCAATCCGGTCCAGCAGGCTGCTGCCGAGCCAGTAGGCCTCCACCACCCGGCGGTCGAGCGGATTGCCGATGCCGGTCGAGTGCGCGATCAGCTCGACGTAGGGCCAGGCGCCGGCAAAGCCCCGCGCCAGGTCAGCCAGACCCGGGTCGATGACGCCGGCGGCTGCGTACTCGAGAAGGGTCGCGTGGTCCTCCGGGCCGCAGTAGCCCAGCTCGTTGGGCGGGTATGCGTAGCGGGCGAACACGACCGGGCCGTCGGCCGCCCAGCGCGTGGGCGATCCGGGCTCGGCGTTCGGCAGGGTCGGCGTCGCGGTCGGCGTCATGCCGGGCGTCGCAACGATGATCCCGTCCGGATTCACACGCGCCTCCTTCCGCACGGGAATCCGTCCCGCGCGCTCCCATGATGGGTGGTGCGCCGCGCGAGCGCACCTGCCGGGCGGCCCACGGCGGTCCGCCGAACGGACCGGTGCCAGCGGACCGAAGGGATCCGCTGCTACGAGCGGAACCCTAGCCCTCCGGGCGGACCCAGGCCTCCTCGGGGGAGAGGGCCGCCAGCCGATCCGGCCGGATGACGCGGTAGACCTCCGATGGCGATCGCCGGGCGCCGTCCACGCTCAGGAGCCGATCCACGGTGATCCCGAAGTGCCCCTCGTTGCGCTCGAGGTAGGGCGCGATGAGCGCCCAGTCGGCATCGGCCAGGGGGGCGAAGCGCCCTCCATTGAGCTGGTCCTCGCCAAGCTTCCCGTGCGGGTCGCGCACGAAGATCGCCCCGCCCGACGCGAGTGAGAAGAGGTTCCCGCCGGGGTACGGCGTATCGAGCTCGCAGACCTCGCCGTCGTCGTCGAGGCGGACCCCGTTGAGGATGACGAAGCCGCCCCCAGCCGCCGGGTCGCCGGCCATGAACGACTCCGCGAGGTAGTCGAGGCAGGTGCCGTTGATCACGACCCGCGGCCGCCCCACGGCGTTGATCAGCGGACGGCCGGCCGCACCGCCGCGGACGAAGACGTCTCCGCCCTTCGCCGCGTACATGAACGTCTGTCCCACGTCCCCATGGATCACCAGCGTTCCGGCCTTGGTGATCTGGGCCAGCTGGTCCTGCCCGGAGCCGTGGACGATCACCTCTGCGCCGTCGATCCCCGACGCGAGGTAGTCGCCCGACGAGCCGAAGACCTCGATCCGGGTGCCGCCCGAATCCGGCCCAAGGCCGCAGGCAATGAACCGATGCCCCCGAGTCCCGGTCAGCGCGAATCGCCGGGCGCCGGCGGCGTAGGCCCCGAGCAGAAGCTGGCCAGGCGAACCGGGACCCTCGGCGGGCAGGCCGCGGGCATCGATGACCAGGGTGGTCGGCAAATCCCCTTCAGGCAGGGGCGGGATCGGCGCGCCGTCGCCGACCCAGCGGAACCCGTCCGACGGCCGGTCCCGGATCGCGTCCGTGACGCGCGCGACCGCCTCGTCCACCAGCGCCAGCACCGCACTCCGTTTCCAGGGTCTGACCGGGTAGTGTCGGTCGAGGAGCGCCGCGAGCACGGTGAAGGCGCGCTCGCGCTCGGCGTCGCCCGTCTCGACGCTGGCCACCAGGGCATCGAGCACGCCGCGCAGCCCGTCGGGGTCCGCCGCCGCGATGCGCCCGGTGACCTGGGTGAACACGGCTTCCGGCCCGCCGTCCACCAGCCCCGGGGCCGGCGCCCGCTTCCGCGTGGCGGCCGGGACGGGCCCACGGCTGGTGTCGGTCTCGATGGTCCTGCCGAACTTGTCGCGGACCACCAGGCTGGCCCCGTCCGGCGTCCGCCGCACGGCGAAGGTGAACGCGCCGCCATCGGTATGGCTGCCCCCGCGGGCGCTCCAGTAGGTGTCGGCTCGAGGCCAGAAACGGGCGTCCTCGCGCGCCAGGGACTCCAGGAGAGCGTCGATGGCCTGCTTTTCGCTGGCCGCCACGCCAATGCTCGCCTCCCCGTGCTGGAGCGCGAAGACCTGTGGCCGCAGCATGCTCGTGTCGGTGATGCCGATCAGGCGCAGCTCGCGCTCGCGCTGGGCGGCCTGGGCAATGAGGAAGTACCACGGCCCGTCCGGCGACCCGCGCAGGTGGTTGGCCTGGAGGAGCCGATAGATCCCCTGCTTCTCCTCGGGGAGGAGCGCGAAGTCCCGCTCGGTGGTGGGCGCCAGCGCCTCGATGACGTACTCGAGCGGGTAGCCGTAGGTGCGGTGCAGGAGGTCGAAGAGGAGTGCCGCCACCTCCGTATCGGTCAGGAAATGCGGGAATCGGTTGCGCTGCGCCAGGTGGGAGCAGATCGACGCGTAGTTGGCGAAGTCGCCGTTGTGGACCAGCGCCTCGTGGAGCCCAACGAAGGGATGCGCGCCGCCGGGATGCCAGACCCGGCCCTTGGTGGGGTACCGATGGTGGCCGATCCACACGTGCGCTCCCATCCCCTCGAGCCCGTAGACGCGGATGACGTCGTCGCCGTGGGCGACCAGCTTGAGGACAAGCAGGTCCTTGCCGTGCGAGAGGACGAAGGCCCGCTTCTCCCCGGTGGAGGAGTAGAAGGCCGCGTTGAGCCGCACGCTGTTCTGGTAGACGAGCTCGTCCTCGATGGTCTCGACCTGCTCCGCGCCGATGCCGAACTCGTCCGCGAACCGCGCCCGGGCCTCGGGGCGGACCCGGACCAGGTAGGCGGTGACATCGGGGTGGTGGATGGACGGGTCGGGGGCGCGATCCTGGTGCGCCGGAAGCTCGACGACGTGGTCCACCGCGAAGAGCGGCGTGACGAACTGGGCCTCGACCTCGGAGCGGGCCTGCGGATCGAGGTAGGCGACCGCCAGCAGGTAGCGGTCCGTGAGCACGTCGGCCGGGACGCCCAGCCACGCGGCGTCCAGGCCCACGGCCGCGATTCCGCCGCCCTTCCCGTTGCCGCGATTCCGCATCTGCTCGAGCGACTGCAGGAGCGCGCGGCCCGGAACGGGAACGCTCGCGGCGACGCCCACGACGCCGCAGCCGCCCTCCGCCTCGACCTTGTTGCCGAGTGGCGGCATCGGCAGGGCGCAGCCCGGCGGCGGAGGCGATCAGCGCCTCCGCGATCTCAGCGCGGTTCATGCGTCCCCCGCTCGTAGACGAGGAGGTCGGTTCTGCCGCGCAGGTCGCGGATGCTCGCCAGTCCCAGCCCGGCAACGATCGACCGCAGCCGCCGCTCGAAGGAGGCGTACAGGTTCGAGATGCGCGCGGCCCCCCACGCCGGATCGACGAGCTGGGAGAGCTCCGGGTCCGTGGTGGTGAGCCCGAACGGGCAGCCGCGCCCGCGCTCGCAGTTGCTGCAGCGGGTGCAGCCCAGGGCCACCAGCTCCACGGTGCCCAGCACGCATCCGTCCGCGCCCAGGGCAATCGCCTTGGCGACGTCATCGGCGCTGCGGATGCCGCCCGAGGCGAGGACCACCAGCTCGTCGCGGATCCCCTCCTCGGTCAGGAAGCGGTGGACGCGGGGCAGCGCGAGCTCGATGGGCATGGCGATGTTCTTCTTGGCGATCTCCGGTGCCGCGCCGGTCCCGCCATACGAGCCGTCGACGTGGAGGATGTGAGCGCCGGCGTAGTAGCTGCCCACCGCGACCATGTCGACATCGGTCGGGGTCGAGACCTTCACCGATACCAGCGACCCGGGGTTCACGGTCCGCAGCCAGTCGATGTGCTTGCGGTGGTCCTCCACCGAGTAGACGCTGTGAAACGGGAACGGGCTGAAGAGGCTGACCCACGGGACGCTCTCGCGCATGGCCGCCACGGCCGAGGTCGCCTTGTCGCCGAGCAGGTGCCCGCCCAGGCCAGGCTTGGCACCCTGCGCGTACTTGATCTCGATGATGGGCGCCCGCTGGATGGTCTCCTCGCGGATTCCGAACATGCCGGTCGCCACCTGGGTGATCACGTGCGACGCGTACGGGACCAGGGAGTCGGGATAGCCGCCCTCACCGGTGGAGGTGAACGTTCCCCATTCCTTGGCTGCCATGGCGCGGGCCAGCATCACCTCCTCGCTGACCGATCCGTACGACATTCCGGCGCCGTACCAGGGAATGGGAATCTCGATGGCCGGCCCCTCGCCCCGGCGGTTGAGGGGGATGCTCAGGTTGACGCTCGCGGGATCGGCGCGCTCGGCCGTTGGCAGGGACCGGAAGGCGAGCGAGTCGAAGCCTCCCCCGGAGGCGCCGGTCCCGTCCTCCAGGGTCGCGGGGCGTCCCGCCGCCTGCTCCCAGGTGGACAGGATGAGGGGCGCCGTCCAGCGCGCGTCACCCATGGCCGGCGGCGTGCCATGGGACCCGCCCGGCCAGGCGTCGAACCCGTCGTGCAGCGCGTGGACGTGCTTGCGGATCACCGGGTCGCGAGGCTCGGCCGTCATGCCATTGGCTCCCAGCCGGCAATCCCCTCGAAGGCCTCGCGCTCCATCTCGTCCTGGAAGATCGTCCGCCCCAGCTCACCGCGGAGCCGCCGGACCTCGCGGAGGCCCATGGCGCCCAGCACCTCGAGCAGCTGGTCCCTCCAGGAGGAGAGCAGGTTCTGCAGGCGGCCGGTTCCCCACTCGAGGCTCATCCGCTCCGGGAATCGGGGTGGGTTCGCGGCAAGGTTGATCTGCAGGGCGACCCACAGCGGGAGGTCCAGCGAGACGAGGTCCAACCCGCAGGCGATGGCCTTCGCGGCATGCTCCGCCTGCCGGACTCCGACGCTGCCGATCAGCGTGACCCGGTCGCGGAGACCCGCCTCCACCAGGCTCTCGTGCACGGCACGGAGCTGACGCGGCAGGTCCGGTGCGAGCTGCTGCTCGGCCGAGGCGACCACGTGGAAGACCTGCGCGCCCTCGCCGATCAGCGGCGCGAGGTCGGTCTCCAGCGGGACGCGCCACACGACGATGGTGTCGGGGGATGAGGCGCGCAGGAGCGCCCCCCGTTCCCGCGCGACCGGGTCGAGGGCATCGAGCTCGAGCAGCGGGGCGTCGCCCTCCATCGCGCCGGAGGGCACCACCGCCGCGCGCTGGTCGTCGGTCAGCGAGCCGGGGACGGCGAACGGCCCGGGCAGAATCGCCAGCGTGCCCGCCTGCCGAGCGGTCTCGGCCAGGATGCGGGCCACCGGCGTCGCATCGGCTAGACCGGTCCCGTCCAGGATGAACGGCAGCTCCACCCAGCGCAGCGGGGGCGCCTCACCGAGGGGCCGGCCGGCGTCATCGAAGGTGAGGGTTGGGAGCTTGCCGCCGATCTCCACCGCCGTCGAGATCGTCTCCCGGCCGTGGATCCCGTCCCGGGTGGGGCGCACGATCTCCGACATGTCGAGCCACATGCCGTCCCAGCTCGTCCCGCCGAACCGCCCGCGGTAGCCCGCTCCCCGGACCGGCACCCGCCCGGTACGCGCCTCGTAGAGGATGGTGTCCACCTGGTCCGGCGTGAGGCCGGGGACGGCGAGCCGGGCTCGAGCGGGATTCGGCTCAACGCGGACCATGGTCGGGTACTGCACCGTGCAGCGCAGGCAGCCAACGCAGTTCTCCTCGCGCGGCCAGAGGCCGCCCACCGGGCGCGAGAAGACGCCATAGACGCACGGGCGGCTGAGGGAGACACGCAGGTCGCCGCGGGTCTCGACCATCTCGCGCGCGACGAGGGCAATGAGCTTGTGGCGCTTGACGCGGACGCGGAAGCGCGACGGGACCGGGGTGAGCTCCGGCACGAGCCCGGTCTGGAGGTGATAGCGCCGATAGGTCTGCGACTCAGTCGACGCGCTCATTGCCGATCTCGGTCACCTCGCACGGAATCGCCGCCTCGCGGGCGGCGGACGAACCCGGTGATGGTAGCCGTCGGCACGATCTCGCGGGCGGGCGTGACGCCCACCCCGACTTGTGCACTACGCACAACGGCGCGAGCGAACCCCTACCGTCGGTGAGAGCTGGCAGGCAGGCTGTCGAATTGGCTCCTGGCTCTCGCGGCGTCAACGGTATCGCCCTTCGCCTCCAGCAGGGCGATCGCCTCGAGGAGCGCTTGGCGAGCGGCATCGACCTGCTGCTGCGTTGCGAGCACGGTGGCTAGATCCATCAGCGAGTCCGCCTTCAATACCGGTGCATCGGTATCCCGGACGAGCGCGTACGCCTCCTCAGCAAGCGGAAGTGCCTCGTTGGCGCGTTCTCCATTGCTCAGCGCCCGCGCGCGCACTCTCCGCCAAAGGCTCTGCGATTCCACGTCGTCGTCGGCCGCGTACTGCTCGGCCACCGCGGTGAACTCAAGAGCCTCGTCAACCCGGCCCTGAGCCAGGAGAGCCTCCCCGAGCATGCCCGCCACGGTCGACAAGGTGTATCGCTCGCCAATCGACTCCAGAGTCTGGTAATCGCGTCGAAGCTCTCGCTCTGCCGCCTCCGGATCGCCGGCGAGGAGCTCCACGCTGCCCGAGTCCAGTCCCACGGTGGCCGCCATCACCGTTCCGCCCAGCTCTTCGAGGACCGAACGCGCTGTCCGGTAGCTCGTTCTGGCCTCATCGAACGAGCCGGCGAGCGCCTGCAGGTGCGCCAACGCGCAGAGCACGACGCCTTCCGCCCGTCGGTCATCGGCCACCTCCTCTGCCGTGCGGCGCGCGACGACAATCGCCTCCGCCACTGGCCGAGGCCCATACAGGGCGGCGAGCCCGATGGACATCAGGTTCCGTGTCTCGGCCCGACGATCCCCCGCTGACCTGGCATGTCGTACCGCCTCCTCGACGGCAGCCTCGGCGGCCCCGTACTGGCAGGCAGTGCCATGGACCCACCCCAGCAACCGCCAGGCTCTCACCAGGCCCCCGTGGTCACCCGCAGCTTCCAAGGACGCAATGGCGTCCTGCGCGGTGCCGATCGCTTCGTCGCTCATGCCCTGAGGATCGAGCGTGTAGCGCAGGTAGAGCATGACGAGCTCGGCGTTCGTGACCAATCTTGAGTCGTTCAGTTCACGAGCTGCCGCCATGGCCTCTCCGGCGACGCCAGCCGAACGATCGAACTCGCCAAGCGCGGCGAGGACCTCCGCCAGGTGCAAACGAAGCTCGACCGCGTCACGCTCGCCAGGATCGAGCAACCCAGTTGCGCGTTCGAGGAGGTTAGCGGCGGCAGGGCTGTCTCCGCGCGCGGAGGCACGCCGGCCCGCGACGGCCAGCTGGGCACTGCCCCATCGTGCGAGCTCGCGGGCGTGTTCGTCGGCCGGTCCCAGCTCGCCCAGGTTTCTGACCGCCTGCTCGAGGTGATAGCCAATGATCTCCTCGGTGCCCGAAGGGCGGGAGGAAGAGCGAGCCTCGAGCCAACGCGCGAACCGTTCATGGAGGTGGGCGCGTTCGCGTTTCAGCAGTGACCGATAGGCGCCATCCTGGATTAGCGCGTGCTCGAATCGGACCGAGGGCTCGTCCATGAAGGTCGTCGGCTCTGGCCGGACGAACTGCCGCCTGGTCAGCCGCTCGAGGGAGCGCCGCACCACGGAGCTGAGCTCAGGCGGCGACATTGCCTGCACGGCACTCGGGTAGAAGACTACGCCGATGACCGAGCCCTCCTGGAGCACCGACCGGTCGTCCTCAGGCAGCCTGTCAAGCCGCGCTTCTATCAGGGCCGCAACGGTGGGAGGCATGGCGATCGAGTCCACCCCGTGGGTGAGAGCCCACGCGCCGTCCGGGCCCTGTCGAAGGACCTCCCCGTCAACGAGCATGGACACCATCTGCTCCACGAAGAGCGGATTCCCCTCGGCAGCTCGCGAGATCCTGTCGACGAGATCTTCGGGAGCCGCCGAACCACCGAGCAGCGCGGCG
Organism: uncultured Chloroflexia bacterium; assembly: GCA_963773405.1. Lineage (GTDB taxonomy): Bacteria > Chloroflexota > Limnocylindria > QHBO01 > QHBO01 > CAVXEH01. The sequence goes on along the minus strand of CAVZAQ010000005.1, from coordinate 55,418 downwards.
ACGATGGCCTGGCTGTCGCCGGACGACAGCGGCCGAAGGTCGATTCGGATCGCTCGCGGGACGGCCTCGGCCCAGTGCGGGTGCTCGTCGACCAGCTCCGACCGGGCCGAGCCGATCACCAGCGCGGGAACGTCGCCCGCCGTTCCCAGTTCCTCGATCAGGTCGAGCAGCGTCGGCTCCGCCCAATGGATGTCATCGAAGATAACCACCGCTGGTGCGGCATCGCTAAGACCCTGCAGCAGTGCACGCACCGCCCAGAACGTTTCCTCAAGTGCAAAGGTCGCCTCAGAGAGACCGATGATGGGTGCCAATCGGTCGACCACCCTGGTCCGTCCGCCGCATAACGCGGAGAGGCGCCGGAGCGCCTCAGCCCCATCCTGCTCCTCTTCGATCCCCGCAGCGCCACGGATTGCCTCGATGAGCGGCCAGAACGTGATTCCGTCGCCATATGACAGGCACCGGCCACGAAGGACCGTGCCGGGCAGATCGAGCGACGCGAGGAACTCCCTGATGAGTCGGGACTTCCCGACCCCGGCACTCCCGAGCAGTGTTACCAGGTGGCCAGCCCGGGTTCGCGTGACCTCGGCGTGCGCACGCCGGAGTCGTGCGAGCTCTTCCACCCGGCCGACCAGGGGCATTGCGAGGCGCGGACTCACGTCTGGCTCGAGCCTGATATCCAACAGGCGGTAGGAGGCCACGCGATCGGCCTTTCCTTTGAGTTCGAGCGGCTCCATCGTCTCAACCACGGCCGCATGCTTCACCAGATCGTAGGTCGTGGCTCCGATCAGGACCCCGTCCGTGGGCGCCGCCTGCTCGAGCCGGGCCGCCGTGTTCACGGTGTCACCGCTCACGAGGCGCTGGGCACTCGCGGCGTCGCCGGCCACCACCTCACCCGTGTGCACGCCTGTCCGATTCTGGAGCCGAACGCCCCAGTTCCGCTCCATCTCGTCGTTGATAGAGCGCAATCTGGTCTGCATCTCAAGCGCGGCCCGGACGGCACGGATGGCGTCGTCCTCATGGACGGTTGGCAGCCCGAAGACGGCCATGATGGCGTCGCCGATGTATTTCTCCACCGTTCCGCCATGCCGCCGGAGGACGGCCTGCATCTCAGCAAAGTAGAAGGTCAGCGCTTCGCGAACGGACTCAGTGTCGAGGCGTTCGCCAATGGCGGTGGAGTCCTTCAGGTCCGAAAAGACGACCGTGACGGTCTTCCGCACCTCGCGTGGTGCAGCTTGGACCGTGAGCTGCGAGCCACACATGCCGCAGATCCGGAACCGATCGGGATTCGCCTCCCCGCACTGCGGACATATGACCATGCTGCGAGTCTAGGACGGGCGATCCCCACAAATGCGCGGCGCCGACCACCGCCCATGGCGTCAGGAGCCGCCGCGCCACCTTCCATTCGTCGAGGTGAGCACGACGATGGTGATCTCACCACGAATCCGCGCGATCGAAAGCGTGCACGGATCAGGCGCAGCGATCCCGCTCGTACTGTCACATCGTGGCAGCGGTGCGTCGTCGTGGGAATATCACGATCTCGTTCAGCTGGGTGGACGGGGGAAGGGCCGAGGGATGGTATCGGAAGGTGATGCGTAGTGGTTGTGCCGCGGTTGTGGTCGGCGCGGTGATGTCCGCCTCCTGACCAAAGCACGTGAAACCGCTCGCGCAGGAGGTGATCGGGCCTTCGCTGATCGTCACCTCACCGGGGTAGCCCGGTGGCACGGCCACCTCGGTGGTCATCTGGTCATCGCGCGATGTCCCCCCGCGCCCGCCGGTCCTGACCGTTCCGCCTGCAGCGGTGATCCAACCACTGGCGGCGTCGGGATTCGATGTCGCGGGTTCGATCGTGGACGTGGCGGTTGAAAGGTTGTTCGCCGCGTTCGGATCCACCTGATCGCCGTTCACGGACACCGTGTTCGTCACCACGGTGGCCGTCGTGACCGCGGGGCAGCCGACAGTGATGGAAACCGTCACCGTCTCCCCGGGTGCCAGGGTTGCGATGACGCAGGTCACGACTCCGGAGGCAAAGGTGCACGCCGCCCCTTCGGCACTGTTGAAGGTGACGCTCGCAGGCAGGGTGTCCGTCACGAGGACGTTTGTGGCTGCGTCCGGTCCGTGATTGGTGACGCTCACCGCGTAGTTCAGGGCGTTCCCGCCGGTCACTGGATCCGGCGCATCGGTCTGACTGACCTCAAGATCCGCGGATGGCAGGGTCGGCAGGCTGAAGGTGGCGGTCACGCTGTGGTCGCCATCCATGGTCAGGATGCAGTCGCCGGTGCCGGAGCAGTCACCGCTCCAGCCACTGAACAGTGAGCCGGGATCCGGGCTGGCGCTCAGGGTCACGCTTCTGCCGGCGCTGTAAGGCGCGCTGCAGGTCAGGCCGCAGTCGATGCCGGCCGGGAGGCTGCTGACACTGCCACTGCCGTTGCCGGCCAGGGCCACGTCCAGGGTGTAGGTCGGCAGGCTGAAGGTGGCGGTCACGCTGTGGTCGCCATCCATGGTCAGGATGCAGTCGCCGGTGCCGGAGCAGTCACCGCTCCAGCCACTGAACAGTGAGCCGGGATCCGGGCTGGCGCTCAGGGTCACGCTGCTGCCGGCGCTGTAAGGCGCGCTGCAGGTCAGGCCGCAGTCGATGCCGGCCGGGAGGCTGCTGACACTGCCACTGCCGTTGCCGGCCAGGGCCACGTCCAGGGTGTAGGTCGGCAGGCTGAAGGTGGCGGTCACGCTGTGGTCGCCATCCATGGTCAGGATGCAGTCGCCGGTGCCGGAGCAGTCACCGCTCCAGCCACTGAACAGTGAGCCGGGATCCGGGCTGGCGCTCAGGGTCACGCTGCTGCCGGCGCTGTAAGGCGCGCTGCAGGTCAGGCCGCAGTCGATGCCGGCCGGGAGGCTGCTGACACTGCCACTGCCGTTGCCGGCCAGGGCCACGTCCAGGGTGTAGGTCGGAACCACTGGCTCGCTGACGGTGGCGCAGGCCGAGAACTCCGAGGTGTTGCCGGCGGCATCAGTGGCGGTCGCGGTGACAGCCTCGCCGAGGCTGCTGGCGATCGCGTAGCTGAGCTCGAAGGCGACGTCACCAGAGACGTTGGTGATCACTGTGTCCGAGCCGAGCAGGCGCTCACCCTCACCGAAGCCGCTGCCATCGCAGGCGCTGTTGGCGAAGAACTGCAGCTGGAACGTGCTGTCGGGCGTGCTGTTCAGCGACCCGGCCACGGTGGTCGTGCTGCCGTCAGTGGTGGCCGAGGTCAGGACAGGGTAGTTCTGTAGCTGGTTGGCACCGCTGTCCGCGTCCCCGGGGTCGTTGGGGGTGACCCCCGATCCGGGCGAGAGGAGGTCGATCCCGAGCTCCACGTTGTCCGTGATCGAGTTGGACAGGATCGCGTTGTTGATCGATCCCGTAAGGATTACGACCCCAAACGCGTTGAAGGCGATCAGGTTGCCCTCACCCGGCGCACTGCCACCAACCTGGTTGCCCGAGGCGTCGCCGGAAATGACGACGCCAGGCGCGATGCTGCTGATACCGGACGTTCCATCGACGGACGTCCCGATCTTGTTGCCGATAATTACGTTACCGGCGGCTGCCGTTCCATCAACCAAGACACCGGCTGTGGAGTTTCCGGAGATGACGTTGCCGGCTCCAGGCGCCGACCCGCCGACGCGGTTAGTGGTGGCGTCATCGAGCCACACGCCGGAGCGGTTGGCCAGCGCGGTATCACCGCCGGCGTCCAAACCGATGACATTGCCCTCGAGCACGTTGCCAGATGCAGTGCTGCGCAGGATGACCCCGTCGAGCTGGTTGCCCGAGATCAAGTTGCCCGAACCGGCAACCGATCCACCGACAGTATTGTCCGCGCCAACGATGTTGACGCCCGCGAAATTGGGAACCGCCACGAGGCCGCTGACATCGGTGCCGATTTGGTTTCCGGCGACCACGCTACCGGTCGAGTTGAGATGCACCCCATAAGAGCTGTTGCCGGAGATGACGTTGCCCTCACCGACGCCGGAACCCCCGATGCCGTTGGCCGGCCCGAAGACACTTACGCCCGTGCCGTTGCCGAGACTGGCGCTGCCGGTGATATCGAGCCCGATCAGGTTGCCCTGCACTCGGTTGTTGGCGGCTGCGGCTGTACCCTCGATCTCGACGCCGATCTCGGTGTTGCCCGAGATGAGATTCCCCATCCCCGGGGTCCCGATCTGGTTGTCCGGCGAGCTCGACACAGCGAGTCCCCAGGTGTTGGGCAGGGCCGCGGTGCCCGACGGATCGGTGCCGATCAGGTTGCACTCCACCAGGTTGCCGCCCGCGCCGCTGAGCCGAATGCCGGCGCGCTGCGGCCCGGCAAAGCGGTTGATGGCCAGGCCGCGGATGACGCTGGCACCGGCCGAGACGTCGAGCCCGTCGACAGCGCCGGCCTGCGAGCCGTCGAGCTCGATCAGGACGCCCGATCCACAGGCGCTGAAGCCTGGCTGGGTCGTGCCGTCGAGGATCACCGGGTCGGTGATCTCAGGCAGCGCCGAGAGCGGCGAGATGGTGTGCGGACCGCTGCCGGGAATGTCGAAGCTGATGGTGTCGGTGCCGGCCTGCGCGTTGGCGGAGGCGATCGCCTCGCGCAATGAGCAGTGCGAGACGGTGCACGCACCGTCATCGGTGTCGTCGGTGGTGTTGACGGTGAGGGTCGGCGCGTCGATCTCGAAGGTGGCGGTCACGCTGTGGTCGCCATCCATGGTCAGGATGCAGTCGCCGGTGCCGGAGCAGTCACCGCTCCAGCCACTGAACAGCGAGCCGGGATCCGGGCTGGCGCTCAGGGTCACGCTGCTGCCGGCACTGTAGGGCGCGCTGCAGGTCAGGCCGCAGTCGATGCCGGCCGGGAGGCTGCTGACACTGCCACTGCCGTTGCCGGCCAGGGCCACGTCCAGGGTGTAGGTGCCTGCGAGGACATCGATCGAGATAGTCTGGGTCGTGCTGGTCAGGCTCGAGGAGCAGGCCGGCAGACCACCAGTGCAGTTGTCAGGGTCGCCGCGATCGGTGGCGCGATAGGTGAACGAGTCGGCGCCGGCGTACCCAGCGTCAGGCGCGTACGTGAATACCGGCCCGGACCCGGTCAAGGTCCCATCCAGTGGGCTGTCGACGATCTCGTACGTGAGGTCCGCGTCCGCAGTCTCGATGTCGGCAACCAGGGGACCGAGGTTGATGTCGAGCGGCGTGTTCTGTGCGGTTGTCACGGCGTCATCGGTGGCGGTGGGCTGGTCGTTGACGGGCAGGACGGTGAGGCTTGCGACCGCACTCGCAAAGGCGCCACGGCCGTCCGAGATCTGGTAGGTGAAGCTGTCAGGACCGTTGTAGTTGGCGTCGGGGGTGTAGAGGACCCGCTGAGTGCCTGCGTCAATGGTGGCCGTTCCGTGCTGCGGGGCAACGGTGACCGCGCTCAGGGTTATCGGATCAGCGTCGGGATCGCTGTCGTTGGCCAGGACATCCAGGGAGTTGTCGACCGAGTCCTCGATCGGACCGAATGAGTCGGCGACCGCGGACGGCGGCTGGTTGGCGCCTGCCGTGCATTCACCAGAAGGGGCGTTGAATGCCAGGAGGTGGTCGACAAAGGCGCCCGAGTCGTAGATCTCGTCATTGGCATCGAAGATAGAGAGGTACAGCGCGTGCGATCCGGGCGTGACAGGGCTCCGGACCTCGAGCAGGCCGGTCAACCCGTTGTAGGCGACGCCGGCATCGGTGACGACCGTGGAGGCGTCGAAAAATGCGCCGTTGACGCTCACCACCCCTCCGAGGTGGTCAAAGGCGAAGTTGTCCGGGGCGGAAATTTCGTTGCCGACCACGGACCACGTCGACGTATCGAGCTCGGCCAGGAACGCGTCGTTGAACGCGCCGACGTACGTCGGGTACTCCTCTGAACCGAAGACCAGGTCGAAGCCTAGGCAGTTCATTCCCGTGGGTACGGCCAGGTCCAGCCTCAGGATCGAGACGTCCTGCGCACCGCGCAGCGAAAGACCATTGGCTGTCGACAGGAAGGTGCCGGGGTCGGTGCTCTCGACGCCGGCCGCGGTGCCGGTGGTCATCAGACCAAGAGTCGTCCCGTCCGGCGTCATATGGGTGGGATGGACGTCGGTGGCAGCGGACGCGCCGGCCGAGCTGCATGCGATCCATTGCTGGCCGGTGACGATGCCGCCGCCATCGATCGCATCAGCCAGGATCGGGCAGGCAAGGACCGTGATCGTCACGGTGCCGACGTCAGTCAGCTCTCCGTCTGAAACGGTGTAGTCGAAGGTATCTCCGCCGATGTAGCCGGCATCGGGCGTGTAGGTGCATTCGGTCCCGGAAGAGCAGTCGACCGTCCCATTTGCGGGAGCCGGTGTTGCTCGTCACGGCGAGCGTATCGAGGTCGGGGTCAGTGTCGTTGGCGAGCACGTCGATGACGGCGGGCCGCGTCTCGTTGGTCGTCACGTCATCATCCGTCGCGGTCGGCGGGTTGTTCGGCCCGGTGACCGTGGTGGTCTGCGCGGCCGTGTTGTTGACCGTATTCGAATCGGCCTGGTCGCCGGTCACGGTCGCCGAGTTGGTCACATCGGTGTTGGTGCCAACGACGGGGGCCGTCACGACCAGCGTGATGGTGGCGACGGCGCCCGGCGCCAGGCTGCCGATATCGCACGTCACCGTTCCGCTTGCCTCTGAGCAGGTCCCCACGTCCGAATCGGCCGAAAGGTAGGTCAGCTCGGGCGCCAGGGTGTCACTCATGGTCACGCCAGTCGCAGCGTCAGGACCGTGGTTGGTGACAGTGATCGTGTAGGTGATGTCCGCCCCGCTGTCGACGGGATCTGCGACATCGGTCTTGGCGATCTCCAGGTCCGCGGTGGGCACCGGCGGAGCGCCGTTGCGAACCGGGAAAACGTAGACGCCAGGCGTGGTGCTGTTGCGCATGTTGTGGATCAGGCCGGTGGCCAGATTCGAGTCCAGCAGGGCCCCATTCACTGCGGATCCCGGAAGCTCAAGGGACCCGTTCGCGTCGGCTGGGTTGCCATTCGAGTAGCCGGCACGCGCGGAGGTGCCGCCAAAGCCGCCCACGCCGCCGCTGGCGTCGCCGGTCTCCCACTCGATCTGGCGGTAGGTGAAGATCATGTCGAAGTCGCCGGCCGCAACGTCCGAGCGATCCACCAGGAGGAGGTCGAAGTCGTTCAGCAGATCGTCTTGTATGCCGTAGTAGCCAACCCCGCTCCATTCGACGCAGAACGCAGCGTGCCCTTCGAACGTGGTCTGTCCATAGGTGACCGGCGCCGAGCCGCTGGCACGGGTGTCCACATCCGCCCAGAACGGCGCGATGATCGGCGTGCCAGTACCCACGATGGGCTCGGCGGTGAAGGTCCCGAGCGGACCGCTGAACGTGACGTTCCCGTTGTTGTTCACGTACAGCTGCGAGTAGTCGCTGCCGAAGAAGTTGATCGCGAAGCCGATGTCGACGAGGCCGGTGGACCCATCGTCATTCGGCGCCAGCGTGTTGGAGGTGCAGGTCGGCGTACGAACGGCGGTCGTCTCGATGACGTCATTGTTCGACAGGTCGGGATCGGTCGGAGAAGACGCGGAAACGCTGGCGGCGCTCGACAGCGTGGTCTCGAAGCTCGGCGCGGTAACCACCATCGTCACGATCTGCGAGCTGGATGCGCCCATATCCCCCAGGTCGCAGGTGACCGTCCCACCGGCTTCCGCGCACGACGGGGCCGGTTCGGCAGAAACGAATGTAGCGGCCCCCGGCAGCGTGTCGACCAGCGTCACCCCGGTGGCCGTCACCGGACCCAGGTTCGTGACGTCGACCGTGTAGGTCACGTCGCCGCCTGGCGCAACCGGGTCGGGGCTGTCGTACTTCGTCGCCGCCAGATCCGCCGCCGGAATGACGACCTGGGTGTTCTCGGTCGAGCTGTTGTTCAAGAGGTCGGTGTCGTCCTGGTCCGCCGACACGTCGACCGAATTCGTGATCGTGGCAGGTGTCCCCGGAGCGGTAACCGTGACATCCACGTTGACGCTGCCAAAGTAGGCGATGGTGCCGAGGCCACAGGTGACGATCCCTCCGGCCTCGCCGCACGACCCACTGGTGGGCGTGGCGGACACGAACGTCGAGCCGGTCGGCAACGAGTCGGTCATCGTCACGGTGGTCGCGTCGAGAGGGCCTCCGTTGTCAACCGTGACGGTGTAGGTGACGCTGTCGCCGGTGCCAACCGGATCGGCCGAATCGAACTGGTAGATCGACAGGTCCGCGCTGGGCGCCACGACCTCGGTATCAATGGACGTCGTGTTGTCGTCCGGATAGGCGTCCGCCTGGTCCGCCGTCACCTCGACTGAATTCGTGATCGTGCCCGGGCTGGCCGGAGCCACAACCGCGATCTCGACCTGCGCGAAATCCGATGCTGCCAGATCTCCCAGCGTGCAGGTGACGACGCCGGCAGCTTGTGTGCACCCGGCGGATGCGGATTGGAATGCAACGCCGGCAGGGAGCGTGTCGGTGAGGACGACCCCGGTAGCATCGAGGGTGCCGGAGTTGCCCGCCTCGACGGTGTAGGTCAATGGCGCGCCGGTGACCACGGGCGAGACATCCGTGTAGGCGTAGACGGACAGGTCAACCTGCGGCTCAAACACCGTCGTCGTCCAGTCGGCCGCGTTGTCGGCAGTGTTTGGATCGAATTCGGCGCCTTGCACGGTGGCCGAGTTCGTGATGTCGCCGGTCGTCGACGGTGCCGTGACGTTCAGTGTCACGGTCGGGAAGGTGTCTGTGCTCACAGATCCGAGATCGCAGGTCACGACGCCGCCGGACACGCCGCATGTGCCCTGTGTGGGCGCAGCGCTGCCGAACGTGACGCCGGACGGCAGGGTGTCCGTCACCGTGACGCCGGTGGCAGTTGCGGGGCCTCCATTGGAGAGCTCGATCAGGTAGGAGAAGTCCGCGCCGGTGGCAACATCGTACGGGGCGCTCTGGTAGATCGTGAGGTCAGCATCGGTGACGGCGGCCTGGGCGATCCGAGGCGCAATGTTGGGTGATGCGACGGCGACGAGGAACGCCAGGAGCACGAGAAGGGTCGAAGCGCGTCGCGAGCGCTGGGCCCGGCCATCGGCGGACACGTACAGCGAAACAGACAGTCGGCGCGGGGTCATGGGCACCTCCCCTGCACCGCATTGCTCGGGTTAGCATCGCGGTTCTGGCAGGTACCCTAGTACAAAGGTCCTAGCTTTGGCTAGCCCCCCGCATGGCGCATCGCGGCGTCCAGGACGATGGTCACGATGCAGGTTCCTTCACAGTTCAGCCTGCGGGTGGCGTTCGATCGGGGTCCCACCCGCCGCCTGCGATCTAGGCGTTCTGATGGCTGTGGTCGTGCCCATCGACAGCATCGCGTTGACGGTGCAGACGGTCCCGAATCTCACCGTGGCAACAACAGGAACGTGGCTCGCACAACGGTACCAATGGACCTTTACGCGAGAGCGGCGCCGAATCAGGATCTCGCTGGCCGAGGCTGGCGCTCCGCGATCGGATGGGAGAACGTCGCGATGCATTACCTGCGCAACCTTGGACGGCGGAAGCTGCGGACCACGCTGACCGTCCTTGGCATCACCATCGGCATATGGGCCCTGGTGGTCTTCGGGTCCATGGCCAACAAGATCACCGCCCTGGTCCAGGGCGGCAGCTCGTACTACGCCGACAAGGTCATCGTCAGCGACAGCTCCGGCGGGACCGGCGGCTTCAGCGCCGCGCCGATGTCTCTCGCCGTGGCCGACCAGCTCACTGCTGTGCCCGGCATCGACGTCGTGGTCCCGACCGTGATGATGCTCATGGACGAGCAGCCATCCGGCGTGTCGATGGGCGTGCCGCCCATGATCGGCGGCCAGGTCCCCGGCGCGACCCAGGGACGCGAGACCTTCGAGACGACCTACGCGACCGGCCGCGGGCTCGCGACCTCCGACGAGGGCCAGAGCGTCACCGTGCTCGGGTCGGACATCGCCCAGAAGTACGAGAAGCAGGTGGGCGATACGATCGAGCTGCGAGGGGTTCCCTTCACCGTGGTGGGAATCCTGGAGCCGACCCTGACGGCCCCTGACCAGGAGGCGATGGTTCCCATGAGGGCGGCACAGCAGCTGCTGGTCGCCTCCCTCCCACCCATCGTCCAGCAGGGTGTCTCGGCGAACCAGGTGGCGACCTCCATGGTCGTCTACCTCAAGGATGGGGCGGATCCGGAGACCGTGGCGGCACAGATTCGCCGAACGCTTCCCGACGTGGCGACGATGACCGGCAAGGACTTCGACGAGCAGATCGGGTCCGCGACAGCGATGCTGAACGCGATCCTGGTCGGCATCGCGCTCATCAGCCTGGTGGTGGGTGGCCTGTCGGTGATCAACACCATGGCCATGGCCATCGCGGAACGGACGCGCGAGATCGGCATCAAGCGCGCGATCGGCGGAAGCCGGTTCCGGATCGTCCGTGAGCTGGTCGCGGAGTCGGCCCTCATCGGCTTCATCGGTGGAACGCTGGGGCTCGCGCTGGGGGCGGTCGTCGTGATCTTCGGCAACGAGGCCGGCCGCTCGTCGGGCACCGTCCTCTTCCAGCTTACGGTCGGGACCGCCGTGACGGCGATCCTGTACGCCACAGTCCTCGGGGCACTCGCTGGATTCGTTCCGGCCCTCAGCGCAGCGCGGCTCGACCCAATCACCGCGCTGCGCTACGAATGACCACCGCGCAGCGATTCGGAGAGCGAACGATGCCACTTCTCGAAGGCCGCAACCTGCGGAAGACCTACCGGCTGAGCCGGCACAACAGCGTTCAGGCGCTGCGCGGTGTGGACGTCACCGTCGAGCGCGGCGAGATGATCGCGATCATGGGACCGTCCGGCTCCGGCAAGAGCACCCTGATGCACATCCTGGGCCTGCTGCATGGCCCTGACCAGAACGGAGGGCCGCCTCCCGAGCTGCGCTTCGACGGGCGCGACATGGTGGGGCTCAAGGACAGTGAACGGACCCGCATGCGGGCGAGCCGGATGGGCTTCGTGTTCCAGGACTTCAACCTGGTTCCGACGCTCACCGCGCTCGAGAACGTCCTGCTGGCCGCCGACTATGCGGGCATCCGGGGTTCGCAGGCAAAGGCTGCGGGACTCGACTCGCTCGCACTGGTGGGGCTGGCCGATCGCGGCGGTCACCGCCCGGCGGAGCTCTCCGGAGGAGAGCAGCAGCGGGTGGCCCTGGCAAGAGCCCTCGTGAACCAGCCCTCCCTGATCCTCGCCGACGAGCCGACCGGCAACCTTGACTCGGAGCGCTCTGCGGAGGTGCTCCACATGCTTCGCGAGTTCAACCGGACGCACGACCAGACAATCATCCTCGTGACGCACGACAGCGAGGTCGGCGACGCGTGCGACCGGATCGTCCGCGTGCGCGATGGGAAGCTCCAGGAGCCGGCGCCCCTCTCGATCCCGCGGGTAGCCGCTGAACCACCGGTCCTGGTCCCGGCGTAACCCGCCGCGCTGCCAGCAATCTGCGACGGAACGCCGCCACCGCTCGACCGCACCCGGAGGGAGACCCCCGCGCTCTGACGCTCAGCGCAGGCTCAGTCCCGGGTCTCCTCCTCCGGCGCCGGTCTCGACACGAAGCTTCGATAGAGGAGCAGGTCGTAGGCGATCTTGAGGCTTCCGGCGATCACGAACGGCAGCCCGGCCAACGCCACGCCGCCGATGAGCGGAGCCGAGGCGAGGGGAGCCAGCGCGGCCCCGACCGAGCGTGCGATCCCCGTCACGCCGGCGGCCGCCGAGCGCTCGTCGGGGGCGACGACCGCCATGGTGTAGGACTGCCGGGTCGGCACGTCCATCTGGCTGATGGAGAAACGGAGCAGCAGGACGAGCGCGGCGAGCGGCAGCGTCGGCATGAGCGGGACCGCGATGAGCAGGACGTTCGAAGGCAGATGGGTGAAGACCATGGTTCGGATCAGCCCGATGCGAGCGGCGATCCGCGCCGCCAGCAGGGCAGAGATCCCGGCCAGCAGGTTCGCACCGAACAGGATGGCCCCGATGAGCCCCGGTTGCGCCCCGAATCGCAGGTGGAACCAGTACGCGATGAGGCTCTGCACCACGAACCCGCCGCCGAAGGCGTCGAGCGCGAAGAGAGCCGAGAGGCGGACCACGGTCCCCTGCGAGCGATGGAGGCCCAGCCGCCGCGCCACGGTCATGTCCGGCGCATCCGGAGCCTCCACGGCGGGTGACACCCCGGCGAACAGCGCGGCGAGGGCAAGGGCCAGGGCGGCGTAGGCGAGGATGACGACCCGATACGCGTCGACCGACCCGAGGCCAATGGCCATGAGGCCGCCGGCCAGCCCCCCGCCGGCGAGCGCGCCGGTGGCGGTGGCGAAGGAGCCGACCAGGTTGAACCAGGCGAACACGCCGGTCCGGCGCGAGTCCGGGATGGTCTGGGCCAGCGATGCCTGCTCGACGGCGAGGAAGGGGCCCACCTCGTTGCCGCTGGGGCTGATCACTCCGATCGTCGCGGCGATGACGAGGACGGGGAACAGGTCGGTCGCCGCGAACCCGAGGCCGGCCAGGCCCATGAGCATGGCACCCACGAGAAGCACCCGGCGGCGGCCGACCCGGTCCGCGTGCGTGGTGAGCCAGAGCGAGATCGCCGCGTCGCCGGCGAGCGTGAGCGTCAGGAGCAGGCCGATGGCGGCGGTATGGATGCCCAGCGCCGCCAGGTAGAGGACGAGCACCACCGACACGAAGCCGTACCCGAACATGCGCAGGGCGCGGGTCGTGAAGAGCAGCCGGGCATCGCGGTCGAGGGAGGGCAGGGTCTGCACGCCGGCATTGTGCCTATCGGCGCAGGGTTACGGGGCCCCTTCCGTTGGCTGCGATCCGTCGTGGCGACGCTCAAGCATCCGCTCCAGGCCGAACGTGATCAGGTCGACCGTGTCCTGCCACCAGCGGTCGGGGTCGCTGAGCCACACCTCCGCCGTGTCCTCCGCGCTTGCGAGCAGGTTCGGGAACTCGTCGGGCGGCAGGCTCAGCTGGACGAGCGCGAACCTCCGTCGCAGCAGGTCGCGCTGGTGGGCGTCGAGCGGCACGGGCGCGCCCTGGCGGAGGAGCAGCAGGTACCCGGCGAGGAGGTTGGAGAGCATGCGGATCAGGACGATCGCCTCGCGCCGCCCGAACCCCGCGTCGAGCAGGACGCCAAGGAGGTCCTCGAGGAACTTCCAGAACGCAGGGGGCCCATCGCCGTTGTAGGCGATCATGAGAGGAAGGGCAAGCGGGCGCGCCTCGATCTGCTCCTTGTAGCTGTCGATCGCCAGGCGCATCCGCTCGGTCCAGGTCATGTCGGATTCGGAATCGACCGTGGAGTCCAGCCCCTCGAGAACGACCTCGGTCATGGCGTTGATGAGGTCCTGCTTGTCACGAACGTGGCGGTAGAGGGCCATCGGCGTGACCCCGAGCTCATGCGCGAGGCGCCGCAGGCTGACCGCCTCGAGGCCTTCCGCAGTGCCGATCTCGAGGGCCCGGGCCACGACGGCCTCACGCGTCAGGCCGGGCCGTCCTCGCGGCTGCCCGCGCCCTGTGGCGTCCTGCCTGGTTCATGGCTTGACAAGTATACGCCGCATACCTAGACTGCCGCTATCGTCTACGCCGTATGCTGACGGTGATAACACCGATGAGGACCGAGAGCCGATCGGCGATGACAGCAAGACCGCAGGCCGATCCGCGTGCAGGGCCTGGAGAAGTCGTACAAGGAGCTGAAGTGCTGCGCGGCGTGGACTTCGACGTGGCGCGGGGCAGCATCTTCGCCCTGCTCGGTTCCAACGGGGCGGGCAAGACCACGATCGTGAACATCCTCTCCACGCTGCTCAAGGCCGATGCGGGGTCTGCCAGCGTGAATGGCTTCGATGTCGCCACCCAGGCTGCCGACGTGCGCCGAGTCCATCAGCCTCACCGGACAGTTCGCTGCGGTCGACGAGATTCTCAGCGGACGGGAGAATCTCGTGCTGATCGCCCGGCTGCGGCACCTCAAGGATCCCGGGGAGATCGCGGATAGCCTGCTCGAGCGCTTCGCGCTGACCGACGCGGCCGCGCGGAGGGTGGCGACGTATTCGGGTGGCATGCGCCGCCGCCTCGACATTGCGATGAGCCTGATCGGAAATCCCCCGCTCATCTTCCTCGACGAGCCGACCAACGGGCTCGACCCCGAGGCGCGCATCGAGGTGTGGCAGGCCGTCAAGGAGCTCGCCCAACAGGGCACCACCGTGCTGCTCACGACGCAGTACCTCGAGGAGGCCGAACAGCTCGCCGACCGGATCGCGATCCTTCACGAGGGTCGGATCAACGTGAACGGCACGCTCGCCGAGCTCAAGCAGCTGCTCCCGCCGGCCAGGGTCGAGTACGTCGAGAAGCAGCCGACCCTCGAGGACGTCTTCCTGGCCATCGTCGGCGACAGGGCAGGGCAGCAGCGACGGCACCGACAGCACCAACGCAAGGGCAGGTAGGGAACAGCCATGACCACGCATTTCTTCGGCGACACCGCCGTCCTGACCGGACGATCCCTGCGCCATATCACGCGCAGCCTGGACACCATCATCACCACCACGATCATGCCGATCGCCTTCATGCTGCTGTTCGTCTACGTGTTCGGCGGCGCCATCAACTCCGGGTCCGATTCGTATGTGACCTACCTGCTGCCCGGCATCCTGCTCATCACCGATCGCATCGGGCATCTCCTACACCGCCTACCGCCTCTTCCTGGACATGCAGAGCGGCATCTTCGAGCGATTCCAGTCCATGCCCATCGCGCGGTCGTCCGTGCTGTGGGCGCACGTGCTGACCTCGCTGGTCGCCAATCTCGTTTCGCTCGTGGTCGTCGTGCTGGTCGCCCTGCTCATGGGCTTCCGCTCGCCGGCGGGCATGCTGGCCTGGCTGGCGGTCGCCGGCATCCTGATCCTGTTCACCCTGGCGTTGACCTGGCTCGCCGTCATCCCCGGCCTGACCGCGAAGTCGGTGGACGGTGCCAGCGCCTTCTCCTATCCGCTCATCTTCCTGCCGTTCATCAGCTCGGCCTTCGTGCCCACCGACACCATGCCCGGCCCGGTGCGCGCCTTCGCCGAGAACCAGCCGGTGACGTCGATCGTCAACGCGATCCGCGACCTGTTCACCCAGCAGCCGGTCGGCACCGACATCTGGATCGCCCTCGCCTGGTGCGTGGGCATCCTCATCGTCGCGTACGTCCTCGCGGTGATCACGTACCGCCGCAGGTTCTCCTCCTAGGCCCCATGGAGCGGATCATGTCCTACATCAAGGATTACACCACCGTCTCGACTATCGGCCTGGAGTCCTTGCAGCCTGGCCGACGCGGATCGGTGGCTGATGCGGATGGGTGAAGCGTCCCTACCAGACGGCCACAGGATGGGGGTGGTGGTGCTCCCGCAACCTCTGGTCCTTGGTCACCAGCTGCCAGCCGTTTTCGATCGCCGTCGCGTAGATCAAGCGATCGGCCGGATCGCCCGGAAAAGATGACGGCAGGCTGACCGCCGCGCTGGCGATCGCCGGCGTCACCGGAATCGTCCGGACCTGGGTGGCCAGCTGCATGAGCCAGGAAACGATTGGGATCGTCACCACGATCCTTTCGTGGTGGGCAAGCCAGGCGAGCTCGAACCACGTGATGTCGGCCACCGCGAGCTCATCCGCGCCACCGATGGCCTTGGCGGCGGTAACGCTTATGCGATCGGGTTCGGCAGACCACCAATGGACGATGTGGCTGTCGAGCACCACGGTGCTCATGTCAACTCCCAGCTCGCTCCGGTCGTAAAGAGGTCCTCCTCCCGTCCAGCGGTCATGGCCACCCCAGCGAGGCTTCCCCTCAACGCGTGAGGACCGACAGCCGGCACGAGCCGCGCTACGGTCCGACCGTGCTTTGTGATCTCCACCTCTTGGCCGGCTGCCACGTCGTCGAGGAGGGACAGAATCTTGGCCTTTGCCTGGGTAGCGGTCATCTTTATGGTCATGAGGTCATTCTAGTGGTCAGTGCCTCCGTGCGGCAAGGGGTTGACCGTGCCGCAGGATAGATTGAATCGGCCTTTGGTCGAGACCCTGCCGCAACGGCCCCAACTCCACGAGCAGACGGACGAAGTTCTGCGCGCCTCGGACCTGTTCGAGGAGGCCCTGGGGCGACCCATCCGGCGGCGGCATGTCCCTCGGCTCATCCTGCGCGCCGCCCCGCGGCTGTCGTCGAGTAGCGAAAGCCAGGCGTGACGAGCAGCGGGGTCACCTCGTTGGGGCTGTGCCGATCGCGGGAGGTCGGGACCCGCCGCCGGGCGATCGTCTAGGCCACCGCCGCTGAAGCTCAGAGTCGAACGGATGTTCTGGTCGGTGCAAGAGGAGTCGAACCTCCATCACCGACCTTAGCGTCCGTTCACGAACGCTCGGCTGGACGCTGATCGGCGCGGATCGCTGGCTCGCACAGACGGGTTAGGGAAGGAACGAACTCGAGGCCGATGCGATGACATCGCGATGGGGCCTCACGCTGCGGGGTCCGGCGGGGGGATGGCTCGCACCACCAGATCGTCGATCCCTGCGAAGTCGACGGGATTCGCCGTGTAGAGCGGCAGGCCGTTGGCGATGGCGGTGGCGGCGATCAGCGCGTCGAAGGCGCGGGCGGCCGGCTTGCGTCCTGATTGTCGGTATGCCGAGGCAACGATCCCGAAGGCCCGGGCGGCAGCGGCATCAAACGGGATGGGATCGAAGTCGGCCTCGGCCTGCTGGACGTGGGCCAGGCGACGGGCACGCTCCGCGTCGTCGGTGGCCACCAGGGGTCCGATGGAAAGCTCCGCCAGGGTGATGGCAGAGATCAGCGCGACATCGGGAAGGGCGGACGCATCCGGCAGACGGCGGAGCGTCAGCAGCGCGCTGGTGTCCAGGAGGCCTTCGGGATCGCTCACAGTGATTGATCGAGCGCAGCGTCGATGTCGCGGCGGAGTGCGTCAGCCTCGACCGCCGGCAGGCGTCGCCAGCGCTCGAGGAGCCTCGCGGCTGCGATCCCCCGCGCACGGAGGGGTCGGAGCTCGGCGACCGGGCGGCCGTCACGGGTCACCGTCACGCGCTCACCCGCTTCGACCCGGTCGACCACGTCTCCGCCATGGTTGCGCAGCTCGCGAATCGTCACCGTATCCATGGCGTGAGTGTATCACGGGTGATACTGACGTTCATGGACATCCGAGGTCGCGACGTGCAGATCGGCCGAGTCAGCGAGATCCACCTCTGGCCCGCGCACCACGCGACCGCCGAGAGCGCGGTTCTCGATCCGGAGTGTCGACCCCCTTGCCCAGTCCCAATTGGGGATGTACGTCACGCGCGCCCGATGTCCTCATCCTGATCGCGGCTGGAGCCGTCAGTCGGGCCCCGCCTCCGAAGCGACGACCGCGACCAGGCTGACGTCACGGATCCCCTCCGAGAAGACCCGCGGCGTAACCGCCGAGAGCGGCACCTGGACCGCTCATCGGCACCCGAAGCTGACCGGAACCGCACCGCGACGAGGCGGGCGCGCTCCTGGCGCGTCCCGGTCGGCACCTCCTCGACGGCCTGGTATCGGAGCTCCGCCCGCAAGTCCGTCCTCGAACGCCCGGACGGCTGTCGCCTCGTCGCCCTGGTCCCAGGCACCGAGCGCGGGGACCGCCCAGCCGCGGCCGCGCAGGAGGGCCCGCAGATGCCCGTGCTCCACGACGCGTCCCGCGAACCGGCGGTCGGCGGCCAGGCCGAGGTCACGCGGAACGGGCCGGAAGACCTCGCGGTGGACCTGCTTCACCGGTTGCTCCATGGCCGCGGCGGCGAGCGTTGCCCGCCAAGCTGCGATCTCGATCTCGCGGCGTCTGCCGGGTGCCAGAGACGGACCTCGAATGCCGCGCCGACGCCCAGTCGACGGCCGTCGACGCCGATCCACCCGTCCCCGTCGGTATCGCGCGGCGGTCCCCGCCTCGCCCTTCGAGCCGACCTGCCAGATCAGCCGGCAGCCGAAGACCCGGCCGATCGGATGATCCGCGTAGCGGGATCGCCATAGTGGTTCCGGCCAGCTCCGACTCGAGGCCAGCCGGTCCTCCATCCGCCGGCGCTCCTCGACGATGGCAGACCGGATGGCGGCGACACGTTCCGCAACCTCGGCGACCTCGGCGGGATGGGCCGTGGCGAGGGCCGCCGGCGGCCGGTCCAGATCGATGCCGTCGGCCTGGCGCCAGACCTGCCGCACGGTCGCGTCGGCGGTTACCGCGATCACCGCCGTCGTACCATCGATGGGCAGCTCGAGGCGCCCCTCTGACCCGAGGCCGAACGTCGGGAGGGCAAGCTCGATGACGGTCGCGACCTCGATCCCGGCCCGCGCCGCGACCACCTCGAGCGCCCGATCGACCTGCTTCAGGACATTCCGGTTCGTCACCCGGATCGCGCATCGTGGCGAGCTGGGCGGCCGCACCCGGATCGTCCGATGCGCCGAGCAACGCGGCGCACGTATTGGCGACGGCGGTGTCGCGGACGACGGCGTCGTTCCGGCCGGACGTGCCCATCCGCACGCCGACTGACCCGATGAGCTCGGCGGGCGCGTCGAGCGCAACCGAGGCGAACCAGAGCAACCCGCGCGCCAGCCGCTGGTTCGCCAGTCGGAGCCCACCGACGAGGATGTCCGGGCGGCTGACGATGTCGGACCGCAGGAGGCTCGCGAGCGTTCGCCTGATCGCCCCGGAAAGGTTCACGGCGCCCGCCGTCGCGAGCACCCGGCGGGCCTCGGTCGTCCAGCGCGGCGGCGGAGCAACGGCCGTCGCGCGGATGACGAGCGGATGCAGGTAGCCGAGCGCCAGGCGAAGGGACGGTCGGTTCCGAGCATCGTCCGAAGCTCGGCCCCGAATGCGTCGGCGTCGTCGAAGGCGATCGCCGGGAGCTCGCCGGCATTGGATCGGCGCAGAAGCTCGACGAGTCGCCCGCGGCGGCTGAGCGCTTCTGCGGCCATGCCGAGCATCCGCTCCGACAGGAGCTGGACCGTCCGCTCGATCTCAGCCACGAGCGCCGGATTGGGCGGCGCCTCGCTCCCTGCGGCGTCGAACGCGCTCTCGATGTCGTCGAGGAGCGGATCGAGGAGCGGCAAGCGCAACACGCCGAGGACGACGCCGGGCGGATGGTCGAGTTGGAGCCGAACGTCGGCCAGGCGGGCGTCGAGCGGCATCCCTCGGATCTCCACGGTCATAAGCGTAGCGGCCACTGTGCCGGGCGGCACAGGATCGCGGAAGCCGTGTTCGGGAGGATCGACGAGCTGGGGGCGAACGACTTCTCGTTCACGCTGACCGCCAGCGCGAAGGCCCACGGATGGGATGCAGCCTTCGGGGCTGGGGACCAATCAATCTCGATTGGTCGATCTGGTCGGGGCGAGAGGACTTGACCCGGCAGGTACCAAATGCCGGATCGTGCTCCCCGAGCGCATCCTGTTGGCGCTCACCGCCTGAGCGAAACCTCGCTCGGTACGCGGTTTTGCAGGGACCGCCATAGCGTCCGTGGGCGTCCGCCGACGGCGTCGCCACGCTCACCGAGGCCGATAGCCCTGATCCATTGGCCGCCGAACCTCGCCCCTGTTGCTGCCGTTGTCGCTGCCGGGGCATTGCTAGCCACCCGTCGTCGCCCGCCCATACCAGCTGTGAGTCCCGTCGGAGAGCAGGACACCACCGGGGAAGAGCGTGGCCGTGGTCGCTTGCTCAGTCGGCAGGTTCCCACCCTCATTCACGACCAGTTTCGTCCAGGTCCTCCCGTCCGTTGAACTCCATGCGCCTGCGTCCGGACCGCCGCGGACGGCGATCATCCGTTGACCATCGCCGAGTAGCACCCCGTGGGGCTGTCCGCCCGCGCCCTCGCCTTCGCCCGGCCACGCCCCGAGGGGTGGGTAGCCGCTGAGCTGTCGCCAGTGCCGACCATCATCTGACTGCCACCACAGCGCTGCGCCGGGAGCTCCTCCAGCGCCGCCAGTGACGATGAACCCATTGCGGCCGGCGACCACCACCAGGGCGACGGAGCTCGGCCTCGTGGCAGCCAGGGCGGTGCCCCCTCCCCAGGCAACCTGCATCGAGGCGGTCGACCAGTGCTGCCCATCGGTTGACCACAGGATCGCGGCGTCATGGTGGTCGGGGTCGGTCTGGTGGGTGCCGACCGCCAGGTAGCCCGCCGAGGTCCCGGCCACATCGGCGAGCTGGAAGCCGGCCGGGAAGGTGCCGACGGGGAGCGTCTGCCAGCTGACACCATCAAGAGAGCTCACCGCGGTGGTTGGGCTGGCGAGATCCGTCGGACCGGGAGCCACCGCCAGGAACCCCGCGGGTCCGGCAACCAGGTGCGGCGTGTCGCCGTTGGCGGGCAGTGCCAGGTCCAGCCCGGGCTGGCCGGTCCAGTCGGTGCCATTCGTCGAGGTCCAGGCCTGGATCGGCCCCCGGATGCTCCAGCAGTCCCCGTCCGGCGCGCAGCCGTTCGTGCCGGCCTGCACGGAGAGGGCGACCAACGTGCCGGCTCGCGAGGCCATCCCGACGACGAACGTCGAGTCCCCGAACACGCTCGCATCCAGTGGTCGCCACAGCACGCCGTCGGGCGAGAACCAGACCGGGGTTCGGCTGGCCCCCGCAGCCGTCGGACGGCGGCCACCGCCTCGAAGCCGCCTGACCAGCGCAGCGTGAACGCGACGCTCGCGAGCCCATCGCTCGCCGGGAGCTGCTGCCAGAACAAGCCCGTCCAGGTGGCATCGGCCCCTGGCGGGGCGGGCGTGGTGAGGATCGGGATCGCGGGGGTTGCCTTCGCCGTCGGAGACGGTCCGGGCTGGGCGCCGGCGAACCCCATCCCCAGCAGCCCGGTCGCGAGGGATCTGACGAGGCTGACGTCCCCCACCCCCGGCTCCAGGGCCACGATGACGAAGTAGGGAGCCTGGACGAAGGCGGCCGCCGGGTGGCAGGTCGGCCAGAAGTGGCTGCACGGGATCAGCAGCCCCGGAGTGGTGCCGAACGAGGACGGGAAACCTCGTCACCCTGGAAGACCTCGTCGGCGACGACGGTGAAATCCGCCCGGCTCGTCGGCAGCTGGCGCAGCATGACCTGCGCGAACCGGTGCATGGTGGCCGGGTCCAGCACCACGCAGCTGCGCATGCCTGGCACCGCGGATGGATTGGTGGCGATGGTCCTGGTAGCGAAGGTGGGCAGCCTGGCGTACGGCACCGCGGTCAGCAGGTCGCAGGGGCTCGCCACAAACGCAGTCGGGGCCGGTGAAGGGCTCATCGCTGATGACGAGCTCTGGGCACTGGGTGAAGGGACCGCAGGGCCATGGACACCGTATCCGAGGGCTGCACCGGCGGCGAGGGAGATCACCACGGCGATGACCAAGCCTAGCCAGCTCGGTCGCCCCCAGCCGGGCGGCTCGCCTTCTAGGATGAGCCCATCAGCCCGCTGCTCGGAATCGTCTCTACCGTCGTCACGCATCCCAATGCCACCCCCGGGACTAGAAGGTTACGCGGATGAGATCCACCCGCGCGCACCGAAAAGGCTGGTGTCAGCGGCGTCCAGGTCCGAGCTCGAGGGGGGCAGCTTTCGGCCCCTGCCGAAACGAGGTCCTTTCGGAACCCCCTTGGAATCAGGCAGGTCTAGCGCCGCGCGGTTAGCGGCGCTTCTTGGCAATGAGAGGGGCTGTCTCGACTCTGGTGGAATGGCCAGCCCTATGGTACGTACGTGCTGAAGTCTCCGTAGCCGAACACCCAAAGGTCTCCGTCGGGGCGGGTCACCAGGATCAGATTCCCAGCCTTGGGAGCGGTGCCAGCGGGCCCCAGCGGCACGAATACCGGTAGGTTGCAAACTGGGCCGCGGATCGCACGGACGTGAAGCGGGCCGTTGTGGAGCGGACCGCTCGGGTCGCTTATCTCGGGGGTGATGCCAAGCGCGGGAAAGTGCAGGAATAGGTCAGAACCTGCCGATACGTCGAATTCGGCCATGACTGCCGCCGGCGCCGCTGCCCCGTCGCAACTCGTGAATGTCTGCGAGGCGGGCTCGGCGCCGAGCGACGACCCAGCGAGCAGCAGGACTCCCGCGAAGGTGCCGAGCCAAAGGAGCAACGGCAGCCATTTGGAGCGATGCGATGCAGACCTGCGACGTAGCTTCATCGGTCGGTGTATAGCGCGATGTAGCCTGACCCGCCCGCGCACTTGAAGATCTGCTCAAGTGCAAAGGGGTGGCCGTTCGCGTCTATCCCCTGCCGTGCGTTGCATGAGACCGGCAGCGACCGCCAGTTCTCATTCGGCGTTATCTTGAACTGGGCTTGGTTCACCACGAGCCGGTCCGTACTCTCGCCGCCGAGAGCGTCGCCGTAGTCCCACGACTCCGTTGTGACCGCGACTGTTGCGTTCGTCCAACAGATCGTGCCTGAGGACAGGTACAAGGACCAACTCGGCGCGTCGATCCAGAAGTCCTTGGCGCTGAACTCACGGACCGAGTAGACACCACCCCCTCCCCAATGGGTGTCCCAATGCCCAATTGGGTAGATCGGGGAATACCCAGAGCAGCCGGGCGAGGACGGATCGCGTCCGTACGCGTAGAAATCGTGATCAGAAGTCAGCGAATTGCAGTTGCCGGCTTGGGTGATGGGATAGCACTTACCAAACCCGACTTGGACGATGTTGCCTACGAGCGAGGCCGGACCCTGGATCGCTACCCACGCGACTGACGTGTCCCCTCCCCGCGCCTGGGCTGACTGCACAGGTCGAGGTGACGGGCACTCAGAGTGGCTCTCACCGCGTAGCGGTTGCCGCTCCAATAGTCCGAGGGTATCCCATCTCTCGGTTCACGATGCCGTATTCGCTGCACGCCGCCGTGTCAGTCGCGAGCACCAACCCTGGCTGGTATGCCAATCCCAAAGCGAAGCAGACGGCCGCGAGATAACGAAGCCTTGACACCAGACTCTTCCCTAGGTGCCTGCTCGATCATCCACCCGCGACGAAATCCATGTCAATGGCCTGGGCAGAATTCTTACCCGCGCCCGCGCGCCGCGAGCTGGTGCCACGTCTGCGGTCAGACGACAACTATGAGTTCCTCGGTGCGTTCTGGGAGCTCTATCTCGCCGAGGTGCTGCGCCGCTGCGGGTATGGTCCCGAGTTCCACCCGGCGGTTGAGGACTCGAGCCGCCGCCCAGACTTTCGCGCGGTCGCATCCAACCCCTTCCTGCTCGAAGGCACGCTGGCGAGTCCCTCGACCGCGGAGCGGGCGGCGCAGCGACGACTCGATACCCTGTATGACCTGCTCGATAGGACGCCTTCGGACGCCTTCTTCCTGGACATCGAAGTCAACGCCGTGGGTTCGCGCGCACCCTCAGCGACAGCGCTGCGCCAGGCTGTCGAACGCTGGCTGGCGACTATCGACCCCGACGCGATCATCGACGCCGGTGTGACGCTCGACGTTCTCGATTCTCACGCTCTCAGATGGCAACGCGACGACTGGGATGTCGTCGTGAGACCACTGCCCAAGAGCGCGAGCCAGCGAGGAGACGCCGCCGACCCGTTGGTCGGCATGAGCTCGCGCGCTCTTCGCCCGCTACGCGACCGGCACCGAATCGGACTTCACCCTCGCCGGCGAGTTCGGCCTCTCAGAGTTCCGCGTCGAGGAGATCCTCCAGAACCCGCTGTATGCGGGGCGCGCCATCCGTCACAAGGGCCGGCCATACGAGGAAGAGCGTCCGGCGCGCTTCACACCACCGATCGATCCCGGACTCTTCGAGCGGCTGCAGGAGGTCCGCGCCGAGCGGCGCACGCGGCACGGTGGCGGTGGCGGCCACGCCCGCCGCTCCTACCCGCTGGTGCGGCTCTGCCGCTGTGCCGGCTGCAACTGGCGTACCGGGGCGACGCCGTGAACGGGCCCCGACGAATGCGGCACATCAACCGGCCGGCCTGCACGGATTCACTGACCCACCGAGCTGATCTTGTCGAGGCACAGGTCGCCGACCTCATGGATCGCATCCAGCTCAGCGACGCGGACATCGCGGCGGTGCTGCGCGCCGTGCAGCTGGCCGAGCCCGAGAGCACCGCGCCTGTCGATGTACCAGACCTCGCCGAACAACGCGAGCAACTCCATCGCCAGCTCACCGCCGGCGCCATCAGCCTCGAGAGCCTTCAACCGGTCGTGGCGGCGACTGCAACGGCCAACGACGCTGCCCCGCCGTCCCGGACGAGGAGCAGCTCGCCAGGGCACGCAGCCACCTGGAAGCCTTCGGAGCACTCTGGCGCGATCCCGCGGTGCCGGACGAGCTCCGCGAAGAAGCGGCTCGTGAGATCTTCGAGCGCCTGGACCTGTGGGGTCCGCGGCTAGTGAATATCTACCCCCGCGGCGAGCATGCGTGGCTCTTCGGCATGGCGGCGAAGAGGCGAGAGGATTTGGTACTGGTCGGGGCGAGAGGATTTGAACCTCCGACCTCATCGTCCCGAACGATGCGCGCTACCTAACTGCGCCACGCCCCGACCGTCACGGGCGCCCACGCTGCGCGGTGCCCGAGGAGCGCAACCTTAGCAGCCAGTTCTCCGGCGGTCCACCGCGCACGCTGTCGAGGCGTGGGGGAGGGATGATCCGGCACGCGCTGCGCTGTCGAGGCGTTTCATGCCACACGACCGCACGACTGGACGGGTGCACGAAAGGTCGCGACGGTGCCGCCCGCGCCCAGGCGCCCCCTGCCGCCGGACTTTCCCTACACTCCGCGGCGTGAACGCAATCCGAGGCTTGGACCGAAGAGGCGGACCTCCCGCTGGTGAGCCTGGTCCTGGCTCTGAAGCTCGTGGTCCTCAGCCTTGGCGTCTTCGCCGTGCTCGTACTTGCGCGCGAGTCGCTCCACTCGCCCATTGACGTCCTCCTCGCGTGGAACCGATGGGACGCGCCGCATTACCAGGATCTCGCGGTGCTGGGGTATCGGGCCACCGATCCGGGAGTCCTGACCATCGACGGCTACGTGCGCGCGTATCCGGGCGACCTGCCCCTCTACATCGTCTTCTTCCCGCTCTTCCCGTGGCTTGTGGGAGCGGTCACCGTCGTTCTCCGCGATCCACTGGTCTCCGCCTTCGTGGTCAGCGGCGTCGCTTCGCTGTTCGTGGCGCCGCTGCTGTATCGGCTCGTTCGTGACGAATTCGGCCACGCGGTGGGCATGCGCGCCGCCTGGTTCGCGCTCATCTTCCCGACCGCCTACTTCCTGCACATCGGGTACACGGAGAGCCTCTTCCTTGCGCTCGTCCTTGGCTCGTTCCTGGCCGCGCGCCACGACCACTGGTGGCTGGCCGGCGTCCTGGGCGGCCTCGCGGCGCTCTCGAGGGTCAACGGCCTGGTGCTCATCCCCGCCCTGGCGGCGGAGGCCTGGTACGCCTGGCAGGCCGACCCGCAGCGGCGGATCCGGGTCGAGTGGGTCGCCATCGGCATCGTCGGCATCGGCTTCGCGGGCTACCTGGCCCTCAACCTCGCCGTCTACCACGATCCGTTCGCGTTCCTGGTCATCCAGAAGGAGCACTGGTTCAAGTCGCTGGCACCGCCCTGGGAGGGGATCGGCGGGGTGATCACCACCATCCGCTCGGGCAACTTCGAGCGGGCCTTCATGGCCGGTTGGATGGAGCTGGCCTTCATTGTGCTCGGCCTGGCGGGCACCGTCTTCGCCGCATTGCGCTTCCGCACCAGCTGGTTCTTCTGGATGGCCGGCAACTGGCTGCTGTTCACGAGCACGAGCTTCGTGGCGAGCGTCCCGCGCTACAGCCTGACCCTCTTCCCGCTCTTTGCCTGGTTCGCGCTCACCACCCGAACGGTCGACCGCCTGGTCTCGCTGAGCCTCATCTCGCTGGCGGGCTTCTTCTGGTTCGCCACGCAGTTCGCGCAGGGCGGCCACTGGGCCTTCTAGGTGGACCGATGTAGGCTCGTCCGCATGCGCGGCCGACTCCTCCTCCTGGCAGCCGGGATCCTCCTGGCAGGGTGCAGCGCCGCGCCGAGTGGATCATCGACGGGCGATCAGCGCGGTTCCCCTGCCACCGATGTCAGCCTCCCGGGCGGGGTGGATTCGCTCCTCTGGGGGAGTGGCCCCTACGGCCTGGTGCTCCTCCACGCGAGCGGCGAGGATCCTTCGGCGTGGGACGCACAGGCCGCCACCTTCGCCGCGGATCGTATGACCGTGCTGGCGCCGAACGCCACCGGGACCGATGCGCTGCGCGCGGCCATCTCCTGGCTGCATGACGATGGCGCGCCCAGGGTCGCCGTGCTCGCCGTGGGGGATGCCGGACGCTCGGTCGCCGCGCTGGGAGCGACGGATCCGGGACTCATCGACCAGGCGATCCTGGTCTCGCCTCCCGCAGGCCTGGACTGGACGGCGGAGTTCCCGAAGCTCTTCGCCGCGTCAGAGGGCGAGGACGCCGCGGGGGCTGCACGTGAGGCTGCCGCGCAGGCCGGTGGCGCCTGGAATGCGCTTGACCTGGTGAGCGGCTCGGCTTCCGGGGCGGCGCTCTTCTCGTCGGCGGCGGCGAGCGAGCTCATGACCGCGATCCTGCGCCGCCTGGACGAGCGGCGCTGATCCGACGCGCGGGAGCCGGACATGAAAGTGCCCCGAAGGAACCGCCTGTCCGGCCGTTGAGGTGATCTCCAGCCGAACCAGCTGCCCCTTCGGGACCACCAAATAGTCGCACCCGGCGCCGGTCGCGGCAAGCCCCTTTCTCCACGAGTTCGCGCGGATTTCCGTGGCTTATCCACAGGCGATCCCCAAGATGATCGGTGGGTCTGTGTAACGCCGCGCGTACCAGTCGTCGACCACACCGCACACGGAGCCATCCAGATGTCCCTCTTCCTGCCGCGCTTCATTCCGTTGGCGGCCGCCGCCGTCCTGCTCGCGGCGTGCTCGCAGACCGGCGGCTCGTCCGGCGAGCCACTCGCCACCCCCGTGGCCAGCAGTGCCGCGTCCGCGGCGGCGCTTGGCATCGAGGTCGCCCAGACCTCGGCCGGCCCCAGCCTGACCGACGGCGGCGGGCGGACGCTGTACGAGTTCACGCCCGACACCGCGGGGACGAGCACCTGCACCGATACCTGCGCAGCGAACTGGCCGCCACTCAGCGTGCCGGCCGGTGCGGCGCCGTCGGCAGGATCAGGCGTCCAGGGCGACCTGTTCGGCACGACCCTGCGCTCCGATGGCACCACCCAGGTGACCTACAACGGCCACCCGCTGTACTACTTCGCGGGTGACTCCGCTGCCGGCGACGTGAACGGCCAGGGGCTCAACGGCAAATGGTTCATCGCGAACCCGGACGGCTCCGGCCCCGCCGCATCCGCCGCAGCGAGTGCCAGCAGCGGCATCGGCTACTAGCCGGCGCCCAGCGCGCCGCGCGCGACGAGCGCCGGCAGGCGGTTGAGGCCAGCGTCGTCGAGGGCGACGCTGCCGGCCAGATGCCCGTCGGGCCGCACGACCCACCCGCGCGGACCCGAACTGGCGTAGACCGGCGCCAGGGCTCCGTCTGCCACGACGTCGACGGCAAACGGCCAGGGCAGCGCGCGCACCGCGGCGACGTACTCCTCGTCCGCCCCGGCGACGAGCACCACGAAGGACCCGCCCAATCGCTCCTTGAGCCGTGACCCGTCGCCCAGGACGAGGTCCGGCGCCACCGCGCCGTGGCGCGGGAGGGCGGGGTCGTCCGGACCGGGCTCCACGATCCCCGACGGGGCGTATTGGAACGGCTCCGCCAGACGCCCGGAGTTGACGCGTCGACGCAGGGCGGTGAGGCGCTCGCTGCCCCGCAGGGTGAGGTTGCGGACCAGCCGACGCCACGGCCCGTGCGGAACCATGAATCGCATGGTGGCGTCGGTGACCGCCAGGTTCTCCTCCGCGGCCGCGCGGCGCTCGTCCGCGTACGTGTCGAGCAGCGAGTCCGGCGCCTCCCCGCGCAGCACGCGAGCCAGCTTCCAGGCCAGGTTCTCCGCGTCGGGGGCGCCGGAGTTGAGGCCGCGCGCGCCGAACGGGCTGTACAGGTGCGCGGCGTCGCCCGCGAGGAATGCCCGCCCCACCCGGAATCGGTCCGCGATGCGCTGGTGGAACCGATAGACGGTCATCCACACCAGCTCGTAGTCGGCCTGCTCCCCGACCACCGCCCGGATCCGACGGTCGAGGCCGCCGTTCGGCGCGCTCTGCCTCGATGTCGGTGTCCGGCGAGATCTGCCAGTCGATGCGCCAGATGCCGTCGGGCTGCGGATGGATGAGGACCTGGCGACCCGGGTTCCAGGGCGGGTCGAAGAAGAAGCGCCGCTCGTTCGGGAACGGGAGCTCGGCGCGGATGTCGCAGATCAGGAAGAGGTCGTCGTGGCTGTGGCCCGGGAAGTCCACGCCCAGCAGGTGGCGGACCGTCGAATGGGCGCCATCGGTCCCGACCAGGTAGCGGGCATGGAGGGTTACCGGTCCATCCGGGGTGTCCAGCGCCAGGTCGACGCCGTCCGCGCCATCGGTCAACCCGGTGAGCGTGTGGCCCCAGCGCAGGTCCACACCCAGCTCGGCAACCCGCGCGAGGAGGAGCTCCTCGACCTCGGTCTGGCTGATGTTCACGAACGGCGGGAAGTGCTCGCCGCTGCTGCCGGGCAGCTCCACGCTGAACAGCTCGCGGGTGCCGTGGTACGTGCGCCCGGTGTGCCACTGGATGCCCACGCTGGGCAACCCGTTCGCCGATGCCGATCCGGCCCCAGATCTCCAGCGTCTCGCGCTGCATGCAGAGCGCCTTGGAGCCCTCGCCGCGTGTGCCGGGGAGTCTGCTCGAGAAGCGTGACGCGCGCGCCCTGCTGGGCGAGCCGCGCGGCCAGGGTCAGGCCAACCGGTCCGGCGCCGACGACCGCGACGTCACAGTCCATTCAGTCGCTCAGCGCGTCCCAGACCTCGCGGTCGCGTTGCGCGGTCCAGATCCGCGGGTGGTCGATGCCGTCGAGCTCGTCCCAGCAGCGCTGGACGTTGAACGGCATGGTGTGGTCGAAGATCGGGTAGCCGGCATAGCGGGGGGCGAGCTGCCCGTAGACGAGCTCGTAGGCATCTTTCAGGGTCCCGCCCGCGTCGCGGACCTGCCGGGTGCCGTCCAGCGTGGTGCGCAGGAAGGCCCTGGTGTCCTCGATCGCGCGCTCGACCGCCTCGCCGTGGACCACGTCGCCTCTGCCGCCCACCAGGTGCTCCGCACCGAGCGCCTTGACGTTGTCGAGCGTGGTGGTCGACCAGTCGCCGATGTGGCCGTCACCCATGTAGGGCGCCGCCTGCGCCTCGACCAGGTCGCCCGCGAAGAGCACCCCGTCGTCCGGCAGCCAGACCACGAGGTCGCCGGTGGTGTGGCCGCGGCCCAGGAAGCGGAGCTCGACGCGGCGGTCGCCGACCTGCAGGTCCATGCCGTCGGTGAAGGTGTCGGTCGGATGGGTGAGCCCGGGGATCGTCTCCGCCCCCTGGAAGAGCCGCGGCATGCGGCCGGCCTCCGCACTCCCAGTCCTGCTGGCCCCGCTCGTTCACGAGGTCCGCGGTCATCTGGGTGGCGATGATCCGGTTGGCGTGGAACGCGGCTGCGCCCAGGACCCGCACCGCGTGGTAGTGGGTCAGGACCAGGTCGTCGAACGGGGCACTGGTGAGCGTGCGGATCACGTCGATCCATTTCTGGGCCATGACCGGGGTGGCGCGGGCCTCGATGGCCAGCATCCCTTCCGGGCCGATGACGCAGCCGACATTCGGGTCACCCTGGGCGGTGAAGGCGTACACGCCGGGAGCCAGCTCGGCCAGGGTCGCCTCCTTCTCGGCGAGGTCGGCGGACGAGGCGAATGGCTTGTGCGGCATGGCCAGATGATAAGCGCCGCGTATGCGCGATAACGCGCGGCTAGCCTGGGTTAATGGTACACGAGGTGACGCCTGCCGAGCGAGCGATCCCGCGCACCGTTGGCAGCGCCGACGGCCGAGCACCTGACGCTCCGGTCAACGATGGACAGTCGTGCCCTGTGGGCGCGCATGCGGGCGCTCCGCGAGGGGACGACCGTCAGCACGCCAGATCCGGCGTTAGCTCGAGGAGTACGCCGCGTCCCGCCGACCTGCGTGGAAGGGCCTGCGGCTTGGGCCGACGGGAGTCGACTGGAGAGCGCCGAGTGCCGCGGGTGCGACGGCAGACCGACGCATCCACCGTCGAGGGGTGTGATCGGCATACCGTGCGCTCGAGGAGTCGTGCACTCGTGCGACCGTGCGGCCGTTCGGGTGCGGCCCTGCAGGCGTGGTCGTGTGAGTCCGTGCCGGTCATAGCGTCGTGCGTCGGTGCATCTCGTGCTGCACGCACGATGGCTCCGACAGGTGCGCAGCGGCACGCAGCGAGCGCAAGGCCCAGTCGCGGTGCACGTGCACCGCGGCGCACGCCCGCCGGCCGGCTGTTGGCGCGGGAGCTGCACGATGCGCGCGCTGATGATCGCCTCGAGTGCGCGCAGCCGGTCGAGCGAGCGCGGCGGGAACGGGCTGGTCGACGCTGACCACCATGGTCGCCTCGCCGGCAGCAGAGAGGCGCGACAGCTCGAGCGAGGAGATGTTCACCCCGCCATCGGCGAGCAGCGTTCCCACCGCTCCCACCACGCCGGGACGGTCGTGGTGACGGGTGACCAGGATGGTGCCCGCCAGCTCCGAGTCGATCTCGAAGCCGTCGAGGCTCACCAGGTGGGGACGGCCGTGCGCGGTGGAGCCCGCCAGGCGCAGTGATGAGCCGATGCCGGCGCCGCCATCGGTCCCGCCACCGAAACGCGAGGGTGAGCAGCGATGCCCAGGGCTCGGAGGCATCGGTCCGGTTCTCGCTCACGGTCAGCCCCCGCTCGCGCGCCACGAGGTCGGCGTTCACCGCGTTGACCCGCTGGTCGGTCACGGCCTCCAGGATCCCGGCCAGCGCCGCCGTCCGCAGCGGCGAGCCATCCCAGGCGGCGATCTCGCCGGCGTAGGTGAGGTCGATGGCGCCGATCGGCGCATCCGACAGCTGCCGGGCCAGGATGGCGAGCCGCCGGGCGAGCTCCACGTACGGCCGCAGCCGGGGCGCCACGTCGGCGGCCACCGCCGGCGCGTTCACCGCGTACGGAGGCGTGATCCCGGCCAGGGCCATGACCAGCTGCTCCGCCATCTCGTGCCCGACGCGGGCCTGCGCCTCCCGCGTCGAGGCGCCGATGTGCGGCGTGAAGACCGTGTTCGGCGCGGCACGCAACGGGTTGTCGGGCGCCATCGGCTCGGAGGCGTAGACGTCCAGCGCCGCCCCGGCGACCTGCCCGGAGGCGAGGGCGTACGGCCAGCGCGGTCTCGTCGTAGATCCCGCCGCGGGCCACGTTGAGGCAGTAGACCCCGCGCTTGTCGCATCCAGCTGGGCGGGCCCCATCATGCCGCGGGTCTGCGTGGTGAGCGGCGT
This sequence comes from uncultured Chloroflexia bacterium, assembly GCA_963773405.1. Classification (GTDB taxonomy): domain Bacteria; phylum Chloroflexota; class Limnocylindria; order QHBO01; family QHBO01; genus CAVXEH01. Next base: position 23,995 of record CAVZAQ010000005.1, on the reverse strand, counting down.
GTGGACGGTGATGACATCGGCCCGCTGGAGGAGCTCCGGCAGGCCCGACCAGCTGAGCACCCACCTCCGACGCCTGCTCGGCGGTCAGGTACGGGTCGTAGGCGAGCACCTTCATCTCGAAGGCGAGGGCCCGCCGGCAGACCTGCTTGCCGATCTTCCCCAGGCCGATGATCCCCAGCACCCTGCCGCGCAGCTCCGCCCCCAGGAAGTGGCCGCGCTCCCATTCCCCGCGCCGGACCGATGCGTCCGCGGACGGAATCCTGCGCAGGAGGCCGAGCATGAGCGCCATGGTGTGCTCGGCGGCGGCGATGGTGTTGCCGGTGGGCGCGTTGACGACCATGACCCCGGCGCGCGTCGCCGCGTCGAGGTCGATCTTGTCCGTGCCGATGGAGGCGACGCCGATGACGCTCAGGCGCGGAGCGGCGGCTCGCAGGATCTCCGCGTCGACCCGGGTCTGGGAGCGGACGACGAGCGCGTCGTAGCCGCCGCCCTCGGCGAGGAGCTGGAGCAGCTCGGCGCGTGGCACGCCCAGGCGGACGTCGGTGTCGTGCGCGGCGGCGAGAACGTCGATGCCGGCCTGGGCGACCGGCTCGACCACGAGGATGCGGGCCACGCGGCGAGTCTAGCTGTTCACCGGCTCGATTCGATCGTCGTACCAGGCCTCGTACGCCTCACCGACGGCGGTCTCGAAGCGGAGGCCCATCAGCACGACGCCAGCGAACCCGGCGTTCCGCGCCTGCTCCGCCACGCCCTTGGCGACTCCCCACCCGAATCGCCTCAGCTCGCCTTCCGGCACGGCCGCAAGCCGTTCACGAAACGCGTCCGTGGCGGGGAGGGCCCCGACGCGCTCCAGGCGACGGACCCACGCCGGCGAGAACGGGGGGATGACCTCCAGGTACACCGGCGGATCCCCCTCACGAAGCTCAAGCCGGCGAGCGCAGGCCTCCACCGTTCCGGGGTCGATGGCGGGTCCGGTCGTGAAGAACTGTCCGCCGATCTGCACACGCCGCCGGAATACCCAGCTCCGCGAGCGGGTGCTCATCCCCACCTCGAACTCGACGGGTGCGACGGACGCCTGGAGCGCACGGAGGTGCTCGACGATCTCGTAGCTGTTGCTCCAGTGCTCGACCTCCGGGAGCATGTCGCCCTGGACCACGAGGAACGATTCGACGCCATTGCCGAGCGCGCCGCGAACCTCGCTCTCGATGGCGAGGATGTTGCGATCTCGCGTGGAGCAGACAACCGTCGGCCGAACGTCGGGCACGTCGTGGGTGATGCGGGCCGCGAACGCGTAGGGCGAGACGCGGACCTGCTTGAACGGGTTGTCCGTGATGAGCACCCGTTCCCAGCTGCCGCGGAGCTGAAGGTGGGTGGAACCGGGCAGGCGCGGGGGATTGATCTCCACCATCTCCATCCACCGGGCAGGCGACGACAGCAACGTCTACCTCGAGGCGCGGAGCTGGCGCGCGGCGGCGACCATGTCCCCGAGCTGGCGGTCGATCTCCTCCCAGCTCCGGGTCTTCAGGCCACAGTCTGGATTGACCCACAGGTCCGCATCGGCCATGAACTCGCGGAAGTGCTCCAGCCGCTCACCCATCACCTCCGCGCCCGGCGTATGGGGCGAGTGGACGTCGAACACGCCCGGGCCGATCTGCAGGTGGCCGTCCCCGAAGAGCTCGTAGAACTGGCGGATGTACGAGTCGTCCTTGGAGCGGCTGAACTCGATCGACGCGACGTCCACGCCGGCGTCCGACCAGAGCGGAACAATGTCGCCGAAGTCGCCATAGCACATGTGGGTGTGCATCTGGACGTGGACGGGCTGGTTGAACACGCGGTTCAGCGCGGCCCGGACACCCCGCGAGTAGATCTTGCGCAGCCTTGACGCGGCGTCGGTCGGGAGCGGCCAGCGCTCGCGCACCGCCGGCTCATCGATCTGGACGACGCGCGCGCCTGCGTCGACGAGGTGGCCGACTTCCTCTGCAATCGGCCCTGCGACCGCCCAGAAGAGCTGGTCGTCCGGCACGCCCGGCGGTCGGAAGCTCCAGTTCACGATCGTGACGGGGCCTGTCAGCATCCCCTTCACCGGCTTATCAGTGGCGGCCTGGGCGAGGCGCCACTCGTCGACGGTCATCGGCTCGGAGATGCTCGGCGGCGCGGCCAGGATGGGCGGCCGGGTGCAGCGGCTGCCGTAGGAAAGGACCCAGCCGTTGCGCGTGGTGTGGAAGCCATCCATCTGCTGGGCGAAATACTCGACCATGTCGGTCCGCTCGAACTCTCCATGGACGAGGACGTCGAGCCCCTTCGCCTCCTGCCAGTGAATGGCGTCAGCGATGAGCCGCGCAATCCCGGCCTCGTACTGTGCCACGTCGATCTCGCCACGCCCGAGCTGGGCACGCAGGTGGCGGACCTCGCTCGTCTGCGGCAGCGAGCCGGTGCTCGTGGTCGGGAAGGGCGGAAGGTTGAGATCCGCCTGGGCCCTGCGACGCTCGGGACGCGAGCCCCGGGGCGTGAGGTCACCCACCTCGGCCCAGGTTGGCCGTGGGTGGATGTGCCATCGCCGGAGGCGCCGTTCCGCTTTGCAGCGCCGTGGCCCATGCGCTCAGTCTGCGAGCCTTCTCGCGCGCGAACTGGAAGCCGGGTGGCAGGTCCTCTCCGTCCACGGTATACGGCAGGAACATGAGACTGGTCGACGGGACCAGGCGCACAGGCTCGCCGTCGTCGATGCCGTCAAGCGCCTGGCGGACCGCGTCGAAGTCGTCCGGCCAGACGCTCCGCCCGTCCATCACGGAGATGACGTGCTCCGGCTGCGCGGCCCAGCCCGCCGTGTCGTGCAGGGCCGGCACCCGGTCGAGTGGCATCTGCACCGTGTACCCGTGGACGCCGAGCGCCTCGAGCGTCGAAGCGGACGGCGCGCCGAACTGAACGGTGACCACGGGAATCGTTCCGGCCTTCGGCGTGCCCAGCGCCTCATAGGCAGCGTCGCGCAATGCCTCGTCAGCAGGCTCCAGCTGCATCCCAAGGCATGGCTCATCGAGCTGGAGACGGAATCCGTCCGGCTGCGCCTGTGCCCAGGCACCGATCGCGGCTCCCGCCGCGCGAGCCAGCTCGGCGGGGTCGAGGCCGACATGCTTGCTGAGCTTGACGAAGCTGTACGGGCCAAGGATCGGCCAGGTGATGTCGCCACCCGGCGCCGGATCACGCCACGGCAGCGGGCTCAGGCGCTCGGGTAGTCTGTCCACCTCGGGCACGACGTAGTGGTAGTTCGTGTCGAACCATTTCGTCATCTCCCACGCCTCGCGGCCGGGGGCGCCGCGCGCCAGAGCCGTGAGCACGGCGAAGGGGTCCGTCTCCAGCTCGCCGGCGAGGTCGCGGGGCACGCTGCCCAGCATGAGGGCCGTCTCGAGCACCTCGTCGTAGAGGAAGAAGTCGTCGACCGCCGAGCCGATGAGGTCCCGCTGCTCGTCGGTGTGTGCGGCGCGCAGATCCCGGACCTGGGCTTCGAACGCCTCCCGCTCAAGACGGCCCGACCACATGCGCTCGAGGGTCCACTTGAGCTCGCGATTCGGTCCGATCCGCGGAAAGCCAATCAGTTGTGCGGTGACATCCATCGACGGCGTCCCCTGGGATTTCTGATGGTGGCAACAGCGTACCAGCCACATTGTACGGGCCGACTTCGTGGTCCGATCTGAGCCGATGTCGCCGGCTCGCGGGAATCCACTAGGGACTCGGGGACATCACCCTGATCGTGGGGGCTTCGAACGACAGTGTGCCCACACCGCGTTACGCAGATCAACCCTTACGATCGCTGTCCCAGGGGGGCAGTACGCGGAGAAACGCACCGTGTGCCACGCTCCATCGGCGGGTATTCCTGCACCGGCGCCGTTGGGACTGACTGTGATGAGCCCGCCGTCAACTGCCGAGCAGATGAGAAATGCCCTCATCGCGCCGTGAGGATCGGACAGGCGGGCCCTGAAACTCAAGGTGTACACGCTCGAGGGAGCGGCGGGCAGTAACAGGAGAGCACCTGTCTCCCCGTTCGCACCCGCCAGGCTCAACTGAGGCGCCCCGTGGTCGGATCCGAGATGCGCGCCCACAGGAAGAGTCCACGGGCTTGTCGGCCGGAAGTCCACATCAAGCGAACGCCCCAATGGCGCGTCCGGCCGCGCCCAGATGTCGAGTGCAAGGCCGTAGAAATATTCGGCGTGCATGACCCTTTCCATCCCGCTCCCCTGCAAAGCCTCAAAGAGGCTCGGCGATCCGGGCACGATCATGTAGCTCACGATGACGGCAGCTGCGTCCGCCGTCTCATCCCGCACAACGAGGGGATCCGGAGCGTCATACACAGTAACGGGGTGATAGCGCTGTATCGCCGGCGCATACGCGGTGATGAGCGCCGGGATGAAGGTCGGATGTATCAGCAGCGGGAACCCGGACGCACGAACCACGGCGAGCGTGTCCACGGCTAGCCCGCGGAAGTCCTGCTTCACACCGGCATACACGGATGACAGCGACAGAACCGGAACCAGCGCAAGGACGACCGCCGCGGTCCGCAGGGTGCGTCGTGGCCACGGCCGCGCTTGGATGCGGCCCGCTGCGGCGGCGGCCACGATCAGCGACCAGCCGAAGACGGCATAGGACACCGTCCGCGGCGCAAAGCCAGGGCTCACGGCGGAAAATGCCACCGAAACAACGAATGTTCCGAGAGACAGGCACAGTGCCACCGGCCATCCCATGCGGTGAGCGGAAAGCGCCAGGAGGCCCCCGGCCAGCGTCGCCAGCGCCAGACCGCCGAGGATTACTTGGATAGTGGGGTCTGAGTGAAAGGGCGGCGGAAGTGCCGTGGCGTAGTAGACGCCCGAGCCAGCCACTCCGACGACTGAGCGAAGTGCGTCGATGATTGATGTCATTGAGACGCCGAGGAAGCCCGAGCGCGATGCCCCGAGATCCGTCACAGTTGAGGAGACATACGGAAGCCACGGCGCGTATGCGACAAGTGCGACTGCGGCGGCCACCAGGAGAGGCACCGCGCGGCTGCGCTGCTTGGCTATTACGTAGCCCACCAGCAGGACTTGGGGCACGAGGGGATAGGCTGCACTGTAGTCCAGGTACATGGCGGCAACGAGCGCAACGCCGTAAGCGACGGCAATCCACGCCCGGGGACGCCGATCGTACGCGATGAGTGCCAGGTAGGACGCCAGCACGGCAACTGACGTGACCTCGTATTGCCGAGCTTCCTGGGAGTACCAGACGAGCAGTGGAGCTGTCGCGGCGAGCATGCCGGCAACCAGCGCAACCCGCCGACCAGCGAGCCGCTCAGCCAGGTGGAGAAGGAGGAGCACAGAGAGGGTTCCGCCCACGACGCTGACAACGCGACCAGCGTCGACATCCCCGACGAGCAGGCTCGTCGCCTTGACCAGGGCGTAATAGAGAGGCGGATGCGTGTCGTATCCGCCGCGCAACCCAAGGACGTCGACCCACGGGAGATGGGAGAAGTAGATGGTCGACCCTTCGTCCAGCCAGAGACTCGCCCGGGCGAAGCTGTGAAATCGGACGAGCCCAGCAATTGCCGTGATCGCTGCAAAACCGATCCCGGTCAGGTGCCGACCGGCCCACGAGCGAACGGGAATCCAGGCCGCCTTCAGGCCGTGCTTCCGCGCAGCGGATGGTTGCGCTCGGCCGATACCTTCAGCTCCATGCCGCCTACCAGGCAGGGAGCTCATCACGCATCAGCGCCAAGGTCGGATTGCGCCGATCGCGCTCCGATACGACCGGCCGATCGATCGGCCATGGAATCCGTAGGTCCGAATCGTCCCATGCGATGCCCCGCTCAGCCGCCGGATCGTAGTAGCTGCCCACCTTGTAAACGAGATCCACGACCTCGCCGAGGGCGCAGAACCCATGCGCAAAGCCGATCGGGACGTAGAGCTGCAGATGCCGCTCGTCGTCGAGCTCGAACGCCTCCCACTCCCCGAACGTGGGTGAGCCGCGCCTGATGTCAACCACAACGTCCCAAACGCGTCCTCGGGCCACGCGGACGAGCTTCGGCTGGCCCGGACTCGCCTGGAAATGGAGACCGCGCAGGGTCCCCGCAACAGATCGCGAGTGATTGTCCTGCACGAACCTGTCTCCCACGCCGAGCGCCTGCCAGGCGTCCTGGCTGAACGTCTCGAGAAAGAAGCCGCGACTGTCTGGGTAGACATCGGGCGCGACGAGCACGAGCCCATCGATGCGGGTTGGAATGCGTACCGGCAACTTCGGAGGACTCCCAGCGGCGCGGCCTAGAGCATAGCGGGGCGGCCGCCACCAGATGGCGGGCCGGAGGAAATGTGCACCAGCGCTCGTACACTGTTGCACCATGCAACCCTCGGGCACCCGCGATGGACTGATCCGCCTCTACTTCGACGCGCACCAGCTCGGGCGACGCCAGACGGGCAATGAGACCTACGTCCGCGAGCTGCTCCGGCAGTTCCGAGACCGCGAGGATCTCGACGTCACCGCGTTGGTCGAGTCGGGCGAGCGCCCGACGGACGTTCTTGCTCCGCCCATCCGGGTTCGACGCGTTCCCGCCAACGGCCTCGCCCGGCTTGGTTCGATCGCGCTCCTCGCACGTAGGGCACGCCCGGATGTCGTCCACGCTATCTACTTTCTGCCGCCCGCAACCGGTCGGCCCACGGTCCTCACAGTGCACGACATCTCGTTCGAGCGTTTCCCCCAATTCTTCAGCCGCCGGGCACTCGTGCGTGACCGGCTTCTCATCAGGGCCTCGGCGCGGGCAGCGACACGGGTGGTCACCGTGTCGGAGACCTCGCGCCGGGATCTCGTGGAGTTGTACGGACTTCCGGAGAACCGAGTGATCGCGATACCGAACGGTGTCGGCCCACAGTTCCGGCTGTCGGACGTGAACGCTTGGTCGCCGTTCGCCGGGGATCGACCCTTCCAGATCCTGGCTGTGGGCACACTCCAGCCGCGAAAGAACCTCGCGCGGCTGCTGGACGCCGCACGGATCGTGGCACGGGATATGCCCGATTCGTCTGCGCATCGCCGGTCCGGATGGGCACCAGGCGGCGCAAATCCGTGACCGCCTCTCTGCGACCCGCGGCGGCGTGGAGGCCGAGGTCCTCGGCTGGGTGGACGATGCCACGCTGGCAGAGGAGTACCGCGCAGCCGACGTATTTGTGTATCCGTCCATCTACGAAGGGTTTGGGCTTCCGGTCGTGGAGGCGATGGCGTGCGGAACTCCGGTCGTCACATCGACGGGCGGCTCCTTGCCCGAGGTGGCAGGTGATGCTGCCATCGTCGTCGACCCCCACGACGTGGCAGCGCTGGCAGATGCGATCCGCCAGATCGCGTCAGATCGTCAACTCGCTGTGTCTCTCCGCACCCGCGGGCTCGCTCGTGCTGCGAGCTTCTCCTGGGAACGAAGCGCCGCGGCACACGCAGCTGTCTACCGGGACCTGGTCGCCCAGTAGAGGCGATCCTGGATGCCGGCGGCGCCTCCCTCCGTTCGTGCGATATCAAGGATGCGGGCCCCGGCGGCCTTCAGGAGCGACACAACGTGCTCCTCCGGGATCGATCGCATTCGAATCGGGTGGAGCCCAAGACGGCGGTAGAGGATCGCCTCCTGAACGCCGAGGGAGCGGAGTAGGGCATAAAGCCTGGGTCGGACCTGGATCCGTCGACGGAGCGGGATGGACGCGGGGAGCTGGAACACGAGCAGTCCATCATCGGCCAGCAACCTCACGAACTCACGAATAAGCGACTCCGTCACCCGCCGGTCCGGAATGTGCTGAAGCGCGATCCGTCAGTAGATGAAGTCGAAGCTCCGATCGGGCATCCCCGATAAGCCGCCGTCCGGAAGAATCTCGAAGGCGCATCGCGGTTCGCCAGCGTGCATGGCTCTTGCGCGCATCACCATGACCTCGGAGATGTCCACCCCTATGGCGTTCGCGAAGTGTGCCGCCATGGCCTTCGTCAGACGTCCCACACCACACCCGAAGTCGAGCGCGCGCTCCAAGCTGCTGGGAAGGTCCCACTGCTGAGCGGTGGCGAGCACGCCTTCGATCTCATCCCGGCCTGTCGCCAGGAACTCGTCAACATCCCAGCGGCCGTGTCGTTTGGTGGGGTCCGAGAGGATGGCCCACAGCGCATCCAGCCTGCCCATCTCGTCCCAGTCTCGGCGGTCCTGGCTCGTGTCTTGCCGTTCGCGGCGCGGTTGCTGGTGTGAGAAGCCTTGTCCCATCACTTTTTCCCGCTGTGATGCAGAGAGAGCAGGCTACCCAACCACGACTCGTATTCGTCGGCGACACGATCCCAGGAATACTCGGCGCTGGCGCGGTCGCGTGCCCGCGCACGGAGGTCCGCAGCCAGGGCTGGATCGTCGAGGACCGCCTGCAGGCGAGCCGCGAGCTCGGACGGGCCGCGATAGAAGAGCCCCGCGGCTCCAAGGGCTTCACGGTGCTCCGGAACATCGTTCGCGATGATCACGTTGCCGGCTCCCATTGCCTCGACAAGCGCCGGGTGCGTTCCACCTACCTCCGTCGCCTGGACGTACGCCGCCGCATTCGAACGCAGCACGTGGTACCCATGACCATAGATCGCCCCGAGGAAGTGCACTCGCGAGTCGGTCGTCCGACGCAGTGACGCGATGTAATCGGTGGCGTAGGGCGCGTCACCGACGATGGCAAGCGGCAGGTCCGTCCGGACGGAGCGATACGCCTCGACGACCACGTGGGCGTTGTTCTCGGGCTCCAGGCGACTGACGTACAGGACGTAGCGGCCAGCCTCGAGGCCCAGCGTTTCGAGCGTGCCGTCATCCGGTGTCACGTCCAGGTCCGTGCCATACGGGAAGTAGTCCGTCGATCGACCGTAGGCACGCTGGTAGTAGGCCTGGATCACGCGGGCGTCCGTGACGACGTGGACCGGGAGCCGGGCGGCCACCGCCGCGCAGGCACGGTAGTAGGCACGCCCCACGCGGTTCCACTTCGCCCGCTGCCACTCTAGCCCGTCAACGTTGAGGACCACGCGCTTCCGGGCGAGCATGAGGAGGATGACCGCCGGGACGTTCGCTGAGTTGCAGACGTAGACCACGTCGTACCGCCGCGACGGCGGCGTGAGCGGCGGCGAATAGGGTGTGGACGACCGTCTCCAGGTACTTGGAGCGCGGCGCGGGGAGGCGCACGACGGACATGCCTCGGTACTCGCGCACTGCCGCTCGGGACGGAGGTCGTCCGACCGTACACTGTGACTTGATGACCTCGATCGACAAGGCGTGCGCCGAGTTGCTCCGCAAACGTCTCGAACCCACCGTAGTTGGCTGGCACGCCCCTGATGCCGAGAATGGCAATCCGCATTCGAGCTCCTGCCCGTTTCCGAACGATGTTGCCGAGAACGATGCGACCGATGGTATCGGACAGGGCGTGGCGGTGAGGGGACGATGAACGAAGCGTCTGGCGGTGGCGTGAATCGGACCGAGTTGGCCCAGCGAGCCCGGCCTGGGATGAGCCCGACCCAGCGGTCGGAGAGCCGCCACCGCTGCTCCAACGGGGCAACGAAGGCCCCACCGTGGACTACATCGTGGTCGCGTACCGCTCCGAGCGGCATCTCGGCGCGTGCCTTGACGCCATCCAGGCGGACCGCGCCCGAGGGCTCGTCGGTGATCGTCGTCGACAACGCATCGCCGGACGGTCAGCTGACGTCGCCCGGCACCATCCCTCCCATCCGCGGTTGCTCCAGAGCCCGCGGAACCTTGGGCTTCGGCGGCGCCTGCAATCTCGCGCTCAAGGCCTCCGGCGCCGACCTCCTCTTCTTCGTGAATCCTGATGCCCGGCTGACCCGCGGGACGACCGCGGGCCTCATCGCTGCGATCGAGTCCGACCTGTCGGTGGCCGCCAGCGGGCCACGGATCGACGATCCCTCCGGCAACCTGAAGGCTGCCTCGGCGGGATTCGAACCCACGCTGCGCTCGGTCCTTGGCCACTTCCTGCTGCTCTCGCGACTGCCGGGCGTCGGGAGGTTGTTCCCACCCCTTCAGCTTCCCGGAGGAAGCCCGGCCCAGACGGTCGATTGGGTCGGCGGCGCGGCGCTCATGGTTCGCAGCGATGCCTTCCGCAGCGTCGGCGGCTTCGACCCGTCGATCTTCCTGTACATGGAGGACGTGGACCTCTGCCGGAGGCTCCGCGCCACTGGCCGGACGATCCGGTACGAACCGCGCGTCGCCGTCGAGCACGATCTCGGCGGTTCACAGGGATCCGAGCAGTCCGACGCGCTGGTTCGCAGCGTTCCACCGCTACGTGGCGCTGCAACATGGCGAGCCGTACGCTCGCGTCGCCAGCGCACTCGCGGCCATCGGCCTCGGGTTCCGCGCCGCCGTCCTGGCGTGCGGAAGGCCGGTACACGGTCGGAGGCTCGCACGGGCCGCCCACACCGCGGCGGTCTCGCGTTGGGTATGCGTCCGCCGAACAGGTGGCCGTCGACGCATGAGACCACCGTCAGCCGCCTCTGGCGCTGTCCGCGTTTCTCGGGATCGGGGCGTTCGTCGGCCTGGTCGTTCTGGGCGCACGCACGCCGGACACGATACCTGGTGCGTTGGTGGCCTCCTTGGCTGCGGCGCTGACGGTCATCCTCGTGGTCGAGCGACCCGTCGCAGCGGTCGGTTTGCTGTTCGTGCTGGGTTCCTCTCGGGCGTCGTCATGGGGCTGCCGATCGGGCGGGTACGCCTTGAGCAGCCGTCGATCGTCGCGGCGCTGATCACCCTGACGGTGACCGGCGGTTGGCCACGCAGGTCCGCCCTCCGGCCGGTCCTTCCCGATCGCTGCGCTGTTCGGCGCCTACCTCGTGGTGCTGACGCTCGCCTCCGCGCTCAACGCCCCCAAGCCGATCGTCAGCGCTAGGATGATCATCTGGACGATCCTGTCGATGGCCGGTGGCTGCGCCGCGTTCGCCCTGCTCGTCCGCCCGGGGGCGGAGGGCATCGAGTCCTGGTTCACCGCGACGGGCGTGGGTCACGCCCTGCTGGGGCTGGCCATTGCCGCAGCGTTCCTGCTCATGGGCCCAACCGGCATTCCCGGCATGCAGACGAGCCCAGGGGAGGTGCCAAAGGTCGCGGGCCTTGCCTTCGAGGCGAATCTGTTCGCCAGCTTGCTCGGCGGGATCGCGCCGTTCGCGCTCGACCGCTTCAGAACGCGGCCGGGCCTGGGCACGGCCAGCCAGGCGATCCTCCTGTTCGTTGGCATGGGGCTCGGCGTGACGCGGGGCGCGTACCTCGGCCTGGCGGCCGGACTCCTCGTCTACCTGGGAGTCCTTGCCTACCGGCAGCCGAAGCGGTCAAGTCCTGGCCCTCGTCCCGGTCATCGCCCTGGCCCTCCTCCTCGCGCCCTCCATCGCGCGCGTCACACTCCCCACGACCAGGGGCTCCAGGAACGGCGGTCGTCACGCCGGGACCGACCGCAGGCGGCGTCCCCCGCCCCAGCGCCTCTCCGCCGGGGGAAGCCCTGCGCCAAGTGCGACCCCGGCTCCGACCCCCAGCCCGACCCCGGTCGCGAACACGTTCGAGTACCGGACCGACCGCATCCCGACCGCCTTGAACGACCTCCGGACCAGCCCGATCATCGGCCTGGGAGCCGCATCGTACGGCCAGCGCCATGAGCTCCCGTACCAGCAGGCCGACACACCCGACTACATCGGGATCCTGGGGCTGGTCGCCGTGTATGAATCCGGTGTTCTCGGGGCGTTGCCCTGGCCCTGGGCTTCGTCCTGCGCTGTGGTTGCTCTTCCGGCTGAGCCGTGCCAGCCCGGGCCGGCGGCCGCCTACACCGCCTCGCTCGTCTCGCTCCTGGTCTCGTACCAGGCGACCAACGCGCTCTTCTTCTCGATCAACTGGATCATCCTGGGCGCGGGTCTGGCGCTTGCAGTTGGCTCACGGCGTTCTGGGCAACCCTCGGCAGCGGCTGAGCCAGCGGAGTCGGCTCCACAGGCGAGTGCGGATCCAGCGATCAACCTGCAGGCGGACGCTCCCAGTGATCCAGCCGGAGGAACCTCGCCGCCACGAAGAGCCGCGCACAGGAGCCCGGGCCGATATGGGATCCCGTGCTCGATGTAGACGGGCCGCAAGCGAGCGGCGTAGAGACTCTGGTTGATTCGGCGCAAGCCGCGACGGCCGGCGTATCGGCCTCGCCAGCGGTCCTTCTGTGCGCGATAGACGGGATCGCCTTCATCGAAGACGCTTCTCCCGGTCCTGCCGAGCAGTGGGCTCGCCTTGCCCTCCGGCAGATGTAGGCCGACGTCCTCATCGTCCATGTAGTACGAGCGAAGGCCGAGCTGTCGGAGGCGGACGTACATGTCGGAGTCCTCCTCGCTATACGGCCGATAGTCCTCGCACCAATAGCCGACGAGCCGGTGGACGCGCTCGGGGATCATCACGCAGGCACCGCCGACGTTGCCCGCTTGGGGCGTACGCGTAACCCGGCCACCACCTCTTGTGGATAGGAGGTCGTCTCGAAGTTATAGGCGATGGCACCGATGTCCGGCAGTGCGTCGCAGGCTCCGACGATCGCGGCGAGCCATCCCTGCCGTGTGAAGACGATGTCGTTGTCGATCTTCATGTAGTGGCACTTGGGGCCGGCTGCCCAGCCCTGATTGGCAGCGTAGGCAACGCCCATGTTGTCGGAGTTGAGGATGAGGCGATGAACATGCCGACGCTCGCGAGCTCCTGGAGAGTATGCGACCGTCCCGTCGCGACTGCCGTTATCGACGACGGTCAACTCATACGGATAGCCCGCTGTGTCGGCGATCGAGCTGATGCTCCGGCGGGTGAAGTCGAGCCGGTTGTACGTCACCATCGTGATATTCGCGGGCTCCGGCTCACGGGCCGTCGCAGCCTCCATCGTCTCGCTCATACTGCAGGACTATACGGAGCCTGCCCGCACCGGAGTGGTCGCGCTTGAAGTTCTCCATCGTCACGCCTGTATTCAATGGGATGCCGTGGCTGCCGGAGTGTGTCGAGTCAGTCGCGGCTCAACGCGGCGATGTCGATGTCGAGCACCTGATCCTCGACGGGGGATCGACCGACGGATCTCGCGAGTGGCTCGATGCCCATCGCGATCTCGGGTACGCCACGATCTTCGAACCCGACGCCGGGCAGACCGATGCATTGGTCAAGGGTTTCAGCCGCGCCACCGGCGACGTATTTGGCTGGCTCAATGCGGATGACGTTCTCGAGACCGGAGCGCTGATCCAGGTCGCCACCGCCTTCGATGCCGCCCCGGGCGCGGTGATGGTCGGCGGCTGCTGCATCCTGATCGCCTCGGACGGCGCCTTCCAGGGTCTGATCGGGACCCCTCGTGCCGCGACTTTGGGCACTGCTCGATGGGATCGACAACCCGCCGCAGCCCGCCACCTTCTTCCGGCTCGACCGCATATCGGGCCGTCGGCGGCCTCGATCGACGCTTCGACCTGGCTATGGATGTCGACCTATGGTTCAAGCTGGCTCGAGTCGGGGCTCTCCAGTTCATGCCCACCACGGTGCTCGCGAGGTTCCGGGTCCATGACGTCCGCGAAGTCGGTCAAGGCTCAACGAAGAGCCATCCGCCAGGATCTTGCGATCAGTCGGCGGAACGGACTGCCGCTTTGGAGCGAGGCCGCCGCGCATGAGCTCTATCGCGTCTATGTCGCACTCCCGATGAGCGCGGGACGGCATGCGCTGCGCGCCGTCGCGACGACGTGTCACGTGCTTACCCGGGAGCCCTCTCGCCATCCGCGTGACTCCACAGCGATCGGTTAAACGTCTCTGATCGGACCATCGCCACGAGGCCGGTTGCCTGGCCGGCGTTCGTCTGGGCGGGGCCGTCGCGCCACGTCTCCGTCTCGCCCGAGCCGTGTCGCAATGCCACGACGGCCGCTTGCGCTGACCCGACTAGTTCTTCCCGATGCCGTCTCGACCGATCTGACCCTCGACGATGGCACGTCCGCCAGCGCGAACCATCGTCATCTGAGCCGCGCCGCGGGTGGCGCGAGCTCGGGATCGCCGAGCTCCGGAGCCACCGGGAGCTCCTCTACTTCTTCGTCTGGCGCGATCTGAAGGTCAGGTACAAGCAGACGTTCTTCGGCGCTGCCTGGGCGGTCCTCCAGCCGGTCCTGCTGATGGTGGTGTTCTCGATCTCGCTCGGCCGGATCCCGGGCGTCGGTCCGAGCGGGTGTGCCCTATCCGCTGTTCGTCTTCGCGGGGCTCGTGCCCTGGACGCTCTTCTCGCAGAGCCTGATCGGCGCGTCGAACAGCCTGGTCGGAGGCGAGGCGATCATCACCAAGGTGTACTTCCCGAGGCTGCTCCTGCCGTTCGCGGCGGTCGGCTCGTTCGTGCTCGACTTCGTCATCGCCCTGGGCGTCCTGGTGCTCCTCATGGTCTGGTTCGGCGTCGTCCCGTCGCTCGCGATCCTGTGGGTCCCGGCGCTGACCCTCCTCGCGCTCGTGACCGCCCTCGGGATCGGGACCTTCCTGGCGGCGGTCAACGTCCGCTATCGCGATGTCAAGTACGTCGTCCCGTTCCTGGTCCAGCTCTGGCTGTTCGCCTCTCCGGTCATCTACACGAGCGCCCTCATCCCGGAGCGCTGGAGGGCCATCTACGCGCTCAACCCGATGGCCGGGGTCGTGGAGGGCTTCCGGTGGGCGATGATCGGCGGGCCTCGGCCGGACGACCTGATCTGTCGTCTCGGCGGCCGCTTCGGTCGTCATCCTCGTCGGTGCCCTGCTCTACTTCCGGCGGGTCGAGCGCACGTTCGCGGATGTCATCTGATGGCCGACATCGCGGTCGCCGCCGAGCGGGCTCGCCAAGAAGTACCGGATCGGGGTACGCCGCGACCCCTACGGACGGCTGACCGAGTCGCTCTGGGAGCGCTGACCGCGCCGCTGCGCCGTGGTGCGGCGCAAGGGACGAGAGCGCCGGACTTCTGGGCGCTCCGGGACGTCTCCTTCGAGATCCCGCGCGGCGTCCGCGGTGGGCGTCATCGGGCGGAACGGGGCCGGCAAGTCCACGCTGCTCAAGATCCTCTCGCGGATCACCGAGCCGACCTCCGGTCGGGCCGAGCTCCACGGTCGGGTCGGCTCGCTGCTCGAAGTTGGCACCGGCTTCCACAACGAGCTGACGGGCCGCGAGAACATCTTCCTGAGCGGCGCGATCCTCGGCATGCGCCGGGCGGAGATCATCCGGCGGTTCGACGAGATCGTCGATTTCGCGGACATCGACCAGTTCCTCGACACGCCCGTGAAGCGCTACTCGAGCGGGATGAAGGTGCGGCTCGGCTTCGCCGTCGCCGCATTCCTCGAGCCAGAGATCCTGCTCATCGACGAGGTCCTCGCGGTCGGCGACGCCGATTCCAGAAGAAGTGCCTCGGCAAGATGTCCGAGATCGGAGCCAGAGGGCCGGACGATCGTGTTCGTGTCCCACAGCATGCCCGCCATCTTGCGACTGTGCGACCGAGCGATCCTGCTCGACCACGGCCGTGTTGTGACTGGCGGCGCCCACGCATCGAGGTCGTCCGTGTCTACCTTCAGAACGACCTCGGCCGGACCAGTGAGCGCCGAGTGGACGGATCCCGCGAATGCCCCTGGCGATGGGGTTGCTCGCCTGAAGTCAGTCCGCGTCATGCCACGCGACGGCGGGCAGGGCGACGAGATCGACATCCGCCACCCGTTCGACATCGAGGTCGAGTACTGGCGCCGCAGTCCCCGGGCGACCTTAGACCTTCGGTGAATCTCCACTTCTTCAACGAAGAGGGCGTCTGCCTATTCGTCACGAACGACTGGAATGATCGCGAGTCATACGGCCGCCCCGCTCGCCGGGAGTCGTCCGTTCTACCTGCCGGGTGCCGGGCAACTTCCTCGGCGAGGGGCGCATCACGATCCTCGCAGCGGTCAGCACCTACACCCCTCTCGTGGTCCACGCCCGCGAAGTACGATGCCGTTGCGTTCTCGTCGTTGACCGGAGTGCGGCGACGGGGTCCGGGGAGAGTTCACGGGCGAGTGGCCGGGCGTTGTTAGGCCGATGCTCGAGTGGAGGGTAGAGACGCTTGGTGGACGTGACGAAACGGCCGCGGGCGGAGCCGCGTTTTGAGTGCCCACCGAATGGTTAGCGTGGGTATGCCTGCCTTCAACAGCGCACTCTACGTCCGTGATGCGCTGAACTCGCTGCTTAGGCAGGACTACGTCGATCTGGAGTTGATCGTATCGGATGATGGCTCTGCAGACGCTACGGCTGAGATCGTGGCGGAGGTCTCGCGCCACGACCCCAGGTGACGTTCTACCGGTCTGGGCACCTCGGCGAACGGCGGAACTTCAACGAGGTGCTGTCGCGGGCGAGTGGCTATTACTTTATGTGGGCAGCAGATCACGATCTATGGGACCCGCGTTACATCTCGTCCTGCGTCGCCGCACTCGAGGGAGATCCTTCTGCTGTCCCTGCCTACGCTCACACGATGCACATAGCTCCCGATGGGCGCGAGCTCGGTCTCATGAAGGACGAGCTTGGGATTACGCACGAGCGCGCAGTGGACCGGTACCGATGGCTGATTTGGCATCTGGGAGCGTGCAACGCGATCTACGGGCTGATGCGTCGTTCCGAGTTGGCAGAAACCGGCGGTTATGGATCAAAGGGCGCCTGACCATCTTGTCCTTGCCCAGATGGCTTTGAAGGGGAGGTTCATCCAGCTGCCTGAGGTGATGTACCTCCGGCGCCAAAACCGCCACCCGAAACGTTTGAGGAAAAGCGCCGACGGACGGCATTCGATCTCGAGCCGGCGGTCGCTCAGAGACTCTTGTCGCGACCATCTGGCCGGTATACTCGTCTCTGTTGACTGGTCACCTCGTGGCGATCACGAAAGCCCCTCTTTCGGCATCGGATCGCCTCCGGGCGTACGCTGAAACCATTCGGTGTTTCCATCATCGATTCGGGGTGGAGTTGCCGGGGGAGCGAATAGCGCGAGCAATTTGGCGGCTCTGCCCCCCCGCCGTACGGCGGGCCGTGCGAACGCGGCTTCGGTCCCGGGTACGACGGCTCCCCTCGTCCGACTCTAAGGGTTGATGCACGTGGCGCGGAGCTCACCCGTTGTTGGCGTCCAGACGCAGACAAAACCATGAAGTTCCTGCTGCTTAACCATCGCTACGCACACTTTCTCCAAGACTGGTACGAGCGCCACCCGGGGTCGATCGCCTCGGGTAGACGAGCAATCGCAAGTTCAGATCGGCGCTTGTTGGCGAAACGGCCTACCAGGTTGATGCGCTGAGAGCCCTCGGGCATGAGGCGACGGACGTAATCGTCAACGCTTGGCCTGCCCAGTCAACCTGGGCTCAAGACCATGGAATATCTGTCTCGGAGGGGCTTAAGTGGGGATTTCGACTTCGGCGGGGCCTGGTTCCCTGGCTCTACCGCAGCTCTGATGATCGGTGGGTCGGAGATGTCCTTCTCCGACAGATCGATGACATGCGACCAGACGTTATCTACGTCGGCTCAATGGACTATTTGGATCCGCTTCTGATCGCGCAGATGCGTTCGCGTTGCAGGCTGCTGATCGGCCAGATCGCGGCAAAGATCAGCGATCCTCGCGTTCGGGCGGGCTACCACCTGGTTGTCTCAGCCGTGCCAAGCATGGTCGAGCGCTTCCGGCGCCTCGGCGTCGACGCGGAGTGGCTGCCGCACGCGTTCGACCCGACCGTCTTAGACAGGGTCGGCGACAGACAGCGTGACGTCCCTGTCTCCTTTGTAGGGAGCATGTTCGACGTCCACGCGACTCGGGCTGCCCTCATCTCCGAGGTCGCCGACCAGGCGGAGGTCCACGTCTGGACGTCCCAGCGTGCCGCATTCGGCGGTCGCTCCAGTTCGCGGATCCAGTTGCATCCTGCGGTGTGGGGAAGGGATATGTTCGGCGTCCTCGCATCCTCAGTTGTGACGCTCAACATTCACGGATCCATCGGCGAAGGCGCACCGTTTGAAGCGGCGAACCTGCGGCTTTTCGAGGCGACCGGCATGGGCGCTCTCCTGGTAACGGACAGGATGCACAACCTTGGTGACCTGTTCCTGGCCGGCCGTGAAGTTGTTGACTACTCAGATCCGCGTGAGGCCGCGTCCGTGGTACGCTACTACGTTGAGCATCCAGCTGAGGGAGCGGAGATAGCCGCCGCTGGCCAGACACGAACGCTGCGTGACCACACATGGATCGACCGGATGCGTAGGCTGATCGCGATGATCGAGAAGCGGCTCTGACTCGCTCCCGTCAGCGAGTCGAGAGGAGTTCCCGGTACCACTCAAGTGTTGCATCGGCCTGCCGCTCAAGGGCGAACCGCTCTCTGGCGGTCGTCACCGCCGTTTTGCGCCAGGCGCCGCAGGATTCCGTCCTCCGTAAGTAGGGCGACAATGGATGCGGCCATCGACGCAGGGTCGGCATGCGGAACCAGAGCACCGGTCGCCTTGTTGAGTCCGGCGCCCACCGCCCTCGGGGTACCTGGGAGGCCATCCAGGCTTGACACCTGCTCCGGGATGCCGCCGACCGCAGTTGCTACGACGGGGAGTCCGGAGGCGAGCGCCTCAAGGATCGTCGTGGGAAGGTTCTCGGCGTGGGCGGCATGGAGGTACATATCTGCCGCCCGTTAGAAGGTCGCCAGCCGATCCAGATAGCCGTCTCGAAGAGCGCCGAGGCGGATCTCGGCTCCAGAGGTCAGCTCCGGTTCCCCGGGCTCACCGACGACCAGGTAACCAGCCGATGGCCTCCGAGCCGCCGACCCGCCTGATCCGCGGTCGGCCGCCACGGTCGCGAAGTCCTTGAACCGGTTGCTACGCGCGCGATTCGCGACGAACAGCAGCACCCTCGCGTCCGGCGGAATACCGAGCCGCGCTCGGGCGGCATCCGATCGCCGGGTTTGAACCGGCTCGTGTCGACGCCGTTGGGAATGACGCGCATCGACGTCGCCCCCTCGGCTAGTGACGACGCCGAAGCGCGGTCGAGGAGCCACCTTGAAGGAGCGCTGATCGCGAGGCGGCTGTCAGCGTAGATCCGGCGTTTCGCTGCCCAGTTCGCTGCGGTGGCGTCCCGCCGTATCGCGGGATAGATGGTCAGGTCGGGGCAGGAGCCGCAACCAGTTCGCCACCGATCACAGCCCAGCGTGTAGGCGCAGTGGCCGGTCAGCAGCCACTCGTCGTGGAGAGTCAGCGCCACCGGTACCTTTCTGCTGAGCGTCGCGAGCGTCCGCAGATCGAAGTACCCACCGTGAAGATTGTGCCCGTGGACAAGGTCCGGCGGCGTAGGCGGCATGTCGAGGAGACGCGTCGAACCGGGGTAGTCGAAGTGCTCGCGTCCCTGCCAGCGGTGGAGTAGCTCCGCCGGCGTCCGGACCGAGTCCAGCGCACGCCTCAGCCTCCCGATCGGCGGCAAGATAGCCGGGGATTCGCGCGAGTCGGCGAGAGACCCGGATGAGCGTCTCGGCAGGGTCGCCCGGTTCAGCCCGCGGGATCTCGAGGATCGAAGGCTCCTCGAGGTTCCGATCGTGGACGGCAAGCCAGGCATCGAGGCCTCGATGACGGTAGGCATGGTGAAGTGCGAGGGCGACCCGCTCGGCTCCGCCGCCGATGGCAGCGGTGGAAACCTGCAGGATCCGCGGCTCAGTCGGTGTCATCGGATCGCCGATCGGGTAGGACGTCGAGCGCCGACCGCAGGACGAAGGTCAGGTTCCACGCGTCCACCGCGACGAGCGCGTAGCCGTGAGCAAGAAGGCGGGCGACCGTAACGAGCGCCGTCAGTGGCGACACGGGACGATCGATCTCTGTGCACAGCACCGTCGGCTGCACCCTGGCGGCGAGTGTCGAAGCGATGACCTGATGCTCGGCCCCTTCGACGTCCAGCTTCAGCAGGTCGATCCCGGTATGACCCAGCTCGCGCATCAGGGACGGAATGCTGCGGCAGGTTGCCTCGAAGTAGCCCGTTGTTTGCTGGAGGTTCAGGGCGGAGTGCGAGACGTGCGTCGGGTCACGTGGCGCGAAGAACCGCAGCGTCGTGTCCTTCGACCAGAGTCCGACCGGCAGAAACCGGAGGCGAGGTTCCGCCGAAGCCGTCGCTTGGACGTGGGCGATGGCGCGAGGGGTTGGATCGAACACGTTCACCGAACGACCAAACCGCTGGATGAGCCCGATGTCGAAGCTGATGTCCTCGCCGGCTCCGCCGCTGTAGCAGATCCACTCCGCCCGGACGAGTCCGCTCGGGACGATCCAGCCGCCATATTCGGTTCCGATCTTCTTGAGTCCAAGTTGCGGAGCGGGCTGCACGCGGGACCGGATTAGGCGATGCGCTAGGCGAAGCCCCCGATCGCGGACCCAGTCGCGAGCGGTGCTCACAAGTCGCGGGAAGGCGTCGCCTGGTCCAATGCGACGGTCATGCGACCGCCTCCGGCGCGGCCGCTCGCTCGTACCACTCGATCGTGCGCTGGAGGCCTTCCTCGAAGGGGCGTCCGCGCGACGAACCCGAACCGCTCGCGGCCGCGAGCTCGTGTCGAGCGCGCGGCGCGGCTGGCCGTCCGGCTTCGACGGGTCCCAGCGGATCTCGCCCGTGAACCCCGTCAGGCGCGCGATCAGCTCGACCAGCTCCCGGATCGTGATCTCGCGGCCGACGCCCAGGTTCACCGGCTCGGCACCGTCGTAGCGCTCGGCGCCGAGGACGATCCCCTCGGCCGCGTCATCGACGTAGAGGAACTCGCGCGAGGCCGAGCCGGTCCCCCAGACGTCGATGTGGTCGTCGCCGGCCTCGCGGGCGTCGACGCACTTCTTGATCAGCGCCGGGATGACGTGCGATGAGGCCGGGTCGAAGTTGTCGCCCGGGCCGTAGAGGTTGACCGGGATCAGGTGGATGACGTTGAAGCCGTACTGCTGCCCGGTACGCCTGCCCCTGGACGAGGAGCATCTTCTTGGCCAGCGCCGTAGGGGGCGTTCGTCTCCTCCGGGTAGCCGTTCCAGAGGTCGTCCTCGTGGAACGGGACCGGCGTGAACTTGGGGTACGAGCAGACGGTCCCGATCTGGACGAACTTCGCCGACGCCGGCGAGCGCGAGCCTGCTCCATGAGCTGGATGCCCATGATCGCGTTCTCGTAGAAGAAGCGGCCGGGGTTCTCGCGGTTGGCGCCGATGCCGCCGACGACGGCGGCCAGGTGGATGACGAGGTCGGGCCGCCCGTCCGCGAGCGCGCGCTCGATCCCGTCGACGCGTTCGCAGGTCGTAGTCGCGACTGCGCGGGCACGAAGATGTCGGTCGCGCCCGCGGCTCGAGCCGCTGCGACGACGG
The DNA here is from genome assembly GCA_963773405.1 of uncultured Chloroflexia bacterium. Taxonomy (GTDB): domain Bacteria; phylum Chloroflexota; class Limnocylindria; order QHBO01; family QHBO01; genus CAVXEH01. Next base: position 2,688 of record CAVZAQ010000005.1, on the reverse strand, counting down.
CGCAGCCCGAGGAAGCCCGCCGCCGCCGGTGACCATGACCCGGCGACCTGGCCAGAAGCCGCTCATGCGGCCGCCAGGCCTGCCGTCGAGCGAGTGCCCTCGATCGCCAGCCTCGCGCAGGTCCGCCTCGAGCATGATCCGCACGAGCTCGCGGAACGTCGTCGTCGGCTCCCAGCCCAGCACATCGCGGCGCCTTCGACGCGTCGCCGCAGCAGCTCGTCCACCTCGGTCGGGCGGAAGTATCGCTGGTCGATCGCGGACGTACTCCTCCCAGTCCAGCCCGACGAGCCCGAAGGCGACCTCGCACAGCTCCCGCACGGTGTGCATCTCGCCGGTCGCGATGACGTAGTCGTCCGGCTCCGGCTGCTGGAGCATCAGCCACATCGCCTCGACGTACTCCTTCGCATAGCCCCAGTCACGCTTGGCGTCGAGGTTGCCCAGGAACAGGTGCTTCTGCTTGCCCGCGAGGATGGCCGCGATCGCCGCGCGTCACCTTCCGCGTCACGAACGTCCCGCCGCGCCGCGGCGACTCGTGGTTGAACAGGATGCCGTTGGACGCGTGGATCCCGTAGGCCTCGCGGTAGTCGACCGTCATGTAGTGCGCGAACACCTTGGCAGATCGCGTACGGGCGGCGCGGGTTGAACGGCGTCGTCTCGGTCTGCGGGCGTCTCCAGCACCTTGCCGTACATCTCCGAGCTGCCGGCCTGGTAGAAGCGGATGGGCCAGTCGGCCGTGCGCACCGCCTCCAGCATGCGCAGCGTGCCCATCGCCGCCGTCTCGGCCGTGAACTCCGGCATCTCGAAGCTCACCTTGACGTGGCTCTGGGCACCGAGGTTGTAGACCTCGTCCGGCTTGACCGCGTGCAGGTGGCCGATCAGGCTGAGCTGGTCGGTCAGGTCGGCGTAGTGGAGGTACAGAGCCGGTGCGCCGCCTCGTGGGGATCGTGGTACAGGTGGTCGATCCGGCCGGTGTTGAACGGCTCGAGCGCCGGATCAGGCCGTGGACCTCGTAGCCCTTGTCGAGCAGGAGCTCGGCGAGGTACGAGCCGTCCTGGCCGGTGATGCCGGTGATCAGGGCTCGCGGGGTCATTGGCGCCGATCATCCTCCCTCAGCTCTCTCTCAGCGAAATCCCGCGGGACCCGGATTGTACGACGCGTACCTCGGAAACGACGTGGGCCCATTCCGAGGTGAGGCCAATCGTCGCGGCCAAATGGGTGTCGAGGATGGCTGCGCCTGGGCGGTCGCGAGGGACGTGGGTATTCGGCCAAGGTGATCGGCAGGATGGCGAGTTTGGACGTCCTTGAGGACGTGGGCGGCCCATCCACGCCTCGAAATCGGCGGCTCGCCGGCGAGGTGCCATACGCGATCCTCCCGGCTGCCGGGGCCGGAGACAAGCGAGGCGATCGCTTCCGCGAGCCAGCGGCGTCCAGGTCGGGTTGCCCCACTCGTCGTCGACCACGCGGAGCGGCTCGCCGGCCGCACGGGCACGCTCGGCGGCCGCGAGAATCTTTGTCACGAAGTTTGTTCCTCTGGGACCGAACAGCCAGGCGGTGCGGACGATGAGGTGCCGCGGATTGGCCGTGGCTACCGCGCGCTCGCCCGCCAGCTTGGAGGCGCCGTACGGATTGATGGGACTGGGCTCGTCGTCCTCGGCGTAGGGACGATCAAGCTCTCCGTCAAACACCTCGTTGGTGCTGATCTGGACACTCAGCGCACCCGCCGCCGCGCCGGCCGCAGCCACCGCCCCTGCCGCCTCGCCGTTGATCCGCATGGCTCGCTCCGGGTCGCGGGCGCAGCCGTCGACATCGGTCCATGCGGCGGAGTTGACGACGACGTCGGGACGCCAGGCAGTCAGCCGCTTCAGGTCGGCAGGCCGCGTAATGTCGAACTCCGGCCTGGCCAACGCCAGCACCTCGTCGCCGGCCGCCGCAAAGGCCCGGACGAGCTCCGTGCCGAGCTGTCCAACGGCGCCGGTGATCGCAGTCCGGCGTCTGGTCATCGGGTCCAGGCGACCTCCTCCTGGACCGGCGCGCGGTCAAGGAGCGGCTCCCACCAGTCACGATGATCTGCGTACCAGCGCATCGTCTCGGCCATTCCGCGATCGAATGGCACCTCCGGCTGCCAGCCGAGCTCTCGTCGGATCTTCGACCAGTCGAGCACGTATCGTCGATCATGGCCCGGTCGATCGGGCACGGTGGTCTTCAGGCTCGCCGGCTTGCCCAGAGCGCCAAGCACCGTGTCCGCAATCTCCTCGACGCTCCTCTCCACGCCGGTGCCGACGTGATAGGTCTCCCCGACCCGGCCACGGTCAATGACCAGCTCAATCGCCCGACAGTGATCGAGAACGTGGATCCACTCACGGCGGTTCTGGCTCGATGTATACACCGGCACCGGCCGATCATCCAGGGCACGGGTCGCAAACAGCGGGATGACCTTCTCCGGGAACTGGTAAGGACCGTAGTTGTTCGCGCAGTTCGGTGATCGTGATGGGCAGCCCGAACGTGTGGTGGTACGCGCGGACCACGTGGTCGCCTCCGGCTTTGGAGGCGTTGTACGGGGTTCGCGGCCGGTACGGCGAGGACTCCGTGAACGCCTCGCTGCATCGAGGTCGAGGTCGCCGTAGACCTCGCAGGTCGAGATGTGATGGAGTCGCTCCACGCCCACCTTTCGAGCTGCCTCGCACGGGC
>CAVZAQ010000004.1:0-27647 GCA_963773405.1 uncultured Chloroflexia bacterium | reverse complement strand
AGCTCTCCCCCGCAGCCCGGTACAATCGACGTGTTCCCGCCCGCGGCTGCAGCCCCCGGTTGAGCGTGCGCGCCGCGGGATCCGACGACACCCGCAGGAGATTGCATGAAGCTCCAGGAGTATCGGTCCAAGGAGATCCTCGCGCGGCATGGCGTGCCGCTTCTCGCCGGTGAGACGGCGACCACGCCGGAGGCGGCCCGCGCGGCCGCGGAGCGAATCGGCGGCCCGGTGGTGGTGAAGGCCCAGGTGCTGGTCGGGGGACGCGGCAAGGCGGGAGGCGTGAAGCTCGCCGCTTCGCCGGCGGAGGCGCAGGAGAACGCCGGCGCATCCTGGGGATGGACATCAAGGGCATCACGGTCCAGCACGTGCTCGTCGGCGCCGGCGGCGGACATCGCCAAGGAGTACTACCTGGGCTGATCCTCGACCGCGCGGCGAAGGCGTCATGGTCATGGCCAGCGCGGAGGGCGGCGTCGAGATCGAGGAAGTGGCGCGCACGAACCCCGACACGATCCTGCGCCTGCCGCCGCACCCCGCTCATCGGGCTCCAGGACGCACAACATCCGGCGGGCATTCTTCGCCCTCGGACTCGCCCCCGAACTGCACACGGACTTCCTGGCGGTCTGCGCGGCCTGTACGACGCATTCCTCGACCTCGGACGCCACCTGGCCGAGATCAACCCGCTGGTGATCACCACCGACGGACTCTGCTGGCCCTGGACGCGAAGATCGTGCTGGACGACATCGGCCCTCCTCCGCCATCCCGACTCGAGGCGATGCGCGACCTGAACGAGGAGGAGCCCTCCGAGATCGCCAGGCTCGCGAGGTGGGCATCAACTACATCAAGCTCGACGGCAACATCGGCTGCATGGTCAACGGCGCCGGCCTGGCGATGGCCACCATGGACGTCGTCAAGCTCACGGGCGGCGAGCCCGCCAACTTCCTGGACATCGGCGGCGGGGCCAAGGCCGAGCAAGGTAGCCGCCGCCTTCCACATCATCCTGAACGACCCGAACGTGAAGGCCATCCTGTTCAACATCTTCGGTGGCATCACCCGCGGCGACGAGGTCGCCCGCGGCATCGTCGAGGCGCGCGCAGGCGCTCACGACGCGAGGTGCCGATGGTGGTCCGCCTGGTCGGCACCAACTCGGCGGAGGCCGCGCGATCCTCGCCGAAGCCAAACTCATCACCGCCGAGTCGATCGACGACGCGGCGGCCAAGGCGGTCGCCGCGGCTGCGGCCGCGGGAGGTGCAGCGTGAGCATCCTGGTCAACCGAGAGACGCGCCTGGTGGTCCAGGGCATCACCGGGCGCGAGGGCGAGTTCCACACGCGAGCCATGCTCGAGTTCGGCACGAACGTCGTGGCCGGCATGACCCCGGGCAAGGGCGGCCAGGCCGCACTGGACGGGAAGGTGCCGGTCTTCGACACGGTCGCCGACGCGGTCCGCGAGACGGGCGCCAACACGAGCTGCATCTTCGTCCCCGCCGGCAGCCGCCCCCGACGCCATCCTGGAGGCCGCGAATGCGGGCATCGGCCTGGTCGTGTGCATCACCGAGAACATCCCGGCGCTCGACATGCTGCGCGTCTATCACGTCCTGCAGGGGAAGGGCGACGCGGCTGATCGGGCCCAACTGCCCCGGCCTGACCAGCGTCGCCGACGGCGCCAAGGTGGGGATCATCCCCAACGACATCCATCGGCCCGGCTCGGTCGGGCTCGTCAGCCGCTCGGGCACGCTCACCTACGAGGTCGTGCAGGCCATGACCGATGCCGGCATGGGGCAGTCGACCTGCGTCGGCATCGGCGGCGACCCCATCGTGGGGACGAACTTCACGGACGTCCTGGAGCAGTTCAACGCCGATCCCGAGACGGAGGCGATCGTCATGATCGGCGAGATCGGCGGCGAGGAGGAGGAGCACGCGGCCGCGTTCGTGGCACGCGAGATTCGCAAGCCGATGGCGGCCTTCATCGCGGGACGCACGGCTCCCCCCGGCCGCCGCATGGGCCACGCCGGCGCCATCATCTCGGGCGGCTCGGGAACCGCGGAGTCCAAGCGCCAGGCGCTCGAGGCGGCCGGGATCGCGGTGGCTGACTCGCCGTCCCACATCCCGCAGCTGCTCCGCGCGGCCGGCGTCCGCGGCTGATTCGCCGGGGCTCAGTCCGGCTCGAGGAGCTCCCAGAGCACGCCGTTGAGCGTGCGGGGGTGAACGAAGGCCACCGCCCCGTCCGCTCCGGGGCGCGGCGCGGCGTCGATCAGCTCCGCCTCCGCGGCGGCCAGGGCGGCGAGGTCGCGCGGCAGGTCGTCGCTGCGCAGGCAGACGTGGTGCAGACCCTCGCCGCGCGCCGCGAGGAAGCGGCCGACGCCGCTCTCGGGGTCCACCGGCTCGATGAGCTCGATCCGTGGCCGCGGGCGCCGGCCCGGTGGGCAGGAAGACGAGCCGCACCCCCTGCGCCTCCATGAGGATCGGGTCGCCGAGCGGCTCAAGGCCGAAGAGGGCCCGGTAGCGCGGGAGCGACGCGGCGAGCGACCGAACGACGATCGCCACGTGGTCGATGGGGCCGAGGCCGGCGGTCATGCGCGGTACTCGCCCCATACGCCGCGCAGCACGTCGGCGATCTCGCCCAGGGTGACGTTCCCTTCGACGCAGGTCCGGATCCGTGGCAAGAGGTTCTCTGTGCCGCCCGCCCCGTCGCGGAGCGCGTCCAGGGCGGCGGCGGCGGCCCTCTGGTCGCGGGCCTCGCGAACGCTGCGCGTGCGGGCCACCTGCCGCTCCTCCGCCTCGCGGTCGATATGCTGGGGCGCCGGCCGCTGCGACTCCCCTTCGGTGAACGCGTTCACACCGACCACGATCTGCTCGCGGCGCTCCACGGCGCGCTGGAACTGGTAGGCCGCGTCCGCGATCTCGCCCTGCTGGTACCCCGCGGCGAGGGCGGCCAGCGTCCCGCCACGCTCCTCGATGGCGTTCAGCTCGGCGCGGATGCGCTCCTCGAGGCCGTTGGTGAGCGCCTCGACGTAGTACGAGCCGCCGAGCGGATCCACGGGCGCCGCCATCCCGGATTCGTAGGCCAACACTTGTTGTGTTCGAAGCGCCAATCGGGCGGTCTCCGGGGTGGGCAGCCCCAGCGCCTCGTCCGGGGCGTTGGTGTGCAGGCTCTGGGCGCCGCCCAGGACGGCGGCGAGTGCCTGCACGGTCGTGCGCACCACGTTCACGTCCGGCTGCTGGGCGGTCAGGGTCGAGCCGCCGGTCTGGACGTGGAAGCGCATCGACATCGACCGCGGGTCGCGGGCACCGTAGCGGTCGCGCGCGACCGTGCCCAGACCCGTCGGGCAACCCGGAACTTCGCCACCTCCTCGAGCAGGTCGTTGTGGGCGGCGAAGAAGAACGAGAGGCGCGGGGCGAACTCGTCGAAGGCGAGGCCCGCGGCCAGGGCCGCATCGGCATAGGCCATGGCATTGGCGATGGTGAAGGCAACCTCCTGCGCCGCGGTCGATCCCGCTTCGCGCATGTGGTAGCCGGAGATGCTGATGGTGTTGAACGATGGGAGCTCGGCGCGGCAGTAGGCGAACGTGTCGGTCACCAGGCGCATGGAGGGCTCCGGCGGGAAGATGTAGGTCCCGCGGGCGATGTACTCCTTGAGGATGTCGTTCTGGATGGTCCCCCGCAGACGATCCGGCGCCACACCGTGCCGCCGCCCCACCGACTCGTAGAGGGCGAGGAGGATGGCCGCGGTGGCGTTGATCGTCATGGAGGTGCTGACCCGCTCCATGCCGATCCCGTCGAACAGGATCTCCATGTCGGCGATGGAGTCGATGGGCACCCCGACCCGACCGACCTCGCCGGCCGCCATGCGGTCGTCGCTGTCGTAGCCGATCTGGGTCGGCAGGTCGAACGCCACGGAGAGCCCGGTCTGGCCGGAGGCGAGGAGATATCGGAATCGCTGGTTGGTCTCCTCCGCGGACCCAAAGCCGGCGTACTGGCGCATGGTCCAGGCCCGGCCGCGGTATCCCTCGGGGCGTATGCCGCGCGTGAACGGGAAACGCCCCGGGCTCGCCCAGCCGCTCCGCGGGCGACTCACCGCCGTGCGGCGCCGGATCGTAGACGGTGTCGACCTCGATCCCGGAGGTGGTCCGGTCGTGACGCGGCGCGGGGGTGGCGGGTTGGTCGGGCATCAGGCCGCGATTGTACCGATGGCGCGGCCGTGGCAGACTCACGCTGCCCCACTCGCCCCAGCACCACGAAGGGTTGTTGCGTATGCCTGCCGCCGCGTTCGGCGTTCTTGCTGTCTTCACCGCCGCCGCGATTGCCGCCGGCGTCCTGGCCTGGTGGCTGGTGGGGTCCCGCATTCCGCTGGGTCCCCTGCTGCCGGTCGTCGCGGCCTTTGCCGCTCTGTACGTCTCCGGCCACCGCCTGGGGCTCGAGGTGGGACCCAGCACCGAGCTCTTCGGCTTCCAGGTCTCGCTCCTCTTCGACCTGGCGCTCGCCCTGGTCGTGGCCCTGGCGGTTGCCCTGCTGGGACGCCTTGCGACCGGGCCCCGCCTCTGAGCCGGCAGGTCGGGGCGGCTACTCGATCCGGACCAGCAGCTGCCCGGTGGCGACCGCCTCCCCGGTCGTCACGGCGACGGCGGTGACCCGACCGGCACGGGGCGCACGGACCTCGTTCTGCATCTTCATCGCCTCGAGGGTGAGGATCGGCTGGCCTTCCTCGACCTCGCTCCCCTCTTCGACCTCGATCGCCACCACCAGTCCGGGCAGCGTGGCCTTCACCTCGATCGGCCCTCCCGCGGTTCGTGACGCGACCTCTGCCTCCGCGAGGAGGCGCTCCCGCGGGGTGCGGACGGTGACCGGGATACGCCGGCCGTGCAGGGTCACGAACCAGTCGCTCCCTGATCCCTCGACCACGACCTGGATCGACCTCGTCCCGTCGCTGAGCCGACCCACTCCGGACTCACGGTCGGTCCAGGTCAGCTGCCAGCCCTCGGCGGCCTCGACCGGCTCGCCGTCGACAAGCACTCCGTAGCCGGTCATTCGCCGATCGCCTCACGTCGCGCCAGGCGCGCCCATGCGGACTCGCCCGCCGCAGGCGGGATTGGAGGACGACCCTGCGCGACGACGCCCGGCTGCGACCGCCGCTCCGTTGCGGCGAACGCTGCCAGCGCCGCGTCACGGGATCGATCCCGGGCCCGCACCCCATCGGTCACCGACCAGCCCGGTGTCATAGACGCCCGACGCGAACGACGGCTCGTCCACCAGCCAGCGATGGAACCCCAGGTCGGTCTGCAGCCCGCCCACCACCGTCTCGTCGAGAGCCCGCCGCAGACGGCTGACCGCTGTCGGGCGGTCCGCGGCATGGACCATCAGCTTGGCGAGGAGCGGGTCGTATTCCGGGGTCAGCGGGAGTCCCGGCTTCACGGCCGCGTCGACCCGGACTCCGGGGCCTGACGGCAGGCTCCAGGCGGTCACCGCGCCGCCGACCGGGCCGAACCCGGCGTACGGGTCCTCCGCATAGAGACGCACCTCGATTGCGTGACCGCGCGGCTCCACCGCGAGCACCTCGGGCGGCAGGGGCTCGCCGGCAGCGATCCGGATCTGCCAGGCCACGATGTCGATTCCGGTGGCCAGCTCGGTCACGCCATGCTCGACCTGGAGCCTGGTGTTCATCTCCAGGAAGTAGTGGTTCCCGCCCGTGTCGAGGAGGAACTCGACCGTCGCGGCGTTGCTGAATGCGACGGTGCCGGCCACCCGGCGGGCACTGTCGAAGAGGGCGGCCCGGATCTCCGGGGTCACTGCGGGCGACGGCGTCTCCTCCACCAGCTTCTGATGGCGACGCTGGACGGAGCAGTCCCGCTCGCCCAGGCAGACGAGGTGCCCGTGCTGGTCGCCCAGCAGCTGCACCTCCACGTGGCGAGCCGGGCTCACCAGGCGCTCGACGTAGACGGTCCCGTCACCGAACGCGGCGGCGGCCTCGCGCTGGGCGGCGGCGAGGACCGCGGGCAGGTCCTCGGCGCGCTCGATCCGCCGCATGCCACGGCCTCCGCCGCCCGCCGCGGCTTTCAGCATGGCCGGGTAGCCCACGCTCTCCAGGTCCGGGTTGGCCTCGGCATCGAGCGCCACGACCAGGCCGGGGACAATGGGGACGCCGGCGGCCGATACCCTGCGGCGCGCCGCAAGCTTGTTGCCCAGCGTCTCCTGTGTCTCCGGCGGAGGGCCGATCCAGACCAGCCCCGCATCCTGGACGGCGCGCGCGAAGGCGGCGCTCTCCGAGAGGAACCCGTACCCCGGATGAACCGCCTGCGCTCCGCTGCGACGGGCGGCATCCACCACGGCCTCGATGTTCAGGTACGAGTCGGCGGCGCGGCGCGGCCCTATCTCGATTGCGATGTCGGCCATCTCGGCATGGACGGCGTCGACATCAACATCGGAGTAGACGGCGACGCTCTCGATGCCCAGCTCCCGGCAGGCACGGATCACCCGGATCGCGATCTCGCCACGGTTTGCGACCAGGATCCGGTGGAACGGCGGGGCCATCTGCCTCAGCCCGCCGGTGGAGTGTCTTTGCGCACGGACAGCGGGCTCGTCACAGGGGGATGTTGCCGTGCTTCTTGCGCGGCAGCGACTGGCGCTTGCCCTCCAGCATGGCCAGCCCGCCGGCCAGCCGGCCCCGGGTCTCCGACGGGAGGATCACCTCGTCCACGTACCCCCGCGCCGCAGCCACGTACGGGTTGGCGAACCGCTCCTCGTACTCGACAACCAGGCTGGCGCGCTCCGCCTCCGGGTCATCCGCCTGGTCGATGCGGTCGCGGAAGATGATGTTCACCGCTCCCTCGACGCCCATCACCGCGATCTCCGCGGTCGGCCATGCGTAGTTGAGATCGCCCCGCACGTGCTTGCTGCTCATGACGTCGTAGGCGCCGCCGTACGCCTTGCGGGTGATCACGGTCAGCTTGGGGACGGTTGCCTCGCAGTAGGCGTAGAGCAGCTTGGCCCCGTGGCGGATGATGCCCCGATGCTCCTGGTCCACCCCGGGCAGGAAGCCGGGCACGTCGACCAGGGTCACCAGCGGGACATTGAACGCATCGCAGGTCCGGACGAAACGGGCCGCCTTGTCCGACGCGTCGATGTCGAGCACGCCCGCCAGCACCTCCGGCTGCTGGGCGACGATCCCCACGCTCCGTCCCTCGATCCGCGCGAAGCCGCAGATGACGTTCCGCGCAAAGTGCGCGTGCACCTCCAGGAACGACGACCCATCGACGATGCCGCGGATCACCGTGTGCATGTCGTAGGAGCGTTGCGGCGAGTCCGGGATGACGGCGTCGAGCGACCGCGCCGTCGACGGCGGGCGGGAGCCACTCCCCCATCCTGGGCACCGGGTCCACGTTGTTCTGGGGGAGGTAGCCAATCAGCGACCGCACCAGCGTGATCGCCTGCGGCTCGCCCGGGGAGAGGAAGTGGGCCACGCCGCTCGTCTCGTTGTGGACGCGCGCGCCGCCCAGGCCCTCCCGGTCGATCTCCTCGTGCGTGACCGTCTTCACCACGTTCGGCCCGGTGACGAACATGTAGCTGGTCCCCTCGGTCATCACCGTGAAGTCCGTGATCGCCGGCGAATAGACCGCCCCGCCGGCGCATGGTCCCAGGATCAGCGAGATCTGGGGCACGACGCCGCTCGCCAGGGTGTTGCGGAGGAAGATATCGGCATAGCCTCCAAGGCTGACGACACCTTCCTGGATGCGGGCGCCGCCCGAATCCGAGAGGCCGATGATCGGGCCCCCGCCTCCATGGCGAGATCCATCACCTTGCAGATCTTCTCTGCATGCGCCTCCGACAGCGAGCCACCGAACACCGTGAAGTCCTGCGCATACGCGAAGACCAGCCGGCCATCGATTCGCCCGAATCCGGTCACCACGCCATCACCGAGGTACCGCTGCGCGTCGAGACCGAAGTCGCTGGCCCGATGGGTCACCAGCGCGTCGAGCTCCGCGAAGGTGTTCTCGTCGAAGAGCAGGTCCACACGCTCGCGCGCGGTCAGCTTGCCACGTGCGTGCTGCTGCTCGATTCGACGCTCTCCTCCCCCGAGAAGCGCCTCCGCGCGAAGCTGCGCCAACCGCGCATGCTTGTCCGCCGTCGACACGGGTCTCCTCTCACAGTATTTGTGGGCCCAGCAGGGATCGAACCTGCGACCAGCCGGTTATGAGCCGGATGCTCTGACCACTGAGCTATGGGCCCGTCGATGCTGGATGCTGGTGGACAAGTTCGAGTATAGGCGCTCGTCTTTGCACAAAGACGAGCGGTCCGAGACACCTTGTGGATAACTCCGATGGACCGACCTGCGCCGGCGCGGGTATCATCGGAGTCACCGCAGCCGCGGCCCTCTCCCGCCCAGCCGAGCCCCACGTAGGTGTTGCGTTGACCAAGGTCATTGCCATTGCGAACCAGAAGGGTGGCGTCGGAAAGACGACCACTTCCATCAACCTCGGCGGCGCCCTTGCCGAGCTGGGCTATCGAGTTCTCTGCATCGACATGGATCCCCAGGCCAACCTGACCGTGGGGCTGGGCATATCGCTCTCGGACGTCCGCCTCTCCATGGGCAACGTCCTGTCGGAGGATCGGACACCAATCGAAGCGGTCGTCCGCCAGACGGAGATGGACGGCCTGGACGTGGCTCCGTCGACTCTCGAGCTCGCCTCGACCGAGGTCGAGCTGTTCACCGCGATCGGGCGCGAGATGGTGCTCCGCGATGCGCTCGCTGGCTGGGCGGAAACCACCTACGACGTCATCATCATCGACAGCCCGCCAACCCTGGGGCTGCTGACCATCAACGCGCTCGTCGCGAGCAGCCGCGTCATCATCCCCGTTCAGACGCAGTACTACGCCATCAAGGGACTGACGGCGCTGATCAAGGTGATCAACACCATCAAGTTGAAGCTGAACCACGACCTGGAGATCCTGGGCCTGTTGGCAACCTTCTTCGATGGTCGTACGGTCCTCGCCCGCGAGATGCTGGAGAACCTGCGCGAGCTGGGCGACAACCGCGTCTTCAACACCATGATCAAGAACACCGTGAAGCTCGGTGAGGCACCGTTGACCGGGAAGCCGGTGACCGAGTACGCCACGAACTCGAACGCGGCGCAAGCCTTCCGAGACTTTGCCCGGGAGGTCGTTGAACTTGGCTAGCAAGCGTCCCGTATTTCGCGACAACATCCACCGGTTGTTCGACGAGGCGGCCGCGATGGACCTCGGACCGGGCGTGGTCTCACTGATCGAGTCGCGCGCCACCCGCGCGCAGATCCGCGAGGTTGCCATCGACCGCATCCTCCCCAACCCCGCGCAACCGCGCCTCTCCTACGAGGAGGACTCGCTCACGGAGCTGGCCGCCAGCATCCGCGAGCACGGCGTCCTGCAGCCGATCCTCGTCCGACCCATCGGCAGCCAGTTCGAACTGATCGCCGGCGAACGTCGCTGGCGCGCGTCGCGGCTGGCGGAGCGATCCACCATTCCCGCGATCGTCGTCGACTTTGACGAGCAGACGGCGCTCGAGGTCTCGATCATCGAGAACCTCCAGCGCGAGGATGTCTCGCCGCTGGAGGAGGCGGCCATGTACCGCAAGATGACCGACCTCGGCTACTCCGTCCGGCAGCTGGCCCAGAAGATCGGCAAGGACAAGGGCTATGTCGAGAATCGGTTGCGGCTGGCCGATGCACCGCCCGAGGTCCGCGAGCTGGTGTCCGTGCGCAAAGACACGATCAGCCATGCGTACGAGCTGATGCGCATCACCGACGACCGGGTGCGGCGCCGGCTTGCCAAACGCGTCGCGGCCGGAGACCTCACCCTCGCGAAGCTGCGCGCCATCACCGGCGGGGAGGCCGAGGAGGGCGAGCCACCGGTCCCCACCCGGAAGAAGCGCGGCCGTACCACGGCAGGGGCGGTCGCTGCCGCGCGGCACGCCGACGACGCGCTGATGGACACCAAGGGCAGGCTGTCCGTGGCGGTCGAGGAGCTCGTGGATCTCCTGCGGCACCCGGACGTCATCGAGCAGATCCCCGATGGCAACCGCGCCAATCTCGCCAAGTACCTGACCATCACCCGGCTGAAGCTCGAGAACGCCATCGCGATCCTGCGGTCCGGCATCGAGGAGTAGCTCCGGTCGGCTGGTCCACGGTCAGGGTGTGTAGGACATGACCTCGCGCTGGTCCACCAGGAAGTCGACCAGCCGCTCGCGCGCGTCCCGATCGACCCGGCGAAGCCCGGTGATCGCCTTGGGCAGCTCGAAGATCGGAGCGGCGAGCTGTCCGGCGGTGTCGATCCCGACCACGTGGTCCGGACCCCCGCCGACCAGGAAGGCCCGCTGAAAGCCCCGGGCGTCGAGCTTGGCGACCCGGCAGAAGGCCGCGATCGCGGTTCCGACCCCCATCCGCTTGGCGAAATCGATGAAGAGGTCGCCGGCCCAGTGATCGATCTGCTCGTCGGACTGGCCCGCGACCATCTCCCGGTATGGCTTCTCTTCGACGGTGCCGCTGCTCATACGCCGATGATAGCGGAGCGAAAGCCCATTTCGAGCCTTTGACAGCATGCGCCGGGGAGCGCCGAGCAGGCTCCCTCCCCTGCTATTCTCCGGGCGTGATCAACCGTGCCGGCGACCCGCGCACCGCGGATCGGATTGCCTACGAGGTCCTGCGAACACCCGCGGGCGCCGATGTGCCGCAGGTGATCGGGCATGCGACCTTCCGCCGAGGCGACACGACCGTCGACGCCGAGGAGAACGTCGCGATCGCCATCCGCGAGCTCCTGGCCAGGCCGTTCGTGGATCGGGTCCAGGCCAACGAGCGCCCGCGCGGCTACCGCCGAAGCTCCCAGGCTGAGGTGGACTTCCTGGTCCCGGGCATGGCGGAACACTTCATCGCCCGCATGCGCGGACTCTGGCTCAGCTATCCCGACGGATCGGTCGTCACGGCACGCGAGGAGACACCAACCGCACAGCTGCCGGGCTCCGTGATGGCCATCCCGGACGCGACCGAGTCCGCTCCGGGCGTCGCGGATTCCTCCATTCGACGGGGTACGCTGGAAGCGACCGGGGAGACGCCGGGCGGCCCGCCGCTCGTGCGCGGCCATCCTCCGCTCAGCGGCCTGCGGCCCGCTGACGACGCGCCCCCGATCCACCGCACCGACTGCGGCTGGATCGTCTGATCGACCTAGATTAGCTCAGGTTTCCATAGATTCGGTGGGAACCGGAGCCCGTTTGCGTCGAAGCGCGGCGGCTCCGCCGCGTTCGGGTAGAATCGCTGCGATGTCCAAGCGCTTCATCGTCGTCCCCATTGGCATCCTGGGCGTGGCCTTCGTCTACTGGATCCTGAGCTCCGACATGGCCGGCACCACGATGCTCGCGATCTTCGGGTTGGCCATGGGCCTGTACGGGGCGATCCTGCTGCCGGCCGCCAACGACGTCGGGCCCACTGCACCGGTCGACCCTGACTGGGAGCCCACACCCCGACCCGACTGAGCGTTCAGCGCCGCGGCAATGGTCTGGCACTCCAGCCCGCGCCCAAGGCAGACTGATGCCGGGGTCTCTGTGGCTGCCCTAGCGGTTGCCCACTAACACAGAGCCCCGGCTCATTGGTACTAACGGCCTAGTCCCCAGTGTGTTAGTCCCTGACCCCAACGTGGTCGGATTTCACGGTGTCAGCGGATCCCGGTGTCGTAGGCGATGGCAAGGTCGGTCACCGGATCCCCCGCCCTGACGCGGAGCTCGACGGGGGCCGCCGTCCCGAGCAGGCCGTCTACCGGTGCCGGGATCAGGCGATAGACGCCCGGCGTCAGTTGGACGCTGAAGGCACCGTCGGCACCGGCGGTCACCACGGTGACCTCCAGCCCTGCGCTGTCCCGGACAGAGATGATGGCGCCAGCCACGGGCCGTGGCGCGCACGACGGGTCCGGTGGCATCCGCTGGACCGGACAGGTTGGGCTGGCCGTGACCACGCCGCGGACCAGGACGAGGGACGGGGGCGCGGTGCCGGACGACCCCGAGGGGCCGCAGGCGGCGAGCACGAGCAGAAGAGCGCTGAAGATACCGGCGACGCGGCGGATGCTCACCTTGGCAGGACGCTCACGACCCCCGATCGGTTCCGGGCTCTTGCCGGGTTCGGTCCGCCGCAGGTGTCGTATCCTGCGACGTAGTCTCGCCCGCATCGGTGTGGAAATGACCTCGCTCCGCTTGGTCGAGCTCCTGGATCGGCTCCGGTCGCGCCTGTGGTTCATTCCGGGGATGTTGGCGATCGGTTCCGCACTCCTCGCGGTCGCGCTCTCCGGACTCGATCGGCTCGTCGACCGGTCGCTCGGGAGCAACGTGAGCGGCATCCTGTTCTCCGGCGGGCCCGACAGCGCCCGCCTGGTGCTCTCCACGATCGCCGCAGCGATGCTGACCTTCACCGGCCTGGTCTTCACGGTGACGATGCTCGTGCTGCAGCTCGCGAGTGCGCAGCTCTCGCCGCGGGTGATGCGCACGTTCCTGCGCGATCGGCTCAACCAGAGCGTGCTCGGGCTTTTCATCGCGACGTTCCTCTATGCGCTGCTCGTCCTCCGCGATGTGCGCTCGCCGCCGAACGACGCGGCGTTCGTGCCGGCCATCGCGGTGACTGTCGCATACCTGTTGCTGCTAGCGTCAGTTGGCCTGTTCGTGGTCTACATCCACCATATGGCGCAGGCCATTCGCGCGGCGACCGTCCTGCGCAGCGTGGCCGCAGAGACGCGCGAGGCGATCGCTGCGGCTCTATCCCGAGGACGTCGGCGAGGAAACTTCGCCACCGCTGCCGTCGCTACCCGAGCGCCCCGCGGACGCGGTCGCGACGCTCGAAGGCAAACCGGGCGTCATCACCTCGGTTGACGAGGGAGCGCTCATCCGCCTCGCCACCGATCACGGCATCAGCGTCGAGCTGACCCACATGGTCGGCGACTTCGTCCCGACCGGGGCACCGCTCGCCCGGGTCTGGCGAGTGCAGGCGATGGCAGAAGAAGAGGCGGACGGAACGGACGAGCCGCCGCTGCCGCTCGAGGCCGTGGCTCGGGCGATCCAGACCGGCACGGAGCGGACGATGACCCAGGACGCCGCGTTCGGGTTCCGGCAGATCGTCGACATTGCCGAGCGGGCGCTCTCGCCGGGGATCAACGACCCGACGACGGCGGTCCAGGCACTCGACGAGCTCCATGACCTCCTTCGACGGCTCGCTCGGCGCAAGATTCCGTCGCCGGTACGATTGCCGGACGACGGGCCGTTCCTGCTCAGCCTGCCTCGGCCCGCTTGGGACGACTACGTGAGCCTGGCGCTCGACGAGATCCGCCTGTTCGGCGCCGGTTCGCTCCAGATCGCCCGTCGCCTGCGCTACCTCCTGCTCGACCTGAAGGACGCCGCCCCGGGCTTCCGCCAGGGGCCGATCACGCGGCAGCTGCAGCTCCTCGATGCCGCGATTGCGTCGCGCTATGAGTTCCCCGCCGATCGGCGAGCGGCCGCGGAGCCGAGCCCATCGGGCCAGGGGCCCGAGGAGACGCCGACGCCGGCCCCGGAGGACGAAGAGGAACAATCTGGGGACCCCCACGTCGCCCGCGGTTGAGGCTAGTCGGCCGTTGCACTCCGGGAGATGGCCCGCCAACCAAGCGTCGCGACAGCCGCTGCGCCGCCCACCAGCGCCCCTGCGGCGACGATGCCACGGCGCATTGTGAGCTGCAGGGCCGGGCTCCAGCTCACTGCCGCCGCGTCGAACTGCCCGTGCGCCCCGTGGTCCTGTTCCGCGTCGAGGGGATGGGTGAGGTTGTCCGGGCGCCCCTGGTCAATTGGCGCGTCCGTCTGCTGCGCGCCGTACCCGGTTCGTCCAAGGTACCTGTCCAGCAGGCCGGGGATCAGACGCTGGCCCCAAATCGCCGCGTAGGTGGACCGTCCCACGAACAGCTCCCGCCGGCGATGCTCCGCGGCGAAGACGATCGCCCGCGCCGCGACCTCGGGCTGGAAGATCGGCGGCACCGGCTGCCCTCCGTGCGGTAGGCGACTCCGGACCCAGCCGAACTGCGGAGTGTTGACCGCCGGCAGGTGAACGACCGAGACGCGGACGTGGCTGCGGTCATGGATGAGCTCGCATCGGAGGGAATCGGTGAAGCCCACGATCGCGTGCTTGGCCGCGCAGTAGGCCGACTGCAGCGGAATTGACCGATAGGCAAGAGCCGAGCCCACCTGCACGATCACCCCGCTGTCACGGCTCCGCATGCGTCGCAGGGCCGCCAGGCTGCCGTGCACGCAGCCGAGGTACGCAACCTCGGTGACCCGCCGGTACTCCTCGGCGCGCATCTCGGCGACCGGGGAGAAGACCGAGACCATGGCGTTGTTGACCCACACGTCGATCGGTCCGAGCTCGCGCTCGACACGGTCGGCTGCTGCCTCGACCGCGGCCGCATCGGCCACATCGACCGGCACCGCAAGTGCGCGTCGACCCAACGAGCGCACCTCCTCCGCGGCAGCTTCGAGGCCCCGCTCTCCGCGCGCGAGCAGCGCAACGTCATTGCCCCGCCGCGCGAACTCGCGCGCGGCCGCGCGACCCACGCCGGCGGAGGCTCCGGTGATGACAACAACCTGGTCCATCTGACTTGGCTCCTTTCGCTTCACTGGCTCTGCTTCATTCGTGCCGAGCGGCCGGCCGGCTCCCGTCAGGTCATCCCGCGGAGGCGTCGGATCGTGGCCATGAGCTCGGGGGCGGCGAGCGAAAATGCGGTGAGGGAAACGAGCGCGGACCCCAGGCAGAGGAGGCACCACGCATGGATCGCGAATGCCTGGACCGCCGCAAGCCCGATCGCGGCGCAGCCGAGCCCGGTCGACAGTCCCCCATAGGCGAGGACGAGTCGCGGTTGCACCCGCCAGCGCTCGGCGCCGCCGGCGAGCGCCAGCACCGCTTCTGCGAGATAGGCGAGAACGCCGAGCACGAGCGTCCGGAACGGGCAAGGAGGTGGCGAGCGTCGAGCTGAGGACCTCGCGGCTGCCGCTGGCCGAAGACCGGGTCCCAGACACCGTTGGTGACGCCAAGCTCGAAGAGCGAGAGGTAGCCGGCAATAAGCAACCCCGCAGTCGCGAGGAGTGCCACCGGCCACCGGTGCGAGAACGCCGAGGGCTGCGCGGGACGAGAGAAGGCGGTCATGAGGCCGCGGTGCCCGCTTCCGCTGCGCTGCGGCGCTCGACGGCCATCGCCAGCACCTCGGCCAGATGGCGCACCTCCCGGCCGGTTGCCTGGTTCACCTGCTCTCGACAGCTGAAGCCATCGGTCAGGAGGAAGGTCTCGTCCGGGGCCTCGCGTGCAGCCGGCAGGAGGACGCGCTCGCCGGCAGCCATGCTCACCGCGTACTTGTCGGCCTCGAACCCGAAGGCACCAGCCATGCCGCAGCAGCCGGAACTGTCCAGGGTCTCGTAGGTGATCCCGGTCTGATCGAGGATGCGCCGCTCCGCATCGGTCCCCAGGATCGACTTGTGGTGGCAGTGGTCGTGGACCAGCGCCTGCACCCCGTGCAGGTCTCCCGGTCGGTAATCGGGCGCGTACTTCGCCAGGAACTCGCTCAGGAGGTAGGTTTGCCCTTTGAGCCGCCGGGCATCCTGAACGTTCGGGAACAGGTTCGTCAGCTCATCGCGGAAGACGCTCACGCAACTCGGCTCGAGGCCCACGACCGGCGTTCCCGCGGCAATCTCGCCCGGAGCTCGCGGAGCACCTGGCGCAGAAGGCGTTTGGCAAGGTCGAGCATTCCCCAGTCATAGAGCGGGCGCCCGCAGCAGAGCTTCGCCCTGGGCACGATCACCTCGAATCCCGCGTCTTCAAGAACGGTGACCGCTGCCTGACCGACCTGTGGATGGAAGTTGTCGTTGAACGTGTCCGGCCAGAGGATGACCCGCTTGCTGCGGGCCGACCCGCTGCCGGCTCCCCCACCCTTCGGCCGACCGCTGAGCCGATGATCGTGCTTCTGCCACCAGGCGCGGAACGTCTGTGTGGCGAAGCGCGGGATCTCTCGCTCTGGTGCGATTCCCGCGATGCGCTTAGCAATTCCGCGGAGGACCGGCAGATGCGTCAGCGCATTCACGAACCGCGGAAGGCGCGTGGCCACGCCGGCCCACCAGTAGATGAGCCCCATCGCATACGCGGTGCGGGGTCGGAGGCGAAAGCCCGAATAGTAGTGGGAGAGAAACTCGGCCTTGTAGGTTGCCATGTCGACGTTGACCGGGCAGTCACCCTTGCAGCCCTTGCAGGCCAGGCACAGGTCCAGCGCTTCGCGGACCGGCTCGCTCTTCCACCCCTCGCCGCCGAGCTCCGCCCCGTTCAGCATCTCGAAGAGGAGTCGCGCGCGCCCGCGGGTCGAGTGCTGCTCATCGCGGGTAACCATGTACGAGGGGCACATGGTCCCGCCCTCGTGACGGCGGCACTTCCCGACGCCCACGCAGCGCAGCGCCGCATTGGCGAAGCTGAACTCGTCCTCCGGGAAAGCGAAATGGGTCTCCAACGGACGGGGGTTGTACTGCGTCCCAAGCCGGAGATTCTCGTCGAGGCGATACGGGTCGACGATCTTGCCCGGGTTCATCAGCCCGGCCGGGTCCCATGCGCGTTTGAACGCGCCAAATACTTCCACGAGCTCCTCGCCGAACATCACCGGGAGCAGCTCGGCTCGCTGCTGGCCGTCACCGTGCTCACCCGAGAGCGACCCGCCGTGCCGGACGACGAGCGCCGCGGCGTCGTGCATGTAGCGCCGCCAGCGCTCGATTCCCTCGTTCGTGGTGAGATCGAAATCGATGCGGCAATGGAGGCAGCCCTGCCCGAAGTGGCCGTACAGTCCGCGCTGTAGTCGTAGGCGTCCCACAGCTGCCGCAGGTCGCGGAGGTAGTCGCCGAGGCGGTCGGGGGCGACGGCGGAGTCTTCCCAGCCGGGCCAGGTATTCGGCTTGCCGGGGATGTCAGCGGTCGCCCCGAGGCCCGACTCGCGGACCTCCCAGACCCGGGCCTCCTCCGCCGGGTCGGTGAAGATCTTGGCGCTCGGAACCCCTCGCTCGGTGGGCCGTCGCCGGCGCCGAGCGCCTCGACGAGGTGCTGCGCCTGGCCACCGGCCTCGTCCCTGTCGCCCGCCGAACTCGACGAGCAGCCAGCCGGCGCCGTCGGGGAGGAGGGCACGTCCCGTGGAGGCCCTTGGCTCCATGACGTCGACCGCCAAGTGGTCGATCCCCTCGAGGCCGACCGGCCGTGCTCCAGGACTCGGGCACATGGTCGGCGGCAGCGTAGACATCGGGGTAGCCGAGGACGAGCGAGTGTGCGCTGCGGGCGGGGATCCACCAGGTGCAGCTTCGCCTCGAGGATGGTGACGCAGGTCGACTCCGAGCCCACGAGAGCGCGGGCCGACATTGAAGCCGTTCTCGGGAAGCAGCTCGTCGAGGTTGTACCCGCAGACGCGGCGGGGGATCTTCGGGAACCGGCCCGCACCAGCTGGCCATAGCGATCACGCAGGTCGCGCAGGCGTCGCGTAGATGCTCGCCCCTCCGGCCACCGGCGCGGATGATCCGCTCCAGCTCCTCTTCGGACGTGGGGCCGACCCGCATCCGCTCCCGTCGTAGGTCAGGATCTCGAGCTCCTCGACGTTGTCCGACGGTCTCGGCCGGCCATCACGGAGTGGATGCCGCAGCGGTTGTTGCCGAGCATTCCGCCGATGGTGCAGTGGTCGTGGGTGGCCGGGTCGCGGCCCGAACGTGAGACCGTGCTTCTCGGCGGCATCCCGGAGCGTGTCGAGGATGATGCCCGGCCGGACCCGGGCATGCCGCTCGCTCGGGGTCGATCTCGAGGATCTCGTTGAGGTACTTCGAGTGGTCGATAACGACCGCGGCGTTGCAGCCCTGGCCGGCGAGGCTCGTGCCCCCGCCGCGGCTCACCATGGGCACGCCGAAACGTCGGCAGGCGGCGACGGTGGCGACCACGTCGTCGACGTTGCGCGGGAGAACGACCCCGACCGGCACCTGGCGGTAGTTCGAGGCGTCGGTAGCGTAGAGCGCTCGGCTCCCGGCGTCGAAGCGCACCTCGCCCTCGACTGTGTTCAGCAGCTCGACCGCGAGGGAGCGTCGGACGACCTCGCCGTCGGCCACCCGGGGTGGCGGGCGGTGGCCGCCGGGGGCGCTGGGGGGGCGGTCATGGTCGGCGGTCGAGCGCTGCGCCGTCATAGGTATCTCCTTGCGATACGGGCGTGCGGCGGCCTCGTTGAGGTCGAATTCGATGCCGGGGCGCGCGAGGTCGGGGGCGAGGCCCGCCACGACGGGTGGCACCGCGTCGAACAGCATGCGCTCGATTCGAACGTGGTCGTAGAAGTACTCCATGTGGCGGACGGATGGCAGGCGCACAGACCGGTTGCAGGTGCAGGCCGGCGCGGAATGGGTGGAGAGCGGCGACCGAGAAGCGTCGCACAGAGCGCCCGACTGCCAGAAGCCGTGTGACCCCGGCGCAGCGGGTCACGTCCGCCTGAAGGACGTCCACCGCTCCTGCCTCGAGCATGCGTCGGAAGTAGAAGAGGTCGAAGCCGTACTCGCCCGCCGTGATGTCCATGCCGCGGCGGGGCGCTGTCCGCGGAGCAGCCTGAGCCCCTCCAGATCGTCCGAGCGACACCGGCTCCTCGAACCAGGTCACCCCCAGCTCCGCGAATCGGCCCGGCAACCGAGAGCCTGCTTGCGGTCATAGGCGCCGTTGGCGTCGACGAACAGCTCGCGTCTCCGCCCCGACCGCCTCGCGAGCGGCGGCCACCCGCTCGGGTCGGCGGCCGGGCTCGCGACCGACCTTCATCTTCACCATGCCCGATGTCCCTCGCTCGACCCAGCCGCCCAGCTGGTCGCCGAGCTCGCCCTCGTCGTAGGAGGTGAAGCCGCCGCTGCCGTAGACCGGCACCTCCTCGCGGCACCGTCCCGAGCAGGGCGGGGAGCGGGACGCCCGAGCAGGCGCGCCTTGAGGTCCCAGAGCGCATTGTCGACGGCGGCGATCGCCATGGACCCGAGCCCGGGCCGCCCAGGTTGCGCACCGCACGCACCATCGCCTGCCAGGCGGCCGGGACGTCGGCTGCTCCACCCCGGTCACCGCAGGTGCGAGTCCTCCGCGATCAGCGAGCCGGCGGCCGCGGGCCGTGTAGGAGTAACCCCGTTCCGCTCACCCCGCCGGCCCGCGGCCTCGACCAGGACCGAGGTGGTGGCGTCCCAACGCAGCGTGCCGTCGGACTCGGGGCGCTCGGTCGGGATCGTGTAGGCCGTGGCCTCGACGACCTGAGACCGGGGTCGAATCCATTCGCGCTCAGCTCGACCGGCGCACATGGCTCCCAGATCTCCTTGATCGAGTCTGGCCACGATGCTCGAAGGCGTCCGGGTCGCCCTTGAGCATCGCGGTGGCGAAGTTCTTGGCCTGCTCGAAGCGTGATGTGCGGCGGCAGGGGCGGCACGTCCGGATCGGTGACCGCATCGATTACCACCGGGCGATCGGCCGCCGAAAGCGCGCGTCCCAGGCCGCGCCCGACTGCGTCCGGTCGCTCGACCTCGATGCCCTCGAGACCCAGCAGCTCGGCGTAGTCGCGCGTAGGGGAATTCGGGAACGTCCTGCGAGGCCTCGAATCGGGGTCGCCCTCCATGGCGCGCTGCTCCCAGGTGACCTGGTTGAGGTCCCTGTTGTGGAGCACGCAGAACGACCAGCCGCGGGTCGCGACCACTCGCTCCAGTACTTGGCGATGGTGATGAGCCCGTTGATGCCCAGTCATCTGCATCGCGCCGTCGCCGACGAGCGCGATCGCCGCCCGGTCGGGATAGGCGAACTTGGCGGCGATGGCGTAGGGCACCCCGGGCCCCATGGTGGCCAGGTTGCCCGACAGCGATGCCTTCATGCCGCGGCGGATTTTGATGTCGCGGGCGAACCAGTTGGCCGCCGAGCCGGAGTCGGCGGAGAGGATGGCGTCGTCGGGCAGGCGCGAGGAGAGCTCCCAGAAGAGCCGCTGCGGGTTGATGGGTCGGCCGTCGCTCATCGCGCGGTCCTCGAGCACCTCCCACCAGCGGCGACCCCCTCCTCGATCTTCTCGCCGCCAGCTGCGGTCCTCCTTCTGTCGAGCAGGGGTATGAGCGCATCGCAGGGTGGCGCCGGCGTCGCCGACGAGGTTCGACCTCCATCGGGTAGCGGATCGACGAGCATCTTGCGGCGTCGATGTCGATCTGCACGCCGCGCGCCTGTCCTTCCTTCGGGCAGGAACTCCGAGTAGGGGAAGCCGGATGCCGACCATGAGCAGCGTGTCGCAGCCCTCATCATGTCCCAGCTCGGCTTGGTGCCGAGCAGACCGATGGAGCCGGTCACCAAGGGCAGGTCATCGGGCACGGACGGCCTTGCCGAGGAGGGCCTTGGCCACGCCCGCGCCGAGCAGGTCCGCCACCTCGATCACCTCTTCGGCGGCGTCCAGCGCTCCCGGCCCCGACCAGCATCGCCACCCGCTCGCCGGCGTTGAGGATGTCCGCCGCCGCGCTCGAGGTCGTCTCGTCGCGCGGCATCACCCGGGCGGCGGCGCAGCCGGTCGCCGGAGTAGACCGCGCCGTGGTTGCGCGGCGGCTCTCCACCGCGTCCATGTCCTGGACGTCGTTCGGCACGATCGATGCAGGTGACCGTCCGCTCGGTCAGCGCGATGCGGATGGCGCGGTCCATGAGGTGGCGCACCTGCGCGGGCGCGCATCACCATGTGGACGTAGTCGCCGGCCACGTCCTTGAAGAGGGGGTCAGGTCGACCTCCTGCTGGTAGTGCCGCCGAGCGCCATGCGGGCCTGCTGGCCGACGATGGCGACCACCGGCTGGTGGTCCAGCTTGGCGTCGTAGAGCCCGTTGAGCAGGTGGATCGCCCCGGGACCGGAGGTCGCCAGGCAGACGCCGACCTCGCCGGTGAACTTGGCGTGGGCACAGGCCATGAAGGCGGCCATCTCCTCGTGACGCGACCTGGACGAACTCGGGTCTCCGTCTCGCCGCTCGAAGCGCGCCCATGATGCCGTTGATTCCGTCTCCGGGGTACCCGTAGACCTGGCGCACCCCCCAGCCGGAGAGGCGCTCGAGGAGGAAATCGCTGACGTTCTGTGCCATCGGGTCGTGCTGTCTCCTTCCTGGGCCGCGCCGTGTCGAAACGGGCAGCCGTATTGGGGGGATCGATTGGGGGCGATGGAGTCGGCGCGACGGGCGCTCGGTGCGTGCCTGCGCCGACCTGATCGGCCGGAGCCGCGGACCGCCTACTCGTCGGCAGCGAAGCCGACCGTGCTCAGCAGGGCGATCTCGGTCCGGCGCGAGTCCAGGCGATCGTGCTGGACAACCGCGACGTCGGATTTGTTGACCTACGCGTAGGCGGTGTTCACCGGGATTGGCTCGCGGTCCGCATGGAAGACCGTGATCTTCACGTGCGCCTCATCGGCGGAGAGATTCAGGAGGCACGCAGTCTGGAGGCTCAGCATCTCGGGCTCGGGTTGGGTGCTGCGCGCCGGGATGTGTATCTCTGCGATCGCCCTGCGTCGTCGGCCGAGCGATCTCGTCATAGTGGCCGGCCCGTTGCCGCCGTCAATCCTGTCCTTGCATTCCTGCGTATTGTATTCCATATGACAAGTATCCGCAAGGGGAATCGGGCAGGAACGCCCGAGAGAGTTCACGCGAACGAAGCTCGATGCCAGACGGGGGCCGCGCAGACTAGCTCGACGCCGGTGGGGGGGTCGAAGCCGACATCGAGCAGGAACTCGTCGAACACGCGACCGGCCAGTTCGGCCCGCACGTGGTAGCGCACCGCGGCACCCTCCACCAGGCGATCGAGAGCGCTCGTGCGCTCGATCGCGAAGCCGAAGAAGTCGCCGAGGTCGACCGCCTGTGCCGCCAGTAGGTCGGCCCTCGTCGAGGCCTCATCGCCCGCGCTGGCGAGGTCGATGTCCTTCGTCGTGCGCGCGCGATCGCCGAAGCGGTAATCGAGCGCCAGGGCGCCCTTCAGGACCCATCGCTCCGGAGCCACGGCGACCAGGTGACGAGCAGCCGATCGAAGGCGACCTGCTTGCGCAGTCGGACCAGCGAGCGGCCGGAGTTGCGCGCGTGCGTCGCAAGACGCATCTCGAGGGCTCGGCGGAAGGCGCCCGCAGAGGCGTACCTCATATACCAGCCCCAGCGAGCGCGGCTTCGACCAGCCGCTGGACCCGATGACCGCGGGAGCGAGCCGCCTCGCGGAGCAGCGCCGGCGTGGTGAGCCCTCGCCGCAGTGCCTGGCCAACGGCTGCCGAGACCTGGTCGGGCGCCATGCCCGCCGCCGCGACGTCGGCGATCGTGCGGGCCGGCGCCGTGAGCCGAACGCCGTGGCGGCTGATGACGTCAGCATCGGTGAGTGGGTGCGTCGTGGTGTGGATCGTGACCCCGGGCTGGGCGACCAGTCGGCGACGCTGGCGAGGCACCGTGAGGTGGACTCCGTCGGCGATGACGTCGGACAGGTCGTGGAGCTCCAGCGCCGACTCGTGCGACACGACCGCGCGGGGCCCCTGGCGCAGCCAGCCGGCGACGATCTCCTCGCCCGGCGCGGAAGGGTAGTCGCGCAGCCGGTACAGCCCGCGGGCGACGCGCAGGAAGCGCCCGGTCTTGGTGTGATGGGTCAGCAGCGCCGAGCTGAAGCCGTACCCAGCGCCTGGGCGGTCGTGAAATACCCCGCCTGAGCACTGGCCGTCTCGAACAGGGCTTCCTGATCGGGCTCGATCCGTATGTTGTCGTTCACATCCAACGAGTCGTTCTTAGGAAGTCAACGACAAGATTGGCTCCGGCGGGCGGGAGCCGGGCACTTTACTGCGTTCCCCGAGGCCCAGAACTCCAGCGAGTTCTCGCTCCCCGCCCCCCCCGCTCCCGTGAGTGGCTGAAGATCGCCCTGCTCGAGTGCTCGACGTGCCACCAGGTGGTCGAACCAACCTCACCTGTTCAGCGGCACTGCGCGGAGTGCCGGCGAGCACTGAAGCGAGTGCGCAGCCGCGACGCCGTTGCCCGCGCCAGAGCGGCTCGACGACATCCTCGACCTTCAGCCTGATCGGATCACCCAACCTCGGGACGCTGTAGTCGTCGATTCAAGAGGAGTCAAACCGCCATCACCGACCTTAGCGTCCGTTCGAGAAGGCTGTCTTGCGCCGTGGTGGGCGCCAATCGGTGGCTCGCGAGAGTCGGTTAAGCAAACCGGCCGACTGGGGCGGTGTGGGCAACGAGGAGGATTGGCCCTCACCTACGTGGGCAATTCGACCGCCTCAGCCCCCACGTCCCACCGGTGACCGTTCCACTCGAGGACCTGATGCAGCGTCCGGACGATCCCGTTGCCATCAACGACAGTGATGTTGACCACGTATATGCGTGGGAAGTCGTTGGATATCTCCACTGCCGTGGCTCGAAGGCTGAGACCACCGTACCGCTCCACCCGCCTCCGCACATCGTCAGACGAAGCCTCTCGATTCACCAGATGGGCGATCGCCGACACATCCCTGAAGTTGAGTGCCTCAACGTAGTCCGCTGCCCATTGGCGGACGCCAACCGGCCCCGGGCCTGGGGCCGTCGCGCTTGGCGACGGCCCCAGAGTGCATCCCGCCACGAGAATAAGGACTGCGAACGCACGCCCGGGTCGCAGCCGATGCCGTGAGTCGCTCATGTTCGGTGCGGGATGTAGCGCGTGCCCGGCATGGGATATTGGGTCAGAAGGCTCGACAGGCTCCGGTTATGGGTATCGATCGTGTGATAGCTAAGGTAGGGGTGTCCCGGCGTTCCACCACGTGACGATCATGGTGTGGTCCTTGCTCCCGTTGTTCGTGAAGTCCATTTGAAGGGAGATCGAAGACCGCTGCCACCAGGAACAGGCACCCCGACGTCCGGGCGTACAGGCGTACAAGTGCGCAGCGGTCGGTGCCGGCAGGCTCAGGCCACCCAGCCGCGGCGACTGGCGAACCATGCGACTACTTCCGGCGACGAGCGCGGGGTGGATACACATTCCAGGTCTCGGCGCTGGTGCCAGGCAACTGCTCGGAGCGGATATAGCCGCCGGCCCGGTTTCGGCGTGAGCGGGTCCAGCGTCGGAACGCGGAACGATCCGTCAGCATCGGCCAAAGCAGAACACCGAGGACGAACAGGGCGCCCAGGATGACCACCCCCGTCTCCACGCCGATCAGCATGCATGCGAGGGCTTGGGCGTCAAGAGCCGTAGGACTCCGACGCGTGAGTGCTGGTCGAGGTCACCGAGCCGCGCCCGTCGTTTCGACCATCGTGGAAGCGTCCATAGGCAGCACTTGACGTAAAAGGTGGACACGGCGGGGACCCGCCGATGCCGGCGATGACCGTGAAGCTGAAGATCCCTGCTGCGGCGGGATCACGTCCACGTCTGGCTGACAGGATCCCAAGCGACATGTTGAAGGGCGCCCCCGAGAATCGGATCGAGCATCCGCGCGGCCGAGTCGAAGCCGGCGTCAAGATCGGCATCGAGGCCGACCGTGCGCGCCATCCGGCGGTACGGAACGCGCCAAGTCGGCTGGTGGTCGAGGCAGGCGCACGGGCAGATCGTGGCTCGCACGTCGACCTAAGGTGGTCTCGATGGCCGTCCGGAGACTCGCTGCGTCCAAGGACGCCTGGGTCGCGATCAGCGCAAGGTCCACGGGGACGGCTGGGACCTCCACCGGTGCGATGGGCTCCCGTGGAGCGCCCGTAACCCGAGGTAGCTGCGGACTTTTCGACTGATCGCCGGGTGTGTCTGGGATGGATACGGATACTTGTGTGCCGGCTCAGAACGGAGCACAGTCAAGCGGCGTTTCGCATGGGAAGTGGGGGTGAATCATGAGCAGTCGTTGGTGGGTTGCCATCCTGACGGTGGTCGGCCTGGGAGTCGCGGCTGCTGGTGCCTATCTCATGACCATCGTGACCGAGGCGGAGGGCCAATCCGAGTTTCATGGCTTCGGATCGCTTGGGCTGGCGCTGCTCGTCTCAGGGGGCGGTGGCCGCCAGCCTGAGCATCCTGTCGGTCGCGCTGCCCGAGGGCATGGCGTCAGCACGCACGGCGTTCGCGGACATCGTGGGCGGTCCATGGCGCAGCCTCGCGGTGGGCTTCGGAATCGGTACCGTGGCCATTGTCTTGGTCGCTATCACCGCCCAGGTCGGCGGCTGGGTGATGTACCACCCCTATGACTGGCTCGGCATCGAGTTGGGTCTGGTCGCCACCGCTTTCGTGATTCGAGGCATGATCGGCTTGAGGCGCGCGTGAGACCGGCAGGACGTGTTGATCAGGTCAGGACGGGCTGCCGTGCCCCCGAGCCTCACAGCCCGGGCTGCCAGACGGTGAGGCTGCCTTCGAGCTAGCGGCTTCCCGTCATGACCCCGCTTTGGATGCCTCCGGGGGTCCGATGGCTTCTGACGGCTAGCTCGCCCGTCGGCGACGTTCGTTCATCCACAGGACCAAGCCGACGACTCCAGCCGCTACGGCTCCGGCCGCCCAGGCGACCCATGCAGCACACGGCACGACGTAGAAGAGCATTGCGTGGCACTCGGGTGGATCCGTCGCCACTCCGCTCGCGGGGAACAGGAGCAGGAGCACCACGAGGCCAGCGAGCAGAGCGACGAGGATCGTCGTCGCACTCGGCCCAGTGCGCCCCTTCGCCACTCCGTCCATCCGAGTTCCCTCCCTTCCCCACCTGGGCAGTCCGATCTTCGGGCTCAGGTCAGGTTCACGCAAGGCCACAAGGCCAAGACGATGCTGTCCGCAGTCGACATGCCAGACCGAGCTACGGGGTCTTGCAGGGCATACACCCGGAAGCATCCAAAGCAGGCCTTCCCGGGCACCCTCTGGCGCCCGTGCGGCGGCCGCGGACAGCCCGGTCCCTGCGCGTCTCGTGGATCTGATCGGTCCCGCCGCTCTCAGCTCTGGGGCGGTGGCGAGTCGAAGTGCCAGGTGCTGATCACCATCTCGATCCGGCCGGGAGCCACCTGGGCCGCGTCCAGGCCCCAGCGCGCCTCGATGAACTCCGGCGCACCGGGGAAGTGCCAGGTCATGGACGTGGATGTCCGGGAGAGGATGGCGCCGCGCCCACCGACCTCGACCCACTCGTCGCCGGGAGCCAGGGACGGCGTCGGCTGCGGATGGCTGGGCAGGTATGCGCCGAAGCGATAGGCCAGCACGATCCCGTCGGCGGGAACGGTCCAATGCGGAGCGCCATCGCAGGAAACCGAGTTGGCCGTCTCGCGGCATCCGAGGTCGAATCCGCCGATACCGACGGCGGCCAGCACCGCCGGACCATGAAGCCCGTAGTGGTGAAAGCCGCTGATGACCTTCCAGTCGTCCGGATAGTCGAAGCTGAAGCTATCCTCGGCGAAGTGGGCGTAGTGGAAGCCGCCCCCAGAGGTGTAGCCCTGGTTCTGGGACAGGGCGAAGGCGATGAGGACCACCACGGCCACTGCGCCGATAGCCGCCAGAGAAGGCCACACCCTTCGCCAGATCTCACGCCGCGCGGGTTCTGGTGCGTCCATTCGCCGTCCTCCCCGGAAGCTCGTTCATCCTCTTGACGCGCCGGGAACACAGTAGGTTTCCGGGAATGGCCGAGCAAGAGCCCTGGCCTCTGGATCGACGGAGTACGCTCAGCCGTGTCCCGCCGAATGTTGACTATCGTCGCTGAGGTGGCCGTTGGCTCCGCCATTGGCCTGCTCCTTGCGATCCCCAGCCACGCATTCCTGCTGTCGCGCCATGTCGGAGGTCTGATCGCGCTCTGGCTTGCGGCGATGGCCTTCTTCTTTGGCTTCATCCTTCTTTCTCTCGCCATGCGCCTGAGCCTGGGAATCGCGGCATGGCGTCGGGCCTGTCGCCACAGCTCAGACAGGGAACGATGACGTCATAGCTGGACAAGGCGTGGAGCGGCCGCTAGGTGAGGACGGCGGTGCGCTGCGGATACCCTGTTGGAGGTCAGTAGGGCGCCGGCGACTCCGTCACTACTTCGCCGTTTGCCAGCGTCATCTCGACGGCGAGTCGGGTGTGGTCGGCAAAGGTAAGACCACGTACCCGTAGACCCCGCCGCGCAAGCCGGTGATTGGTCGGAGGTCCCCATACAGGAACTGGGTCCGAATGATCTCTGGGTGCTGACGTGGCAGTGCCGCCCGCGCGGCTGCGACCGCTCGCGTGCAGGAAAGCACCGCCTCTTCTGCAGTCGGACTCTGCGGGCACTCGGGCGGCGGTCCCGCGGCAGTACATCCCGCGGCAAGAAGAGCCAAGAGGATAAGCGAACATGCACGGGTGCCTACGCGGGCAGTGGTCATCTGAGCTCCCATGTGACTCCTGTCGATCAAGACGCTCGGCAAGGGCCGTTGGTGCCCGCGACTGGACGGCGAGTACGAAAAACTGGACAAGGCGTGGAGCGGCCGCTACGTGTGATCCTGCGACGCCTGATTCCGGCTGCTAATCGAGCTACCCAACAAGAACAGGATGAGACGCATCGCGACGAATGGCGTGAAGAGCAGCACGAACCACCAATCGAGCCGTCCCCATAGGACAAGGCCCACCACCATGGCGGGAACGGCGAGCCCGAACAGCAAGCCGGCGTAGTTCAGCCACATCGGCCGGCGCGCACCGCGACGGCGGATTGCTGCTTGA
>CAVZAQ010000003.1:0-295133 GCA_963773405.1 uncultured Chloroflexia bacterium | reverse complement strand
TCGCCGACCTGCCGGCCGGGAGCGCGGTCCGCTTCAGCACTGCCGCCTTCGACGGCTATGTCGTCAACGACGCCGGGGAGATCCGCGCCCTCTCATCGGTCTGCACCCACATGGGCTGCACCTTGCATTACCGGCCAGACTGGCAGGACCTGCGCTGCCCCTGCCACGGCGCCAGCTTCGACCTGCGTGGGGAGCTGGCCAACGGCCGCGATCGCTGGCGCGAGACCGGCGGGTACGAGGGTGACGCCCAGGCCTACCCCATCGCCCTTCCACCGCTGGCACGCCCGAAGGTGAAGTTCGCCGACGGCACTGTCTACGTCTGGACCGCCCAGGTCTGATACCCAATTCGCTCTGACCGCGCTCGGCCTCCTGTGAGACCGGGGTGACCAACACCCGCTGCCGCTCAGCCCCCGGTGAGCCACAGCAGCAGGTACTGGATCACGGACGGGATGGCGAAGAAGACCACGATCCCCACGAGCACCAGCCCGATGTAGATCGCCAGGTGCATGTCCGGCGCACCGGGCCGCTCCGGGGGCGGATCCGTCGGAACGGCAGGTGGCTCGGCCGCTGCGGGCGCTGGTGCTCGTACGGGTGCTGCTTGAGATCCGGCACGGGTCAGCCGCCGCGCTCGATGGCCGCCACGAGGTCCTGGAGACGGCGCAGCCGGACCTCGCGGTCGGCGGCGTAGCGCTCGATCCCGGCCAGGATCTGCTCCGGACCAAGGTGCGCCTCGTCCATGACCTCCTCGACGGTGCCGCCGGTGCGCCAGCGGTCGTCCCAGTCGACTGAGAGCGAGTACTCCGCCGCGATGGGCCCCTCGACCCAGTCCCGCATCAGCTTGAACGCACCGTTGGTGATGGCCATCCCGTTGAGGCGGTCCGCGTCCGAGCAGATCCGCTCGCGGTATGCCGCGTCCTGCCGTCCGAAGAGCTGCGGGCTGATGGCGGCCACGATCCGGACGTTGATCCCGCGGGCGTGGAGCTCGGGCAGGAGCTTCACCACGTTCGCCGTGGTCACCGTGCCGCGCACGTACACCGTCCCCGCCATGGGTCGCTCCGGATCCGCGTCGCGGAGCAGGTACGCCCCGCGCGCCGCCTCGAAATGCGAGCCCATCCCGAGCGCGGCACGGTCAGGGATCTCCACCGCCGGGCGGGTCAGGTGCAGCGCCACGATGGGCACCTCGGTGGCCAGCGCCGCCGCGAGCACCACCGGCACCTCGTTGTACTCCCACGGGTGCAGGTCGATGACGTGGCCCTCCGGGAAGAGCTGGGTCACGCCGGTGGCGAAGATGCCGAAATGGGTCCGCGAGTCCTCCGCGGTCTCCGGGCCGGAGTGCCCGGCCACCCAGATCACCTTGCCCAGCTTGAGCTGCGTGTCCTGGGCCAGCTGGCTGAAGAGCCGGAACTCCCCATACTTGAGGTAGCTGAAGGAGCCATAGGTGGAGCAGGCGCCCCAGAACCCGTTGAAGCTCGCCAGGGGGTCATCGGCAAGGTTCACGGTCGCCAGGCCCGCCATCAGACCCGCGTTCGTGAACTCCGTGATCTCCTGGGGCAGGAGCGTGCCGCGTGGATTCGTCTCGCGGTCGTACCAGCCCCAGCCGGGCATGCCGTCGTAGTCCTTCGCGAATCCGGAGATGTTCGTGGAATCGGCGAGATCCGCCGAGCAGGCGATGACCAGCGGGCGGCCGTACTCCCTGCGCGCGAAGGCGTTGACCCATGCGCCCCAGTTGGCGAGCCCCGCACGGTTGGGCGCCTTCTCGCCGGGCGCCTTCCAGAGCGACTCGGGGTAGCTGCGCACGTCGGTGATGCGCGGATCGTCGAAGATCCCGCCGGCGTCTCCGCCCAGGTTGAAGCCCTCCACGGTGTCGGGGACCGATGCGGCCAGCTCCACGAGCCGATCGCTGATGGCGTCGACGACGTCGGTGCGCGCGCGCAGGACGCCCATGGCGACCCCGAAGTTGTGCCGTGCCTGTGCCTCGCGCTCGCCCGGATCCGATGGCGCCGGCTGGTCGACCCCGGCGTACTCGACGCCGTGTCGGGCCATGAACTCCTTGCGCACCGCCCAGAACTCCGGCGCGTTCATGGGCCACGGGGTCCCGTGGCTCTTGTTGTCGTACTTGCCGTAGCCGCGCCCCTTGCGCGTCTTGAACCACGCGACCGAGGGGACGCCACGCGGGTTCTCGCCCCGCGCCGCCTCGAGCACGGCCCGGGTCACCGGCTCCCACTCGGAGCCGGAAGGCGTCCCGGTCACCCGCCAGTCGTAGGCGGCGAACCAGGACTCCGGGGTGCCGGGCACCACCCGGCTGATGGCCGTGTCGTCGATCCCGTAGTCGTTCCAGTCGATGAGGAAGACCAGGTTCGAGAGGCCCAGCCCCCAGGCGGTGTTGCGTGTCTCGTGGCTGGCGCCGGGAGTCAGGCCCCCCTCACCCTCCACGGCGAAGACCTTGACCTCCTCGCAGCCGGCCAGCTTGAGGGCGATCGCCTCCCCGGCCGCCGGCGGCATGCCATGGCCGGACGGCCCGGTGTTGAACTTGAGGAAGAGGGTCTTGCCCTCCATCTCCGCGTGGCCCGCGAGGCCACCGCGGTGGCGCAGCCGGAGCAGGTCCTCCCAGGTCAGCGCCCATTTGCCGCCATCGGGGAAGGCGAACGCGTCGCGCGGGTCGCGCTCGTGACGGGCGCGGAGCACCTCGTTGAGGACCGCGAGGGTGGTGTAGACCAGGGGAATGGTGTGTCCCGCAGAGAGCACGAAGCGGTCCGCGAACGGGCGCCAGGGTCGGCGGATGTCCCAGCGCATGGCTCCGGAGAGGAGCAGTGAGAGGAAGAGGTGGACCTTCGAGCGCGAGCCGCCGGGATGGCCGCTCTGCCGGTAGTTCAGGGTCAGGTCAATGCTCTCGTCGATGACCTCGCGGAGCAGCTCCCAGTGCTCGAACTCCCCGGCCGCGGCGGCGGCCAGGCGCTCCGCGGTGTCCGGCTGAACCGCGGTCATCGGGAGGACCCTGATCCGGCCGAGACCAGCTCCCCGGTGCGCTCCAGCTTTGCCAGGGATTCCGCGACGCGTTCGAGCGCCTTGCCGATGTTCTCCCGCGAGTTCGCGTAGCTGAAGCGCAGGTACCCCTCGCCGTGCGCGCCGAACGCGGTGCCCGAGAGGCCGCAGATGCCGGCGTCGTAGAGGAGGTGGTCGGCGATCTCGTTGCTGCTTCGCCCGAAGGACTTCACATTCGGGAAGGCGTAGAAGGCACCGTGCGGCATGACGCAGCTCACCCCGGGGATGGCGTTGAGCCCGTCAACGATCAGCGAGCGGCGCGCGATGAACTCTGTGCGCATCGCATCCGCCGCGTCCTGCGGGCCGGTCAGCGCGGCGACCGCGCCGGCCTGGGCGAAGGCGTTGGTGCAACTGACGCTGTTGATCACCAGGCGGCTGAAGGAGGGAACCAGCCACTCCGGCAGGATCCCGTAGCCCAGCCGCCAGCCGGTCATGGCGAAGGTCTTGGAGAAGCCGTCGAGGGTGATGGTCCGCTCCGCCATCCCGGGCAGGGTCGCGATCGAGAGGAGCGATCCCTCGTACTGCAGCCGGCCGTAGATCTCGTCCGCCAGGACCACCAGGTCGTGCTCGGTCGCGATCCGTGCGATCTCGCGAATGTCGTCGTGGCTGAGCGTCGAGCCGGTCGGGTTCTGCGGCGAGTTGAAGACGATCATCCGCGTCCGGTCTGTCACCAGCGACGCGATCTCCCCGACGTCCATCCGGAACTCGTTCTTCTCGCGCAGCGGCGCGGCGACCGGCGTGCCGCCGACATAGCGCGCCATGCTCTCGTAGATCGGGAATCCCGGATTGGGGTAGATCACCTCGTCGCCGGGGTTGATGAGCGCGAGCATCGCGTAGAACATGATCGGCTTGGCGCCGGGCGTGACGACGACGTGGTCGGGCGTGGTGTCGATCCCCTTCCAGCGCTTGACGTCGGCCGCGATGGCCTCGCGCAAGGGCGCGATCCCGGTCGCACCGGTGTAGTGGGTCATCCCCTCCTCGAGGACGCCGCGTGCGGCGGCCTCCGAGATATGGCGCGGGGTGTCGAAGTCCGGCTCACCGATCTCGAGGTGGATCACCTCGCGGCCGGTCGCTTCGAGGGCTCGCGCGCGGGCGGCCGCCTCGAATGCCGTCTCGGTCCCGATCAGGTCCATGCGGCTGGCAAGCTTCACGACGGGTGCCTCCCCTTCGGGAACGTTCAGGTGTCGGGTGGTTGCTCAAGAGTGTACCGATGGTGCGCAGGCCACGCCGACCGCCATCGGTCGTGTCTGCGGGTGCGCTATGGCCCTGCGCGCCCTCCTGCGCGAGGGACGATCTGCCCATTGCGGAAACGCTCAGCGCCGCTGGTATACTTTCCGAAGCGATCCCATGCCATTCCGTCGCTCGCAAGAGTGCCGAGAGGAGAACTCCGTTCCCATGACGATGTCCGAGACGACGCCGGTCGCGATCCCGCAGACCGCTCCGGCCCCGGCTGCCGAGCCACTCGTCACGCTCACCGATGCCGCTGCCACCAAGGTGATGGAGCTTCGCTCGCGCGAGGGCAAGGCAGATGCCCGCCTTCGGCTCTTCGTGAAGAGCGGCGGCTGCTCCGGTTTCAGCTACGGCCTCGCCTTCGACGACCGCCTGGCCGATGACGACCACATCGAGGATCACGCGGGCGTTCCGGTCGTGATCGACGCCTTCAGCGCCCAGTACGTCGACGGCGCGGAGATCGACTACGTCGACTCCCTCATGGGCTCCGGCTTCGCCATCAACAACCCGAACGCGGTGTCGAGCTGCGCCTGCGGCTCCAGCTTCAACACGGACGGCTCGCCGGCACGCGCAGGCGGCTGCGCTCACTGACCCAACACGTCCTGCGACCCGAAGCCCCGGAGCGATCCGGGGCTTCTTCATGCCGGTCGCCCGGTCCCTGCCCCAGGTCAAATCTGCTACCGTGCGCCATCCAGTATTGAGTGGCGAGAGATGACCGACGTCGACGATCGCGCCGAGCGCATCCGCCAGGAGTTCGCCCGTGCATGGGGCGCCATTGGGGCCGCCTGGGGCGTGGCACCGTCGACGGCAGCGGTGCAGGGCTATTTCCTGGTTCATGGAGGCCCGCTCACCGAGCCGGAGATCCGGCGCGCCCTTGGCCTCTCCCATCGGGCCGCGGCGTTGGCCCTCGCGGAATGCACCGAATGGGGCCTCATCGAGCGGGCAGCCGACGGCCGTCGAACCGGCCGTCGCGGACCGGAGGCGGCCGCCTACCTCGTGGTGGGCGACAACTGGGAGTGGTTCCGGCGCGTCGCGAGGGCACGCAGGGAGCGGGAGATGCACCCGGTGCTGCCGGTCATCGAGCACTGCGCGGCGCTGGCCCGGTCCGAGGCGGCCGGAGGGGGCCCTGAAACCGCGGGGCTCGCGGTGCTGAGCGACCGGCTGGACGGGCTCCTGCGTTTCGTCCACCTCTTCGACCGCGGTGTCGGGATCTTCGTGAACGCCGCCGCCAGCCGCAACCGAGCGCCTCTTCGCCCTGCTCGGCGAGCTGGACGACGCGAGCCTGCAACGGCTGCTCGGGCTTCTCGAGACGGTGGAGCCGCACGACCTCGCGCGCGCGATGGACGCGCTCGCCGGCCTCTCCCCGAAGGCCGTGCGCCGGCTGGTGGGACTGGCCAGCTCGCCGGCGCTCGGCCGCCTCATCGGCCGCTGAGAACCTACTCGCCGGAGCCGTCGTCCTCGAAGACGCCCGCCCCGGCAACCGCCGCAGCCACCGCACCGCCGCCCAGGGCCGCCGGCAGCGGCCTGTGGCTGGGGGTGGGCGTCACGTGGCGATCGACGAGCGCTCGCGTCCCGCGGATCTGCAGCTGGTCGAAGAGGAATCCGAACTTCTCGCGCAGGTGGTGCGCCACCTCGTCCGCGGCGGCGTCGGGGAGGTTCCACAGCTCGGCCTTGAACGGGCCAATCGCCTTCTTGCGGCTCTTGTAGAGGAACTGCTCCTCCGTCTGGCCCTCCTGGCGCTCATCGGCGCAGTGCTCGACGCACCAGGCCATCATCCGTTCGTGGAGCTCGGCGGGCAGGCCGCCGGCGTCGTAGAGGATGTTCTGGAAGCCGGTCGCCAGGTGGATCTCCGCGGTCCCGTTGGCCGGGAAGTGGTGGAACGCCTCGTCGGGCAGGGTCGAGGCGCCGTGCTGGACACAGCCGGCCAGGCCGTACTCGTCGCGCGCCACCGTGGAGAGGCGCTGCATGGTGTCGAAGTCGATCTTCACGGTCGCCACGCTGCCGTCGGGCAGCACCACCCCGCCGTGGCTGGTGCCGGTCTGGATGCTCACCTTGCTGACGCCCGGCAGGCCCGAACCGTGGAGCAGCCCGAAGTACTCGTCCAGGTAGGCGCGAAGCTCCTCCTCGGTGGAGTTGGCCTTCCCCACCTCGCCGATCTCGCCGCCCACCGAGATGGTGACGCCATCGGGCTCGAGCTCGCGGATGAGCCCGGTGAGCTCGGCGGTGTTGGTGGCATTCGTCCGTTGCTGGTCGCGCACGGTGGGCAGGGAGAGGTCGACGAGCGTGCTCGAGTCGATGTCAATGTTCCAGAAGCCCGCCTGGATCGCCTCCGTCGTCAGCTCGCGCAGCCCGGCCATCTCCTTCTCCGGGTTCGCCGCCCACTTCGTGGCGTTGAACTGGAAGTGGTCGCCCTGCAGGAAGACCGGACCCGGCCAGCCGCTGCGGATCGCGGCGGCCAGGATCACGGCGCTGTACTCCGCGGGCCGCTGGTCCGTGTAGGCCATCTCGCTCTTCGCGATCTCGAAGATCACGGCGCCGGCGTCACGCTCCATGGCCGCGGCGAAGGCCTGCTGTGCGGTCAGGTAGGTGGTCGCACGGATGTTGATGGCCGGCACGGTGAAGTCCCTTGGAGGAAACTCGCCGCGCCCGCGGGCCATGTAGAGCTCGTGGATCGAGGCCGATGGGCAGCCGAGCGCCTGGCTTGCCTCCCAGATGATCCAGCGCGCGGCGTCGCGCAGCGCGGCGTCGGGGTTGAAGACCGCCTCGCGGACGAGGTGGTCAATGGGCTCGCCGCGGAAGCGGGCGGCGTCGGCGACGTGGAGGGCCCCGCCGGAAATCGATGCGGTGCCCGAGAGCAGGTCCAGCAGCTCCTGCGCAGAGGAGACGGTCATGGCGAATGGAACTCCGTGGTGGGTATGCCACCCATCCTAGCGAAGCGCGGAGACGGTGGTGAAGGCCAGAAGGAGGGCAATCGGCAGGCCGATGGTCGCGGCCAGCAGATACCAGTCGCGCGCCGCGCGCGCATCGGCCACCCGCCGCCGGCGCAGTCGCCCCACCCAGGCGAGCACCGCGCTGAGGCCCGCGACGTAGAGGATGGCGGCCGTGACCACGACCCCAATGGCAAAGGGGCGCACGGATGCGCAGCCGCCGAACGCGAGCGGGCCCCCCGGCGGGCAGGCGCTCGCCAGCTCCGCGCCGACGAGCGCGCCTGCGGCGACGAGGACGACGGCTGACCAGGCGACGTGGGCGAGCAGCACCCGGGACGGGTGGGGGCGGGGCGTCGGCGTGGGCCGGTCCGGTTCAGCCGGCCTGGTAGGCGGCCGATGCCGCCTCGGCCTGGCGGGCCTCACGGCGCGTGACACGCCGATATTCGATGGCGAAGAAGACGAGCGTGGCGGCACCGAGCAGCGCGACAACCGCGCCGAAGACGAGCGACTGGATCGGAAACGCCTCCGTCCCCTCGGGTGGGACGAAGGTGCCCCCGGCCATGTTGAAGGCGAGCAACGGGATCATCACCAGGTAGACAAAGAGCACTTGAGCGAAGTCCACGATCCGGATGAAACTCCAGGCGAAGCCGTGCCGGCCGCGGGCGGCCTGGGTCCAGAGCGCCACGATGATCAGAATCACGAAGTTCCCGTTGCCCACGGCAAACGCGAAGATGAAGCCGGTCTCCGGCGTGAACCTCAGGAACGGGATGTACTGCGTGAAGCCGTAGTAGACGTAGTTCGGCACGTACGCGATCAGGAAGTAGATGTACAGGAAGAGCGGGACGCCCTTGAGGACGGCGACCAGCCAGGTCTCGTGGCCGAACAGCAGCCAGCTCATGAAGTCGTCGACCCCGCCGACGAGGTTGGCGCCGATGATGCGAGATCGCGGTCTGGTCAAGCTCATGGGTTCATCACTGCTTCTGGGTGAGGAGGAAGGTGATCAGTGCCTGGAGCTGGTCGTTGGTCACCTGGGACTCCGGGAAGGCGGGCATCCCGGTGGCGGTGCCACCGTTGTAGTTGTTCGATGAATCGCGGATCCACTTCGTGAAGAAGGTCGCGGGATCGGAGGCGTAGTCCGCCTTCATCTGGTCCAGCCCGCTCGGCGGGTTGGGGAGGCCGGTCCCGATCTCGTTGCCCACGTTCTGCAGGCTCGGGAACGTGCCCGGAACACCGCCCAGGTCCGCCTGGTGGCAGCTCACGCAGCCGACTGAGTTGTAGACCTGCTTGCCCGCCTCCGCGGTGTTGGGTGCCGGCGTCTGGCTGGCGTTGGCGTTCGCCTGGGCCCAGCCGGTGACCAGCGTGGTCAACGCGTCGATCTGCTGCACCGTGAGCGGACCGCCGACCTCGGTGCTCCAGGCCGGCATGACGGAGCTCACGTTGCCGGAGACCACGACCCCCCCGAAGCGGATCACGAGGTTCACGTAGTCGGGATTGACCTTGAGCTTTTTCGCGATGCTGGGGCTGTGGAGGTTGGGCGCGTTGAGGCCCGGCTGGCCAGGCACCGGGCCACCCATCCCGTCGTCGCCATGGCAGCGCGCGCAGCCGGCGGCGGAGGGATCGGCCGGGTTGTTGGCAAAGATCTCTTTCGCGAACGCGAGCTGCGCCTCCTCGGCGCTGGTCTGACGGCTCGTGAGCCTGGCCGAATCCGTGAGCCAGTAGAGCATGGAGAAGACGGCAAGCGCGCTCACCATGATGACCCCGAGCGTCTTGATTCGCATCGCCTCAGCCCGCGCAGTGCTTGCCGGTCAGGTCGGCCGGGGTGCGCGAGTCGAACGTCACGGTGCCGACCGGCGGTCCACTGACCACCTTGCCGGTGTCGACGCTGTAGACGCCGGAGTTGCCCACGGAGACGGGGAAGTGGTCCATGCCCCGGGGTGCCGGCCCGTCGCGCTTCTCACTGAGGATCGTGTACTTGCTGCCGTGGCAGAGGCACTCGAACCAGTGGCTCTTCTCGCACAGCGGGGGAATCTGACAGCCCAGGTGGGGGCACTTGCGCCAGAGCGCCATGACCGAGCGGTCCGCGAACGCCAGCGCCTCGTCAACGTTGGCCCCCGGGTCGGGTACGTTCGCGTCCTTGCCGTCCACGAGGTCCTTTCCCGCCGGCACGTTGACGAAGAAGAGGCGGGCCTTCTGGTACGTGTACGGCTGGCCCTTGGCCCAATCCGGCCAGACGGTCAGGATGTCGCTCGCCGAGCCCAGCTCCACGACGCCGCCAAAGCCGCCCGAGAGGTTCGGCCACAGGAACGCGAGCGTCCCGCCGAGGGTTTCGAGGCTCAGGAGACCGAGACCCGCGCCCAGCATGCGGCGCATGAAGGTGCGGCGGCTGATCTCGCGTGCCGGGGGTCCGCTGACGGGTCCGTAGGAGAGGTTCGTGTTGCTGCTCATAGGTTGAAGAAGATTCCCTCCCATGGCCAGACCCAGTTCCAACCCGGGCCCCGGAAGAAGGATCCGATGAAGGTGACGATCAGCCCGCCGGCCATGAGGCACATGAAGAAGACCCAGATAAGCTTGCGGTCGCGCGCCGCCTTGAACGGTGACCGGTCAACGAAGGGGATGAGGGCGAGACCCACCAGGTAGAGGGTCGGCACCAGCACGCCGGCGACGGTCGGGTTGAAGTAGCTGAGGATCTCCTGGAGACCCAGGAAGTACCACGGCGCCTTGGCGACGTGCGGCGTGTTGCCCGCATTGGCCATCTGCTCGAGCGGCGCCTGGATGAGGAGCGAGGTGACCACGAGGAGCCCCATGATCAACCCCGCCATGAGGAACTCGGCGCGCAGCAGGTGCGGCCAGGTCAGGACCGTCTCGTCGGGTCGCTTGTCGACCCTGACCATGGATTCCTGCCGGACGTAGGCGAGCAGGCGAAACCGCTCGGTGCCCGGGACTCCGGGTGGACCGGGAAGCTTGGGCCCGCCTCCGCGCTCGACGACCGGCACCTGGGGCGCCTGGGTCGGAGCGTTCTTGTCGGCGGTCGCGTTCGGCCGCTTCTCGATGGTCATAGGTCTGCCATCTCCATCCTACCGCCCATCACACCGGACCGCTGATGCCGCCGTCCTTCCGGATCCGCCAGAAGTGGACGATCATCAGGATCGCGGCGATGAGCGGGAAGGCGATGACGTGCATCACGTAGAAGCGCAGCAGCGTGCCCTGCCCGACCTCGATCCCGCCGAGCAGGAAGAGCTGCGACTGGTGCGAGAGGAGCGGCGCGTAGGTCGCCATCTGCGAGCCCACGGTGACCGCCCAGAACGCGATCTGGTCCCACGGCAGCAGGTAGCCGGTGAAGCTCAGCCACAGGGTGGAGAAGAGGAGCAGGACGCCAATGACCCAGTTGAACTCGCGCGGCGGCTTGTACGCGCCGTGGTAGAAGACCCGGATCATGTGCAGGAAGACGGTGAGCACCATGAGGTGCGCGGCCCATCGGTGCATGTTGCGAACGAGCTCGCCGAAGGCGACCGAGTTCTCGATGGAGAGGATGTCCTGGTACGCGCGGCTCACCGACGGGACGTAGAAGAACATCAGGTACAGGCCGGTGACCGTCAGGGCCAGGAAGAGGAAGAAGCTGATCCCGCCCAGGCAGAACGTGTACGTGTAGCGGACCGCGTGCTTCTTGACCCGCACCGGGTGCAGGTGCAGGAACACGTTGTTCATGACCGCCAGCGCGCGGGTGCGGCTGGTGGACGGGTAGGGCTGGCGGAAGAGGGAGCGCCAGATCTGCGACTCCTTCACGCCGCGCATCAGGTCGCCCGGTCCCGGGAAGCTCATCGTCGCACCGCCATTCCGGCCTGCTGACCAATCTGCCCCAGCACGTTGTCCTTGTAGCTCTCCAACAGAACCTTCCCGTCAGGCGTGAACCGCTCGAGCTCGAGGCGGTCCATCGTGATGCAGTTGGTTGGACACCGCTCGACGCAGAGGTTGCAGCGGATGCAGCGCTCCTCGTCGATGATCATGGCAATGCCGCGGGGCCACGACTGGAACAGGTCGATCTCGGGGTCGTCGCCGCCCACCTGCGCCTTGTCGATCATGTAGATCACGCCCTCGGGGCAGACATCGGCGCAGAGCCCGCACAGGATACAGCGTGGTCCGTCGATGTTGATGTTGTGGTTGCACTGCAGGCAGCGCGCCCCTTCCTCGATGGCGGTCCGCGTGTCGTAGCCCACCTCGACAAGGCTCGTGAAGTCGCGGCGCAGCTCGGGCGGGGCCATGGGGATGTGGTGCCGGGTGAAGGCCTCGTAGTCCTTGGGCATGTCGTGCTCGAGCGCCTGGGTGATGACCGCCCGGTTGATCACCGGCAGCTCCTCGAGGGCGGCGCCGCGCTCGCCACGCAGCCATCGGTCGACCGCCCGGGCCGCACGCCGGCCGCGCCCCGCGGCCTCGATGATGGTGGCCGGGCCGGTTACGTAGTCGCCACAGGCGAAGACGCCGGAGGTGCTCGTCTCGAACGTGTCGCGGGTTGATGGTCAGGTATCCGCGATTGAACGCGAACGCGTCGCCCGTTTCCCCGTTGCCGGACTTCGGCGGCGGCGGAGTGCGCCAGGCGGAGATGGATCCGCCCTCCACGACCGAGCGGCTGTCGGTTACCCCCAGGTGGCGGTTCAGCCGGCTTCCATAGTGGCCCAGGACGTTGTTGTCGGCGGCCTGGCTGGTGCACGGAACGACCATGTCGCAGGGGACC
This sequence comes from uncultured Chloroflexia bacterium, assembly GCA_963773405.1. Classification (GTDB taxonomy): domain Bacteria; phylum Chloroflexota; class Limnocylindria; order QHBO01; family QHBO01; genus CAVXEH01. Next base: position 283,205 of record CAVZAQ010000003.1, on the reverse strand, counting down.
ACGAACTCGCTGCCGGGGATCGGCTCCGCGGAACGGCGCCCGGAAGCATCCGGCCGTCCCAGGCGGGTGCGCTGGAACTTCATTCCCACGACCCTGCCGTGCTCGTCGCCCAGGACCTCGACAGGCGAGGCGAAGAACTCGAACCCCACTCCCTCGAAGCGCGTCTCGTGCTGCTCCTCCTCGTCCACGACCATCTCGTCGGGGCCGCGCCGGTAGAGGATCGTGGAGGTCTTGGCGCCGAGGCGCAGGGCGGTGCGCGAGGAGTCCATGGCGGTGTAGCCGCCGCCGATGACGACCACGTGATCGCCAACCCACTGCTCCTGCCCAAGGTTGGCACGCTTGAGGAAGTCGACTCCGTAGATCACGCCGTCGAGCTCCTCGCCGGGCACGTTCATGGCGACCGGGAACATGCAGCCGGTCGAGACCACCACGGCGTCGTGGCGCTGGCGCAGCTCGTCCATGGTGATGTCGCGGCCGATCTCCACGTTGTAGTGGAACTCGACGCCATGCTTGGCGACCCAGGCAACGTCGAGCTCGATCACGTCGCGCGGCAGGCGGAAGGCGGGGACACCGATGAGCGTCGTCCCGCCACCGGACGGGAGCGCCTCGTAGATGTGGACCTCATGCCCGTCCGCGGCCAGATCCTTGGCCACCGAGAGGCCGGCAGGCCCGGCGCCGATCACCGCCACGCTGTGCCCCGTGGCCGGCGCGACCTGCACGTTGTCGGGCATGTTGTTGCCGTAGTGCCAGTCCACCAGGAAGCGCTTCATGGCGCGGATGGCGAGCGGCTTGTCGATGTCCGCGCGGCGGCAGGCCTTCTCGCACGGCGCGCTGCAGACGTACCCGCAGATGGCGGCCACCGGGTTCGGGTCGCGGGCGAGGATGTACCCCTCCTCGAAACGACCTTCGGCGGCCAGCATCAGATAGCCCCGGCAATTGGTATTCACGGGGCAGCCTTCTTGGCATTCGATGTTGCACTGCAACCAGTCGACGCCAACCTCGGCGGTCTGGAACCGGAGCGGAATTGCGTTCTCGGAGATCAAGGGCGTTCGTTCGCTCGTGCTGAGTTCCGCGCAGCGGATCATGAGGGCGAAGTCGCGGCGCGCTCGATGCTACCGTCCGCACGCTTGGCGTGTCAAAGCAATTTCCATGTCGACCCCCGCATCGGCCCCCACGCGCCTAGCGGAAGAAGTGCGCCTGCATGATCTTGCGGGTGATGGGCGCGGCGAAATCTCCACCATTCCCCAGGGGCACCGTGACGACGACGGTCGCCACCGCGATGGTGCGGATCGTTCATGGGAGCAAAGGCCGGGAACCAGGCGTCCGGGTCGGGCCCGCCAGTTTCCGCGGTGCCGCTCTTCCCCGCCACCGCGATGGGGAAGCCCAGGAAGGCACGGTGGGCGGTCCCGAGAAACGAGGTCACGACCGCGCGCATGGTGGTGACCACGTAGTCCATGACGTCGCGCCGCAGCTGGATCACGTGGTGATAGGTGGGGTGGCTGTCGTAGACGACCGTGCCGTCCGGCAGCGTGGCCTTGAGCACGATGCGCGGCTGCCACAGGATGCCGCGGTTGCCCCAGGCGGCATAGGCGGTGGCCAGCTGCAGCGGGGTGCCCAGGTAGGAGCCCTGGCCGATGGCCAGCTGGATCTGGTCGAACGGACCGTACGGCGAGTACTGCCCGTTCCATCGCTTGTGGCTCTCGAAGTAGGCGGCGTCAGGCAGGATCCCGGCACTCTCCGCCAGGAAAGGAATCCCGGTGGGCTCGCCAAAGCCGAAGTTGTGCAGGAGGTCGGTCAGCGCGGTCCGATTCTTCTCGTAGACCCGGACGCTGAGCGGCATGTAGGTCGTGTTGCACGAGAGGGCCATGGTGTCGACCCACGTCCGCAGGCCAGGTAGCGTCTCGTACATCCAGTTCTTGAACGTGAAGCCTGAGTAGGTCCAGGTGCCGGGGCAGAGCATGCGGTCGGTGGACTTCACGGTGCCGGTCTGGAGTGCCGCGCCAAGGGTGAACGGCTTGAAGTCCGATCCGGCGGGATAGGCACCCAACACCGCCTTGTTCAGGATCTGCTCCGATGAGGGACTCGCCAGCGGAGCGCCGCCCAGCGTGGTCCCCAGGGTCATGGCATTCGGGTCGAGGCGCGGCAGCGAGCCCAGGACCCAGACGTCGCCGCTCTGCGGATCAATGGCCGCGCTGCCGACGTGCGGATAGGCGGCCATGGCTGCTTCTGCTGCGCGCTGCAACCTGGGCTGGATGGTGATCGTCACGTCTGCGCCGGGAGTCATGGGGGTCTGCACGACGGCGACCGGATCGGCCCCCGGCCGGACAGCCGAGAGGGTGAACCCCGGTGTCCCCCGCAGGAGATCCTCCGCCCCGCGCTCAAGGCCGCTGCGTCCGACCCAGTCACCGGCCTCGTAGCCCCGGGCGGCGAGGGTCTTGAGGTCGTCGGCCGTGATCTTGCCGACGGTGCCGATGGTCTGGCCGGCGAGGTACTCCTGTGGATAGACGCGCATGCCGTCGTCGCGGGTCACCGCGAAGATCGTGCCGTCGGTCGACACGATCTTCCCGCGCGGTGAGATCTGCCGGGTGAGCTGCAGTGTGCCGTCGGTCCCCAGCTCCGGGAAGAGCGAGGCCGGGCTCCAGCGGACCTGCCAGTCGGTGGCGCCCCGAACCAGGATCAGGGTCCGGTCCAGGCTGACGGTGCCAAGCAGGTCGGTCGTCAGGTCGATCGTGGCGGGAACCGCCATGGCCGGCACCGGTCCGGGAATGATGGGTCCGGGACTGGCCGGAACGAAGGTCGTGGAGGGCGCCGGGGAGGGCGTGGCCGTTGGCGACACGGTCGGGGAGGGCGTCGCCGCGCCGGTCGCCTGAGACCCGGATCCCGATGCAGCCGCGCTTGCCGCGGCCGACGAGGAGGGGGGCGGCGGGGTCGGAACGAGGTCGGGCGGCACCGGCTGCGGCGGGAGGGCGGTCGGAACCGCGTCGCCCGCCGTCGCGCTCACCTTCGTCACGCGGGCCAGGCTCGCGAGCTGGGCATAAAGGCTGACGAATCGGTCGTGCCCGTACGCGGCCTGGTCTGCCGGCGCGATCAGCTCCCACATGCGCTCGGTGTTGCCGGCCATCCAGGCCGCGAGGAACTTGCGCGCAACCAGCCCGGCACGGTCCAGTGACGGGACCGGCGCCGGGGTCGGGTACGGCGTCGGCGGCGGACCCGCAGAGCACGCCGCCAGGAGCATCGCCGCGGCAAGCACGACCATGCCGACACGACCCGGGACTCGCCCCCTGCGCGGCCTCATCTGGCCAGCATCACCCTGCGAAAGCCCTCGGCGGCACGGTAGCCGGCTCGCTCGCCAAGCTCCTCAGAGGTTCGTCGCAGCCAGCGCTCCGTATCCGCGAACTCCCGGAACTGGCTCTCGTGACAACGCAGCGCGGCGATCTTGCGGTCCAGCGTTGCGCCGATGTCGACGAGCTGGTTCGCCTCGTTCGTGCTCCACAGGTAGAGCTCCGCGACCTTCCACGGGCCCACGCCGGCATCGAGATGCTCCCGCAGGTTCAATGGGTCGCGGGCGGTGGGAAAGACCGCGTCCACGGCCGCCATCCCCACGGCGCGATGGTCTGGGTGGTTGACCCATTCGTTGTTGACGAACAGCACGGTGGGGTCGTGGGTCATCACGATCTCCGGCTGGACGCGGCGGATGGCGTATGTGATGCGCTCCCGCAGGCGCAGGCTGGGCTCCACCTGCCCATCGGGCTCGTCGAGGAAGTCGACCCCCTCGACCCCGAGCTCGGCGGCCGCCTGTCGCTGCTCGGCCTCTCGCAGAACGCCGAGCTCGTGCGAGTCAACGGTGGGATCGTCACTGCCCTTGTCGCCCCGGGTGACGAGCAGGTAGCGGACGCGGGCACCCTCGTCGATCCAGCGGGCCACCGTCCCGGCGGCCCCGAACTCGATATCGTCGGGATGGGCCGCAACGACCAGGACGCGTTCGGGAGTGGGGAGTCGATCGGTGGGCATCGCGTATCCGTGGATCTGCCTCGATGGACGCCGGGCGCGCACCGCGTGGCGACCGTCGGCTCCGCAATCCTAGCAGCAGGCACGCCCAAGGCCCTTCAGGCGGGCATCGCCGCGGGCTCGCCCGCCGGCTCGTCGACCGATGCAGCCACCGTCTCCGCGCGAGCCGCGTCACCGCCACCCCGGGTCTGCGGGCTTCCCGCCGAGCGAGCCACGGTCCGCGAGGGGAGGCGGATGAGCCGATCCCGCGGCTCGACCAGCGCGCCCTCCGCCCAGCTGGCCACCGCGTCGTCGTGGCTGAAGAGGACGATCTGGCGCTCCCGGCTGAGTTCGTGCAGGACGCGAAGCAACCCTGCCCGCCGGTCCGGGTCCGCCTGTGCCGTGACCTCGTCGAGGAGAAGCGGCGCCGTCTCGCCGGTCGTCACGAGGTGCTGCGCCATGGCGACCCGAAGCAACAGGTAGATCTGCTCGCGGGTGCCGGCCGACAGGAGGCGAGCCTGCCGCCAGGCGCCGCTGGCGGCCTCGCGCACCCCGATGGCGAGGTTGGCCGGGTCGACACTCACCTCTTCGTACGCGCCGCCGCTGACGATGGGCAGCCAACGCTGCACGGCCTGTGCGAGGACGGGTGCAAGGTCACGATGGACGCGCTCCTGGGCGCTCCGCAGCAGCCCGAGCGTCTCGTCCACGGTGGCGGCCAGTGCGACGACGCGCTCCAGCTCGGCCGAGGCGGCGGCCACCGCCTCCTCGGCCTCGGTGACGTCCGGGAGGCCCCCGCGAAGGACGTCGAGGGCGCCGCGCAGCTCGTGCGCCGCGCGGTCCGCGGCCGCGACCTCCTCGCGGCGCTGCGCCAGGAGTGCCTCGAGGTCGGACCGCGCCGCATCGCGCTCGACCGCTTCGGCATCCAGGCCACTCGCCAGCGCGGTCGCCTCCCGCGCCAGGCGCTCCGCCTCGTTGCGGAGGGCATCTGGGGGTCGTCCTTCGAGCAGACCGCTGAGCTCGTGCCATTCCTCGATGGCCGACTGGTTGGCGCCCAGGAGGTCGCTCCGCTGTCGTTGCCACGCGCGCAGCGCCTCCGCGAGCCTATCGGGATCCGGGTCGGCCGCGACCTCCACGCGATGTGCCGCGTCGACCAGGGCGTTGTGTGCCGCCTCGATCGCCCGCCCGACGGCTGCCGCCGTCTCCTCCGCGCTGCGGCGGGCCGCGAGCTCGCGGCGGATCGAGTCACCTCGCGCCGCGGCGACGGCCTGCGCATCTCGCGCGCGGCATCCCTCCTCATAGCTCGCCCACGCCGCATGCGGTTCCGTCTCCGCAGCGACGCCGTGTTCCGCCAGGGCCGCCAGCAGCGTTCGCGCCGCCGCCTGGGCACGGTCCGCAAGCGACGTGCGTCGTGTGCGCCACTCCGCGGCGCGCGCTGCATCCCTGACCCGGTCGAGCGCGCGGTCGGCGAGAGCCTCGAGTGCATCAGGCTCCTCCGGCCACCCGCGCTCGCGGGCCTCTGCGGCCGCAGCCGCTCGTTCGGCCTGGGCGCCCTCCTGCGCGTCCCGGTAGGGAGCCAGCGCAGCCTCCGCCGCCGCCACGCCTCGCTGCGCCGTCCTGCTGGCGGCGGCGCGGCGCCATCCCCAGCCCATCGCCAGGAGCCCGAACACCGCCAGAGTTGCCCCGGGCACCAGCGCCAGGGTCAGGGCCACCGCGATGCCGACCACGCCGAAGCCGATGCCGACCCCGAGCACGACCGATGGATATCCCTGCGCGGCCAACGCCGCATCGCGCGCTGCAGCCAGCTCTCGCTCGAGGACCTCCGTCCCGGAGGGCATCGGGGCGGCCAGGCGGCGCGCCAGGGATCGGATCGCCTCGGCCGACTCCGAATCGTTCGACGTCGGTGCGGGCGGCTCGTCGCCGAGCGCGGCGATGGCCTCCTCCGCTCGCTCGAGCTCACGAAGCAGGGTCTGCAGAAATGGGTCCGGCCGGAGGTCGCCCGACGGCGGTTCGGGCAGCGCGGCAAGCTCCGCGGCCAGCGCGTCGCTCGACTCGCCGGTGAGCGCCACCGGGGCGGGCCGCTGCTGCCATCCGACGATGGCGGCCGCGACCGCATCCGCATCCGCGTCGCGCGCGCTGAGGGCGGGCGGGGCGGCCGGGTGCCGGGACGCCAGCTCTGCGGCACGGTCCGCGAGGCGCCGAGCACGCGTCGCCGCACCTCGGGCGCGGGCCGCGGACGCGGTGGCGAGCGAACGCTTCGCTTCCGCGAGCCGGCCCTCCGCCTCTTCCGCGCGGCGGGTGTGCTCGAGGTGCTCCGCATGGCGAGCTCGCGCCACGGCGAGCGCCTCCGTGAGGTGGGCGAGCCGCACCCGTGCCGCGCGCAGCGGCCCCTTGGCAGCCACGGTGTCCGCGCCGACCGCCTCCCGCCGGAATTCGACGAGGCGCTCGATCGCCTCGGCCGCGGTCGTGTCCGTTCCCCGCGTGGCGGCGGCCCGCTGCATCTGCTCCTGGAGCTGCTCAGCCGCCTCGGCCACGGCCATGATGTCCGCCTGGTTGACGGAGACGGTGGCGGCGAACGAGTCCCGGTCGAGGCCCAGCCAGCGGGAGGCATCCGGCGTGCCGTCGAGGATCTCGTCCGAGACGTCTCGCCCCAGCCCGATATCGACCGCGCGGCAGGCGACCTTGCCGGCGAGGTCCTGGTGGATATCGATGGTGCGACCGTCGTCGAGGTCGAGGCGCGCCTCCACCTCCCAGCGATCTGCAATGTCCCACGGCCGATGGCGCTCGGCGAGCGCCGCATCCGCGTTCGTGGCGCGGCCACGGCCGCGGCGAACGCCGGTGATGGCCAGCCGCGTCGCGGCGTGCCAGCTGGACTTGCCGGCCTCGTTCGGCCCGGCGACGACGGTCAACCCCGGCGCCAGATCAAGGGTCTCGTTGTCGAACGGCCCGAAGGCTCGTGCCACGACGCGCTGGATCCGCATGGTCAGGCGACCTCCAGGTCGTGACGGCCCTCGAGCGCGCGCAGCCCGGTGAGGACCACGCGACGGCGCCGTTCCGGGTCCTCGATCGCCCCCGCAGCTCGCACGAAGTGCCCCCGGACGGTGGCCTCCCGCTCGATCTGCTCCAGGTCGTAGCCGGTGGCGACCTCCCCGACCCGGATCACCAGGTCCGGAGTGGCAGCCGCGATGCGAGCGAGCTCACGCCGGTCGAGCTCGAGGCTGGGCGCCACCTCGCCCTGCAGCGTGACCCGGATGCACCCGCCGCGACCGTGTCGAGCGTCGACTATGGCACGCTCGACCTCGTCCATCTGGGCGGCGCCCTCGAGGGTCACGACGAGGTCATGCACCTCGCTGACCGCGACGACCCGCCGCTCGCGACGAACACTGCCGTCCGCTCCGACCTCGACGAGCACCGCCCCGCGCTCGCCCTGCTCCCCGAACTCCAGGGGATCCGGGTTGCCCGGGTACGTGTAGCGGTCGGCGTCGCGCGGGACGTGGTAGTGGCCCAGGAACGCATGCGAGATCCCGGCCGACTCCAGCTCCCCGGCGTCGAACGGGGCGTGCGGCTGCTTCCCACTCTCCTGCCAGCCCAGCGCACCGCGTTCGGACGCGTGCGCGACGGCGAGGTGGACGCCGCCGCGGTCCGGCCGGAAGCTCGAGAAGAAGGGGTCCGTGTTGGCCGGGGCTCGATGCGCGGCTCCCCACAGCGTGAGGCCATCCGCGAGCGTCACCGGGGTGAGCGACGCCTCGCGGAAGAGGTGAACGTTCGCAGACCACTCCGCAAGCGCATACGGGCTGCGCGGCGAGAGCCAGTCATGGTTGCCCGGCGCGAGAAAGACCGGGATCTGGACCTCGGCGAAGCTGGCCCGCAGGAACTCGACCGTGTCCGGGCCAACCCTGTCGTGCTCGAAGAGGTCCCCGGCGCAGAGGATGGCGTCGACTCGCTGGTCGCCGGCGAGCGCCAGGATTCGGGTGAGCGTCTCGCGGCGGTTGCGGCGGCGGACCCGCGCCGTCTCGGGGCTGGCCCAGGCGAACGGGGCGTCGAGGTGAAGGTCGGCGAAATGGAGGAGCTTCATGCGTGATCGCTTCGAAGCCTACCCGATCGGCACGACAGCTCGGCCGTCGCAAGGACGCGGAACGGGCAGCCTCGCGGGCGGCCCGTTGCCATCGGTCTGTCAGGTGGTCTTTCCGATCGTCAGACGGGCCGCCTGCCCGCCAGCAACTGGTACAGCAGCACGACCACGGCGAGCACGAGCAACAGGTGAATGAAGCCCGCGCCGATGCCTCCGATGAGTCCCAGCAGCCAGAGGACGAGCAGGACGACGATAAGCGTCCAGAGCATCGGTTTCCTCCTTCGGTCGGCACGCGCATGCACGTGCGTCTCGACTACCGATCATGCCACGACCGGTCCCGGAGAGCGCCGTCGCTCAGTCCGCGCCGCCCTCGCGCTCGTTGATCACCTGGACCACGAGCAGGACCGCCGCGATGACGAGCAGCAGGTTCACGATGGCGCCGATCTGGAGGAGCAGCCCTGCCAGCCAGAGGACGAGGACGACCGCGACGGCGATCCAGATCATGATGCGGACAGGACCTCGAGCAGCTGATCGAGGTGTGCCTCCGGCTTCACGCGCGGAAGCACGCGCTCGACGCGGCCATCCGGACCGATCACGAAGGTCGTGCGCTCCACGCCCATATACGTCTTCCCGTAGCGCGACTTCTCGATCCAGACGCCGAACGCGTCTGCCACCCGGTGACCCTCGTCGGCGAGGAGCGGGTACGGCAGCCCGTACTTGGCGCGGAATTTCACGTGGCTGCTCACCGGGTCCGGCGAGACGCCGAAGAGCGTGACGCCGGTCGCGACCATCCGGTCCCACCCGTCTCGCAGCGAGCAGGCCTGGGTCGTGCAGCCGGGCGTGTCGTCCTTCGGGTAGAAGTAGAGGACGTAGCGGCGACCGGCCAACGTCTCGTTCGAGACCTGCTCGCCCTCGTCCGTGCTCATGCTGAAGGGCGGGACGGGTTCTCCGGGGCTCGGTCTGGTCATATGTGCATCGTAGCGTCAGGCGTCCATGCCCTCCAGCGCCAGGAGGACCGGGGGCAGCGCTCGCGGCTCCAGGCGGGCGGCGAGTTCGTGCGCGATCGCCTCTATCTCTGCGTCGTCTGCCTCCGCGAGGTCGTGGCCGGCGCCGGGAAGGACGCGCAAAGACGGAGCATTGCCGGCCGACCGCAGGACAGCGTCCAGCAGGACCGACTCGTCCGGATGGCTCCAGGCATCGGTGGCGCCATGGACCAGCGAGACGGACCGATGGAGCATGGTCGCCAGCGCCATCGGCGGTGTCCCGAACGCCTGCGCCCAGGCCGCCAGGTTGAGCGTCACGGTTCCGCCGTCGGGCAGCGGCACGACCATGCCCGGCTCGTGGCGCGCCACCCGTTCGATCAGCTCCTCCGCGGCGCGGTCGAGCGCCGCGACGAGCGGGTGCTCGCGGTCGACGCCCGTCCGGTCGCGCATCGCCGCCGCCCGGCGAAACACGTCACGCCCCGAGCGCGCTGGAGGACCGATCAGCGTCAGGGCCCCCACGGCCGGATCCGCGATTGCCACCGAGAGGGCCAGCGCTCCGCCCTCGCCATGTCCCACGATCCCGGTCCGGGAAAGATCGAGCTCGCGGCGGCCGCGCATGGCGCCCAGCGCGTCACGCGCGTCATCGATCCGCGCGAACAGGTCGCCCGTTGCCCAGTCACCCTCGGAGGCACCGCAGCCGCGCGCGTCATAGCGAAAGGACGCCACGCCCGCGCGGGCGAGGGCGTTTGCCACGCGACGGAGCAGGCCCGGTCGATGCGGCGCCATCGGCCCAGAGGCGAACCACTCCGGGTGCCCGCGATCGTCCAGGGCGCCGTCTCGGTCGCGTGGAAGCCACGACGCCACGAGGAGGACCCACGGATACCGAGCGCGACGGTCCGCGGGGGGTGGATCGTCCGGCAGGAGCAGCTCGCCGGCGAGCGTCAGGTCGCCGGCGCGGAACGCCGTCTCGAGGGGTCGCGGCACGCGACGAGGGTACACTCGCGCTCCCATGCACGCCGACCGTCCTTCCGGACTCGCGCCCACCCTCCGGGACGATCCCGACGCGCGCCTCCGTCCCCCGCCGCAGCCGGTCTCCTTCACGCCCGATCCGCGCAGCACGCTCCCGGACGGGGCCGATGTCGTCGTGGTGGGTGCCGGGTTCGTGGGCGCGTTTGCGGCATATCACCTGGCGAGGGCCGGTCTGCGACCCCTGGTGATCGAGGCCAATGCTCCCGCATCGGGGGCCTCCGGGCGGCTCTGCGGCCTGGCACTGGCCGGGATCGGGGGGCACTTTTCCCGGGTCACCCGCCTCGTCCAGGATGCGGGCGGGCACTCGATTCTGGACTACACCCGTCACTCGCTCGACATCCTCGAACGGCTCGATTCCGAGATCCCCGAGGGCATCGAATGGGAACGCTGCGGCTCGCTTGATCTGCTGACGAGCCCCGAGGAGGAGGCGCACGGTCGGGCGCTGGCAGCCGAGCAGGCGGGCGAGGGCCTGAGCGTCGAGGTGATCGACGCGCGGGACGCCGCGGCGTTGGCGCCGGCGCTCGACGCGGGAGCCCTGCGCGCGGCGAAGTGGACACCCGGCGACGGGCAGCTCAACCCGTTCAAGCTCGTGTACGGGCTGCTCGAGGCCGCCACCGGCCTGGGCGCGCGCGTCGTGACCGGCGTCCGCGTGGAACGGATCGTCGCCCGGGGAGGCCGGGTCGCCGGTGTGGAGACCTCCCACGGCGCGGTGAGCGCCGGTGCCGTCCTGGTGGCGACGAACGCCTGGACCCCGGCCCTGGTCCCCGCCATTGCCGGGAACCTCACGCCCATCCGCGAACATGTGATGGTCACCGAGCGGCTGCCGCGCGTCCTGCTGCCGGGCTTCGAGACGAACCTCTGCAACGAGTACTGGCGCCAGGAACCGACCGGCGAGGTCCTGATCGGCGGGTACACGACCGCGGACGAGGCGATGGGCATCGGCTCCTACTCCATGACCGTTCGACGTCGAATCCCTCCCCTGCTCGCCGGACTGCTCGGCCGATTCCATCCGGCGCTGCGCGACGCACGCGTGGTGCGCGCCTGGGCAGGCCTCCTGGACTTCGCGTCGCTCGAGATTCCCATGGCCGGCCCCATCCCCACGCCGGACGGAACACCATTCCCGGGCGGGTTCCTGGTCTGCGGCCTCACGGGGCATGGCCTGCCGTATGCCCCGATCCTGGGGCTGCTCATGGCCGAGCGCATCGCCGATGGCGCCTCGCACACGCTGCCGCTCGACCCGTTCGATCCGAGCCGGTACGTGGGCGTCGGCCACGCTCCCACGTGGATGGGCGCCTTCGAGGGCGGCCTCGGGTGAGGGGCCGGCGCGGTGGGCGCGCGTGGCCCTCCGGACGTCAGCCGAAGAGCGGTCGGTAGGTCCCGACCGCGAGGCTGATCGCGGTGGCCGCCGCGCCGGCAACGAGCGCGGCAAGCAGCAGGAGCCAGTCACGGCGGGCCATCCGCTGCGGTCTCGCGACGGTCCGGCCGCCAGTCGCGCCCAGCCCGCGCGCTTCCATGGCCACGGCCAGGCGCGTCGCCCGTCGGATGGCGCCCACCAGGAGCGCCATGAGCCGGCTGCCCTGCAGGCGCAGCCAGCCCAGCGGAGAGCCGGCGGTCACGCCTCGTGCCCGCCGCGCCAGGCCGAGCAGCTGCCACTCGTCCGCGAGGAGAGGCATCAGGCGCAGGGCTGCCAGCGCTCCGAGCGCGAAGCGCGGCGAGACGTGCAGCTCCTGCACGAGCCCGTCGGCCAGGGCGGTCGGGTCGACCGAGGCGAGTGCCACGAGACCCGCCGCGGCGATCCCCAGGATCCGGATTCCCAGCGCAAGGCCGCTGGCAAGGCTCCCGGCGTGGAGCGCAAGGGGTCCGAGTCGCGCGACGACCGCCCCCTTCGGCACCCCAAAGAGCGCGTTGAGCAGTCCGATGGCGGCCGCCGCCACGAGCAGCGGCCACCCGCGCCTGAGCATGGTGGCCGGGGAGAGGCCGGATAACGGAATGGCGGCCAGCACGGCAGCCAGGATCACGACGGCTGTCACCCCGTCGACCGCTGCGAATCCGAAGGCCATCAGGATCGCCGCCGCGCCGATGCGCGCCAGCGGGTTCGTGCGGGCCAGGGGAGCCCGAGGGTCGGGAACCAGCGGCTCCAGAAGACGCATCGGTCAGCCCCCCGCCGCGGCTGAGGTTGGATGAGCGTCGCGGAACGGACCATGAGTCAGGCGCAGGGTGCGGTCGGCGAGCGCCGTGACGAACTCGCGGTCGTGGGTGACGAAGCAAACCGCCCGTCCCGCGTCCCGCAGACCGGCGAGAAGCGAGAGGAGCTCGGCCCACGTGCGTCGGTCCTGCCCGAAGGTGGGCTCGTCGAGAATCACCGCCGCGGGCGCCGTCGCGAGGGCCGTTGCGACCGACAGGCGCCGCTTCTCGCCGCCGGAAAGCGTGAAGGGGTTCGCCTCGGCCAGGTGGGCGAGGTGCAGACGGTCGAGGAGGTCGGCCACGCGGCGGCCGACCTCGTGCTCGCTCAGCCCGATCCGCCGTGGGCCGATCTCCAGGTCGCCGCGGACGGTACCCGCCAGGAACTGGTGCTCCGGCTCCTGGAACACGCTCCCGACGGCGCGCACCAGCCGATGCGCGGGCCAGCCGGCGAGGGGCTCGCGACCATGACCCGCCTCGAGCGCCTCGCCCGACAGTACCGAGCCGCCCGACGGCCGGAGGAGCCCGCCCAGAAGCAGCGCGAGCGTCGTCTTGCCCGACCCGTTGGGGCCCGTGATGGCGAGCGCCTCCGACGAGCGAACGGAGAGCTCGACCGGGTCGACGGCGAGCCCGCCGGAGGCCGGATACGAGAACGTGGCGTCCTCGGCGAGGATGAGGGTCTCCGCATCGGGACGGTCGCGTTGGGGAGGCGGCGGTACCCGGTGACCGGGCACCCAGACCCCGGCGTCGGCCAGCGCGGATCCATGGCGGCGGAAGACCTCCACGGGCGACCCATCGGCGACGACCCCGCCGCCCGGCTCCAGGACGACCGCACGATCCACGAGCGGCAGGGCCGCCTCCACCCGGTGCTCGACGATCACGATGGTGGCGGCCGCCTTCTCCGCGATGGCACGCAGAATCTCGCCCAGCCGCTCCGCGCCATCGGGGTCGAGGTTGGCGGTTGGCTCGTCCAGGAGGAGGAGCCCAGGGGCCAGGGCCAGCACACCGGCCAGCGCAAGGCGTTGCTTCTCCCCGCCCGAGAGCGCGTTGGTGGACCGATCACGGCCGTACGCGAAGTCGACTGCGGCCAGTGCGGCGTCCACGCGCGGCCAGATGGCGTCCGCCGGTACCCGCCGGTTCTCGAGACCGAACGCGACGTCATCGCCGGCGCGCCCCATCACCAGCTGCGTCTCGGGATCCTGGAAGACGATGCCGACCCGGTCGCGCCTCCGCCGAGGCGGGATCCCGTCGAGTCGCAGCGTGCCCTCCTCGGCTGCCCCGCCGCTCGCGTCGAGCAGGCCGGCAAGCCCCAGGAGCAGGGTCGACTTGCCCGCACCGGACGGACCCAGCAGCAGCACGCGCTCCCCGGCCTCGATGCGCAGGTCGACGCCGCGGAGGGCCCACGACCGCCGGCCCGCGTGCCGCCAGCCCCAGCCCCGGGCCTCGATGGCGACCGGCGGGCTCATACCCGCAGCCTAGCCGCTCGCCGGTCGCTCAGATGGGTCTCTGGAGCCGCCCGGAGGGAAACGGAGCGAGCACGCCGGTCTGCGCGAGGGCACGGGTCAGCAGCCACGAGCCGAGGCCGGCGATGAGGACGGCACTGACCATCATGAAAAGGCCGTAGGCGAGCTGGAGGTCGAACGCTCGTCGCGGGGTAGTAGACCGGCATGTCGTGGAGCCACTCGCCGATTGCCGCCCCGATGCCCGCCAGGAAGCTGATCGGCAGGCCGAACGACCGGTACATCATCAGCGCGAACGCCAGCTCGGCCCCGGCCCCCTGGACGGCGCCGGAGAGGACCACGTCGAGGCCCCACGTCGAACCCAGCAGTGCCGAGATGACGGCTGCGATCACCTCGGTGAAGATCGCCGCACCGGGCTTGCGCATGATCAGCATGGCCAGTACCGCGGGGACCAGCCACATGCCGGAGACGAGGTAGGCGAACGGGTTCACCTGTCCCGCGAAGAGCGCCGCCCACAACACACCCCACTGCCAGAAGACCACCCCTGAGACGGCCGCGATCACCGCCGCCGTCACGATGTCGACCAGGCGCCATCCGCCGGCCGGCTAACGTCCGTCATCGTTCCTCTCCATCTGCTGTCGCGATCTCGATCACAAGAAGGGTGCCTTCGACGACCCGTACCGATGCTGGCGCCGCGGTGACCTCGTTCGAGAGGCCACGGGAGCGACCCACCCGCAGCGTCTCGTCCTCCAGCGGGTATCGAAGGCCCGCGGTCGTCACCCCCGTTGCGTCACCCCCGATCGGGAGCAACGTCACCGTTGCCCCGATCCCGGCCAGCAGCGAGAGCTCGCCCGGCCCCCGCAGGACACGGACCCCGGTCCCTCCCCGCGCAATGCTGACCGCTCCTGGCGGAAGCTCCGGGTCGGCGAGCAGGAGCAGGTTCGCGAGCTCGTGGTCGAGCCGCTCACCGCCCAGCGCCCCAACCAGGACGATCTCCGTCGCACCGAGCCGCAGCGCCTCGCTGATGGCCAGCTCGGTGTCGGACGCGTCCTTCTCGCGCGGGTGGCGCACCACCCTGGTACCCCCTGCCGCGAGCCGATCCACGAGCGCGGGCTCCACAGAGTCGAGGTCGCCCACCAGCACGTCCGGCGGACGTCCCAGCCCGTCAAGCCAGGCCGCGCCGCCATCGGCGGCGATCACCAGGTCTGCTGCCTCCACGATCTCCGCGTCGGATGGCTCGGGCACGCCATCGGCCACCACCACGGCTCGCATGCCGCTCCGTCGCTCCCTTCCATCGTCCCGTGCCGCCGAGGCCGCACGGCATCAATCGGCTCCGAAGAACGACGAACGGCGCACCCACAGGTTGGATGCGCCGCGAAGGTGAACACCGACTCCCTGCGCTGGCATGATCCAGATCAGGTTCGAGGGTCTGCGGTCGCCCGCACTCTCAGCGCTTCGCGCGCTCCCCTGTCGCTCTTGAGCTGTCGATCATGAGCGTAGCACGCGTGCGATGATCAAGCCATGACCGATACCGATCACCGCAACATCGACCAGGTCACCCGGGCCGCCGCCGAGCGGGGCCTCCCGATCCAGGTTCTGCGCTACCCGGCCGGCACCCGGACCGCCCAGGATGCAGCCCGCGCCGTCGGCTGCGACGTGTCACAGATCGTGAAGTCCCTCGTGTTCGTCGCGGACGGCCGGGTGGTGATCGCTCTCGTCTCGGGCGCGGACCGGCTCGACACCGGTCGCCTGGCGGCCGTGCTGTCCGCCGGCGAGGTTCGCCGCGCGAACGCGGACGAGGCTCGCGAGGCAACCGGGTTCGCGATCGGCGGCATCCCGCCCCTCGGCCACGCGACGGAGGTGCCGGTGGTCATCGACGAGCACCTCCTGGAGCACGACACGGTCTGGGCCGCCGCCGGCCTGCCGGACGCGGTCTTCGCCGTCAGCCCATCCGCCCTCGCCCGCGCGGCGGGCGCCCGCCTGGCCGCCGTGGCGGCCGACCGCGAAGGCTGAGCCGGCCTACGGCCTGTCGGTCTGGACCGTGACGAGGGTCCCGCCTTCCCGGTGCTCCAGGAGCACCTGCCAGACGGTGGCCTCTCCAACAGCGAAGCGGATCAGGGCTGCCCGATCCGCGGGGTAGACACCCACGATCGGAAACCCTGCCGCCGGCAGCGCCGCGACGAGGGCGTCGTACGGCCCCGAGCCCTCCGCCGGCAGCGTCCAGACGGCAATGATCGACGCGTCGTCGGCTGGCGGCGAGACGGGTTCGGCGCCCGGCAGCACGGGGAAGCCCGTCGGCAGGACCGGGCGGGATGCATCGCCCGATCCCTCGGGCGATGCGGACGCCATCGTGGGGGTCGGGCTGGTAGCCGCCGACCCGCCCGGCGGGGCCGTCACCTCGAGGCTCGAGCTGCCCTCCGCGGCACACGCGGAGAGCAGCACCATGAGCAGCGCGCCGGCAATCCTCGAGATCGGGGCATGTGGCCCCCGGCCCGCGGGCGGAGACGATGCTGACATCCTTCCTCCTTCACTCCGTCTGGTTGGTTTTCACGTAGATCGGCACGTAGTACGACCCGAGGCGGGACCAGTCGAACCAGCGCAGGCTGTTGGCAAAGAGGTTGAAGGCCTCCGTGTAGCTGCCGGGCGGACTCGTTGCCCGCAGCCCGAACGTGAAGCGACCGACGCCATCGGGCGGCACGGATACCTGGTCGAGCACGGTGGGGACCCAGCTGTACGGCCAGTCCGCAGCCGCGAAGGCACTCGAATGCCCGGGCGGATTCCAGGTGCCGAGCATGATCCGGCCCTTTCCGAGGCCCGTACGCCACGTCCGGCCGCCACGGTTCGTGAACTCGACCCAGTGCGTGATCGTCGTGTAGCGCCGGATCACCTCGGTTCCGGCGTTCGACTCGCGGCGATAGGCGGCAAGGAACGGGACTCGCCCCGGAGTGGTGGTGAAGAGCCGCGAATAGATGGGGTCTATGGGCGACCAGTGCCCGCCCGAAACCGCCTCCATCTCCCAGTGCAGGTGTGCGCCGTAGCACTGGCCGCTGCAGCCCGAGTCCGCGATCCATTGGCCCGCGGAGACGGCCTGGCCTACCGACACGCGGACCCCGTGGTACGCGAGGTGGTAGTAGAGCGTGCGCCGCCCATCCGCGTGGGCGAGCAGCACGAAGTTGCCGTAGGTGCCGAACTGCTCGGTCCCATAGCCCTCGAACAGGTCCACGACGGTCCCGTCACGGGCCGCCGCGACCGGGCTTCTCAGCGCCATGGGGTAGTCCATGCCGGTATGGCCATCGTAGACGCGGCCGTAATGGAGGTTGCAGTCGTTCCAGAGCTTGTTGGCCCAGTCAAGCTGGTGACAGCTCCGTGCGTCGCGATCGACGCCATAACTGAGCGTGACGGACGGGTCGTAGAAGGGGAGCGTGTAGTCGTCGCTGGCACGGGCGACCGAGGTGGAGCCGATGGCTGCCGTCGCCGCGAGCGCCATGGTCAGGAGGAGGTGCCGAATCATGCCCCGCACCGCCCTTCGCAGCGAACCCAGGCCGTCAGTGGCGAGGCGAACCGATCGATCACGCGCCCGGTGGCGTCGACGATCAGCGTCGCGCCTGACCTCAGCACGGCGACCGTCTCGCCGTCTGGCGCGATGCGCGGCAGCACACCGTCCGAGAGCCGCGTTGGCGGGCCGCCGTTCCGTCGGGCGACGTACGTTGCATCGCCGGGAATGGCGTAGGCGACCGCCGCACCGTCATCGCTGATGGAGACGTCGACCGCCCCGGGATCGAGCGCCATGACCTCCAGCGCCCTGCCGTCGGCAATGCGGTAGAGGGAAACGCCGCCGCCGAACGAGTGCCCCACGACGGCGAGGGAGCCGTCGCTCAGCTCGCGCGTCGCGAACACCAGGAGCGCCTCTCCGGCGGTCTCGACCGGGTCAGCCCGGCCATTCTCGGGATCCACGCGGACGAGGGTCGACGCATAGGGCGCCTCCATGGACGAGAGTGAGGATAGGAGGAGCTCCCCACGGGCGCCGAAGGCGATGGACCCGCCGAACGGCCCATCGGCGAGGGGGTTCGCGGTCGCGGCCGAGGGATCCACCCGCCAGAGGCGGCCGGTGGCATCGACGGCCGCCAGCCAGCCGCCGGTTGGGGCAAACGCCGCCCCGGCGACGCCCGGGATCGACACGTGGACAAGCCCGCCGCCAGGCGTCACGACGGTGAGCCCCGCAGCAGGGTCGCCGACACCATCGGCGAGCGCGACCGAGCCGTCGGCGGTCAGGTCGAGCAGTCGGAGCGCCTCGCGGCGCTGGGCGTCCTCATCGGGAGCATTCCCGGGGGCGGCGGCGCGCGGTGCTTGCGTGACCTCGAGCAGGTCCTGGCCGGCGAGCCGGTGGCGGGTGACTGCAACGGCCAGACCGGCGCGGTCCGCGGCGCCGGCGGCCAGGGTGGTGACCAGCGATGGCGGCTGCGCCGTCGCGGACGAGGCGAGGCCGAGTGAGATGGCGAGCCCGGCAACGAGCAGCGCGCCGGCAGGGCCCCGCGAGCGACGCGGGGCGTGGCGATGTCGGACGGACATCGGGTTCCTCCGTTCGGAAGCGATGAATGACAACCTTCGACGGAGCACTGCGCGGCCGCGGTCACCTCCTGTTCGGCGTGGGCGCGCCGGTGGGTTCGGCAACGCTCGGAGCACCGTATCGGGCGGCGCTTACTGCGGTCTTATCGGCTCCGTATACTCGGGCGCGATGCCCCCGATCACCGCTCTGATGGCCGGCCTTGCGCTGCTCGGTGCCCTGCTCCTGGCGGCCGCCGCGATCTGGATGCGCGCGATTGGCGCGGACCCGGCCCGCGCCCGTCGGCTCGCCGGTGCCCGGGGCATGACGGTCGCCGACATCCTGGATCTGCGCGAGGCGCCACCGCGCCCCGTCCGGATCTCCGGCAGGATCCGCTGCGCCGATCCGCTCGTCACGCCCGACGACGAGCGCCTGGTCGCCTACCACCGTGACGTCGAGGTGCGCCTGCCGGACGGCCGATGGCGGACCATCGAGCGGCTCCGAGAGACGCGCAGCTTCGAGCTGTGGGACCACGCGGGGTCCCTCGATATGGACCCGGCCGATGCCGCCGAGCCGCTCATCACGATCCCCCTCGTCTGGGAGGGCCGGCCCGACGAGCTGGAGGATCCCCACGCAACGGCGGTCGACCGGCTCACGGAGCAGCTGGGCGCGCCACCGACCGCGGCCCGTGCCGTGACACGATCCATCTCGGTCGTCGATCCGCTGCTCGTGCTCGCGGAGGTACGCGTTGGAGCCAACGGGCCACGTCTCGTCCCGCCCGACGGGGGGTATCTCGTGTCGGCGCTCGAGGTCGATGGGGCCATGCGCCTGCTGGGGGGCTCACGCCGCCGGCAGCTGATCTTCGCCATCGGCGCCCTGGCGGTCGGCGCCGCTCTCCTCGTCGCCGGCCTCCTAGCCCTCCTCCTCGTCTCGCTGCTTGGGTGAGGGGCCGGCGCCCAGAGGTCGTACCAGTCCGAACGGTACGAACGAGTCATCGTGCCCAGCGGTTGCCACCACTAGCATCCGATGCACGGTTCCTCACAGAAGCTCCAGAGCCGAGCCCTCCAGAGGACCCCCAAGCAGGAGATGAGCGTTTGGCACCACAGGGCCGTGACCGGGCGAGCGATCCCCAGGCACTGATCAGCGTTGCGCAGGCTGCCGCGCAGCTGGGTGTCCACCCCAACACGATTCGCTCCTGGACCGATGCGGGCCGCCTGCCGGCGTTTCGCATCAACGCTCGCGGTGACCGGCGCTTCCGGCGCTCAGACGTCGAGATGCTGCTCGCGGAAGGAAGCCAGCCCGGCGAGCTTGCCGCGGCGACGACGGTCGAACCGCCCCATCGTGACGCGGAGATGGCCGTCCTCGCGCGCCTCGCGCAGGGAGCGGGCGGCCCCAGCGCGGTCGCCGTCTGCCGGGTGACGATCGACGCACTCCGAACGCAGTTCGGATACGAGCAGGTGGCGATCTATCTCGCGTCGCGCGGGACGATGCGGCTCGAGACCCATGCGGGATATCGCGTCGCGCCGCCGCCCACGATCGATCGTGCCACGGCACGGGCGATAGCAGAGTCGCCGCCGCATCTCGCCGATTCCGCTCCGGTCGCCGTGCCGGAGGTCCGCCTTCCCGTGCGGGCCGGCTCCGAGCTGCTCGGCCTGCTGGTCGTCTCCACCGGCGGCGGTACAACACTTGACGCCGAGCAGATCCCATTCCTGATGACCATCGCCGGAGCGCTAGGGGCTTCGGTGCACAACGCGCAGTTGCTGGCAGGCGCGCGGCGGGAGCTCACCCGGTCGCGTGCCCTCCGCGGCATCGTCCAGGACCTGAGCGGCGAGCTTGACCTTCCCGCCGTACTCGACGAGATCGTCGACCGCAGCCGCGCGCTCTTCGCCGCGGACAAGGTCGGGCTCTGGCTGGTCCTCGAGGAGGATCCGCCGTTCCAGCTGGCCGCCTCTCGTGGCATCGGCGAGGTCTTCCAGGCGCGCGTGCGCTCCCTGACCCTGGAGAGTCCGGCTGCGGGGGTGCGTGCCGTCCTCGACCAACGGACGCACGTCGTCCAGCATGCGGCGAGCGATCGGTCCGTTGGCAGCATGCACGCCATCTACGAGGCGGAGGGGATCGAGACGGCCTGCCTCGTGCCACTGGTCAGCAATGACCGAACGATGGGCGTTCTGGGCCTGTATCACAGCCGCCGGAACGAGTGGCCCGCGGAGGAGCTCAACCTCGCCCAGGCGCTCGCCAACCAGGCCGCTGTCGCCATCAGCAACGCGCAGCTGTACCGATCCGTGGCGGACCACGCCGCCCGCATGCGCTCGATCCAGGATCTCTCCGCTCGCCTCAACCGGCTCACCGACGTGCGGGCGATTGCGGAGGCCATCGTCGCCGAAGCCAGCACCCTGGCCGAGTACCACGACATCCGCGTCTATGAAGTCGACTGGGAAGCGGGTACGTGCGAGCCAATCGCCTTCACGCGCCGCCTCCTCGGGGAGGACGGCGACTTCGTGGAGCTCCTGCGCGTCGAGATCGGTCCGGGCTCGTTCACCGGCACCGTCGCGGAGACCGGCGAGGCGCTCCTCATCAATGACGCCCTCGCCGACCAACGCGGCCACACGATCGACGGAACGGACGACATCGAGGAGTCGATGCTCGTGGTGCCCATGCTCTTCGAGGGTCGGGCCGTGGGCGTCCTGGCGCTCAGCAAGCTGGGCGTGAACCAGTTCTCCGACGATGACCTGCAGACCATGTCCATCTTCGCCGGTTACGCCGCACAGGCCATCGCAAATGCGCGCTCCTACGCGCAGCTGGAGCAGCAGTCCGGCGAGCTCGAGCGGCAGCTGCAGTCACAGCGCGGCCTCCTGAACATCAACGAACGGCTCCTCTCGACGTTCGACCAGCAGAGCATCCTGGAGCTGGTCGCGGATGGGCTGCTGGACGCGGTGCGCTACGACAACCTGTCGATCTACCGAGCGGACCACACCCGGCGGGTCCTGATCCCGATGCTCGCCCACGACCGTCACGAAGCGGCGGTCAGCCGCTACATCATCCCGTTCGGTCGCGGCCTTATGGGCTGGGCCGTGGACCGCGCCGAGCCGGTGCTGGCCAACGACGCCCTTGAGGACCCGAGGGCCATGCAGATCCCCGGGACGCCCCCGGACCCCGAGTCGCTCTGCGTCGTGCCGCTCATCAGCGACGGACACGTCATCGGCGCGCTGAACGTGTCGCGCATCGGCGGCGCCGAGGCACATTTCTCCAAGACCGACTTCGAGCTGGTCCAGCTCTTTGCCGGCCAGGCCTCCATTGCCCTGCGCAATGCCGATGTCCACGACCTGGTGAGCAAGCGGGCGGAGACCGACGCCCTCACCAATGTCGGCAACCACGGCTCGTTCCAACGCTACCTCACCGAGACCTTCGACTCGATCGACACGGAAGCCGGTGAGCCACCGTTCGGCCTGCTGATGATGGACCTCGACCGGTTCAAGGATTACAACGATGGCCTGGGGCACCCCGCGGGTGACGCGCTCCTGCATGCGATCAGTGCCGCCATCGTCAAGGCGGCCCGAGGCGATGACCGGGTATTCCGCTACGGCGGCGACGAGTTCACCGTGGTCCTGCACGGTGTGAAAGCACCGGATGCGGCCCTGGCGGCGGACCGGATCCGGCGCGCGGTCGCGCGGGTCACCGCCCGGGAGGCCATCCCGGTGACGATCACCGTGGGAGTCGCGACCTATCCGTCCGATGCCCGCGACAAGAACGCGCTCATCACCGCGGCCGATACCGCCCTCTACTACGGCAAGCAGGCGGGCGAGAACCGGGTCGTGCACATCGCGGACGTCCCAAAGGAGATGCGCGACCTGCGCGGCACCCTCGACCACCTGGCCCGGACCGCGCTCCTGCACCCCGAGGAGGCCGGAGCCATGGAGCAGCTCGTGGAGCAGGCCGCGCGGCTCGGGTCGGGGATCGACGACGAGGCGTCCGGCGCGCTGCGCGATGTCGCCCTCGCCATGGTCCGAACCCTGGACACCCAGGATGTGGCGAGCCGCAGCCACGCGGATCGAGTCGCGCGCCTGGCGCGCGCCGTGGCCGATCAGCTTGGTTGTCCGGCCAACGAGGCCGACACCATCGAGCTCGCGGCGCGGCTGCACGGCCTCGATGGGGTTGCACCGGAGCAGCTCGACGGGATCTCGTCGCTCCACGGCGTTGGCGAGATCCTCACAGCGGAGCGGCGCCTCTCCGGCGCCTCGCGCCGCCGTCGGCGGGGGCCTATCTCGCTGGGTGCCGAGGTCGTGGCTGCCGCAAACGCCTTCGACGCGCTGGCGGGCGGGCGCTCCGCGAACCGAACTGCACAGCGCAAGGCGCTGGCTGCGCTGCCGGCGCGGGCGCCATCGGTCCGGCGCGAGGTGCTCGACGCGTTCGCGGTGGTCGTCAACCGGTCAGCGCTGCGGCCGGTCACCCGTGGCCGGCGTCGCGCCGACCGCGCGGCGGAGCGCGGCGCCGCCTGACCCGGCCGACGCCGACGGAGCGCGGCGAGAGGACTGGTATCATCGCGGCTCCCATGCCGATCCCCGACCTCGTTTCCCTGCGCCCCGGATACCGTCCGCTCTCCGCAGTGGCCGCGGGCCTCGTCGCGCTCCTCCTCGCCGCGTGCTCCTCGAGCCCGGGGCCGAGCGCAAGTCTTTCCGCGCCCTCCGCGAGCGCCATCTCCCCCGCGCCAACGCCCAGCCCCACCCCCACGCCACGGCCGACACCCGACTACAGCAGCACCCCCGACCCGACGCTGTCGGCGCTCATCCCCGACACCATCGGCAGCTCGCCGGTCGTGAAGCCTGATCCGACCAGCTTCGGCGTGTCACCCGGCGACATGGGGATGCCATTTGGCGACATCGGGCTGCGCTTCCGCTCCCTGGTCATCGCCTACGTCGTCAACCCCCGCCTGTCTCTCTACGCCGCGGGGGTCGACGGCCCCCCGGTGGAGACTGCCGATCTGCAGCCATACCTGGCAGCCGCGGGGCGCTACATCGGGGCGAATGGGCTGCAGCCCGATACGTGGAAGGCCGCGGTCGTCAACGGAAACCGGGTCTGGACGCGTGGTGACGATGAGGCCACGCTCACCGGGACCACCTTCTACTGCTGGAGCTCCGGCCAGTACGTGTTCCTCCTGACCGGCTCGAGCGACGCCGCGAACCGGGCCATGGTCAGCGCCCTGCCCGGCCAGCCGGCCCCCACCCCCACGCCGGTCCCGTCAACGGTCGCCAGCGGGTCGCCGGCCGCCTCGAGCCCCACCGTGAGCGCCAAACCCTCGCCGTCCGGCTGATCCGGTGCGGACCGCTCGTGGGCGGGGCCGCGAACGAGCGCGTACCATCGCCGGCATGGTCAGCAGCGGGCTTGGCGAGGACGAGTGGGGCGATGTCGAGGTCGCCGACGAGCGCATCGGCCGTAAGCGCGATCGCCTGGCACGCCTGCTTCGCGTCGCATCCATCCTGTACAGCGCGGGGAGCGGCGAGCATGGCGTGCCGGTGACCGAGATCGCGCGCCTCACCGGGATGACGACCCGCACCGTCTACCGGGACATCAACGCCCTCGACACCGAGCTCGGCGTGCCGATCTTCCAGGCTGGCCGCGGCCGCTACGGGATCGAGCACAAGTACTTCCTCCCGCCGCTGCGCCTCTCCGTCCCGGAGGCGATCGTCCTGTTCCTCGCGGCGCGGCTCATCGCCCGCTGGAGCGACGAGTACGACCAGGCCGTGATCAGCGCCTTCACCAAGCTGGCCGACCTGCTGCCGCAGCCGATCGCCCGGCACGTCGCGGCCACGATGCAGGCGGTCGGATCCCACTCCCCCAACGAGCCGTTCACCCGGACCTTCTCGACGGTCGCGCGCGCCTGGGCGGAGGGCCGCGTCGTGCAGATCGACTACGAGCCGGGCGAGGGAACCCGGCGGGTGACCCGCGTTCGGCCCTACCTCCTCGAGCCGGATGCCGCGCTGCGCAGCGTCTACCTCATCTGCTTCGACGAGGGGGCCGATGCGATGCGCACCTTCAAGGTCGAACGGATCCGCTCGGCAACCCTGCTCGTCGAGCGCTACGAGATCCCGGCGGACTTCGACCCGGACCAGTGGCTCGCCAACTCGTGGGGGATCTGGTCGTCCGACACGACGCCGACCGTGGAGGTGCGGCTTCGCTTCGACGCCGGGGTGGCGCACCGCGTGCGGGAAGCGGTCTGGCATCGGTCGCAGCAGCTCACGGAGCTGCCCGGGCGGCGGCGTGGAGCTGAGCGTCACCGTGGCCGGCATCGTGGAGATACGGCCGTGGGTCCTCTCGTGGGGCGACGGCGTCGAGGTTCTGGCACCCGCCGAGCTGCGCGACTCCGTGGCATCCGCGGTCCGGGCGGCCGCCGAGCGCTATGGTGAGCGAGCCTCCGGTGGCTGACGGCGACGAGGTCGAGCTCAAGCTGATCGCCAAGGATCCGGAGGCCCTCGACGACCTGGCCGGTCGCGCGACGCTTGGGCCGGCCCGGCTCGGACCAGCCACAACTGCCGACGAGCTCGACCGGTACCTCGATACCCCCGACGGCCGCCTCTCCGCCGCACGCTGGGCCTGCCGGCTGCGCACGCGGGATGGTCGCACCATCGTCTCCCTCAAGGGGCCTCGCGGTGCCACGCCGGGCCACGACGCGTCACTCCATCGGCGGCCCGAGCGAGAGGGTCCGGCGGACGATCGCGCGGACCCGGCGCAGTGGCCGCCATCGCCCGCGCGCGACCTCCTGGCGCAGCTCGCCGCCGGCATGCCGCTGACGGAACGGCTGACGCTCGTGCAGCAACGGACGGAGCGTCCCGTCATGGTGAACGAGGTGCGCGTCGGCACCCTCAGCCTCGACCGGGTCACGGTCATGCACGCCGGGCAGTCGGTGGGGCATCTCCTCGCCGTGGAGCTGGAGCTCTCCGGGGACGGTGCAGCTGACGAGACGCTCGTCTCGACGCTCTCGGCCGCGCTGGCGTCCGTCCCGGGCCTGACCCCCGATCCGACCACCAAGCTCGAGCACGCCCTGCACCTCGTCGCGGGCGCGAGTCGGCGCGAGGCACCGGGCCCGCCGGCGGAATGATCCGCATCGGGCCTGCCCGGCTCAGTGCCGCAGAGGTCCTCGCCCTGGCCGCCGGGCTCGCGGTGTTCGGATACCTGGCCTGGGACCAGGCCCTCTGGGACCCTCGCTTCCAGGCACCACTGCATCTCATCGCGGGAGGCGCGATCGTCTCGGCCGCGGTGCTGGCCCGGCGCGGGATGCCGATCCCGCGGACCAGCCTGGATATCCCGATCCTCGCTCTCCTCGTGACCATCGGACTGGCCACGCTTACGAGCCAGAACCCCGGCCTCTCCGCTCGATCCCTGGCTGTCAGCGTGACCTGGGCGCTGCTGCTGCCGGTGGCGCTGGTCGTCGTGCGCCGGCGCCCGGTCATCGCGGCCATCGCGGCCACCATCCCGATCCTGGCGCTGGCCCTCTCCACGCTGGTGGAGATGGTCGGCCGGCGGATCGCATGGGTCGTGGTAGATGGCCCGGGCCTTCCACCGGTGCGGCTGCTTGGTGAGTCGACGCCCTTCGGCTCGGTCGCGGTGTCGCCGTTCGTCCTGTCCGCATGCCTCGTTCTGACCCTGCTGGTGACGTCGCGCGTCGTGCGACGCGGGCTGCAGGCCGCCCTGGTCGCGGTCGGGCTGCCACTGACCTACCTGTCGGGATCTCGCTCCGCCTGGCTCGCGTTTGCCGTCGCCGCGCTGGTCCTGGGCGTTGTGGCGTGGCACAGGATGGGGATCCGGGTGCGCCTCCCGCGGGGCGCGCGAGAGGTCGGCGTCACGGTAGGCGCCCTGGTCGTCCTCGCACTGGGCACCGCCTTCGCGGCGCCACGTCTGACCGCGGTGACCTCGGTGCTGTATCGCGCAGACCTCTGGGGAGACACCCTGCGGGCCTGGTCGGCGAACCCGTTCCTGGGTGTTGGACCCGGCGTGATGCCGTACGCCCGCCAGGCCGCCGCCCAGCCGGGAACCTTCCCGGCGATCCAGCCACATTCACACAACCTCGCGCTCGGGCTCCTCGGTGATGCCGGGATCCTGGGTCTGGCCGCAGGGATCGTCATGGTGGCGACCTTCCTGTGGATCGCCGGCCCGCACCGATCGGCGACCTTGCGCGGCCGCTTCGCCTCGTCGATGGTGATCGGCTACCTCGCCGCGGGCTTGTTCGAAGATCTCACCTTCATCCCCGGGTTCGATCTGCTGCTCCTGCTGCTGGTCGCGATCGCGCTCGACGACGCCGGCGCCGTGCGATGGGAGTCGCCGCAGGCCTGGCGCGAGCACCGCGGCCGGGGGTGGCTCGGCGGGATGCCGCGACCGGTACCGCTGATCGCCGTGGTGCTTGCGTCGGCGGCCCTCGCAATCCCGGCCGTGTTCGGCGACGCCGCGGCGATCGTGTACCGGATCGCATCAGACCAGGCCTGGGCACGCGACTGGGCGAGTGCGGAGTCGCTCTACCGAGCCGCCATGACGCTGGACCCGTCGCACCCCGCGGCGCCGAAGGCGCTGACGGTGGCTGCGGACAATGCCGGTGATCGTCAGACCGCCCTCGCGTCCGCCCACCGGGCCGTGGCCCTCAACCCGGGTGACGATGACGCGTGGACGAATCTCGCCATCCTCTGCCAGGAATCGGGGGATGCTGCGTGCGCCGCCCGGGCAGCGCGCAAGGCCGTGGACTACGCTCCCACCGGGGGCTCACAGCTCATCAACGCGGCAATAGTCTTCGAGGACCTGGGCGATCACGCCAGCGCGGACGGTGCCTATCGGCTGTCAGAGCTCGTGAACCTGAACACGACACTCCGCATGGCCTGGCCCCGGCGGGTCGACCCCGGCAACGTGGCGCCGGCCGGGATGGACACGAAGGTCGGCGAGCTCAACCTGCTGGTGGCCAGGGCGACCCTTGGCGAAACGGTCGTCCCGAGCCAGTTCACCGTGCCCGCGGTCCGGGCGCTGGCGTCCGCGACCCTGGGCGACCGGCGCGATGCCCGCGACCGACTGGCGGCTGCCCAGTCCACCGCCGCAGACGACGCCTTGACCTGGGATGTCAGCATCCTGCTCCAACAGCACTGGGGCGAGGATTCCTCGCACGCGGAGGCTGTGGATCGCGTCCTGCGCGGCGGCCCGCTGGCCACCGCGCCGCCGCAGCCCGCGCGCCTGGTCTGGGATGTCGCGTCGTTTCGATCGTTCCCGGCTGACGGTCTGGTCAGCTCCGCGCAACGATTGCTCGCGGCATCCCCCTGGCCCTGGACCCTGGAGCCGCTGCTGCCTGCGCCGTGATCGCCCCGCGCGCTGCGCGCCGCGTTTCACTCGCGGTCGAGCGGGAGCCGCAGGAGGAGGGCCAGCGTGGGCCGCGGACGTGGCTCGGGCGGGACGATGGATGCGCGCAACCACGCGTCCCCGGCGGCGCCGCTCCGATAACGGGCCGTGAGGCAGCGGGCCGACAGCCCCTCGATGCCCAGCAGCGCGAGCGCCTCCGCGACAAGCGTCCCCTCGCGGGGGTAGCCGTGCCCCACGATCGCCCGGTCGCCCGGCGGCAGCACCTCGTGGAGACGCGTTCGCCGCGCGGCGAAGGGCCGGCGCATCCAGGAGGCGCCGCCGCACCAGAGCAGATCGGACGCGACGTACGCGGGACGGCCGGCCGTACGCGAAACGCGGGAGCCGCGACCCAGGCGGCGGCGCAGGAGCCCGCCATCGGGCCGCCCCGCAGGGTCCAGGACCAGGAGCGTCCCGTCGAGGATGACGCGGTCCTCGCCCACCTGCGCGGGGAGCTCCGCGAGCTCGGGAAACGCGGCGAGCGCATCCGAAAGCCCGGCCACCTGGAGGCGAAGCCGACCGCCCTCGATGAAGGCCAGGGCGCGCACCCCGGGCCACCACGGCTCGAACCAGAACTCCGCGTCGTCGAACGGCGCGTCGACGGTGGTCGCCTGCATGGGGCGCAGGCGCTCGGGCAGTCCCCCGGCGACCTGCCGGGTCTCGAGAGGAAGGCTGAGCTGGTCGCCGGTCACGCTGAGAAGGCTACGCGGTCTTGCGCCGGCGGGCCGGCCGCTCCTCCGGGGTCTCCACGGCCTTCGCGCGCTTCGCGCCGGCGCCAGACGCCGCTGCCTTCGTCGGGGCCTTCTCGCCGCGCTTCGTGGTTCGCCCGCCCCGCGCGGCGGCCTTCTTCTCCCCGGCCGGCACCTCGCGACGCCCCTCGCGGGCCGCGGCCACCGAGGCCTCCAGCGCCGCCATCAGGTCGGCGATCCGGGTGGGCTCCGCGTGGGCAGCCGGCTGTGGCGCCTCCCCGCCGACCTTTGCCTCGATGACGCCCATCAGCGCCTCGCGGTACTCGTCGTGATACTCGCCCGCGTCGAACTCGCCGGTCATGCTGGCGACGAGCTGCTCGGCCATCGTGCGCTCGCCCGGCTTGATCTCGATCTGGTCCTCGGGGAGGGTCAGCTCGTCGAGCGAGCGGATCTCATCGGGCCAGTGAAGGGTGGTGAGGAGCATGGTGCTCGAGTAGGGGCTGAGCGCGGCGAGCTGCTCGCGGTCCTTGAGGACGATCTTGCAGATCGCGGTCTTCCCGGCATCGGCCAGGACATCCTTGAGCAGGTAGAAGGCCTTTCGGCCGATCTCGTCCGGCTCCAGGTAGTACTCCTGCTTGACGAAGCGTGCCGCGGACTCCTCCGCGCTGGACGCGTCGACGAACTTCTCGATCTCGATGGCGCGAACGGTCTTGAGGGGGACCGACTCGAGGTCCTCCTCCGAGACGACCACGTACTTGCCCTTGCTCCACTCGTAGCCGCGGACCGTGTCCGAGCGCGAGATGACCTCGTCGTGGTACGGGCAGTAGACCTTCATCTGGATCCGGTTCAGGCAGCTGGCGTGGAGCAGGTTGAAGCCGATGCTCGTGCTCTCGGTGGCCAGGTACAGCTTCACCGGGATGGTGACCAGCCCGAACTGGATCGCCCCCCGCCACATCGATCGTGCCATCGATCGTTCGCCTCGCTTCGCTCCCCGCGCGCTCGCAGTGCCCCGATGGGTCAGCGCGGGCCGTGACTATACACCGCGGCATCAAGCGCGCCGGGCCGCCGGGAAGGCCCGGATCGAGCGCGGCGGCGGCGGCATCGGTACGCCGGAGGTACCAGCCGGATGGACCCTTTCCCGCCATTGCTCCCCACGCCGCGTGACCGGCACACTCGTCCCATGACCGCTTCGCTGCACCCCGCCGCGCTTCCCGCGACGAACATCACCCCCGAAGAGGAGCCGCTGCGCGCCTACGTCCTCGAGGACGACGCCGACATCGCGGCGCTCGAGGCGGATCTCCTCCGCGACCTCGGCTACAACGTCGTGACCTGTTCGCGCATCGTGGAGCTGGGAGACCTCATGGCGGTTGCGCTCCCGCACGTCCTCGTCGTGGACGTCATGCTCCCCGACGGCGACGGCGGCGATATTGCCGAGCTCCTGCGCGAGACGTGGCCCGGCATCCCGGCCGTCTTCGTCAGCGCCGCGTCCCGCAGCCGCCTCGACGAGCTGGAGCCCCTGGGCCCGGTCGTCGCCAAGCCGTTCGACATCGACCAGTTCCGCGACGCCGTGCTGGCCGCCGCCGAGGCGCCATCGGATCGCTGGGCAACCCGCTGAGCCCAGGGGGCCACCCGTGCGCGTGATCCGGCTGGCGGAGCAGGGCGAGTCCCGTCGCGGCCCGGCAATCCTGTCCGCGCTCATGCTCCTTGTCGGAGCCATCTCCGCCGTCCTCGCGCTATCGGCGCCTGCGCAACGCCCGGAGGCAGCTGCGGTGCTCGCCATCGTCGCGGCGCTGGCCCTGGGTGTGGGTGCGGGGATGCTGGGCCAGATCCTGCGGATCCGCCGCAGCGCCACGCCCGAGGATGTCGTGCGGCTCCTCTCCGGTGCGCTCGACGACACGTATCTGCTCCTCGTCAGCCCGCGCCTCCCCGGTGTGCCGGCCGAGGTCGAGGCCGTCCTGGTGGGACCGCCGGGGGTGCGTGCCCTGATTGCGCGCCGGTGGCACGGCCGCTACCGGGTCCGCGGGCGCGGCTGGGAGTTCGACGCACGCGGCCGGAAGGGCTGGATTCCCTGCATCACCAATCCCTCGTACGAGGGAACGGCCGCGCGCAACGCGGTCGCGACCTGGGCCCGTGGCGCCGGCCACGAGAACCTGCCCATAGAGCCCGCGGTGGCATTCCCCGATCGCCATAGCCGGCTGATCCTCGAGGAACCCGACAGCGAGGTCGTCACAACCGACAACGTCCCCTGGTGGGCGAACGCCATGGGTCGCGTCCAGCGCCTCAACGCGGAGCAGGTCGTGGCCTTCGCGGAGTCCGTGATCGACGCCACGCGATACGGGACGGACGGCGGCCCGGTGCCGCCCCGCCGTGCCGGGCTGAACCGGCGCCTGGGCTGAACCGGCGCCTGGGCTGAACCGGCGCCCTGGCTGAACCGCGGAGTGGCCGCGCCAGCCCTCCTTTACCCGGGCCCCTCGTGCCCGCTGTCGCGGGCGGTGAGCCAGTCCTTGGCGGTCTTCTCGTCGAGGATGTCGGCCAGGAGCTCGTCGGGACGCTCGTCGTCGGCCACCAGCAGGACGTGCGCGACGCGTGCGTGCGACGGCCACGGCCTGCGCCGTCCGGGCGAGCTCGGGATGCTCGGCGGATGCGACGGTCGCATCGGTCATGGTCACGAAGCGATCCGCCGCGTTCAGCAGCCCGTCGACCGGCCGGCTCCCCTGGGTGACGTGGATGGTCCCGGTCACCCGGAATGGCGGGATCCCGATCTGGGCCTTGACCGCGCGCTTCGGGATCCGCATCTCCGGGCGAGCCGTGCCCTCGGTGGCGGCGATGCAGAGAAGCACCTGCTCGAGCGCCACGTGGACCTGTCGGGCACCGAGGGTTGCCGTCGGGTCGGCGTACTCGGAGACGGTGGCCTCCTCCACGAGCAGGTGGGTCGAGGTGACCTGGTTGAGGATGTCGCTCACCCGGGAGAAGCGGGTCGTCATGGAGCCGGAGACCCGGTACGCCGCGGTGTAGAGGTCCAGGGTCACGCGGCTCATCTCCGCGTTGAACGGGTCGGCAGCAAACGCGCTCATGGCCAGCCGATCCTAGCAGGCCCGATGGCGGCGCCGGCGGTGGCGCGGGATGGTCATCGGCCGTTCTCCGCGCCATCGCGTCCCGCCGCGATGCGCTCCGTCTCCCCGCCCGCACCGGTGGCGAGCAGGATGCGGCCGCTCGCCTGCTCGGCAAAGACGCGCTCCACCGCGGCGAGGTCGTCGATCTGGTCCGGACGCTTGTCGGCCCGGATGCGGACGATCCGCGGGAAGCGCAGGGCATAGCCGGACCGATGGCGTGCCGACCGCATGATCCGGTCGAACGCGATCTCGACCACGACCTCGGGAGCCACGCTGCGGAAGCGACCATGGTCACGGACGGTGGTCGCCAGGAAATGCTCCGTCAGCCGTTTGATCTCGACGTCGGTCAGGCCGGTGTAGGCCTTGCCTATGGTGAGCAGCGTCTCGCCGTCCGGACCGCGTACCGCGAATGTGTAGTCTGAGAGGACGGCGCGCCGCTTGCCGTGGCCCCACTCGACGCCGACGACCACGCAGTCGAGCGTGGCAAGCGCTCGCTTGAGCTTGAGCCAGCCGAGCCCCCGCCGGCCCGGCTGGTAGGTCGAGCCAGGGTCCTTGATCATGAGCCCCTCGTTCTGGCGCTGCCGCGCCTCGTCGAAGGCGGCGTCCACCGCCGTGGCGCCGCGCACCGTGGCGAGGTGGGAGTAGAGGATCCGCTCGCCGCTCGCCTCCGGCAGTCGCAGCCCCTCGAGGGCCGCTCGCCGGTCGCGAAGCGGGTCGTCCAGCAGGTCCCTCCCGTCGAGGTGCAGGAGGTCGAACGCGACCAGCACGACCGGGATGCGGGCCAGCAGGTCGGGGTCGGGATCGACCCGGCCGAGCCGGGTCTGCAGCGCGGCGAAATCCATGACACCCCCCTCGCGGAACGGGACGAGCTCGCCGTCCAGCACGATCCGGCGGCCGATGCCCCCGGCGGCGGTCACCACCTCGGGGAACGAAACGGACACGTCGTTGAGGTCGCGGCTGAACAGCTGCGGGGCCTCCGTCGCGGACGCGAGGTGCAGCTGACAGCGGATACCGTCGTACTTGTCCTCGATCCACGCCTCCTCGCCCACGCGACGCACCACCTCGGTCGCGTCGGTGACCGGCGTGGCAAGCATGAAGCGGATCGGACGGCCCAGGCGCAGCCGCGCCGTGTCGAGCGCATCCGCCCGGGACAGCGCCGCGACCTCGCCCGGTTCGGCGACCAGCATCAGCGCGCGCCGGACCGAGGCGACGGGACGATCGAAGGCCGCCGCGATCGCCTCTTCCAGAAGCCCTTCGCGCAGCCCGATCCGCAGCTCACGGGCCACGATCCGGGCCAGGTAGCGCGCCTCGCCGGGCGTCGCGCGACGCAGAAGGTCGGCCATCAGCGCCGTGCGCGGCTCGGCGCCGGGCGCACCGGCCATTGCACGCATCGCCACGTCGACGTCGGCGAGCGTGAGCGGCGGCGTTCGGGTTCGCGCCCGTCCAGGAGGTCCGCCGCGGCGTCGCCCGCGTCGGAGTGGCGCAGGTACGCCGCGCGAAGCGCCTCGGCGTCCGCCCCGCTTGCAGACTGCAGCGCCCCGGAAGCTGGACCCAGCCCAGCCCCAGCCGGTCCGCCGACACCGGGGAGCGGGCGTCCTGCGAAAAACGTGGCGGCGCGCGGGACGTCCGCCGCTGCCAGCTCCCGCAGGTAGGCTGCCAGGAGGTCACGCTTGCGCAGCTTCGACGTCGTGGCCGCGACGGCACCCGCCACCGCCGCGAACTCGGCGAACAGGGTGCCGGGCATGAGCGGAGTGTAGCGGCGTGTACGATCTGGCCCAATGGAGACCGCCGGCGTGATGCACACCGCCCCGCCGCGGCTGTCGACCGGCCAGGCCGCGGATGTTCTTCGCGCGGTCTACGGCCTCTCCGGGACGCTCTCCCCGCTGGTCAGCGAGCGGGACCAGAACTTCGCCATCGAGGCCGAGGACGGCAGCCGTCACGTGCTGAAGGTCTCGAACTCGGCCGAGAGTGCCGGCGTGGTGGAGATGGAGGTCCTGGCCGTCGAGCACGTGGCGGCCTTCGCGCGGCAGCTTTCGGTGCCGCGCGCCAATCGCACGCTCGACGGCGAGCTGGTGGGAACGGCCGTTGTCGATGGCGTGCGCCACCTCGTGCGCCTGCTCCCGCGGATGCCCGGGCGCAACCGCCATCCGAGCGAGCTGGACCTGGACGCCATGCACCGCATCGGGATCGTCACCGGCGAGCTGAGCCGCGCCTTGCGCGGGTTCTTCCACCCAGCGGCCGGCCGCGCCATCGAGTGGGACCAGAAGCAGCTCCCGGACCTCATGCCGCACGCGGACCTGGTCGTCGATCCGGACCGCCGGGCGCTCCTCGACCGGGTCCTGGAGCGCGTGCGGACACGCGTCCTTCCGGCGCTGGCGGGGCTTCGCGCCCAGGTGATCCACAACGACCTGACGCTGGACAACCTGCTGATGGACGCTGCCGGGCGTGTCACCGGCGTCATCGATTTCGGCGACATGACCCACACCGCCCTGGTCCTGGACGTGCCGGCGACGCTGCAGTCGCTGGTGCGCGATCGGTCCGACATCTTCGACGTCGCGGCGGCGTTCCTGTCCGGGTTCACCTCGGTCGTCCCGCTCGAGCGGGACGAGAGCGAGCTACTGGGCGACCTGGTGCTCGGACGCATGGCCCAGACCATCCTCATCTCGGTCTGGCGAACGCGCCGCTACCCGGACAACGCCTACATCACTGCGTGGGAGGAGCCAGCCTGGGCATTGCTCCACCAGCTGGACGAGGTGGGGTTCGAGGCGGCCGGGCGTCACCTGGCGGTCCTCGCCGCCGCCCCGGCCGTCGGTCGCACGGGCGGCGCCCAGCCGGACGAGTCGACGCTCCTGGATCGGCGGCGCCGCGTGCTGGGCAGCGCGCTGGCCCCCCTCAGCTATCGCCGCCCGCTCTACCTGGTCGGCGGCCGCGGGACCTGGATGTACGACCACCGGGGACGGGCCTTCCTCGACGCCTACAACAACGTGCCGGTGGTCGGGCACGCCCATCCACGAGTGGCCGCCGCCATCGGCCGCCAGGCGGCGACGCTCAACACGAATACCCGATACCTGCATCCCGCCGTGGTGCAGCTCGCGGAGCGGATCAGCGCAAGCCTGCCCGAGGGGCTGGACACCGTCATGTTCCTGAACTCCGGCAGCGAGGCCAATGACCTGGCCTGGCGCCTGGCACGTGCCGCGACCGGCGGGGACGGCGCCCTGGTCACCCGATGGGCATACCACGGCGTGACCGCCGCCATCGACGACATGTCCCCGTCCGAGTGGCGCCACGGTCGCCAGCCGCGCAACGTCGAGACGATCCCCGCCCCGGACACCTTCCGCGGGTCCTACGCCAACCCCGTGGACGCGGCGGCAGCGCGCGAGGTGGTCCGGGCGGCCGTCGAGCGGCTGGCCGGCCGGGGGGTCCGTCCCGCAGCCATCTACGTTGACTCGATGTTCACGTCGGACGGCATCTTCGCCCCCGACGCGCGGGCGGTGGCGGCGGTCCTCGATGCGGCGCGCGCCGCCGGCGCGCTGTACGTTGCCGATGAGGTGCAGGCCGGGCACGGGCGCTCGGGCGAGGGACTGTGGACCTTCCCGGCGTGGGGCGTGACGCCTGACGTCGTGACCTTCGGCAAGCCGATGGGCAACGGTCACCCGATTGCCGCCGTCGCCACCCGGGCGGACCTCGCCGACCGTCTCGCAGCCGAGACGGAGTTCTTCAGCACCTTCGGCGGCAACCCGGTCGCCTGCGCCGCGGGCCTTGCTGTCCTGGACGTGATCGAGGACGAGGAGCTGATCGAGAACGCGGCGACGACAGGCGGTTGGCTGCGTGACCGCCTCCGCGAGCTGGCGGGAAGGCGGCCGTCCATCGGCGACGTGCGCGGGCGAGGCCTGATGACCGGCGTGGAGCTGGTCGACGGCGGAGGCGGCGCGGCATCAGGCCTCGCCGCGCGGGTCCGCGACGATATGCGCGAGCGCGGCGTGCTGATCGGCACGACCGGGCGCGAGGGCAACGTGCTGAAGATCAGGCCGCCCCTCTGTCTCGCGCGGGACGAGGCACGGGTGATCGTCGAGGCGCTGGAAGGAGTATTGGACGACATCGGCGCCTGAATCGGTGGCAGACCCCAACGACGTATTGACGGACGCCATGCGTCCGTGCACGCTTCCCGCCATGTTCCCCTGGCAGAAGACGACGTCCGACCCGGAGATCCTCAAGCGAATCCCGCCCGGCCAGGTCCTGACCGAGAAGTTCCCGGTCCTGCACTTCGGGCGCACGCCGGAGTACGCGGACCTGTCCGGCTGGGACTTCCGCGTCTTCGGCGAGGTCGAGAGCCCCTTCACCCTGCGCTGGGCGGAGTTCCGGGCGCTGCCCGCCGCGCAGGTGACGCTGGACATCCATTGCGTGACCCGCTGGTCGAAGCTCGATACCACCTGGGAGGGCGTGCCGTTCGCCCATATCGCGGAGGTGGCCCAGCCGAAGCCCAGCGCGCGCTTCGTCATCTTCCACGCGGAGTCGGGCTACACCTCGAACGTGCCGCTCGAGATCGCCATGCAGCCGGACTGCCTGCTCGCCTGGAGCTTCGCCGGCGAGCCGCTCGAGACGGAGCATGGCTACCCGCTGCGCTCCGTCGTCCCCGGCAGGTATTTCTGGAAGAGCGCCAAGTGGCTGCGCGGGATCGAGTTCAGCGCGGAGGACCAGCTGGGCTTCTGGGAGCGCAACGGCTACAACAACAGCGCCGATCCCTGGAAGGAAGAGCGGTTCGCCGCGTTCTGACCATGGCCCCGGACCGATGGCGCGACGCGGGTGGGCATACCCGTGGCCGCTAGAATCGGCCGGCAGATGCACCCGTTCGTCCGCTACCTGGTGATGGGCGCCGTGGCGATGATCGTCGCCGGGGCACTGATCGCCCTTGCCCTGCTGGGCCGAAGCACCCAGGTCTCTGTCTGGTCGCTGCTCGCCGCGGGGATCATCGTCGTCGTGACCGGCGGGCTGCTCTTCGCGGAGTCCTGGATCTGGTCGCAGCGCTCGTGGCGGAGCGGCGACACGGGGAGGTCCGTGGCGATCGCGGTGGCGGGAGGCCTGGGGATCATCATCGCCGCCAGCTCCCTCGCCGCAACGGTGATCCTGCTCCTCACCTTCGGGCTGGGCTGAGCGCGGTACGATCTGTTTCGCGAGCCGGACGATCGCCCAGCCTGGCGCGCGTCGACGCCCCCATCGTCTAGAGGCCTAGGACGCCACCCTTTCAAGGTGGAGATCACCGGTTCGAATCCGGTTGGGGGTACCACGCCTCCCGTCATCGCCACGGTGTCGCGCCGCGCTCGCTTCATGGTTAGCCGAACGAGCCATGCGACCGGCGAATGAGTGACAGGGCGCCGCCGGCGGTCGTACGGGTCGATGGACGAGCCATGCGACCGGCAAATTGGCAATTGCGCGCCGGCGGCGGTCGTACGGCTCGCCGTGCTAACGATCCCGGCCACCGTGGCGTCAGATGTGGTTGATTTCGACCCGGTCCGCGCAGTTGGGGCAGGTGAGGATCAGGAGCTTCGGATCCTCGGGGAGCGGGCGCCACGACGTCACGTAGCTCTCGTTGATGCGCTCGCCGCAGTGCGGACACTCCGCGCCGATCTCGAGCCACTGGTCGCGCGGGACGTTCTGGCGGCCCATCAGGCGTCCGTCCGCGCGGCAGGATCCCGCCCCGCGGCACGCGCCGGGGACGGCGGCTCCCAGCCCGCCTTGGGCGCGGCGGCCTCCGCGCCCGCCGCCTCCGCGATGGCCGCTCGCGTCTCCTCGTGACGGGCGTCGCGGGCGAGGAGCGGGTACGCACGGGCGGCATGGCCCGGCCAGATGCCCACGCCGCCGTCGCGGATCATGACCATGGTCTTCGCGTAGGTCGAGGTCACGTCCCGAGTCGAGCGGTCCAGGACCTCGTAGTCATGGCCGGTGACCTCGTGCAGGGCCGCCGGCAGCGTCTCGACCAGGTACGCCGGATCGGGATCACGGGTGAGGGCGATCTCCAGCGCGGCGAGCACCTGCTCATCGAGCAGCCCGCGCGGCAGCGGCCGGCTGATGTGCGTCATCCTGGGATCGCGGCTGGGGCCCTTGAGGCTTCGAACCAGTGACTTCAGCATTGGAGAGCGATTGTAGCGTCGGGCGAGACGGGCGGGCGCGTCGCCATCGGCTCAGCCAGCGAGCCATTCGGGTCCGGCGCTGGCCACGGTCTATACTTCAACCCCCGTGAGGACCCTCCA
This sequence comes from uncultured Chloroflexia bacterium, assembly GCA_963773405.1. Lineage (GTDB taxonomy): Bacteria > Chloroflexota > Limnocylindria > QHBO01 > QHBO01 > CAVXEH01. Next base: position 245,540 of record CAVZAQ010000003.1, on the reverse strand, counting down.
CGAGAGGCCGTGACCACCGGAGCGCTATGACTCGCTCCGGAGGATGCCGTTCCTCCGGTTGAGCAGCAAGGAGACAGCCCTTCATCGTGCGCGTCAGAAAAGCCGTCCTGCCCGCCGCAGGATTCGGCACCCGCTTCCTCCCGGCCTCCAAGGCGATCCCCAAGGAGATGATGCCGCTGGTGGATCGCCCCATCATCCAGTACGCCGTCGAGGAGGCGATCGCCTCCGGGATCGAGCAGATCATCATCGTGATCGCCGCCGGACGCAGCGCCATCGAGGACCACTTCGACTCCAACCCCACCCTTGAGCGCTGGCTCGAGGAGCGCGGGGACATCGAGATGCTGCGACTCGTACGCCGCATCAGCGAGGTCGGGACCGTCGCCTTCGTGCACCAGAAGGAGCAGCTTGGGCTGGGCCACGCCGTGCTGATGGCCAAGGAGCTCGTTGGTGACGAGCCGTTCGCCGTCCTCCTCTCCGACGACGTGATGCTGAATCCCGGCGGCCCGCCGGTGACCGCGCAGCTGATTGACGCGTACTACGCCAACCGCGGCTCGGTCCTCGCGCTGCAGCGCGTCCCCCCCAACGACGTGAGCCGCTACGGCATCGCGGCGCCCCGGCTCGAGGAGGGGCCTCTGATCGAGATCGAAGACCTGGTCGAGAAGCCCGCCGTCGGGACCGCGCCGTCCGACCTCGCGGTCCTGGGGCGCTATGTCCTCTCCCCCAAGATCTTCGACGTCCTGGAGACCACCACGCGTGGCGCGGGCGGCGAGATCCAGCTGACCGATGCGATCCGCGCCCTGAGCCACGAGCAGCCGGTCTTCGGGTACCAGTTCGCGGGCGAGCGGCATGACGCGGGGACCCGCATCGGCTGGCTGAAGGCGACCATTGCCCTCGCGCTGCAGTCCGACGATGCCGACGAGGTACGCTCCTACGTCCGCGGGCTCGACCTGCGAGACTAGAAACCGATAGGATCGCCCGACCGTCCCCCTCGGGACGGCAGATGGGAGGACTGGTCAGGTGGAGATGATCGGCCGGGAGATCGGGGGACGCTATCGTCTCGATGCCCCGCTTGGCGAGGGCGGGATGGCCACGCTGTGGCGCGCGGTCGACCTGCAGCTCGACCGCGAGGTCGCCGTGAAGATCCTCCGCCCGCAGTACTCGGCAGATCCCGGGTTTGCCGGGCGGTTCCGGCAGGAGGCACGCTCCGCCGCGTCGCTCTCCCATCCGAACATCGTCAGCGTCTACGACTACGGCACCGATCCCGACGGCGAGACGCAGTACATCGTCATGGAGCTGGTGAACGGCCAGGACCTGGCCGCCATCCTGCGCGACCGCGGCCGAATCTCCACCGATGACGCGGTCCACGTGGCCATCGCCACCGCCTCCGCGCTGGAGGCCGCCCATCGGCGCGGCATCGTCCATCGTGACGTGAAGCCGGGCAACATCCTGATCACCGAGGACGGCGACGTGAAGGTCACCGACTTCGGGATCGCGCGGGCCGTGTCGGAGGCCTCCATGACGGTCACCGGCACCACGCTCGGCAGCGTCCACTACTTCAGCCCCGAGCAGGCCCGCGGCGACGAGGTCACCGGCCGCAGTGACGTCTATGCCCTGGGAATCGTGCTGTACGAGATGCTCACGGGCCGCCGCCCGTTCGAGGGCGATTCTGCCGCGGGCGTGGCGCTCAAGCGCCTGACCGACGATCCGCCACGACCCCTGGTCGCCGGCGCCCCGCTGCCACCCGGCCTGGAGGCGATCCTGCGCCGGGCCCTGGAGCGCGATCCGGCCCGCCGCTTCCCGGATGCCGGCTCATTCGCGGAGGCGCTGAGGGGCTGGCAGAGTGACCCCAGCTCGGCACCGGCCGGTTTCGTGGGCGCCACCCCTCCACCCGTCGCCCTGCCGCCCGCCGGCGAGCCCACGATCTACGTCCCGCCACCCGTCGCCCGCCCATCGGATCGCGTGCCGTACGCCGGCCCGCCGCGCCGCATGGCACGCCCGGCCAGCCAGCAGGGCCAGCCGTGGTGGATCTGGCTCCTCGCCGTCCTCGCCGTGCTGCTGTTGGGCGTGATGGGCTTCCTCGCGGCCCAGATCTTCACCTCGCTGGGTCCCGGCGGCACGCCCGCGCCGTCCGTCGCGGGATTCGACCTGCCCAACTGGGTTGGGGGGACGATCACCCAGGCTAAGGCCGATGCCAGCCAGCGCGGTCTGCTCGTGGACGAGCAGACCGAGAACTCGGACTCCATTCCCGCCGACCAGGTGATCAGCACCGATCCGGCGGCCGGAACGGCCGTGCGCCGGGGCCAGACCATCACGGTGGTCGTCTCCGCCGGCACCGAGACGGTGAACGTCCCGCGCCTGGTGGGCCAGACCAGCGCCCAGGCCCAGGCCACGCTCAACGCCGCGGGGCTCCAGCTGGGCACCGTCAACCACGAGTACTCGACCGACCAGCCGGAGGGCGCCGTTACCCGCTCGGTCCCGGGCGAGAGCGAGTCGGTCGCGAAGAACTCGCAGGTCGACATCTGGGTCAGCAAGGGCCCGGAGCCCACCCCGACGCCGTCGCCGTCGCCAACCCCCACCCCGACGCCGGTGCCGACCCCGACGCCGACTCCGACGCCGACACCGACGCCGACACCGACGCGCCGTAGCCGGCGCGGGCGCGCGCCGCAGATCGGCTCGCCGGGCCGGTCGAGTGCTAGCATCAGCGCACTGCCATCCACCCAGCTGGCACATCACAGAGAGGCACACGACCAAGACAATGACGGCCCCGATCACGGTCGATGAATCGACCTTCGAGGCGGAGGTACTGAACGCCGAGAAGCCCGTCCTCGTGGACTTCTGGGCGCCCTGGTGCGGCCCCTGCCGGCTCGTCTCCCCCGTTGTGGAGGCGCTCGGCCAGGCACACTCGGAGAAGCTGCAGACCGCCAAGGTGAACACCGACGAGAACCAGCAGCTCGCGATGCGCTACAGCATCTTCAGCATCCCCACCCTGATCGTCTTCAAGGACGGCCGCGAGGTGACGCGCCTCGTGGGCTACATGCCGCAGGAAGCCATGGAGGAGCGCCTGTCCCAGTATCTCTAGGGACGGCGACCGATGCAGACCCATGAGCCGGCCCCACGCGGGCCGGCTCTCGTGATTCCCGGCGCGTGGAGGCACCACCCCGCCCACGGCCGTCCGCCCCGAGCCGCTACACTCCCGGGCGGAGGAGAGCGCAGCACGTGATCATCAAGACCGACCGACGAAGCGGCACAGAGCGTCGCCGAGCAGGCCCGCCCGCGTCGCCCGACCGCCGCGGCGGCGACCGCCGGACGATGTGCTGGGAGGTCGAGAACTGCGACCTCTCCATTCGCTACCGATGCCCGGCCTTCATCCTGCGCCGCCCGTGCTGGGAGCTCTGGGCCGTCGAGGGAATCGGTCCTGCGCGCGCCTGCTGCCACGACGGGAAGGATTGCGAGCCGGGCCGTTGCGCCATAGCCGAGAAGCGGTTCGCCGATGCGCCCGAGCCACTCACCGTTCACGTCGGCCGGCGCGGGATGCCACTCGGCTACAACCGGCCGCGACGGCACTCGTGCCCGCACTTCTACCTGACCCACGGCAGCAAGGGCCGCGTCCCGGTGATGGCGCCCCAGCTGCTGCGCACCCTGATGAAGCAGGAGGGGGTCGTGAGCCGATGCGAGCTCCGCGCCGGCGTCCACCTCGACACCGGGTACGTCACCGACCTGTGCCTCACCGGACAGCATATCGACTGCGTCTTCTACGAGGACGAGGGCGGGTGAGCGGGCACTGACCATCTCGCAGCCCGCGACGCTCGACTACGCCGCGGCGGTCTCCGAGCTCCAGGCGCGAGGGCGGTTCGGCGTGACGCTGGGCCTCGAGCGGATCAGCCGCCTCCTCGACGAGCTCGACCACCCCGAGCGCGGCCTGCACGGCGCCCTCGTGGGCGGGACGAACGGCAAGGGCAGCGTTGTCGCGCTCGTGGTGGCCGTCCTGCGGGAGGCCGGGCTCCGGGTGGGGACCATGCCCAAGCCGCACCTGGTGAGCTACCGCGAACGGATCGCAGTCGACGGGGTGCCGATCAGCCGGGAGCGCTTCGCGGCCGTGGTCCGTGAGGTGCTGCCGGCGGTCGACCGGGTCGCGGCGGAGGTTGGACCGCCCACTGAGTTCGAGGTGCTGACCGCCGCGGCGCTCCTCGAGCTCTCACGGTCGGCGCTGGACCTGGCGGTGGTCGAGGTGGGCCTGGGCGGGCGGCTCGACGCCACGAACGCCTGGAATCCGGGCGTGGCCGCCGTCACCAACGTCTCGCACGACCACGAGCGGTACCTGGGGTCCACCCTGGTTCGGATCGGCACGGAGAAGGCGGCCATCATCAAGGTCGGTGACCTGGCGGTGACCGGTGCCACCGGCCGCGGGTTGGCGCCAATCCTCGAGCGCGCCCGCGCCGTGGGCGCCACCCTCCGGCGCGCGGGCCGCGATCAGCCGTATCGCGCCACCCTGCGCGCCATGGACCGTGATGGCATCGTGGTGGATCTCGTGACCCCCACAGGCACGTACCCCGCGGTCGGCGTTGGCCTGCTGGGCGAGCACCAGGCGGTCAACACGGCGGTCGCCGTTGCGGTCGTCGACGCCATCGTGGAGGACGGCGCGCGCCGCGGCGTCCACCTGGCCATCGACGAGGCGGCCCTCCGTCGCGGGCTGCGGGCGGCGCGCTGGGCGGGCCGGCTGGAGCTGCTGGACGGCCGCGCCGCAGGCGTCGGGACGGTCCTCCTGGACGGTGCCCACAATCCGGCTGGGGCTGCGGCGCTGGCCCATGCATTGCCTGCGCTCGGAGCGGCCGGGGCACCCATGGTCTTCGGCGCCATGCGCGACAAGCGCATCCGGCGCGTCCTGCGCCCCCTCGCCGCGGCGGGTCTCCGCCCGGTCTTCACCGCGGTGGACGATCCGCATGCTCGCCGACCCGAAGAGCTGCTGCACGCGTGGCGGGCCATCGGCGGTACCGGCGGTGCGGCCGTTCCCGGCATTTCCGCCGCGCTGCGGCGCGCCGCAGACCCTGGCCCGTCAGGGCGAGCCGATCGTCGTGGCGGGCTCGCTCTACCTTGTCGGGGCGGTGCGCGGCCTCCTCACCGGCGAGACGGAGGGGTGACCGTGGCGCTGCGGTTCGGCGAGAAGACGTGGTTGATGGGCATCCTCAACGTGACCCCCGACTCGTTCTCCGGCGACGGACTGGCGCCGCCGGACCGACCAGCGGCCGCGGTCGTGGAGGCGGCGCTCGCGCAGGCAGCGGTCTTCGTGGAGGCCGGTGCGCAGATCCTGGACGTCGGCGCGGAGTCAACGCGACCGCGATCCGCCTATGGCGACCGGCCGACCGTGGACCCCGAGACGGAGCGCGACATGGCGGTGCCCGTGGTGGCGGCCCTGGCGGACGCCTTCGGCGGGCGAACGCTGGTGAGCATCGACACCAGCCGGGGATCGGTGGCAGCGGCGGCGCTTGCCGCTGGGGCCACGATCGTCAACGACGTGTGGGGCGGGCGACGCGATCCGGGCACGGCGCGGGCCGCGGCGGCGGCGGGAGCCTACCTGGTGGTGATGCACAACCAGGAGGGCGGCGAGTATCCCGGGGGCGTGCTCGAGACGGTCGTCCGCTGGCTGCGCGACGCAGTCGCGGGAGCGGTCGCGCTGGGCGTGCCACGCAATCGGCTCATCGTGGATCCGGGGATCGGGTTCGCGAAGACGCTCGCCCAGAATCTGGAGCTCCTGCACCGCCTCGCGGAGATCAAGGAGGCCTTGGAGCTGCCCCTGCTGGTGGGGACGAGCCGCAAGCGCTTCATTGGCGAGCTGCTCGGTGGCGCGGCCCCGGATGACCGGGAGGAGGGAACGGCGGCCACGGTCGCGCTGGCGATCGCTGCTGGAGCCGACATCGTCCGGGTCCACGACGTTGCTCACGTCGCGCGCACCATCCGCGTCAGCGACGCGATCGTCCGCTTCAGCACGGAGTAGGGTTGCGGGCATGACCGGAGACGACCGGATCACGCTGCGCGGCATGCTCTTCCTGGCCCGGCACGGCGTGACGCTCGAGGAGCGCATGGAGCCCCAGCCGTTCGAGGTCGACGTGGAGCTGGCCGCGGACCTCGACCGGGCGGCGGCGAGCGACGAGCTGGCGGACACGATCGACTACTCGGCGGTGTTCAGTCTCGTGGCGCGGATCGTCGAGGAGGAGAGCTTCCGGCTCATCGAGGCGCTGGCCGGGACCATCGCCGACGCGGTGCTGGAGTCCACCGGGGCGCGATCCGTTGTGGTCCGGGTGCGGAAGCCTCGGGCACCGCTTCCCGGGCCGTTCGAATCTGTCGAGGCCACGGTCCGCAGGCCCCGAGACACCTGACGGCGGCGCGCGACCGGCTCAGCCGCCCTGCTTGGGAAGCGTTCCGAGGGTGACCTTGAGCGTCGTGTCCGCGCCATCGCGCCGGACCCGCAGGGTCACCGTGTCACCCGGCGCGTGGGGCACGATCAGGCTCGACAGGTCGTGCGTCTCATCCACGCGCGTCCCGTCCAGGGCCAGGATGATGTCACCCTCCCTGAGGCCCGCCGCAGCAGCCGGGCTCCCGTCGAAGACGGCCGGGACGGTGGGGTCCGACGATGCCACCAGCGCGCCATAGTCGGCGGCGAGGTGCTGCTCCTGGGCCATGCCCTGGGTGATGGGCGTGTAGAAGACGCCGATCCACGGACGCGCTATGGGCTTTCCTGCCAGCGCCTGCGCCAGGATGGGCCGGGCGATGTCGATGGGGATCGCAAATCCGATCCCCTGGGCGTCCTGGTTCACGGCGGTGTTGATCCCGATCACGCGTCCGCCCGAGTCGACGAGCGGGCCGCCGGAGTTCCCCGGGTTGATGGCGGCATCGGTCTGGATCAGGTGGTTCAGCTGCTCGGACGACTGGTTCCCGGCATCCCCGGCGGTGATCTGCCTGCCGAGCCCGGAGACGACCCCGGTGGTTACCGTGTTCTCGAAGTCACCAAGCGGGTTGCCAATGGCGATCGCCACCTGCCCCGGCTGGAGATCGGAGGATTGGCCGAGCTGGACGGCGGGCAGACCGGACGCCTGGATGCGGACGATCGCCAGATCCGTGAGCGTGTCGATGCCGTAGACCGTCGCCGGAAAGGTGCGGGTATCGTTGAGCCTGACGGAGAGGGTGTCGGCACTGGACACCACGTGGCGGTTCGTCAGGATCCAGCCGTTCGCGTCGAAGATGAAGCCGGAGCCGATACCGTTGCCGGCGACGTTGCTGCCGCTCGACGAGGTGATCGTCACCACGGCGGGGAGCACCGCCCTGACCGCGCTGATCACCGCGGACGATTCCTCCAGATTGTTCGTGACGGCGTTCGAGCCACCCGAGTTCGCGGGCGCCGGCCGCAGCAGGTTCGAGACCGCGACTGAGCTCAGGGATCCGGAGACGATGCCCACCACCAACGCCACCACGATCACCGGGGCGTAGCTGGACGGTCGCGCACCGGGCTGGGGATCGACGATCGACGGGGGACGCGAGGACCACGCCGGCGCGGACCGCTCCCAGTCGGGATCGCCGCCGCTGGCTGGCGGGCCAAAGTGCTGGTACTCCACGGGGTCGGTCTCGCGCTGCTCCTGCGTCATGCGGGCTCCCGATCGTCACCGCAGCCCGTTGCGGGCGCGACACGCGGATGGTGAAGATTCATTCACGTTGACCCATCCGGGTCTGCTCCGCCGTTGGCGACCCGGCGAGGAAGGCGAAGAACCCGGCGCGGCGTGGCGTCCGGCTCGCTGCCCGGCTCCGCCACCGGTTCGGAGATGCGTGGCAGGGTCACGGTGAACACGGTGCCCTTGTCGAGCACGCTCGCCACGGCGATATCGCCGCTGTGCATGTCCACGATCGAACGCGCAATGGCCAGGCCGAGCCCGGAACCGGAGGCGCGCGCCTCCCCCACGTTGGTACCGCGGTAGAAGCGCTCGAAGATCCGGGGCAGCTCCGCCTCAGGGATACCCGGCCCGCTGTCGCGCACCGTGATCTCGGCCGCGTCGGGAGCGTCCGCGACGCCGATGGCGACCTCGCCACCCGGCCCGGTGAACTTGAGCGCGTTCCCGACCAGGTTGTCCACGAGCTGGACGATGCGCTCGCGGTCGAACCGGAGCAGCACGGGCTCCGAGGGGACCGCCGAGACGAGGGTCACGCCGCGCTCGTTGGCAACCTCCGCGTGGGCTTCCACCACCGCCCGGATCGGCTCCCGCAGGTCTCCTTCGCGAACGTCCAGCGGGAAGATCCCGGCCTCGATCCGCGAGAGGTCCAGCAGGTTCGTGGAGAGCCACTCCAGCCGGCTCAGCTGTTCGCTCGAGCGGGCGAGGAACTCCTGGCGGGTGCCCTCGTCCACGGACCCTTCGCGCTGGAGCTCGGTGAATGTTCGCAGCGCCGCGATGGGCGTGCGCAGCTCATGGCTGACGTCGGCAACGAACTCGCGGAGGCGGTCACGGTCCGCCTCGAGGAGGCGCAGCGATTCGGAGAGCCGGTCCGCCATGATGTTGAACTGCGAACCCAGCTGGTCGATCTCCACCACGCCGGAGGGTGGCACGCGCTCCCCGAGGTCGCCGTGGGCGAGTCGGCGGGAGACACGGCGCAGCCGGTTGATGGGACCGGTGAGCTGCCGCGCCGCCAAGAGGCCGAGCAGAATTGACCCGGCCAGGGCGATGACCCCGGCGGCAAGGAGGGTTCCGCGCACCTGGTCGAGGGTCGCGGCACGCGACGTGTAGGGGTCGGAGACGGTGACCTCAAGCGTGAGCAGGTTGGCAGGGTGTCCGGGTGACGCCTGGCTCAGCGTGATGGTGATGGGGTCTGCCTCCTGCGGACGCACGTCCGGGTCCTGGGCCAGGCCTTCCTTCGCCATGGCGGTCGCCTTCGGCGACCCCCGGACCGTGCTGCCATTCGACACGTCACGGATCGTGACGGTGGCGTTGGCGATCTGCGAGAAGCGATCCGCCGCGGGCTGCAGGTAGTCGTTGACGCGCCGCTCCGGGACGTAGGCGTCCGAATTTCCGTCCTCGATCGCCTGGGTGATGTTCGTCTTGACGTAGTCCGCGGTGGACTCCGCGGCCGAGAGGAGCTGCTGCTCCGCCTGCTGCACGAAGTACCCGGGAAGAACCTGGCTCAGTGCGACGCCGGAGAGGAGCAGCGCCACCAGGGCCACGCTCGCCATGGTGAGCACCAGGCGAACATCGAGGCGTCGAAGGAGACCGGCCGTGGCCTCAGTCCTCGGAGAAGGCATAGCCGACCCCGCGCACCGTCACGATATACCGTGGCTGGGCGGGATCCGGCTCGATCTTCTCTCGGATATGACTGACGTGGACGTTGATGGTGCGCTCGTCCTGGTCGAGCGCGTCGTAGTCGCGGACGAGCTCCAGGAGCTGGCCGCGGGTGTAGACACGGCCCGGCCTGGCGGCGAGATGGCGCAGCAGGTCGAACTCCGTGGTGGTGAGGGCGATGCGCGTCCCGTCACGGGTGACCCGGCGGCGCTCCAGGTCGATCACCAGATCGCCGCGGCGCAGCAGGCGGCCCGCCTGCGTGTCTGCCAGCTCCCCGTAGGCCCGGCGCAGGAGCGCCTTGATGCGGCTCGCCAGCTCGCGGATGCTGAAGGGCTTGACGAGGTAGTCATCGGCCCCGATCTCCAGGCCAACCACCTTGTCGACCTCGTCGGAGCGGGCGGTGAGGAACAGGATGGGCACGCGCGACTCGTGCCGCAGCCGGCGGCAGACCTCGAATCCATCGATCCCGGGAAGCCGGACGTCGAGCACGACAAGCTCCGGCGCCAGCTCCGCAAAGCGCGCCACGGCGTCCTCGCCGGTCGGGGCGATGGAAACAGTGTGTCCCTCGCGCTCGAGGGCGACCTGCAGGCCTCGAGCGACGGCGGGCTCGTCCTCGACGACCATGATGTTGGCGGCCATGCCTCCCGATTATAGGGACGAACCACGCGGGTACGCTGGGGGCCGCCAAGATGGCCTCCTTGCCGCGTGGCCGGACCGCTGCTACCATCCGGGCTCGCACCCGATGTGTACGCACGTTGCCCGGCCGTGCCCCGGGCCGCTTTCGAGGATGATCCAGAGACACTCATGGCCAACGAGATCGCCGTCGACGCGCGAGCAGCGCTCGGCAAGCAGAACCGCCGTCTTCGCCAGGCCGGCAAGGTCCCGGCCGTCGTGTACGGCAAGGGCAAGGGTTCGACAGCCGTCGAGATGGACGCGAAGGAGTTCGATCTCCTGTACCGCGCCGCCGGTCGGTCGAGCTTGGTTCGGCTCACGATCGGCGACGGGCGTGCCGAGAGCGCCATCATCAAGAGCGTCCAGCGGAATCCGCTGACCGGTCGCGCACTCCATGTCGACTTCTTCATCGTCGACCTGATGGCGACCATGGAGGTCGAGATTCCGCTCACCTTCATCGGAACTGCGCCGGCCATCGACCTGATTGGTGGCACCCTGCTCACCAACCTGAGCCAGGTCAAGGTGCGTGCCCTCCCGGGGAACCTGCCGCACGAGATCACGGTCGACATCTCCCCGCTGGTGGACCTCGATGCCGCAATCCACATCAGCGACCTCGTGACCGACGAGAACGTGCAGATCCTGGGCGAGCCGGACGAGCTGGTGGCCAAGGTGCTGCCGCCGCGCGTCGAGGAGGAGCCGGTGCTCGAGGCCACGGAGGAGGGGCTCGCCGAGGGCGAGGCCGCGCCCGCCGAGGGCGAGGGCGCCGAGGGCGAAGCCGAGGGCACCGCGCAGACCGCGACGGACGAGGGCGCCGGCGAGCGCTGATCCGGCGGCTACCGCTCCTGCGACGTCTCCGGGTCGAACGCGTCGCGCAGCCCGTCTCCAAGGAGCGTGAAGCCAATCAGGCTCACGGCCAGGGCCACCATTGGCGGAACCACCAGCCATGGCCACAGGGTCAAGTGCTGGGTCCCGTACTGGATGAGGCTCCCCCACGACGCCCGCGGGCTCTGCACGCCCAGACCCAGGAACGACAGCGTCGACTCCAGGATGATGACCCCCGGCAGCCCAACGGAGATGCCAACCACGACCGGGCCAATGGCGTTGGGCAGGATGTGGCGAACCACGATCTTCCAGCCGGGCACGCCCATGGCACGCGCTGCGTCCACGTACTCACGGTGCTTGATGCTCAGAACCTGTGCCCGGACAAGGCGAGCCATGGTGACCCATGCGGAGAGGCCAATGGCCACGAAGACGATGAAGAGGCCGTTCAGCCAGCGGAACAGGTCGGTTCCGACGAAGGCGGAGGTGACCAGGATCACGAAGAGCAGGTCCGGGAAGGCGTACATGACGTCGGTGAAGCGCATCAGCAGCGTCTCGGTCCTGCCGCCGCGCCAGCCGGCCAGCGCCCCGATCGGCACCCCCACCAGGAGCACCACGACCTGGGCGATCACCGCCACGGTCATGGAGACCTGTGCGCCGTCGATGGTGCGGCTGAAGAGGTCGCGCCCCAGCTCGTCGGTCCCGAACAGGTGCCCGGGCGAGAGCGGGGGCAGGGGACCCTTGTTGGCCACGACCGCCTGGAGATCCTGCACCCGGTAGTCCCAGGGTGCCACCAGGGGGCCGATCAGTCCCAGGAGGATCAGGCCCGCGATGATGAGCAGGCCCGCGATCCCGGCTCGGCTGCGAGTCAGCCGTGCCAGGGCGGCCGACCAGTACCCGCGGCCCGGGTGCTCGGGATGGCGCGCGCGGGCGGTGGCCGACTCGACCATCAGTAGGAGACGGAGTGGTCGCGCAGGCGCGGATCGATGAACCCGTACGCGATGTCGACCGCGGCGTTGAGGACCGCCACCAGCGCGGCGTAGAAGACGGTGATCCCCATCACCAGCGTGTAGTCCCGGAAGCGGATCGCATTCCAGTACAGGTTTCCCAGCCCCGGGATGCGGAACACCTGCTCGATGACGATCGACCCGGTGATCACCGCGCCGAGCAGTGGGACCGCAATGGTGAGCAGCGGGATCAGGGCGTTGCGAATCATGTGGAACCGCACGATCCGCTCCTCCTCGAGGCCCTTGGAATGCGCGGTCCGGATGTAGTCGGCGTGGATCACGTCGAGCATCGAGGCCTTCGTCTGGCGGGCAATGGTGGCCATCGGCAGACCGGCCAGCGCCAGGGTGGGCAGGACCCAGGCGCGGGGCCCATCCCAGCCGAACGACGGGAACGGCCCCTGGTTGGGGCGGAACTCCGGGGCGCCCAGAAAGAGCTGGAGCAGCGTCCCGAACATGAAGGCCGGCGCGGCCATGCCCAGCATCGCCACGGCCGTGGCGGCGTAGTCATAGAAGGTCTTGTGCCGGATGGCGGCGATCAGGCCCAGCGGAACCCCAACCACCACCGCGAGGGTGAAGGCCATGAGCCCGAGCTGCACCGTGGGCCAGATGCTGTTGCCGATGAGGCGCGCAACCGGGATCGGGCGCTGGGTGACGGTCAGGCCCATGTCGCCGGTCACGAGTCCGCCGACCCACTTCAGATACTGGATCGGCAGTGGCTGGTCGAGCCCGAACTTCGCGTTAAGGTCGGCGCGCTGCGACTGGCTCATCTGCCGACCCTCGGAGTTCCACGGGCTGCCCGGAGTGTTGTGCATGACCAGGAACGTGATCATGGTGGCCACCACGAGGACCGGGATGATCCAGAGGACCCGACGGACGGCGTAGCTGAGCACGGCTTCCTCTTCAGAGACAGGAGGAGACGCCGCGGCGGGCGAGCGCCGGGCGTCCACTACTGATACCCGCGGCGGCCCTCAGTGGTTCAGCCGCCGGGCCCGCTGCCGCGGTCACAAGTCCGCGTGGTATCGGCGTTCACCTGTCGCGGGATTGAGGTAGACGCGCATTTGTCGCCCCGAGGTGGGATCCACGAACCGCTCTTCGGTGGGCCGGAACGGTGGGCCGGGCGCCTCCGGCTCTCCGCCTCCCGGACCAACCCGGTCGGCGGCGTGCTCGGCCGTGGCGGACCGATAGCGGGACCGCTCCAGGGCCACGGCGATGACACCGCCCGAACCGATCACGATGGCCCACAGCCCGGGCACGTCTCACCGCCGGCGATGGCGACCAGGCCGCCCACGATGATCATCGCGGCAACGACGGCGACGGCGACCCTGACGGTTGGGAGCATGACCTTGGCTCCTTGCGCGGACTATTCGACCGGCTGCGGTGCGCCGGCATCCGCCACCAGGGTCACCGCCGTCCCGTAGGCGACGATCTCCGACATGGTGTTGCCGATTTCGCTCGAGTCGAACCGCATGCTGATGACGGCATCGGCTCCCACGAGCGTGGCGTTCTGGACCATGCGGTCGAGCGCCTGCCGGCGGGTGTCCTCCAGCAGCTCGGTGTACTCGTGGATCTCACCGCCGACGAGCGAGCGCAGCCCGGCGGCGATGTTGCCACCCAGGCCGCGGCTGCGGACGACGAGCCCAAAGACATGCCCCTTCGTCTCGCTGACCCGATAACCGCCCACGAAGGGTGCCGTGCTGACGATCATGACCTGCTCCTTGCTGAACCGTGCGAGCGCAGGATGAGTCTAGCCGTCTCGCGACCACGAACCGGCCGTTGACGCCGCGCCACCTCCGGCACGTGACCGCGCCACCGTCGTTGACCCCGTACCACCAACGCGCCGATACTTCCTCCTCACGACCGTCAGGGAAGGCCAGCTTCCGCATGAACTGCGCGCAATGTGGAGCAGCGAACGAGGCCGGCAGGAAGTTCTGCCTGGACTGCGGCACACGGCTCGTGGTGAGCTGCGCCGTCTGCGGCAGCCCGAACACGCCCGGGGCCCGTTTCTGCGGGGAGTGCGGCTCTCCGATCGACGAGGGGCCGGAGGAGACGCCACCGGTCCCCGATGCCACCGCCACGCCCATGGATGCCCCCACCGCGGAACGGCGTACGGTCAGCGTTCTCTTCGCCGATCTGGTCGGCTTCACCACCATCTCCGAGTCCCGTGACGCGGAGGCAGTCCGGGACCTGCTGAACGGGTACTTCGAGACCTGCCGCGAGGTCATCGGTCGGTACGGGGGCACGGTCGAGAAGTTCATCGGCGACGCGGTGATGGCCGTCTGGGGCACGCCGGTCTCCCGCGAGGACGACGCGGAGCGGAGCGTACGTGCCGCCCTCGAGCTCGTCGATGCGGCGGCGCGCCTCGCCGAGCAGGTCAACGTCCCGGAGCTGGCGCTGCGCGCCGGCGTGCTGACCGGTCAGGCGGCGGTGACCCTGGGCGCGACCGACATGGGCATGGTCGCCGGGGACATGGTGAACACCGCATCCCGCCTGCAGTCCGCCGCGCAGCCGGGGACCGTGCTGGTCGGTGAGGCGACCCTGCGCGCCGCGTCGGAGGCGATCGCCTTCGAGCCCGCCGGCGAGCTCACCCTCAAGGGGAAGTCCGCCCCGGTCCCCGCCTTCCGGGCGCTCCGGGTGGTGGCCAAGCGAGGCGGGGTCGGGCGCGCGGAACAGCTGGAGCCGCCGTTCGTGGGCCGCGACAGCGAGCTGCGGCTCATCAAGGACTTCTTCCACGCCACCGCGCGAGAGCACGGCGTCCGCCTGGTGTCGGTGATGGGCCAGGCCGGCATCGGCAAGAGCCGCCTGGCGTGGGAGTTCCACAAGTACCTCGACGGGCTCACCGAGACGGTCTACTGGCACCAGGGCCGCTCCCCGTCATATGGCGACGGGGTTAGCTTCTGGGCACTGGGCGAGATGGTGCGGATGCGCGCCGGCATCGGCGAGGGAGATGACGAGGAGCAGACTCGGACCAGGCTGGGCGAGACCCTCCGCCAGTTCGTCCCAGACGCCGACGAGCGCAAGCGCCTGGAAGGCCCGCTCCTCCAGCTGCTGGGCATCGGCGCCGCGCAGGGGCGTGAGCGCAGCGAGCTGTTCAGCGCCTGGCGCACCTTCTTCGAGCGCCTGGCTGATGCCAACACGGTGGTCATGGTCTTCGAGGACCTCCAGTGGGCCGATGACGGCCTGCTGGACTTCATCGAGGAGATGCTGGCCTGGGCGCGTGGACGTCCGATCTACATCATGACCCTCGCCCGGTCCGAGCTGCTGGACCGGCGGCCGACTTGGGGAGCCGGGCAGCGCGCGTTCACCTCGCTGGGCCTGCCGCCGTTGACCGATGACGAGATGGCCACCCTGCTCAACGGCATCGTCCCCGGGCTGCCGGACCCGGTGGTCGCGGCGATCGTGGCGCGGGCAGAGGGGATTCCGCTCTACGCCGTCGAGACCGTTCGGACCCTGCTGAACGACGGGCGCATCGAGCGCGACGGGGACACGTACACGCCCGTGGGAGACCTGAGCCAGATGGCGGTCCCCGAGTCCCTGCACGCGCTCATCGCGGCCCGGATCGACCACCTGGCACCGCGGGAGCGGACCCTGATCCAGGATGCATCGATCCTCGGCCTCTCCTTCAGCGTGGCGGCGCTCTCTGCGGTGACCGCGGAACCTGCCGACGCGGAGACGGTGCTCCGTCACCTGGTGCAGCGGGAGCTGCTCTCCCTCGACGACGATCCACGCTCGCCCGAGCGCGGCCAGTTCCGCTTCGTGCAGGGGCTGCTCCGCGAAGTGGCGTACGGAACCCTGTCGCACAAGGACCGACGCGCGCGGCACCTCGCCGCGGCGCGCTACTTCGAGACGCTCGGCGACGAGGAGCTGTCCGGCGTGCTGGCCCAGCACTACCTCGACGCGTACCGCGCCCAGCCGGAAGGGCCGGAGGGAACCGCCGTCGCCACCCAGGCACGCATCGCCCTTCGCGCGGCCGCCCAGCGCGCAACGGAGCTCGGGTCGCTCCGACAGGCCCAGCGCTACCTGGAGGATGCCCTCGAGGCGGTCACCGATCCCGCCGAGGAGCTCGAACTCCACTTCGCCGCCGGCAACGCGGCGGCCAACGCCGCGTACCTCGAAGAGGCGGAAGCGCACATCCTGCGTGTGATCGAGCTGGCCACCGAGATAGGGGACGACGGCGCACGACGGCGCGCCATCGCGCGGCGCGCAGGGCTCCTGGTGGAGGGGCACCAGGAGCAGGGACGCAAGCTCCTCGTCGACGCACTGGCGGAACCGGGACTGCAGCCCGCGGATCCCGGCTTCATTGAGCTGTCCATGCAGCTGGCGACGCTCGAGATGCGCCTGTCGAACGCTACCAAGGCGATCGAGGTCGCAGATCGGGCCCTGGCGGCCATGGAGGCTGCAGGCGCGGAGGACCTGGTGGTCCAGACGCTCATCACCCGCGGCGTGGCGCTGGCCAACATCAACCGGCAGATCGAGGCGGTCGTCACCCTCACCGGCGCCAAGGCGATCGCGGAACGTCACGGCATGGTGGGCGAGGCACTGCGGGCAGCCGTGAACCTTGGCTACGTCCTCGAGTCCGAGGATCCGCTGCTGGGCTTCCAGGTCTCCAAGGAAGGCTACGAACAAGCGTCGCGCTTCGGCATCACCTGGGCGATGCGCTACCTGCTCGGCAACGCCTGCGACGGCGCGTTCGCGGTGGGCGACTGGGACTGGGCTCAGCGCGAGGTGCGCAAGCAGCTGGACCAGGGTGTCGAGGCCCGGGAGCGGCTCTGGTACGAGTCCATCGACCTGATCATCCGCGCCCTGCGCGGCGAAGAGGTCCGAGCCGCAGGAGAGCAGCTCCTCGAGCTGGCCGGCGGGTACGACGACGTCCAGTACCGGCTCTTTCCAACCAGCGTGCTGATCCAGGCCGGTCTTGCCCACGGGCGGCTCGCCGACGTGCGCCGCCTGGCCGACGAGACGCTGGCGCTCGGGTTCCACGGCCTTGAGGCGGCGGTGGCCGGTGCACGGGCCTCGATCTGGGAGGGAGATCCCGCGGCGACGCGGCGCTACCTTGCGGCGTACGAGGGTGCCCGTCCCGGCCGCAGGACCGATGCCATGCGCACGACCATCGAGGCCGGAGCCGCCATGCTCGAGGGTCGTGCGGCCGAGGCGCGCCAGCTCTACGCCGACGCCCAACGCCGGTGGGACGAGCTTGGCCTCACGACGTTCCTAGCCTTCTGCCGGATCGACCTGCTGGAGACCGGCGCCATGGAGCCCGCGGAGCGCCGACGGGCCGCAGACCAGGCCCGCGCGTTCTTCGACGGGCTCCGTGCCGCACCCCTGGTCGCTCGGATAGACGCCGCGCTGGCCCGCTCCACTCCCGGACCGCGAGCGAAAGGCGTCCGCGAGCCGGCCGGGGCCGTCCCTCCGCCAGGCACCTAGCCCGCAGGCGCTGACCCGGCTTGCACGCAGAGGGAGACCGTTGCGCAGGCTGCCGGTGCACGAATAGCCCAATGGAACTATTGCCACGCGGTTAAGGTTTGGGCCACAACTGCACAGGTCGCCGACGCTTCTCCCGTTGCCAGCGGGGGAGTGGGCGACCCGCGACGGAGGAAGGGTCTCCTGAACCCCTTTCGCGCCCTGTCCGAGCGCACAGCCGGTCGATTCGTGATTTTCGGCCTGGTCGCGCTCGTCCTGCTCGGCGCGGGGCTGTGGGTCGCCTTCCCGAAACCGGCCCCGGCCATCACGGCAACACCTCCGCATCGCCCCTCGATCCCACTCCTCGCGAGCGTCGGCCTGTCCGGCCGCACCGCCCCCGCCACAGCCCATCCCGGCGAGAGCGTGATGGTGAGCGGGCACGCCCTCGGGACCGCCCCGCTTGTATGGCTGGAGCTGTGGGACGGTTCGACCCAGGTGGCGGCGACCAGGCAGGACGGCTCCGCACCCGCCTTCCACGCGGTCTGGGACTGGCACCCGACGAGACCCGGCGAGCACATCCTCTTCACCCGGGCCCTGGACGCGGACGGGCGCGTGGCGCAGTCTGATCCGGCTCGCCTCACCGTTGGCGGCGACGCTCTCCCGGACACGGGTGGGCAGGCGTCGGGATCACCAACACTCGGTGAGCCAACCGGATCCGGTGGCGGGCCGACCGCAGCGCCGGCATCAGCCCTGCCGCCGCCCCAGGCCACGGCGAGCGTGGACGGGTGTACCGCGACGGTGGACGTCTCGCCCCAACAGGGGACCGCGACCGGCTTCGCGTTCCTGGCGCTGGCGCCCGGGGCAACGACGTTCCTCCCGCTGGGCACCGTCGCGGCATCATCGGGGACGCCAGGGCGCCTCGTGGCTCCGCTGCCCGCCGGAGATACGCTGCTGACGGTAACGGCGTTCGACGCCGGCCTGGAAACCTACGGGACGCCCGTCACGGTGCACGCGCCCGAGAGCTGCGGCGTGGCATCGGGCTGGACCGGAAGCCTTCGCCTCGACCATGGTGTGATCACGCCAGCTCCCCAGGCGGACCGGGCCTATCTGTACGTAACGCAGGACAGCGGCACGGCCCAGCGTGTTCCCGAGGATCCCACGGCGTTCATCGAACCTACCAATGGCGCATTCGACTTCAGTGACGATCTTCCCGCGCTCACCGGGCAGCACCTCCACATCGAGGCCTGGGGCTGGAGCGCCGGCCAGCTCGCATCGCTCGGAACCGGCGACTGGAGCGCGCCGCCATCGGCTCCGGCCTCGACGGATGCGTCGTCGAACACGGCCGAGGCGTCGGCGACCTGGTACCTGGGCGCCACACCTGCGACTGGACTCTCCACCAAGCTCGACGTGCTGCGCCACGCGATCACCACCGGATGCGGGCGCGAGTTCTGCGACGGACAGGAGCCGGTCACCCACGACGAGCTGCAGCGGCCGGAGCAGGGCTCGACCGGTCCCGATGCACGCAACTTCTCCTGGTCCACCTCGCTTGCCGATGTCAAGAGTCTGGTCTGGCAGGTCCTCCCCTACCCGGTCGGCGGCACGCCCGACCTAGCGCCGCCGTTTCTCGTTGATTCCGGAACGGTGCCCGTCGACCCGGGCTCCACCTCGGGCGAGTTCAGCATCGACTTCCGGCCCTATCTCGTTCCGCTCCCCTGTCCCAGACGGACATCGGTGACACGGCCAAGCTGAGCGGTGCGGTCGCCAGCTCGGTCTTCGGCTCTGCCACCGGCGGCGGCGCGGCCGCGACCCGGCAACCCAGCCCGTCTGCCCCCGCAAGCGGCGTCAGCGGCGGTGTCGTGGTCCCGGGCTCGTTCGACTCGGCCACCGCCGACGCGCAGCTCACTCGCGGCCGGTTCCTGCTGGGCTTCTCCGGACGGTTCTACGTGCGCATCATCCCGATCGCGGACGGAACACCGGCTCCGCCGTCCGGCATGGTGACGTTGGACGTCGTCGACCCACCGCCCCCGCTCGACCTGGGCATGCCCGCCGAGGTCCCCGACCCGGGCCTGCTGAACCTCAGCGCGAGCGTTACCCTGCCGCGTTCACCGGACCCGCACTACGCCCGCTGCGCGCTGGTCAGCAAGATCACCGGCGATTTCGTCAGGAATCCGATCGTCGACTACCCCGCCTACCGCGACAGCCAGCAGCCGCTCTGCTACCAGCCGCCGGACGACGGGTGGAGCATCAGCGACGCCTTCGACGCCTTCGTGGAATTTGTCGGCGACGTGTGGGACGCCATCTCGTCGGGTTACGCCTGGATCAAGGAGAAGGTCGTGGAGCTGGCGCTCGACGCCGTTCCGTGCAGCGCCATCGCCAGCGACGACGTCTGCAAGGCCATCGCCACCACGGCGCTCGACGCGGCGCTCACCTCGTTCGGCATCCCGCCCAGCCTGCCGAACTTCGACGCGGTGGTGGCCGCCAGCAAGGGGGAGCTCTCGACCTTCGTCGTGCAGGCCGCCGGGAGCGTTCCGGGGGTACAGGACGCCTGCGGATTCGCCGATGCCGCGCACGCGGTCACCTCAAAGCTCGACAACTGCGACGAGCTCGCCTCCGACGCCATCGACGCGGTCGTGGCGCAGGTCGAGGCGACCCGCAGCCAGACCACGGCGCAGACGGCCGGTCAGCTTCCCTGGCCCGGCGTGGTCTTCACCCCGGATCCGCGGGGACAGTGGCAGCCGCCATCGGTGAAGTTCACCGTGACCCGGACATCCGATCCGTACCAGGTCGCCGAGTGCCACATCACCTTCTCGCTCGACTCTGTGCTCGACGACTGGACGTGGACCGAGCTCAAGCCCAACAAGGGCCCCGGCGCCTCCATCACCGACGTCTCGGGCACCGTGCGTGGATCGCCGTTCCTGCCGGCCACGGCCATGGTGCCGCAGCTGCAGCCCGGTCAGTCGTACAGCGGCCAGCTGTGGCTGACGCGGCCCGCCGAGTGGACCGAGTCGAGCTACGCCTACATCTACTGGCATTACTACGAGGCGATCCCGCATCCTGATCGATCCTGGGTGCTCCTGGAGCCGGGAGCGCATCTGACCTTCCACCTGACGTCGAACTGCGCGGCCGAGTACACGCAGACCACCACCCTCACGACTGCGGGGTACAACCCGTGAGTGCCCGCTGATGCGCAAGCTCCGCATCGCCCCGCGCTCACCGCTCAGTGCGGCGGCTATCGCTGCCGTCCTCGTGACACTCATGTTCGTCACGCGAGGTGCAACGGCGCAGCGGACGGTTGGCGGCGCCTGGATCGATGACCCGGTTGGCAGCAGCCGGCTCCCGCTGGGACCGGTGACGGTCACGGCACACGCGACCGATGCGTCCGGCGTGGTGAGCATCGAGCTGTACGTGGATGGCGCCCTGGTCGACGCGCAGCCGCCGACCGCCGCAGGGTCACCGGCCGGGAGCGCAACCAGCTTCGCGATGGCGACCCTGAGCTGGACCCCGGGCGCTGCCGGCGGCTACCGATTGGCCGCGGACGGGATCGGCACTGACGGGACGCGGACGGTGAGCGACGTGACCTACGTGTTCGTGGGCGACGTGAATGCCCCCGCCTCCGCGGAGCCGATCGCCGTCACCCTCCCCGTCGGCGAGCCCAACGCCGACAGAGACACCGACGCCATCTCCGAGTCCGTCCGAGACGCCGGGCCCCACTCCCACGCCGGACACGACCAGCCCGCACGTGTCGGTCGGCATCGTCCCAACGGGGCCGTACACGACCAGCGTCGTCACCTTCACCGCCACGGCGAGCGACGCCGGCGGAATCGCGAAGATCCAGATCTGGGTCAAGTTCCAGCCGTCGAGCGGCGCACTCCACTTCTGGGGGAAGGAGCAGGAGTGCCTGGGCACCACGACCTGCTCCGTGGCGAAGGGACCGTACGGGCAGACCGGCGTCCTGAGCTACTACGCCGTTGCCTGGGACGGTGCCGGGAATCGCGCGTTCACGGCCACGTACTCGCGTCAACGTCGTCGTCGAGATCAAGTAGCGGGCGCCACCCGGCTGTCCGCGTCCTTCATCACCGCCCCGCGCTGCAGGACCAGCCGGACATTGTCCGGGTCCCCGAACAGCTCCACGTCGTCGAGCGGCTCCCCGCGCAGGAGGATCAGGTCGGCATCCTTGCCCACCTCAACGGTCCCGATCCGGTCGGCCAGGTTGAACAGCTCGGCGTTCGTGCGAGTGGCGCTGATGATCGCGCGGTGGACGCCCAGGATGGGCGCCTTGAGGACGATCTCCTCTCCCCGGCGTCCCTGCCAGGGTCCCACGACATCGGATCCTGAGCCGATGGCGACGCCCGCGGCGTCCGCGACCTTGATCGACTCGAAGCACCGGTCAGCGACGGCGCGGATGGCCGCCGCCTTCTCGGCCGTCAGCCCGAAGCGGTCCGGGTCGTCGCGGATCATCACCACGGTCTGGAGGGTGGGCACCATGAAGACGTCCTGCTCCGCCATGCGAACGGCGGTCTCCGGGTCGAGGAGCGAGCCGTGCTCTATGGAGCGCACGCCGGCGGCGATCGCCACGTCGATCGCCTCGGACGTGTGGCAGTGGGCCAGGACGTACGTGTGCCAGCCGCGGGCCACCTCGACCGCGGCGGCGATCTCCTCGCGGCTGAACTGGACTGAATCGAACGGATCGGTCGGTGACACGACCCCACCGGAGGCAAAGATCTTGATCTGTGTGGCGCCACGGCGAAGCTGCTCACGGGCCGCCCTGCGGACGGCATCGGCCCCGTCCACGACTTCGGAATGGGCGATGAGCCCTGGGATGGAGGTCCCATCGCCGTGGACAGCCTGGTGCGCGAGCCGGGCGTCCCCGTGGCCGCCGGTCTGGGACAGGTAGGAGCCCGAGGGCAGGATCCGCGGGCCGTGAATGAGACCGGACGCGACCGCCTTCGCCCAGGCGGGCTCCAGGCCGCCGGCGTCGCGGACGGTGGTGAACCCCTCGTCCAGGGCACCCTCGATGAACGTGGCCACCTTCAGGACGTGGTTGATGAGCGGCTCGTCTCCGTGGTCGCCGTGCGGGCCGATGATCGCGAAGTGGACGTGGGCATCGGTCAACCCCGGAAGGAGCGTGCACCCGGCGCCGTCCACCGAGGCCATCCCGGCATGCTTCGCGTGGCCCGCCGCCTCGATGGTGGCGATACGGCCCTCGCGCACGACCACGTCATGCCGGCCGGACGGCTCGCGCCCCGTGCAGTCGAGGACGGAGACGTCGCGGAGGACGAGGTCGCGACCTGGAGAGGCGGCCGAGTTCGAGGTCATGTTCCGCCGATCATAGCCATCTGCAGGGGCAGGGCGACGAACGGCGAACGCGGCCTCGGGTGGGTCCGCGCGTGACGTGTGGTACGGTGGGCACCCGCCGCTTCGTGGCGATGCTTCGCGTGGTCGACCCCCTTTCCGAACGGACCGTGCGTTCTGCTCTCCCTGTTCGGGAAGCATTGGAGGTCACCGTGGTCGCCGGTACCATCAGGAACATCGTTGCCGAACGCGGATTCGGATTCATCGCCGCCGCGTTCGACGAGATCGAGGCGAGCCCGCGTGCGCCCACGCGCATCGCAGGTCCGCGCCGTTTAGCTGCCAAGCGGACGGCGCGTCCCGGGACGTGCCGTCCACCGTCGATCCAAACGATCGACTGAGAGGATCCGAGCCATCGTTCGCACCGCATTCGTCTCCACCTACCCACCGCAGCGCTGCGGCATCGCAACCTTCACGAGCGATCTGGCCGCTGCGGCGGCGGGGCACGGCATCGCCGCGCTCGTTGCTCCGGGCGGCGAAACCGAGCTGTCGTACCCGCGCGAGGTGGATCACCGGATCCGGCGGGACGAACGGACGGAGTACGTCCGCACCGCGCGCGCACTGTCCAAATCCGTTGATGTCGTCTCCATCCAGCACGAGTACGGGATCTGGGGCGGCGAGGACGGCGCCTACGTCCTCGACTTCCTCCGCGCGCTTGAGGTCCCGGCGGTGGCGACCCTGCACACGGTGCTGCGCTCTCCGACGCCGGGCCAGCGCCGCGTGCTCACCGAGCTGATGGCCGGGGTCGCCGCCACGGTCGTCATGTCGCAGTCTGCGGCAGCTCTGCTCACGAGCCTCTACGGCGCCAACGCCAGCCGCCTGGAGGTCATTCCCCATGGCGTCCCGGACCTGCCGCTCGCCGATCCCGCGAGCGTCAAGCCGACGCTGGGCCTCGAGGGACGCCAGGTGATCCTCAGCTTTGGGCTCCTGGGCCCGGGGAAGGGATACGAGCTCGCCATCGACGCCCTTCCGGCTGTCGTCGCCAGGCATCCCGCGGCCTGCTTCGTCGTGGTCGGTGCCACGCATCCCGAGCTGTTGCGCCGCGAGGGGGAAGCGTACCGAGACGCTCTCGTGGCACGGGGAGAGGCGCTCGGCATGACGAGTCACATCCTGTTTGTGGACCGGTTCGTCAGCCGGGATGAGCTCACGGGATGGCTCGGTGCCGCAGACGTCTTCGTCACTCCCTACCCGAACCTCGAGCAGATCGTTTCGGGCACCATGTCGTACGCAATGGGTGCCGGGCGAGCGATCGTCTCCACCCCGTACGCCTATGCCTCGGAGCTCCTCGCCGACGGGCGCGGCATCCTGGTACCGCCCGGATCGCCGGCGCGCTTCGCAGCAGCCCTCAGCGAGGTCCTGGGAGACACAGAGCTTCGCGCCACCCTCGGACGTCGCGCGTACGAGCACAGCCGGCGGATGGTCTGGTCGGAGGTCGGAGCGGAATATCGCCGCCTCTTCGAGCGCATAGGAGCAGCCATTCCCATGCAAACGCGCATGCCCCAACTGGTGGCCGTCAATGCTTGAGGCAGCGCTCCACCCCGTCAACCGTCGGCACCTCGATCGGCTGACCGATGAGATCGGCATCATGCAGCACGCCATCGGGCCGCACCCCGACCCCGCCCATGGCTACTGCACCGATGACGTGGCCCGGGCCCTGCAGGTGGATCTCCTCCACCAGCGGGAGCTCGGCTGGGCCGCGGTCGCCGACAGCGCCCGGCGCAGCCTGCGCTTCCTCTCCGATGCGTTCGACCCCGCAACTGGCCGATTTCGCAATTTCCGCTCCGCTGACGGATCGTGGCTCGACGGCCCCGGCTCCGAAGACAGCCAGGGCCGAGCCATGCTGGCGCTGGGCGAAACGATTGCCGGGTCGCCTGACGCCGCGATGGCGGCCTCCGCCGCAGCCCTCTTCGCGCGCGCTCTTCCGGCCGCGCAGGATGTGACTGCCCTGCGGGCGCGCGCTTCCGTGCTGCTCGGCTGCGACGCCGCTTTGGACGTGGCACCGACCGAACCGACCGCGCGGGCCCATCGGCGGCTGAGCGCACGGCTCGCATCGGACTTTGGATCAGGGTCGGCATCGGGCTGGCCATGGCCGGAACCCAGCCTGACGTACGAGAACGCACTCCCGGTCCGGGCGCTGATCACCGCGGGGCGGCGGCTCGGCGACCGATCCATGGTCGACGCCGGCCTGCGTCTCATACGCTGGCTCATCGAAGCCCAGACCGCCCCGGAAGGCCACGTTTCGCCGGTCGGCAACGGGTGGTGGCTCCGCGGTGGCGCGAAGGCCCGCTTCGACCAGCAGCCGATCGAGGCGACGGCCCTCCTGCTCGCCGCCGAATCGGCCTACGAAGTGGCGGGCGACGAGCAGTACCGATCGACAATGGAACGTGCATATGCCTGGTTCCTGGGTGCGAACGACCTGGGGGTGCCCGTGGCTGACCCCAGGCACGGGGCGAGCTACGACGGCCTCACGCCCCACGGCGTCAACACGAACCAGGGGGCCGAATCCACGCTCATGTGGCTGCTCGCCCTCGAGCACATCCGAGTCATGCGGGCAAGGAGCTCGACCGCGATGCCGTCCGTCAATCGCCTCGCGAGGGGACCGCTGGTGGTGGGGTCACGAGCATGACGCGGCTGCAGGACACCCCGCTCTTTGAGCGTTCGACGGCCAATCCCATCCTGAGCGCCACGGACCTGCCGTACCTCGTGAACTCCGTCTTCAACCCGGGAGCCGCCCGGGTGGGAGATGAGACGATCCTGCTCGTCCGCGCGGAGGACCTTCGCGGCATCTCGCAGCTCCACGTCGCCCGCAGCGCAGACGGCGTCTCGAACTGGCGCTTCGATCCCGAGCCGCTCCTGCGGCCCGATGTCGACCATTTCCCCGAGGAGATCTGGGGCTGCGAAGATCCCCGCCTCACCTGGCTGCCCGAGCGCGCGGAGTGGGTGATCGCCTACACGGCCTACAGCCGCCGCGGCCCGCTCGTGTCGCTGGCCACCACCCGTGACTTCCACAGCGTCCACCGCCTTGGGCCGGTCATGCCGCCCGAGGACAAGGACGCCGCCCTCTTTCCTCGCCGGTTTGACGGCCGCTGGGCAATGATCCACCGCCCGTCCCCGCTGCGCGGCGGAGCCCATATGTGGGTCTCGTTCTCTCCCGACCTTCTGCACTGGGGCGATCACACGCTCCTGATAGAGGCGCGCGACGGCGGCTGGTGGGACGCGGGGAAGATTGGCCTGGGCCCGCCGCCGCTCGAGACCGCGGATGGCTGGCTGGTCATGTACCACGGCGTCCGCCTGACGGCGGCCGGTCCCATCTACCGCGCGGGGCTGGCCCTCCTCGACAGCGACGACCCGCGAACGGTTCTTCATCGGACCGACGAATGGGTCTTCGGACCACATGCGCCCTACGAGCTGACCGGCGACGTGGGCCACGTCGTGTTCCCGAGCGGCTGGATCCTGGACGAGGGCGCCGACCGGCTGCACCTCTACTACGGCGCTGCCGACTCGACGATCGGCCTCGCGACGGCCCGCTTCAGCGACGTTCGCGCGCGCGTGCTCGACGCGCCCGCCGGATCAGGCCTGGACACGGCCCAGACCTGATGCTTCGGGCCCCGCGTGGGGCTCGAGCAGCGACCCACTGGTTCGCTGCGAGCCGGATCGGCGGCGGTCCGCTTGGTTGTGCTGGAGTCCGTTCAGGACTGGATGCGGCCCGTACAATCTGGCCTTGCCGATGCCGCCCATCGAACGGACTCCCATTTCGCACCGCGTCCGGCGCGCCCTCACCTGCGCCTGGCTGGGCGTCCTCGTGACGTCGCTCGCCGCCTGCGCGCCGGGCGGCGAAACGGCCCAACCGCTCCGCAGCGCTGCGTCTTCGTCGGATCAGGCCGACCTGGTGAGCGCCGCGACGGGGCTCTGCGCGCGATCAACGCCATGCCCGACGCGACGGCCGCCGAGCGGGCGTTCGAGAACGAGGCGCATGAGCCGCTCCATGCGCTCGCCGCGGATCCGGGTGTCGACCGATCGCTCGCCGCCCGGCTCCTCGAGTCGATGGAACGGGTCGAGGCCGATTTCGCGGAATCCTCGGCGCCGGGTCTGCCGGCAGACCTCGCCACGCTGCGGAGCGTCGCCGGCGACGCGCTCCGTTCGCTTGGAGAGGCGGTGCCGTCATGCCCGTGACCCGCCGGCTCCACCTCACGGCCATCCTGGCGCTGGGGCTGCTGCTGGTGACCGGCTGCGGGACCGTCCGGTGGGTCGACCGTTCCGTCGGCCGGCGCGGCGACGTCGACCATCGGCCCCGGGATCGTGGCCCAGGTCGCGAGCTACCAGCTGGTCGCCGGTCATCCCGGACGCCTCATCGTCGCGATCCTGGGGGCGGACAACCGGTGGGTCAGCTTCGGGAGCGTCGACATGGCGTTCCGATATCTGGGGACGCAAGACCAGCACCCCGGATCCGGCGGTCGCCGTGCCCTCCGAGACGGCGCAGTTCCTCCCCATCCCCGGCACGCCATCGGGGAGTGGCAGCGCTCCCTCCCTGACCGCGCCCGCCGACGGTCGCGGCCTGTACGGCGTCGAGTCGATCACCTTCCCCGTCGCTGGCTACTGGCGGGTGACCTCGAGCGGCACCCTCGATGACGGGACGGCATTCACGGCCGATGCCTCCTTCGAGGTCCTGGCGACCCCCATCGTGCCGGAGGTCGGTGATGCGGCGCTCCTCAGCGAGAACCCGGTCGAGGGGACGCCGGGCGTGGCGCCGGTCTCGATCGACTCGCGCGCGGCGAGTGGCGACGCGATCCCTGATCCGGAGCTCCACGACGTGTCCATCGCCGACGCAGTCGCGGCACACCATCCAGCGCTCGTGGTGTTCTCGACCCCGGTCTACTGCGTCAGCCGCTTCTGCGGTCCGGTGACCGACATGGTCTCCGACCTGGCGAAGGCGTATGCCGACCGCGCAGGCTTCATCCACATCGAGATCTACGAGGACTTTGAGTCCGGCACCGTGAACCAGACCGCGATCGACTGGCTGCAGACGCCGAGCGGCGACCTGCGCGAGCCGTGGGTCTACCTCATCGGGGCAGATGGCCGGATCGCGGCATCCTGGGACACGATGGTGACCCGGGACGAGATCGAGCCGCTGCTCAAGGCCCTGCCGCCCCTTCCGTAGCCGGCCGCCTCACGACCCGACGATCGTCGTCAGCCGTTCTTCCATGGTCTCCCGGGTCAGCTGGCCGATGTACCGGTCCCGGATCGTGCCACGCCCGTCCAGGAAGAAATGGACCGGCAGCCCCCAGCCGCCGTATCGGGCCTGGATCGCGGCGGTGGGGTCGAGCGCGACCCGGTAGTCGAGGCCGTGGTCTGCCACGAACTGCCGGACCGATGTCGTGGGTTCCTGGACATCGATCGCGAGCACGGTGAGGCCGGCATCCCGATGGGCGTGGTACGCGGCGACGATGTCGGCCGCCTCCTCCTGGCAGGGCGTGCACCAGGTCGCCCAGAAGACGATCCAGACCGGGTGCCCTGCGTAGTCGGCGAGTCGGACGGGGGCGCCGTCGAGATCGGTCATGATCGGCTGACCGTTCGCGTCGGTGAGCTCGGGGGCGGCGTCGCCGACCTCGATCCCGATCTCCGACGGCGCGCCGCTGCCGGCCGGCCCCACGCGATCCCCCGTTGCCCAGCGGCCGTGTCGCAACCCAGGCGCCCGGCTGCCAGCAGGCAGATCACCCCGAACGCCACGACCGCGCGCGCGCATCGCGGCTCCCGGCGTGCACCCCGGTCTTCAGCCCGGTGACCTCTCGACCTCACGGGGCTGTCCCTCGCCGCGCCCGTGCCTCAGGCCTCGTCCTGGACCAGGTGATGCTCGAGCGCGTACCGGGTGAGCGCGACGCGACCGTGGACGCCGACCTTTGCCCCGACGTTCGCGAGATGCCGTCGGACGGTGTGGGCGCTGATGCCGAGCACGCGGCCGGCCTCGATCGCGGTCCGCCCCGCGGTGACGAGGCGCAGCACCTCCGCCTCGCGCGAGCTGAGACGGTCCGACTGGCGAAGCCAGCGGAGGGAGTCCACCACCACGACCGATGCGACCACCGGATGCACGTAATGCTGGTTCTGCGCCACCGCGCGCACGGCGGCGATCAGGTCCGCGCTCGCAGCCCCCTTGACGATGTAGCCGGCCGCGCCGGCGAGGAATGCCTGCCGCACCGTCTCCGGGTGATGGTGCATGGTCACGATGATCAGCCTGACCCTCGGATGCCGGCTGGTGAGGTCTCGCACCAGCGCCAGCCCATCCCCTCCATCGAGGGTGAGGTCGACGAGCATCACTGTTGGCCTGCGGCTCCACGCGAGGGCGAACGCGCTCGCCTCATCGCCGGCCTCGCCAACGACCTCCATATCCGGTTGGGCGTCCAGAATCATCCGAAGGCCCTCGCGAACGAGGGCGTGGTCATCGACGATGCCGATCCGAGTGGGCATGATGCGGCAACCTCATTGCTCGGGGTCGAGGGGTACATCCAGGCGGACGCGCGTTCCATGGTCGGGGGACGTGACGATCGAGAGCTCACCTCCGAGGAGTCGGGCACGCTCACGCATGCCGGCCAGGCCGATGCCGGAGTCGCGGACCTTCGCGGGATCGAAACCGTGGCCGCCATCGGCCACCTCCACGACGACGCGGGCGCCTGATGCGCGACCGTGAGCAGTGCCCCGGCTGCGCCGCTGTGATGCGCGGCGTTGGCGAGCGCTTCCTGGATGATCCGGAAGATCTCGACCATCGCGGTCGGATTGAGGCGCCACGCGGCAGGGTCCTCCGGCGACGCGGCCAGGTCGATGCGGAAGCCCGACTGCGAAGCAAGGTCCGTGATCGCCGCGAGCAGCCCGCGCTCCTCGATCCGCGTGGGGCGCATGCGATGCGAGAGGTCCCGGGTCTCGGCGAGCGCCCGGTCGGCGAGCTGGCGGGCCTTCAGCACCACGGGCCGCATTCGCGTCGGCGCGGCGCTCCCCGGCGGCCGCGTCGAGACCCAGGGCCAGGGCGGTCAGCATCTGACCCACGCCGTCATGCAGCTCGCCGGCGACGCGCCGCCGTTCGTCCTCCTCCACCGTCAGGAGGCGCTCGCTCGCCTGGCGGAAGAGAGCCGCATAGCGCTGCGCCGTCTCGCGCCGCATGTCCGCCATCCACGCCACGACCCCGGCAATCACGAACATGAGCGGCCATTCGGTGAGCTCAAGGGCCGGGAGGCTCATGCCCAGCACCTGGGCATCCGCGCGGGCCACGAGTGGCACGCTGACCAGCACGATTCGCAGCAGGGTGCCGCGGAGCCCGAACAGGAACGCGTGCAGGACGAGCACCACGAAGACACAGTGGAAGAGGAACTCCGCCGAGAGCGCACTGGTGGCGAACGCCAGGACGATGAAGATGACCGCGGCAACGTCGAGGCCCGCCTCGAGGAGCCGCGGCCGTCGACCGATCGCGGCGGCCAGGCGGATCGGGCGAGGGGACCGGTCGGCGGTCGCCACCGCCGCCATGGGCTCGGCGCGACTGATGCTCCGGAAACTTCTCCGACCGTCTTGGGCGCGTACGACGGAGTGGTCAATGCGGACTCCACAAAATGGCTGGTTCGGAGTATAGGAACTGCCGCAAGCCGCCAACCATCCTTGGCGTGAGCGGGTGCGTTCCGAGCCGCCGCGGCTGCGCTCCTGCCCCATCTACGCGAGGAGGAGAGGGTGTCCAAGACCGTGCACAGGGCGACAGCCCTGATCGCGATTGCCGGCCTGCTGGTGGCGTGCTCATCAAACGGAAGCGGGAGCAGCAGCGGGGAGCAGACCGTAAACGCCACCGAGAAGGAGTGGCAGATCTCGCTGGCCAATGCCACGTTCCATGCCGGGACGCTGACGATCAAGGTCCACAATGACGGCGACAAGGAGCACGAGTTCGTCATCCGCAAGACGGACCTGAACTCCGCCGACCTGCCGACCAACGCCGATGGCGAGGTCAGCGAGGACGACTCGGCACTGTCCGAGGCAGGCGACCCGAGCGAGATCGGATCCGTCAAGCCCGGCGAGGACCAGAGCATCACCCTGACCGACCTGGCTCCGGGCCACTACGTGATCTTCTGCAACATCCACGATCAGGACCTGCTGCACTACCAAAAGGGAATGCATACCGACTTCACGGTCCAGTGATCCGCTGACCCGATGAGTCACCGCATCGGGCGCGCCGCATGGCGCGCCCTCCCCTTCCGCGTGCGCCCATGAGCGACCGTCGCCACCTGCTCACGGCCGCCCTCGTCTGGGCGGTGCTGTCGGCCGTGACCATGGTGCTCATGGCCGGCATCCAGGTCTTGCCCGAGATCGCGTCCAAGGAGGCCGTTATCGAGGACCGCACGTTCGTCCTCCTCACGGTCGTATCCATGCCCGTCCTTTGGTTCGTTGTCGTGGGCATGGCCTACTCAGCGCTCCGCTTCCGCGCGCCGGCCGGCGACGCATCCGACGGCCCGCCCATGCACGGCCACACCGGGGCGCAGGCGGTCTGGCTGGGAATCACCCTGGTCATGGTTCTGGGCCTCTTCGTGTACGGGACGATTGGCCTGGTGGAGATCCGCGGCGCGCAGCAATCCAACTTCGAGGTCCACGTGAAGGGCCAGCAGTGGGAGTGGCACTTCACGTACCCCAACGGCGCCAGCTCCACCGAGCTGCATCGTACCGCTCGACCAGCGCGTGCATCTCCTGATCGAGTCGGAGGACGTGATTCACTCCCTTTGGCTTCCCGCTCTGGGGGTCAAGCAGGATGCCGTGCCGGGCCGCGTCACGCAGGCGTACACCACGCCCACCGTGGCCGGCACCTACGCGGGACGCTGCGCGGAGCTGTGCGGTCTGGGTCACACCGACATGCTCCTCACCTTCGTCGTCTCCGAACAGCCGGACCTTGACGCCTGGCTGAGCCAACTGCCGCAGGAGCCTCCGCAATGAGTCTTGCCCGCACCGCATCCCCCCTGCTCCGCCCCGGTCTCGTGCGCGCCGTGGCCGGCGCCATCGTGGGCGCGGCGGTAGGCCCGGGCCTTCTGCTGGCCTCCAACCTGCCGTCGGGTCAGAACACTGAGGAGGGTCATCTGCTGGCCCTCGGCTACCTCGGCGCGCTGCTTGGTTTCCTGCTGGGCATTGGCGCCCTTCGCTTCTGGCTGACCTGGGCCGCCGGCCGGGAGGTCGACCCCGCGGAGGAGCACGCGGCCCACGGCAAGGCGGGCGACTGGCGCCGCTACTTCCGGTTCACCACGGATCACAAGGTGATCGGCGTCCAGTACCTGGTCACCGCCTTCGTGGTGTTCATGGCAGCCGGCATAGCCGCCATGTTCATGCGTCTCGAGCTCGCGCAGCCCGGCCTGCTCCTGGGCAAGGACACCTACAACACGGTGATGAGCACCCACGGGGCGATGATGATCACCGTCGCCCTGATCTCGATCATCGGTGGCCTGGGCAACTACCTGGTGCCGATCATGGTGGGGGCCCGCGACATGGCCTTCCCCAAGGCCAACGCCCTGAGCTACTGGATGCTTCCGCTTCCCGTGCTCCTCGTCGCCATCAACCCGCTGCTCGGCGGTTTCGACACGGGCTGGACCGCGTACCCGCCCCTCAGCCAGCAGGCGAACCTTGGCCAACAGGCCTACATGATGGCCTTCGTGACCATTGGCTTCTCCTCGATTCTCAGCTCGATCAACTTCCTCACCACCGTCTTCCGGATGCGGGCCCCCGGGATGACCCTGATGCGGATGCCCATCTTCGTCTGGGCCCTGACCGTCACCGCGACCCTCGGACTGGTCGCCACCTCCGTCGTGGCCGGCGCCTTCACGATGGTCCTCTTCGACCGGCTGATCGGGACCTCGTTCTTCCGCGCGAGTCGCGGCGGCGACGTCATCCTCTTCCAGCACCTGTTCTGGTTCTACTCGCACCCCGCGGTCTACATCATGGCCGTGCCGGGCCTGGGCGCCATCCTGGAGATCGTCCCCGTCTTCGCGCGCAAGCCGCTCTTCGCCTACCCGGTCGCCGTCCTCGCCTTCATCATGATCGGCGTGCTCAGCTTCATGGTCTGGGCGCACCACATGTTCGTCAGTGGAATGGCGGACTTCTTCCACATCCCGATCATGTTCACGACCGAGCTCATCTCCGTGCCGACCGGGGTCGTCTTCCTGAGCGCCATTGGCACCATCTGGCTGGGGCGAATCCATTTCCGCGTGCCGATGCTGTGGGTCTTCGGGTTCCTGTGGGCCTTCCTGGTCGGCGGGATCACCGGCGTCTACCTCGCGGACGTCCCAACCGATATCACCCTCTCCGACACGTTCTTCGTGGTCGCCCACTTCCACTACACGATCATTGGATCCACGATCTACGGCCTTTTCGCCGGGACCTACTACTGGTTCCCCAAGATCACCGGACGGATGTACGACGAGCGGCTGGGGAGGATCCAGTTCTGGTGGTTCACGATCGCCTTCAACGCGACCTTCCTGCCCATGTTCTGGCTCGGGATCGAGGGGATGCGGCGCCGGGTCGCCGACTATCCGGCGGAGCTGGGTGGGGTGAACCTCTTCATCAGCTTCGCAGCCGTGAACATCGCGCTCTCGGTCGCCCTCTTCGTCTACAACATGGTCCGCTCGTGGAGGCATGGTCCCTTGGCCGATGCGAATCCGTGGAATGCGCAGACCCTGGAATGGCTCTGCCTCTCGCCGCCGCCCATCGAGAACTTCGAGCACATTCCGACGGTGACCGGCACTCCGTACCAGTACGGCAGCCCGCCCATGCCGGCTGGTGGGCCCGCGCCGGCCCCGGGGCATCCCGCACCATGACCGCTCCTGCGGCAACCACGACCCCGGGAGGGCACGGCGCGCTAGGCCATGGCACGGAGGACGCGGCCAAGGCGCGCAGCAACATGCTGCTCGGCGTTCGCCTGGGCATCGCGTCGGAGGTGATGCTCTTTGGCGCCCTGTTCGCCGCCTACTTCGTGATCCGGGCTGACAGCGGCACCTGGCCGCCGGAGAACTTCGGCGGCGAGCGGCCGGAGATCCTGCTGCCGGGTATCAACACGATCCTGCTCGTGTCGAGCAGCGTCACGATGCAGCTGGGCGTGTGGGCCGCCGCGCGAGGCGATCGCGGGCGGCTCCTGCGCTGGCTGGGGATCACCCTGGTCCTGGGCCTGGCCTTCCTCTCCATCCAGGCCTTCGAGTACCTGAACAACGGGTTCGGCCTGCGCGACGGCGTGTTCGGCTCGACGTTCTACACGCTGACCGGCTTCCACGGCGGTCACGTCCTCGTGGGGCTGATCTTCATCGCCATCGTGGCGAACCGCGCGCGGCGTGGCCTTGTCTCGAGCGAGCGCCACACGGCCGTCGAGGCGGCCAGCTACTACTGGCACTTCGTCGACGTGGTCTGGCTCTTCCTCTTCTCGACGCTCTACGTCCTGTAGCGGCTAGGGAGTGCTGGTCAGGCGGTGCTGGTCGAGGGCTGGAGCGTCCCGACGGCCGCCAGGGCCCAGGGCGTCAGCCGCGCCACCGGCTACAAGTGGATCCGCCGCTTCCGCGCGGAGGGCCGGCCCGGGCTGATCGATCGCAGCTCGCGACCGCATCACTCGCCGCGGCTGACACCCGCGGCCGAGACCGAGCGCATCCTGGCCGCGCGCCACACCTGGCGCTGGGGACCCGACCGGCTGGGACCCCTGCTCGGCCATCCGCCCTCGACCGTGGCCGCCGTCCTGCGCCGGGCGGGTGTCCCGCGCCTGGCCGACAGCGACCGACCGACTGACCTGCCCGTGCGCCGCTACCAGGCCTGCCATCCCGGCGCGCTGCTGCACCAGGACCACAAGAAGCTGGGGCGCGATCCCCGACGGCGGCGGTCACCGGGTCCTCGGGCGGGCGGCAGCACCCCACTCCCACCGCTCCGGGCTGGGCTACGACCACTTCGAGGTCTTCGTCGACGATCGCCAGCCGGCGCAGCGTGGTGGTCCCGGTCGCCGACGAGAGCGGGGCCAGTGCGGCTGGCGCACTGGAGATCGCCCTCGCCGAGCTGGCCCGCGACGGCCTGCGCGTCGAACGGGTGATGACCGACAACGGCTGGGCCTACCGCTCGGCCGCCTACCGGGCCGTGCTGGGCACTCGGCCCCAGACCCGCACCCGGCCCTATCGTCCGCAGACCAACGGCAAGGATGTCCATCTTTGTCAAGCGGCCTCGAGGGCCCGCTCGGGGCTGAACAGGGTGCCCGCCTGGAGCATGGTCCACAGCACGCGCAGCTTGGTGCGGGCCAGGGCAATGAGCGCCTGAGAGTGCGACTTGCCCTCATCGCGCTTGCGGAGATAGAAGCGACGCGAGGCGGGCGTCTTGAGGCTGCCGATGGCAGCCGACCACAACGCCTGGCGCAGGCGCAGGTTGCAGCGACGAGACAGGTAATGGCTGCCCGAGGAGCCGCCCGACTGCCACACCGTGGGCGTCAGGCCCGCATAACTGGCCAGGGCATCTGGCGAGCTGAAGCGCGCCAGCGTGCCGACCTCAGCCAGGAAGCGGGGGCCGGTGCGGTGGCTCATCCCCGGCAGGCTGAGGATGATCGGCGCCTCGGGCAGGGTCAAGAAACGGTCGCGGATCTCCGCATCGAGCTCGCCGATCCGGCGCTTGAGCGCGCCCAGCTCGCCAGCGACCTCGGCCACGAGGCGGCCATACACCGCCTCCTGCGGTCGAGGGCCGATCTGAGCCGCGGCCAGCAGCTGCTCGGCGCGCTGCAGCGGGCGACGTCGATAGCGCTGGGCGGCCAGGAAGGCGGCCAGCTCGAAGGCACTCTGGGTGCGCAGCATGGTGGCCGTTGGGAAGGTCGACAGCAAGGCGGTCACCGCGTCGCCGTCGAGGGCGGCGAACGCATGCGAGGCAAGGAATTCGGGCCAGTATTGGCTGAGCAGGTAGCGCAGGCGGTTGATGAGCCGCGTCCGATCCCGGATCAGCGCGTCCTGATAGCGGCTCAGCACGCGCAGCTCGGCGACGGTCTCGGGCACCGGCGCCAGGCGGCGCAGCCCGGTGTGGCTCTCGCGTCCGATCGAGGCACAGATCTCCGCGTCGATGAGGTCGGTCTTGTGCGCCTGTCGCCGACCCTTGCGACGGGCGGCCACCTCGTTGGGGGTGAGCGTGGCGACCGCCTCACCGTGGGCCAGCAGCTCACCGATGAGCACCGCGCCATCGCCGGCGTTGGCCTCGGCGACCCAGAGCGCCCGTCCCGGTCCGCTCGCCAGATCGACGACGCGGGCGATGAGTTCGACGATGGCCTCCTCGCGGTTGTCGACCTTCTCGCGCAGCAGGACCTGGCCATCGGCGGCCAGGGCGACCACGCCATGGCCATACCGACCGGGGTCGATTCCGACGAAGCAGGTGGGAGTCATGCGGCCTCCTCTCGGCACGACGACCGTCCGACCCACGCGTTCGGCCTTGACCGCGAACGGCACCTGCCGGTCCGCGACTCGGCCCGCCGCGAGCGGCGGGCATCGGCCTGCATCCAGGCGGCCAGCACCCCGGTGACCGCCACGAGCAGGATCAGGTCGCCGACCGTCCACATCAGCAGGCCGCCCACCTGCTGGTCGAGCATCGGGCTGGGTCCCCACCCACGCTCGGCGGTCGCGTAGTGAGCGTAGAGGACCGATGGCGCGAAATAGATGGCCAGGCCAACGGCGGCGTTGACGGGCATCTGGGCCAGAAGGTAGACGAAGCGACGACCGTGGCCTATGCGGCGCGGCATGGGATCGGCGCCGATAACCGGCCACCAGAAGAGGATGCCCGTGGCGACGAAGAGGGCGTGCTCGAGCACATGGATCGTGGGATCCTCCAGCGCCGCCTCGTAGAGCGGGCTGAAGTGGGAGAACCACATCACCGCGGTGAAGAGGGTCCAGGCAACGGCCGGCGTTGCGACGATGCGCACCGCTCGCGAATGGAGGACCGGCAGCAGCCACCGATGCCGAACGCGCGGCGTGGCCGCGCGAAGGATCAGGGTGATCGGGGCGCCGAGGGCGAGCAGGGGCGGCGCGACCATGGCCAGCAGCAGATGCTGGACCATGTGGACGGTGAGCAGGTCGTCTGCGTAGAGGTCGATCGCCGATACGAGCGCCACGAGGATGATGAGGACGCCCGCGACCCAGGCCGCCACCCGCCAGGCGGCAACCGGGGCCCTCGGATGGGCACGGTTGACCCGCCGCACCAGCCACAGGTAGCCCGCCAACGCCACGATCGAGCCGATCCAGGGCAAGGGGTCGAAGGCGACCGCCACGAGGGAGGTCACGGTCGGCGCCTGTGTACCCGCCTCGTGGCCGAGCGCCAGCGTCGCGTCCGCGGCTGCGGCAACGCCCAGGGTCAGGCCCAGGGCGCGACGACCCAGGCGTCGCGCGTCATGCGAGCGTCGAACCGGTGCCGACATCAGGGCGCCGGAAGGAGCTCCCGGACGGCATCTGCGACCGCATCCGGCGCGAACGCCAGGGTTGCGTCGCCCACGGTCAACTCGATCCGCCGGATGCCCGGCGTGTCGGTCGCGGTGGATCCGCCCCAGGTCCACAGTCCCTGCTCGGTCGCCATTCGCCGAATGCCGGCGTTGACCGCCGCCGCGGTCGTGCGCAGGTGGACGTGCATCATGGGCGTCTGCGGAGGATCGGGAACAACCTCGACGCCCTCGATGCCGGTCAGGGCGGCGCCGATCGCTCGCGCGTGGGCCACGTAGTCGCCCATCCTCGGCAGACGCAGGCGGAGGCCGGCAAGGCCCGCGGCCGCGTAGGGCCACAGGTTGTAGAGCGTCCCGCCGTGCCGATGGCGCCATTCCCGTGCCTCGTCGACCAGGTCTGCCTCGCCCAGCAGGACGCTGCCGGTCAGCCCGCCCAGGCCCTTGTAGAACGAGACGTAGACGCTGTCGAAGAGTGCGGCGATCTCGTGACAGAGGGCGGTCGTAGAACGGACCCGTCTCCCAGAGGCGCGCGCCGTCGAGGTGGACCGCGGCGCCGCGCTCGCGCGCCAGGTTGACCAGCGCCACGAGGTCGTCCCAGGCCGGCAGCCGCCCGCCGATCTCGCGCTGCGGAAGCTCGATGAGGAGTGCGGCGAGTGGCTCGTGCACCGACTCGAGGTCCGCGATGGTGATCAGGCCGCGGCCGTCTCCCAGGGTGCGGCCGAAGAGCCCGTGCATGCGCTGGTACGCCTGGTCCTCGTGCAGCTCCAGGTGGCAGGTCGGGTGAAAGGCGACGACCCTCCGCCCCCGGCGGTCGGCGTGGATCCGCAGCGCGATCTGCTGCGCCATGGTCCCGCTGGGCATGAAGACCGCGGCAGGCTTGCCGAGCAGCTCGCGGACCTCCGTCTCCAGCGCAGTGACCGCTCCGCCGTTGCCATACACGTCTGACGCCAGATCCTCGGCCGGCAGGGACTGGATCTCGGCGATCGAGTCGGCCACGCTGCGGATTCCGTGGCCCTGCAACGCGCGGTCGCAGCCCTCCCGGAGGGCACGCGCCTCGTCGGGTGCCATCCAGTCCTCGGGGGGCGTCTTCGCCGCGGTCGCCTTCTTCCTCGCCATTCGGGCAGGATACGCGACGACCACGGTCACGCGTCCGCCCACGCCACGACGCAATGCGGGCGGCCGCCGCCAGACCAGGCCAACGGCAATGTCCTGCGTCGGGACGCCACGGACTCCTCCCTGACCACGGTTGGCTCGGCGCCGAGCCAAAGGGTCGACCCCGTCACCCCTGGCATCGGTCTGATAGGGTGGCGATCCGATATGCAGGCGAGCGCGGCAGATGGTCGAGAGCACTCCCGGCGAGGTTGAGGGCAGCCCGCGTGGTCGCGACCCCGCAACCGTGGTCACCGCGGCGAATCAGGCGAACCTGGAGCTCGTCCGCTTCATGTGGGTCGACCACGGTGGCGTGATCCGGGGCAAGGCGACCTCGCGGTCCACGCTCCCGGACCGGATGGAGACCGGCATCGGGCTGACCCTTGCCATGCAGGCGATGAACATGCTCGACCAGCTGCAGCCGGTGCCCGGCATGGGCCCGGTGGGCGAGGTCCGACTGGTGCCCGATCCCGACACCTTCGTCCTGCTCCCCTACGCTCCCGGGGCGGGAGCGATGATGGCCGACATGGTGCGGCTCGACGGCGACCCGTGGGAGGCGTGCCCGCGCTCCTTCCTCAAGCGGGCGGTCGCCGAGGCCGCCCGGGACGGCCTGGAGCTGGTGGCCGCATTCGAGCCCGAGTTCACCCTCGCACGACGCGAGGCGGTGCCGGACGGCACGGAACGGCTGCTCCCGATCGATGAGAGCCTCTGCTTCTCCGCCGCCGGCTTCGAAGCCGCCCACGACTTCACCGTCGACTTCGCCCGGGCGCTCGAGGCGCAGGGCCTGGAGGTCGAGGAGTACTACCCGGAGCTCGGGCACGGGCAGCAGGAGCTGTCGATCCACCACGCACCGGCGCTCTCCGCCGCCGACCGCCATGCCCTCTACCGGATGACCGCGCGAGGCGTGGCCCGTCGGCACGGGATGTGGGCGACCCTCGCCCCCAAGCCGATCGCCGACCAGGCCGGGAACGGCACCCATATCCACTTTTCGCTCTGGCGGACCGGAGGCGACGGGACCAACGCACTCCACGACCCGACCGATCGTCACGGGTTGTCGCAGGCGGGCTACCACTTCATGGGCGGGGTGCTCGAGCACCTGCCCGGCCTGCTGGCGTTGACCTGCGCCAGCGTCAACAGCTATCGGCGCCTCCAGCCGATGCACTGGTCGAGCGCGTATGTCTGCTACGGGATGGATAACCGCGAGGCGGCGGTGCGCATCGCGTCACCCATGCGAGGCCGAGTCGCAGCGTCGACCAACCTGGAGCTCAAGGCGTCGGACTCGACCGGCAACCCGCACCTCGCGCTCGGCGGGCTGCTCCTCGCAGGCCTTGACGGCATCCGGCGACGGCTCGATCCCGGCGACCCGCTGGACGTCGATCCTGGCACGCTCAACGACAGGGAACGCAGGCGCCGAGGGATCACTCGCTACCCGACCTCGCTCGGGGAGGCGCTCGATGCGTTGGAGCGCGACGCGCTGCTGATGGAGGCGCTCGGTCCGCTGCGCAGCTCGGCGTACCTCGCGGTCAAGCGCTCGGAGGTGGCCGGCGTTTGCCCGGTACCTCCACCGAGTACGAGTGCTTCGAGCACGCGCTCCGGTTCTCTCGCTCACTATCCCGCTCCTCGGGAGCGCGGGCGCACGGTCGGCGATAGCCGAGGCGCTCGAGCTGTGTCCAACCACGAAACTGCTGGCGGGGACGGACGGGCACTCCTTCCCCGAGATGCACCGGCGCGGGGCGACGCTGTGGCGCGAAGCCCTCACGGCGGTCCTGGGAGCCGAGATCACAGCGGACCGGATGGGCAACCCGGAGGCGGCTGCCATCGGTGCCGCGATCCTGTCGGGGAATGCCCGACGCCTGTATCGGATCTGATGGGATTCGAACCCACGACCGTCGGTTTAGGAACCGATGCTAGGGCTTGTCGAACATCAGCGATTCGGCAACTTGGTCAAGCTCGGCCTTCTGGGCGTCGGTCGCATCCGGCGAGTAGGTCGCGTCGACGACGAGCCGCCGCCCGTTGACGTCGAGCACCCAAAGTCGGTCGACCTGATTGGCCATCTGCTGGTACCGCTCGCTGTCGCCGACGCCCAGGAAGCTGACGAAGTCGCGGTAACCGTTGTCCGGCCAAGGGTCACACTTCTCACCGTCCACCATGTCGGCCGGGACCGACCACTCGAGGTACATGCCCTTGTAGCCTGCCAGCGTCGCTTCG
Source organism: uncultured Chloroflexia bacterium (assembly GCA_963773405.1). GTDB lineage: Bacteria > Chloroflexota > Limnocylindria > QHBO01 > QHBO01 > CAVXEH01. Next base: position 205,194 of record CAVZAQ010000003.1, on the reverse strand, counting down.
GTTGGCGTCGATGCGTCGCGCGTTCGCTGGGCGACGAGCGCATTCACGAGGTCGTCGACCGTTGGGCCTGGTGTCGTCATCGTTGACTGCCAACGGCACGGGTCGGTCGGCACCTGTATCGCGTCCCAGACGCTGAGGCCCATCACCTCCGGCGGCACACGGATCACGAACGGACCGGTCATTGACCAGCCCGCCGGGACCTCGACCGAGTAGCTCGGGTAGGTGGTGTCATTGCTCGGCGCGCCGACGACCCGGCCGCTGAGCTGCCGAGCCACCGCGGGCGACGCGGTTGGCACAGCGGAATGGCTCAGCGCCGCCGAAGGCGACGTGTCGAAGGCCGACGAACATCCGGCACTCAGCACAATGATCACGAACAGCAAAGACGCACGCAGAGCACAGATCATCGCTCAACCTCCTGCGGCCGCCCACGGACTGCCGGACTCATTCTTTCGATCCCCCGAAGACCGGCTGCCAGGACGCGTCGCCGCGACCCGGCCAGCAGCTGGCACAGTTGACGGGAACCACTGGGGCAAGGACGTTCGACTGTGTCGGGCTCTCGATGGAAATTGCGACCATGGCGAAGTCGAGCCCACTGACATCGCCTTCGGCCAACACGTACTTGCCATCCGGAGACCAGGCCGGGATCGAGTACGGCGCCACGCTTTCGCCGTGGCTGTAGCCGATCATCCGAGCGAACTCCTCGAGCGTCAGAAGGACACGCGCATCCGATCCGTCCGGCCGCTCGACCATGACGCCGCGATCGTCCACAAAGGCAACCCACTCTCCGGATGGTGACGGGAGCGGCGGCCAATCGTGGGGTCGACGCGGGGTGAGATCCTCCTGCTCGGGTCTCCGGGTTCGGGCCGCAATGTCGAGCCGTCGAGACCGCGCACGACGAGGTTTCCTGGCGCGGTTCCCGTTCCGTCGTAGGAGAGGCCGTCAAGGTAGGCGAGCCGAGTCCCGTCCGCGGACCAGCGCGGACAGGGCACTCGTCCTCGCTGTCATCGGGCAGGTCGAGACGTGCGGTCTCGGAGACCGAGCCGTCGGCACTCACCGCGAGCAGGATCAGGGCGCGGCCTGCGCCGTCTCGATGGCCGTACACCAGCGTTCGACCGTCAGGTGAGAAGGCGGGGCACACGTTCGAGGCATTCCCGGGGCCACGACTGACGATTAGCGTCGCGTCGACGCCATCCCGCACCAGATAGATGTCGCCACCGACGCCGTTGTAGTCGTGCCCGCCCTCGCAGCAGCCAGGCTGCGTCGAGAACGCAATCCAGCCGTTGCTGAGTGGACCGAGCGGCCGCAGAAACCGCATGGCACCGAGAAGGCCAAGGCCAACAAGCATCGCGATCAGCAGGGCCACCACCACCACCCACACGAGGTGGAGCCCGAGCCGGGTTCCTGCCGTTGCCGCCCCAAGGCGCGAGCTGATCCGAGATGCAACGTCCATCGCGATCGGCGCCCCGGCGGTGTCGTCTGCGTGCCAGGCCAGGAAGTCCTGCAGTTGCCGGTCGAAGGTCTCGTCGCGCTGTGGCTTGGTCATGATCGCGACTCCTCGAGATCGCCGCGCAGCCGTTGTTTGGCAACGCGCAGGCGCGAGCGCACGGTTTCCTCCGGCGCCCCGACGATGGCGGCCGTCTCAGCGACCGAGTAGCCAAGGTGGAGATGGAGCCCGACGACCGCCCGATGGTCGGGCGAGAGCCGCTCGAAGGCGGCGCGCAATTCCATGTACGCCGGCGGCTCGGAGGCGCGTTGGTCGCGTGGCTCGACCCAGGTCAGCTCGCGCTGCGGGTTGAACAGGCGGCCGAGCCACGAGCTGCGATTCCGGCTGACGCGAATCGCCTCGCGGGTGACGATGCGGTCGAGCCAGGGGCGCAGGAGCGCCTCGTCGCGCAGCGTCGATCGCTTGCGCCAGCCCTGTTCCAGGCCAGCCTGCACCGCGTCGGCTGCATCCGCGGTGTCGCGGCAGACGATGCGAGCCAGGCCCAGCAGGCGGTCGTAGTGCTCGACCACGAATGCGGCAATGGCCGCGTCGGACCGGGCCTGTGCAACCTCGATCGGCTGCTCTGCAGTCACCCTGATAGTCTCCCGTTCTCGGCCCATACCCTAGAGAGGATGGCGACAGCCTGAAAGGGTCACTGTTGCCTCAATTCCTGTTTCACGGCGCGAGAGTTCCACGACACATCTTGGGCGGGTCTGAGCAGGCCGAGACGGAGAGGTGGACCTGGGCGAGTTCCGTGTCATGCAGAACTGGATCGGACCTCCGGGCTGTCTCATTGCGGACGCGTCATACTCGCCGGCGCCCGCCGACCTCATGCTGGCGAGCGTTGTGGTGGGTCCGACGGTTGCTCGTCGCGCTCGGACTGCTCACACCACTGAAGCGAACCTGGCTGTGGGCGTCAACCGGGGCCTCAACCGGGGCGTCATCACAGGATCTTCACCGCGACCGCTGGTCGCCGTCCGGCCGGGATCCGTACACGAATGGCTGGAGCCGAAGGTGGGATTCGAACCCACGACCGTCGGTTTACGAAACTGCTCTGATGACGTATGCGGAGTCATCGCCACAGTTCCAGCCTGCGTGCACGCGTGGCGGGCGATACAGTATGACCAACTGTCCTCTGGTCTCCAGCGGACGTTGCCATTCATCGTCAAGCGTCAGCCCGGGCGTAAACATCTCGACGTGCAGAGCCGATTTGAGGGGGATGTGCTCCGAAAAGATTACCCACGCCTCCGTGACATGCCGCCCGCCAGCCGCCCCAAGGACCGGGCAGACGACTGCCGCAGCGGCACAGCATCCGATGCCAGTACCCCTGCGCCGCCGATTTGCGCGGTCGCTCTGTCTCAGCGCGTCGCGGATGCTCGGCGAGTTGCGAGCCGCTCGAATCAGCCACCTCGCGGCGGTCTGTCACGCGGCACGTGGGGGACCATGTGAACACTGGTCCAGCCACGTCGAGCCCGTCGGCTGACAGCGCGAAGCTGCTGATCGAATGGAAAGAGATGATCGCCAGAGCACTGAAAGGTCAGGGTCGCACACATGGTCAGGCTGATGGTGGATTGACGGGCAACGATCGAGGGTAAGACAGAGTGCAGCAGTACACTAATTCCCCGCAATCACTTGCGTTTCCTAGAGAGGAGTCTACTGCTTCTGGTCTCGGGTCGACCAGCAGTCCGATCCACACCCACGAGGAGATCCAGGGTCATTGCCTACTCAGAGCAACGTTTCAGCACCGAGGCGTCCCGCAGAGGCGTTCCACGTCCCTGCGCGACGGAACTCGAATGCTATCTCTCGGAGAGTCAGCGTTCAGCACCTTCGACAAGCGAACGTCCACCCGGCCGGAGCCCCTCCCGTCAGAAATCGTTCCACCGAAGAGGTAAGGGACCTCGGCAACGTGTCCACTCCGGTATCTGCGGCAGGACTCGCCAAGTTCCTCGTCGACAACTGCCCCCGACCAAGAGTTCACATCGAGGAAGACATCGTTCGTGATATGGGGCAGGGATGTTGCGAAAGAGGTCGAAGTCGTGGCACACACAGTCTCTCGAAGTCGCTGAACAACATCAGCCAGGCAGCAGCCGTCATTCCCCCGCTTCATCTCTTCGAAGCACTACGACGGATCACCGCCTCGCAACCACTACACGGTCGCGCCCGAGTGGCGGGAGGCGATCCAGCAGGAGTGGTAAGACGGGTAGACGCCGGGTCCCCATCTCGCCGGTTGATGGGGCACTGGCATGGCCACTGTGACAGTCGGACAAACGAGTCCAAGGGCGTCGCTGTTGGCGTCATGCAGCGGTCGGTCGATCTCCCGGGCAGGCTCGGATGGCGTCCTCACGCTCGAATGCTGGAGCCGACGGAGGGAGTCGAACCCACAACCGGCAAGCTGGCCCGCTAGGGCCGGACAGGGGTGGACACGGCGCGGGCGCCGTCCGTCCCCCAACGACCGACGCCCTTCACCATCGAGCGAGCCTTGGCGGTCCCAGTCGCCGCTCGGCCGAGTTCAGCTTCGACTCTGCGGCCGGATAGTCGGTCGAGGACCGCGTTCACCAGAGACGCTTCGGCCTGGAGCGCTGGCCTAGACTCGGGGTTGTTTGTTCCACAGGGGAGGTCGGACATGCCACATTGGCGCAAGGCAACCTGGGCGCTTCTCATCTGGACCGTGGTGATGATCATTTGGGTCGTCGGGGGCTCGATGGCGGCAGGGAACACCGCCTGCGACCCGATTCTCTCGCAGGCTACATGTGACGCAGCCAAGGCAATTGGTGGCGGCATCGGGGTAACAATCATCATCATCATTTGGTTCATTGGGTTCATCGTCTTGGGCCTGATTTGGCTGATGAGCCGACCTAAGGACAACGTTCTCGTCTACGGGCCACAGGGTCAGCAGGTGACCGTATCCGAGAAGGAGGCCAGGCGGCGCGTGGAGAAGCAGGGGTGGAGCTATACGACCCGGCAGGAGCCACCGCATTCACGGAGCAGGCGACGCCTCGCCACCGTCGCCCTCGTGATCGCGCTAGTGGTCATTACCGTATTTCGCCCCGAGTGGAACTGCAGCTGCTGTTGGGATCGTGGCTGGGCTCGGCGCTGCGCTCTTCGTCGCCCTGATCGGCTCCATAGTCCTCGCCGTCCGCTATGCGTGGCCCTTATTGCTGGGCGGCGCGCTTCTGGCTGGCTGGTGGCTGAGTCATCGCCCCCGCAGCGGGAGCGGGCCTCGGTCCTAGTAAGCGCCCGGTAAGCGGCCTCGGTGCACGATGCGCTCGGGCCGCGCTCCGTGGCAGCGGGAGGCTCGGGCCGGGGACGGCGTGGACTGAAACCTCGGGCGAGCCTGACCGGCTGGCGTCGCGTCCGCCCGCTGACTTATGGACCGTCGGGCGCGTGGAGCCTCAGTAATGCAGCAGTATGTGTACGGATGGGGCGCCCGGTGCTCCAGGGACACTCAGCACCGGATCAGCGTGTTTCAACTGGTCACTAATTGGAAATACCACCCACCCTTCGAACACGTCCCCGCTCCGTGCCGCTGGATTCTCGGTCAGGGCGGGTCCCGGTAGGCCAGTGAGTGGAGCGGGGAGCCCACACAGCACATTGTTCAAGGCGTACCGCGCCACATGGCCCTTGAGGCTGCCGGGTTCGATCAGATCGAAGAACACGCCGGTAAAGATTGCCTGATCGGAGGTCGCCTCTTCCCTGAGGTCAAGGGCGAGGAAAGAGTCGCCATTCTGGTGGCAGAAGTCACCTGACCCTGATGCCGCTGCGAACGGCTGTTCCTGTGCGATGGCTTGTGCCAAGGCCAGATCGGGATACCAATCCTGCGTTCGGATCACCGTCAGGGTGTACCCAGCGCCGGGTACCGCAACCGCGTCGCCAATCTTCGGCAGGGCAATCGCGGTGGAGGACGGGGACGCCGCAATACTTGCAGCCGCGGAAGAACACGCGGCGAGAATCACGCCGATCCCAATGACGGCGATGGCTCTTCGGCCCTCGCGACCAAGCATTTGAACCTCAGGTTCCCGATGGATCGGCCAAAGGCGCGTACTGGTGCAACCGGCGGGCCAACGGCACCAGGGAGGTGTTCAAGGAGGAGTTTAGGGCCACGACGCCAGCCTGTCTCGTCGCCCGTCGCGCGCGCTGCGTGAAGAACAAGCACGCGGCCAGTACCCTAGGGCGAAGGCCGGATCTCTCGTATGAGGCCCTCTGTATGAACTCGCGAGCTTGTTGAAGAGCTGGCTGGTGCGAGTTCGAGCGTAGGGCCAGTTTCTCGCTCGTGGCGATATGCCGATAGGCGGATTACGAACTGGGAAGTCCGGACTCCTATGTGTCCTCCACGCGCCGACGTGTGCTCGTGGCAAGTCAGTGCATGCTCCATTCGTCTCAAGGCGTCCACACCGAGTCCGACCGCGTGGGCGTCGTTCTGGGCGTCAGCGAGCCGCGCCTGCTCATTGGGCATCGATACGATGCCTGAGCGAGGCAAGCCTGAATGGTCGTTCCGTGCGTGGTTGGGTTGCTCCCGGTCCGCAGCGTCCAGGGGACGAGCTTAACCGTGGGTCGACGTGCGTACTCGATGTGACGCCGCCGACAACATTCGGCGGGCGAAGCTCGGGATAAGGGGAGGCGGGTGCGGTGAGCTACGGGCACAGGGGGATGGTTCTCAACCTCGCGATCGTTCTGGAAGCGCGGCGTTGCGGCCGGGCTGATCGCGCTGTTGGTCGCGTGCACACCAGGAGCGGAATCACACACCATCAAAGGTGACCTGTACTACTCAGGGGAGCCGAGCACCACCACAGGAATCGACAAATGCATCGGCCAGAGCACTACCCCTGATTACGGGATTCAATCAGGGACCGAGGTCCTCGTAGTTGACGGGTCAGCGGAGCACCGTGGGGAAGGGGCTACTCGTTGAGGCGTCCGACTCGGGCACCGGGGGCACCGCTGAGACCCGGGCGACCTGCCATTTCACGTTTGCGATCCCGGATGTGAAGAAAGCGGACTTCTACAAGATCTCGATTGGCAGCCTCGCTGGTCCAACTTACTCATACAGTGACCTCGCGGGGAAGAACTGGAGCATTTCGCTTCAAGTAGGTTGGCTACGTGCCTCGGAAGTGCAGTCCTGTAGATCACCTACCACCGCGCCGACGGTCGCTGGCTCGCTCGTCTGAACCTCGGTTACGAGGGCGGCAAGCGCCGCCCGAAACCCTTTACGGACGCACCCGGCGGGAGGCGCTCGAGAAGCTCGATCGGGCACGCCACGATCAGAAGCTCGGCTTGGCGGTGGACGTGGACGCCCGTCAGACGGTGGGCCAGTTCCTCCAGCGCTGGCTCGAGGACTCCGTGCGTCCCGGGTTGCGGCCCAAGACCTACGTCACATATGAGATGTACGTGCGGGTGCACCTGATACCTGCCAGAGCGGCCTTAGAAGGCGAACCCGCGCGCGCGATGCATCCCGGATGAAGTCGCTCACGTGACCGTATTGCCAGGACGGCGGCTTGACGCGGTTCCACGCCGCCGTATCCCTGTCGCCAGAGGCTCGGGCGGTCTCTCGGCGACGAACTCGGCCAGCTGAGCGTGGCGAGGCCCTATCGCATGGTGCTTTTGTGTGCCACGCGCCTTCAGGTAGAACGCGGCAACGTCTCGCGCGGGGGTGGCGGGGTCGAGGTCAAGTCCCAGTTCGTGGTGTAACAGGGCGTCATCCGCGCGCCTGATCTGTCAGCTCGCCATGAGGAGCGCCGGGCTCACCTCCTCTGGTGTGGCGGAGGTGTCAGATCCGGGCCATCGACTCGGGCAGGAAGTAGCGCCGGCCGTCCTGCCACTCGTCGTCCTGCTCGAAGAGGACCATCCCGACCAGCCGGATGAGGCTGGCCCGGGTCGGGAAGATGCCGACCACCGCCGTCCGGCGCTTGATCTCCTTGTTGAGCCGCTCCTGGGGGTTCGTGCTCCGGATTCGCGGGCGGTGGGCCTCCGGGAAGGTGAAGTGGACGAGGAGATCGGGCTCGGCGTCTTCTCCATGAGCAGCTCGGCGACCGCCGGAAAGCGGGCGGTCAGGCCGTCGGCCGGATGCAGGCAGCCGCCAAGAAAGACGGCGGCCTTCGATCTTGCCCATCACCAGGCGCTGCCCGGGATGCTCGAATTCTTCGACCTTCGGGAGCTCCAGGACACGATCATGTCGAAGGCGCTGTGGCCACTGTTCGAGCCTCGGTTTGCGAACAAGCAGACCCTAACCACCAAATTCGACCAGCTGGCTGAGCTTCGAAACGGCGTACGGCACAGCCGCGCCGTGGGAGACATCATGCGCAAGGAAGGCGAGGCCGCGGTGTTGTGGTTTGCAGCAGGTTCTTGCGAAGTGATGCACCGGCGCCGCGAGTGAGTGCCCGTCCCAGACATCCGCTTCTTAAGGAGCAACCCCTAGTACGTGCGAACCTCGTCCTCCAGCCATGGGGGAAGCTCGATCGAGTTGGCGGCTGGCTCGGTCTGGAGCTGCCCTCGTAGGGCGCGGAGACCCGCATGAACATCGCCGAGCAGACGAGCGCGCTCGTCCCAGACGGTCAGGTCGATCTCGTTCACGCTGAGCCTATGCGCTGGCCGCTGTCTCATTTCGCTTATTCTTGGCCATCGGTTTGGTGATGAGAGCCACCAACTCAGGTTGTGTGGGATAGCGCTTCTCCAACCACTCCCTCAGTAGTCGGATCGTCCTCTTCTGGACACGCTGGATGCGGTCTCCCCCAATCGAGATGTCCTCGTACGTGTCGACCTCACCGGCAAAGAAGCGTGCATCGAGGTTCTCGGAAAGGACTTGGTCCAACTGCAGGGTGAAGCGCTCCATTTCCTCGCGGGTGGGAAGGAGGAAAGGCTGGAGTCCACGGGGCCGGTCGCCCGCGTTGAACTCCTCACTGAAGAGCCGCGGCCGTCCGATCGCTGCCAGCAGTTCGTTGATCGCTCGTTGCTCTCCGAAGATCGCCTCGACTACAGATGGATGCGCGGGCCAGTCGCCGAACAAGCTCGTTCGAACGTAGTCACGATCTAACTTGTACCGGGCCTGGTCTGCTAGTTCGGAACCACGCCAGTGGGATTGGTGGCGCTCGGATAAACCGCTTAGGTAGACGAGGTAGACAGCAATCGCCTGCGACGACGACCATCCCCCCATCCCATTCCAAACGGTCTGCACGAGCACCTTGTCCTCAGCCGGGGATGCTTCCGACAAGTAGAACTCGTCTTCAGTCCCGAGCGTTCCACCGAAGTCGTGGAAACGAAAGTAGTAGTGCGGGTCGGTCGCATATCTCTGCAACACGGTTGGGGCAAAGAAGATGGGCTCCATTGGCCCATGGCCAGAGGCAAGAAGGTCGGCGTAGGCGCCTCGCGAGGACTGCGGACTCATATGCCGGACGCGAGTATGGACTCAGCCATCTCGCTAGTAGTGCTCCCGGATGTACGCGTATGCCTTGTCGTAGAGGTCGCCGCTCGGCGGGAAACCGTTGTTCTTCAGGACGAGACGGAAGCTGGCGACGGACCTCTCGGTCGCCGGGTTGACTCTCCTGCCAGCCGGTCCCGCGGATCGGCCGCACGATGCGCGTCGATCTCCTCGACGACGTTGTTGACGAGGACTGGTACGCCCGGCGGTGCGTACTCCTCCAGTATCTGGGTTAGCGCCCCCTTGTCGGGATCGAGGACCACGAACTGGTCGAGTCTGCCTCGGCCTCGGCGCGCTCCGCTTCGACGACCTGCCGCGCGACCTCCAGCAGCCGCTTGAGGAACTCGACGCTGTCCTTCGCGCCTGCGACGTGGGTCCTGCGGAGTTCCTCGAGCTGCTCCGACAGGGCGCGCCACACTGGATGACCCTGTCGAGCTCGGTGAACTTCCGCTTAAGCCGCCGTTCGATGCGTGTCGAGCACGTCGTCAACGCGTCGGCGGCTCTGCGGCTTCGGCATGGGGTCCGCCGAAGAGCTCGAGCTGCCGCAGTGTTTCGAACGTGTCGGCGTCGATGGCGATGGCGTCTGTCGCCACGTACGTCACTTCGACGTCGGTGATGTGCTTCCCGATCAGGGCACGGGTCTTCTCGCCGAGTCGATGCCAGAGCAACGCGTTCGCGTCCACGCGTCGGTGTGACCGATGCATAGATGCGCGCCAACCAGCGGTAGTCGGCCTCCGACGGGGCGCAGCCGGGTATCTGGCCAGAGGAGTTCGAACAGGCCCTGGCAGCGCAGGAATTCCTCGGCGAAGGCACCGCGTGACTCGGCGCTCGCCAGCCGGTCCTGCGCCGCCAAGCAACTGCTCGTAACCCGGCGCGCTTCTGTCGACGTCCTCGAACCTGCGCCATCGTGATGTCGATGAACTCGGCGAGCGTCGCGAACGAGATCGTCGACCTCCGCAGGAAGCGCCTTCCGAGTTCCGGTGTCCTTGACCGCCACGGCCTTGGCCAGTTCGCTCCCGAGTCCGATGTAGTCGACGATCAGCCCGTTGAGCTTCTCCTGCCCGGTCATCGGGTTCGTCCAGCGGCGGTTGGTTCGCGTGACGGCTTGGAACAGCGTGTGGGCGCGGAGCGGCTTGTCGAGGTACATGACCCCCTCGACCGGCGCATCGAAGCCAGTCAGGAACTTGGCCGTGACGATGAGGAACCGCAGCGGATCAGCAGGGTCCAGGAAGCGGTCACGGACGGCATCTCAGTCGCCCGTTCCCGATCGAAAACCGACCACTCGACCGGGTCATCCTTGGCCGTGGTCATGACGACCGTCAGCTTCCTCGTCGGCCCCAGCAGCTGCCTGATGGTCTCGTGGTAGCGCACGCACAATTCGCGGTCGAACGCGACGACCTGGGCCTTCAGGCCCAAGGGGGCGACCTTTGCCTGTAGTGCTCGACGATGTCCGCGCAGACCGCTTCGATGCGGGCTGGTGTCTTCATCAGCGTGTCGACCCGGCTTGCCCGGCGCGACAGATATCCCTGCTGCTCCTCGTCGAGCGCTCGGCATCGGCCAGCTTCGGGAACGCCTCGTCGAGAGCTCCTTGTCGATGTGGAAGTCGACGAGACGTGTCTCGATGTGGATGGGCAGCGTCGCCCCATCGGCGATGGACCGCTCGACCGAGTAGTGGTTCAGGACGCCGCCCGGGTCGGCTGGGTCACCGAACGTCTCCCACGTGTTCCGGTCATCGGTCGAGATGGGGGTGCCGGTCAGGCCGATGAACTTGGCGTTGGGGAGGGCCTCCCGCATGTCGGCTCCGAGTCGACCTTCCTGTGTCCGGTGGGCCTCGTCGACCATGACCACGATGTTCGACGCGGTCATTGAGGAGCCCGGCGTCGGCGAACCGGAAGATCGTCGTGACGAGGATGCCGCGGGCGTCCTCGCGCAGCAGCCGCCGGAGGTCCTCCTTCGTCTCGGCCACCCTCAGGCCCGGGCAGGCCGACCGAGGCGAACTCGGACGACACCTGCTCGATGAGGTCGAGCCGGTCGAGGACGATGAGGATGGTCGGCGCGTCGAGGTCGGCCTGTTGGCGCAGCCGGGCCGCTGCGAAGGCCATGAGCAGCGTCTTGCCGGAACCTTGGTGATGCCAGACGAGCCCTTGGCGCTTCTGCGGGTCGCGGACACGGGCGACGATGGCATCAACCGCTTCGACCTGCTGGTAGCGCGGGATGACCTTGGTGGTGTAGCCACCGCGGTGGATGAGCGCCGCGAGTAGAGCGTGTAGGTGCGGATGATGTCGAGCAGCATCTCCGGCCGCAGCAGCAGCGCCGCTGACCGCAGGACCGATGCGAGGCCGGGAGCGGCAGCTCGTCCGTCGTGCGGGACCATGGCAGCCACATCTCTGCGGGCTGGCGGATCGCGCCGTACCGGAACTCCTTGCCCTCGGTGGCGAACGAGAGGACGTTGGGGACGAAGAAGCCCGGCGTCTTGACCTCGTAGCCGTGTGGATGTCGCCCGCGGCGTTCAGCCACGATGTCGCCTGCCTCACCGGGGTCTTGGTCTCGCCGACGACGATGGGAATGCCGTTGACCCACAGGACGAGGTCGTAGCGGCGCTCCTCCGTCCCGGGGTGGTAGGTGACCTCGGTCGAGACGACGAGCGAGTTCGACCGCGGGTGGTCGAAGTCGATGAGCCGGACCGGCACGAAGTCGTCGGTGCCGGTGAAGCGGATCGTCTCATGGCCACGGAGCCAGCCATCATCCGGCGGTTCGTCTCGACGAGCCCGTCGTCACGGACGGCGAGGATGGTCGCCCGGAGCGAGGCAGGACCTCATCGACCCGCTCGGGCTTCTCAGCGATGGCCGGGTTCAGCCGTGTCGGAGTGCAGCGATGACATCGGACTCGATGAGCACTGAGTCGTCCGTCGGTCGAGGGCATTGCCCGCGATGAACGCCAGCCGAGGTCGGCCCCGTCAGCCTGTCGACGAGGGCGGCTTGGACGGCAGTCTCGGCGATGTCGCTCATGCTGCGGCGTCGAGGAAGCGGTCGTACGAGTCCGGGATCTCATGCTCGCCGGACAGGAGGTGCCTCAGGAGGGCCTGCCGAAGCGCGTGCAAGCTGGTGGCGACCACCCGTTGCGCCATTTCCGACGCTACGCTCGCAGTCGTCCAGCGACCGCTCAATCCTGCGTCTGAGTCGCAAGATCGCTCGGGCACGTGTATGTCTTGCACTCATCAATGCTGACGTTGCGCGTTCAGGCTCGGCATGCCGTGGTCGCTCCGGCATGGCGTCGAGTCTCATGTCTCGCGAAGAAGTGCCGCACAGCAGTCGCGGATAGTGACCCCCGAAGGTCTTCGACGTAGGCAGGAGTGGTGTTGAGCTGTGCCGAGAAGATCACTCGGCGGTGAAGAAGTCCCGCCCAGCAGTTGCCGCTCCGCCCCATGACGAGGACAACCGGTGCGCTGCGAGACCGCTGCGGTTGATCGTGGAATCCTATCGGCACCGTTTCGGAGTCGCGTATGCCGTCGACCACGGGTCCGAGTGTCAACGGTCCTGCACGTAGCAGATCGAAGCCGACGTCGCTGCCGGATGGTGCATCTCGTTGAAGCCGGACGCGTCGTCCGAGTCTGAACTGAGACGGTCGCCAGCGGCGATCTCGCCAGCGTCCGGCTCGCTTCGAGGCGAACCGCGGGCTCAACTTCGCGCTCGCACGTGCCGACGGTCAATCCATGCCCCGACAAGATCCACGATGCGCCGCTGCTCGGCCAGGGGCGGGAGGAGAACCGGAATGCGGTAGCAGGTCTGCCTTCGTGATGTGCTTCATTGTCGAGCCGTGCGTCCTGTCGCCGAGCGCAGCTATCGGCATTGCTCTAGTACGAGCGGCAGGAAGCCGCGGTAGACGCCTGCTCGCTCGACTGAACACCGGACGAGATCGTTGGTGTCAACGAGAGGCCGGGCCACCTCGAACCACGCGCGGACCGCGAGCGTGCCCGACGCACGAGAAGATCAGGTCGCCCATCCGTTGACGTGGTGCCGGGTATGATTTGCGACCTCGCCCGGTCCGGCGGCTCCGCTCGTTCTAGCAACTTGCTTGATGCATGGATGACCGGCCGGCCAACGCGACGATGTGCTCGCGGGCTTGACGGGTGCCACTTCGTCGAAGCGTGAGCGACGTCGCCAATGGTCACCTCGCGCCCATCCGTCACGCATAGCCCGCCCCGGCGAGTCGCTCGGCGAGCCGCTCTTCTGCCTCGCGCAAGGCCCGCTGTGCCTCCGCCAGCTCCGCCAGCGCCGTCTCAACGTCAACGACCTCTGCGGCAGCGCCCTGGATGTAGCGCCCGATGTTGAGGTCCCAGCCATTGCCTCGATCTCCGTCAGCGGCACCAGGCGGGCCTCGACGCCGCCGTCGCCGTCCGGGTCGTCGCCCGTCGGTATGCGTCGACGATGGCCTCCACGTCGTCGGCTCGCAGGCTGTTCTGGTTGCGGCCCTTGGCGAATCGCCTCGAGCCGTCCACGAACAGCACGTGGCCCGGCGCTCAGGTGCCTTGGTCGCCCGGAAGATGAGCAGGGAGGCCGGGATGGTCGTCGAGTAGAAGAGGTTCGGGGCAGGCCCACAACGGCGTCCAGACGGTCGGCTCGGAGAAGGCACTCGCGGATCGCCCTCCGGCCCGCCTCGGAACAGCACGCCGTGCGGCATCACCACGCCCACCCGGCCAGTCCGTGGGCTTCATCGAGGAGACCATGTGCTGGACCCACGCGAAATCGCCGTTGCTGGCGGGCGGGAGCGCCGCAGGCAGCCCGGCCCCACGGGTCCTGTCTCCAGACGTCAACTGCCCCAGTTCTTCAGGCTGAATGGCGGATTGGCGATGACCACGTCGAACCGCTGAAGCTGCCCGCGTTCGTCGAGGAACTTCGGGTCTCGCAGCGTGTCACCGCGGCGGATGACCACGTCCTCGATGTCGTGGAGGAACAGGTTCATCCGGGCGATGGCCGCAGTCGTGAGGTTGACCTCCTGGCCGTAGAAGCGCATCTGGCGCAGCGAGCCGCCCGCCTCCATGACTTCGTTCGCCGCCTCGACGAGCATGCCGCCAGAGCCGCAGGCAGGGTCGTAGACGGTGTCGGTCGGCTGCGGATCGAGGATGCGGGTCAGCAGCCGCACGACCGAGCGCGGGGTGAAGAACTCGCCCGCCTTCTTGCCCGACTCGTCAGCGAACTGCTTGAGCAGGTACTCGTAGGCGTTGCCGAGGACGTCATGGCCGACCCGTGACGGGCGCAGGTCGAGGGTGTGGAACGCCTCGATCAGGTTGAGCAAGGCGTGCTCGGGCAACTTGTCCTTGTTGCCCCACGCGCACGTCGCCGAAGATGCCCGCCAGCGTGTCCGGGTTCGCCTGCTGGATGCGGTCGAGGATGTTCTGGAGGCCGACGCCGACGTTCTCGTGGACCTTGCGCAGGTCCCGCCAGTGGCAGCCCTCGGGCAACTGGAAGCGGTGGTAGTCGGCCTCGATGTCCGGCGTGATTTCGTGCCGAAGTCCGCGACGGCGCGAGCGTGCTCATCATCCCAAGCATCGCGTGACCCGCTTGTAGAAGAGCAGCGGGAAGATGTATGCCTTGAAGTCCGCCGGGTCGACCGGGCCGCGGAGGGAGTTCGCTGCGGCCCATAGCCGGTTCTCAAGGTCTTGTTGGGTAAGGCCTGACGCCGGTTCCTGATCTCGTGCCCCCGTCATGACCCGAGTGTAGCGATGTCACCTGGACTCGCGCGGGCGTCACCCGGGGCGTCAAGAGGGAGCAGACCATCGGCGCCACTGGGCGCGAAGGCCGGATCTCACGCTCGGGCAGATGGAGCCGAAGGTGGGATTCGAACCCACGACCGTCGGTTTACGAAACCGATGCTCTACCCCTGAGCTACTTCGGCCCTGTCGGGAGGCCGGATTCTAGCAGTCCGTCTCGGAACAGGCGACAGCCGGAGTCCGGGCGCTGGGAGATGCGGCGTGTGTTCTGACCAGCGTTACCTAATGTCGCCGAGCACGCGCGTTGGCCGGCTTCGGCGACGCACGGTCACACCAGCTCGAACCTCGCGTCGGGGAAGCAGCCCGGTCAGGCCCTTCGCCGACGTTACGTCACAGCGGCCGTGACATTTGCCCGGGAGCCCGCGCCGGGAGCGACGTCCGCTGCGACGGCCGGCGCGACCCGCTGTCTAACGCGCTTCGGGCGGAGCCCAGCCGTGGAGCAGCTCGTCGTGGTAGCGCGCCGGCCGATCCTCCTCGCCCGGGGCGGCCATCCCGCGCGGCACCGGCGCCATCGGTGCGCGGCCCCGCGAGGCCTGCACGAAGTACGGACACAGGTCGGTCAGCGGGCAGAGGCCGCAGATCGGCCGCGGCGCCCGGCAGGTGTCCCGCCCGTGCCGAATGAGCTCCACGTGGAAGGCGTACACCTCGTCGGGTTGCAGCACCCCTTCCAGCAGGTCGTGGGCCTTGAGGAGATCGGTTTTCGGGGGGATGAGCCCGAGACGCAGGGCGACCCGGTGGATGTGGGTGTCGACCGGCATCGCGGGACGCCCGAAGCAGAAGAGCAGGACGATCGAGGCGGTCTTGCGGCCGATCCCGGGAAGACCCACCAGCCAGTCCCGGGCCTCGTCGAGCGGCACCTCGCCAAGGAAGGAGAGGTCCCAGTCCGGGTGCGCGGCCTTCACCTCGGCCAGCACGTGCTGAATGCGCGGCGCCTTGGTGGGCGCCAGGCCGCCCGGGCGGATCACCTCGACGAGCTCGTCGGTGGGGGCTGCCATCACGGCGTCCCAGTTCGCGTACCGCGCGCGCAGCGCCGTGAAGGCCCGGAAGGAGTTCGTGTCGGCGGTGTTCTGGGCCAGGATGGTGAGCACCAGCTCGCTCACGACGTCCAGCCGCGACCCGGCCCAGGCGGGATGCTCGTAGCGGTCGCCGAGCCGATCCAGCACGACCTCCACCAGGGCGCGGCGCCTGCGGCGATCCGCGGCGAGCTTCCGGGGGCTGTGACCTCGCCGTCGCGGCTTCGGCTTGGGCTTCGACCCGGTCCGGCGCGCCTCAGGCATCCGCGAGGTCAAGACCGATGCCGACGCTGCGCGCCAGGCGCTCCGCCGCGTTCTCGAGCAGACGCTGCGTGTCGCCCATGGCAGCGGCCAGGTCCATGGGCCGATCGATGATCGGCTGCACCACGGCGAATGCGCCGGACACGTCCAGTGCCGCGGCGCCGGGACCCAGGCCGCCACAGAGCAGCACCACTGGCGCGCGGGACCGTGCCAGGCGAGCCACGCCCATGGCCGCCTTGCCCGACAGGGTCTGCTCGTCCGCGCGCCCCTCGCCGGTGATCACCAGGTCCGCCGACGCCATGCGCTGCGCAAGTCCCACCAGATCGGCGACCACCTCCACACCCGGCTTCAGGACCGCGCTCGTGAAGCCCAGCAGCCCGGCCGTCGTTCCACCCGCGGCGCCGGCACCGGGGAGGTCGGCCACCAACCGCCCGGTGGCCTCCTCGATGGCATCGCCCCAGCGGCGGAGTGCTGCGTCGAGCTCCGCCACCGTGGCGTCGTCGCAGCCCTTCTGCGGTCCGTAGGTCGCGGCCGCGCCCGCCGTACCGCACAGCGTGTTGCCCACGTCACTGGCGATCGTCAGGGAGACCTCCGCGAGGCGCGGGTCGAGCCCGGAGCGGTCCGCCCGGGCGATCGCTGCCAGCGCACCCCCGCCGGCAGGCAGCTCCGCGCCGTCCGCGTCCAGGAGCCGCAACCCGAGCGCGGCGAGCATGCCGGCGCCGCCGTCGGTCGTGGCCGAGCCGCCGAGGCCAATGGTGATCCGCTCGACACCGGCATCCAGCGCGTTCCTGATCAGCTCGCCCGTGCCTCGCGTCGAGGCGCGTCGCGCCGCGGCCGGCGTGCGCTCGTCCGGCGCAAGGCGAGCGAGACCGCTTGCCTCGGCCATCTCGATGAATGCGGCCCTCCCCGCGTCGAGGAGGAGCCAGCTGGCCTGCACCTCGCGACCGAGCGGGTCGTGCACCACCAGCGTCCGTCGCGTGGAGGCGGCGCCCAGCGCATCCGCCAACGCCGCCAGGGTTCCCTCGCCGCCATCCGCCATGGGGGCACGGGTCACCGAGTCCGCGGGTCGGATCCGCGACCAGCCGGCAGCGATGGCGGCGGAGACACCGACCGAGTCGAGCGCACCACCGAACGAGTCGGGGGCGATCACGATGCGCAGGGATCTGGACGACATCGGCCTAAGGATAGGAGCGCAGGCACGTCGTACGCCACCGTGATGGACCGCTCAGCCGCTGATCCGCACCTGCCCGGACGCCAGGAGCCCCGTCACATAGGCGGCGGTCCGCGCCATCTGCTCGAGCAGGGTTCGGTCCACGTTGTCGGCGCGGTCGCAGGGCCGGTGGTAGCAGGCATCGTAGAGGGCGTCCGCGCGTGCCACCAAAGGTCTGGGCGTCGACGCTGGTCTTCATCTCGTTCGCGCCGGAGAAGAGGCCACCGGTCGGGATGCCGGCCTGCTCGAACGGGTAGTGGTCCGAGGCTCCGGAGAGGTCCAGGGTCTCGCTGGTGAGGCCCTCGGAACGGAGCGTGGAGGCGAAGAGCGAGGTCACCTGGTCGGATCCCGCGGCGGCGCCGCGGTCCTCGTACACCAGCCGGCCGCCGTTGGGAGATCCCAGCATGTCGAAGTTCAGGTAGACCGCGATCGCGGATCGGTCTGCGTCGCCGAGCGTGCTCAGGTAGTGCCGGGAGCCGTAGAGGCCAATCTCCTCGCCCGCCCAGAACGCGAAGCGAACCCGCAGCCGAGGAGTGCCCGCGGCCGCCAGGCGACGAGCGACCTCCAGGATCGTCATGGTCCCCGACCCGTTGTCGTTGATCCCCGGGCCATCCAGTACCGAATCCAGGTGCCCGCCAAGCATCACGACCGCCGAGGGATCGCCGCCGGGGCTGTCCGCGATGACGTTCGCGACGGGACGGTCGACCACCGCGGTGGTCATCCGCAGGTGCACGGTGCTGGCCGAGGTGGCCGCATCATCCAGGGCCAGGCCGACCTCCCGCGTGGCGCCGATCACCGGGATCGTGATTCCGTCCGGCGTGAGCAGCGTGGGGCGCAGGACGAACCCGGGCTCCCATTGCGGGTAGGCGATGACGACGGCCAGCGCCCCGGCCTGCTGGGCGAGCAGCGCTCCTGCGCGCCGGTAGCATGGACCGGGCTGCACGAGCAGGATCGCCCCGCGCACGGATGCGGGGAGGTCTCCGGCCTGGCACCCCTTGCCGGTCGGGTGCTCGGCAAACGTCGCGGGATCCACGTTGCGGTCGAAGCCCACCGCGACGACTCGCGCCCGCACGTCTCCGCTTGCGCTGAAGAGCATGGCCCGGAAGTCCTGCCCCACGGAGAACGCCGGACCCCCGGGGATCTCGATGAGGCCCTCGCCCACCTCGCTGAAGAGCGGGAGCGTGAAGGAGTCGAGCTGGACCCGGTAGCCCAGGTCCCGAAGCGCCGTGGCCACGTACCCCGCCGAGGCGTCGTAGCCCGCGGTGCCGGCGGCGCGAATGCCGCCATGCGTGTCGGCGATGGTCTGCAGCTGGCCCATGTCGGCCAGGACGGCGTCCACCGAGACCGCGTCCCGGAGGCGATCGGCAAGGCTGCCCGCGGGTGCCGACACCTGCGGGGCGCTGGCGGGTGCGGCGCCCGAGCAGGCGACCAGGAGCAGTGCGACGAGCGGCGCCAGCCAGGAAGCGCGGCCGGCCGCCAGCGGGTGTCTCACACCTGGACTACGCCGGCCGCGCCGGGTGGGTTCGATGCGCGTCTCAGTGGCCGGCGAGCTTTCGCCGGCGCTCCTGGTAGGCGGGGATGGTGCGAATGGGCGGCCTGAGCTGGTCGCCGATCTCCCGGACGGTGAGGCTGAAGCGGTCGCGGTCCTGCGCGATGAGCTTCATGGTGCGTCCCATCTCCGTCAGCAGCTCGATCCGATGTCGCTCCTCCAGCTTGCGCATGGCGGCCTGGAGGATGACGAAGGCCATCTGCGACAGGTTGGGCAGCGGCTGGTTGCGGTGGATCCGGCGCTCCAGATCCACCTGGCCGATGGCGGGCAGGCCGGCATGGTCGAGGATGTCGATGAGCAGCCCCACCTCGACCGCGTACCCGGTGAAGAACGGCAGCGACTCCAGCAGGCTGCGCCGCCCCGCGTACTCGCCGGCGAGCGGCTGGATCAGACCCGACAGCTCCGGGAAGAAGAGGTTGAGGAGCGGCCGTGCCATCAGCTCGGTGACGCGTCCGCCGCCCTCCGGCACGATCTTGTCGCCATCGCGAATCGGCCGCTTGTAGAAGCCCTTCACGTAGCTGATCCGCGGCTCGCGGAGGAGCGGGCCGAGCAGGCCGTAGACGAACCGGGGCTGGATGTTGCTGATGTCGGTGTCGATCCAGGCAACGATGTCGCCATCGAGGACGTGGAGGCTCTTCCAGAGCGCCTCCCCCTTTCCGACGAAGGTGCCTGTCTCGGGCAGGATGGCGCTGTGCCGGACCACCGGCACCCCCAGCTCCTCCGCGATCTCTCGGGTGCGGTCCTCGGAGTCGGAGTCGATGACCACCAGCTGGTCGATCAGGGGCACGCGGTCCATCAGCGCGCTCTTGATCCGCTTGATCACCAGCCCGATCGTCTTCTCCTCGTTCAGGGCGGGAAGCCCCACGCTCACCGTGAGCCCGGCCTTCTCCTTGAGGGCGAGCAGGGCACGGATCTCGCTGAACTCGCCGGCATGGAAGGTGTTCTCCGCGAACCATCGGTCCACCACGCTGGTGAGCGACTGGCTGCGCTCCACGTAGGCATCGGCCTCCGGGAGGCTTCCCTCCGTGGTGCGCAGCTCGTCGAAGGTGGCCAGGCCCACCTGCTGGCGGGTCTTGACCACGACGACCGTGGGCTTCGCCCTGGACGCGACCGAGTCCGCGAGGGTCCCGAAGAGGTAGCGGCCGTCCGGGCCGGCGTTGCTGGGAGCGGCGGACGCACCCATCACCACGAGGTCGTGATGCGAGGCCTCCCGGATGATCGCCTGCCGGACCGATGCCGCCTCCCGCACCAGGCCCGAGGCGCGGCGGCCGCCGCCATGCTCCTTGATGAACTTGTCGAGCGCCTCGCGCTGCCGCTGGCAGGCTCGCTCGCCGATGCCGTTGGGCACCACGTGCATCACGACCACCTGGGCATCGAATCGCTGCGCGAGGTCGCGAGCGACCCGCATCGCGAGCTCCGCATGGGGGCCCCCTCGGACCGGCACCAGGATGGAGTTGAGCTGGTCCAGGCCGCGCTGCTTCACCACGGCGATGTCGCACGGCGACTGGCGGACCACGGCGTCGATGGTCGGAGAGAAGACCGTGGGCAAGGGCGCGTTGACGGTGACCGTCGGCGCATCCGGGTCGGGTCCGACCGCGGCCGCCCGGTCTGCGGTGCGGGTGCCGGCCGGCGGCCCGCCCCAGCCGAAGATGAGGAGATCCGCCCCCTCCTCGGCCACCGCCTCGATGATCCCCTCCGCAGCGCGGCGACCGATGCGGACCATGGTCCGGATCTCGACCCCCTCCTCGTCGCCAAATGCCAGGACGCGCTGCAGCAGGCGCCTGGCGATGCGGGCGCTGGTGGCGCCTTCGGCGAGCGACTGATCCTCGGGGACCTCCACGATGCCGAGCGCGGTGATCTCCTTCTTCCGGCGCGGGCCGCTGGCACTGCCGATGCCGGCCCCAATGCGCACGAGGTCGTGCGCCGTTCGCGGATTCGCCAGCGGCAGGAGGATCCGGTACGGCTCGCGCCGACGGGGTGCCATCAGGCGGGTGCCCCGCTGCCGGTGTCGCGTTGCGCAAGCATCGCCTTCCAGCGCGCGACCAGGTACGGCTTGAGCTCTTCAAACTCCAGGGCCTGGGTCTCGATGGCTCGCTCCGCAAGCTCGTTGGACAGCTCGGCGGTGTCGGAGATGAACCCGGCGGTGCGCCCGAAGTAGAGCGGCGTCAGGGCGGCGAGCAGCCGCTCCGGGTCCACGTCCGGGCGGTGGAATGCCACCAGCGCATCGTAGAGGCAGCGGATCCACAGCTCGGCCGGGAAGTGGAAGGCGGCCGGGTCGTCCGGCACGTCCAGGCTCATGACCCGCTCGAGCTGCTCGGGTGCCAGGAAGTCGCCCCAGATCTCGGAGTGCGTCGGGCGCGCGGAGCCAAAGGCATCGACCAGCTTGGCGTGGTTCACGCTGATGGCCTCCGGCGCGATGACTCGTTCGAAGCCGTACTCCGGAATGGCATGGCTGCCCTTGACCCGCAGCCAGCGATCGGTGTAGACACCGGCCAGCTTGAAGAGGGTGCCGACGACCTGGCGGAACATCGGCCCCAGGTCCGAAGCGGGGTCCTTCGCATCGTGGATCTTGGCGCCCAGGCGTGCCTGGCAGACGGCGAACCCCTCGTTGATCGCGGAGTGCGTCATCCAGATGTCGATTCCGAAGCGGGCCGTCGCCTCGTCGAAGGTCCCAAGCTCGAGGTAGCGGTTCACGAGATCGCCGCTGATGGCGAAGTCACCGCCGATCGGCTGGCGGATGCGGGTCCCGTACAACGCCCGCGTCAGCGGATAGCTGATGTTGTTGGTGATGGTGCCGTCGTACTTGTACCGGGCATAGAGGGGCGCGACGAAGTCGTAGCCGCCCTTGAGGATGGGACCCGCCAGCAGCTCGATCCACTCCGGAACGATCGAGCGCAGGTCCGAGTCGACCATCACCATGGCCTTCACCTGCAGCTCGCGCGCGACCTCGAAGAGGGCGCGCACCGCCGTACCCTTGCCGCTGATCCCCTGGTAGGTGAAGGTCACCCGCTGGAGCTTGTGGCGCGGGCTGACCAGGATCACCTTCTCGATGTAGTCGGGGCTCTCCGTGCTGACCGCCACGTGGGGGGTGTCGTCCGGTGAGCCGCCGTCGCTGTTGACGAGGACCGGCTTGAGGTCGGGGAAGTACTGGACCATGCCGGCCGTTGCCGCGCGGACGACGTAGCCGATGGTGTCCGCGTTGCCGAATGACGGGATGCCCACCATCAGATCGGCGCTGCCGATTCGGCGGACCTCCGCGAGACCATTCTCGTCGAGCGCCGATGCAGGCGGGGCGGTGGGTTCTGACGTCAGGGCGGGACCTCCTCGGGGTGATTCCGAGAGCCGTTGCGTGGACGCCCGGCTAGGGTAGCACCGCCCGCCGCCCGCGGCCCGGTAGCCGATGAAAGGCGCCTAGTGGTCGACGCGCCGCACGCGCGACCGATGCGGCATGAAGAGGCGCGTGACCATGCTCGGCTGCTTCTCCGGGTCGATGCCGACCTGGAGCCAGTCCTCGGCGGTGGCGCCGTACCGATAGCGGCTGTTCACGTGCTTCGCGACGAAGTGGGTGAAGCCGCTCGTGCGCCAGGCGCCGAGCCAGCTGTGGATCGGGATCCGGACCGCGGGCGAGACGCGCACACGGACGTTCTCGACCACCACCGCCTCGAGGAGCCGCCGCCGCTCCTGGAGGGGGATCTCGTGCAGTCGTTCGCCGTCGAGCTCCACCAGGTCCCAGGCCACGAATGCGCGCCGCCGCTCCAGGGAGACGGGGTCGGGGCCCTCCTCGGCGCCGCTCTCCTCGGCCAGGGTCGCGGACCACGCGCGCGCGCCGCTCCCCTCGCCCACGAAGGGCATCGCCGTCCAGCAGCCATCGATCACGGCCTGTTCCGCGTCGATCGCCTCCCGGATCACGTCGGCTGCCTCGCGCGACCTCCGGCCCGACCGGCGCGCCGTGTTGATCGGTGAGCGTCACCCGGTCCCCGTCGAACCGGGCGAGCAGTCGCTCGCCCTTCCAGCACGGCTCCACGATCCAGTCGACGCTCGAGATCACGGCGTCCTCGAGGGTCGCGAACTGGGGCTGGTCGGCGTTGGCCTCGGTGGTCGGTTGATCGGGCGGCATCGGCTGTGTAGGGTACCCGGCCGCGCGTCGGAACGTTCATCTCGCCGGCATCGCGTCTGGTTACCAGGTGACAACCAATCTGCTATCATCGCGCCCGTGGCAACCAACGCGACCTCCCGGGCGCTCGAGCGCCTCGTCTTCGCCGGGGTCGCGCTCACCAGCCGGGCCCTCGCCGAGGCGACGCCCGGGCTCGAGCTGACCGTGCCCCAGTGGCGGGCGCTGGTGGTCCTGGGAGAGTCCCCGGATGGGGCCCGCGTCAGCGAGGTCGCGACGCGTGTGGGTGGCTCCCTGCCGGGAACCAGCCGCCTCCTGCGGCGCCTCGAGCGGCGAGGCCTGGTCAGCGCGGAGCAGGACGAGCGTGATCACCGTGCAACGCGCGTCCGACTGACCCCGGATGGGCGGTCGGTCCGCAACGCCATCGTCGCGTACCGGCGCCGGACGATCCGCCAGGTGGCACGCGCGGCCACGCCGTCGCTCGAGCTCACAGCGGAGCTGGAACGGCTCGCCGCGGCCATCGGGGAGATGGTGTGACCGCGCACCTGGCGCCCGTCGACCGGCTTCGGCGGCGGATCCGGGCCACCCCGTACCTGCGCAAGTGGGTCCTCCTCGGAGGGCTCATCGGCATCATCTCCGGCCTTGGCGCGGCCATCTTCTTCCGCACCCTCGAGTTCTCCACGCACATCTTCCTGGGGCTCATTGCGGGCTACCAGCCCGCCACTCCGCTCGGCGAGGGCGGCAATCCCATCGTCGACGCTGCACGGCCGTTCCTGCTCCCGGTCGTCGTGGCGCTCGGCGGGCTGATGGCCGGGATCATCGTCTTCCGCCTCGCGCCCGAGGCCGAGGGTCACGGCACCGACGCCGCCATCGAGGCGTTCCACCACGACGCACGGGGCGTCCGCAGCCGGATCCCGATCGTCAAGCTCGTGGCGTCGGCGCTCACCATCGGCTCCGGGGGCTCCGGCGGCCGCGAGGGGCCGACCGCCCAGATCGGGGCCGGATTCGGGTCGTTCCTCGCCCGCTTCCTGGACCTCGATGCGCGCGATGCGCGCATCGCCGTCAGCTCGGGCCTTGCGGCCGGCATCGGCGCGATCTTCCGCGCCCCGCTGGGCGGCGCAATGCTGGGCGCCGAGATCCCGTACCGCGAGGATGTCGAGTCCGAGGCGCTGGTGCCCTCCTTCGTCGCCTCGGTCGTCGCCTTCTCTGTCTTCGGCGCGTTCGTCGGCTTCGCGCCCATCTTCGGCAAGCAGACGGGCGCCGAGTTCACGAACCCGCTGCAGCTCCTCTACTACGCGGTGATCGGCCTGGTCGCGGGCCTGGTCGGGCGCCTGTACGTCTCCGGCTTCTACGGGGCGGTGGACTGGTTCAAGCGCTGGCCCGTCCCGCGCGAGGTGCGACCGGCCATCGCCGGCTTCGCCGTCGGCTGCATCGGGATCGCCGTCCCGGGAGCGCTGGGCACCGGCTACGGCTGGGTGCAGGCGGGCCTCACGCGGGAAACGCTCCTCTCGCTCTCGCTGGTGACCGTGATTGCGCTGCCGTTCGTGCGCATCGTCGGCCACGGCGCTCTCGATCGGCTCCGGCGGCTCCGGCGGCGTCTTCGGCCCGGGCATGGTCATCGGCGGACTGCTGGGGGCGGCGCGTCTGGCGGATCCTCGAGTCGTTCGGATTCATGCCGGCCGTCCCGCACGATCCCGCGCCGTTCGTGATCGTCTCGATGATGGCGCTCTTCGGCAGCATCGCCCACGCCCCGCTGGCGGTGATGCTGATGGTCGCGGAGATGACCGACAACCTGTCCATGCTGGCGCCGGCCATGATCGCGGTTGGCATCGCGACCCTGATCGTCGGTGACAGGACCATCTACCGCAGCCAGCTTCGCAGTCGCGAGCAGTCGCCCGCGCACCGCTTCCGCTTCGCGATGCCGCTCATGTCCTCGATCCCCGCCGGGGACGCGGCTCGGCGGCCGCGACTGATCCTGTCGGCCGACCTGCCCATCTCCGAGGCACGCGAGCGCATCGACGACTCGGATCTGCCGGGCGCGCCCGTCGTTGAGCGGGACGGCTCGGTGCGCGGCGTCGTGAGCCGCGACGACATCCTGGCCGCAGACCCGACCGCGACGGTTGGCTCGGTGACCGACCAGGACGGTCCGGTCATCACCGCCGATGACGGACTCGACGACGCCCTGGGCTACCTCGCCGACCACCGCGCCGCCTGGGCACCGGTGGTCGCCGACCGGAAGCTGGTGGGTATCCTCTCGGCCCGCGACGCGATGGCCGCCTATCGCCGCGCGCTCGCCGGGAACGTGCGACAGGTGCGCGGACTGGGCGCCGACGGGGTCCTGCTCGCCGGCGACCTCGCCGAGCATTCGCCACTCGCAGGAAAGACGGTGGCCAAGGTGGCATGGCCTCGCCAGGTGGTGCTCGTGGCGATCCAGCGCGAAGAGGAGGTGATCGTGCCGCGGGGGCCCATGGAGCTGCGGCCCGGCGACCACGTCACGCTCTTCGCGGCACCGGGGGCGGAGCAGGCGGCCCGTGATCTGCTTGGGTCGGTGGACGAGCCTGAGGAGCTCGCGGACGTGGGACCGGCGGAGCCGCCCGTCGATGGAGGAGCGCCGGCGCCGGAGTGACCGGGTGAACTAGGCGGTGCCGTAGAGGCTGAGCGCGCCCTCTTCGACCGGCGCGTTGACCTGGGAGCGAATCGCGTCCCAGGCGTCCAGGTCCCACTCACCCACGAAGGTGATGGCGGTCCCCTCCTTGCCGGCGCGGCCGGTGCGGCCGATCCGGTGGACGTACGTGTCGGTGTCCTCGGGAATGTCGTAGTTCACGACGTAGGGAAGGTCCGTGATGTCCAGGCCACGGCTCGCCACGTTGGTCGCGACGAGGAACCGCGTCTTGCCGGCCTTGAAGTCGGCCAGGGTCCGATCGCGCTCGCGCTGTGAGAGGCCACCATGCAGGGCGGCCACGTTCTGGCCGCGCCGCTTGAGGGTCGCGGCCAGGCGGTCGACCCCGATCTGCGTGTGGCGGAAGACCAGGAGCCGATCGAATCCGAAGTCGTCGGTCAGCTCGAGGAGCGCCCGCACCTTGTCCTGCTCGGCCACGAAGTAGACCAGCTGGCGGACCGTCTCCACCGTCTTGTACTCGGCGCGGACGGCGATCTGCGTGGGATTGCGCCGCATGAAGCGGTCGCAGATGCGGAGGATCGCGTACGGCATGGTGGCGCTGAAGAGGGCGGTCTGCCGCTGCCGAGGGCAGCGGGAGAGGATGGTCTCGACGTCGACGATGAAGCCCATGTCGAGCATCCGGTCGGCCTCGTCGAGGATCACTGTCGCAACGCGGTCGAGGCGGAGCTCGCCTCGCCGGATGAGGTCAAGGACCCGGCCGGGCGTCCCGACCACGACCTGCGCGCCATGCTGCAGGGCCGAGATCTGGCGATCCATGCTCGACCCGCCGTAGATGGCGACCGCGCGCACGTTCCTGAAGCGGCCGATGCTCGCAAGCTCGTCGGTCACCTGGACGCACAGCTCACGGGTCGGGGTCAGCACCAGGGCCTGGACGTGACCGGCCGCCGGGTCGACCTTCTCGACCAGCGGGATGCCGAAGGCGGCCGTCTTCCCGGTCCCGGTCTGCGCCTGGCCGATGAGGTCCTCGCCGGCGCGCAGGGGCGGGATCGCGCGCGACTGGACCTCGGTGGGGATCACATAGCCCATCTGCTCCAGCGCGCGGGCAATCGTCACCGGGACCTCGATCTCACCGAAGCGGTGGGCGCTGGCCTGGGCCAGGACTGCCTGCAGCAGTTCGCTGTCTGCGCCTTCGGTCTCGGGGTCGTCCTGGGTTGCGAGCCTGCTGGTCGCGGTTGGCCGCGGTCGCGACGGGCCGCGGCGGGGGCGGCCGCTCGGGCGGGCCGCCGGGGTGTTGGTCTCTGGCAAACGGTTCTCCGATGTGCGATATGAGCGGGGCGGCGATCGGCCGGAGGGCGCGTTCTCCATTCGACGCGCACAGTCGCTCCGGGGCGCCTCCGCTATGGAAATCGTACCACGGAGCGCGCGCGCGGCCCGCGTCAGCCCACGGCGGGACCCGCGGCCATGCTGGATTTCGGGGGAGCCTGGTCCGCTCCGGACCCGGTCGCGGGGCGATCCGCATAGCCGTCGGGATGGGCAAGGCTCCAGGCCCAGGCATCGGCGAGCATCCGCTCCAGGCTGGAGTGGCGCGGCGACCAACCCAGCTCGCGACGTGCTCGCCGCGAGCTCGCGACCAGGACCGGGGGATCCCCGGTCCGGCGCTTGAGCGCCCGCGCCGGGATCGCACGACCGGTCACCTTGCGGGCCGCCTCGACCACCTCGCGGACGCTGAACCCTGCCGCCGAGCCCAGGTTGTAGATCTCGAGGCTGGGATCCCCCTCACCGGTCGCCTCCAGCGCGAGGAGATGCGCGTTGGCAAGATCGCGGACATGGACGTAGTCGCGGATGCAGGTGCCGTCCGGCGTGGGGTAGTCCTGCCCATAGATCTGCACGTGGGTCGCCTGGCCCGCGGCCACGCGCAGGACCACGGGTACCAGGTGCGTCTCCGGGTCGTGGTCCTCCCCGTTGAGCTCGGTGGCCCCCGCCACGTTGAAGTAGCGCAGGCTGATGGCCCGGAAGTCGTGGGACGCCGCGAACCAGCGCATGGCGCCCTCGAAGGCGAGCTTCGTCGCCCCGTAGGGATTGATGGGCTCCGTGCGGTCGGCCTCGGCGATCGGGACGCGGCGCGGCTCACCGTAGACGGCGGCGGTGGACGAGAAGACGAGGCGATTCACGCCGGATTGCCGCATGGCGTCGAGCAGGGCCACGCCGCCACCCACGTTGTTCCGGTAGTAGAGCCCCGGATCGGCCATGCTCTCGCCGACCAGGGACTTCGCCGCGCAGTGGAGGACCGCGTCGATTCGGGACTCTCGGAGCACGGCGCCCAGGTGGCGGGCGTCCTCCATCTCGCCCACGACCAGGTCGGCGGCGGCGGCCACCGCGTTGCGGTGCCCGGTCGAGAGGTTGTCGTAGACGGTTACCTCGTGGCCGGACTCGATGAGCCCCTCGACCGTGGTGGATCCGACGAAGCCGGCACCACCCACGACCAGGATCCGCAATCCGCGCCTCCCTCTCCGATTCCTAGTGCCGTCCGACACCGGCGGCGGCCGGTCCGGCATTGAGCCCCTGGGCGATCTCCTCGATCAGTCCGGGCGTGAGGATCGTCGCGACGCTCGATGCACCGGCCTCGGCCGCAGCCAGGGCACTTGCGGCGTCGCGGAAGCGACCCGCCGCGGTGACCTGCACGCGCGGCCCCACGCTGTCGCGCAGGATCGACGTCAGGCCAATGGCGTGCTTCGCCGTCGCGCCGCCGTTGGAGGTCACTACCTGGTCGACGCCGGCCCGCTCGGCGAGGCGGCACGCCTTCCGGACCATCTCGTCCGGGAGCGTCTCGGCCTCCACGATGACCGCGGCCATTGCGAGCGCCGAGTGCGCCATGTCGACCACCGCGAGCATGTCGTTGTAGACCATCTCGTCCTCGCCGGAAACCAGCGCGCCGCCGTTCAGGACGAACGCGATCTGGTTGGCACCCTGCTCTAGCGCCTTGCTGGCCTCGAAGGCCTTCACCGCGAGCAGCTGGCCACCGTGGCCGTAGCCCACGGTGGTGCTCAGGCGGATCCGCGACCTGCCCGAGCTTGCGGCGTGCCGCCTTGACGAGCCAGGGACTGACGGTCAGGCACGCGACGAGGTCGTGCTCCAGCACCAGCCCCACCGCGTCGTCGAGCTCGCGCAACGACGCATTCGGGGTGGTCAGCAGGTGCTCGAGGCGCACAGCCCGTCGACCGATGGCGGTCATCGCTGAGGCAGGTACCCTCCGCTCGAGAATCGGCGCGGCCTTCGATGGCCCGGACCGCCGATTGTAGCCAGCCTTCCCCGCAATGTCAGCCGCGCGAGCCGTCCCTGGCCCGTGGATGCCCGGTGTCGGTGCGCGTTGACGGTGACGAAACGCACCACCGAACCGGCACGGGTCAGCGCGGGCCGGGGGGTACGGAGCTGCCTCGCGGCCGCGCTGCCGCCTGCTCTGTGGGCAGCCAGTCCCTGGCGAGCGACAGGAGCGAGGATCGGTCGTTGAGGAGGGGGTCGTCCAGGACCGCCTCCAGGAGCCGACGCAGGATGCTGCCCACCACCGGGCCGGGTGGGATCCCGAGCTCCTCCACCAGGTCGTCGCCGCGCACGGCGAGCTGCCGCGCGCTCAGGGCGTGGCTGGCCAGCTCGGCACCAACCCGGGCCTTGAGCTCGTCGAGGCCGCCCCGGGCCGGCTCGACCACGCCGGACGCGGCGTTGTCCGCGCGGCGCAGCGCGAAGAGGTCGGGGAGCGATGCCGCACCCACGCGACGGATGAAGCGCCGCACCGCGGCATCGGTCCAGTCCGAGCGGTACGCGAACATGTGCTGACGGACGAGGTGCTCGCCGCGAGCCACCTGCGCCCGCGAGAAGCGCAGCCGGCGGAGGATGGCCTCCACCATCCGGGCGCCAATCGTCTCGTGCCCGATGAAGTGCCCGTCGGCAAGGGTGGTTGCCTTGCCCACATCGTGGAGCGCGCCCAACCAGGCGCAGCAGCGGATCGTCCGCTGGCAGGGCATCCACGGCGCGCAGCGAATGGTCGAAGGCGTCGCCGGGGAGCGCCTTGGTCTGCGGCACGCCGCGCAGCGCAGAGAGCTCGGGCAGGATCACCGGCAGGATTCCCAGGTCCATGAGAAGCCGAAGCCCGGCTGGACGGCGGCGCCTCCGATTCGTGCGACGCCAGGATCCGCAGCAGCTCCTCGCGGACCCGCTCCCCGGAGAGCCCGGCAGCAAGTCCAGCGCTGCCGCGAATGGCGGCCTCCGTCGCCGGATCGATGCGCATCCCGAAGCGGACCGCGAAGCGCACGGCCCGCAGGAGGCGCAGCGCGTCCTCGCCGATCCGCACTTCCGGATCCCCGACCGCGCGCAGGATCCCGGCCTCCAGGTCGGCGACGCCGCCATACGGGTCCACGAGAGCGGCCCCCTCGGAGCTGCCCGCGCCGGGGTCAGCCAGGCGATCGCGTTGATGGTGAAGTCGCGGCGGGCCAGATCCTCCTCGAGGCTGCGCCCCAGCGGACCGCCTCGGGGCGCCGGTGGTCGCGGTAGCCCGACTCGACCCGGTAGGTGGTCACTTCGACCGCGAGCTGGTCCGACCCGGCGCGGACGGTCACGGTCCCGAAGGGATTCTCCCAGGCCGCACCGTCGAACAGCGCCACGACCGCCTCGGGCGGCGCCGAGGTCGCCACGTCCCAGTCCGCCGGATCGGCGCCACGCAGCAGGTCTCGCACGCAGCCGCCCACGATCGCCGCCTCGTGCCCCTGCGCGTCGATCCCGTCGAGGACGGCGCGAACGCCTGGAGGCAGATCGGCGAGGGAGATCGTCCGTCGGGGCAGCGGACCGCGCTCCATGGATCCCCCGGTCAGCTCCCGGTCGCCTGGCCGCCCAGGAAGAGATAGTTGCGCCAGGCGTCGTTCTGCTCGTCGGCGAGGTAGGTGCCGAACAGGTAGCGGACATCCGCCCGGGGCGCGCGGGGCTCGCGGAGGAGCCGCATCCGCGACTCCGCCAGGGTCTTCGCACCCTTGCGGTGGTTGCAGGCCCGGCAGGCAGCCACCAGGTTCTCCCATTCGTGGCGCCCGCCGCGGTGCTTGGGCATCGACGTGGTCGATGGTGAGGTCGCGGCTCACCGACCCGCAGTACTGGCAGGTGTGCCGATCGCGCGAGAACACCTCGCGGCGCGAGAGCTTCACCCGCGGGCGCGGGCGCCTCACCAGGTAGACCAGGCGAATGACCGATGGCGCGTCGATGGCCAGCGTCGGGGTGTGGATCACCTGGTGGTTCCGCTCCAGGAGCTCCGCCTTGTCGGCGCCGAGCAGGGTGAAGGCGCGCCTGATGTCACAGACGTTGAGCGGCTCGTAGTTCTGGTTGAGCACCAGCACGGGTGCGTTGTTCACGCCACGCCTCCAGCGCGCCCGATGATAGCGGAGTCGTCCAGGCGTCGAGCATGGGTTCCGAGCAGGGCGGCGGTACAATCGTGGCGGACTCGCGGGCCATCTGCCCGCGGATCGGTGCGCGAACCGCAGACGCATACCAGAGATCAAGCGAGGAACTCCCCTCGAATGACGACCATCGAGACATCCACCTGGGCCACCAAGGTCGGGCTTGCCCGCATGCTCGCCGGCGGCGTGATCATGGACGTGGTGACCGCCGACCAGGCGCGCATCGCCCAGGAGGCGGGCGCCGTCGCGGTGATGGCCCTCGAGCGCGTCCCGTCGGACATCCGCAAGTTCGGCGGCGTGGCGCGCATGAGCGACCCGAAGCTCATCAACGAGATCAAGGCAGCCGTCTCGCATCCCGGTCATGGCCAAGTGCCGCATCGGCCACTTCGTCGAGGCGCAGATCCTCGAGGCGCTCGAGGTCGACTACATCGACGAGTGCGAGGTCCTGACGCCCGCCGACGAGGCGAACCACATCGACAAGCACGCCTTCAGGGTGCCGTTCGTGTGCGGCTGCCGCGACCTGGGCGAGGCGCTGCGCCGCATCGGCGAGGGCGCGGCCCTGATCCGCACCAAGGGCGAGGCGGGAACCGGAAACATCGTCGAGGCGGTGCGCCACATGCGCGCCGTCCAGTCCGGGTATCCACCAGCTCCAGGCGCTGCGCGCGGACGAGCTGTACGCCGCCGCCAAGGAGCTGCGCGCGCCGCTGGACGTGGTCCAGCGGACCGCCGAGCTGGGAGAGCTGCCGGTGCCCAACTTCAGCGCCGGCGGGGTCGCGACGCCGGCGGATGCGGCGCTGATGCGCCAGCTGGGCGCGCAGTCGGTGTTCGTCGGGCAGCGGGATCTTCAAGTCGGAGAGCCCGGAGCGCTACGCCCGCGCCATCGTCAAGGCCACGACGCACTTCGACAATCCGGAGATCCTCGCCGAGGTGAGCGCCGGGCTGGGCGAGCCGATGCACGGCCTGGAGCTGACCGAGATCCCGGCCGAGGAGCGGCTCGCCGTCCGGGGCTGGTAGCCGGCCGCATGGAGCCTCGCGTGGCGGGTCGCCGTCCGCGCATCGGCGTCCTCGCCCTGCAGGGTGCCGTGCGCGAGCACGTCGCCGCGCTGCGTGCGGTGGGTGCCGAGCCGGTCGAGGTGCGCCTGCCGCGCGACCTGGCGGGACCTCGACGCTCTCATCCTGCCCGGCGGCGAGAGCACGACCATGCGCAAGCTGATCGACGCGTACGGGCTGCGCGAGCCCATCCGGGCCCTCGCCAGCGCCGGAGCGCCCATGCTGGGCACCTGCGCCGGGATGATCCTGCTGGCCGACCGTATCGCCGATGGCGACGAGCCGGTCTTTCCGCTGCTCGACATCGAGGTCAGCCGCAACGCCTACGGCCGCCAGCTCGACAGCTTCGAGGCGGATCTCGACGTGCCCGTCCTGGGCGACGCTCCGCTCCACGGCGTCTTCATCCGGGCCCCCGTGGTGACCGGCGTGGGCCCCGCCGCCGAGGTGCTGGCCGTCGATCCCGATGGCCAGCCGATCGCCGTCCGCCAGGGCCGCGTGCTGGCCACCGCCTTCCATCCCGAGCTGACCGGCGACCGCCGCTTCCACGAGCTGTTGCTGCTGATGCTCGACGCGCCCGTCGAGGCGGGGCCATGACCATCGAGCGCCGGCACGGTCCGCGCCGCACGGCATCACCGACCGCCAGGCACTGGGCGACCTCTCGCGACGGGTCCACGCCGCCGACGACGCCCATCGGCGGAGCCTGGGCGTCCCTGCCTCCTCCGGGAGCCAGCCGCAGATCAGCCTGGGCACCCTGATGCCGACCTGGATCCCGCTGCGGCCGCCATCGGTCCATCTCGTGGCAGAGGCGGATGGCCAGCTGATCGGCAGCTGCCGGGCGATCGAGGAGCCGCATCGCGAGGACTGGGTGATCACGGAGCTCGACGCGGAGGACGGGCCCTTGGCCGCGGAGGTCCGCTGGGCGCTGCTCGAGGCGCTCATCGAGGAGGGCGCCAAGAAGAACGTCGCCCGCTATCACGTCGCCTGCAGCGACGTCCGCGAGAACCTGGAGCTCTTCGGCCAGGCGAGCTTCGTGGCCTACGCCCAGGAGGAGGTGCTCTACCTGCGCGCCGGCGACCGAGCGCGGTCCGGCCGGGTGGCTCCGCCGTGCCGTGGGACGGGCACGGCCGCCACGCGGCCACGACGGTGCACCGCCCGACCACTGGGGCGAGGCACACGGCGCCGCCGACCAGCATGCCGCCCTGCAGGCTGCGGGCTGCGCCGGATGCCTGGCACCTCTTCGACCTGTGGTCGCACGCCACGCCTCCGGCCATCGCCCGCATCGAGTCCTACGCCGCCGAGGACTGGGAGTGCGTGGGGCACGAGGCCATCGTCCCGCGTTCCAGCCTCAACCCGATCCTCCATTTCAGCGAGGTGAGCGCCTGGTTCATGCCCCATGACCAGCGCGCCGGCGGCTTCGCCCAGCACGGTGCCTGTCGCGAGGGACCGCACTACCTGCGCTTCCTGGTCCGCGACGGGACCGATGGCGCCGCGTTCCTGCGGGCGGCCCTGGACGCGTGGGCGCGGACGCCACCGCTGCGGGGATCCTGGCTCCGGTGCGAACATACGAGTCGGCGGGGATGCGCGCCGCCTCGACCGCGGGCTTCGTGCCCATTGGCGGGTGACCCTGCTGGTCCGGGAGGTGCGCGCGGCGGTTCGCCAGCCGGCGATGGTCCCGGCGGTCAGATAGCGCCTACGTGCGAGGAGGCAGCGTGGCACCAGTGCCGCGGCGAGAGACGACCGACGACCTGGACGACCTGATGGCGGCGCTCCCGGAGGAGATCGTGGCGCGGCTGCGCTCGTTCGCCGACCGCAGCGACCTGCTCGAGATCGTGATGGATCTTGGCCGCCGCCCGGAGGCGCGTTTCACCCACGGGGAGGAGGTGCTCCTCGAGCGCGAGGTGACCGAGGCCGACATCGGCCACGTCGTGGATCACATCGGCGTCTTCGGCGACGACAACCGCGCCGGGATCGAGCGCGACCCTCCATCGGATCAGCGCCATCCGCAACCGGGCGGGGAAGGTGGTCGGCCTCACCTGCCGCATCGGCCGGGCCGTCTTCGGCACGATCGACATCATCCGCGACATGGTCGAGGGCGGCCAGAGCATCCTGCTCCTCGGCCGGCCGGGGGTCGGCAAGACGACCATGCTGCGAGAGGTGGCCCGCGTCCTGGCCGACGACTTCGGCAAGCGGGTCGTGGTGGTCGACACCAGCAACGAGATCGCCGGTGACGGCGACATCCCGCACCCCGCCATCGGCGACGCGCGCCGCATGCAGGTGCGCACGCCCGCCCGACCAGCACAACGTCATGATCGAGGCGGTCGAGAACCACATGCCCGAGGTGATCGTCATCGACGAGATCGGGACCGAGCTCGAGGCCCAGGCCGCACGCACCATCGCCGAGCGCGGCGTGCAGCTGGTGGGCACGGCCCACGGCAACACGCTCGACAACCTGATGCTGAACCCGACCCTCTCCGACCTGGTCGGCGGGCATTGCCCCGGTCACCCTGGGCGACGAGGAGGCGCGCCGGCGCGGCACCCAGAAGACGGTGCTGGAGCGCAAGGCTCCACCCACCTTCGACGTCCTGGTGGAGATCGTCGAGCGGGACAGCGTCATCGTCCACCGCAACGTGGCGGAGACGGTGGACGCCATCCTGCGCGGCCACATGGTTCCGCCCGAGGCGCGCTGGCGGGACGACGCGGGCGAGGTGCATGCCGCCGACGAAGTACGACTACCGGATCAGCGAGACGGAGGCGGGCAACCCGGCCTTCGCGCCGCTCGAGCCGCTGGGCGGCTACGGCGCCTTCTCGGGCCGTGGCCGAGCGGGCGGCGGCTACGGCGGCGGGACCGGCCTGCGCCCGCTTCCCGGGCGCGGCGATGCGCGGCCGGGGCGCAGCGAGGGGCGCGGTGGACGCGGGCTGCGACCGCTGCCCGGCGAGCGGCTGGCGGATCCGACCCGCCCGCGCGGGCGCCTCCCCGGACGGGGAGCCAGCGCTGGACCGACCCGTTGGGGCCGACGCGGCCGGATCGACCGTCGGCCCGCAACCATCGGCCCATGAGCCTTTTCGCCTTCGGGGTGAGCCGCAAGCGGCTGGAGCAGTCCGTCCGCGAGCTGGGCCTCCCGGTTGCCGTCGCGCGCGAGCTCGACGAGGCGGATGCGGTCGTGACCCTCCGCAACTACTACCGGCGCAAGCCCGCGGCGCTGCGCGACGCGGAGTCATCCGGGCGTGCCGATCTACGTGCTCAAGACGAACACCGTGCTCCAGATGGAGAACATGCTCGCCAGCCTGTACGACCTGGAGGCGGATCCCCAGGAGGCGGCCCTGCGCGAGACGGCTGAGGCGATCGGCCTGGTGGAGGCCTCCGGCCAGTCGGTCGAGCTGTCCCCCCAGAATGCCTACGTGCGACGCCTGCAGCACCAGATGGCGGAGCGCCACAGCCTCATGAGCCGATCCCGGGGCGCGGAGCCGAACCGCCGCGTCGAGCTCCTCCCCGATGAGGGCCGGGCGTGGCGCTGAGACGCGGGGCATGACGACGGCCGGCGCCCGCGGCCGGTTCATCACCCTGGAGGGACCGGAGGGGAGCGGAAAGACGACCGCCGCCCGGCACCTGGTCCGCTGGCTGGAAGCCCACGGCGTGAGCGCGGTCCTGACCCGCGAGCCGGGCGGCACGCCGCTCGGCGACGAGATCCGGACCCTGGTGCTCCACCATCGGGGGCTCGCCGATGACCTCGATCCGCGGACCGATGCGCTTCTCTTCGCCGCCCAGCGCGCCCAGCACGTCGCGCGCCTGATCCGCCCGGCCCTCGAACGCGGCAGCATGGGTCGTCTGCGCGCGATTCGCGGATTCATCGCTCGCCTACCAGGGAGCCGCGTACGGCAACGACCCCGACGAGATGCGGACGCCTCCAGGCCTTCGCCACCGGCGGGCTTGTCCCCGGACCTGACCATCCTCATCGACGTCCCCGTGGAGCTGGGCCTCGCCCGGAAGCGCCACGGGCAGTGGAACCGCTTCGAGGACACGGAGGGGATCGCGTTCTTCGAGAAGGTCCGCGCGGCGTACCTTGCCCTCGCCGCAGCCGAGCCGGACCGCTTCCGGGTCATCGACGGATCCGGATCCGTATCGGCCATGGACGCCGCGGTCACCGAGCTCGTCGCACCTCTCCTGGTGGCGGACGCGGGCTCCTTGCGCGGCGGTTGACAGTCGGCTGATACTCCTGCGGCGCCAGCATCCCGTGCACCCGCCGTCTTCCCTGGAGGACCCCAATGCAGCAACCCCCGTCCCGGTCGCCTGAGCCGCAGCCCAAGCGTGACGTTGGACTCGTCCTGCTCGCGTTCCTGGCTGCCATGGACGGGCTCTTCGATGCGGTGGCCGGCGTGACGCTGCTGGGCGTGGGACACGTCATCGCCGCGAACACCATGCTGAGCGGAGGGATCGCGACCCTCGCGGGCCTGGTCCTCCTGGTGTTCGCCTTCCTCCTCTTCTCCCTGGCCTACGGTCTCTGGCGGGTGCGGCCCTGGGCGTGGTCGCTGGGCGTTGGTCTGGAGATCGCCAACATCCTGCTCGCCCTTGCGCGGGTGGCGGGTGGGCGCGAGGCGATTCCCGGCGTGCTCCTCACCCTCCTGCTGGCGGGAACCGTCCTGTACTACCTGTGGCAGCGGCCGGTGCGGGCCATCTTCGGCCGATCCTGACGGGATCGGTCGCCCCGAGCTCGAAGCTGGACGCCGCCATGGCATCGTTCGCACGGGTTCGCGGTCTCCGGCGCGGGTCGTCCCGGGCGGACTTCGCGGCCCAGTCGCGCGCAGAGCACCGTGGGGAGCGTGGCATACTAGCCAGGCATCTCCGCCCCGCGCCCACGCAGGAGGTCCCATGAAGCTGGTCACCGCCATCGTGCACAACGAGGACGCCGCCAACCTGGTGGACGCCCTGCTCGAGGGCGAGTTCCGTGCGACGAGGCTCCACTCCTCCGGCGGGTTCCTCAAGCAGGGCAACGCGACCATCCTGGTGGGCGTAGAAGACGACCAGGTGGACGGCGTGCTGGACGTCATCCGCGCCAACTGCCACTCGCGGCGTCAGTTCGTGAACCCGATGCCGCCCATCATGGAGCCGGGCGAGTTCTACATGCCCTATCCGGTCGAGGTCGAGGTCGGTGGCGCCACCGTCTTCGTGATGCCCGTCGAGCGCTTCGAGCGGATCTGATCGACT
Source organism: uncultured Chloroflexia bacterium (assembly GCA_963773405.1). GTDB lineage: Bacteria > Chloroflexota > Limnocylindria > QHBO01 > QHBO01 > CAVXEH01. Next base: position 168,084 of record CAVZAQ010000003.1, on the reverse strand, counting down.
CATGGGCGCGGCGGATTCCGCGGCTGGCCCGCCCCGCTGGCTGGGCTCCCTCGTCGACACCGCGCCGGACGTCGTCGCGGTCTGGATGGCACTGGGTGGTGACTACGCCGGGTTGCTGGCCGCCCGCCGCGAGATGCGTCTGCGCGTCACCGTCGGCAGCGCCTCCGCCGTGCTCGCACAGCAGGAGGCGATCGCCGAGGCGCTGGCCGCCGTCCTTCGCGACCTGCCCGAGGCGGCCCTCCGAGCGCCGGGCGGCGAGGAGGACTGGAACGTCGCGCAGGCGTTCGCCCACACGACCGCGGCACGTCGCTTCCTTCCCGCCTGGGCCGCCATGGCGGCTGCCGACGAGTGGCCCGCCGACCGGCCGCCGGTCGTCACCCCCTCGGTGCCGGGGCCGCCGGATGCCACGCTCGAGAGCCTGATCACCCTGCTCGACAAGAGCCGCCGATCACAGACGCGCTCGGCGTCGCTCATCGCCGGCCACGAGACCCGGCGCTGCCCGCTCGACCATCCGCTGGTTGGGCACTTGCGCTGCGGTGACTGGCTCCTTTTCGCGGGCGTCCACGACCTCATGCACCTGCAGCAGCTGCATCGGATCGGCGGCCGAGGCACGCGACGCTGATCCCGCTACCCGCGCCGCCGCGGACTGAACGGCCGTGCGCGATCGGCCCGCCCCGCTCGTCCTGGTACCGGCGCGGAGACCGGGCAAGCACCGTTCGGCTCGTACGCCGCAGTGGCGGAGACCGGTCGGCACCTGCTCGCGGCGGAAATGACGGGGCGCCTGTCCCGCGCCGGCGCCGCGGTGCAGGCACTCCCCGCTCGCGTCCTCGCCGGACCTGCCGTTCCACTGGGGACGATGGTTCGCCCCGGCCGCGGGGGCCGCGCTGGAGGCTGCGCGGCAGCTGGACCGTCCGGTCGACGCCATTGGCTACGTGGGAGCCGGTGCCATGGCGCTGGCACCCCCCGATGCGCTGGAGGAGCTGCTCTCGCCTGTTCCCGGCGAGGTCGTCGCCAACAACCGCTTCAGTGCCGATGCCTTCGTGGTGGCTGCCTCGCCGCCCGCAGGCAACCCCGGCGCCCGACGGCACCACCCGGCTGGGCCCGGATCTCGATCGCGCCATCGATCGGCTGGAGGCCTGCCCGGCGGACAACACCGCCCCCCGCTGCCTGGAGAGCGCCGGCTTCCGCAGCCGCGACCTGGCGCAGCGGCCCTGGACGCGGTTCGACGTCGACACGCCGCTCGACCTGGCGCTGCTGCGATTGGCCTCCCGCCTTCCCGAGGTCGAGTGGCGGCCCGGCCCCGGGCTGGGAGGCTTCCTCGAGATGGCGCGTCTGCCCGGCGACCGGTCGTTGGAGGTCCCTCGCCTCGCGGAGGTCGGCGCGGTGATGCGCGACCGGGCCGGTCAGCTGGTTGTCGCCGGGCCGCGTCCCGGCTGCGACCCTGGGCCTGCTCGAGACGGAGACCGCCTGCCGCGTGCGGGCCTTCGTCGAGGAGCGGGGCATGCGCGCCGCTCGCGACTTCCGTCCGCGCTCGCTGCTGGGGCGCTGGGTCGAGGAGCGCGGCGCGGCGGCGTTGGTCGCCGAGCTCGCGAGCCTGGGCGACGCCGTCATCCTGGATACGCGAGTCCTGATGGCGGCTCTGGCCGGGAGTGCGGACGCGGACCGCTGGCCGGCGGAGGAGGAGCGGTTCGCCGCCGACTTCGGCGATCCCGGCCCCATTCGCACGCCCGTGGCTCCAGGAGCTCGCGGCGGCGGCGCGGGACTCATCGGTACCGTTCCTGCTGGGCGGCCATGCGCTCGTCAGCGACGGCCTGCGCCTGCTCGTCGCCGCGGCCTGGCAGGGCCGCTAGCACGGTCCGACGTGGCAGGACGTGCCTGCTAGACTGGGATCGAGCGAATCGCGGATTCCGCGACCGAGCTTCGAGATCTACGTACGACAACCGAGCGCACGCGGCGACGCGCGTTCGACGCGCCGCGTGCCAGTCAGGCACCTTGACGGTGCCGTGGAGTTGAGTTGGACCAGACCGGCCTGATCTACGTCATCGGCTTCGGGATCGCCGCGACGATCTTCGTCTTCGCAACGATCCTCGCTGCGTGGGTCCTCTCCCATCGCCGCCGCAGCCCCCAGAAGGGGCTTCCCTACGAGTGCGGGATCGACACCATCGGCGACACCTGGAGCCGGTTCGGGCTGGCCTTCTACCTGTTCGCGCTGCTCTTCGTCGCCTTCGACGTCGAGATCATCTTCGTCTACCTCTGGGCGGTGGTCATCAGGGCCATCGCGGTTCCCGGCATCGTGATGATGGGGATCTTCCTGATCGTGCTCATGTTCGGGGAGTTCTACGCCTGGCGAAAGGGAGACCTCCGATGGCACTGAATCCCCGCACCACGCCCCTCCGATCCGGAGGCCGGGACCGAGATCGCGCCCGCGGCCCAAGCCTCCCGCATCATCATCGCGGACGACGAGCTCCTGGCGCCCTTCGAGATGGAGGAGCATCCCCAGGGCGGGTTCCACGGCCTGCTCGAGGTGATCCCCACCAAGGCCGACCTCGTCCTCGACCTGATCCGCGCCAACAGCCTCTGGCCGCTCCTCTCCGGCCTGTCGTGCTGCGCCATCGAGATGATGAGCACCGCCACCAGCAAGAACGACATGGATCGCTTCGGCATGTTCCCGTTCCGGGCCTCGCCTCGCCAGTCGGACGTGCTCATCGTGGCCGGCACGCTCACCACCAAGATGGCCGGGCCGCTGGTGCGGCTCTGGGAGCAGATGCCCGAGCCGAAGTGGTGCGTGGCGATGGGCACCTGCACCACCTCCGGCGGCCGCTTCAAGCGCAGCTACAGCGTGGTCCAGGGCGTCGATCGGGTGATGCCGGTCGACGTCTACGTCCCGGGCTGCCCGCCGCGGCCGGAGGGCCTGATCTACGGCATGCTCAAGCTGCGAGAGCTCGTGATGGAGCGTCGCGGACAGTGGCGAACCTACGCAGAGCGCGGGCCGCAGCGGCTCGCCTGGGAAGGGGACGTCCGCTGACCGCCCCTGCACGGGCCGGCGCGCTGGTGCGCCTGCTCGTCGACCGCCTCGGCGAGACGGCCGCTGAGCTGTGGACCGACGAGGACACCGTCGAGATCCAGGTCTCCCGCGAGCGGATCGTGGACGCGCTCCGCACGCTGCGCGACGACCCCGACTTCGGCTTCTTCTTCCTCGCCGATGCCGCCGCGGTCGACTACGGCGTCGATGCAACCGCTTCGAGGTCGTCTACCACCTCTACTCGGACCGTCATCCGGCCTGGCTCCGCATTCGCGTGCCGGTGGAACGCAGCGATCCCGCGCGCCCCCTCGGTGACCGGGATCTGGCCGGGGGCCATGTTCCACGAGCGCGAGATGTACGACATGATGGGCATCGTCTTCGAGGGGAACCGCGACCTGCGGCGGATCTACATGTCGCCCGACTACCGCTCGTTCCCCCAGCGCAAGGACTTCCTGCTCCCCGATGACGCCGCCGACTCGCCCGCGGCGGGCGTGAATCCGCTCGAGCGGCCCGAGACCTGGGACCTGAGCGTCTTCACCCGCGAGCTGACGAGCGCGGGGGCGACGTATGCGCCCACGTCCAGCAGCCGTGGAGGTCCCTGCGGAGGACTTCCCGCAGGCCGATGACGTCGCCGACGAGAGCCGATCGCCGATGACCACCGTGGACCCCGAGACCCGCATCCCCGATCCGATCGACCTCGATCGCGCCGAGGAGGCGCGCCTCCAGGCCGCGGCCGGCCTGCGGCCGTCGCCGCTGGCCGGACAAGGCGAGTATGCCGGCTTCGAGCTGGTGGGCGTCCCGGACCGTCCGCTCCAGACGGAGCGCGAGGTCGAGATGTACACCCTCGAAGAGGGCGAGATGCTCGTGAACATGGGCCCGCAGCACCCGTCGACCCACGGCGTCCTGCGGCTCGTCATCAAGATCCGCGGCGAGGTGGTGACGGACCTGGACCCGGTCTTCGGCTACCTGCACCGCGGCATCGAGAAGCTGTGCGAGAACGCGACCTACACCACGGCGCTCACCTACGTCGATCCCATGGACTACCTCTCCTCGATGCACAACGAGCACGCGCCGGCGATCGCGTTCGAGAAGCTCTACGGGATTCGCGCCCCCCGGCGCGCCGAGTACATCCGCGCCCTCGTCGTGGAGCTCAACCGCGTCTTCAGCCACGGGCTGATGGTTGGCTTCCTGGCCCTCGACATGGGCGGCATCACGCCCATCCTCTACAGCTTCATCAACCGCGACGAGATCGTGGAGCTGCTCGCCTCCATCTCCGGCCAGCGGATGCTCTTCAACTTCTTCCGGGTCGGCGGCGTGAACTGGGACGTCAGCGACGAGTTCCTCTCGCGGCTGGGGACGTGGCACGGCAACGTGATGCGCTCCGTGACGGACAACGAGCGCCTCATCACCGGGAACGAGATCTTCCGGGCGCGCACCCGGGGGATGGGCGTGCTGACCGCGGACCAGGCCATCGCCTACGGCGTCAGCGGCCCGAACCTGCGGGCCTCCGGCGTCCCGTTCGATGTGCGCAAGGCGCACCCGTACTCCATCTACGACGAGCTGGAGTTCGAGGTCGTCACCCAGAAGACCGGCGACGTCTACGCGCGCTACCTGCAGCGAATCGCCGAGCTGAAGCAGAGCCTTCACCTGATCGACCAGATCATGGACAAGCATGCCGCACGGTCCCGTGCAGGCGCAGGTGCCGGGCATCATCCGGCCCAAGCCGGGGCGCGCGTACGGGGCAGTGGAGAGCCCGCGCGGCCTGTACAGCGTCTACGCCATCAGTGACGGCGGTCCCACGCCGTATCGGTTCCGGATGCGCGACCCCAGCTTCGTCACCCTGCAGGTGATGCCCACGCTGATGCCCGGCCACCTGATCGCCGACACCATGGCGGTGATGGCCAGCCTGGATCCGGTGATGGGCGGGGTGGACAAGTAGATGAACATGGACCTGCTCCTGGGGATCGGGCGCTTCGTCCTATCCACGACGCTGCTGCTCGTGCTCACCATCCCCACCGCGTTCATCATCATCCAGGTCGAGCTCAAGGTCATCGCCGGCATGCAGCGGCGCTTCGGCCCGAACCGCGTGGGTCCGTGGGGAGCCTTCCAGAGCACGATCCATGGCTTCAAGGTGCTCGCCAAGGAGGACGCCATCCCCGACCAGGCGGACCGCGGGACGTTCACCCTGGCGCCCTGGATGGTCTACATGGCGGCCGCCATGAGCATGCTCGTGATCCCGTTCGCGCCGGGAGCCATCGCCGCCGACTTCAACATCGGCGTCGATCTACTTCTTCGCCGTGCTGGGCCTCTCGGTGGTGGGCCTCCTCGTCGCGGGCTGGAGCAGCTACAACAAGTACTCGCTGCTGGGCGGCCTGCGCAGCGCCGCGCAGATGGTGAGCTACGAGATCCCGCTCACCCTCTCGGTGGTGGGCGTCGTGATCCTCTCCGGCTCCCTGAACTTCAGCGACATCATCGCCCACCAGCTGGCGCACGGCTGGAACGTGTGGTGGCAGATCCTGGGCTTCCCGGTCTTCTTCATCGCGGCCATGGCGGAGATCAACCGCACCCCGTTCGACCTGGTGGAGGCGGACAGCGAGATCGTGGCCGGGCCGTACACCGAGTACTCGGGGATGCGCTTCGGCTTCTTCTTCTTCGCCGAGTACGTCGCGCTCTTCATCATGAGCGCCATCATGGTCGCCCTCTTCTTCGGTGGCTGGCTGGCGCCCTGGCCCTTCCCCGGCCAGCTCGGCGGCTTCGCCGGCACGCTCTATGGCCTCTTCTGGTTCTTCGGCAAGACCTACTTCTTCGTCTTCGTCGCCGTCTGGATGCGCACGACGCTGCCGCGCATCCGCGTGGACCAGCTGATGGGCGTGGCGTGGAAGGTGCTGCTGCCCCTGGCGCTCGTCAACCTCTTCGTGACCGCGATCGCGGTCGTGGCCTTCAACCTGTAGGAGCGTTCGAGACTCATGGCGTTTCCCGGCTCCGGCATCTTCATCGGCATGGCGACCACCCTGCGCAACATGTTCGCGACCAAGGTCACCCGCCAGTACCCGGACGAGCGGCCGCAGATGGCGGAGCGCTGGCGCGGCCGGCTGGACCTGATCTATGACGCGTTCGGCGAGCACAAGTGCGAGGTCTGCTTCCAGTGCGCGCAGGTCTGCCCCGTCGAGGCCATCGACATGTCCGGCTTCGACGCCCAGGGCAACCGGATCCGGTACGGCATGCCGGAGATCTACGACGAGCGCAAGGATCCCAACGCCTATCGTCGGGCCGGGCTTCGCCGCGCAGCCGATGCGCAACCCGGCCCGCTGGGACGAGGCCATCGACACCGCGTTCGTGGACGGCGTCATCGAGCTCGTACGGCGGTCGTCCCGAGTCGCTGGTGGCCATCTTCAGCGCCATCCAGGCCCGGTTCGGGTACCTACCCGAGCGCGCGTTGCGCCGGGTCAGCGACCGGATGAGCATCCACTGGGCACAGGTCTTCGGCGCCGCCGGCCTGGGCGGTTTCCGGCTGCTCCCCACGGAGGGGCACCTCGTCACCGTGTGTGACTGCGCCGCCTGCCGGTTCTCCGGCGGAGACGCACTCCTGCGCGGACTGGAGGAGGAGCTGGGCATCCGCGCCGGCGAGAGCACCCCGGATGGGAGATTCACCCTCGAAGACGGCGACCGATGTCGGCGCCGGGGCCATTGCCCCGGCGGTGCGCGTCGACACGCTGGTCTACGGACCGCTTGAGCGTCGACGAGGCCCGCCATCTCGTCCACGAGCGCCGGGCGGCGGCTGGCGTCGGGCGCGGCCGGCTGCGGCGGGCGCGAGCTGAGATGGCCGGTGACGACGGCGGGCCTCTCCCCGCAGATCCGCATCCTGGACGGCGGCGAGCCGCGCCTGCTGACCGACATCGGCCGCGTCGATCCCGGCTCCATCGCCTCCTATCGCGAGCGCGGCGGCTACGCCGGCCTGGAGCGGGCCGTGACCCAGCTGTCGCCCGAGGAGGTGATTGGCGAGATCGAGGCCGCCGGGCTCCGTGGGCGCGGCGGGGCCGGCCATCCCACCGCGGCGAAGTGGCGCGCGGCACGCGCGGCCGCCGGCGACCGCAAGATCGTGGTCGCCAACCTCATGGGCGCGGACCCGACCAGCCTGGGCGACCGCGCGCTGGCCGAGGGCAATCCACACCTGGTCCTCGAGGGGCTCCTCATCGCGGCCTACGCGATGGGGGCGTCGGAGGCCATCGTCTCCGTCCGCCGTGACTGGACCGCGGCCGTCGAGCGGCTGCGCCGCGCGGCGCAGGCGGCCGAGGAGGCGCGCTTCGCCGGCTACCTCGTGCTCGGCACGGACACCAGCATCCAGCTCAGCATCCAGGAGGGCTCCGGCGCCTACGTGGCCGGCGAGGAGACCGCGCTGCTGGCGGCCCTCGCGGGAGATCGCGGCATGCCGTGGATCCGTCCGCCGTACCCGACCGAGCGCGGCTACGCCGGCGCCCCGACCGTGGTGCAGAACGGGGAGACGCTCGCGCACGCGGCCTGGATCCTGCGCCCACTCCGCGGAGGCGTTCGCCTCGGTGGGCAGCGAGCGAAACCCCGGCACGAAGCTCGTCACCATCCTGGGCCGGGTCAACCAGCCCGGCCTGGTCGAGATCCCGCTCGGAACGCCGTCTGATGGATATCCCGGCGCTTGCGGGTGGCGGGGTCGAGGCCCATCAAGGCCCTCTTCGTGGGCGGACCGGGCGGCGGCGCCATCGAGGCGGCGGCGCTGGAGCTCACGCTATGACGTACGAGGCGCTCGCGGAGCGCCGCGCCTGCATCGGCTCCGGCACCATCCTGGTCACCGACGCCGACACCTGCATGGTCGACACCGCGCGCTTCCTGCTCGACTTTTCCGCCCGCGAGGCCTGCGGGAAGGCGGTCCCCTGCCGGATCGGGACGCGACGCCTGGTCGAGGCACTCGACCGGATCCTTGCCGCGACTCCGCGCCCGGACGATTTCGACCTCCTGCGCGACCTGTCGCGCAAGATGGCGGACACCGCGCTCTGCGGACTCGAGGCGCTTGCGCCGAATCCCATGCTGACCACGCTCGAGCGCTTCCCCGAGGAGTATCGAGCCCACGCGGAGCGGGGCGAATGCCTGGCCGGCGCCTGCCGGACGGACGGTGTCCCTCCCCTCCTCTCGCCGTTCGACTCGATCGAACCGGCGGCTTCCTGACAATCACCGCGACGAGACGGGTAGCATTGCGACAATGGCATTCGTAACGAACGGCAACGGTCACGACGGCTACGGGTCCGGGCGACCCGAGGACTACACGCCCCTGTGGCCCATGGTCCCGGGCACCCGGCGCGATCAACGTCACGATCAACGGCCAGCAGGTCAGCGCGGAAGAGGGCCAGACCATCCTCCAGGCCTGCCGCGTGCTGGACATCGAGATCCCCACGCTCTGCTACGAGCCCAAGCTGGCGGCCTACGGTGCCTGCCGGATCTGCGTGGTCGAGGTCGAGGGCCAGGAGAACACGCCCATCAGCTGCGGGACGACGATCGAGGAGGGGATGGTCATCACCACTCACTCCGATCGGCTCGTCGAGAACCGTCGCATGGTGCTGGAGCTGATCTTCAGCGACCACGACGCGTACTGCCTGCCCCCCTGCCAGTTCAAGTGCCCCACCCGCGTCGATATCCCCGGCTACCTCAAGCAGAACTCCCTGGGCAACTGGGAGGAGGCGACGCGCATCCTGAAGCGGTCGCTCCCCTTCCCCGCCATCCTGGGCCGCGTCTGCCCCGCGCCCTGCGAGACGCACTGCCGCCGCGAGGAGGTGGACACCGCCATCGCCATCCGCGACAGCCACCGCTACTGCGCGGACCGGGTCCTCGAGGTCGACGCGCCGGCGCCCATCCCGTGGCCCAAGGAGCCGGACAGCGGACGGAAGGTCGCCGTCATCGGCGCGGGACCGGCCGGCATGGCCGCCGCCTACTACCTCCAGCTGCGCGGCCACCACTGCGACGTGCTCGAGGCGGAGCCGGAGCAGGGCGGCATGCTGCGCTACGGCATCCCGGAGTACCGCCTGCCGAAGGGATGGATGGACCGCGAGCTCAACCACGTCTGGGAGCTGGGCGCCACCTTCAAGCCCAACATGCGGCTGGGCCGTGACTACCACCTGGCCGACCTGCTCCCGGACTACGACGCGGTCTACGTCAGCATCGGCTGCTACGCGTCGAACGAGCTGGGGATCCCCGGCGAGGATGCGGACGGGGTCGTCAACGCCCTCGAGAACCTCTACAACTCGACCCGCGGCCTCGCCGTCCCGGGGCTGAAGGACGCGCGGGTGGTGGTCATCGGCGGCGGGTTCACGGCCATCGACTGCACGCGCACCAGCGTGCGGCAGGGTGCCGCGGAGGTGACCCTGGTCTACCGCCGCGACCTCAAGGACATGCCGGCCCAGGACGAGGTCCACGAGGCGATCGAGGAGGGCGCCCGGGTCATCTTCCAGGCGTCGCCCACGCGGATCGTCACCGACGAGCACAACCGGGTCACCGGCGTCGAGTTCCAGCGCATGAAGCTCGGCGAGGCCGACGAGAAGGGCCGCCGCCGGCCGGAGCCGATGCCCGGCACGGAGTTCGTCGTCGAATGCAACACGGTGCTCGCCGCCATCGGCCAGGGACCGGACCTGGCCTGGGTCGAGGCGGAGCCGGAGGAGGTCCGCTCCAAGCTGGAGGTGAGCCGCGCGCGGCCGCCTGGTGAGCGAGGAGAACATCTTCCGCACCGATCTGCCCAAGGTCTTCGTCTCCGCCGACGTGCGGACCGGGTCCGCCACCGTGGTCGAGGCCATTGGCGAGGCGCGGCGCGCCAGCTATGCCATCGACTACTGGCTGCGCGGCCACGACCTCGACGATCCGCAGGTCCGACGCATCGTCACCGAGCCGCAGCCTTCGTTCCTGACCATCGTGCCCTTCACCGACGACGTGAAGGAGCCCCAGGCGGTGATGGGCAAGAAGGACGCCGCGCGACCGCAAGGACAATTTCGACGAGTACGAGTTCGGCTACACCGGCGACCAGGCCATGAGCGAGGCCGGACGCTGCCTGCAGTGCACCTGCGAGGCGATCGGCCACTGCGACCTGCGCGAGGCGGCCATCGAGTACGAGACGACGCTGAACATGGCGATCGACGAGCGCTCGATCCAGGACAACCCGTACGTGGGCGTCAACCACGGCTACGGCCGCGACGAGACGCACTCGTTCATCCTGCGCGACTACTCCCGCTGCATCGACTGCGGCCGATGCGCCCAGGTCTGCAAGGAGATCGTGGGCGCCGGCTGCTACGACTTCATCGGCAAGGGCATGGACTCCCTGGTCACCACCGCGGACTACGTCTCCCTCAACGAGACGCCGTGCGTGTCCTGCGGCCGGTGCGCGGAGACCTGCCCGGTTGGCGCCCTCATGCCGCGCCCGCGGATCCTGGAGACCTACCAGCTCGACGTGAGCCGCTGCATCTTCTGCGGCATCTGCGCCGATGCCTGCCCGTACGACGCCCTGCGCTGCGGCCCGGAGTTCGAGTTCAGCGAGTACCAGCGCGACCTGCCCATGCTCGACATCCTGGAGATGTCGGACCGAGAACGGCCCACTCGCTGATCGCACATGGGTACGTTGATGGCCTGCCGGAACACCACCTTGGCCGGCTCGCGCGACGGCCGGCGGCGGCCTCCCGCCACGCCTTCTCCAACGTTCCCCAGCGCGCCCCGCGGATCGGGCGTGCAGCTCGGTGAGGCGATCTCCGCGGGCTCGCCGCGGGGGGGGGGTGGTGGCGGTGAGTGAGCGCGATCTCGATCCGCGGGACGTGGAGGTCGTCTTCCTCGACGCGGGCGGCGTCCTGCTCAACCCGGACTGGGATCGTGGCGCGAAGATCCTCGCCGACCACGGGATCGAGACCACCTCGGCGCAGCTGGCCAAGGCGGAGCTCACCGCCAAGCGGCAGATGGACGACGCCGGATTCGTCCACGCTACCGGGGACATCGGCTCGGAGGACAACTACCTTGGCTGGGTGGTGCGGGCAACCGGCGCTGCCTTCGAGCAGGAGGCCCTGCGCGAGGCGGCCGCCGACTTCGAGACCGAGCACCTGCGCGACAACCTGTGGAGCGACATGCCGGCGGAGGTGCCCGGCGCCCTGGGGCGGCTGCAGGATGCAGGGTATCGGCTCGCGGTGATCTCCAACGCGGAGCCGAACCTCCGCGACCGGATCGTCGGCCTCCGGGCTGGAGCCGTTCTTCGAGACGCTGGTGATCTCGGCCGAGGTCGGCTCGGAGAAGCCCGATCGGGCCATCTTCGACGAGGCGCTGCACCGGATGGCGGTCACGCCCGACCACGCGATCCACGTGGGCGACTTCTACGCCCTCGACGTGGTGGGCGCCCGGGGCGCCGGCATCACCGCCCGTGCTCTTCGACGCGGCCGACCTGTTCGCCGATCGCGACTGCATCCGGATCGGCAGCCTCTCCGAGCTGGCGGGCATGCTCCGCGCCTGACCCGCCCGGCGCTCCCGCAGGGCCGCCCGCTGGCTGGAAGCCGGGCATCCAGGTCCGGACCGATCGTCAGCGAAGGGCGACGAGGACCACGGGGACGGGATGCGTCCCGTCCCATCGGCTCCCCGCGGCCAGGATCCGCGATCCGCTCTCGTCCCAGGCCATGCTCGAGATCTCCGCGCCCGAGGCCTGCAGCGTGGCATCGACCACCTGGTACCAGGCGCTGCCGACCCGCACCCACGCGCGCCAGCCCGCGGTCTCGCCGCCCGGCACGGTGACGGCGTCCGGGCCGCTGCCCACGACCACCACCGCATCGCCCGCCGCCAACGCGGCCGAAGTCAGGAATCCCCTGGATGAGCTCTCGACGACGACGGGCGCGGACCAGCTGCCCAGCTCCCGGGCGCTCCGGGCCTGGAGGATGGTGCCGTCCCCGCGGTTCACCAGGACGGTCGACAACCAGGCGCCATTCCCGTACACCACCGTGGCCATGGATCCGTCTACGCCCCACTGGCTCATCTCGATACCGAGATCCGGGCCAGGGCTCGTCCACACCGTCATCTCATCGTGGTATCCATCGGCCCCGTTGGTGCCGACGAAGCCGATGGCGGTGACGGAGCCGTCCGGCGCACCGGCCAGCGAGCTGACGCGTACGACGGCATCCGGGGCCAGGCTGCCGGGCCCGATGCCGCCCTCGCGAACCCAGCTGCGCCCGTCTGCCGAGGCGTAGAAGGAGACCATCTGGTTGACATCCGAGGCCGCCACGAACCGCCCACCGGCCGCGGTCACCAGGGCGAGGCTTGGTGCGTTCCCGACGAGGTGCCAGGTTGTGCCATTGGTCGAGTACCAGCTGGCCGGCTGGAGCAGCGGGTCCGGCGAGCCGTCGTCGGCCAGCACCTCCACGATGCCGACCGCCACGATGACCGTACCGTTCGTCGCCACGGAGTAGATCCGCGCGTGCGCGAGGGAGTCCTGCGGCGGCACGAGGGCCCAGTGCTCCCCATCGGCCGATGTCCAGATCACCCCGCGTGTCGCCTCCGAGTACCCCCCGGCGCAGCAGCCGCCGTTCACGGACCCCACCGCGATCCAGCGGTCGCCGAGATGCGCGACGCCGCGCGTCGTCGTGCCGCCGAACTCGTCCGGAGCCGGATCCGGCAGGTCCACGCGCTGCCAGGTCGAAAAGATGGGAGAGGCAGGCAGCGGCGCCGTGGATGGCACGCTCTCCGGCGTCGGTGTGGGTGCCGGCGTCGGCGTGCCGGTGGCCGGTTCCGCGGGCGGCGTGGCGTCGGGGCTCGTGGGCGAGAACCAGGCGAGCGGCAGGCGCGCAAAGCTCGGGCTGCGACCGTTTCCGGCGACCAGCAGCCCGCGCGGGGTGACGAGGGCGAGGCGTGCCTCCGGCGTCGCGAATGGCCCCGCATCCAGGGCGTGGGACTGCCACGTGCCGCCGGCGCCGGAGGTCCAGGCCACGGCGTGCTGGCCCTCGTCCCCTGCGGCGACGATGCCCCAGCCGCTGCCCGACACGGAGGCCGCGTGTGTGGCGCCCTGCGCATCCATGGGCACCTGCGTCCAGGTCCTGCCATCCGTGGAGCGCCAGGCCGATGGCACCGATGCCGGGGGGTCCGTGGGATCCGGCCCGCTGCCTACCACGATCCAGGCCCCGCTCGACCAGGTCACGTCACGGGCGACCATGCCGTGCGGGACCGGGAGGGACTGCCAGCTGACTCCGTCGCGCGAGGTCAGGACCAATCCACCGCCCGCCGCCGCCCTGAGGCCAACCGCCATGAGTGTTCCGTCGTGTTCGGCCACGGCCGCAAGCGTGCCGCCGGGATCGACCCCTGCCGGCTGGCCGGTGGGCGGGTCGCCCAGGCCGCTCCAGGTCACGCCGTCCGTCGAGGTGAAGATCTCGATCTGCGGATTGGTCGCGGTCCCGCTGTCTCCCACCGCTAAGAAGCCCGGCCCACCGGCCACCACGTCGCGCACCACGGCGGCCGGCGAGGTACCGCGCGTCATCTGCGTCCAGGTCGCCCCGCCGTCGACCGACTGGTACTCGATGGAGGTCAGCGCCATGCCCCCCTCCGGCATCGGCACCCCGCCCGTCCCGATCCCGTACAGGACCGACGCCGATGGGAACACGACGCTGATGTCGTAAGCCTCCACGGGCGACAGGCTCTCGAGCCGGATCTGCGACCGATGCCAGGTCACGTCATCGTCCGAGTACCAGGCGGCCGGCGTGGTGTGCCCCAGCGTCTCGGCAGCCGGCCCGGCGACCTGCCCGACCAGCACCGTGCGGGTCGCCCCGGCATACCCACCCTCCACGACGTAGTCACCCGGCGTGTCCGCGGGCTCCACGCTGACCTGCTGCCAGGACTCGCCGAAGGGAGGGTGGCTCGAGACCGGGCCGGATGGCGACGGCTCGGGGCTCTTTCCCACGTGGAAGACACCGGATGTGCCGATGGCGATCCCGACCACCAGGGCCACGACGGCAACCCCGCCCACCGTCGCGATCCGCGACCATGAGGGCTCCGGCAGGCGCCCCCGCAGCCATGCCATGGGACTGCGACGCTGGGATGTCATGGAGATTTCGGTACGCACGCGCTCCGCGGCGACGGGCCGCGGGCGAGGCGCAATGGCGTCGAGGCGCTCGGTCAGCCGATGCTCGAGCTCGCGCAGCTCGTCCGGATCGAGGTGCATGCTCATGAGTCGCCCGCCTTTGGCGACGGCTGCACCGCGCCGGTGCGAGCCTCTGCTGCCAACGCCGCGCGCAGGGACTCCAACGCCCGGAAGATCCGCGACTTCACGGTGCCCACCGGCAGGCCGGTCGCCGCGGCGACCTCGCCATCGGTCAGGCCCAGGTAGTAGCGCAGGGCGATGACGGTTCGCTGCTCGTCTGTCAGGCGGCGCAGCCCGCGCTCGAGCTCGTCGCGGTCCTCGAGACGGTGGTCGTCCCCGGCGGCTGCCGGCGCGCGCTCAGCGAGGAGCTCGACATCGGCCAGGTCATGGCGGTGCCGTCGCAGCTGGTCGGAGCAGGCACGGACCAGGAGCCGGTGAAGCCAGGCGTCGAAGCGCTCGGGGTCGCGCAGGCTGGGCAGGTCGCGCCAGGCGCGCACCAGGGCATCCTGGGCGGCATCCTCCGCCCAGCCCCGATCGCGCAGGATCAGGCCCGCCGTGCCCACCAGCCGTGCGTGCGCACGGTCGACGAGCACCGTGAAGGCCTCGCGACTGCCGAGCATCGCCTGTTCCACCAGCTCCCGGCTCAAGCTCCCTCCAAAGCGGCGCACTCGCGGCCGCACCCACCATGGCGCAGGCGACGCCCGATTCGGTTCCATCTTCGCTGCATGCAACGAGACCCGAAGGGCCACTGGGTGCGCATTCACGGGCCGTCCGGCCGGCATGTTCCACCGGTCCGAACGTATCGTCGGTGCAGGTCGGCGCGCAGGCTGCGCCGCCAACGCGAGGGTACAGCCGCCGTTACCTGACGTCGGCGGGGCGGATGGCGCGGCTCGTCGCGACCGCTCTGGCGACGTTGTGTTCACCCTGCTCGAACATCAGGTCCGCTGAACGGCCGGGCACCGGTGCGAGCGGCGACGATACGTTCGAGTGGCTCGAACATCGTGGGCCTTCGGGCTCCGCGGCGGGAGCGGCCGGCGGCGTGGTTGCAGCGTGGCCCGAACCAGCCCGCCTCGTACGCTAGAATCGAGCGTGGGCCAGGCGTCTGCGCCCGCTTGCGGTCCTGATTGCACAGGAGTTCGAGCCCTGGATATCGCCAGCGTCCTCTTCGTTGTGCTCGCCATCGGCATCGTCGGTGGCGGTCTCGCGGTCGTGACGCTCCGCAACGTGATCCATTCCGCAGTCGCCATGATGGTCTGCTTCGGGTCCCTGGCGGGCATGTATGCCCTGCTGGGCGCGCCCATCATCGCGGCCGCGCAGGTGCTCATCTACCTGGGCGCGATCAGCGTCCTGATCCTGTTCGCGATCATGCTCACCCAGGCCGGTGACGCGAGCCTCCCCGCCCCGTTCCACCGCCAGGCACCCATCGCGGTGCTCATCAGCGCGGTGGTGATCGGCCTCGTGAGCTGGGCCGCGATCTCGACCGACTGGGGTGCTGCACCAACCGTGATCGTGGTCGCGGTGGACACCATCGGCCAGATCCTGTTCACGACCTACGCGCTTGCCCTTCGAGCTGATCGGGTTCCTGCTCCTCGCGGCGATCATCGGCGCCATCTTCCTGGCCCGCCGGCCGGAAGAGGACGAGCGGGCCAACTGACCGCCATGCCATCCCTCGAGGCCTACCTGATCGTCTCGGTCATCCTCTTCGGCATTGGCGCGTTTGGCTTCATGGCGCGGCGCAACGCGATCCTGATGCTCATCTCCATCGAGCTGATGCTCAACAGCGTGAACCTCAGCCTGGTCGCCTTCAACGCCTACCTGCCCGCGGCCAACAACGCGGGCGCCGTCTTCGCCCTGATGACCATGGCCATCGCCGCCGCCGAGGCGACCGTGGGCCTGGCGCTGGTGATCGCCATCATCCGCACCCGTCAGACCCCCGAGGTCGACGAGTACGACGACCTGAAGGAGTAGCAGGACGTCGTGAATCTCCTGATCGTCCTCATCCCCGGGCTGCCGATCGTCGGCTTCCTGTTCACGGTCCTGTTCGGGTCCGCGCCTCGACCGCGTGCCGGAGCATGGCGGGCATGGTCACGGCGGACACGACCACGATGAGCACGAGATCGGCCCACGCCTCCGTGGCGGTCGGCGCCCACGACGCGCACGCGGCCGTCGACGAATCCGGCTTCCACACGGTTCCGTCCGAGGAGGAGCAGGCCCGCACCTCGCCGCATGCCGGGCACGCGGACGACCTTGCCAACTCCGAGGGCGCCGATGGCGTCATCCCCGCGGACCTCGCCGACGGCCGCGGACAGGCCGGCCACGTCGCCCCGGGCGGCCCGCGCCCGGTCTATCGCTCGTGGTGGGTGCCGACCGCGCTGGTGGGGATCGCCTGGGTCCTGGCCATGATCGTGTTCGTCAACGTCATCTTCGGCGGGAACACGTACCACGTGACGCTCTACGAGTGGATTGGCGCTGGCGACTTCACGGTCAACATCGCCCTCTTCGTCGACCAGCTCACGGCGATGCTGCTCCTGGTGGTGACGACGGTGGGCTTCCTGGTCCACGTCTACTCCATCGGCTACATGGACGGGGACCGGGGCATGTGGCGCTTCTTCGCCTACCTCAACCTGTTCATGTTCAGCATGCTGCTGCTGATCCTGGGCGACAACTACCTGATGCTCTTCGTGGGCTGGGAGGCGGTGGGCCTCTGCAGCTACGCGCTCATCGGCTTCTGGTACAAGAAGCCCTCCGCCGCGGGCGCCGCCAAGAAGGCGTTCATCGTCAACCGCATTGGCGACCTCGGGTTCGCGCTGGGCGTGATGATGCTGTGGACCACGCTCGGGACCCTGAGCTTCACCGGCGACACCGGCGTCTTCGCCAAGATCGGCGGCCAGTAGCGAGACTGACCGTCACCGTCATTGCCCTGCTCCTCTTTGCCGGCGCCATCGGCAAGAGCGCGCAGTTCCCGCTCCACGTCTGGCTGCCGGACGCCATGGAGGGCCCCACCCCGGTCTCCGCCCTGATCCACGCGGCGACCATGGTCAACGCGGGCGTCTACATGGTCGCCCGCTCGAACCCGATCTTCGCCCACGCCCCGACCGCCATGTTCGTGGTGGCCAGCGTCGGGATCTTCACCGCCATCTTTGCTGCCGCCATCGCCCTCACACAGAACGACATCAAGAAGGTGCTCGCCTACTCCACGGTGAGCCAGCTGGCGTACATGTTCACGGGCCTTGGCGTGGGCGCCTGGGCGGCCGCCATCTTCCACCTGGTCAGCCACGGGTTCTTCAAGGGCCTGCTCTTCATGGGCTCCGGATCGGTGATCCACGGATCGGGCGGCGAGCAGGACATGCGGTTCCTGGGAGGCCTGCGCTCGAAGATGCGCTGGACCTACCTGACCATGCTGATCGGCTCGCTGGCCCTCTCGGGGATTCCGCTCTTCGCGGGCTTCTTCAGCAAGGACGAGATCCTTGGCGAGACGTTCAGCCGCGGCTACCTGATCTTCTACCTGGTCGGGATCATCACCGCCTTCCTGACCGCCTTCTACACGTTCCGCATGATCTACATGACCTTCTTCGGATCGTGGCGCGGTCCGGCCGACGCCTGGCACCACGTCCACGAGAGCGCGAAGACCATGGTCGTGCCGCTCCAGATCCTCGCCATCCCCGCGGCGCTGGTGGGCCTGGCCCTCGGCATCCCGCCCGAGTCCGGGCTGATCCATGGCTGGCTCACCCCGGTCTTCGAGAAGTCTGAGAAGGCCGGCGTCCTTTCCGGCTCCCTCACCGCCGGCGGCCACGGCTTCGAGCTCTTCGGGATCAGCGGCCTGCTGCTCCTGGTCGGGGCGGGCGTGGGCGTGGCGGGCATCTGGCTTGCGCACCGCTGGTACGTGACGGATCCGGGCGCCCCGCGCCGCTTCGTGGCCGCCATCCCGCTGGGCCTTGGTCCGGGAATGTACGCGGCGAGCCTGAACAAGTACTACGTGGATGACATCTACCAGCTCGTCTTCGCCCGTGGCGGCGTCCTGCTGGGCGAGGCGCTGTGGTGGTTCGACGCGAAGGTCATCGATGGTGCCGTCAACGGCACCGGGTGGCTTGCCCGCAGGATCGGCGGCGGCCTGCGCAAGGGCCCAGACCGGGCGGATCGAGAACTACGGGCTGGGGATGGCCGCCGGGCTGATCCTGGTCCTCGTCTTCTACATCGTGGCGCTCCGATGATGACCGAGCGGAGCTCGAACACGCCGCCGGGGCGTCCGCGGCGTGATGGCCTGCCGGAAGGGTTGGGCGCATGAACCTGCCGATCCTCTCCCTGGTCGTCTTCACGCCGCTCATCGGCGTCGCCGCCCTGATCGCCATTCCGGGCGACCGCCATCGGGCCATCCGCGGGGTCGCGCTGCTGGCCGCGCTCGTCAGCCTTGGCTTCAGCCTTGCGCTGCTCGGCTACAGGACCGATGGCGCCGAGTTCCAGTTCCTCGAGGACTACGCCTGGATCCCGGCCTTCGGGATGCGCTACACGATGGGCGTCGACGGGATCTCGACCGTCCTCGTGCTCCTCACCACGCTCCTCTCGGTGGTGGCCATCTTCTACTCCTTTGGCCCCATCCAGACCCGGGTCAAGGAGTACTACGCCGCCATGCTCCTCCTGATGGTGGGGATGCTGGGCGTCTTCGTGGCCCTGGACCTGTTCCTCTTCTACGTCTTCTGGGAGATCAGCCTGATCCCCATGTACCTGATCATCGGGATCTGGGGCGGTCCGCGGCGCATCTACGCCACCATGAAGTTCGTCGTCTATACGCTGGCGGGCTCGCTGCTGATGCTGGTGGCGATCCTGGCCATCGCCATTGCGCTATAGCAACGACACGGGCACCTTCACCTTCAGCTACCTGGCACTGCGCGGCTTCGGCTACGCCTCGGGCCTCCAGGCGCTGGCATTCATCGCCTTCTTCCTGGCCTTCGCCATCAAGGTCCCCATGTGGCCGCTGCACACCTGGCTCCCCGATGCGCACGTCGAGGCGCCAACGGCCGGCTCCATCATCCTGGCCGGCGTGCTCCTGAAGCTGGGCGGCTACGGGTTCCTGCGCTTTGCCGTGCCGCTCCTGCCGGATGCCGCCAAGACCTACGCACCGTTCGTCATTGGCCTCGCCGTCGTGGCCATCCTGTACGGGGCGCTGGTCGCCATGGTCCAGCCGGACCTCAAGAAGCTGGTCGCCTACTCGAGCGTCAGCCACATGGGCTTCGTGATGCTGGGCGTCTTCGTCTTCAACATGCAGGGCGTGCAGGGCGCGGTCTTCCAGATGGTGAGCCACGGGATCGTGACGGGGGCGCTCTTCCTCCTGGTGGGCGTCATCTACGAGCGGACCCACGACCGGGCGATCGCGCACATGGGTGGCCTCAACGGACGGCTGCCGCACTACGCCGCGATCTTCGGCCTCTTCACCTTCGCCAGCGTGGGCCTGCCCGGCCTTTCGGGCTTCATCGGCGAGTTCCTGGTCCTGCTGGGCACGTTCCGCTTCAACGGCTACGTGGCCGCGGTGACCACCGTGGTGGTGATCCTCTCCGCGGTCTACATGCTCTGGATGTTCCAGCGAATCTTCTTCACCGTGCCGTCCGACTGGATGCGGCGCTTCTGGCCCACGCTGACCGACATGAACCTCAACGAATGGCTGGCGCTCGCGCCACTCATCGTCCTGGTCGTGGGGCTGGGCGTCTTCCCGGGACTGGTGCTGCACCTGACCGATGCGCCGGCGCATCGGATCATCGACGCGGTCAACGGAGCGGGCGGCCTCACGGGCCTGACCCTGCCGTGGTGAGGTGCCGCTAGGGATGGACTACTTCAATGAGCTCTTCCCGCTCCTGCCGGAGCTGATCCTGGCGGCGACGGCGCTGGTGGTCGTCACCGCCGATCTTTTCCTGCGCCGCGACCGCAAGTGGATCCTCACCCCGCTCACGATCTTTGGGCTCCTGCTCACCGGCGCGAGCCTCCCGATCGTGTGGGACACGGCCGGCAACCTTGTCTTCTCCGGCTTCTATCGGGTCGACGACCTGTCGCTCTTCATCAAGGGCGTGGCGGTGGGGATCGGCGTCCTCTCGGCCCTCTTCGGCCCGTCGTATCTCAAGGTGCGCCGGCTGCCGCTCGGCGAGTTCAACGCCATCCTGCTCTTCGGCCTGCTCGGGATGTTCGCGCTGGCGAGCGCCAGCGACCTGATCACCCTCTTCGTGGGACTGGAGCTGATGGTCATGCCGGGCTACATCCTGACCGGCTTCCACAAGACGGATCGCTACAGCAACGAGGGCGGGCTCAAGTACTTCCTCCTCGGCAGCTTCGCCAGCGCCATCCTGCTCTTCGGCATCAGCTGGACCTTTGGGCTCACCGGGACGACGCATCTGAGCGGGATCGCCACGGCGCTCGCGACCCGCGGCACCTCGCCCGGGTCTGCTCGTCGCCATTGGCTTCCTGACCGTGGGCGCCACCTTCAAGGCCGCCGCCGTGCCATTCCACTACTGGACCCCCGACGCCTACCAGGGCGCACCCACGCCCATCACCGGATTCCTCTCCGTCGGACCCAAGCTCGGGGCGTTCGCCCTCCTGATCCGAATCTTCGTGGACGGGCTCGGCGGCATTCGGGCGGACTGGCTGGCGATCATGGCCGTACTCGCCGTGCTGACCATGACCGGGGGCAATATCGTCGCCCTCGCTCAGTCGAACGTGAAGCGCATGCTCGCCTACTCGAGCATCGCGCACACCGGCTACATCCTGGCCGCCCTTGCCGCCTTCGCAGCCGCGGGGACCAGCGCCGTCGCGAGCCAGGGGATCCAGGCCCTCCTCTTCTACCTGCTCGGCTACAGCGTCACCAACATCGCTGCCTTCGCGGTGGTGGGCATGCTCCAGCGCGACACGCGCCGCTACGGCGGCCTTTCGAGCTTCGCCGGCCTGGCGCGTCGCGACCCTGGCGCGCCGCGGCCATGGCGATCCTCATGCTGTCCCTCACCGGGATCCCGCCCACGGTTGGCTTCTTCGCCAAGCTCTACGTGCTCATTGCCACCGTGGACGCCGGCCTGGGATGGCTGGCCGTCGCCATCGTCCTCAATGCGGCATTGGGCGCCTTCTACTACCTTCGGGTCATCGTGACCATGTACATGCGCGACCCGGAGGACGATCCGGCACCCATCGACAACGCGCTGACCGGCAACCTGGGACTGCTCCTCTCGGTGGCCGGCGTCCTGGTCCTGGGCCTCTTCCCCGACACGATCCTGACCCTGCTGCAGCGGACGCTGGGAACGCTCTTCTAGGACCATGGCGCCAAAGGCCGCGCGGCGCCCAGCGAGACGCAGGATCCGGAACGCCGTCCCCTTCCTCGCCGTTGGAGGCTGCCGCGCGACGGTTGCTGGACGGGCGGCGGCTGATCCTGGCGGCGAACCGCGGCCCGTCAACTTCATCGCGTCGGCGGACGGCACGCTCCGACCGCGCCGCGGATCCGGCGGGGTCGTGACCGCCCTCTCCCAGGTCGGCGGGCATGTGCCCATGACCTGGGTTGCCGCCGCCATGGGCGAGGCGGACCGGCGCGCCGCGAGCGATCGAGCGTTGCTCGCCGCGGCCACCCCTGGCGACGACCTGCGGCTGCGCTTCGCGACCGTGCCGCGGGCGACCTTCGAGGCAGCCTACAACGTGATCGCGAACCCGCTGCTCTGGTTCCTCCAGCACGACATGTGGAACCTCCCGGAGCAGCCCATGGTCGGCACCGCCACCATGCGCGCCTGGCGCGACGGCTACGTGCCCCTGAACGAGGCGTTCGCCCGAGCGGTCCTCGACGAGGTCCCCCGCGGCGACCGCCAGCCACGGATCATGCTCCACGACTACCACCTCTACCTGGCAGCCGAGCCGATCCGGGCGGCGCGCCCCGAGGCCGTGCTCAGCCACTTCACGCACATCCCGTGGCCACCGTCGTCGATCTGGCAGGTGATGCCGCCCACCATCCGCGAGGCGATCTGCCGGGGCCTGCTCGCCAACGACGTCGTTGGCTTCCACACCGCCCGCTACGCGCACAACTTCCTGCGCAGCGTCGAGAGCTTCATCCCGGAGGCGACGGTCGACTATCGCCGGCAGACGGTGATGCGCGACGGCCGCATGACGTACGTGCGCGCCTATCCGATCAGCATCGACGTGGCGGCCACCCGACGCGTAGCGACCTCCCGCGCGGCACGCCGGCGCGCGGAGGACCTGCTCAGCCAGGCCGCGGAGCAGGTCATCGTCCGGGTCGATCGGATGGAGCCCTCCAAGAACATCCTGCGCGGGTTCGCCGCCTTCGAGACACTGCTCGACCGGCACCCGTCGCTCCGTGGACGGGTCACCTTCCTCGCCTTCCTGGTTCCCTCCCGGACCAGCATCCGCGAGTACCGCGACTACGGGCGGCAGGTGACCGACGCGGCGGATCGGCTCAACGCCCGCTTCTCCCGGGCGGGTCGCCCGGTGGTCCGCATCTTCTACGAGAACAACTACGCGCAGGCCCTGGCCGGGCTCTCGATCGCGGACCTCGTGCTCGTCAACCCGCTCATCGACGGCATGAACCTGGTCGCCAAGGAGGCGGTCGTGGTCAGCAAGCGGGACGCCGTCCTGGTCCTCTCGGAGACCGCCGGCGCCTATGACCAGATGGCCGATGGCGTCCTGGCGGTGGCCCCGGCCGACCTGGTGGGGACCGCCGAAGCAATGGCCCGCGGCCTCGCCATGCCGCGCCACGAGCGGCGGGAGCGCCTGGAGCAGCTGCGAACCGGGGTGGAGCGCGAGGACGTCCGCTGGTGGCTGCGGCGCCAGTTCGACGACCTGGGTCGCATCGCCCGCGGCACCGGCGCGAGGAGCCGACCCGCGGGCGGCGGCCGCGGCGGGGTCAGATCGACTCGCTGAGCGACCCCGCCAGCGAGACGAGGAGGCCGGCCATTGCCGCGGGCGAGGCGAGCACCACGTCGGCGGCGGCGGCAACCTCGGCCGGCACCTCGTGGCCGCCGCCCACCCCGATCACCGTCGCACGCAGGTCCCCCTCGTCCCGCAGATCGCGTGCCGCGCGGAACATGTCCAGGTCGGTGACGTCGTCGCCTGCCACGAGGAGCCCGACGAGCCCGTTGCGTGCGATCACGGCACGCACGGCGGTCCCCTTGTCGCCCAGGCCCACGGGTCGCAGCTCGACCGCCATCCGGCCCCGACGCAGCTCGAGCCCGCCGCCGAGCACCGGGGCGAGGGCAGCCCTGACGGCCCGGTCGGCCGCCACGGGATCGCGCGCGCCCCGGAAGTGGATCGTGGCCGAGATTCCCTTGTCCTCCAATCGGACGCCATCACCCAGGCTCGCTTCGAGGGCCCCGAGCGCGGTCCGCACCGCTTGCCGGGCCGCCACCAGCTCCGGTGTCAGGTCCGGCTCGGCGGCGCCCGGCGCCAGCCATTCCAGCCCGTGGTTGCCGATCACGAGCAGCCGCTGCCCTACCGGAC
Organism: uncultured Chloroflexia bacterium; assembly: GCA_963773405.1. Taxonomy (GTDB): domain Bacteria; phylum Chloroflexota; class Limnocylindria; order QHBO01; family QHBO01; genus CAVXEH01. Next base: position 144,490 of record CAVZAQ010000003.1, on the reverse strand, counting down.
CCAGGATCCCGCGGGCGTCTGCGGCGGCGCGGCCGGTGACCACGCCCACCACCGCCAGGCGATCCGCGAGGCGTCCCAGGGCTTCGAGCCCCGCGGCCACGGGGATCACGGCATCGGGCATGGCCGCGATGGGCGCCAGGGTCCCGTCGAGATCGGTGAGGATCCCGGACGGCCCATCGTTCAGTGTCGCGACGGCCAGGCGCAGAGCCCGCTCTGGATCGCTATCCGTCATCGGTTGCTAGACTCCGGTCCGTGCGTCGTCTCCTGACCCCCGGCTTCGTGGTTCCGCTCCTGCTCGCGGTCGTGGGAGCGGTCCTGATTATCGCGGGCCAGCTGAACCTCGATCAGGGATCGGCCGGGTCGAGCCTGCCTCCCATTGGCGAGCCCACCCACACGCCGTCGCCGCAGCCGACCCTTACACCCTCGGCGACGAGCGTGGAGCCAACGCCATCGGTCTCGCCAACGCCAACCCCCACGCCGGATCCCAGCTGGGTGGCGACACAGCTCCAGATCACCTCCATTGGCCTCAACATCAAGGTGCACAAGGCCACCACCAAGGCGCAATGCGACTTCCCCCCGGAGTACGACGCCTGGATCCTGTGCGGCGGGCAGGAGCCCGGACGCGGTGCGAACGCGTACATCTTTGCCCACGCCCGGCGCGGGATGTTCCTTCCGCTCTGGAACGTGCAGCTGGGTGCCGACGTGCAAGATCCTCATGTCCGACGGCCAGGTACTGCTCTATCGCGTGACGGAGGTCCATCCCAACGTGAGCTGCCCGGACGCGCGGGCGCCGAAGATGCCGGCGAACCTGGAGCCGCTCGCCCTCAAGTACGCCGCGCCCGGGTGCGCGCAGGGCGTCTTCTGGACCGGCCCCGCCGACCACGAGCGGCTCACCCTGCAGACCAGCCAGGGCTTCAACCGCAACTGGGGCGAGTTCATCGTGGTGGCGGATCCGGTCTCCTGAAGACCGTCGGGGAAGGCGCTGATGCCGAGACGAGCGTGCGGCGGCGACCGGCACCAACCAGGACGGCGGGAATCAGGGTCGCCAGCGCGACGCCCAGGGCGATGGCCAGGACCAGGCGCAGCACGTCGGCCGCCTCGGTCCGCGACCAACGCTCGAGCAGGTCGGTCAGCAGCAGCGAGCCGCGCGGGTCCACGCCCACGAACTCCGGGTGGCCCAGGCTGCGCACCAGGGCATCCCGGCGGGCGGGATCGTTGACCAGCGTTGTGAGCTCGTCGATCCGCGCCTGCCCAATGGTGGTGAGCAGGGCCAGCCCCACGCTCATCCCCACCGTGCGGGTGATCTGGAGGAGGGCGCTGGCGACGCCATAGGCGGTGGACCCGGCGGCGGCCACCGCGGCGGTCGCGCGGGGGGACACGGTGAGGCCGAACCCGGCGCCAAAGACCGCCAGGTCGCGTACCAGGCGGTCGAGTGTCGTGCTCGTTCCCCAGTCGAGCGCCCACCAGAGTGCGAGCGCCGTCATCGCGACCCCCAGCACGGTCACCGGGCGTTCGCCGCCGACCGCGCTGGCCAGGCCGCCAACGATCGCCCCCGCCGCGATAGCCGCGGTCAGCGCGGTCAGCGCCACGGCGGACTGCTCCGGGCCGCCGTTGAGCACCCGGTTCACGAAGACCGGGCCGCCAATGATGGCGGTGGCGAGCGTGTACCCGGTGAGGAGGCTCACCGCGTTCGCGGCTGAAAACGGACGGCTCGCAAACAGGTGCAGGTCAATGAGCGGTGCCCGGACGCGGCGCTCCAGGAGCAGGAAGGACACCACGAGCAGCGCCGCCACGCCAAGCCCACCGAGCACGAGCGGGTCAGTCCATCCGCGTGAGCCCGCCTCGCTCAACGCGCCGATGCCGGCCACCAGGGCCACGGACGCGATGAGCGCGCCCCCGAGGTCCAGCCCGCCGGCATGGCGCGGCGTTTCGATGCCGCCGGCGACGACGTAGATGGCGAGCAGAGTGACGACCGCGATGGGAACGTTGAGCAGGAAGATCCACTGCCACGGGTGGATGGAGAGCCCCGGGATGGGGAGGCTCACGTTCAGCAGGACCCACGCCCCGTAGGCCGGTCCCAGGGCCATGCCCACGAAGGTGGCGGCCCCCTCGACCCCCAGGGCGACCGCCCGCGTGCGGCCGCCAAAGATATGGGCCGCGATCGCCAGCGAGAGCGGGACCATGGCGCCGCCGCCCAGTCCCTGGACGGTGCGCCAGCCGATGAGCCAGGCGATGCCGCCCTCCGGGCCGGCCATCGGCGCCAGGCCGCTGCCCAGGCTCCCGGCCGCGAAGAGGAGCAGCGCCACAAGGTAGAGGCGCCGCGCGCCCCACAGGTCGGCCGCCTTCCCGGCGAGCGGCATGGCCACCACGAAGGCGACCAGGTAGGCATTCACGATCCAGGACGCCCGGGCCAGGTCGTTCCAGCCGCCGAAATCGGCCACGATCGAGGGCAGCGCAATGGCCACCACCATCAGCTCGGCGCCGGCGATCAGGACCCCCAGCGAGGCGGTGACCAGGACCGCCCAGGCGGCGGCCGGGTGCAGGTCGACGCTCGGACGCTCGCCGGCGGTCACAGGTCGACGCGCGAGATGGCGGCGGCGGCCACCGCGAGCAGGAGCCCGGTCGCTGCGAGGCCCATGCCCATCGCCTGCAGTCCGTCGGAGAGGGGCCCTGGCGAGCGCCTGGGCATTCGCGAGGAGGCCAATCCCCGCCGCCGGCAGGACCGGTGGCTCGGCGACGGCCAGGCCGCTCGCGAACAGCGCGGCGGTGGCGAGCATGGCGACGATCGCGGCCGGGGTCGGCCGCAGCAGGCTGCCCGCCAGGAGCGCGACGGCGAGACCCTCGAGCGCGGTGGCGGCCGCGGCCGTGACTAGCGCGGCGAAGGCCGGCCCGTCCAGGGGCGGCCCCGCCGCAACGCCCACGACGACCCAGCCCAGGACGCCCGAGATGGTCAGGCCCGCGAGCAGCGGGAGCGACAGGGAGGCGAACCAGGCGAGAAGCGCGGCCGAGCGTGGCACGGAGCGAACGGCGAGCCAGGCGATCCGACCCCGCTGGCGTTCCGTGGCCAGCGCCAATGCCCCGATCCCCGCGCGCGGCGATCCCCGCGCCGGCGATGCCGCCGGCGAGGAGCGCCTCTCCTCTGGGGGATCTGCCCGGGCACGGACGTGGCGAGCAGCCCGCCAACCAGGCCGAGCGCCAGCAGGACCAGGAACCGGAAGCTGATCCATAGCTCGCGGACGGCCATCCAGGTCAGTGTCCCGGCGCGCATCAGGCGCTGACCCGGTCCACGTCGGGGCCGCCACCGCTGGTCGGGGGCAGCCGGCGCATCTCCCGCTCGCGCTCCGCATGCATTTGGTCCGCGAGCGTCGCGATGCCGCGATGGGAGAGGGGCAGCCGGCGTGCATCCAGCTCCGCGGTAGCCGCATGCACGGCCACGCGGCCACCCCGGAGGAGGACCACCTGATTCACGCAGCCCGCCTCGCTGGCCGGATATCGGCTTGCGAGCAGCACGGTCCGCCGCTCGCCCGGCAGACGGAGCAGGTGCATGCGCTCATCGGGATCCACCGCGCGCAGCGGCTCGTCGAGGAGCACGACCTCCGGGTCGCCCAGGAGCGCCGCAGCCATGGCCGTTCGCTGCAGGTGGGCCAAACCGATGCGCCGCATCGGCCGTTCGAGGTGGAGCCCCAGCCCCCAGCGATCGACCGCTTCGCCGATGCGGCGACGGGCGGTCACCGGATCGAGGAGCGCGAGCCGGGCGGCAAGGTCGAGCGTCTCGGCCGCCGACATCCACGGGTACAGGCCCGGCTCCGGCCCCACGAACGCGATGCGCCGTCCCCAGCCCTGCGCCGTCGCATCGGGCCGCGTGGTCCCGGCCATCCGGATCCGGCCACCGTCGCGATGGGCGAGCCCGGCCAGCACCCGCAGCAGCAGCGACCCGCCGGCATCCGGTTCGGCAACGACAAGCACGCGGGCACCGACACCGACGGTGAGATCCACGCCCGCCAGCCCGGATCCGTCCGCACTGCGCCGGCGCAGGCCCTCGCAGACGACGGCCGTCGGGCGCAGGAGCCTGACCGCGCGGGACGACCAGAGGGCGTCCGGCGTTGAGCTCGTCACGCCCGCGACTCTAGCATGCACCCCCCGGCGAAACGGCCATCTCCCAAGACTTGTGGCGCCTCCCCCTTGACGCCCGCGACCGCGGTCCGTAACATAAGCATCGGCTTATATAAATGCTCATTTCATAAAGAGTTGCTTCCGCATGACGATCAACGCAGAGCTTCCCGCACACCGTGACCTACGACGGCTGCGCACCCTCTACCGGGCGCTGGGCGACGAGACGCGGCTGCGCGTGATCGGGCTCACGGCGGAGCTGGGGCCCATGCCGGTCACCGAGCTTTCGTCGCGCGTCGGGCTTTCCCAGCCCCTCATCAGCTGGCACCTGCGCATCCTGCGGGTCGCCGGGATCATCGACACGGAGCGCCAGGGGCGGACGGTGATCTGTCGCCTCCGCCTGGCGGCGTTCGAGGAGCTGCGCGAGGCGGAAGGCCGGCTCATCGGGGGCACGTCGGGCATCGGGGTCGCGGAGCGGCCCCCGGCAGGGGAGGTGGCGGATGTCCACTAGCCCGGGGCAGACGCAGGACCTGGCGCGCGGCGGCTCGCTCGTCCCGGCCTGGATCAAGGACGCGGCACGGTCCGTCCTGGCGCCCATCGTGCGCATGGCGCTCCGGCTGCACATCACGCCGAACAGCGTGACCGTGATCGGTTTCTGCATCGTGGTCGTCGCCGCCGCGGTGATCGGACTTCGGCGGGCTCCTCGCCGGCGCGGTGATCCTGACCGCCGGCTCGCTCCTCGACGCCGTCGACGGCGCCCTCGCCCGGGCAACCGGCGGCGAGACCGCCTTCGGCAGCTTCCTGGACTCGACGCTGGACCGCGCGGCGGAGGCGATCCTCTACATGGGCGTCGCAGCCTACTACCTGGGTGGCTCGGCGCCGACCTGGCCCGTCATCGCCGCGTTGGTGGCGCTCGCCGGCTCGTTCATGGTCAGCTACACCCGGGCACGGGCAGAAGGAATTGGCCTGACGGCCGCCATCGGCCTCGCACCACGTCCCGAGCGGATCGTCCTCATCGTGGCCGGCCTCATCCTGGCCGGCCTGGGCATCGACGTCGCCCTCGTCGCGGTCCTGTGGATCATCGGGATCTTGACCGTGGCGACGACGGCACAGCGCATCTGGCACGTCTGGCGGCTCACCACGGCCCAGGGTTGACGACGCCGCCCGGACGGGCAGCACGGACCACGCGACACATTCGGTATGGTTGAGATGCGGTCTCCGCGAGACCGCGGGAAGGAGATGAAGGAGCCAGTGGCCAATAACAACGGGAAGAGCGCCGGCAACCCGAAGCGCCCCACCGACGGGAAGATCCGCGTCGCGATCGTGGGGGTCGGCAACTGCGCCAGCAGCCTGGTGCAGGGGCGCTACTACTACGCCGACGCGAAGCCGGGCGACTTCATCCCCGGGCTGATGCACGTCAACCTTGGCGGCTACCACATCAGCGACATCGAGTTCGTGGCGGCCTTCGACGTGGACAAGGAGAAGGTCGGCAAGGACCTGTCGGAGGCGATCTTCCGCGGGCAGAACAACACCTTCAAGTTCATGGACGTGCCACACATCGGGGTGACCGTGGACCGCGGCATGACCCACGACGGCTTGGGCAAGTACCTCTCCGAGGTGATCGAGAAGGCTCCCGGGCCAACGGCCGACGTGGTGGGCATCCTCAAGGAGCGCAAGGTCGACGTCGTGGTCTCCTACCTGCCGGTGGGCAGCGAGGAGGCGACCAAGTGGTACGTCGAGCAGGCGCTCCAGGCGGGCGTGGGCTTCGTCAACGCCATCCCCGTCTTCATCGGCAGGGAGCCGTACTGGCAGCGTCGCTTCGCCGAGAAGGGGCTCCCGGTGATTGGTGACGACATCAAGAGCCAGGTCGGCGCCACCATCACCCATCGGGTCCTGACCCGCCTCTTCATGGACCGCGGCGTGCGGATCGACCGCACCTACCAGCTGAACTTCGGCGGCAACACCGACTTCCTGAACATGCTCGAGCGCGAGCGGCTCGAGTCCAAGAAGATCAGCAAGACCAACGCGGTCACCTCCATGCTCGACTACGAGATCGACGAGGCGGACATCCACGTCGGCCCATCCGACTACGTCCCGTGGCTGAAGGACCGCAAGTGGTGCCACATCCGGATGGAGGGGACCACGTACGGCGACGTGCCGCTCAACATGGAGCTCAAGCTCGAGGTCTGGGACTCGCCCAACAGTGCCGGCGTCATCACCGATGCCATCCGCTGCCTGAAGCTGGGCCTGGATCGAGGACTCGCCGGCACGCTCGTCGCGCCGAGCAGCTACTTCATGAAGAGCCCGCCCATCCAGATCCATGACGACGTCGCCCGCGAGCGGGTCGAGGCGTTCATCCGCGGCGACGACAACGAGACGCTGGACGGGACGGAGAAGATCACCAAGCGGACGCTCCGCAAGCTTGCCCGCAGCAAGCCCAGGGACAGCTCGGTGGGCGTCGCCTGAGCGGGCCGTCGACGGTGGCAAGCCACGCCGCGGAGCCTGCCCCGAAGGCCGCGCCGCACGACACGACCCGCGACGCGGACGAGCGAATCCGGGAGCGGCTGACCCACTGGGCCTACCTGGCCGGGGAGCGCGTCATCAACGCGCTGCCCCGGGCCCTGGTCCTGCCTGCGGCCGTGGCCGCCGGCAACGTGGCCTTTGACCTGGCGGGCGCCAAGCGCGAGGTCGTGCGGGGCAACCTGGCGCGGGCCATGCAGCGCCCGGCCCATGATCCGGCGGTCGGGCGGGCAACCCGGCGCGCGTTCCGCTCCTACGCCAAGTACCTCGCGGACATGATGCGGATGGCGGGCCTGACCCCCGAGGCCACCGCGCGCCTGGTCCAGATCGACAATATCGAGATCCTCGAAGAGGCACGCGCCGGGGGCACCGGCGTGCTGGTCTGCACCGTCCACGTGGGGGGCATGGACCTGATCGGGCCCGGCCTGCAGATTCACGGCGAGGTGCTCCACGTGGTCGCGGACGACACGACCTACGGCCGCCTCTACGACCATCTCAAGCAGATCCGTGCCCGCCACGGCCTGCATCTCATAGGCTGGCGCAACCTGCGGGGCATCTTCAAGGCCCTCCGCGCCCGCGAGAACCTGGTCCTCTTCTGCGACGGCGGTTTCCGTCGTGGTGACGTCCCGGTCGAGTTCCTGGGAGAGGCCACCACCTTCCCGCTTGGCCCCGCCTCCCTCTCGGCGCGGACCGGGGCGCCCATGCTCCCGGTCTACTGCCAGCGGACGACGGACGACCGGTTTCGGGCGCGAGGACTGCCCATGATCCGCTGCGCCTCGGAGGAGCCGGGCGAGGTGTACCGCGCCACACAGGCGCTCGCCGATGCCCTGGGCGGGGTGATCCGTGAGGATCCGTCGCAGTGGTACATGTTCCGCCCGGTCTGGCCCGAGACCGATGCCGACCGCGGCTGGGCGGCGGCCGCGCTGGCGGCCGCGCGAGAGGGCAGGGACTGGGGGCGAGTGGCGGACTGATGCTCCGCCACTTCGCGCTGCGCTGGAGCCTGGCCCTGGTCGACCTCGTGGTTGGCAATCTGCCCGCCCCCATAGGCTACGGGATCGCCGACCTGGCGGGCCGCACCTGGCATCGCCTCGCAGCAGATCGCAGGGCGCTGGTCACGGAGAACCTGCGCCGGGTCTCGGCCGCCACCGGTCGGCCGGCGGACGGGCCGGACCTGCGCCGCCTGGTGCGCCGGGCGTTCATCGAGCACGCCCGCTACTACCTCGAGCTGGTCCGCGTGCGCCGCTACCCAACGCAGGAGATGGACGAGCATCTCGAAGTGTGGGAGTGGGACCGGTGGGAGCCGGTCCTGCGTGCCGGCGTGGTGATCGCCGTCCCGCACCTGGGAAACTTCGAGCCATACGGGAACTTCGTGGCGGAGCACAAGATCGCGGCGACGGCGCCGGTCGAGGAGATCAAGCCGCGGGAGCTGTACGAGTTCATCCATGCGCGACGCGGCGTCGGGCGGATCCAGGTGGTCCCGCTCTCACGTGCCCGAAGGCCCATGATCGAGGCCCTCCGCCGGGGCGAGGTCGTGGCCCTCGTCGCGGATCGCGACCTGGCAGGCGACGGGATCCCCGCAACCCTCTTCGGCCATCCGACCACCCTCCCAGCAGGCCCGGCGGCGCTGGCGCTGCTCACGGATCGACCGCTGATCGTGGCCTCGTGCCTGCGCACCGCCCCGGACCACTTCCGGGCACGGGCCTGGAGCGTCGACGTCGAGCGCACCGGCGACCGCCATGCTGATGCGGAGGCACTGATGACCGCCGTCGCGCGGCGCTTCGAGGAGGCCATCGGGGAGGCCCCCGAACAGTGGTGGGGCGCCTTCCAACCCATCTGGTCCGACCAGCGGGCCGCGCGCGCGGAACGGGTCGCACGAGCAGCGGAGCAGGAGGACTCATGAGCGCGGCGCCCAGGAACGGAGGGGCCCGGGGCAAGGCGGACATGCACATCCACTCCCTCTACTCGGACGGGACCGCCTCGCTCGCGGAGCTGCTCGACTGGATCGAGACACGGACCGACCTCGATGTCGTGGCGATCGCCGACCACGAGCGCATCGACGGGGCCGTCCGCGCCGCCGAGCTGCACGCCGCGGGCAACTACCACTTCGACCTCGCCGTGGGAGAGGAGATCACCACCCGCCGGGGCCACCTGCTGGCCCTCTTCATCAACGAGCGGATACCTGCCCTGCGGCCGCTGCAGGAGACCCTCGAGCGGATCCACGCCGCCGGGGGCATCGCCATCGCACCGCACGCACTCGCGCCGCTGACGCCGAGCATCGGTGCCCGAAGCCTGCGCAGCCTTGCAGAGGATCCCGACCCGGCGCGGCACCTGGACGGCATCGAGCTCGTCAATCCCTCCGCGGCGGGACGCTCCCGCGACGCGGCGCGGCGACGGCTCAACGCCACGGTCCTGCACCTGCCCGCGACCGGGAGCTCCGACGCGCATGTGCTGGAGGGGATCGGCACGGCGTGGACGTGGTTCTCGGGCACCACCGCGGAAGCGTTCCGAGTGGCCCTGGCGAGCGGGGCTACGGAGGCCGCCGGCCGCTACTGGAGCACATGGCACAACGTCGATGTCTATCGGCGCCAGCTGGTCGCCAAGGGCCGGCACCTGCGGCATACTCTTCGCCCCACCGGAGAATGGCGATGACCTCCGCTGAAGCAGCCGATCCCGCGCCTCCAGCGAACCCCGCAGACCCGAGACCGCCGCTGAAGATCGCCCTGGTCAGCCCGTACGGCTACCCGCACCCCGGTGGCGTCAACGACCACATCCGTAACCAGTACGAGCAGCTGCGCCGGCTGGGCCACGACGCCTGGATCATCACCAGCAAGTACGGCAAGGAGCGGGCGTCCGAGGGCCACGTGATCCGATTCGGAACCGGGTTCGCCTTCCCGGCCAATGGCAGCATCGGCCGCGTCACGCTCAGCTGGCGCTTCAAGGAGCAGGCGCGCAGGATGCTCGCCGAGCATCGCTTCGACATCCTCCACTTCCACGAGCCGTTCGTGCCGTTCCTCTCGCCGACCGTCCTGGACCAGTCCGGGACAGTCAATATCGCGACCTTCCACGCGTTCGGCGGCTTCTCGCCAAGCTACTGGGTGGGCCAGCGCTGGGGCTCGCACCTCGCGCGCCGCCTGCACGGGCGCATCGCGGTCTCCGGCGCCGCCCGCCACTTCATCAGCCGCTACTTCCCCGGGGAGTACCGGATCATCCCCAACGCCGTCGACGTGGAGCTGTACGCCAACGCAGAGCCGCGCGACGAGCTGCGCGACGGAACGCTGAACATCCTCTTCATCGGGCGCCTGGAGGAGCGCAAAGGTCTGATCCACCTGCTGCGCGCGTATCACCGGCTGCGCAAGCGGCACGTCGACGCCCGGCTGTTGGTCCTGGGCGCCGGACCCAAGCTGCGGGAGTACCGCCGCTTCGTGGGCCTGCGCCAGATCCGCGACGTCGAGTTCCTGGGCCGGGTCAGCGACGAGGAGAAGGCACAGTACCTCGCGTCGGCCGACATCTTCTGCGCGCCCTCCACGGGGCAGGAGAGCTTCGGCATCGTGCTGCTGGAGGCAATGGCAGCGGGTGTCCCCATCGTTGCCTCCGACATCCACGGCTACAAGCAGGTGGTGCAGCGCAACGTCCAGGGTCTCCTTGTCGAGCCGCGGAACCACAAGCAGCTGGCCGCCGCGCTGTACACCCTCTCGCGCGACCCGGAGCTGCGCAACGAGATGGGCGAGGCCGGCCGCGCGCGTGCGCCCGAATACTCGTGGCGTCGCGTGACCGAACAGGTCGTCGACTACTACCACGAGGTGCGCGACCGGGTCCTCGCCGGCACCGGCGACGCTCCGCCGCGAGGTTGACCGCGGCGTCGGACCCCGTCGCCCCTCCGCTCAGGCGATCAACGGCTTGCGATAGATCCGGCCCTTCTGCACCACGCTGAAGCCAAGGCTCTCGTACAGTCCCAGCGCCCCATGCGGGTTCTCCGCGTCGACGCCGAGCCGCGCCTCGAGGGCCCCCGCATCGCGGAGGACGCGAAGGCTCTCGGAGACAAGCGCCCGGCCGATCCCCTTGCGCCGCCAGGCGCGACGCACGCCAACCGCGTTCACCCACCCGCGCTGCACGCCCAGCGCCTCGTTCTCCGCACGGTTGATGCGGTTGAGGGACTGGCCAACGATCTCGTCGCCATGCCAGGCCACCACCCACAGCGCGATATCGCGGCGCGGATCGTTCACCATCCGGGCATACGCCTCGGGCGTGTCGTCAATCCCGCCGAAGTGGTCGCTGAAGGCCTCCACCTCCACCTCGAAGACCTGCCGCAGGTCCTCCTCGCGGGCCGGGCGCACCTCCACGCCGTCGGGGAAGGGAACGTGGGAAGGTCCTCGAGCGAAGGACGGTCCATCTGGAACCAGTAGCGAACCGGCGCATAGCCGTTCGCCGCCAGGATGGCGTTCCGCGATTGGTCCTGGGTGTACGACCAGCTCTCCAGCCGCTTCACGAATCGGGGCTCGTGCGTGGCCGCGACCTGCCGCTGCCGATCCTCCGTCCAGCGCAGGAGCGCGCCACCCACCCCGCGGCCCCGCCAGTCCGGGTGGACGGCGCCCCACACGCCGTAGTTGTGTCCGCCGTCGTTGTCGAGCTCCCAACCACCGATGGTGAACCCCACCAGGATGCCGTCCACCTCGGCCAGGAGGATGTCGCGCTCCGGGTCGCGGCGCGCGTCGTGCTCGAGGAAGTTCGCCCATTCCTCGACCGTCTCGTGCTCCGCGATCCTGTCCCTCTCGGCGGAGAGGTTCGAGAGCGCAACGACCGGACCGATGTCGTCCGGCCGCCGGAGCCCGCGGAATCGCAGCCCGGCGATGGGCGGCGGATCGGGGACGTCGCGGAACACCGGCCGGCATCCCCGCCGGCGTCGCCGTCTCGACCTTCGCGGTCACGACGGCACCTCCATCGGGCTTGCGATACGCCCAGGAGCGATTAACGACCGCGAAGCCGGCGCGCTCGTAGACGCCAACCGCACCGGTCGGATTGTCCGCGTCGACGCCCAGCATCGCGTGCTCCATTCCGCGCGTCCCGCAGCACGCTCGAGGGAGCGCGGCGACGAGCGCCGCGCCCAGGCCGCGGCGACGCCACGGACGCCGCACGAAGACGCTCTCCAGCCAGCCGTGCTTGCCGACCGAACTCCGCGTTCTCCTTGCGGTAGATGGCGTTGATCGAGGCGCCCGCGATCTGGTCGCCGTCCCAGGCGACCACGTGCAGCGACGGAGTCGAAATCCTCCTCGCCCAGCCAGGCTCTCGAAGGCCGCATCCGTCGCCGCGAAGCCGCCCCAGTGGTCCCGGAACGCCTCGACGTCCGCGGCCCAGAGCTGCCGCAGGGCGTCCCGGTCGCGGGACATCGGCCGCACCTCGATCCCCTCCGGCATGGGCACCTCCACGATGGGCTGCGAGAGATCGCGACGCATGTCGTAGAACGGCGCACCACCTCGTAGCCGTCGCGTCTCGATGAGCGCCCGCTTGTCGTCCCGATGCTCGTCGGCCCAGGTGCCGTGCATGCGCGGCAGCCCGCTCTCCTGGGCACCGCGCGATCTCACGGGCACGGCCCTCGAGCCTGGTCCAGCAGGCGCGGTGCCGATCCCGTGACGCAGCCAGTCGGGGTGTACGAACGCCGCCAATGCGGTGCTCCCGCGATATCCGTCGGTCGTGTCCACCCAGCTGGTCCAGCCGTAGGCGACCAGCGAGCCGCCATGCTCGACGAGCAAGAGGTCGCGCTCCGGCGTGAACTGCTCGTCGCCCGGCGGAAGTAGTTCGTCAGCTCGGCGGCCACCTCCAGCTCGTCGACTTGCCGTCGGCGCGGTTGGCGGCGTTGGCCAGGACGGCCATCGCCTCCGCGTCGTCGGCGCCGTGCCAGGAGCGGAAGTCGAGGTCGAGCTCCGCCATTCGGTTCGGTGGTCATGGTGGTTCTCCGTGTGATCCGCGGCGGGGCGGGTGGCCCCGCCGCCTTCCCTTCGACATCGGTCTATCCAACACGCTTCAGCTTCCCCGTCCGCTTCGCGTAGCGCTCCGCCCGGCCGAAGGCCCAGATCCCCAGGGGGATGAAGACCACGCCCATGAGCAGCAGCGGCCACACGTCGCCGAGCACGGAGCCGATCCCGGCCCCGTCGATCAGGCCCTTGCGCACACCGTCCAGGACGTACGTGGCCGGGCTGAAGTGGGACAGCACCTGCATCCAGCCGGGCAGCACGCTGACCGGGTAGTAGACGCCGCTGATGAGCAGCAGCACCGACTGCAGGACGAAGGTCATCTGCGCCCCGCGCTCCACGTACATGAGCGGCAGGATGGCGGTCATGATCCCGATCCCGATGAAGGAGAAGGATCCGAGCACCATGAAGGCCGCGCCCGTCGCGAAGTTGGCGCGGGACAGGTCCAGCTCGAAGAAGAGCGCGAGCACGGCGAGCACGACCACGGTGTGGACGAGCCCGTACGCGACCGCGTAGAGCGTCGAGCCGAGCATCTGCGAGTAGCGCCGCACGGGGGCCATGAAGGTGTACTCCAGGGTCCCCTCCCAGCGTTCCCAGGCGACCGTTTCGGCAATGAAGCTGAAGACGACCGACAGGTAGTTCCAGAAGACGGCGCCGATGATCAGACGCAGGAGCAGGGTGTCGTCTGCCCTGGTCCTTGCCGATGAGGGACACGGCGAGCGCGCCCGCGATGGCATAGACCAGGAAGGCGACCTCCCAGCCCCAGTAGCGCCTGGTCAGGTTGAAGTTGCGCTCGACGAAGGCGAAGCTCGCCCGCATCTCGCGAGCCATCAGGCTCATGGCGTTCCGTTGCTCCTGTCGGTGTGGTTGGATGCCGGTCCGCCCTTAGAGGGGACGGACCGGCCGAAGCGTCGGGTCCGCAGCAATGCGCGTGCCGACGCGCACCAGCTGGCGGCCGACCCAGCGCCGCATGCGGCGCTCCTGTGTCCGATGCGCGCGCGAACGGTGGATCTCGCGGCGCAGCTGCGCCACATGGTTCTCGTTCGCGGACATCAGGTCACGCGGGGTCGGATGGATCATCACGGTGCTCACCTCCTTTCTTCCGTCCTTCATTCGTCTTCGTTCTTGTTGTCGTCTTCGCCGATGTCGTCGTCGAGGCTCCGCCCCGTGAACGTCATGAAGACGCTGTCCAGGGTCGGCGCCTGGCCGTAGTCGCGGGCCACCATGGCCTTGAGCGCCTCCGGCGTGTCCTCCACGACGATCCGGCCGTCGTTGATCAGCGCGATCCGGTCGCAGAGCCGCTCCGCCTCGTCGAGGTCGTGCGTGGTCAGCACGATCGTCGCGTCGTGCGTGTCCCGCAGCTCCTCGATGAAGGCCTGGACGTCCAGCTTCGAGCGGGGGTCGAGACCGGTGGTCGGCTCGTCAAGGAGCAGCAGCGTGGGGCTGGTCAGCAGCGCCCGCGCAATGGCGACCTTCTGCTGCATGCCCCGGCTCATCTGCTCCAGCGGGCTGCCGAGCCGCTTCTCGCTGATGCCCAGTCGAGCGAGGATCCGCCGCGACTCCGCGTGGGCGACCCGGGTGTCCAGGCCGTACAGGCGTGCCGCGTAGTGCAGGTTCTCGTCCGGGCTGAGCTTCTTGAAGAAGGCGGCGTCCACGCTGACCCGGTTGATCAGGCGCTTCACCGCCATCTCGTCCCGCTCGATGTCGTGGCCAAAGACCTCGACCCGACCGGCGTCCAGGGTGAGCAGCGTGCTCACCAGGCGGATCAGCGTGCTCTTCCCGCTCCCGTTGGCGCCCAGGATCCCGTAGATCTCGCCCCGCGGGATGCGCAGGCTGACGTCGCTCACCGCGACGACCGGCTTGCGCTTGCGGCCCACGACGAACGTCTTGGTCAGGTGCTCCACGAGGAGCGCCGGGACGCCGTTGCCGTCGATCGGCCGCTGCCGAGGGGTCTGCCGGGCCTGGGCCCGGGCGACTGGCTGGTTCTTCACTTGTTCGGTCACCGTGGTCATGGCCGGTGTCCCTTCGTTCCGCTTGGTGGTTGTTCGTTGGTCGATTGCGCTCCGTGGTGATCCTCTCGCTGGGTCGCTGTCGTCTCGTGGCAGCAAACGAGCCGTGGTCCCTCGCGGGATCCACGGCTCTGGGTCTGCCCTGGTCAGGGCATCAAAAAACCGTGGACCCGATCCGGCCCACGGCTCGTGGCTTTCGTCCGGCGGCCTTGGCCGCCTGTTCGTCAGCTCGAGGTGGGCACAGATCTCCCGTCGAACTCGCCGGTGGCCGGCGAACGTCGACGCGCGCAGATCGCGCTGCTGAGGAGAACCATGTCCTGCGCTCGCTTCCTGTCTGAATGGTGGTTTGTCGGCGGCGGAGACCCGCTCAGACGCGGTGACTCCGGCCGCGGAGTCTACCCGTCTGTCGCGCGCGAGTCAACCGAATCCGGGTCGCCGACCAGTCAGGGCCGCAGACGACTCGTCAGCCGCGCGTGTCCGCAGCGGTATCCAACGTCGGGGAGTCCTGGTTCGCCGAGATCTCCGGCTTGTGCTCACCAGGGTCCGGCTCGGTTGCGACGGCGAGGTCGTCAGGCCGCCTAACGCTGTTGGGGGGCGCGCATGACGAGTGAGGAACCGCTGCTCGCGGATAGCGCGGGTGAGGCACGCGCCTGACGAGTCAACGCGGTTCCGGAACAGAACCCATGCCAGCCACCGCCGCGGATCCACCACGTCAAGGGCCGCCGAGCCGATCGGGGGCGTGCCAGTCGGCACTGCCGTCCGGGATGGGCAGGGCTGGCGTTCCGGGAGTCTCATGCAAGAATGTCCCGTGCGCCCACGCGCACGCAATGGAGGGTAGGAGGTCATGCGCATCAACCGTGGGCTCCTGTTCTGGGGCCTGGGTCTCATCACCGCGGGCGGCGTCGCGCTCGCCATCCAGCAGGGGTTGCTGGATCGGGATGTCATGGCGGGTGCCTGGCAGCTCTGGCCACTGATCCTCGTCGCCATCGGCATCAGCCTTATCGTCGCCCGCACGCCCGCGGCACCGCTGGGGACCGCGCTCGCGGCCGTGGTGATCGGCACCATCGTGGGCACCGCCATCGCCGTGGGCCCCGGTATCGGCGTTGGGTGCGGGTCGGGTTCGGATCCGACCGCGCTCGAGGACCACAGCGGTACGTTCGGCAGCGACGCCGTCTCGCTCGACTGGCGCCTGAACTGCGGGAGCCTGGACGTCTCGATGAGCGGCGACAGCGGCTGGAAGGCATCGGTTGGCAGCACGGGCAACGACCGGCCCACGGTCAGCGGCACCCAGGCCAGTCTGCGGATCGCGTCGGCCGACACGAGCGGCTGGGTCCTCGACCACGGGCGCGAGCGCTGGGTGGTGACCCTGCCCACCTCGCCGTCCTACGACGCTAACCTGCGGGCCAATGCCGGCAAATTCACCATGAATCTTGCTGGCGCCACGTTCTCGAGCTTCGCCTTCCAGCCGAACGCAGCGGACGTCCACCTGGACGTCAGCGACGCGTCGGTCTCAGACCTCGACCTGGAGATGAATGCCGGGTCCGCGAACATCACCGCGTCGTCTGGGACCGCTGCTGGAGGGCTCCATCCAGATGAACGCCGGCAGCGTCAAGCTCTGCGTCCCCACCGGCATGCCCATCCGCATCACGGCCAGCGGGACGGCCTTCAGCGCCAACATGGGGAGCAACGGGCTGACGCAGGACGGGGACACCTGGACCAGCCCGGGCTACGACGCGTCGGCCGCACAACGCATCACGCTCTCCGTGCATGGGAACGCGGCGAGCTTCGACCTGAACCCTGACGGAGGCTGCAAGTGAACCGCCGACTCTACCGATCGACAACCGAACGCGTCCTGAGTGGCGTTGCCGGGGGCGTCGCCGACTACTTCGACCTCGATCCGGCACTGGTCCGCGTCGCCTGGGCCGTCCTCATCCTGGCCTCGGGCGGGATCTTCCTGCTCCTCTACCTCGTGATGTGGTTCGTGGTGCCGGAGGCACCGCCGGGCTTCAGCTACGGCCAGCCGCTGGCCGTCCAACCCCTCAACGGGAGACGCACCCATGCCGCCCGCCGGCGATACGCCGCAAGGGCCGATGCGGCCGCGACCGGGACTCGGCGCGCCAGGCACGCCGCCAACCTCCATCGCCCACGAGTGGGCGGGACGCCGCGCGGAGCGGCGCCGCCATCGGTCAGGGGGCGGTGGGATCGTGATCGGCTCGCTCCTGATCCTGATCGGCGCCTGGTTCCTGGTCCGCGAGTACGTCCCCTGGCTCAACCGCGTCGAGCTGTGGCCCATCGCCCTGGTCCTGCTGGGCGTCGTGCTCCTGGTCAGCGCCATGGGCCGTCGTACGGAATAGCGCGCCAAGGGGCCGGCGGCGATCCATCAGGTCCCGGCCCCACATCGCGAAGCCGGCCGCCAGCACCGCCAGCGTGGTGCCCAGGGCGAGCCGCAGGGTCGACCCGGTGAGCAGCTGCTCGCGCGGTCCCTGCGGTGGGTTCGGGAACTGGAACGCGTAGTTCCATGGCGGCAGCGCGCGCGCGGCGTTGATGTACCAGTCCGGCATGGGCCACGCGGCCCCCAGCGGCCAGATCGCCACGCCCACCACCGCCGCGGCGACCAGGAACGCGATCGCGGTGGACCGGTACGCCCGGCTGCGCAGCCCCTCGTCCACCAGGTAGGCGATGGCGATCATCGCGAAGAGGACCGCGGTGAAGTAGTGGTACTGGAAGGTGGCCCGCTCGATCCGGGTCCACGGCAGGTACTGGAAGACGAAGGCGCCAACCAGCAGGGCCAGCGCGTACGAGCGGCGGCGCCAGGCGAGGACCGCGCCGGCCAGGATGGCCGGGACCCCGGCCCAGAACAGGATGGGGTTGCCGCCGTTGTAGATGGCGGCAACCAGGCGGCTGTCCCACTCGCCGGGTGACCCGTAGAACCAGACGGGCTTGAGGTCGAGCGGCCAGCTCCACCACGGCGAGGCGGCCGGGTGGCCGGCCTGGAGCCCGAAGTGGTAGCCGAACATCTGCGCCTGGAGCTCGTCGAGCGACCACCCGTAGCCGGGCCCCGTGTTCGGGATTGCCACCGAGTGGCCCATCTGCAGGTACGGGATGTACGCCACGAAGTAGACCACCAGCGGGATGACGAGGAGCGCCGCGCCGATCCAGGGCCAGGAGAATCCGGCCATCTCGCCAGGGGCCATCCAGCGTCGGTCGCTCGCCGGATTCCGTATCGAGAGGATCGCCCGCCACAGAAGGAGCGCCGCCGCGACGCCGACCATGATCCATGCCGGCCAGGCCGCCTGCGTGCCGCGGGCCAGGAAGCCAAAGATCATCTCCACCGCGTTCTTCGGCGTCCGACCCTCGACCTGCGTGAAGCCGATGGCGAACGCAAGGCCCACGCCGCCCAGGACCACGCCGGTGGCGGGCAGCGCCATCAGGTCGCGCCCCTCAAGGCGCACCGGCTTGACGAAGACGAGCAGCAGCCCCAGCGCCACGGCCGCCCAGCAGAGCACCTGGAAGGGCCAGGGTGCCCCGAAGCCCGCGACCACCGCCAGGAAGGCCATGACGGAGAGGAGCACGAAGCGCCCCAGGTGCGACCGGGCCAGGACCATCACCCACAGGCCGGCGAGCGCGTAGAAGCCGACCCACTTGCTGGCGGCCGCCAGGCCGATGAGCACGCCCACCAGGGGCAGCGCCCACCAGGCGCTGCGCGCCCATCGGCCGGACCAGATCTGCCAGAAGACCAGGTAGGCGGCGACGATGAAGACCGCCACGTAGATGTCGTTCATGGCGATCCGGCTCATGACGTAGCTCATCCCGTCGAAGGTGACGAAGGCGGCGGCCAGGATCGCGATACGGCGACGAGAGGAACATCGTGGCCGCCAGCAGGTAGATGAGGCCCACCAGGATCGAGCCGAAGACGATCCCCATCAGGCGCCAGGCGAAGGCGTTGCTCCCCGCGTCGATGCCCACCAGGTTGCCGGTTGGCACCGATCCCGCCGGCTGGCCGGTGAACGACGTCGCCACCAGCAGACGGCCGTCGTCATCGCCCTGGGCGTGGTTGGAGACGTCCATGGCCATGGCCGTGGCGGTGCCGGGCAGGTCGGTGCTGTCGAAGACGGCGAACCCGGAGCGGTTGTCCCCGAGCGGCTGGATGGTCCAGATCACCGGCTTGCCGCTGGCGGCGTCGGTGCCCGAGGCGTAGACGATGTTCGCGACGGACTGCCAGATGAACCCCGTCGCCTGCCCGGGAAGCGGGACGGTGGCGATGGTGGACATCCCCGGCGCGTCCAGGATGGTCATCCCGCCGGTGGTGGCCGGGTGCTCGTCCGTGGCGGGGAGCGGGCCCGTCGCCACCCAGGCCTGCTCGTCCGTGCCGGTGCCGGACACGCCAATGGGACCCAGTGGCGCAGCCTGGAGCACCTGGGAGCTGACCTGCTCCAGGGTCCCCGCGTTCAGCGAAACCACGGTCCCCTGGTCGGGCACGGTGGCGAGGATCACGTCAACGGAGGTGTCGCCTGATCCCGACGCGAAGGCGATCTGGGGCGTGACCAGCTCGCTGCTGGCCTTGATGGCGTTCGTCCCGGCGTCGGCGACCGCGAGGCCGTTGGGCCCCCGGAAGACGAGGACCCCGGACCCCTGCGGCGCGAGGATCTGGGCCACGCTCGACAGGCCGGAGGAAATGGTGGCGGCCACGATCGGCGGTGCCCGTTCCCCGTTGACCGCAAGGAAGATGCTCAGGTCGTAGGCGCGAACGTCGCCCCCGTCGGAGACCCCGACCAGCAGGCGGCTGCCGGCCTCGTCGTAGGCCAGGGCTGCGACCGGGTGCCCCACGTCCCACTGCGCCACGAGGTCGCCGCTCAGCGCGTCGCGGGCCGCGATCGTGGTCCCGTCCGCGGTGAAGGCGATCGACCGCCCGTAGCCGTACGACGATCGTCGAGGTGCGACCGCCAGGGCGGACGATGGGGACGCCAGGTCCGTGGTGGCGACCACCTTGTTCGGGTCCGCGACCTCGATTCCGGCCGCGATCAGGTACTTGGCCAGCATCGGGTGCGTCCATTCGTAGACGTCGCGCGTCCACCCGTGCTCCCAGTCGGCGAGGAACTCGGTCGCCGAGCGCGCGTGGTAGACCTCGTCGAAGTGCATCGAGCGCGGGATGTCCAGGCGCCAGAGCCGATACCCGAATGCGACCAGCACGAACGCCACCACGAGCAGCAGGTCCGCGCGATCGAGCCGCCGCCAGGGCTCCCGGAACCAGGGGCTGGCGCGGTCGACGCGGAACCAGGATCGCCACGCGGCAGCGACGGCTCCGGCGCCTCCGGCGCCTCCGGCCTCCGGCGAGGGCGGCGCCTCGGCGCCCCACGCGCCCGTCCGCGGCGTCGCCATTGGTCTCCTGGTCGTCCGCTCCGGTCTCCGGGGGCTCCTCGTTGGGCTCCGAGTCGAACACGCGCCCCGTCTCCGCGGAGGCGCGGGCGCGGGCGACGCCCACGGCCATCACCACCAGCCAGCCCATCACCACAACGATCATGGCCGAGACAAGCTCGATCCCCCACGAGGACAGGAGCGTCGCGTTGAGCACCGGGTCACGGACCATGGCCTGGCCGCCAACGCCTGGGTTCATGACGCTCGTCTCGACGAAGGACCAGTCGGCGGTGTAGACCCCATAGATGTTCGCGAAGAACGAGAGGGAGAGGAGCCCGTAGAGGAGCTGCCAGCGCCAGCCCCGCACCACGAGGAGTGCGGCCAGCGCCAGCGCCGGGAAGAGATAGCGCTCGTGGACCCGGGTGGGTAGCACGAAGAAGGCCACGGCCACGACCAGGGTCCCCACCAGGATCCCGACCGCGTCGTCGCGGCGAACCACGATCCAGGCAGCAAGCACCGCGACGGCGGCGAAGAGGACCACGCCCACCAGCTGCCAGGTCACCGCGAAGCTGCCCAGGGTGGCGATCACCTGCTGGTCGTCGCCCCAGGTCAGCGAGGGTGCCAGCCCGCCGGCGCTGAGCGGGTTCGCCAGGGCGCTCCACGGGTTCATCCACAGGTTGAAGGCGTTGGTCGAGAGCCCGGAGTAGGTGGACGCCGCCTCGACGAACTTGCCTACGAGCGTCGTGTCCGAGGGGCTCGGGGACCAGACCGTGAGCCCGAACGGGGCGATGAGGAGCACCAGGCTGCCCAAACCCGCCGCGAGCGAGGTGAGGATCCGGAGCCAGTCCGGGCTGCCGTCGTGGTCCGGGTCGGTGGATCTCCCGAAAGCGTGCCGCTTCATCCCGACCAGGAAGACGATCGGGATCATGAAGGCGAACTGGAACTTCACCAGCAGCGCGAGGATCGCACCCACCGCCGCCCCCTCCGTCCAGCCCCGCAGCAGGGCGTACACGGTTGCGAGGACCACCAGGGCTCCCACCGAGTCGACCTGGCCCCAGACCGCGGAGTCGAAGATCACCCCGGGGTTGAACAGGTACAGGACGGCCGCCACGACCCCGATCCACTCCCCGGTGCCGTCGCCCACCCAGCGGCCCAGGAAACGCCGGGCGAGGACAAAGAGGAGCCACGCATTCGCAGCGTCGGCCAGGATGGGCGGGATCTTGATCAGACCGCCGGTGATGTCCAGGCCGGCAATGGGCGCCATGGCATGCCCAATGCTCCCCAGCGCCCAGAGCACGTACAGGTAGCCCGGGGGATAATCTGCGAACGTTACGTGGCTGTAGAAGCCGCCCGGCCCAACCTGCGCCAGTGTCTGCGCCCAGCTGGTGAAGTCGCCCGTGTCGGTCCCGAATCCGCTGCGAGGAACCAGGATCCCGGCGATGAACGCACGGAGGAGCACCCCACCAACAATGATCGCGAGCAGGAGGATGCCCGCGTCGAGGGGCAGGCGGCGCTCGGGTGGCCTCGCGCCCCGTCCCCGATCGGGGTCGCGGGTAATCATCAGCGCCCGGAACACGGGCGCCGGTAGCTCTCGCTCGCCAAGGTGGCGGTGAGTATACATCGGGCTCCGGGACCCCCCGGGGCGGCGGCGGGCCGCGGGCCGACCCTCCCCTACGCGGATGGGCTGCTGACCTGGACCGCCCTCGCCGTGGCGCTCGTCGCCCTGGCCATCTACCTGCGCACCCTGCTCCCTGCGGACGGCTTCTGGGACACCGCCGAGGCGCAGACCGTGCCGCACACGCTCTCCATCTTCCACCCGACCGGCTTCCCGACCTACGCCATGCTGGGCTGGCTCTGGAGCCAGATCCCCCTGGGCAACGTCGCCTGGCGCATGAACCTGCTCTCCGCGGTGTGCCTGGCGCTCGCCTCGGGACTCGTGGTCCTCGTCACCGGACACGTCATCGATGAGCGGCACGCCGTCGTCCGGGCCGCGGCAGCCGCCGTCGCCGGCGGGGTCTTCGCCTTCGCGGCGGAATCGTGGGCACTGGCCGTCGCCGCCGACGTCCACGCGCTCAACACCTTCTTCGTCGCGCTCATCATCTGGCTGCTCTTCTGCTGGCGGGCCGCGGAGTGGAGCGAGGCCCGGCGACCCGGACGATGGCTGCTCGCGGCGTCACTGGTCTTCGGGGTCGCGCTGGGCAACCACCCCCTCGCGGGGCTGATGGCATTCGGGATCGCCGTCTGGCTCTTCCTGGTCGATCCGGGCTTCTGGCGCCGATGGCGGCTCATCGTCGGCAGCGTCGCGCTCGTCGTCCTGGGCCTGGCGACGTACCTCTACATCCCCATCCGGGCCCTCACCCCGCCCGAGCCACCGCTCTTCTACGCGCGCCCCACGACCCTGGAACGGATGAAGTACCTGGTCTTCGCGGAGCAGTTCCATGGCCTCTTCGACTTCGGGAACCTGCTCAGCACCTTCGGCGCGAAGTGGGGCGGGGCCGCGCGCATCCTCGCTGCGCAGTACCTCGGCCCGGGCTGGCTGCTGGCCGCCATCGGTGCCGCCACCGTGTCGGTCCGGCAGTTCAGCGCATTCGTCTTCCTGGGCCTGGTGGTCGCGGCCGACATCGTCTACTCCATGAACTTCAACGACGGCGATATCGCCCGCTACTACCTGCCGACGCTGGTGGCCACCGCTCCGCTGATCGGGGTCGCGGTGGCGATGATCACCGCGTACTCCGCCCGCGCCGCCGCGGAGGCGGGCCGGCGGATCGCAGGGTTCGCGGGCCGGCGCCGCATCGCCGTCGGTGCTGGCGCGGCGGTCCTGTCGCTGAGCCTGCTCCTGCCGGTGGCGACCCTGGTCGTCAACTACGAGCCTTCCGACCAGAGCGCCGACCACGACGCGGACCGCTGGGTGGCGAGCGTGTACCAGGCCCTGGCGCCGAACGCCGTGATCATCAGCTGGTGGAGCTACTCCACGGCCCTGTGGTACCACCGCTGGATCCTGGGCGAACGGCCCGACGTCACCATCATCGACGAGCGAAACTTCATCGACGACGGCTACGGTACGATCGACGGTGCCGTCCGTGCCTTCGAAGGGAGGCGGCCGGTCTACGTGCTGCCACCCGACTGGGAGGTGCAGCGGGTCCTGGACCTCTACCAGACCCAGACCATCCAGACCTACAGCCTGTACCCCGACATCTACCGCATCAAGGAGACGAATCCGTGACCGATGGCGGCCCGTCCGAGCGACCGCGGCTGACCTTCTTCTTCCCCGCCTACAACGAGGAGGAGAACGTGGAGCGCACGGTCCAGCTGGCGCTCGAGACCGTGGGTGCGCTCGTTCCGTCGATCGAGGTGCTCGTGGTGGACGACGGGTCGAGCGACCGAACCGGAGCCCTGGCCGATGCGCTTGCCGCGGAGGATTCGCGGGTCCGCGTCCACCACCAGCCCAACCGGGGCTACGGCGGGGCGCTGCGCGCCGGATTCGCGAACGCCCGGGGCGAGCTCATCGCCTTCAGCGATGGCGACCTGCAGTTTGACCTGGCGGAGCTGAAGCTTCTGCTTGACCGCCTCGATGATCAGTCGCGCCGGCCGGTCGATGCCGTGATCGGCTGGCGGATCAAGCGCCGGGATCCGATCCATCGGCTCCTCATTGCCAAGACCTACAACGCCATCGTGTCGATCACCTTTGGGCTGCGGGTCCGCGACATCGACTGCGCCATGAAGCTCTTCCGGCGCGAGGTCTTCGACGGGCTTCGCCTCACCGCGGAGTCGCCGTTCCTCTCCGCGGAGCTGCTGATCAAGATCCGGGCACGCGGCGTCCGGATGGCACAGCTGGGCGTGCACCACTTCCCTCGGGCTGCCGGGACCAACACGGGTGCCAGCTTCGGGAAGATCGTGCGCACCTTCCGCGACATCGGGAAGCTCCGCCTTGCGCTCTGGCTCCAGCGCCGCGCGACGCTGGGCGAGCCCGCCGGCTCGGGGGCCGGGCCTCTCTTCGACTGACCGCGCGCCGGACTAGCGGCCGCCCTCTTCCTCCGCCGGCGGCCCGCCACCCTCGCCGGTGCCCAGGTCGACGTCCAGCGAGTTGACGAAGTCGCGGAAGACCGCCAGCTGTTCCTCGCCCTCCACCTGGTCCTCGCCCTCGCCCGGCTCCACGCCTGCTTCGTCGAGGACCCGCTCGTCCACGTAGATCACCGATCCGGTGCGGACCGCCACCGCAATCGCATCGGAGGTGCGGGAGTCGATCTCCGTCTCGCTGCCATCGGCGGTCTCGAGGTAGAGCCGCGCATGGAAGGTCCCGTCGGTGACGTGCGTGACGACCACGCGGCTGACCGAGGCGGCGAGGGCGGCGAGGGCGCTGACGAACAGGTCGTGGGTGAGGGGGCGCTCGGCACTCAGGCCCTGGAGGCGCATCGCGATGGCGTTCGCCTCCGCCGGCCCGATCCAGATGGGCAGGTATCGGTCCCGCTTGGACTCCTTGAGGATCACCACGTGCTGGCTCGAGAGCATGTGGACGCGGACGCTCTCCACGACCACCTCGATCAACTGCACGCGGCCGAATGGCTGCTCGCCCATGGGACGATTCTAGGGCCTACTCGAGGACGACGCGGATCACCCGTCCGCCGCTCAGCAGGTAGGCGATGGGCGGGCCGTCCGCGGCGGACTGGACCTGGAACCCGACCAGGTCGTCGAGCAGGGTCGCGTAGCCGCCGGTCCGCGGAGCCATCCACTGCTTCACGAAGGCGCCGTCCGCGCGCTGGAAGGCGATGATCCGCGCGTTCGCCCGGTCGTAGACATAGAAGAGCTCGCGCTCGCCCACCGTCGCCGAGCGCAGGAGCTGGTAGTCGAGCGTGGGCCTGACCTCGGCGTCGGGAGGTGCGTCGAGCGAGTAATCGGTCTGGGGCAGCGGCCGCCCGAAGTTCACGCGGGTCACCGTGCTGTGGTGCAGGAGCCACAGGTTGGCATCCGCGCCGATGTCCGTGGCGCTGGCGACGGAGAGGTCCGGCTTGGCGGTCAGGAAGCTCTCCGGCTTGGACGGGTAGTTCACCGGGATCACCGCGGGCGGGGTCCACTTCTTCACCGTGCCGTCGCCGACATCGGCCAGGTAGAGGTTGAAGATCTGCAGCGGTGGCTTGTTCTGGAGGGCCACCAGCAGGGTCGAGTTGGCGCTCACCGTGTCGATGCCCGGCAAGCTTCATGGCGGCCGGCTTCTGCTGGGTGAGGTCCATGCGCCAGGCGTGGCGCAGGCGGTCGACCACGACCACGTCCGTGGCCGCCGTGGCGATCATCCAGGGCTCGCCCGTCGTGATCCCGCCGACCTGCTGCCCGGCGCGATAGACGACGGTCGAGGTGCCGTCCGCGGGATCGACCCGGATCACGCGGCCGCGCCCCGTCTCCGCGACCCACAGCGACCCGTCGCTGGCAGCCACCATCCGCAGCGGAACCAGGTCCGCGAAGCTGCGCCCCAGGTCGGCCACGACCGCGATATCCGACGGACGGGTGACGCCATAGAGGGCATCCAGGCCGTGGTCGACGCTCGCCTGCAGGGTCGCCAGCTGCCCGGGTGCAATCCCCGCATCCTGGGCCTGCTGCAGCGCCTTGAACGCGTCGTTCAGGTAGCCCTTGGCGCGCTCGGGGCTGCGCGCCACCAGATCCTGGCCGTCCACCTGCTGCTGCACCGTGTCGACCAGGTCGCGGGCCTGGGCGATGGCCGCGCGCGCCACCGCGGCGCGTGGGATCGCCTCCGTCGGGCGGACGGTGGGCAGGCTGGCGACCGTGAAGCCCGCGGCGAGCATGCCTGCCGCGGCCACCATTCCGAGCAGGCCCAGCCGGCGACGGCGACCCTCCTCGCGCACCTCCGTGCGCGCCACCGTGCGGAGCTTGGGGCTCCGGCGAGGGACGAAGGCCAGGATCCAGCTGACCAGGACCAGGAGCCCGCGGCCCACCGCCGCCTGCAGCCCGTCGACGGCATCGCCCAACCGATGCAGCCCCCTGCCGATGGCGTCCGCCAGCGGGACCGGGCTCTGGTCCGGGAGCCCGGCCAGGGCCTCCTCCGGCCGCACCGGCTCGAGATGTTGGGTCGTTGCCGTCGCTGGAAGCTCCACCACCTCCACGACGAGCATCCCGTCGGATCCGGATCCTCCGCGGATCCCGAACAGGTGCTGGAGATGCTCCACCGCCTGCGACGGCCGCAGGAGCGCCAGGCTGCGCTTGAGCTCGTCCACCCCCACCACCTGGGCGACGTTTCGCGAGACGAGACCCAGGCGGTCGTCGGGGACCAGCTCACCCTCCCAGGTGTACGGCTCGACCTCGAGCGCCTCGCCCAGGGAGGCGGCAACCCTTCGCTGCCGAATGCGCGGGTCCTCCTCCGCGGCGGCGGGCGGCGGCGGGAGCTCGTACATCCGCCCCGCGCGGACGATCACCGCGGAGGCGGGTCCCAGCTTCGCGACGTGGACCTCCCGGGCCCGCACCACGACGGCAATCACACCGATGCCGGCGCGGCGGGGAATTCCCAGCTTGCCGCGCACATGGAAGAGGCGGCGGTTCGCGACGGCGATCGCCTTGCGCAGCGCGCCGAGGGTGCCCGCCGACAGGTCGTAGTAGTAGTCCGTCTCGATGGATTCGAGCGCCTCGCGCGCCGCTCGGCCCACGTGGGCGTCGCCGCCGGTCACCTGGGCAAGGAGGAAGAGGGTCCCCTTACCGCGCACCTCGGCGCCCGTGGTCGGCTCGCGGAAGCGCAGGACGTCCCGCGTGTCGGCGGGTCGTTCCTCCGGCACCGGGAGTCCGATACGGGTTGCGAGTCGGTTGGTCATGCCGGCGGCTCTGGCGGGGATGGGTCAATGGCCGTGTCGATTATACGGACCGGTCCCGTTTGGCCCGCCCCACGACGATGGTCATGGTCCGGATGCGAAGACTGGCCCCCGGACGTCCTTCCATGCGCTGGTTCACGGCCCAGGCCAGCGCATCGCCGCGCAGGCGGAGCTCCGAGGCCAGCATGGCGTCGGAGGCCTCGATCCGCGCCACGCCGTTGAGGATCCCCGTGAGCCGGCTCTCCATGGGGCCGCGGTCGAGCCCTGCCTGCCGGGTCACCTCCTGCCACGCCAGCCGCGCCTGCGCCAGCGCGATCTGCTCTGCCGCCGCCGGTCCGGCGCAGGTCAGCAGCGCCCGCTGCACTGCGGCGGCGGCCTCCTCAACGCCTCCCGGGCGGCTTCTGTCCTCCGGCACGGCGCGGCTCACGCGACCCGCGGGGCCAGGCTGAGGGTTCCCGCCGAGACCTGCCAGATGGGCACGCTGCGGCGGCGGCGCGCCGGCAGCGCGGAGAGGTCCGCCATGGTGACGAGAACCTGGCCGCGCGCCAGAAGGAGCTCCAGGGCGCGCTCGGATCGGTCGGGATCCAGCTCGCTGAAGACGTCGTCGAGGAGCACGACGGGGGTCGGCCCGCCCTCGCCCAACAGGTCGGTCTCGGCGAGCTTCATGGCCAGGATGATGGTTCGCTGCTGCCCACGACTGGCGTGGGTCGCGACGTCCCTCCCATCGAGCTCGACCAGCAGGTCGTCACGCTGCGGGCCAACCAGCGAGACTCCGTTCCAGAGCTCCTTCTGGCGCACCGCTTCCAGGCGTCGCCGGTATGCCTCGACGAGCTCCGCGGCGGTCGCCTCGAGGTCCGATCGCGCCGAGTTCGGTTCCATCCGCGCGACCCGGCCAGGCGTCCTTGAGCGAGTCCGCGTAGGCAAGGCGCACCCGGTCCGCTCGCTCCGACGGCGGGGCCACCGCGTCGTGCAGCGGGCCGATCCGCTCCGCGACCTCGCCCACCAGCGCGAGGCGCGCGGCGGTCACTCGCCCGCCGGCCTGGGCCAGCTGCTCGTCCCAGAAGCCCAGCCCCTCCTCGGTCGCCTCCTCGCGACGGATGGCGCGCAGCAGCGCGTTGCGCTGGGCCAGGATCCGCGACAGCTCCGCGAGGTCGCGTGCGGTGCGGCGGGAGCGCTGCGTCAGGATCCCGTCCAGGAAGCGGCGGCGCTCCGACGGCGAGCCCACCAGGAGCAGCATCTCCTCGGGCCGGAAGAGCACCGTGCGCGCGACCTCGCCCAGGGATCCGACGCGTCGCGGCAGCCCGTTGACCAGGACCCGCTTGCGGACCTCCTTCGGCGCGTCGCGGCCGGGGAGGAGGGCTTCCACCCGCAGCTCCGCGCCGCTGTCGTCGACCAGGTCCAGCCGGATCCGCGCAAAGGGCTGCGCCGTGCCGCACCAGCTCCGCATCGGTCGCGGCGCGCGGCGAGCGCCCGGTGACGGCGGTGTGGACCGCCTCCAGGAGGTTCGTCTTCCCGGCGGCGTTCGGGCCGGCAATGATGGTCAGGCCGGGGTCCGGGTGCAGCTCCGCCGCGGCGTAGCTGCGGAACTGCTCCAGGACCAGGCGAACGAGACGCATTCAGGCGTGGGGGAGTCGAGCGGCCGCGGGCCGCGTGACTGGCCTAGCTGGCAGTACGGACCGGCATGATGACGTGAACGTAGTCCTCCTTGCCGACGCCGCGCACCACGCCCGGCGCCAGGGGGCCGGAGAGCTCGAGCGCGGCCTCGTCGGCGCCAAGGTTGGCGAGCACGTCGATCAGGTAGCGGGCATTGAACGCGATGGTGGTGCCGCTCCCCTCGATGGCCGCCTCCAGCACGTCCGCGTTGTCGCCGATGTCGGCTGCGTGAGCGGTGATCGAGAGGGCGCCGTCCGATCCGTCCCCGACCTCCACCTTCACGATGTTCGCGCTGTCGCGCGCGAAGATGCTGGCGCGGCGCGTGCTGGCCAGGAAGGCCTCGCGACCAACCACTGCGCGGGCGGTCCAGGCGTCGCGCTGAGGCACGACCGGCTCGTAGTTCGGGAACTGCCCCTCGATCAGCCGGCTGACGAGGTCGGTCCCCTCGACGTGGAAGAGGACCTGGCTGCGGTTCGGTGTCACGGTCATCTCGATGGGGTCGTCGGAGTCGGGCAGGATGCGCATCAGCTCTGCGTACGAGCGGCCTGGGACCACGATGGCCAGCTCCGCGCCCACGGGGGTCGCCAGCGACAGGGTACGGACCGCGATCCGGTAGTTGTCGGCGGCAGCCAGGGTCATCGTGTCCCCGGCGAGCCGGGTGAGGACGCCGGTCAGGATTGGCCGGCTCTCGTCCGTGGCAGCCGCGAAGACCACCTCCCCGAGCGCCTCGCGCAGGGCCCGCGCCGGGACAGAGGTGGTGGGCGCCTCACCGATGGCAGCCACCACCGGGAACTCGTCGGCCTCGATCCCCTTGATCGACGACTTGCTCCCTCCGCAGGTCACCTTCAGGGTGCGGTCCTTGGCGGACAGCTGCAGGTCGATCCGCTGGTTGGGCAGCGAGGCGACCAGGTCGGTCATCAGCCGTGCCGGGATCGTGATCTCGCCCTCGTCCTCGACCTTGCCGGGTACCCAGCAGCTGATGCCGATCTCCAGGTTGGTCGCGGTCAGCTTCAGCCCGGCGTTCTCCGTCTTGAGCAGCACGTTGGCCAGGACCGGCAGCGTCGCTCGGCTGCTCACCGCGCGACTCACCGTCTGGAGCGCACGAGCCAGGTTCTCCTGCATGACCGAGACGTTCATCGAGACCTCACCCTCACCTGCATGCCCGCGTTGCGCACGGGACGCGCTGATCTACGTATCTCTTTTGATAAAGAGAAGAATACCCGTCGCCGTCCCCCGTAGGGGTGTGGACGGTGTGGAAGGGAGCCGGATCCGTGCCTGATTCCCGCACACGCCACCGTCGATCGTCTGGTGATCGCCCGGTTTGAAGTTGCCCCGCCCGGGGGACAAGGGATGGACAACCCAACCACCACGCCCGATGCCGGGAGCCCGGTTTTCCACACCCTGCCCCCGATGTCCACCGGATCGGGCAGGTTATCCACGAAACTCGCGCTCCTTGGGCCCGGCGCACACCAGGGCACCGCGCACCTATTCGGAGTAGATCATCTCCCGGACCGCGTTGATCTCCCGCCGCATCTCGTCATTCTCGGCGAGCTCGCGGGTGATCTTGTCGCAGGCGTGGAGGACGGTTGAGTGGTCCCGCCCGCCCAGCTCTGCACCGATGCGCAGGAGGCTGATGTCGGTCTCCTCGCGGATCAGGAACATCGCGATCTGGCGCGGGACCACGATGGCCCTGTCGCGCTTGGAGCTCCGCAGCTGGTCGAGGTTGACCCCGTAGTAGTCGGCCACCGCGCGGACGATGCGCTGCGGCGTGATGGACCGCTTCTTGGGGTTGTACATCACGTTCGAGAGGACCGCGGAGGCGAGCTCGATGTTGATGGGCATGGCGCTCATGGAGGCGTACGCGACGACCCGGTTCAGGGCGCCCTCCAGCTCGCGGACGTTGCTCACCACCTTGCGGGCGATGAACTCGATCACATCGCCGGGGATGAGGCCAACCTGGTCCTCCGCCTTGGAGCGCAGGATGGCGATCCGCGTCTCGAGGTCCGGCGGCGTGAGGTCGGCGATGAGCCCCCACTCGAACCGGGAGCGCAGCCGCTCCTCGAGGGTCGTGATCGCCTTTGGCGGACGGTCGGAGGAGAGGACGATCTGCTTGCCCGCCTCGTGGATCGCGTTGAAGGTGTGGAAGAACTCCTCCTGGGTCCGCTCCCGCTCGGCGATGAACTGGATGTCGTCGATGAGCAGCACGTCGATGCGCCGATATCGGTTGCGGAAGTCCTCCATCTTCTGCTCGCGGATGGAGTTGATGAAGTCGTTCGTGAACTTCTCGCTGGTGGCGTACATGATCCGCTTGCGCGGGAACTTGCCCGCCACCGCGTTGCCGATGGCGTGCATCAGGTGGGTCTTGCCCAGGCCCACCCCGCCGTACAGGAAGAGCGGGTTGTAGGCGTGTCCCGGGCGCTCGGCCACGGAGAGGGCCGCCGCGTGGGCAAGGCGGTTCGCCGACCCCACGATGAAGTTGCTGAATCCGTAGCGGACGTTGAGGTTGACCGTGTTGCCGCCGGCCGAGACGGGTGGCAGCGGGAGCGCCTCCTCGCTGACCTGGGTGGGGACCGGGCCCGGAGCGTCGGCGACCACGAACTCGATCTGCACCGACCCCCCCACCACGCGGGTCAGGGTCTGGGAGATGAGGGGCCGGTAGCGATTGTCGAGCCAGTCACGCGCGAACCCGTTGGGAACCGCGATGCGAAATCGGTTCTCGTCGAGCTCGACGAGGGCGGTGTCCTTGAGCCACGTCTCGAAGTTGGCAGGTGAGAGGCTCACCTGAAGCTCGCCAAGGACGGCGCGCCATACCTGTTTCGCATCCATCAATCGACATCTCCCGTCCGATAAACACCGCGGAGAAGGGGTCCGGAATCGTACTCCTCCGGGGAGCGGCAGAGTCGGCTCCTGTTGCATTTCGGCCCGGGGGTCGCGGTAGTGTAGCAGCCGGATTTCCGCGCCGACAATGGCCAGGCGCCCCCCGCGCCCGGGAGCCGTTCGGCTCTCGCCGGTGGGCCGCGGAGGTTTGACGGGTGGAGTGGCCGCCGGTATGATCCGCCCCGAAGCGACCCGGGCAACGAAGTCCTTCGCGTGAGGCTGGCACCCGCCAGCCCTTCGTGTGTTTGTGGCCCGGAATCGCGACGGTACCGTCAAGACCGCACGGGAAAGACGCACGCAGCCATGAAGATGACGTACCAGCCCAAGAAGCGCGCCCGGAAGCGAGAGCATGGCTTCCGCGCCCGCATGGCTTCCCGGGCGGGTCGACGCGTGCTCGCCCGGCGTCGAGCAAAGGGGCGCACCAAGCTATCCGCCTGACGCTCGGGTCCTCGACCGTGCCGGCCTTCCCGATGCTCCGGCGCAAGGCGGACTTCGAGGCGCTCGCGCGAGGCGGCAGAGCACGATCCACGTCCCTCCTGGTGCTGCGGGCGCTGCGCACCGGGGGGTCGTCGACGAGGATCGGATTCAGCACCCCGCGGTCGCTCGGTGGGGCGGTGGAGAGGAACCGGGTACGACGCCGGCTGCGCGAGCTCACACGCGAGCGCTACGGCCAACTTGAGACAGGCTGGGACCTGCTGGTGATCGCGCGGCCCGGGGCTGCGCAGGCGACCTACGCGGAGCTCCGCGAGGCGCTCGCCAACGTGCTCCGGCGATCGGAGATCGAGGTCGGAACGTGAAGATCATCGGGCTCGGACTGGTCAGGGCCTACCAGCGCCTGACCGCCTGGATGCCGCCCAGCTGCCGGTACACGCCGTCGTGCTCGGTCTACACGTACCAGGCGATCGAGAAGTACGGTCTGCTGCGGGGCTCCTGGATGGGCATTCGCCGCATCGCGCGCTGCCATCCACTTCACCCGGGCGGCTATGACCCGGTCCGCTAGAGCACGCCCGCACTCATGATGCCCACACTCGCCGCCGGCTTCTTCGGGATCGAGCACTTCACCCCGCCGTGGGACGTCTTCTTCCTCCCCCTCTTCAACCTGCTCGTCGCCTTCTACCACCTGCTCTTCAGCGATTTCGCGCTGGCGATCATCGTCTTCACGGTCGTCATCCGGACCATCCTTGCCCCGCTCTTCATCCAGCAGATCCGCTCGCAGAAGGAGATGCAGCGGATGCAGCCGCTCATCCGCGAGGTGCAGCGGAAGCACAAGGGCAACAGGACCAAGATCCAGGAAGAGACCATGGCGCTCTACAAGGAGCACGGGGTCAACCCCGCGGCGGGCTGCCTCCCGGTCGTCTTCCAGCTGCCGATCCTGTACGCCCTGTACCAGGCCCTGATCCGTGCGTCGAACATCGTGACCCTGAGCGCGGACCAGGTGAAGTCGGCCGATTTCACGGCGCTCCAGCAGGCGCTTCCCGGCGTCCAGCAGGTGGCCGGCTCCACGACCCAGTTCATCACTCCCGTCAGCGGGGCATGCAACCTGCCGCAGTTCAAGGACGCCTTCACCCACTTCCTGCCGCTCAACTGCCAGCTCCTCGACCCCATTCACCTCTCCAGCCAGATCACCACCACCGTGCCCTGGCTCGTCAACCCGTTCACGGGCGTGCACCTGGACCTGGCACTTCCGGACCACGCCTTCGCGATCCCGATCCTCGGGTTCGGGCTCTCGTTCATCGCGGTGATCGCCGCGATCCTCCAGTTCGTGCAGGTCAAGATGACCTCGCCTACGCCCAACCCGGACGATGCGACGTCGAGCGCGACGAGCACCATGACCTACCTCTTCCCGTTGCTCACGATCTTCTGGGGCGGGCTGTTCGCAAGCGGCCTGATCCTCTACTGGGTCGTCTACACCGCGTACCTGGTCGTCCAGCAGTACGTGATCATGGGCTGGGGGAACTTCTTCCCCCTCTTTGGCTGGACGCCGGCGTTCGCCCGCAACAGCCTCATCGCCCGGGGTGCGCTACCCGCTCCCCGAGAGCCGCGAGGCGGAACGGCGTCCGACAGCCCACCCTCAACCACGCCAGCCCAGGGCCCGGGTGCCCAGGGCCAGCGCGCCCAGGGCCAGCGTTCGCAGCCGGGCCAGCGCCCCACGCAGCGGCGCCCCGGCGGACAGCAGCGCCCAGGCGGACAGAAGAAGCGAGGCCGCAAGCGATGACATTCCGTGAATTCACCGGCAAGAACGTCGAAGAGGCGATCCGCACTGCCATGAAGGAGTTCGAGGCGGATCTCTCCGACCTCGACATCGAGATCCTCGCCCAGGGGAGCCGAGGCATCCTCGGGGTCGGCGGAGAGGAGGCGCGGATCCTGGCAGCCCCGCGCTCTGCCGTGGCCGCGGCATCCAGCGTCCGGGAGGATGCGTCGCCCCCCAAGCGTGCGCCACGCGCACCGGAGGCCGCTGCAGCCCCCGCACCCGCAGCTCCCACTGCCCCTGCAGCTGAAGCGGAACCGGCCGCGGGCACGGAGCTCGACGACGAGGATGCGGCCGCGGACCAGGCGATCGAGCTTGCCCGAGCCGAGGAAGGGCGCCGACGGGGAGGTCGGAGTACACGCGATCGGGGAGGTCGCGGCAGCCGCGGCAGCTCGGATCGCCCGTCCGGAGCGCGTCCCGCGCGGACACCGCGCGCCGACCGCGGCGAGGGCGGTGACGCCGGGCGATCCGACCGATCGGCGCGCGAGCCGGCACCATTCGTCCCGGCCAAGCCCATCGAGGAGCTCTCCGAGCAGGAGCGCTCCGTCCTGGAAGAGGCGAAGGCGGTCCTGGAGGAGCTGCTGCGGCTCATGGACCTCTCCGGCACCGTCGAGATCGGCATGGGCAGCGAGACGGCGAAGCTCAACGTGAAGGGCGACGACCTGGGCCTCCTGATCGGCCGGCGCGGCGAGAAGCTCGCCAGCCTGCAGCACATCGTCAACCTCATCGTCGCCCGCAAGGAGGGGCAGCACAATCGGATCGCGGTCGACGTCGGGAACTACCGTGGCCGGCGCGAGGAGCAGCTGCGCGACGTTGCCAAGCGGGCCGCCGAGCGTGTGATCAAGACCGGCAAGATCATCCAGCTCGAGGCGATGCCGGCGGTCGAACGACGCATCGTCCACGTGACCCTGGTTGACAACGCGAAGGTACGGACCCAGAGCGTCGGCGTTGACCCGAACCGCCGGATCGTGATCCTGCCCGCGCCCAAGGTCGAGGGCTGACGAGGGCGTCACCGCCGAGGCCACCGGCCGGAGCATCGAGGGGGCAGTGGACGAGCCAATCGTCGTGGCGGTCGGAACCCTGGCGTCGCGCGGCGCCTGGATCGGCTTCGGTCGCCTCCCTGACGGCTACCACCTGGCCTGTGGCGGCCCCGACGGATCTGTCGAATTCTCGGCGAACCAGGACCCGGCCCGGATCGATGAGCTCCTGACGGTCGCCATCGCCCACTACGAGGAGGCGCTGGACCCGCCGCCCGCAGAGCAAGAGGCGACCCAGGCTGACCTGGCGGGCCTCGTGCGCTGGCTTGCCGATACGGAGACGGATCCGGCGCGACGCGCCACCCTGTCCGAGGCGGTGGACGCGATAGACGACGGGCTTGCCGGGGACGCGGTGATTGGCCGCCTCTCGGATGCGCGCGGCCGGGTGACGTCGGGCACGGGACCGGCCGGGACAGCGAACGAGCAGGCCGACCTCGCCGACCTGCTCGCGCTCCTGTGTGCCTCGATCGCCGGACCTGAGGATCGGCCGGCCTAGGCGTCTCCTCCGGGATGTGGGGTGAGCACGACCGGGATCAGGCGCTTGGCGGGCGCTGGCCGCTCCCGATTTCGAACTTGCCGCCCTCTGCCTGGAAGACCTGCCATCCCGCCCAGCCCATCACCAGACCCCCACCGACGGCGAGGAGGAAGAAGATGGCCTGGACAGGAAGGACGGAGAAGTAGAGGCCGAGCCACCCGATGGCGGTCAGCAACCCCAGGACCATGATCACCGCGGCGATGCCGCCACAGGCGACCATGAGGCTGCCCTTGCTGCCTGGAAGGCTGGTGGAGGGCGAGAGCTGCGGCAAGAAGATCACCGCGAGCATCGCCGCCGCGGCGAGGAGCGCGATCCAGCCCAGATAGGTCACTGTGCCGCCCACGATCGCTCCCGCGATCACGGCGACCGAGCCGTAGACCCCCAGTTTGTCGGTTGCGTCCAGCTTGCTGAAGTTCATGAGTTCGAGCGTGCCTCCATCGTTCGCGGTCGCGGATGAACGAGGGTGGGGACCGCGACGCGCCACGCTAGCACACGCCACCCACGCTTCATAGGGGGGCGTCTGGCCGCTCGTCGCCAACGATGGTCCCGTCGGAGAGCCGCACGATCCGGTCGGCGGCCTCGAGGACTATCGGGATCGTGGGAAGCGACGAGGGCGGTCACCCGGCGCGCATCGACCAGGTCGCGGAGCAGCCGCATGATGCCGCGCCCCGTCTCCGAGTCGAGCTGACCGGTGGGCTCGTCCGCCAGGAGCAGCTCCGGCTCGTTGGCCAGCGCGCGGGCGATCGCCACCCGCTGCTGCTGCCCCCCCGAGAGCTCGTGCGGCCGATGTCGAGCGCGGTCCGCGAGTCCCACCAGCTCCAGCAGCAGGCGCGACCGCTCGGACCGTTCGCGGGGCTCGCGTCCCACGAGGCGCATGGGGACCTCGATGTTCTCCAGGGCCGACAGGATCGGGATCAGCCCAAAGGACTGGAAGATGAAGGCGATCCGGTTGCGCCGCAGGTTGACGAGCGTCGACTCGGGCATGCGCGTCAGCTCCTCTCCGTCGAGGAGGACGCTGCCCCGGGTCGGGCGGTCCAGCCCGCCCAGGATGTTGAGCAGCGTCGTCTTCCCGGAACCGGAGCGGCCCTGCACCGCGACGAGCTGACCGCGGTCCACGGAGAGGTCGACCCCGCGCAGGGCGTGAACCACGCCGTCCCCGACCGGGTAGTCGCGTATCAGGCCGGAGGCGGCAAGCAGGGTCGGGGCGGAGACGGCGGTCATTCGTCGACCTCCTCGGTAGGGACCGATGGCGGCGCCGGAATCGGTCCGTCATCGCGATCCGGCCAGACCCCCACGTGGGTCGGCTCCAGGAGGAGCCGCACCCGGCGCTCCAGGTGCAGGGCGTCGATGTGCTCCCGGGGAAGCTGGAGCCGTCCGGCCCGGTCGAGCACCGCGTACTCCTCGCTGATGATGCGATGCTCGCCATCGTCACCCGCCTCGACGCGGCGCAGCGTCTCCGACGCGGTGCGGCCGTCGCGGATGGCAACGGTGCGATCGACGTGGCCCGCGACCTGCGGGTCATGGGTCACGACCACCACCGTCACGTGGTAGAGCTCCGATGCGCGCCGCATCAGCTCGAAGATCTCCCCCGCGGTCACCGAGTCGAGCTCGCCGGTCGGCTCGTCGGCGAGGAGCACCCGGGGGCCGGTGGCCAGCGACACGGCGATCGCCACGCGCTGCTGCTCGCCACCCGACAGCCGGTCGGGCCGATGGCGCGCCCGATCGGCGAGCCCCACCTGCTCCAGGAGCTCCTCGGCGCGCTCGCGGCGAGCGTGGCCG
Source organism: uncultured Chloroflexia bacterium (assembly GCA_963773405.1). GTDB lineage: Bacteria > Chloroflexota > Limnocylindria > QHBO01 > QHBO01 > CAVXEH01. The sequence goes on along the minus strand of CAVZAQ010000003.1, from coordinate 107,592 downwards.
CGGACACCGGCCAGGGCCATCGGCAGCTCGACGTTCTCGCGGGCCGACAGGTATGGCAGGAGGTTGGAGGCGGTCTGCTGGCGGACGAAGCCGATGACGTGGCGGCGGTACCCGGTCCGCTCGCGCTCCTTCATGGCCAGCAGGTCGTGCCCGGCCACGATCGCGCGGCCGGCCGACGGCACGTCGAGGCCGGCAAGGAGGTTGAGGAGCGTGCTCTTGCCGCTCCCCGAGGCGCCAACGATGGCGATCAGCTCGCCCGGCTCGACCAGGAGGTCCAGGCCCTGGAGGGCCACGACCTCGAGGTCCGCGACCTTGTAGATCTTGACCAGCCCGTCGCAGACGATCTCCGCGCCGGCACCGAAGCGCGGCTGCTCCGTGCCGCTGCGCCGATCCAGCAGGCCCTGCAGGTCGACCGGGGTCGTCACCGGGTCGCTCATGGCTCCATCTTCCTCCGTGGGGATTGCATTCGTCGTGTCCTCATTCGTCGCCGATGCGCAGCGCCTGTCCGAGCTGCCTCCGCCGGTCCGCGACCGCGGCCACCAGCACCCCCACCAGGACCGTGGCGAGCACGATCCCGAGCAGCGCGGCGGTGCGCCCCGCATCCACGATGAGCGGCACCGCCACGTCGCCGCCGGTGAAGACGGAGAGATCCACCCCGGGCAGAACCAGCCAGGCCAGGCCGATGCCGAAGGCGCCCCCGGTGACCAGGGCAACGAGGACCGGTGGCAGCTGCTCCACGGCGGCCAGTCCCAGGATCTGGCCCGGCGCCAGCCCCATCGTCCGCAGTCGCGCGGTGTCACGGGCGCGCTCGCCCGAGCTGAGCGCGAGGCCCAGGATGACGGCCAGGGCCGCGAAGGCTGCGGCGAGGATGGCCGCCAGGCCAAACCCGTTGGTCACGGCGCCGGCGAGGGGCGTGCGGGAGAGGGTCCCAAGCGCATCGGCCCGGGTCTCGATGGTCGCGTTCGGGTCGCTGGCATGGACGACGCTGGTCACGGCGCTGGCGGCACCCGGACCCCGGACGAAGACCATGGTCGGCGGCGGCGCCTGGGCGCCGAACACCGCACCCAGCGCGGACGATGGGACCACCACCCAGCCACCACCCGTCACCAGGCCGGGAATCCCGCCGCGAACCGCGGCCACCTCGAAGTTGACGCCCGTCCCGTTGAACGCGAGCACGAAGCGGGCGCCGACGGCGAACTGGTTGCGGCTGCCCGGGATCTGGTAGGTGGTGATGGCCGGGATCGGGTGCTCCTGCGAGCCGTCGGCGACGCTGCCGGCGAAGCCTATCGGGAAGATGGTCGCGGCCGGGGTGCCGGCGGTGACCTCGCTGAATGCCGCAGCATCCACGCCGATCATGCGCACGGACCCGCCGCCAGAGCCCAGGACGCTGAACGGGACGGAGGTGCTGAGGCTGGCGGTCGCCACATCATCGGCGCCGGGCAGGGTGGAGAGCGTGACGCCGGCGAGGTTGGCGCCCTGCGAGGCGGTGACACGCACGTCAGCGCCGAGCTGCTGCCACGACGCGACCTCCTGGGCCTGGGCCATGCTGGCGGTCATGACCCCAGCAAAGCTCGCCATGGCGGCCGCCAGCAGCACCGCAAGGATGGGCAGCCGCGCCGCCTCGGGCCGGCGTGCCGCCCTGCCCAGGCCCAGGGCCGCCACCAGGCCACGCCCGCGAGCGGCGAGCCGTGCGACGATCGCGACCGGGAGCGGGTAGAGGCGCAGGACCACGAGACCCACGGCCAGGGCTGCCAGCCCGGGCGCCAGGGCCAGGAACGGGTCCGGACCGCCGGGACCGACCCGGAACCCACGCTGGCGCACGAGCCACACGCCGGCCGCGGCGCCGGCCACGACGAGCCCTTCAGCCACCAGCCGGCGCGGCGAGAGGCGGCTCACCTGTCGCTGATCACGCTCCAGGGCCTGCTGGCCGCGCCGCGCCTGAGCCAGCACGGCGATGCTGACCGTCAGCCCGCCGATCAGCACCATCGCGAGTGCCGCCGGCGCGGAGATTGCGCTCTCCCGGGCGCTGACGAGGCGCTCGGCGAGGTACCAGCCGATCCCGCCACCGACGAGCGCCAGGGCGAACGCCTCCACGACCTGGGGCAGTGCGAGCTCGAGCCGCGAGCCGCCGCGGCCGCGGATGATGGCCGCCGCCTCGCGGCGCCGGGCCACCAGGAGGACCGCCAGGAGGCCCAGCGCAGTTGCCGCCACCGCGCCGATCCCCAGCAGCGCAATGAGGAGCACCCCCTGGGTCTGCCCGAAGGCGATCGTCGCGCGCGCCAGGATGTCGGCGAGCGAGGTGTGGACGGTCGCGGCGCCGCCGAACGGCCCGCCAAAGCTTCGTATCGCCGGGTCGGTGGCGACGTGGCGCGCCGCCGCCTCGACCGCCGCGGCGCGGTCCGCGTCGAGGGTCGAGCCGTCCACGGTGTAGTTGAGCTGGTAGGTCCATACCGGCAGGGCCTGCGCCAGGTCCTGCACGCCGCCATCACCGATCAGCGCCGCCCCGATGACGACACCGCCCTGGTCGGGATTCGTCTCGATGACGTTCGCCAGGCGCGTGTCGGCGAACCAGTACTCGGCGGTCGGCTGGCGGACGTGGAAGATGCCCACCACCGTGGCGTGGATCGGCGGTGTGGGGAATCCGCCGAAGGTCAGCGGATCGGACTGGTCCACGGTGAGCGGGACCACGTCGCCCACGTTCCAGGACAGGAACGCCGCGGTCGCGTCGGAGACCGCGATGCCGACCGGGATGGGTTCGCGTGTCCGGGTGCTGTGGGTCGAAGGTGCAGCCGCAGCGGTCGTCGCCGGGGAGGACTCCCTTGACCACCTCGACCTGGCCGTCCAGTCCGCTGCGGTCGGTGAGCACCAGCTGCACAGGCTTCTCTGCGTAGGCGGTTGGGGTCGGAACCCGGGCGTTGAAGCGGACCGAGAGGGCGGCCCAGTCCGTCCGGGTGATCACCTCCTGGAGCGGCGGCTCCATGCTCTGCAGCAGCCGTGAGGTGCGCTCGGCGAGCTCCCCGGTCTGTCGGATGAAGTCGACCCCGCTGATCTGCAGGTTGCGCTGGAGCGGGGTTGCCTGGCGCAGCGCGGCCCGCACCTCCTCGTCGGCGGCACGGTTCGCAAGGCGCGGCGCGGCCGCCAGGATCCCGGCGCTCACCGCCACCATGACCACCGCCAGCAGCGGCAGCAGCGGCTCGCTGCGCACTCTTCGCACGGAGAACCAGAGGACGGCCCATGCCGCGGCCAGCGGGTTGCGCCGGCGCGGGGGAAGGAGCGCCATGCCTCAGTCCTCCCCCAGCCGAAGCGCGCTTCCCAGGCCCACCCGTCGCAGCAGGAGCACGAGGATTCCGACGGTCACGCCCAGCACGACCACCACCAGCCCGTCGAGCAGCACGATGCCGTCCCAGGGAATGGTGAGGATGGGCGTGGGCAGCACCGCCCCGGGCTCGCGCTTCATGGTGGCGAAGGGGAGGACGAGCCAGCCCAGAAGCAGGCCCAGCCCGGTGCCGGCCGCCAGGCTGACGACCACCAGGAGGGCGTGCTCAATCGCGAGCCAGCCGGCCAGCTGGCGCTGCGAGAGCCCGAGCGCCCGGAGGACGGCAAACTCCGTCAGGCGCTCGCGGGCGGCCACGGCAGCGGAGACCGCAAAGCCAATGGCCGCGAAGAGGGCGGCCGCCACGAAACCAAGGGTCAGCGCACCGATGACGCCCAGGGCCAGTGGGTCCGTCTGCAGCGCCGTGGCCCGCTCGGCGCGATCAAGAACGGATGTGCTGGAATACGGCGCCGCATGGAGCGCGCTCACCGCCGCCTCCTCCGCACCCGGGTCGGTGGCCAGCCACCACTCCGCGGGCACTGCGGGCCGCCCCACGATCGCCTGCTGCACCTGGATCGTCGGCAGATCGGCGATGACGGCGGGCGCGGTCGGGTCGGTGGTGGGGAAATCATCAAAGACGCCGGCGATCTGCGCCCGCTGCGCGCCGGCACCCAGGTCGAGTGCCAGCGTGTCCCCTACGCCGGCTCCGACGAGCGCCAGAAACCGGGGATTGGCCAGGATCGGTACGGTCTGCACGCCCACCGTCTGCAGGCCTGCCTGCTGGAGCGCGTACTCCATACCTCGTCGTGGGAAGCTGCTGATGCCGGTGTCGATGGCCATCCCCAGCTGTCCCTGCCCGGCCGGCGCCAGCTGGAGCGTGCCGACCGTGACGGACCCCGGCTGAGCCGTGAGCCAGTTCCCGCCCAGCGCGGCGGGCGACCATGTCTCGGCGCTGCCGGCGGCGGAGGTCTCGATCCCGCGAATCGTCACCGTTCCGTTGAAGAGCATGTGTGGGTTGGGCAGGTCCACGCCCAGCGAGATGGAGAGCAGCCTGACCGGCCCCGGGAGCCCAAACCAGGTCCCCGCTCCCACGCCTGCGGCGCCAATCGTCTCCTCGAGCCGCGCCGTCCCGTCGGTGAGCGGCACGTCGCCCATGGAGATCAGGTGCACTGATCCGTCGCCGGCCATGACGAGCAGCCGCAGCGTCCCCGCCGCGGGCACCTCCGGCGGACCCTCCCCCCTGGGCGGCTCCGGCACAGGCTCGAGGTGCACCGCCACCTCGACGGCCACGCGGACCGGGGAGCCGGGGAGCACCGGGCCATCAAGGATGGGGCGCGCCGCGGCCAGGGGCGCCATCAGGGAGGAGAGGGAGGCCGTCGCTTCGTCGGATCGCCAGGCGACCACTCCCGGAGCGGTCGCGGCGTCGAGGGCCAGGAGCTGGACGCTCCCTCCCGCGGCAAAGGCCGTCACGGAGCTGCGCCTCGCCGCCATCACCCCGGTCGAGCCGGGCAGCGCGGCGTAGGCGGCGGGGAGGGCCGTCACCGGCATCGCGCCGGTGCGGTGGTCGGGATCGACCCGGATCTCGGCACCGACCTGTCGCGCGGCCTGGTCGCGCTGCGACCCGCTCCAGGTCGCGATGTAGAGCGTGGCGAACCCGCCCAGCGCAATGGTCAGGATGAGCAGGAGGGCGGAGCGGCTGTAGCGCAGCGGCCGGCGGGCAAGCTGCCAGGCACCCAGGGAGGCGACCGCGGTCCGTCGGCGGGCGACCACCGCCTCCGCTCCCTGCGCGAGGAGCGGGATGAGACGCAGAGCAAGGATCGATCCGGCGATGAGACCGATGGCGGGCGCCGCCACCAGCAACGGGTCGATGCCCAGGCCACCCCGGACCGAGCTGGTGATGGCGCTGCCGTAGATCCGCAGCTGCCACAGGCCAACCGCCGCGGCCACGACGAGCGCGAGGTCGAGCCCCACCCGCTGGGCGATCCCGTGGCTCGCCTGTCGTCCCTTCGCTCGCGACGCGGCGCTCAGCGAGCGGGCGGCACGCACCGCCGGCGCCACCAGCGCCGCCACCGCCAGGAGCGCCCCGAGCGCGGCCACGACGTAGGCGCCAACGGATACCTGCGGGTCCAGGGTCAGGCCAATGGCTGCCAGCGGGCCGATCTGGTTGAAGAGCCGGAGCGCAAAGGCGGCCAGCCACGGGGCGACGAGGGCCGCCGGGACGGCGAGGATCAGCCCTTCGGTGAGCGCCTGCACCACCAGCTGCCCGGTCGCGGCTCCACGTGCGTGGAGCATGGCGGACTCGACACGCCGCTGCTCCACCATCAGCCCCGCCGTGAGGAGCAGGGCGTAGGCGGCCAGCGCCACGAGCTGGACCAGCAGCAGCAGGACGCCGGTGCGGGTGGCCAGCAGGGCATGCTGGAGGTCGTCGATCATGGGCACCAGGCCCGTCGATATGGAGACGTCGGGAGCGCCGGGGACGGCCTGGCGAAGCGCCGCGTTCAGCGTCCCGTCGATGCGGTCAATACTGCCGCGCAGCGGCGAGAGCCCGTCCAGGTCGATTCTCGACAGCTCCGGGAAGATGCGCCAGCCGACCGTGGCTGCATCGGCGGTGATCACCGACCCGAAGTCCTGATCGGCGAGGATGAGCGGGCCGTAGGTCGTGTAGTTCGCGCTCGTCGTGGCACCGGCGAGCTCCATCGGCTCGTCCCACCAGTATGGGTCCGCCTCGTCGTCGACCCGGTAGATCCCCGTGACCGTGACCTCCACGACGAGCGAAGCGTCCAGACGGCTGGGCATGCGCAGCGTGTCGCCGACCGTCACGCCCAGATCGCTCGCCAGCAGGCCGGGAATCGCCACCTGCAGTGGTCCCGACACACCCGATCTCGCGACCGGCCATGCGCCGTCGGTCAGGCTTGCGTGGCGGTCGAACGCCTCGTATGCCCCGAACACCGCGAGGTTGTGCACCCCGTCAGGCGGCTGCTGCGGGAGCGCGAACGAATCTGACTCCTGGACGCGCACCACGCTGGCCGGGACCGGCAGCGCGGAGACGACCGAGGCGCGCACCGCCGGGTCGGCGCCGGACACCTGTGCCGGGGTCATCCGTGACGTGGCCTGCATGTTCGCCTGGCGAACCGGGGCATCGGCGATGGCCCGTCGCAGGCCCTGAAGGGTGACCGCGTCGGCGTAGATCAGCCCGGAAGCAAGGAGGGTGGTGGCGACCACGATCACGAGCCCCGCCGCAGCCGTCACCACCCAGTCGGCGCGGATGCGCGCCAGGACCAGGCGCAGGGTCGCGAGGCCGCTCATCGACCGCGGGGCGCGCGGGCGCCGGGCGGCAATGGGAGTAGAGACATTCCGACGGAGGTCCCCGGGTGGCGGGTGCAGAGACTACCCCGTGACGCAACGCCTGGTTCATCCAACGGTCCGGGTCGCGACGACGCTTCCACGCCGCCGGATACCACGCCGGCGGATACCACAGAGCCACCGCGAGTCGTCAGGCGCGGGCGTGGTGCGCGTTAGCCGCGTCTTCCTTCCCGCCGGCCCCCCCGAGTCGTCATATGCGCGTGCCAGCAGCGTAAGGCGCCTTCGGTGGGCGATCGATGGGGTCAAGAAGGGCGCATCCACGCTCGCGTAGGCCGCCCGGCAGTGACGGAATGAGGGCCTGGGGCGCCTAACGCTGCGGTGGTGCGCCCCTGACAAGTCGAGCGACCCAACCGAGGTGGGCCGGCGTCTCGCGGCCTACCCTACGCCGATGGCGGAGTGGCGTGCGGACCTCGAGATTGATCGGGCGCTGGCCGCAGCGCTGATCTCCGAGCAGTTCCCCGAGCAGTTCCCTCCGCGCGGAGGGCCGCCGATCGAGCCGCTCGGCGTCGGCTGGGACAACGCGGTCTTCGTCGTGGGCAAACCGCCTGAATGGGCCTTCCGCTTCCCCCGGCGAGCCATCGCCGTTCCCGGCGTACGGCGCGAGATCGAACTGCTCCCGCTCCTGGCGCCCATGCTCGCGGTGGCCATCCCCACGCCGCGCTGGATTGGCGAGCCGTCAGAGCGTCTCGGGTACCCGTGGCCGTTCTTCGGAGCTCCCCTGATCGCAGGAGCCGAACCGTCGGACGCGGCTCCCTCCGACGCAGACCGCGCCGCCATCGGAGCGCAGCTCGGGGCGGCACTGCGCAGCCTGCACGATCCGGCGCTGGTGGGTCGGCTGGCCGGCAGCCTGCCCACCGACCCCAACCGCCGCACGGACATGCCACATCGGGCCGGGATGGCGCGGGAGTGGCTCGACCGGCTGATGCGCGCGGGCCTGTGGACCACGCCGCCATCGGTGGATGGGCTCCTGAGCCAGGCAATCGGGCTTCCTCCGGCGCCCCCGACGGTCGTCGCTCACGGAGATCTCCACGGCGCCACATCCTGCTGGCCGATGGTGGCCGCCTGAACGGAATCATTGACTGGGGTGACATGTGTCTCGCCGATCCCGGGATCGACCTCCCGCTCTACTGGTCGTTTCTGCCGCCCGCCGCGCGCCCGGCATTCCTGGACGCGTATGGCCCCGTCGCGGATGCGGCACTCGCCCGGGCCCGGGTGCTGGCCCTTGGCCTCTCGGCCGCGCTCGCCGTCTATGCGGCGGACCAGGGCAACGCTGCGCTCCTCTCGGAGTCGCTCGCAGGCCTCGACCGCGCGCTCACGGAGTGATGGCGCAAACGACCCTGCCCGAAGGCGTCATCGGGATTTGACGGCCTCGTGGGGAGGTCGCATAGTGGCCTGCACCCACGCCTTCGTGCCCCTTGAGCCGAGCATGCCGCAGACCACGATCTACCGCTCTCCCCGCTCGCTCGGGCTGCAGGATTCACCGCCCCCGGCGGTCGAGACAGCCGAGCTCGCGCGCCTCTTCGGGCGTAGTGCAGCCCTCGCCGGTGTCTCGCTGCGCGTCGAGCCAGCGTCGGTGATCGCGCTCATCGGTCCCAATGGAGCCGGCAAGACGACCCTGCTCCGGATCCTGGCCACAGCCATCCGGCCCAGCTTCGGCTCTGCCAAGGTGGACGGGCTCGACGTCACCCGCAACGCGGACCTGGTTCGGACCAGGATCGCCTACCTGTCGCACGCCACCGGCCTGTATGACGACCTGACCGCGCGCGAGAACCTGCGCTTCTCCGCGCAGCTGCTGGGGCTTGACCGCCGCCGATGCAACCGACCGGGTCGACGCGGCGCTCACGGAGGTCCGCATGGCCGATGCCGGCGATCTCCGCGTGCGCGGCTTCTCGGCGGGGATGCGCAAGCGTGTCGCGCTGGCCCGCATCCTCCTCGCCGCTCCCTCCCTCGTGCTCCTCGACGAGCCGCACGCCGCGCTGGATCCGGACGGGATGGCGCTCGTCGACCGCATGCTCGATGCCTGGCGCGGGGTGGGCGTCACCGTGCTCATCGCCTCGCACGCCGTCGAGCGCATCGGGGAGATCCTGGACGGCACGGTCCACCTCGACGGCGGTCTCGTCGCGGAGGTCACCGGCCGCGGCGTCACGAGCCGGCCACCGGCCATCGCGCGACTCCACGCCGGCCACCGTCGGAGCGGTGCGATGAGCGGCGTCGGGCGGACGGCTTCGGCCGCCCTCGCGATCGCTCGCAAGGACGCGTTGGCGGAGCTGCGCGGCAAGCATGCCGCGACCTCCACCCTCTTCTTCGCTGCCGTGGTGCTCCTCCTCTTCGGGTTCGCCCTGGGCCCGGACTCGCGCAAGCTCGCGGACGCGGCGCCCGGTCTGCTCTGGCTGGCGATGGTCTTCGCCGGGCTGCTGACCGTCGCCCGCCTCCACGCGGTGGAGACCGATGACGACGCGCTCGAGCAGCTGGCGCTCTACCCGATCGACCGGCGCGCGATCTACGTGGGGAAGGTCATCTCGGGGCTCCTCGCCATGCTGGTGCTTGGCGCGGTTCTCCTCGTGGCCGTGACCATCCTCTACGGAATGAACCTGGGGCCGGCCCTGCCGGCGCTGCTCCTCACCGTGCTCCTCGGCGCGCTGGGATTCGCCGCGGTGGGCACCTTCTACGCGGGTGTCACGGTGCGCATGGGCGCGCGCGAGGTGATGCTGCCGCTGTTGATGCTGCCCATCGTCGCGCCGCTGCTGCTCGCCGCGGTGAAGGCCACCGGCGCCGCGCTGAGCGGCGATCCGTCCGGTGAGCTCGGTGCCTGGCTGCAGCTCCTGGCCGGGTTCGATATCGTCATGCTCGTCGCCGGAGCCGGCACCTACGGCTTCCTCCTGGAGGATGTATGAAGACACGGATCCTGGGCTTCGTGGCGCTCGCGGCCGTCGTGGCCGGCACTGTCGTGAGCCTCTTCGTGGTGCCGCCCGACGTCAACCAGGGCGACGCCCAGCGGATCATGTACCCGCACGTCGCCTCGGCCTGGCTCGCCTACCTGTCGGGAGGCGTCACGGCGCTGGCGGGCATCGGCTGGCTCTGGAAGCGTGACCTGCGGTTCGATGCCGTGGCCGTGGCGGGCGCGGAGATCGGCGCGGTCTTCACCGCCTTCGCGATCTGGGGCGGGATGATGTGGGGACGGCCGGTGTGGGGCACCTTCTGGCAATGGGAGGACCCGCGCATGGCGACCACCGCCCTGCTGCTGGCCCTCTACGTGGGCTACCTGCTCCTGCGCCGGCTCAGCGACGACCCCGGCGCGGCGGGCGACCCGCGCGGCCGTGGTGGGCCTGGTGGCCGCGGCGGACATCCCCATCGTCCACTTCAGCGTCGACTGGTGGCGCGGGCTCCACCAGGGCGCCACCTTCGGGTCGCCGGACAAGCTCCTCCACCCGGCCGCGCCTGCCGCCTTCGTGCTCACCCTGCTGGGCATGCTCTCGGCATTCACCCTGGCCTGGGTCTACCTGATGATCCGCCGCTACCAGCTGGCGCGAACGGAGATGGCAATCGAGGAGCGGCTGCGCGACGGCCAGCTCGTCGCGGCCCGGCTGCGCGCGCAGGCCGGCGCGGCGCCGGTCGACCGCACGCGCACCGCCGGACGAGCCGGGGTGGATGCCCCGGGCACCGGGGAGGTTGCTTCGTGAGCGACGTCTGGTTCGTGGTCGCCGGATTCACCGGCATCCTGGGCGGCCTGACCGTCTACGCCGCAACCCTGGCGCTCCGGCTGCGCGCGACGCGACGCGCGGCGGATGCCCTGCCTTCCGCCGATCCGGACCACGGCGAGACCTCGTCCGCGAATCCCGCATGACGGTCTCCACCCCCGCACCGCCGCCGCGGCCGCACCGCAGCCGCTGGGGCCTGGTGCTCGGAGCGGCGATCGTGGTCGCCGTCATCGGCTACTTCGCCTTGAGCGGGATCGGTGACGCTCTCGTCTACTACCGCACCCCCACGGAGATCAAGGCCCTCGGTGACAGGGAGATCGGGCAGACGATCCGGCTGGGCGGGCTGGTGCAGCAGGGAAGCCTGGACTGCTCCAACGGCCAGGTGCGCTTCACGCTTACCGACAACACCAACGCGATCCCGGTCCAAAACGCACCGGGCGAGGCGGTCCAGTGCCCCCGTCCCGACGCCGGAGCGGTGGTCGAGGGGACGCTGGGGACGGATGGCACCTTCGCCGCGACCCAGATCCTGATCAAGCACAACGAGACCTACGTGGCCCCGACCGATGGCGCGATCCCGTCGCACATCATCCCGTCGGGGAGCGGCGGCTAGGGCGCTACCCGTGCGTGCTCGCCACCCTGGGGCACGTGGCCATCGTCGTGGGGCTCGCGACGAGCGTCTTCGCGGCCGTGGCCTTCGTGGCGGGCGGACGTCGGGAGGACGACACGCTGCTCGCATCGGCGCGACGCGCGGTCTACCTGACCTTTGGCCTGGCGCTCGTCGCCTCGGTGGTGATGGTGACCGCGCTCCTCACCCACGACTTTTCCATCCTGTACGTCGCGCGCAACAACGCGACGACCACGCCCTCCGTTCTTCAGCGTCATCTCGCTGTGGGCGGCGCTCGAAGGGTCGATCCTGTTCTGGACGCTCCTGCTCACCGGCTACGCGAGCCTGGTGATCTACCGCTACCGGGACCGGCACGCGGCGCTCATGCCGTGGGCCGGCGCCACGCTGGCGATCATCGCGATCTTCTTCTTCTCGGTGATGATCTGGCCCGGAAACCCGTTCATCCGAACCGCGCCCGATCGGCGCCGAGGGTGCGGGTCCCGAACGCTCTCCTCCAGAACCACCCGTTCATGGGCCTTCATCCGCCGCTCCTCTACCTGGGCTACACCGGGATGTCCGTTCCCTTCGCATTCGGCATGGCGGCGCTCGATCACCCGCCGCACGGACGAGGAGTGGCTCTCCGTCGTGCGGCGCTGGACCATCGTGCCGTGGATCTTCCTGACGCTGGGGATCACCGCCGGGGCGTGGTGGAGCTACGAGGTCCTGGGTTGGGGCGGCTACTGGGCCTGGGACCCGGTCGAGAACGCCGCCCTGCTGCCATGGTTGACGGCCACGGCCTTCATCCACTCCTCCATGGTGGCCGAGCGACGCGGCACCCTGAGGGTCTGGAGCTCGGCGCTGGTCGTCGCGACCTTCGTCCTCACCATCGTGGGGACGTTCCTGACCCGGTCGGGAGTGGTGGCCAGCGTGCACTCCTTCACGCAGTCCGCCATCGGCCCGTGGTTCCTGGCGGCCGTGGTGCTCTCGCTGGGCGGCGGGCTGACCCTGCTCGTGTGGCGCCTCCCCGACCTGCGGGACCGCGACCGGCCGGCCGCCACGGTGAGCCGCGAGTCCGCGTTCCTGTTCAACAACGTCCTCTTCCTGGGCATCACCTTTGCCGTCCTGTTCGGCACGCTGCTGCCCCTGATCGTGGAGCTCTTCAACGGCGGGACCATCTCCGTGGGCGCGCCGTGGTTCGACCGGGTCAACGCCCCCATCTTCCTGGCGCTCGTCTTCCTGATGGGCGTGGGGCCTGCCCTGCCCTGGGGTGGAGCCAGCTGGCGCACCGCCCAGGAGCGGTTTGGCATCCCGGTCCTGGCCGGGATCGCGGCCGTGATCGTGGCACTGGCCCTGGGGCTGCGCGCACCGGCCCCGCTGGCCACCATGGGCCTGGCGGTGTTCGTGGCGGTGGTCATGGGCGACGAGCTGGTCCGCGGCGTCGCGGCGCGAGGCCGGGCACGCCACGAGGCGCCTCCCGTGGCCCTCGTGCGGCTCGCCACCCGCAACCGTCGTCGCTACGGCGGCTACGCGGTGCACGCCGGCATCCTGGTCATGGCGGTAGCGATCGCCATCAGCGCCACCGGTGGCGCGCAGGCGTCGGCGACGATCATGCCCGGCGGGCAGATCAGCGTTCGCGGCTACACCCTTACCTACGAGGATCTCACCACGGCCCCGCTGGCGGACGATCCCCGCGTCGTGGAGACGAGCGCTGCGCTGCGCTACAGCGGTCCGCAGTCCGGCACCCTGACGACCGCGCTCCGCGACTACCCCAACTCGGACACGCTCATCGCGACCCCGGCCGTGCGCACGTCGCTCGGCGAGGACCTCTACGTGACGCTCATCGGCTTCGACGCCGGCAGCAGGGCCGCCACGATCCGGGTCTTCGTCAACCCCGGCGTGGTCTGGATCTGGCTGGGCGGCGGCATCGTGGGCCTGGGCGCCATCTTCGCGATCTGGCCCGAGCGTCGGCGGGCGGTGGTCGAGCTCCCGGCCAGTGACGCGGCCGCGGAGCCGGACTGGGGCGCCATCGGCGCCTGCGGAGGCCTAGACGCAATGGCGACCGGAAGCCCCTGGCGGCGGCTTCGCTGGCTCATCGTGCCGGTGGTGGTGGTCCCCCTGGTGGCGGTGCTCTTCGTGGGCTTCGGCCACGATCCCGAGCGTCATCCCCTCGCCGCTGATCGGCAAGCCCATGCCCGCCTTCGCGCTCACCGGGCTGGACGGCGCCACGCTTAGCTCTGCCGATCTCGCCGGGAAGCCGCTGGTCGTGAACTTCTGGGCCAGCTGGTGTCCGCCGTGCGCGGAGGAGCATCCGGTCCTGCTCGACCTGGCGCAGCGCTACGGCGACCGGGTCACGGTGGTGGGCATCCTCTACAACGACGACGCCGAGGGCGCCGCGCGCTTCCTCGTCCCGCTACGGCGACGGCGGCTGGGCGGATCTCCTCGACCCGAGCGGAGCCACCGCGGTGGACTTCGGGGTGACCGGGCCGCCGGAGACGTTCTTCGTCGACGCGTACGGCGTCGTGCGCGGCAAGCAGATCGGCCCGGTGACCGGTGACGTGATTGCCGCGCAGCTCGCGGCCATGGGCGTTGCGGTGGCATCGCGATGATCCGGCGCACCGCGTTCACGCTTGCGGGCGTTGCCCTGCTGGCGCTTGCAGCGGTGGTCGTCGTGGACCTGGTGCGACCGGCGCCTGCCGCTGAGCGCCGCGGAGCAGGCGGCCCAGCTGGAGTCGGAGCTCCGCTGCCCGGACTGCCAGGGGCTCTCGATTGCCGAGTCGCACACGACCTCGGCGACGGCGATCCGCGCCCAGGTCGTCAGCCAGCTGCAGGCCGGACGCACCCCGGCGCAGATCCGCGACTACTTCGTGTCGCGCTACGGCCAGTGGATCCTCCTTGAGCCCTCCTCGCCGGTCTGGTTCCTGATGCCGTTCGATCGTGATCGGCCTCGCGATGGTGGGGCTCGTCGCCTGGCTGCGCGCCTCGCGGCCGCCGGCGGCCGACGCCACCGTCCGCACCCGGACGAGCCTGCCGAGGACGCTACGCCGCCGGCGTGTGCGCGACGAGGTGGAGGCGCTGGATGCCTGACGCCACGGAGCTGCTGCTGCTCGTCGTGGTGGGTGGCCGCGGTCGCGGCGCTGATCGCGACCCCGTTCGTGCGACGGAACGGCGCGGTCGCCACATCGCACGACCGGGCGAACGACCGGGCGAACGACGTCGAAGCGCTCGGCCATCCGGCACCGTGTCGCACTCGACGCGATCCGGGACGTCGAGGCGGACTTCCGCGCCGGCTCGCTCGACGAGGCGGCCCACGCGGAGCAGCGCGAGCTCGCGGAGCAGCGTGCCGCCCAGACGCTCGCGGCCCTGGACGCGGCACGCGCATCCGGTCCGGCCGCCGCCTCGGCGAGCGTCGTCCTCCGGTCCCGGCGCGACCGGGTCGCCATCGGCGCCGCGGTGCTCGCCGCCGCCGTGCTGGTCGGCTTCTGTCGTGCCGGCGCCGTTCAGCCTCGCCAACCCAACCCGGACCAACCAGGCGCTCGCGGACCAGCAGGCGCAGGAAGCGGCTCGCCAGGCGACCATCAAGCAGCTCCTCGACCAGCTGACCGCCAACCCGAAGGATGCCGATGCGCTCTCGAAGCTGGCGGACGCGTACCTGCAGGGCGGGACCGCAGACGACCTGAACCGGGCGGGAACGGTCCTGCTGGCGCTCATCAGCCTGGATCCGACCGACGCGAGCGCGTACCAGCGCCTCATCACCGCGTACGTCAACGTCGGCGACTGGACCGATGCCGCCGCAGCCACCGACGCGTACGCGAAGGTCGCCCCGAACTCCGCCGACATCCCCTTCTTCCGGGGGATCATCGCGTTGCGCGGCGCGGGCGACACCGCCACCGCGACGGCCCAGTTCCGGGCCTTCCTGGCGGCCGCCCCGGACGACCCGCGCGGGACCATGGTTCGGGCACTCCTCTCCGAGGCGGAATCGGCCGCACCGCGCCCACCTCGTCCCCGTCCGGCTGAGGGTCCGTCGCCCGCTCGGTGCTGGTTCCGACTCCGGACGTGCCCCGCAAATCCATTGCGTACCGTGGCGCCCGTGGGCGCAGTGGCCCATCGTTGAGCGCTTGCGGGGTGGGGGGTTGGTCGCCATGATCCCGCGGTGAGAGGGGATTCGACACTGTCGAGGCTGCCCCGGTTGCGAGAGTCGCGAAGGCTTCGGCGCGTCCGCGCCCTTTTGCAGCAGGCACTTCCGGGCGGCGCCGTGCTGCTCGCGTCACTGACCTTCGGCGGCTATCTCATGGGCCTCGTGCGTGACCGGATCTTCGCCCGGACCTTCGGCGCCGGCCCGGAGCTTGACGCGTACAACGCCGCCTTCGTGCTTCCCGAGCTCGCGCTGGACGTGCTGGTCGCAGGCGGGCTCGTGGCCCCGTTCGTCCCCATCTTCACCGGAGCTGCGCGGCGAGGCCGCGGAGGCGGCGCGCGCCTTCGGCCGGACGATCCTGACCCTCTCGGTGGCGGTGATGGCCGTGGCGGCGCTGCTGCTCTTCATCTTCGCCCCGCAATCCGTGTCGTTCATCGCACCCGGCTTCAGCGGGGCGCAGCGTGAGCTCTACATCGGCCTCTTCCGGGTCATGTGCGTGACGCCGGTGATCTTCGCGGCCTCCATCGTCCTGGGTGAGGTGCTGATCGCCGAGCAGCGGTTCCTCACCTACGGCCTGGCACCGCTCCTCTACAACGGCGGGATCGTGGCCGGAACAGTCCTGCTTTCCGGTCGCATCGGGATCTACGGTGCGGCCGTGGGCGCCGTTGCCGGCGCGCTTGCCCACCTTGCCATCCGTCTCATCGGCCTCCGGCATACGAGCTTCCGGATCCGGCCCAGCTTCGCGCTTCGGGCGCATGGGGTGGCCGAGTTCGGACGCCTGATGCTGCCCAAGATGGTGAGCCATCCCATCGAGCCGCTCACCTTCCTCTTCTTCACCTCGGTCGCCTCGACGCTCGCCGCGGGGTCGGTCAGCTCCGTGAGCTTCGCACGCAACTTCCAGAGCGTGCCGGTCGAGCCTCATCGGCGCCTCGTTCGCCATCGCCGCGTTCCCGGCCATGTCGGCAGCTGCGGCCGCCGGCGATCGCGCCACCTTCCGCCGCATCTTCCGCACGAACCTGGTCACGATCACCGTCCTCACCGTGGCGGCCGGTGCCGGCCTCGCGCTGGTGGGCACGCTCGCCATCCGGATCCTCCTTGGCGGTGGTGCCTTCGACGACGCCGATGTCGCCCGCACGGCGGGGATCCTGGCCCTCTTCGCCATCTCCGTGCCCCTGGAGAGCCTCACCCACCTGCTGGCTCGGGCCCTCTACGCCACCAAGAACACGTTCCTTCCCGCACTGGCGTCGATCTCCGGCTTCGTCGCGACGGTCATCGCGGCAACCTCCCTCGCACCGCGCATCGGGCTGGCGGCCGTGCCGCTGGCCTTTGCGACCGGGATGGGCGTGAAGGTGGTCCTCCTGGCCGTTGGGCTTGCGCCACGAATGGCGCGCATCGGCGCGCCGTCGCCCTGGGGGCCGCCCCCCGGCAGCCCTCCTCCCCGCCGGGTGCTGGGCATGCGCCTCGGACGCGGCCCCGGGCAGGCGATGCTGGGCATTGCCATGGCGGGGATCATCCTGGCCGGGGTGGCTGCCTCCTTCGGGGTCCTCGGCAACGCAACGCTTGCGGTGGCGCCATCGGTCAGTCCCTGGGAGCGGGAGCGTCCGCCGGCCAGCGCCTCTGTGCCCGCGCTGCCAAGCGCGACGGCCACGCCATCGGCTCCTCCCGCGACCGGATCACCCACCCCCAGCCCGACGCCGTCACCCACCCCGGGACCCTTTGGCATGGACCTCTACTCACGACGGTGACTACGCGCGCGAGTTCCTCGACACCTGGTGCCTGCCGGCGGCCATGCAGACCTCCATGAACATCATGGACGCGGGCGCGGACGTCACCAAGGCCACCCAGCAGAAGCTGTGGAGCTACGCGCGGACCATCGCGCCCGACCGCGAGGGCGGCGCAGAGCCGGAGGCCTGGGCCATCGGCCTGCAGCGGCTTGGCTACGGGAACTACGAGGTCAGCATCCAGCCCACCCTGCAGGCGGCGATCCAGCTGGCCGCGAAGCAGGTGCGCCTGACGAATCGGCCGGCGGGGCTCATGGTCTGGAGGGGCGTCCATTCCTGGGTCATGTCGGGGTTCGAGGCGACCCGCGATCCGGCGCGTGACCGACGACTTCACGGTGACCGGGGTCTACGTCGAGGACGTCTGGTATCCGCGCCTGTCGAGCATCTGGGGCTACTCGAACCCGCCGGACACCCTGGTTCCGGTGAAGGACCTCCCGCATCGACTTCCTGCCCTGGTACCTCAAGCTACGACGGGCCGCACCCCGACAAGGACGGCAAGTACGTCATTGTCATTCCGGTGACGCTGAGGCACTCCGGCCCTGCGCGACCGGCTTCAGCCTAGCTCTTCGACGTCGATATCGTCGGTCCGCGCCGATCCGGACCACCACGCCTCGCCCGAGGACCCGGATCCCGTCCATTCACTGGACACTGGTCCGGCATGTGGTCGAACTCGCACCACCCCTCCGACGGTGGCAAGCGTGCCGGCCCGTCTCGAACTCGAGCCGCCGGCAAGGACTATTGTCGTGTTCCCCTGGTGACGCCAGCCGTCTCCACTCGCGCGGGTCGGTCCGGACGGTGGTCCAGACACGCGGGTTCGCGCTACCGCTCGGTAGCGGCGGCTGGAATCCCATGTCCACTCGCGAGCTCGAGTCGCTGCGCGGTCACTTCAGGTCGCGTCAGTACCACTGCTGCCGCGCGGAATTCATCCTGACCGTGCGCTGTCGCCAACCTGCCCCAACTGCACCCCGCAGGTGCCAAACGGCCTCCGGGCCGTGGGCGCAGGCCTCGACCGGAAGGCACATTGGTGGACCCTGTCGTGTGTCGGCATCTACACCGGCACTCGTCAGCGCGCACCCCGGCCGTCGAGCGGCAGCTGTCGCATGGGCTGAGTCGCGTCAGGCAGCGCGACGCACGAGAGGGGGGTCTTCGTGTTCAGTACTCGCACCCCGCGTCAGTGGTGGACGTTCGCATGGACGCCGCTCCTGGCGGCCTGCGGACTGCTCCTCGGCGTTGCGCCCAGCTCGCCACCGGCCGCCGCGTCGACGTCGACGGCCCTGACCGACGTCAGGCGGTCAGCGCAACCAACTGGTGTTTGCTGGCCGGCACCTACACCGGCTACCACTTCAGCAGTACGGGCACGGTGACCGGCAGCCGTCGCTACCGCCTGAGTCGCGCAAGCAGCGCGCCCGCCACGCGAAGCGCGACCCGCGCCGGCAAGACCTACTACTACGTCAGCGCCGGGATCTGGGCCGGGTACTGGATGCCTGCCGGATCCGGGATCCCGGTCACATCGACGGCCGCCCGACGCTGACGGCCGGTCAGCGTCACAACTGGTCGTTCCTGGCCGGCACCTACACCGGCTACCAGTTCAGCAGTTCAGGCACGGTGACCGGCAGCCGTCCCTACAGCCTGAGTCGCGCAAGCAGCGCGCCCGCCACGCAAAGCGCGACCAGTGCCGGGATGACCTACTACTACGTCAGCGCGGGGATCTGGGCCGGGTATTGGATGCCTGCCGGATCGGGGATCACCGTCACATCGACGGCCTTGACCGACGTGACGGCGGTCACGCACAACGGTGTTCCTGGCCGGCACCTACACCCGCGCCGTCCAGCAGTTCGCGGCCACCGTGACGCCGCGCCGTCTCCAGACGGTCGCGCCAGCACCCCGCCCGCCACGCAAGCGCGACCAGTGCCGGGATGACCTACCACTACGTCAGCGCGGGGATTTAGGCCGGGTATTGGACGCCTGCCGCGACGGCGCGCCCACCGCTCACATCGACGGCCTTGACCGACGCAGTGCCATGTTCACCTACCCGGTGTCCGGCAAGACGACAACCCAGCACGTGGGAAGCCAGGCGATCACGTGGACCGAGCAGGGCACCGTCACGGCTCGTTCCATCACCGAGCTGTATGCCGACCGCCGTGAGCGGCAGCTGCAGCGGCGTGACCTGGCGCGTCGCGTGGACGCGGCCAGACACTCGGAGCCCATTCGCGATCTCCGGCTTCGGGCTCAACTACTGCTACCGATACGAACTGGCGCTCAACGGCACGAAGGTGGCGGTGAGCGGAGCTCTGCTGGTCAGCGCGGCGACCTTCTCGGAGAACTTCTACGACGGCGCCGGCGTCAGATACCAGGATCCGGACTACACCGCCTGCGTCCCCACCTCCACCCTGATGATGCTCAACTTCGTGGCCACCAAGGGATCACGAGGGACCGGATTCCGTTGGACCGCGACCACGGCGTACAGCGCTGAAGAGAGCATGCTGCAGTGGGAGCGGACGCACATGACCCAGTTGACGTCGCACCCGGGGGTGGACGCCAATGGCTGGCGCAACGGCCTCAACTACTACGGCTGGGGCGCATACACGAGCGAGGCCGGCATGACCTACCGGGTGTTCGCCTACTCGTCGTACGACGCCGCTCTCAAGCCAACCTGCCGATGACAAATCAGGTGCCCTTCTGAGCTGGGAAGATGGCGTTGAAGACGACCCATCGACCCAAGCAGAGGAGCGCCTGATAGATGCGATCTTCCCACACCCTCGACCGGGTTGAAACGGCCTTCGACGACGACCACCTGGTGGCCGATGCCGGGCTCCTCCTGCCTGCCACCCTGGCCCTCCACCTCGGCCTCAAGGCGCTGGTCGATCGCCATCTCGATCTCGGTTCGACGCCCGGCCGGGCGAACGTCGCTGACAAGCTCCTCACGCTCGTCGCCTCCGCGCTCGCAGGCGGCGACTCCATCGACGACAGTGACGCCCTCCGCGCCGGCGGACCAGCCAGATCCTGGGCTTCAGCGTCAAGGCCCCCTCCACGCTGGGCACCTTCCTGCGCAGCTTCCGCTGGGGCCATGTCCGCCAGCTCGACCGGGTGAGCCGCGAGCTCCTCGCGCGGGCCTGGGCGGCGGGTGCCGGTCCCGGCGCGCAGTCTTCACCATCGATCTCGACTCCACGATCTGCGAGACCTATGGCCTCGCCAAGGAGGGTGCGCACCACCACACGTACACGCACGTCCGTGGCTATCACCCGCTCCTCGCGGTCGCGGCCTGGACCGCGACGTGCTGATGGCCAGCCTGCGCGAGGGCGGGCGACCACCGTCCGAGGTGCCGCCCACTTCCTGCGCGAGGCCATCGGGCAGGTCCGATCCGCGGGGCGAGCGGCCAGCTCACGGTGCGCGCCGACTCCGGCTTCTACGCTCACGCCGTCGTCGGCGTCTGCCGGGCGATGCATGTCCGCTTCTCGTCACGATGCGCCGCCCGGCCACGCTCCGGCGGCTCATCGAGGCGATCCCCGATCGGCTGGACCCCGATCCCCTACTGGCTCGAGGCGGCGCCGACGTCGCCGAGACCATCTATATCCCGTTCGCCGACCAGCAGGACGCGATCCCGGTCCGGCTCATCGTCCGCCGGGTGCGCCCCACCCCAGGCTCCCAGCTCGCGCTCCTCACCCTCTACGACTTCCATGCCTTCATCACCGACCGCGACGGCGAGACACTCGAGCTCGAAGCCGACCACCGCCTCCACGCCGAGATCGAGAACGCCATCCGCGACCTCAAGTACGGGGTCGGCCTCAACCACCTGCCGTCCGGCCGCTTCCCGGCCAACGGCGCCTGGCTCGCGGTGCAGGTGATGGCCCACAACCTCGCCCGCTGGACCGCCAGGCTCGGGCTCGGCGTCGGGATCGTCACCACCAAGACCCTCCGCCGACCGCTGTTCACGCTCGTCGGGCGGCTGACCCGCTCGGCGCGACGCTGACGCTCCATCTCCGTCCCGCTGGCCATGGTCGATCGGCTGGACGACAGCGCTCACGCGGTTCCGGGCGATCCCGCTCCTCGCCTGACCGGGCGATGGTCACCATCCGCCAACCCGGGGTTGGCGGGAGCGTGGGGAGAAAATCGACCCCCGTCGGTCGGCGACGCCGTGGGAGCCTGCTTCGGCTGTCCATCGACCGTCCTTCGCCCTGGCCATGCCGCGCCAACGGCTCGATCGGGGCCCCGCGCCCGTCATCACCCATCAACACATCGCAATCGTCCAGGCCGTTGCCACGTATAACAAGCCGGTCGGGTTCCTCGGGTGGGCCGGTGGCCACGCTCAGATCGTGAACGGCTATCGGGTCACCGGGCTCGACCCGGCGACCTCGGGTGCATTCACCGTAACCACCGTTTACCTCACCGACCCGCTCGCATCCGACGGGATGCGCAACTACGCGATCTCCGCGCAGAACTTCGCATCAGGTTCGACGTCATACCGGTTCCGCCCCTACATCTACACCGACAGCCCGTACGACGACCCGTACAGCTCCGGGACGGCGGCCGCATATCGCGCCTGGTACGGGAAGTGGGTGATCGTCGCGCCGGTGCGCTGAAGCCGCCACCGGGCAGGACGCGCCGCGAGCGCCTGTCCATCTCTCATCACATCGGCAGCGCGGATCAGCCCCCCGGATGCCCCACTACCGCTCACCAAAGGACTGCGCACACAATGCGGAGATCAACTCACGAGAACCGTTGGATCCCTTGGCCTGGCCGCGATTGTCATCGTCACTGGACTCCTGACGACCCCCGTTCCAGTGGCGGCGGCCAGCACGCCCTTTGCCGAGGTGCGACTACACGGACGCGCTCACCCCGGTCGTTCATACGCGTCCTACCCGCTGACGATCGCCGACACACATTTCGCGCTAGGTTCCGGCTACTACCCGGGCGACCTGGCCAGCACCACCAAGGCGGGCCTCAACGGCGGCTACCTCGTTCGTTACGTCACCATCGTCCCTGACCTGAAGGCGATGACCGCCCCTCTTCGCCGCTCGGGCCTCTGGCCGGTTCGCCACTCTTTCTGGTCCAGAGCGCGTCTCCGTGGGTACACTGACTCCAGGTCGAGCGGACCTTCAACTACTGGGTTCGAGTCGACGGGTACGCTCAAGGCGCCTGGCAACCTCCGCCCGGCCCGGGCTACTCCGAGCATCAGATGGGAACGGCGATCGACTTCCGTAGCCTGGGCGCTGCGCCGCCCGGTCGGTGCGGCGGTCAGCTCACCGGCTGTCTCCATGGAACTAACGCCGACTGGGCCCTACGACCAGAGCCGGGGCCTGGATGAAGGCCAACTCTTCGAAATACGGCTGGGTGTTGAGAATTTCCTCCAATGTCTCCAAGGCAACCGTGAAATAGGCGGGGCGGGCGAACTCGACGCGGGCCTCGGGTGCCTGAAACTGGAATCCGCTACGTCGCAGCAACATCCTGCTACGACTACGAGCCGCTGGCACTTCCGCTTATGTAGGCCGTAAGGAGGCCACCGCCATCCACGCATCGGGACTCACCCTGCGCGAATGGCTGTGGACGTCCACGGAGGCGCACTCTGCACGCGGCGTGCAACGGCCGGCTTCTCCTGACCAGCATCAAGACGGTGAGGCGCACCCTCAGCTTCGCGGCCGGACCCTATACGGGCTCCCACTTCTCCTCCCGACCGGTGCCGCGACTGGCGCAGGGCTGATCCTGCGCCCTCTGACTCCGTCGAGCAGGGCGCTCGGCACGCCGCAGCAGCCCGGACGTCCACTGCGGCAAGACCTACTACTACGCATCGGCCGGGGTCTCGGCTACGGTCGCTGCGTCGACCAGCATTAAGACCACGCCAGGCGACGACCACGGAGTCTCCTCGTCCGCACACGGCGAGGGAGCGATGCATTCTACTTCGACGGCGGACCCATCGTGGGCACCCAGCTCTACGTGCTGAAGGGTGCCGTGGGGTTCTACGTCGCGATCTACGACCACAGCCGCAGTGCCGACCAGATCGCCACGGCGGAGCAGACGACCGCGGAGGCAGCCCTCGGCCACTTCTGAGCGCGTCAGGGGAGGGAATGGTGGAGATGGGGGAGAATCGAACTCCCCGTCCAGAACCGAGTCGCCGGAGACTTCCTACAGGTATTTCCGGCCAACTTGCGCTTCGCGTTGCGGGCCCCCGACCGGCGGGGTGCTCCACTTGCTATCCGGTGTTGCCTCTCGGCTCTTTGACGCCGCTCACCGGAGTCGGCGACGCCGCACCTCCCCTGATGACATCTTCACCGTCCGGGGAGGGGGGACGGTGTCGATGCTCACCGACTAAGCGGCGAGGGCGTAACTGTTGTTGCCAGTTACTGGCTTTGCCCGCGGTTTAACGAGGCCTGCGGGCGACCTCGACCTGCGATCTCCGGTCCCTGAGCCCTGTCGAAACCTGACATCCCCACGAACCGAACCGGCCCATTCTACCAGACCGATGTCGCCATGTGAACACCTGTTCTAGACGCTCTCGGAGAATATGTGCCCATGCCACGAATTGAGGTCCCGCTGACGTACGCCATCCCCGATGGCGAGACGCATGCTCCCATGGTCGAGGCGACCGTCGCCGGCATGGCTACCCGCCTCATCGTCGACACGGGGGCATCCGATCACGTGCTCACGACGGAGTTCGCCGAGCGCGCCCGCGTGGCGATGACGCCGGGGGAGGACGGGACCGATGCGGCAGGGAACAACCTCCTGTCATGGCTTGTCGGCCGGCTGGATGTCGCCATGGGCTCCAACGATCTGACCCTCGAGAACGTCCAGGCCACCGCCGGCCCGCCGCCGTTCTCGGCGTGGGGGATCGGCGGCTTCCTGTCCCCGCAGAACCTGCATCCGAGCGCCGCGATCGTGCTCGACCTGGCGGCCGGGAGGCTCGCCGTCGACGACGAGGCGCCGGACCGCGTGGCCGACCGGCTGGTTGCTGCGCACCCGCGCCTCGAACCAGTCTGGCTGGAGCGGATTCCGGACGACACCACGATCCTGGTGCGCGTCGCGGTCGACTCCGGCGAGCGGGTCGTCACCCTCCTCGACTCGGGCGCCCGCGGCACGTCGTTCGCCGCCTCCGCGGTTCCCGGGCTGACCGTCACGGGCGCGGCGGGATCTGACACGAGCGGGCGCGCCATCGGCGGGGAGCAAATGACGGCGCCGTTCGTGCTTGGAAAGTCGCTGCGGGTGGGCGGTGCACGATTGCCCGTCGATCGGCTGTTCGTTCCGCCCGCCATGCCCGGCGAGATCGACGGCCTGGTCGGCATGGACGTGCTGCGCGGCACGGTCCTGCTGCTGTGGGCGGATCCCGCGCGCCCCGTGCTGTGGCTCGTGCCGCGCTGACGCCGAACGCTGGGAAGGGGCGGCGTATTCTCGTCACCCGCTGACCACAACAGCGTTAGGCGCCTCGCTGGCCCGATGCGTCGGTTGGGCGGCACGCTCTGAGCACGGATCCAGCCGGCCCCATGCCTTCACCGTGGCCACGGGCCGCTTAAGGCTGCGGAGAGCAGCGCCCGACGAGTCGGGAATCGTCAGCGGCGCCTAACGCTGCGGACGGCAGCGCCTGACGAGTCGTGAGCGGGCACGGGCGGTGCTCGCGAGGCTAGAGCTTGATGCGTCCGGAGGTCTTGGCCTCGCGCTCGAGCTCGCGGCGCTGGTCGCGCTCGGCGATGGTGCGCCGCTTGTCGTGCGTCTTCTTGCCGCGCGCGACGCCCAGCTCAACCTTGGCGCGTCCGCCCCGGATGTAGAGGCGCAGGGGGACCAGCGTCTGGCCTTTGGCATGGGTGAGGCCAACCAGCTCGGCGATCTGGTCGCGGTGCAGGAGCAGCTTCCGCGTGCGCCGGGGCTCGTGGTTGAAGCGGTTGCCCTGCTCGTAGGGTGCGATGTGGGCGCCGATCAGCCACGCCTCGCCCTGCTCGATCCGGGCATAGGCCTCGGCGAGGTTGACCCGGCCCGCACGGATCGACTTGATCTCCGTCCCGGTCAGCACCAGGCCCGCCTCCAGCGTCTCACTGACGGCGTACTCGTGGCGTGCGCGGCGGTTGAGGGCAATCGTCTGTTCGGGCATCGGTTCGGCTCTGCTGTGGTCGTGACGAATGAGCGGCGGCGTAAGGTCGGCCGCATCGGCGGGCATGGAAAGAGCCGGCCGTATCAGCCGGCTCTCACCTCGCTACCACGCGAAGGGTGTGTTATCGCACCGCCTCGGTGGTGGCGTGACAGGGACTACACACTGCACACCACCTCCTTTCGTTGCGCGAGATGCTAGCAGGCCAGTGCCGGATCGGCAACGCTCTCATGCAAATGCGCGGGCGAGCGCTCCGTCATCCCAGCTCAGGAGGACCGAGGAGAGGCCGCGGGAGGGAGCCAGCGCCGCGGGGCCGCCCGAAGCAGCCGGGGAGGGTGCCGGCCCACCCGCCAGGGTCCCGAGGTACGCGACCGCACGGTCCAGGATCAGGTCCTTCTCCGGCGGGGTCCCCGCCGGAATGGTCACCGCGACGTCGGGCTGGACGCCATCGGGGTGGACGCTGTCGTGGTTCGGTGGGAACCAGCGGCTGATGGTGACGCGCACGCCGCCGCCGTTCTGCAGGGGGGCCCAGACCTGGACCGTGTTCTTGCCGAAGCTGTGCTCGCCGATGATCGTGGCCCGCCCGAGCTCCTTCAGGGCGGCGCTCACGATCTCCGACGCCGAGGCGCTGCCCCCGTTGACCAGCACCACCAGCGGGATCTTCGGGTTCGTGACCAGTCCGCCGTCCACCGCGTTCCAGGTCTTGCTCTCACCCCCGGCCGACTCCTGGGTGAAGATCGTCCCGGAGCTCACGAACTCGGATGCGATCTTCTGCGCGGAGAGGATGTACCCGCCCGGGTTGTCCCGGAGATCGAACACGATCTGATTCGCGCCCTGGTCGAGCAGGCCCTTCAGCGCGCTGTGGAACTGGTCCGGTGATGAGTCGCTGAAGCCGTGGAGTGCGATGTAGCCGATGTGCCCGTCGATCAGCCTGGTCTCCACCTCCTTCATCGTGATCTCGGCCCGGGTGATCGTCACGTCGAAGGTCCTGTCGCTGCGCTTGATGGTGAGCGTCACGGTGGTGCCGGTCTGGCCCCGCACCTTCGTGATCTCGTCGTTGATGGACGAGCCGTTGACGCTGGTGCCGTCAACGGCGGTCACGATGTCGCCCGGCTGCAGGCCGGCCTTCTCCGCAGGGGAGCCCGAGATGGGGCTTACCACCACCAGCACGCAGTTATCAGAAAGGGTGGCGCACGAGGCGAGGTCGGTCGGAGTGGCGATGTTCTTGACGGACATTTCCGCACCGATGCCGCTGAACTTGCCGGAAAGGTCACCCAGCGCCTGCTGGTACTGCGTCGGCGCCATGTAGCCGCTGAATGGGTCCTTCACTCCGAACTGGAACATGCCCTGGATGGCGCCGGCGGCCAGTGCGGAGTCGTCGAGCGGGTCGACATACCTGCTCTTGAGCTCTGAGTAGGCTTCGCAGAAGGAGGCGAAGGCAGGCGCCGGCGCCGAGCAGCCTGTCGTCCCGTTGCCCCCAGCGGCCAGGTAGCCCCCAACGAAGAGCAGGGAGCCCAGCACCGCGGCCAGCGCGAGCGCCACGATCCAGCCGGCGAGGGAGCCACGGGGCCCCATATGCCCGGGCGCAACCGGGGCAGCAGACGGCATCGGCGCCGGTGGCGGAGTCGGCGGCGTCGCGGGGTCGTTGGGAGACGCCGGAGGCGGCGCCTGGTTCGGATCTGTGCTCGTCATCGGCAGGGGCTGCGCGAGTCTAGCATCGTTTTGATCCGGTCCCGGTTACGCCCCCGTTGTGATTCGCTTACGGGAACCCGGACGCCGCCGACCGGGCTTCGCGTCCGGGGATCAGCCCGCCGGGTCGTCGCTCTCCACGTCCGGTGCGGCCGGAGCGTCCGGAGCATCAGGTGCGGCCGGAGCGGCCGGTGGCTGCGGAGAGGCGGGCGCGGACGGAGCTGGAGGCCGAGGGGTGGTCCCCTCAGGCGAGGTCGCGGATGCCGGGCCTGCGGTGGATCCACCGGCGGTCCCGAGCCTGAGCTTGCCGCCCTCTGCCTCGAAGGCCTGCCAGCCGGCGTAGGCCATGACGAGCGACCCGACCAGGGCGATCGCGAAGGCCCAGGTCTGCCAGTCGCCCAATGTGCGCACGAAGTAGCTGATGAACCTGAGGATCTCGATCACGGCGCAGGCCGCCGCCACCACGCCGGCCACGACCAGCAGGCTGCCCTTCGACCCGGGCAGTGACGTTTCCGGCGAGATCTGGGGCAGGAAGAGCACCACCAGCACGCCGATACCGGCCACGATCGCGAGCCACATCAGCCCTCCCCAGTTGCTGACGATCCCGGCGATCACGAGGACGATGGCGCCGTATGCCGCGTTGCGTTCTGTCGCGCTCAGCTTGGACAGATCCATGATTCCGCACCCTCCCATACCGTCTCGCGCTCGCCCTGAAACTCGGGCTCACGTGGGCATCGCGAGTGGGGCACGGTATCACACGCTCCGGAGGCCGACCCAGGGCGGAAGGACCGATCCGGCGATCAGGCGGTGAGGTACGAGCGGACGCTGATCCAGGAGCCCACGGCGCCCACCGCGAGCCCCACGGCCAGGAGAAGAGCGGAGAGGGTGGCCAGGAACCGGGCGCCAACCGCGACCGGCATCTGGAAGACGTTGAAGAGGACCGGCTGGATCGGATCCCAGACGATGGCCACCATGCCGATCGCCACCAGAGCACCCAGCAACCCGCACAGGATCCCCTCCAGGATGAAGGGCCATCGGATGAAGCTGTCGGACGGCCCCACCAGTCGCATGATCTCGATCTCCCCTGCTCGGGCGTAGACCGCGATCCGGATCGTGTTCACGATCATGAAGAGCACCGTCAGCGCCACCAGGCCAATGGCGACCAGACCGACGGTGCGGATCACGTTGATGATCCCGATCAGCTTGTCGACCGCCGCCTGCTTGGTGGTGATCTGCACGACCTCGGAACGGTTGGCGAGCGTGTTGGCGATGGACTGCGAGTACGAGGGATCGGTCAGGGTGACTTCGATGCTCGCGTAGAGCTTGATGCTCGAGCCGCTGTCGCCCAGGTCCAGCTTCTGGCCGCGCTGCGCATAGACCTCCTGCAGGCGCTGCATCGCCGCCTCCGGGCTCACATACGCGACCGTCCGGACGCCGGGCAGTGAACGCGTGTAGGCGAGCAGCGCGTCGAGCTGCGGCTGGGTGAGGTCCGGCTGCTGCGGCTCTCCGACCAGCTCGGCGGTGACTCCCACCTTGCTCTCGATGAATTCCAGGCCGCTGTTCAACCCGCTGATGACGATGAAGAGCCCGGAGAGCAGGACCAGCATGAGCACGACCGTGGCCGTGGTGGCCAGGCTCATCATGGCGTTTCGCCAGAAGCCCTGCCAGGCGCGGACCGCGCTGAAGCCGACGAACCGCAGGAAGCGCACGGCGCCTAGTACTCCCGCTCGTAGGCGGCTTCCGGCTCGTCGCGCACGAGCATGCCGCCCTCGAGCGCCAGGACCCGCCGCCGCATGGCGTTGACGATCTCCTGGTTGTGGGTGGCCATCAGCACCGTGGTCCCGAGCGCGTTGATCTGGATCAGGAGCTGGATGATCTCCCAGCTGGTGACCGGGTCCAGGTTCCCGGTTGGCTCGTCCGCGATGAGGATGGCGGGGTCATGGACGAGCGCCCGCGCGATGGCGACGCGCTGCTGCTCGCCGCCGGAGAGCTGGGTCGGGAGATGGTCGACGTGCTGGTGGAGACCGACCAGGTTCAGGAGCATGGGGACGCGGTGGCGAATCGCCGATCGGCTCGCTCCTGTCACCTCGAGGGCGAACGCCACGTTCTCGAAGACTGTCTTCGCGGGCAGGAGCCGGAAGTCCTGGAAGACGATCCCGATCCTGCGTCGCAGCCCGGGCACGTCGCGCCTGCGCAGGCGGACCAGGTCCCGACCCGCGACCGTGACGCGGCCCGAGGTTGGGAGCACCTCGCGAATCAGGAGCCGGATGAAGGTGGTCTTGCCGGCGCCGGAGGCGCCCACCAGGAAGACGAAGTCCCCACCCGGGATGGTGACGTTGACGTCGGTGAGGGCAACCTTCCCGTTCGGGTAGGTCACGCCGGCATCGACCATGCCGATCACCGTCTCCGCGACGACGCTCAGCGCAGCACGCCCTCCTTCGATCCTCGGTGGCGGCCATGGGCCGCACAGTCGCGCTCACCCGGTTGCTCCGTCATCCGTCTCGCCGATGCGCGAGCGCAGGTAGCCGTCGATGAACGCGTCCAGGTCGCCGTCCAGGACGGCGGTCGGGTTGGAGGTCTCCACGCCGGTTCGCAGGTCCTTCACCATCGTGTAGGGCTGGAGCACGTAGCTGCGGATCTGGTTGCCCCAGCCCGCTTCAACGTGCACGCCGCGCAGCTTGGCGAGCTCCGCCTCGCGCTCTTCCATCTTGCGCTCGATCAGCTTTGCCCGCAGGATCGCCATCGCGCGCTCGCGGTTCTGGATCTGGCTGCGCTCGTTCTGGCAGGTGACCACGATCCCGGTCGGAAGGTGGGTGATGCGCACCGCGGAGTCCGTCTTGTTGACGTGCTGGCCGCCGGCGCCCGAGCTGCGATAGGTGTCGACCCGCAGGTCGTCGTCGCGGATCTCGACCTCTGCGTCCTCAGGCACCTCGGGCATCACCTCCACGAGGGCGAAGCTGGTGTGGCGCCGCTTCTGCGAGTCGAATGGGCTGATCCGCACCAGCCGGTGAACCCCGCGTTCGGACTTGAGGCGACCGTACGCCCAGCGTCCGTTGATGGCCACCGTGACCGACTTGAGGCCCGCCTCCTCGCCCTCCGTCTGGTCCAGGATCTCCGTGTGGTAGCGGTTGCGCTCCGCCCAGCGAAGGTACATGCGGAGGAGCATCTCCGCCCAGTCCTGGCTCTCCGTCCCGCCCGCCCCCGCGTAGATGGAGACGATGGCCGCGCTTGCGTCGTACGGCTCGGAGAGCAGAAGCTGACCCTCCATGCGGGTCCAGTCTGCCTGCAGCGAGGCGAGCTCACGCTCGAGGTCGGCGGTCATGGAGCTCCCACCGTCAGGCTCCTCGGCGGCCAGCTCGGCCATCTCGGCCATGGCCGCGAGCGCGCTGCTCGAGCCCACGCCAGGACGCGATCTCATCGCGCAGCTCGTCGGCCCTTCGCAGCAGCGCCTGCGCCGCGGCGGGGTCGTCCCAGAGGGTCGGGTCTGTCGAGCTGGTCTCTAGCTCCGCGAGCTCGGTTTCCTTGGCGGGCAAGTCAAAGTCGCACCGCCGTGTCGGCAACGAGGCTGGCGAGCCGCTCAGCCTCGTCCTTAATTGCGTCCAAGCGGTTGCACCATGGTCAGCTCGACATCGGTCAGGCGCACGCTCTTGTTGCGCACCTTGGCCGGGTTCACGCAGGGGCAGTAGCTCTGGCGCGGGCACGAGCCGCAGTTGCCGTCGCAGCCGAGCGTTGCCGCGTAGGTGCAGCGCATGCAGTCGCGCTCGCACTGGATGAGGTCCTGGTAGGGAACGGTTGGATCTCGGAAGCGGGTGACCAGCGGGAGCTCTGCGGTCGGCGATGGGAGTGGTTCGACGACACGGCTGGGTGCGGTCAGCTGCTTCACGAAGCTCTCCATGTATGGCGACGGACCCCCGGGATCAGGGTGTGCCCGGTCCGCGCAGGACCCCATCCTAGCGGCTCGGTCCGACCTTGACCAGAGGGCAAATCGTGCGCAGGCAGGCTCGAATTGGTGCATCCCTGCAACGGATGGTCGGGCTCGCGGGCGGCATCGATGGCGCCGCCCGAAGCGGTCCGGAGGTCGTATGACATTTGACTCGACGGGCGGCCGGCGGCGGCCGGTGGGTTCAGGCCCCGTGGCAGCGCTTGTACTTCTTGCCCGACCCACACCAGCATGGATCGTTGCGTCCGACCTTGGGCCCGCCGCGAACCGGCTGCTGCGGCCCGGCGGTACCCATCGCGGCCGCGCCACCCGCGGCGGCCGCGCCCCCGGCGGATGCTGCTGGTTCCGCCGTTCGCCGCGACCGAGACGTCGGGACGGCTCTCCTGCATGCGGCGCGCCGGCGGCGGGGGCGGCTCCGTGACCACGGTGACCCGGAAGATGGTGTGGGTCACGTCGTGGCGGATCGTGGCCTTGAGCTCGTCGAACATGCGGTACGCCTCGACCTTGAACTCGTTCAGCGGGTCGCGCTGGCTGTAGGCACGCAGGCCGATGCCGCGCCGCATGTCGTCGACCGCGGTGAGATGCTCGACCCACAGCGCGTCGATGACCCGCAGCAGGACCAGCCGCTCGAGGACCGGCATCCCCGCCTCGCCGACCTCCGACCGCTTGCGCTCGTAGTGAGCCTCGATCAGCTCAAGCAGGGACTGCTCGATCGCGCCGGGATCGATCGCCTCGTCGATGAATTGCAGCTCCGCCTCGCTGATCGTGGGGATCATTGCGATCAGCTGCGCTCTGAGCCCGTCGCGATTCCAGTCGCCGGCGTAGTCCGAGCTCGTGGCCGCCGTGACGAGGTCGTGCAGCTCCTCCCCCAGCATGGCGAGGACCGTGGTGGAGAGGCTCTCCGCGCGCAGGATCCGCCCGCGCTCGTGGTAGATCGTCTCGCGCTGGCGGTTGATCACGTCGTCGTACTCGACCACGTGCTTGCGCGTGTCGAAGTTGAAGCCCTCGACGCGGGTCTGCGCCCCCTCGATGGTCCGGCTCACCATCCCCGACTCGAGCGCCGTGTCGTCGTCGAACCCCAGGCGGCCCATGATGCTGCTCACCCGCTCGCTCGCGAAGCGACGCATCAGGTCGTCCTCGAGCGACAGGTAGAAGCGGGTGCTGCCGGGATCTCCCTGGCGACCGGCCCGACCGCGCAGCTGGTTGTCGATGCGGCGCGCCTCATGGCGCTCGGTGCCCACGATGTGCAGGCCGCCCGCGGCGAGCACCTTCTCCTTGTCCTCTGCGCAGACGCCGCTCCGCCTCGTCGAGCGCTGTCCGGTACTCCTCCGCGGAGGCCTCGAGGACGTTGAGGCCGCGCTTGTGCAGGATCTCGGAGGCGAGCACCTCGGGGTTTCCTCCGAGCAGGATGTCGGTGCCCCGCCCGGCCATGTTGGTCGCGATCGTCACCGCGCTCGAGCGACCGGCGAGCGCGATGATGTCCGCCTCGCGCTCGTGGAACTTGGCGTTGAGGACGTTGTGCTTGATGCCGCGTCGCTTCAGCATCTCGGAGAGCATCTCGCTGACCTCGACGCTCACCGTGCCCACCAGGACCGGCCGTCCCTGCTCGTGCTCCTCGGCGATCTCGTCGACGACCGCGTTCCACTTGCCCTTCTGGGAGCGGAAGACCAGGTCCGCGAAGTCGCCGCGGACCATGGGCCGGTTGGTCGGGATGACGACAACCTCGAGGTCGTAGATCTTCGCGAACTCCTCGGCCTCCGTCTCGGCCGTGCCGGTCATCCCGGCCAGCTTGTCGTACATGCGGAAGTAGTTCTGGAAGGTGATCGTGGCGAGCGTCTGCGACTCGCTCTGGATCTTCACGCCCTCCTTTGCCTCCACCGCCTGGTGCAGGCCCTCACTCCAGCGCCGTCCGGGCATCAGGCGGCCGGTGAACTCGTCCACGATGACCACCTCGCCGTCCTTGACGACGTAGTCGCGGTCGCGGTGGTAGAGGACCTCCGCCTTGAGCGCCTGCTCCAGGTGCCGCGCCAGGCTGAAGTCGTTGTCGAACA
This sequence comes from uncultured Chloroflexia bacterium, assembly GCA_963773405.1. Lineage (GTDB taxonomy): Bacteria > Chloroflexota > Limnocylindria > QHBO01 > QHBO01 > CAVXEH01. Next base: position 74,950 of record CAVZAQ010000003.1, on the reverse strand, counting down.
TGTTGTCGACGCCCAGCCAGCGCTCCATCTTGTCGGTCCCGGCTTCGGTGATGGCCACCTGCTTGAACTTCTCGTCGAGGATGTAGTCCTCCTCGGCCTTGAGGCGTGGCACCAGGCGCGCGAACTGCACGTACTTGTCGCGCGGACTCCTGGCCGGTCCCCGAGATGATGAGCGGGGTGCGCGCCTCGTCGATGAGGATGTTGTCGACCTCGTCCACGATCGAGAAGAAATGCCCGCGCTGCACCCGCTCGCGCAGGTCGATGACCAGGTTGTCGCGCAGGTAGTCGAAGCCGAACTCGTTGTTCGTGCCGTAGGTGACATCGGCGGCATAGGCCTCGCCACGCGAGACGGGGCGCAGGTCGCGGAGCCGCTCGTCGGTGGCCGGGAAGCTTGGGTCGAAGATGTAGGCGGCGTCGTGCTGGATGCTGCCCACGCTCATCCCCAGGCGATGGAAGACGGAGCCGATCCACTGGGCGTCGCGCTTGGCGAGGTAGTCGTTCACGGTGACGACGTGCACCCCGCGACCGGTGAGGCCGTTCAGGTAGGCCGCCAGCGGTGCGACGAAGGTCTTGCCCTCGCCGGTCTTCATCTCCGCGATCTGACCGCGGTGGAGCACCATCCCGCCAATGAGCTGCACGTCGTAGTGGCGCTTGTCGAGCGCGCGGGACATGGCCTCGCGGACCGCGGCGAAGGCCTCCGGCAGGATCTCGTCCAGCGCCTCGTTGATCTGCTTCAGCTCGCGCTCGCGCTGCTCCTTGCGCCGCTCGGAGATGCGTGCCGGATCGGCCGACGTGAGCTCGGAATCCTCTTCCCAGGCCTCGAGGTCGCCATCGAGCGCGGGACCCTCGCCGTTCGTCTCGGCGACGGCTGCGGCGCGCAGCTCAATGGGAACCAGCAGGTCGCCGAGCCGCTCCGAGAGATGATCCCGGAACGCGACGGTCTTGGCCATCAGCGCCTCGTCGGAGAGCGCACCGTACTCGTCGGCGAGCGCGTTGATCTCGGCCAGGATTGGTTCCAGCCGGCGGACCTCGCGCTCGTTGGAGTCCACCAGCCGGGAGAGGAACTTCATCATCGGGAGAGGGAGTATACGTCCCGAACCCGATGGCGCCGACTCGCGGCCTGGGGCCGAGGCTCAGCTCGAGGCGAACAGCTCTGGCGTGGCGTCAGCCGTCGCGTTCAGGCCGCAGAGCGCCGCGTTGATCTCCAGCTCCGCCAGGAGGCCGCGCAGGTACTGGACGATCCCGTCGCTACCCTCGATGCCGAGCGCGTAGACGTACGGACGGGCAACCAGCACAGCCCGCGCGCCCAGGGCCAGGGCCTTCAGCACGTCTGCTCCGGTCCTGATGCCCGAGTCGAAGAGGACCGGGATCCGCCCCTGTACGGCGGCGACGGCGCCGGGCAGCGCATCGAGCGCACCAATGGACCCGTCCACCTGCCGTCCGCCGTGGTTGGAGACCACGATCCCGTCCATGCCTGCCTCCACCGCCCGGTGGGCATCGTCCGCGTGCAGGATGCCCTTGAGGATGATGGGCAGCGTGGTCGTCGAGCGCAGCCAGGCCAGGTCGTCCCACGTGAGCGCCGCGTCGGAGAAGATCTCCGTCCAGCGCTGCACCGCCGGTCGCGGATCCTGCTCCGGAGGCCCTGGCAGGGAGGCGCGGAAGGCGGGGTCCGTCAGGTAGTTCGCGATCCCCTCGGCGCGCAGGAAGGGGAGGTACGCGTTCTGCAGGTCACGTGGTCGCCAGGCGAGCTGCCAGGTGTCGATGGTGACCACGATCGCGGCGTAGCCGGCTGCCTCGGCACGCCTCACCAGCGACGCGCACACCTCGCGGTCACGCGGCCAGTAGAGCTGGAACCAGCGGTGCGCGTCGGCGGCTGCCTCTGCCACCTGCTCGAGCGGCCGCGAGGCGAGGGTGCTCAGGACGAATCCGACCCCGGTCGACCGTGATGCGGCGGCCACCGCCAGCTCGGCCTCGGCGTGGATGATGCCCAGCGCGCCAATGGGTCCCATCAGGATGGGCGTCGGGAGCGTGGCCCAGGGGAGGCGACAGGTGAGGTCCCGGGTGGTGATACCGCGCAGGTGCCGGGGGACGAGCCTCCGCCGGTCGAGCGCCTCGCGGTTGGCGGCCATGGTCTGCTCAGCTCCGGCGCCACCCGCGACGTACGCGAATGCCTCGGGGGCGAGCACGGTCTGCGCCTGCGCCTCCAGCCCGTCCGGGGTCAGTGGCAGGGTCGGACGCTGGCCGGCGGTGCCCGCGAGGTAGATGTCGTTCTGGTGGCCCGACCGGGGAGGGCGGCTGTCGGGCATGCGGGCAGACCCCTATCAGCTCTCTACGGCGATGGGAAATGGGGCATCCGGGTCCTCCTCGTCGGCGTGGGAGTCCCAGAAGGTCATCTCCTCGACGAGCTCCACCTCCGAGCTGAAGAGGGCACCCACGCTCTCGCCGCGGTGGATGCGCCGGATCGCCTCGCCGAAGAGCGGCGCGACCTTGAGCACGGTGATCCGGGAGCGGTCCGTCCCGGCGGGCAGGGGGATCGTGTCGGTGACCACGATCTCGGTGATGGGCGAGGCGAGGATGCGCTCCAGGGCCGGTGGCGAGAAGACGCCGTGGGTGGCGCAGGAGTAGATCTCCCGCGCACCGTGCTCGACCAGGGCGTTGACCGCCTCCATGAGCGAGCCTGCGGTGTCGATCTCATCGTCGATGATCACCGCGTTCTTGCCGTCCACCTCGCCGATGATGTTCATCAGCTCGGTCTTGTCGTCGTTGCCCACCCGACGCTTCTCCACGATCGCCAGCGGCGCACCCAGCTTCTCCGCGAAGTTACGCGCCTTCTTGGCGAATCCCAGCTCGCTGACGACGACCATGTCAGCGATCTGCTTGTCCTTGATGTAACGGGCCACGATGTCGACCGCGGTCAGCTCGTCGACGGGGATGGAGAAGAAGCCCTGGATCTGCCCCTGGTGCAGGTCCATGGTCAGGACGCGATCGGCCCCGGCCACGGTGAGCATGTCGGCGATGAGGCGGGCCGTGATCGGGACGCGGGGCTGGTCCTTCTTGTCGGATCGCCCGTAGGCGTAGTACGGCATCACCGCGGTGATTCGGCCCGCGGAGGCACGCTTGAAGGCGTCGATCATGATCAGCAGCTCCATGACCGACTGGTTCACCGGGCGGCAGGTGGGCTGGACCAGGAAGACGTCCTGCTCGCGGACGTTGTCCTTGACGCGGACGAAGATGTTCTCGTTGGCGAACTGGAAGACCTCCACGTCGCCGACCCGCGTCTTCAGGTAGCGGCAGATGTCGTGGGCCAGCGCCTTGTTGGCGTTCCCGGCGTAGATGCTGAACTCGTCGGCGTACACGTGGAACTCCTGCGCCAGATCTCGCTTCCGATTCTACCCGCCTGATCTCCGACCGATGCGGTGCCGTCGCGCCGCGACCGCGCACCCGCTCAGGAGGCCGGCTCCGGTGCCGGTTCGGTGTCGTCCTCCGCCTCGCCGTCGGGCGAACGGTCGTCGACGAAGACGGCGATCGAGACGATCCGATCCCCGGCGCCCGGCTTCATCACCGTCACGCCTCGGCTGGCACGCCGGTAGCGGTTCACGCTGGCCACGATGGTGCGCAGGATGGTGCCTTCCTCGGTGATGAGCATCATCTCTTCCTCCTCGCGACCCACCATCCGGATCGCCGCCACGTCGCCGGTGTCGCGGTTGAGCGAGTTGGCGATGACGCCTCCGGTCGCTCGATGCTTCACGGGGAAATCGCTGAACGGCGTGCGCTTGCCGTAGCCCTGCTCGGTCACCACGAGGAGCTCCTGGCCCGGATCCACGACCTCCATGCCGACCACCTCGTCGCCGGCGCCGCAGCCGGATGCCGGTCACGCCGCGGGTGTCGCGGCCCATGGAGCGCACCTCGACCTCGTGGAATCGGGCCGCCTGTCCCTTGCGCGTGGCCAGGATGATGTCGCTGCGGCCCGTCGGTGATGCCCACCCAGCGCAGCTCGTCGCCGTCGATCAGGTTGATGGCGATGAGGCCGTTGGCCCGGATCTTGGCGTACTCGGCCAGCGAGGTCTTCTTCACCATTCCGCGGCTGGTGGCCATCAGCAGGTAGTGCTCCGGCTCGAACCCCGGCAGGCTGATGAGAGAGCTGACGTACTCGCCGGATTCGACCTGGACGCCGGGCAGGTTGATGATCGGCAGGCCCTTGGCCTGGCGCGTCGCCTCCGGCAGGGTGTGGACCTTGGTGATGAAGACGCGCCCGCGGTTCGTGAAGAAGAGGATGTTGTCGTGGGTGTTCGCCACCAGCAGATGGCGAACGGCGTCCTCCTCGCGGGTCAGCATCGCCAGCTTGCCGCGTCCACCGCGCCGCTGGCTGCGGAAGGTGCCGATCTGCTGCCGCTTGATGTAGCCGCGCTGGCTGAGGGTGACCACCACCTCCTCGGCGCGCGATCAGGTCCTCCTCGGTCAGCTCGCGGTTCGCGTCCGCCTTGATCCGGGTCTTGCGCTCGTCGCCGTACTTGCGCTTGAGCTCGGCGAGCTCGTCCCTGATGACGTTGAGCATCTTGCGCGGGTTCGCGAGCAGGTCCTCCAGCTCGGCGATGAGCCGGATCACGGACTCGTACTCGTCCTCGATCTTCTTGCGCTCCAGGGCCGCGAGGCGGCGAAGCTGCATCTCCAGGATGGCGTTGGCCTGCGCCTCGGAGAGGCCGAAGCGGCTGCATCAGGGCGGTCGCGGGCCGCATCGACGTCAGCCGCGGCGCGGATGGTGGCGATCACCTCGTCGAGGTTGTCGAGCGCGATCTTGAGCCCTTCGAGGATGTGGGCGCGCTCCTGTGCCCGGGCCAGGTCGAACTCCGTGCGACGCCGGATCACCTCGCGGCGGTAGTTGAGGTAGTGCTCGAGCATCCGCTTCAGGCCCAGCGTCATCGGCTGGCCGTCCACGAGCGCGAGCATGTTGGCGCTGAAGCTGGTCTGCAGGGCGGTGTGCTTGAAGAGCTGCTGCATCACCGTGTGCGGGCTTCCGTCGCGCTTGATCTCGACGACGATCCGCATCCCATTCCTGTCGCTTTCGTCGCGAAGGTCGCTGACATCGGTGATCTTCTTGCTGCGACCATCTCTGCCATCTTCTCGATGAGCGTGGTCTTGTTGACCTGGTACGGCAGCTCGGTGACCACGATCGCCATGCGGCCGGGCCGGATCTCCTCGAATGCGACCTGGCCGCGAATGATCACCCGGCCGCGGCCGGTGGCGTACATGTGGCGGATTGCGTCCTGGCGCTCGCGCTCGCCGGTTACCGAATTGCGGACGTCCTCGTAGCGGAAGATGGTGCCGCCGGTCGGGAAGTCCGGGCCGGTGACGATCTCGCACAGCTCGTCGACGGTCATCTCCGGTCGCTCGATGAGGCTCATGGCGGCGTCGCAGATCTCGACGAGGTTGTGCGGCGGGATGTTGGTCGCCATCCCGACCGCGATGCCGCTCGACCCGTTGACGAGCAGGTTCGGCAGGCGGGCCGGCAGGACGAGCGGCTCGCGCAGACGACCGTCGAAGTTGTCGGCGAAGTCGACCGTCTCCTTCTCGATGTCGGCGAGCATCTCGTCGGCGATCTGCGCCATCCGCGCCTCGGTGTAGCGGTAGGCGGCGGCCGGATCGCCGTCGATGGAGCCGAAGTTGCCCTGCCCGTCGACGAGCGGGTACCGAAGGCTGAAGTCCTGCGCCAGGCGCACCAGGGCGTCGTAGAGGGCGACATCACCGTGCGGGTGGTACTTGGCCAGCGCCTCGCCGACGACGCCGGCGCACTTGCGGTACGACGAGGTGGAGCGCAGCCCCATCTCGTGCATGGTGTAGAGGATCCGCCGATGGACCGGCTTGAGGCCGTCGCGCACGTCGGGCAGGGCGCGCGCGACGATCACGCTCATGGCGTAGTCGATGTACGCCGAGCGCATCTCGTCTTCGATCGTCACCGGCCGGATGAAGCCGGGCTGGTCCATCGCCATGGGTCTGCTGCTACCTCGTCATCATGATGTCGCGTCTGTCGCTTTGCACGCCCGCTACTCGCGCCGCGCGCCCGCCGCCGGGAGCTCGCGCGGCATGCCGTACCGCTGCCTTGAGGTGTCTGCTTCTCGGTGGGGCTTGCGCCCAGGAAGCGGCCATCCGCCTCCGCCACCAGGCGGCCGTCCTCGCCGTGCACCTCGCCGTGCACCTCGTAGATCCGGCGGCGCCGGCTCACGACGCTCGCCTCGGCGACGAGTCGCTCGCCCGGGTTCGCCGGGCGATCGGTAGCGAAGGTGCATCTCCGCCGTCACGGCCCACGAGTCGTAGCTCGACGGCGCCCAGGCCATCACCTCGTCGAGCAGGGTGGCGAGGATGCCGCCGTGGATCTTGTCCTCCCACCCGACGAAGTCGCGGTGACCGCGTCCATTCGGTCGCGCGCGGTCCCCTCGCCCAGCTCGATCTCGCAGGCGCATGCCGATCGGGTTCGTGCTGCCGCAGGCGAAGCAGTTGTGGTCCGCGAACGCGTAGCGCCGACCGTCCCGCGCCGCGGATCTCGCGGCTGGTGCCCACGCTGCCGCGGCCGGCTTCCCTGCCGGCGGATGCGCTCACCACGGGCTCTCCTCCTCCTCGTCGTCGCGACCAGCCCCCGAAGCGATCTTCGTCGCGGCTGCGGCGGAGGCAGTGCATCGGCGATGGCAAGGGCGAAGGCGTGGCTGACGGCATAGCCGTCGCGAAGGAAGTTCACCGCCTCGCGGCGGTCGCCGACCCCGTTGGCCTCGAGCAGCTCGCACCACTCGTCAAGGGTGCGGCCCGTCTTGCTCGGAACCTGTCGAATGTCGGCGATGTGGCGTGATGGCATGACGTGCGCCTCTGGCTCCCGATTCAGATGTCCAGGTTGCGGACCTTGCGCGCCTCGCCGCGGATGAAGTCCCGCCGCGGCTCGACGCGCTCGCCCATGAGCGTGCTGAAGACCTCGTCCGCCTCGCCGGCGTCCGAGACCTCGATCTGCAGCAGCGTTCGTGTGTCCGGGTTCATGGTGGTCTCCCAGAGCTGCTCGGGGTTCATCTCGCCAAGCCCCTTGAAGCGCTGGACCGTGATGTTCTTGGTCTTGCCCGCCCGCGACAGCTCCTTCACCGCCGCATCGCGCTCCTTCTCGTTCTTCGCGTAGCGGGTGACCTTGCCGGTGCTGACGCGGTAGAGCGGCGGCTGGCAGAGGTACAGGTAGCCGTTATCGATCACCTGCGGCATGTGCCGATAGAAGAAGGTGAGCAGCAGGGTGCTGATGTGGGCCCCGTCGACATCGGCGTCGCTCAGGAGGCAGATGCGGTGATAGCGGAGCTTGGCGATGTCGAACTGGTCGCCGATGCCGGCGCCCGAGCGCGATGATCAGGGGTCGCACGTTCTCGCTCGAGAGCACCCGGTCGAGCCGCGCCTTTTCGACGTTCAGCAGCTTCCCGCGCAGCGGGAGGACGGCCTGGAAACGCCGGTCGCGGCCCTGCTTCGCCGAGCCGCCGGCGGAGTCGCCCTCGACGATGTACAGCTCGCTGCGCGCGGGGTCGCGCTCCTGGCAGTCGGCCAGCTTCCCCGGCAGGGCCATGCCATCCAGCGCCCCCTTGCGGATGACGAGGTCGCGCGCCTTGCGCGCCGCCTCGCGGGCCCGGGCAGCCATGAGCGACTTCTCGATGATGCGGCGTCCGTCGGCGGGGTTCTCCTCGAGGTGCTGCACGATCCCGTCGGCGACCACGGTCTGGACGATGCCCTTGACGTCGGCGTTTCCCGAGCTTGGCCTTGGTCTGGCCCTCGAACTGCGGGTCGGTGAGCTTCACGCTGATCACCGCGGTCAGGCCTTCCCGGACGTCATCGCCCGAAAGGTTGGTGTCCCGCTCGGAGAGGGTGCCCGACTTGCGCGCCCAGTCGTTGAGCGAGCTGGTGAGCGCGGCGCGGAACCCGGTGACGTGGGTGCCGCCGTCGACGGTGTGGATGTTGTTCGCGAAGGGCAGCACGTTCTCGGCGAAGCCGTCGTTGTACTGCAGCGCCACCTCCACGCTGGTGCCCTCCACGACTCGCTCGACGTGGATCGGCCGGGAGTTGAGCACCTCGCGCCGACGGTTCAGGTGCCGCACGAAGGAGGTCACGCCTCCCTGGAAGAAGAAGTTCTTCTCGCGGTCGATCCGCTCGTCGATGAGGCGGATCCAGAGCCCCTTGTTCAGGTAGGCCGACTCCCGGAGGCGGGTCGCGATCGTCTCCCAGCTGAAGTCGAGCGTCTCGAAGATCTGCGGGTCCGGCCGGAAGAAGGTGCGCGTCCCGCTGGTGCGATGCCACGCCGGATCCAGCCCGCGGTTCGCCTCCTTGGCGCCACCGTCCTGCCGCACCGCGCTGGTCGGATCCCCGCGCTGGTATGACTGTGTCCAGCGCTTGCCGTCCCTCAGGACCTCGACCCGCATCTCGGAGGCCAGCGCGTTCACAACGCTGACGCCCACGCCGTGGAGTCCGCCCGAAACCTTGTAGCCGCCGCCTCCGAACTTCCCGCCGGCGTGGAGCACGGTCATGATGACCTCGAGGGCGCTCTTCCCGGTGACGTGCTTGTCGACGGGAATCCCGCGCCCATCGTCCACGACCTCGATCTGGCCGTCCGAGTGGATCGTGACGTCGAGCCGCGTCGCAGCGTTGGCCATGGCCTCGTCGATGCTGTTGTCGACGACCTCCCAGACCAGCTGGTGGAGGCCGCGCGCATCGGTCGAGCCGATGTACATCCCGGGGCGCTTGCGAACGGCCTGGAGCCCCTCGAGCACCTGGATGTCGGCGGCCGTGTACTGCGTGGCCTTGGCGCGCCGGGGCCTGCGAGACGGTTCCGCGGTCATACGGATTGGTTCCCCTTGTCCTGGTGGTCGTTGGGCGCGGCCATTGGCGCACCGCCGGTTCCGGAGCCGCGGGTGATGATCGTGTAGATGCGGTCGAGCTCCTCGTCCGAGTAGAAGTCGATGACGACACGCCCGCCGCGTCGCGAGCGGACGATGCCGACCTTGGTGGCCAGGAGCCCTCGCAGCTGCGTCTCCAGGTCCTGGAGGTCCGAGGAGAGCGGCTCGCGATGGTGGACCGGCGGCTGCGTGCGCTTGCGGCGCACGAGCTCCTCGGTCTGCCGCACCGAGAGGCGGCGCTCCAGGACGAGCTTGAGCACCGCGCGCTGGAGCTCCGCGATGGTGAGCGCCGCCAGGGCCCGGCCGTGCCCCTCGCTGATGCGGCCCTCGACGATCGCCGCGCGCGTCTCGGGGGCGAGATCCAGCAGGCGCAGGGCGTTGGACACCGCGACCCGACTCCGTCCGATGCGACGCGCGACCTCCTCGTGGGTGAGGCCGAAGGAGTCGATGAGCTCGCGGTAGGCCTGGGCCTCCTCGATGGCGTTCAGGTCGGCGCGCTGGATGTTCTCGACCAGTGCGAGCTCCAGGAGCTGCTCCGTGGAGGTCTCGCGCACGACCGCCGGGACGGTCGTCAGCCCGGCCTGGCGTGCAGCGCGCAGGCGTCGTTCCCCGGCAATGAGCTCGTACGAGCCATCCGGCGCGGAGCGCACCACGATGGGCTGCAGGACCCCGTGCTCGGCGACGGACGCCACGAGCTCCGCCATGCGCTCCTCGTCGAAGTGGTCGCGCGGCTGGTGCGGGTTGCGGGCGATGCGGTCGACCGGCAGCTGCGCTACGCCCCCTTCACCTTCGGCGCTGCGGGGGATCAGTGCCTCGAGCCCGCGGCCCAACCCATAGCGGCTAGCCACGACCGGTGACCTCCGCGGCCAGGGCGCGGTAGGCCACCGCCCCGCGCGACGTCGGATCGTAGAGCGCGATGGGCTGCCCGTGGCTGGGCGCCTCGGAGAGGCGCACCGAGCGTGGCACGACGGTATCGAAGACCGTGCCGTTCATGTGACGTCGCACCTCCCTGGCCACCTGGGCGGACAGGTTGGTGCGTGCGTCGAACATCGTCAGCAGCACGCCGTCGATCTCGAGTCGCGGGTTCAGGGCCTCGCGGATGAGGCGGATGGTGGTCACCAGCTGGCTCAGGCCCTCCAGGGCGTAGTACTCCGTCTGTATCGGGATCAGCACCCCGTCAGCCGCGGTGAGTGCGTTCACCGTCAGCAGACCGAGCGAAGGCGGGCAGTCCACGAGGACCCGCGCATACCTGCCGTTCAGGTCTGCCAGGCTCGCGGCGAGCCTGCGTTCACGAGCCGCGATGCCGACCAGCTCGACCTCTGCACCCGAGAGGGCAGGGGCCGACGGGACGAGATCGAGGCCCTCGATCGACGTGCCGATCGTGAGCTCGCCAATCGGAACTCGGTCGAGGATCGCATCGTAGACGGACCGATCCAGGTTTCGCCGGTCGATTCCGAGGCCACTCGTGGCATTTCCCTGGGGATCGAGGTCCACGACGAGGGTCGGGATTCCAGAGAGGGCCAGGTACGCCGCCAGGTTCACGACGGTCGTGGTCTTCCCGACGCCGCCTTTCTGGTTGGTACAGGCCGTAACCCTGGCCACAGGCGCTCCGGTACGAGTTCAGATGGGCACAGTCATTCTACCAATTTCGCCTCGTATCCGTGGGTTCGCAGGCCGTTATCGAGCCGATGTTTCACGGGAAACAATTCGCGTCGCAGGAACCGCTCGAACGCCTGCCCAACCCGCCCGTCGCGGAGCGTGATCGGGCGGGTGTCCCACGGGAACCATCGTGCGCCGCGGGGCGCGGATTCCACGCAGGCCCCCGTCACCCGATGCCCCCTTTTTCCGGTGAGCCCACCATCGGTATACTCGACCGACCGCTGATCCGACACGCAACCGCAGCCGAGCCAGGGGGCCTCCGCAACGTATACCAGCGTTCTTCTTGCCATCTTGGTCGGGATCGTCCACGCGGGCCTCGCTCCCGTGCTCGTGCTGGGCGGCGTCAAGCCCGACATCGTCCTGGTGGCAGTGGTCCTCGTCACGGCCAACTTCGGATTTGCGCAGGGCATCCTCTGGGCATTCGTGGCCGGGACCGTCGCGAACCTGCTGATCCCCGAGCCGCTGGGATCGGTACCGCTGGCGCTCCTGGCCGTGACGGCCCTCGTGAGCGCCGGGTCCGTGGTGCTCGGCCGCCTGGTCTGGGTCTATCCCATTGGCGCCGCCTTTGCCGGGAGCGTGGTTGCGGACTTCGTGAGCCTGGGTGCGCTGGCCGCCGTGGGCGGTTCGCTGGCCGTGGGGATCCCGCTGGAGCTCATCGTGCCGGCGGCCGTGCTGAACGCGGCGCTGACCGGGCTGCTCCTGGTCCCGGCCCGGATCCTCCAGCTCCGGTACAGCCCCGAAGAGAAGGGGGCGTGGTGAGCTCGTGGCGGACCTGAACGAAGGTCGGCACGACCTCCCGCGCTCGCGCGGGCGCTTCATCGCGTTCAGCGTCGCAGCTTCGCTGCTCTTCACGCTCCTGGGCGGGCGCCTCTTCCAGATGCAGGTGCTGAACGGGACGCTCTACGCAGACCGCGCGGCTGCGGCTCGCATCGTGGATGAGCCCATCAAGGCGCCACGTGGGCTGATCTTCGACCGCGAGGGCCGGCCGGTGGCCGTGAACGTGCCCTCCTGGGTGGTGGACGCGGTCCCGGCCGACCTCCCCGGAGACGACGCCGCGCGCTCCGCGGTTCTCTCGCGGGTGGCCATCGTGACCGGGACCCCCATCGACACGCTCCGCCTGCGGCTGGATGCCTACCACGGATCGCCGTACGACCAGGTGCCGCTGGTGCGCGGCATCACCCGTGACGCTGCCCTCCTCTTATCGGAGCGCGCCGCCGACCTGCCGGGGATCGTGGTTGGCGTGGACGCGGTGCGCGAGTACCTGGACGAGAAGGGCCAGGTCGACGGGAGCCTCCTGGCGCACATCCTGGGCTACACCGGGCCCATCAGCCAGGCGCAGCTGCAGGCGCTCGCCGACGCGGGGTACCTGCCGGACGACACGCATCGGCAAGGACGGCGTGGAGGCGTCATTCGAGAACGTGCTGCGCGGCACCTACGGATCCCAGCAGGTCGAGCGGGACGTCACCGGGCGTCCGGTGAAGGTCGTGGGCAGCGAAACGCAGCCGGTACCTGGCACCAACCTGATGCTCACCATCGACGCGCGCCTGCAGCGAATGGCGACCGACGCCCTGACCTGGGGGATGCAGGCGGCGGGCGTCAAGCAGGGTGTCACCATCGTCATGAACCCGCAGACCGGTGAGATCCTGGCCATGGTCTCGCTGCCCGCCTACGACAACAACAAGTTCGCGACCGGCATCAGCACGGCCGATTTCCAGGCGTACCTGGCCAATCCCAACCAGCCCCTTCGCAACCACGCCATCGAGGACATCTATCCGCCGGGATCCACCTTCAAGCTCGTCACCGGGACGGCGGCGCTCCAGGAGGGCGTGACGACGCCCAGCCAGCGGTGGCAGACCTACGGCTGCTACCACATCCCCGGCGCGCCGGCCAACCAGTGCCTGTACGACTGGAACCATGCCGGGTTCGGCTCGCCTGACCGTCCAGCAGGCCTTCGCCAAGAGCTCGGACACGTTCTTCTACCAGATGGCGATCCACGTGGGGATCGACAACCTCGCCAAATGGGCCAACGATTTCGGGTTCGGTGCACCAACCGGCATCAAGCTGCCCGGAGAGGCGGCGGGGATCATCGCCAGCACGGAATGGGCCCAGAGCCAGGGGCGCCCGACGGTGTTCACCGGCGAGCTGGCACAGGCCGGCATTGGCCAGAACGTCATTGCGGTCACGCCGCTGCAGCTGGCCAACGCCTACGCGGCCCTCGCCAACGGCGGCAAGCTGATGGTGCCCATGATCGTGAAGGGCGAGACCGACAACAACGGCAAGCTCGTGACGCAGTACGCGCCGCAGGTCGCACGCCAGCTCAAGTCGAGCGCTGCCAACCTGCAGATCATGCGCCTCGGCGCGCGGGACGTGATCACCACCGGTCACGCCTTCAACATCCGCGACCTGCCCCTCCCCGGCGCACTCTCCGGGAAGACCGGCACCGCGGAGTTCGGCGAGAAGCTGCAGAACGGCTCGCTTCCCTTCCACTCGTGGTTCGTGGGCTACCTGCCCTCGCGGCCCGGAGCGACGGACGCCACGCTGGAGGTGCTGACCTTCACCTACTCCGCTACGGTTCCCGGCAACGTGTCGACCGAGGTGGTCAAGTACTTCTTCCAGAAGTACTTCAACATCCAGCGCGACTACCGGCTCAATCCGCGGACGCTCAGCCTGCTCGGCGGGAACTGAGAGATGGGCGTCGTTTCCTCTACTTTTGTTGACAACGTGCGTGCCCGCGCCATTCGCGCCTTCGACTGGCAGCTGCTGCTCTACCTGGTGCTCATCGTGTGCTTCGGGGTCGTGATGGGCTACTCGGCGACCTTCAGCGGCGACGGCCAGGCGGCAGCCGGGATCAGCCAGACGGTGAAGACCCTGATCTGGGTCGCCATCGGCTTCGCCATCTTCTTCGTCGTCGCCTCGATCGACTACCACTGGCTCTCGACCTTCACCACGCCCATCTACCTCGCGGTGCTGGCCCTCCTGGCCCTGACGCTCCTCATTGGTCAGAGCCTCAACGGCGCCACGCTGTCGATCAGCGTCGCCGGGCTGGACTTCCAGTTCAGCGAGGTGAGCAAGGTGCTGATGATCGTGGTCCTCGCGTCGTGGCTCTCGGGGCGCCGCGAGAAGATCGGCAAGCTCTCGACCATCCTGGGCGCGGGGATCCTGATGGGGATTCCCACCTTCCTCGTCTTCCGCCAGCCGGACCTGGGCACCGCACTGGTCTTCGTGGCGATCCTGGTCGGCATGCTCTTCATGAGCGGCGCCAGCATTGGCTGGATGGCGCTCTTCACCGGGGCCGTCGTCGCCCTGGCTCCGCATCGCGGTCAACGGGCTCGCCGACTATCAGCGACAGCGGCTCTTCTGCTTCCTGGACCCGTACGCCGATCCGCAGGGCGCGTGCTACCAGCTGGTCCAGGCGCTCAATGCCGTGGGATCCGGCGGCTGGTTCGGCCAGGGGCTGACGGCCGGGCGCCAGAACCAGCTGGGATTCCTGCCGGTGCAGACCACCGATTTCATCTTCACCGTGGTGGCCGAGGAGCTCGGCTTCGTTGGCGGCCTGGTGCTGCTGCTCCTCTTTGCGCTCCTCGTGTGGCGGGTGCTCCTGATCGGCTGGGGCGCCCGCGACGCGCTGGGCAGCATGGTCGCCTACGGCCTGGGCAGCATGATCCTCTTCCAGCTCCTGGTGAACGTGGGGATGGTGATGGGGATCATGCCCGTGACCGGCATCCCGCTGCCGTTCATCACGTACGGGGGATCGAGCACGATCAGCCTGCTCTTCGGGCTGGGCATCCTCGAATCAGTACGGACGCACTCGCGCAAGGCCACCTTCTAGACCGCGCTGAACGCCCGTGGGCGACCTCAGCCGGCGGCAGGCTCGTCTGCGCCACCGGACTTCTCCTGCCCGCCGGGGTCGCCTTCGTCCGATCTTCCGCCCGTCTCCGGTGCAGCGGGCGAGGCACCGCGGTGCAGCGCCATCGCGAGGGCATCCGCCGGGCCCACGTCGCGAGAGGCGGGTGAAGGTGTATCGGTACAGGTCGCGCGCCGCGGCGACGACCGGTGCCGAGAGGATCGCGCCACCGATTCCGAAGAGTGCGGCTCCGGCGACCAGCGAGAGGATCAGGACGGCCGGATTCAGCTCAACGGCGTCGCCCATCACCTTGGGAACCAGCAGGTTGTTCTCCGTCTGCTGGACCGCGATCGAGACGGCAATGGCGGCGATGGCCGCGGCAGGCGAGATCGAGAGGCCGACGAGCAGCGCCGGCACGGCGGCGATCACCGGCCCAATCACCGGGAACCACTCCAGGATTCCGGCGAAGAGGGCGAGCACCAGGGTGAACTTGCCGAACTCGCTGAATCCGACCAGGGTCAGGATTCCGAACCCGACGGCGGTCGCGGCGAAGACCGCCGCGCCCAGGACCAGCTCCCCGCGGACCCATCGGCCGCCGACGCGGGCGAGGAGCGAGAGCACGTTGTCGGCGTCCTCGCGCCAGGCGGGCGGCATGGCGCCCGCGACCGCCCGGGGCAGCGCCTCACGGTCCTTGAGGACGAAGAAGAGCCAGACCGGCACCACGATCAGGCCGAAGATGAAGGTGACCGTCCGCAGCAGCGTCCCCAGCGTGGGTCCGATGATCACGCGGAGGACGTCCGCCACCTGCTGCTGGCCCTGGCGGACGGCCTGGTCCAGGAAGGTGCGCAGATCGGCGGGAAGGGGCAGCGACGCGTACCAGACCTGGATGCCGTGCTCGACATCCACGATGGCTGCCAGCAGCCGCGGGAGGTTGTCGATGAAGTCGCGGGTCTGGCCGGCGATCGGAGGGATCGCGAACGCGACCAGGAGCCAAACCAGGCTCACCACCACGCCGTACATGACGACCACGCCAGACCAGCGTGGCAGCCCGCGGCGCTGGAGCCAGGTGACCGGCGGATCCAGCACGAAGGCCAGCGCGGCGCCGATGGCGAAGGCGGGCAGCGCTCCCCGCGCGCTCCACGCGACCCAGGCGATGGCAGCCAGGGCGACGAAGGTGAACAGTTCCAGCCGGTGTCGTTGGGCGGCGCCGAGGAGGTCGGTCACGGGCTCCATGGTAACGGAGCAATCGCGTGTCTTCGCCTCGCTGGCTGGCCTCCCGTTCCGGGGACGGGTACCATGCCTCTTCCCATGACGACACGACGACCGGACCAGGCGCCGCGCCAGCGGTGGCAGCTGCTCTTCAGCCGCACCGACCCGCTGCTGCGTATGCGCCAGCAGCAGGTGATCGAGGAGTGGGAACGCGTGTTCCGCGAGGCCGGCCTGCCCCTCTCGCGCACCAACGCCAAGCGCCCGCGCCCGCGCCTGCAGCTGGCCGCCAACCTTCCCATCGCGGTGGAGCTTCGGGGCGAGATCCTGGAGGCGTACTTCGACGACCTGGTGCCCATCGACCGGATCCGGGCCGCCGCCGAGCTGCTCCCCGAGGGGCTGGCCCTCGTCGACGCCCGGGAGGTCTGGCACGGCTTTCCCTCGGCCGCCTCGCAGGTGCGCGCGGCCGAGTACGAGGTGCAGGTGCGCTCGCCACGGGAGCTGAGCGAGGAGGACGTGCGCGGGAGCGTGGTCCGGCTCCTCGGCCAGGCGCGGCTGCCCGGAATGCGCCGCCGGGGCGAGACCCAACGTCGCTCGGACGCCGGTCAGCGTGACCTGCGCCCGTACGTCGAGGACGTGGAGGTGATGGGGGTCGACGAAACGGAGCGCCGCGCCCGCCTCCGGGTGGTCCTGCGCCACGACGCAACCGGGGCCGGCCGGCCGGAGGACGTGGTGCACGCCCTCGACATCCCGCTGCGCATCGAACGCGCGGTGCGGACCCGCCTCCTCTTCGTTGACACCCCCCCGATCGCCCGGTAGACTCCTCACCCCGCGGGCTGTTCGTCGGCCCGCTTCGCTGTGCGTCGGGCATGACCGCTCGACGTCCCCGATCGCAACCAACGGAGATACACCATGTACGCCGTCGTCACGACCGGCGGGAAGCAATACCGCGTCGAGGCCGGCTCCACGCTCCTCGTGGAGAAGCTTGTCGGGGAGCCCGGCAGCTCGGTCACGCTCGACCGTGTCCTGCTCATCGGCGACGGCGAGGCGGTGACGGTTGGCACGCCCACCGTCGACGGCGCGTCGGTGCGCGCCACCGTGGTGGGCGAGGAGCTCGGCCCCAAGATCGTCATCTTCAAGTTCAAGCAGAAGGTGAAGTACCGGCGCCGCACCGGCCACCGGCAGCACCTGACCCGGCTGCACATCGACGCCATCAGCGCGGACGGCAAGACCGTCACCGCGGAGGCGCCGGTGAAGGCCCCCAAGCCTGCGCGCACGGCGAAGCCGAAGGCCGCGAGCCGAAGGCGGCGGCCGCCGCAGAGGCGCCATCGGCCGCCGCCGAGGAGACCGAGAAGAAGCCGGCGCGCCGGACGCGGACCCGCGCAGCGGCCAAGGCCCGCCACCGCGGACGACGGCCGACGCCGGCCGCGAAGCCGGAGACGGCTGCCACCGAGAAGAAGCCACGCGCCCGCACCCGGGCGGCATCGGCCCCGAAGACGCGCAAGCGAAGGATGCCGCGGAGAAGCCGAAGCCGCGGCGCGCACCCGGGCCAAGGCCGCACCGGCCAAGGAGGAATAGCCGAGATGGCACACAAGAAGGCCGGTTCGTCCAGCAAGAACGGTCGCGACAGCGCCGGCCAGCGCCTGGGCGTCAAGCGCGGCGACGGACAGGTGGTCCACGCCGGCACGATCATCGTCCGGCAGCGCGGCAGCACGTTCAACCCCGGCGAGAACGTCGGGATGGGGCGCGACTACACGCTCTTCGCGAAGGCGGAGGGCACCGTGAAGTTCAGCCACGAGACCCGCAGCAAGAAGCGCGTCAGCGTTCGAGGCTGCGGAGGCATAGCAGAAACACAGCACCCAACACACCGGGCATCGTTCCCGGAAGGCACAGGATTCCCCATGAAGCCCGACATCCATCCCGCGTACCATCAGGCCCAGGTCCACTGCGTCTGTGGCAATACCTTCACCGTCGGCTCGACCGCAGAGTCGATCCGCGTCGAGGTCTGCTCCCAGTGTCATCCGTTCTACACCGGCACCCAGAACATCGTGGATACCGCCGGCCAGGTGGAGCGGTTCCAGCGGCGCATGGAGCGCTCGCAGCGCTGATCGGCATGCGCCGGCGCCTGCACGGCTGGCCGGCGCGACTGGCACCCCACCTCCTCTTCCTCCTCCCCGAGCTGCTCGATGGCAGCCGGGCCGTTCGTCATCGAGACCGTTGCGCACGCGGGTGACCGCGTGCGCTTCCGCATGCCGGACTTCTTCTACGGCGGCCAGGCGCTCATCGAGGGGGTCATGATGCGCGGCCGGACGACGGTCGCCATGAGCGTCCGTCCGCCGTCGGGCGAGATCGTCACCTACGCCGAGCCGCTCCCCCGGCGCTTTCGCGCGGCCGCTGGGTGAGGACCCCCTTCGTCCGCGGCGTCTTCGTCCTGTACGAGACCCTGGTCCTGGGCACGCGGATGCTCATGCGCTCTGCCGCGATCGCGGCCGAGGGCGAGGACATCCAGATCGGACGCGGGACGCTGATCGGGAGCATGGTCGTCTCCCTGGGCTTCGCGGTCGGGATCTTCTTCGTGCTGCCGCTCTTCCTCTCGGGCTTCGTGCATCCCGCCGGCGGCGACATCGGCGCGAACCTCGCGGAGGGCGCCATCCGGCTCGTCATCTTCGTTGCCTACATCTGCCTCATCGGCATGATGGCCGACATCCGTCGCGTCTTCGCCTACCACGGCGCCGAGCACAAGGCCATCCACGCCCACGAGGCGCAGCGTCCCCTGACGCCGGTCGAGGTCGACCGCTTCAGCACCGCGCACACGCGCTGCGGGACGACCTTCATCCTGATCGTCGTGGTGATCAGCATCTTCTTCTTCAGCCTGATCCCGCGGGCCGGCGTCCCGCTTCCGCTGCTCTTCCTGTCGCGCATCGTGCTGGTGCCGGTGATCGCCGCGGTGGCGTACGAGCTGGTCCGCTTCGGGGCCAGCCACTACGGCAACCCGGTCGTGCGCGCGGTCTATGCGCCGGGGCTCTGGCTGCAGTCGCTCACGACCCGGCCACCGGACCATTCGATGCTCGAGGTGAGCATCGCCTCGCTGACCGCCTGCCTGTCCGCCGATGCGCAACGACGCCGATGCGGGCGGTTCGGCCGATGCACCCGAAGTCCCCGGGGCGGTGGACCCGGCATGATCGACCGGCTCGCCGAGCTCGAGGCCCGATACGCGGAGCTGGCTGCCCAGATGTCCACGCCGGAGGCGGCCGCCGACCCCGCGGCGCTCGCGACGCTGGGCCGCGAGCTCTCCCGGCTGGAGCCGGTGGTCGCCGCGACCCGCGAATTCCGCGAGGCTGACCGAGGCGCTGGAGGCGACCCGCGGGATGCTCCACGACCCGGACGAGGAGGTGCCGGACCATGGCGCGCGAGGAGATGGCCGCGTCTGGAGGAACGCCAGGCGGCGCTGACCGAGGAGCTGCGGCGCCTGCTCGTCCCCCGCGACCCGAACGACGACCGCAACGTCATCGTGGAGGTGCGCGCCGGCACGGGCGGCGAGGAGGCGTCACTCTTCGCCGCCGACCTGTTCCGGATGTACGCCCGCTACGCGGAGCGGCAGCGCTGGAAGGTGGAGCTGCTGGCGTCCAGCGCAGTCGGATTCGGGCGGGTTCAAGGAGGCGATCGCCGAGGTGACCGGCGCGGGCGCCTACTCGCGCCTCAAGTACGAGAGCGGCGTGCATCGCGTGCAGCGCGTCCCGGTGACCGAGTCCTCGGGCCGGATCCACACCTCGACCGCCACCGTCGCCGTCCTCCCCGAGGCGGAGGAGGTGGACGAGATCGAGCTGCCGGAGAAGGACCTGCGGATCGACGTCAAGCGCTCGTCCGGCCCGGGCGGGCAGAGCGTCAACACGACCGACTCGGCGGTGCGCATCACCCACCTGCCGACCGGCCTGGTGGTCGACATCCAGGACGAGAAGAGCCAGCACAAGAACAAGGCCAAGGCGCTGGCCATCCTCAGCGCGCGCCTGCTCGAGATGCGCCGCCAGGAGCAGGCGGAGGAGCGCGGCGAGCAGCGCCGCTCGCAGGTCGGCAGCGGCGAGCGGGCCGAGAAGATCCGGACCTACAACTTCCCCGATGACCGCGTCACCGACCACCGCATCGGCCTGACCGTCCACAACCTGCCGGGCCTGCTGGAGGGCGACCTGGACCGGCTCATCGAGCCGCTCATCGAGCGCGACCAGGCCGAGCGCCTGGCCCAGGTGGGCGCCGGCGGCGACGAGGCCTAGGTCCACGGCGCAGCCCGGCCCCGCCGCCGGGCTCCGCGATCCCGTGGTGCGGCGAGCTGCTGCCGCGCATCACTGGCGTGCTCGCCGCGGCGGGCAGCGAGACGGCGCGCCTGGACGCCGAGCTCCTGGTGGGCCACGCCTTCGGCCGAGATCGCACCTGGCTGCACGCGCACCCCGACGCGTACGCTGGATCCCGAACGCGCAGGGGATCTCGCCGGATGGACCGCGCGCCGCGCGCACCGGCGAGCCGGTGGCCTACATCCGGGGCTTCAAGGAGTGGTTCGGGCTGCGCGCTCGCCGTCGACCCGCGGGCGCTCATCCCGCGGCCGGAGACGGAGCACCTGGCCGAGGCCGCCATCGCGGAGATCGCGGATCGGCTTGCCGCAGACGAGCGGCCGGTCGTGGCCTGGGACGTGGCGACCGGCAGCGGCGCGGTGGCCCTGGCCCTGGCCCTGCGCTTTCGCGCGGCGCTCGACCCTCCGCCGCGTCCGCCTGGTGGCGAGCGACCTCTCGCCCGATGCCCTGGAGCTCGCCGCGGAGAACCTGGCCGCGTACGGCGTGGCCCAGATCGCAACGGTCGCGCTGGGCGACCTGCTCGACGGGGCCGGGGCGCCCGACGCCGACCCTCCCGGGCGGCTGCCGCTCCCCGACGTGGTGACCGCCAACCTCCCGTACCTGACCAGCGCGGAGGTCTCCGCGGCGCCGGGCAGCATCGCGTTCGAGCCGCGGGCCGCGCTCGACGGCGGCCGCGACGGGCTGGACGTCGTTCGGCGGCTCGTGGGTCAGCTCCCCGATCGGCTGGCCGCCGGGCGGCGTCGCGCTGCTGGAGATCGGCGCGGGGCAGGCCGACGCGGTGCGGTCCTGCGCGGCGGCGCTGGCGGTGCCGGTGGCCGTGACCTTCCTGCCGGACCTGGCCGGCATCGACCGCGTGGCGCGCATCGCCCGGCTGGACGGGTGAGCGAGAGGCCGCGGCCGTGACCGAGCGCCTGCCCGCGACCCGCGGGGCCTGGCCGAGCGCGGCCGACCCTGCTGCGCGGCGGCGCCCTGGTGGCCGTTCCCGACCGACACCGTGTACGGGATCGGCTGCCGGCTGGCGGACGACGCGGCCCTGGACCGGCTCTTCGAGGCCAAGCGACGCCCGACCGACAAGCGGATCCCCATCCTGGTGTCCGCCCTGGACCAGGCGACGGCCCTCGGGTTCTCCGCCGATGACCGCGCCGGGCCCTGGCCGACGCCTTCTGGCCGGGCGCGCTCACCCTGGTCCTCGCGCCCGCGGACGGCGGCGGCGCGACGCAGGCCTTCCGCGCGCCGGACCATCCGGTGGCGCTGGCGCTCATCGCGCGCAGCGGCGCCCTGGCGGTGACATCGCGCCAACCGGTCGAACGAGCCGGAGACCTACGAGGCC
Organism: uncultured Chloroflexia bacterium; assembly: GCA_963773405.1. Classification (GTDB taxonomy): domain Bacteria; phylum Chloroflexota; class Limnocylindria; order QHBO01; family QHBO01; genus CAVXEH01. Next base: position 53,665 of record CAVZAQ010000003.1, on the reverse strand, counting down.
GATGACGTCCTGATCGCCTTCGCCGACACCGACCTGGTCACCGCCGTCGTCGACGGCGGGCGGCGTCCCCGGCGGCGTCGCATCCACCGTGCTGGACATGACCGCGGACCCGCCACGGATGCTGCGCGAGGGCCCGATCACCCGCGAGCGCCTCGCGGAGGTGCTGGGACCCGTAGACTGACGGCCATGCGCGTCGCCATCGGCTCAGACCACGCCGGCTTCGAGCTCAAGGGCGATCCTCTGCACGCTCCTCGACGAGCTGCGCATCGAGTACCGCGACTTCGGCACCTACTCGACCGACCCGGTCGACTACCCGGACTTCATCGCTCCGGTGGCCCGCGCCGTCGCGCGCGGCGAGTACGAGCGGGGCATCGTGCTGGGCGGGAGCGGCACCGGCGAGGCGATCGTCGCCAACAAGATCCGCGGGATCCGCTGCGTCGAGGCGAACGACCCGGTCGTTGCGCGTCTTGGGCGCGAGCACAACGATGCGAACGTCCTCTCCATGGGCGGGCGGATCACCGGCGTCGAGGTTGCGCGGGCCTGCGTCCGGGAGTTCCTGAGCGCCGAGTTCCAGGGCGGCCGCCACGTGCCGCGCATCGAGAAGATCGCGCACATCGAGGCGGAGGAGGCCCGGGGCTGACGCTCACCCTGGAGGCGCCGGAGCGTGCAATGCTCGGCGGGACGCACGGCACGGGCCGGCGCTCGCCATGCGGCTGCGTGGTTCGTGCCGCCGAGGTGCTGGGCGCCGAGTCGGCTGATCCCCATCACCCGGGCGCACGTCGACTCCTGCCTCTATCACGGCGAGGCGAGCCTGGACTTCGCGGAGCGGCTGGTGGATGGTGGCGCGCGGGTCGCGGTGCCCACCACGCTCAACGTGGGAGCGCTGGACCTGCTGCATCCCGAGCTGTGGCACGGGGACCCGCGCACGGCCGAACGCGGCCGTCTCCTCATGGACCGCTACCGCGCTCTCGGCTGCCGTCCGACCTATACCTGCGCTCCGTACCAGCTCCCGGACGCTGCGGCCCGCGCCTCGGTGAGCAGATCGCCTGGGCGGAGTCCAACGCCATCGTCTTCTGCAACGCCGTGCTGGGTGCCCGGACGAACCGTTACGGCGACTTTCACCGACATCGCCTGCGCCATTGCCGGCCGCGTTCCCGATGCCGGCCTGCACCGCACCGATGCGCGCCGGGCGCAGCCTCGTCTCCTGCGCATGGCCCCGGATCTTCCTGCCCGCGCTGTTCGACGACGACTCCTTCTACGCGGTGCTGGGCATCGTGCTCGGCCGGCGCGCCGGCTCCGTCGGTGGCCGCCCTGGACGGATTGCCGGCGAACCTGTCCGAGGACCGGCTCAAGGCGATCGGCGCGGCCGCGGCCTCCTCCGGCTCGGTCGCGATGTTCCACGCCGTGGGCTCCACCCCCGAGGCGCCCACCCTGGCCGAGCGCTCCAGGGTCACGAACCCGACGCGGTCGAGGCAGATCACCTTCGCCGAGCTGCAGGGAGCCCGCCGGGAGCTGACCACGCGCCGCGAGGACGCTCCGCTGCGCGCCGTGGCGCTCGGCACGCCCCATGCGTCGCTCATGGAGCTGACGCGCCTGCTGGACCTGCTGCGGCGGCGACCGGGTCGCTCCGGGCGTCGAGCTGATGGTCTCCACCGCTCGCGACCTGCTGGATGCGGCTGAGGCGATGGGCATCGGCCGCCGCCTGCGGGCGGCGGGCGTGACGTTCCTGGTGGACACCTGCAGCTATGTTGCGCCGGTCCTGCGCGGCGGAGGCGGCGCGGTCATGACCGACTCGGGCAAGTGGGCGTACTACGCGCCCGGGAACCTGGGCTGCCGGTCGTCTTCGGCAGCACCGCGGAGTGCGTGGCGTCAGCGGTCGCCGGCCGGATCGCGCGCCTCCCCTCCGCGTGGGACGCGGCCGTGACCGGACGCCGAGCTGCGGGGCCGCGATGCTGGCGCCGGGCGCGGCCACGGGGCCGGCGCTGGTCCTGCGACGAGCCGCTGAGCCTGTGGGGCGGCCTCGATCCCGCCACCGGGCGCATCGTGGAGCCTCGCCACCCCCAGCACGGCGAGCAGTCACCGGCACGCGTGCTGATCATGCCCGCCGCGCGCGGGTCCTCCTCGTCGGCCTCCGTCCTCGCGGAGTCGGTCCGGGCCGGGACGGCGCCGGCCGCCATCGTGCTCGGCGAGCCGGACCTCATCCTGGCCGTGGGCGCCGCCGTCGCAGAGGAGCTCTACGGCACCCGGCGTCCCGGTCATGGTCCTGGATTCGGCCCGCTGGCTGGAGACCGTGCCGGACGGGGCGTGCCCTTCGGATCGAGGAGGACGGCACCCTGGTCGTCGAGCTCGTGATCAGCGCGCTGGCGCCTCGCTCAACGGCAGTGAACGCCAGCGCGACGGCGAGCGTGAGCTCGCCCTCGGGAGGAATGAGCGCCAGGCCGCCGGGCTCGCCGTTGCGCAGCCGGCGGATTCCCTGCGGGGCGTGCGTCTGCGGCTCGACCGCGATGGCGCCCACCGACCCTCCGCCGGCGGCACACACGAAGGCGGCCGTCCCGCGGGTCTGCATCGTCGCGGCGACCCGCGCCTCCGGCCAGACCAGCCGGACCGGTGGCTCGCGGAGAGCGGTCCAGGTGGCGTCGACCTCCGCGGGAAGGTCCCCTAGTTGGCGTCGGTCGAGCGGGCCGTCCACCCGTTCGGGCTCCTGCGCGCTTGCGACGTTGCTGGCGTAGACCAGGTCGGCATCGATCGCGACCTCGCACGGGGCGCGGGAACCAGGGGTGGAGGCCAAGGCCGGCGGGCATCGGCGCGTCGGACCGGTTCGCCAGGGTCAGGACCAGCTCGAGCGCGGCATCGGCGACCGAGAGGTCCAGCCGGACCTCGTACTCCCAGGGCCAGCCGTCGCCGCCCCCGGTGATCGACGTACGAACCGACTCCCGCCTCCGACCACGGTCGGGCGTATACCTGTCCGTGGATCGCCGAACCATCGGGAAAGTTGGCGGGCACCGCGATCCGGCGCGATTCGACGGTGACCGCGTCGGCGCTGATCCGGTTGCACCATGGCGCCAGCACGTACCCGCCCCAGAAGAACGGGTCCCGCAGGTGCATCTCGGGCGACGTCGGCGTCCGCAGCAGGTCCTGACCAAAGGCCCGCAGGCGATGGAGCCGTGCGCCGACCTGCGGCAGCAGCTCCGCCTGCACGTCCCCGTCGCCGAGCCGCACGACCTCCATGCTCATCGCGGGCTCGGCGTCCATGCCTGCGCGCTCGTGGCACCGCGCGCAACGATCGAGAAGCCGTTCGCGTCGACGGCCACCGGGGAGCCGACGGTGCCGTCGGGCCAGGTGACCGTCACCTGCGCCTGCTCCGCGGCAGCCGATGCCGAAGTGGATCCATCCCAGCTCGCCGCTGACGTGCCCGCCGCCCGATGGTGATCTCGCGGGTCTGGGTCGCCCCGCCCGCCGTCACCGTGACCCGGGCGCCGATGGCGTCGGCGTTCGGCGCGGGCTCCTGCAATCGGAGGGCGATCCAGTGGCCCATGGGGGCCGGGTTCGCGCCGTTGCCCCAGCCGACGTTCCGCCACAGCGACACGTTCTGGTTGCGGTTGACGACGACCATGTCCAGCATGCCGTCCAGGTTGAAGTCGGCCACCGCCGCTCCGCGGGACGTCGCGAAGTCGACGATGCCGGCGGCCTGCGCCTCCTCCGCGAAGATGCCGTCGGGCTGCTGGATCATGAGGTCGTTGGGATCGCGGGTCGCAAAGTCGGCCATGGCGTCCACGTTGCCCTTCGTGACCAGCAGATCGACCCGCCCGTCGTTGTTCACGTCGGCGAACTCGTCGTGCCATGCGGTGCTGGGCAGGGAGGTGTCGCCGGTGTATGGGCGGGTCGCCGTCACGCCTCGGCTGAGCGCGATGTCCCGGTAGTCCGGTTCTGCGGGTCCGTTGGCCAGCGTCTGGAGCTTGTTGTCGCCCTGGCTGGTGAGATACACCTCGGGGTAGCCATCACCGGTCAGGTCGTAGCTGGCGATGCCCATCCCCCAGACCCTCACCGTCTGCCAGCCATCCGCGGCGGTATAGAGGCGTGGCCGCTGTCCGGGCTCGATCCGGTACAGCTGCTCCTCACCGTTGCTCGCCTCGCCGTAGTAGTGGCGGTCGTTCGAGATGCGCAGGTCGCTGTGACCGGAGCGGTTCCAGTCGCTGAAGAGCATGGAGAGCGGGCAGTAGCCCGGGGAGAGGGCGACGGGGGCTGCGTAGCGGGTGCCGCTGGCATCGGGGCGGAAGAACGACGAATCGGTGCACGGCAGGCGGGTCGTGCCGTCGGGGTTGACCGTGAGGTAGTTCCCCACGGCCAGGGTCGGCAGCGTCGAGGTGCCCTCCCAGGTGGCGCTGAAGGCCGTCGACCAGGATGCCCCGCCGTCGAACCCCCACGCCTGGTTGGCACGCTCGAAGCGGCAGTCACCCAGGCCCCGGAGCAGGACGTTCTCACCCAGGCGCAGCACCGCCAGGTCGGTGATGCCGTCGCCGTCGATGTCGATGGGGTACGCGCCGGTCACGTTGCGCAGGTCGGTGGCCGGATCGGGCAGCGCGGTGAAGCGCAGCGCCCCTCCCACCGTGCTGTCGTTTCGGTAGAGCGCGGCGGGTTGCTCGCCACCAGCGAGGTACAGATCCTGGCGGCCGTCGCCATTGCAGTCGAAGGCGGCCACCCCTCCGCCCACGAAGTAGTTGAAGCCGCCCGCGTACGCATGGTCGATCCCCGCGGCGCGCGCCTCCTCCACGAAGTGCGGCGGATCGGCGTCACCGGCCCGCGCGGTGGAGAGCAGCCCCGGCCACCAGAACAGGGCCGCCAACAGGGCAGCCAGCACGACCGCAACAATCCCCAGCGTGGTCCAGGGCAGGTCGCCGCCGTGCGCCGGGCGCGGTAGGGCCCGAGCCGTCGTCAGGGCGGGTCTGGGCAGCCATCCGGGGCCGGGTTCGCCTCGCCGCTACGCGCCGGGCTCGGCCGCGGCGAAGATCCGCTCCAGGACCTTGAGGTTCGCGATCGCGTCGCCAGGCGGCACCGCGGGCGCCGCGCCATCGAGCACCACGTCCGCGAAGCGCTCGAACTCCATCGCGTACGGATCCGCGACGGGGAAGGTCAGCGTCTCGGTGTCCGGCGCCACGGGTGGGTCACCCCCGGCGGTCACGAACACCTGCGTCGGGCGGTCCGGCGGGATGTTGAACGGGATGCCGATGCTGATCCGGCCGCGTGTCCCGTAGATGTGCACGCGCTGATCGTCCTCCGCGCGGGTCGAGCAGGTGAAGCCTGCGATGCCACCGTCGAACTCGAGGAGCCCGCTGGTGAGGGTATCGGTCCCGCCCAGGGGGTCACGGGTCAGGGCGGCCTGCACCCGCGTCGGCTCCGATCCGAACAGCATCCGCGAGAGGTTGACGCAGTAGCACCCGACGTCGTAGAGGGCACCACCGCCGGCCTCGCGGATGTTCCGGATGTTGGTCGCGTCGTCGTTGTAGTAGGAGAACCAGCTCTGGACCGCGGTCAGCCGGCCGATCCTGCCGGCCGCGACCAACTCGCGCACGGCGACCCACGAGGGGTGATGGCGGTACATGAAGCCCTCCATCACATGGACGCCTGCCGCGCGGCATCCGTCCATCATGCGCCGCGCGTCCGCGCTGGTCATGGCCAGGGGCTTCTCGCACAGAACATGCTTGCCGGCGTGTGCCGCCCGCAGTGCCCATTCGGCGTGCAGGTGATTCGGCAGCGGAATGTAGACCGCGTCGACCGTCGGATCCGCGAGGAGGGCCTCGTACGAGTCGTGGGCAACGGGGATCGACAGCTCCGCGGCCACCTGGCGAGCACGCGCGCCGTCCCGCGAGGCGATCGCCGCGACCTGGGTGCGGTCCGCGCGGCGCATGCCGGGGATCACCTTGGTCCGTGCGATGTCCGCCGTCGAGAGGACCCCCCAGCGCAGGATGCTCATCGTGCGCTCAGCCCCACGACGTCTCGCTCACCGGGCGGAAGGCGACCTCCAGCATGCGGTGGCTCCGTGGCCTGGTCAGCACGAAGACGACCGCCTCTGCGACGTCCTCCGGGCGCATCATGCCCTCCAGCTGCGGCATCTCGGGCGTCCGGCCACGGCCCATCGCGAAATCCGTCGCGACGCCGCCCGGGCAGATGCTGGTGCAGCGCACGCCGCGCTCGCGCAGCTCGTGGTCGAGTGCGCTGGTCAGGCCCACCTGCGCGAACTTCGACGCGCAGTAGACCGCCTCGAGCGGCAGCCCGCGCCGCCCCGCTTCGCTGGCGATGGTGATGAGGTCGGCCGCCTCGCTGCGCAGGAGATACGGGAGCGCCGCGCGCACGGAGTAGATGGCGCCCTTCACGTTGACGTCGATCATCTCCTCGAGCTGCTCGGGCGGGAGCTCCAGGAACGGGCCGTAGGCTCCCACCCCGGCGTTCACCACCAGGATGTCGAGCTTCCCGAAGCGCTCCGCGGTTGCGGCGGCAATGGCGGCCAGGGCGTCGGGGTCGCGGACGTCCGCGACCTGTGCCACCACGTCGGCCATCCCCAGGTCGTCTCCGCTGCGCGAAGCCAGGCCCAGGTGCACGCCGTTGGCTGCGAGTGCGCGGGCCACCGCGGCACCGATTCCCCGGCTGGCGCCCGTGATGAGGGCCACCTTGCCGTCCAGGTTCTGCATAGCACTGCTCCTCGACTCTTGACACGTGGCGTCGCGATGTACGAGTCTACGACAGCCATTTGAGAAAGAGGATCACAAAACGCCGGCAACGTTGATTCGGGACGCGATCGGCCAGCGCAGTGAGACTGTGCGTCGCGCGAACCTGAGCGCCATCGCGACCGAGCTGCACCTTCGCGGCCCGCTGTCGCGTTCGGAGCTCGTGGCGCGGACCGGGCTGACGCGCAGCGCGATCCGCGGTCTCATCGGCGAGTTCGTCGCGGCCGACCTCGCGAACGAGGAGCGCAGCGTTTCACTGGGGATTCCGGGGCGGCCCTCACCGCTCGTCCAGCCGAACCCGGAACGTGCGGTCGTGCTGGCTCTGGAGATCGCCGTGGACTCCCTTGCGGTTGCCCTGGTGGGCTTCGGTGGGGAGGTCCTCGAGTGCCGTCGCGTGGACCGACCGCGCGGGCACTTTTCCCTGGACCAGATTCTTGGCGACCTCACCGCCCTTGCCGCCCCGGTACTGGCGGGTCTCCCTGACCGGAGCGCGCTGCTTTCGGTCAGCGCCGGCGTCGTCGGCCTCGTCCGGCGCTCCGACGGCGAGGTCCGCCTGGCGCCGAACCTGGCCTGGCGGGATGTGCCGCTGGCCGCCGCGCTCTCCGATGCGCTCGGCGTCAGCGTGGCCGTCGCGGTCGCCAACGAGGCGGACCTGGGGGCGCTCGCCGAGCATCGGCGTGGGGCGGCGGTGGGGGTGGACGACGTCGTCTTCATCTCGGGGGAGGTGGGCATCGGCGGCGGGATCATCGTCGGCGGCCAGCCCCTCGACGGGGCTGAGGGCTACGCGGGGGAGGTGGGACATCTCCCGGTGAACGTCAATGGGAGTGCCTGTCGCTGCGGGTCCATAGGCTGCTGGGAGACGGAGATCGGCGAGCGCGCCCTCCTCACCCGCGCCGGGCGATCCGCGACGGCCGGCCGCCCGGCGATCGATGCCATGGTCGCCGCCGCGGTGGATGGCTCCGCGCGCGACCTCGAGGCACTCGCCGAGACCGGCCGCTGGCTCGGGATCGGGCTTGCGGGGCTGGTTAACATCCTTAACCCACGGCTCGTGGTGCTTGGCGGCCTGTTTGGTCGCATCCACCCGTTCGTGGCACGCACCATGAACCAGGAGCTCGACCGTCGAGTCCTGGAAGCACCTCGCGAGCACCTGGAGGTGGTGCCCGCCGCACTAGGCAGCGATGCGCCGCTGCTCGGCGCCGCCGAGCTCGGGTTCGAGCCGCTGCTCAGGGACCCAGCGACCTGGTTCGCACAGCATGAAATCGCGACCCGGGTGGCGACGGCGTGAAGGGGGCGGCAGTGGGAAGGAGGTCATCGTCCACGGATGGGGCGTGCTGCAGAAGGGGGGAGCGCCGATTGACAAGCATGTAGCCTACCCGTGGCTCCACTCAAGGAACGCGCGGATATCGACACCATTCGGAGGAGAGGTCCAAACCATGAGCATTCGAAGACTGGCGGCCACGTTGGGGATCGCCGTCCTCGTCCTGACTGCGTGTAGCAGCAATAACGGCGGCTCGTCCGCCGGGGCGTCCGCTGGGGCGTCCGTCGGCAGCGACTGCGTCGTCGCCGTGTCCTGGAACAACTACCAGCAGCCGCGCTGGGCGGCGGCTGACAAGCCGAACATCCAGAAGGTCGTCGAGGATGCCGGTGGCAAGTACATCGACGCCGACGCGAACCTGAGCAACGAGCAGCAGCTGACCGACGTCGACACCCTCATCTCGAAGGGCGCCAAGGTCCTGATCCTGCTGGCCCAGGACACCAACGCGATCCTGCCCGCCGTCAAGAAGGCACAGGACGCGGGCATCCCGGTCATCGCCTATGACCGCCTCATCGAGGATCCGAACATCCTGTACATCACGTTCGACAACGTGAAGGTCGGCGAGGCAGAGGCCAAGGCCGTCATCGACAAGGTCCCGACCGGGAACTACGTCCTGATCAAGGGCGACCCGGGCGATCCCGAATGCCTCGACGTTCCTGCCCCAGGGCTGGGACAACGCGGGCCTGAAGGACAAGGTCGCATCGGGCGACATCAAGATCCTCAACGGGCCTGACGGCACCTTCACCGACGCCTGGGCGACGGAGACGGCGCAGTCGAACATGGAAGCCATCATCGACAAGGCAAAGGCGGACGGGAACAAGATCGACGCCATCCTTGCCGAGAACGACAGCACGGCCCTTGGCGTCGTGGGAGCGCTCACGTCCAAGAGCTACGGATTCCCGCCCCTGAGTGGCCAGGACGGCGACAAGGCCAACCTGAATAACGTCGCGCTGGGCAAGCAGTACGTGGACGTCTGGAAGAACGCCAATGAGCTCGGCAAGGCTGCGGGCCAGGCGGCCCTCGGTCTTTGCGCCGGGAAGGCGATGGCCGACCTCACGATCAACATCGGAGCCTCGGTTGCGCCGACCGCCGGCAACAGCCCAACGGACTTCACGACCCCAGGGAAGAACACGGTGAAATCGTTCATCCTTCAGCCGACCCCGATCACCGCTGACAACCTCGGCGATGTCATGTCGGCCGGCTGGTGGGTCACCAAGAGCGACATCTGCACGGGTGTCACCTCGTCGGATCCGGGCGCCAAGGCCTGCGGCGTCTAGCGTCGCTAGCTGAACGTCTGGAGTGAGCCTGGCCTGCGCCCCCGGACCCGTCCGGGGGCGCAGGGCCTCATCTTCCGCAGGAGGAGAGCTGTCGTGACGAAGGCGGCCGGTACGGCATCTGCTCCCGGGACGCGGGCATCCATGGCCACCCTGCGTCGACTCGTTGCTCAGACGGAGATCGACCTCCGTGTCTTTGGCATGCTGGTCGCGCTGGCGATCATCCTTTTCGGCTTCAACATCCTGAGCGGCGGCAAGTTCTTCGTCCCGAACAACATGGTCACGCTGGCGATCCAGGCCACGAGCGTGGCCATCATCGCCACCGGGATGGTCCTGGTCATCGTGTCGCGGAACATCGACCTGTCGGTCGGGTCGCTGACGGGCTTCGTCGCGATGAGCTACGCGCTGCTCATGACCGACTGGCTGCCGAACATCCTGGGGATGAGTCCCGACTTTCCCTTCCGCTGGCTCATCGCGTTGGGCATCGGGATCGGCATCGGCGCCGGCTTCGGCGCACTCCAGGGATTCATCATCGCCTACATCGGTGTCCCCTCGTTCGTCGTGACGCTGGGCGGGCTGCTCTCGATTCGGGGTGCCGTCTGGTATCTCTCCAGCGGGGCCGCGGTCACCGGGCTTGACCCGACCTTCCAGCTCCTCAACGGCGGAGCCGAAGGATCCATTGGCGGCACGCTGACCTGGGCGGTCGGGATCGTCGGTTGCATCGCGGTCGTCATCCTGCTCGTGAGCCGGCGCCGCCAGCGGCAACGGTTCGGCTTCCCCCTCCGCCCGATGTGGGCGACGGTCGCACTGGGCGCGGTCGCCTGCGCCGCGATCATGGGCCTGGCCTATTTCGCAAACGGCAACTACTGGCCGACTGGTGCGGCGCATCGGTACGCCGTGGAGCATGGAATCACCGAACCGTCGGGCGGCCTGAAGCTCTCGGCCGGCTTCCCGATCCCGATCATGCTCCTCATCGGCGTGACCCTGGTCATGGCCTGGGTGGCCAACCGTCGGAGCTTCGGCCGCTATGTCTACGCCTACGGCGGCAACCCGGACGCCGCGGAGCTGGCCGGCATCAACACGCGCTGGACGATCATGAAGACCTTCATCGTCATGGGCGTCCTGTGCGCGTTGTCGGCGGCGGTGGCGTCCGCGCGCCTGAACGGCGCGACGCTCGACATCGGCGTGAGCTACGAGCTGTACGTGATCGCCGCGGCGGTCGTGGGCGGGACCTCGTTCGCCGGAGGCATCGGCACCATTCCCGGAGCGGTGCTGGGCGCCTTCGTGATGGCCTCGCTGAAGTACGGCCTGAGCTTCCTGGGCGTGAACTCTCCCGGTCAGAACGTGGCGGCCGGCATCGTGCTCATCCTTGCAGTGGCGTTCGACGCGTACACGCGCCGGCGCGGCGGCAGACGGTGACCCGCATGGAGGGCAGATCATGACCGCTGCGACCGAGGGCACCAGGACGCCGCTCGTCGAGATGAACAACATCCACGTGGCGTTCGGCGGCGTCCACGCCGTGGATGACGTGAGCGTGGACCTCATGGCGGGCGAGGTGGTCGGCATGGTCGGCCACAACGGCGCCGGCAAGACGACCCTGATGCGCGTCCTCTCCGGCGCTCACCCCGCGGACTCGGGTGAGATCCTGATCGAGGGCAAGCGGGTATCCATCTCGAACCCCCGCGACGCGCAGCTCCTGGGCATCGAAACGATCTACCAGACGCTCGCCCTGGCAGACAACATCGACGCCGCCGCCAACCTGTTCCTGGGTCGCGAGATCTCGAGCTTCATCGGCGGGCTCAACGACAGCGCCATGGAGTCGGCCACGCGCGAGGTCATGCATCGGCTCAACCCGAACTTCAAGAACTTCAAGGCGCCGGTGAAGTCGCTCTCCGGTGGCCAGCGGCAGTCCGTGGCGATTGCGCGCGCGGTCCACTTCAACGCCAGGATCCTGATCATGGATGAGCCGACCGCCGCGCTCGGCCCCGCCGAGACGGAGCAGGTCCGTGACCTGATCAGGCAGCTGAAGTCAGAGGGGATCGGCATCTTCCTGGTCAGCCACGACATCCACGATGTCTTCGACCTGTCCGACCGGATCAGCGTGATGTACCACGGCCGCCTGGTGAAGACGGTGCAGAAGACCGATGTGGAGCCCGATGAGGTCCTGGCCATGATCATCATGGGCGGCAGCCAGAACGAGCCAACCGCGGAGGACCGGGAGTTCCCTGTCAGCTAGCCGCAGAGGGCCGTCAGACGGCCCGGTGGAAGGTCGGAGCCAGCGCCGGATAGAGCTCCCGGAACGCCGCGTGCGCCTCCGCATAGGCGGCCGCACGATCGCGGTCGGGCGACGCCGCGGGGGTCGTCCGCACCAGGGCCTCCGTCGCTGCCCCGACGTCAGCGAACCACCCCGCGCCGACGGCCGCCAGTGTCGCCGCACCAAAGGCCGCGCCCTCGGTCGTGGAGGGCGTGACCAGCTCCGCATCAAGGACGTCGGCCAGGATCTGGGTCCAGACCGGGCTGGCCAGTCCGCCCCCCGAGGCGCGGATCTGGGCGGGACGTGGCATCCCCGCCGCCAGCATCAGGTCCAGGCCGTCGCGGAGCCCGAACGCAACGCCCTCCAGCACGGCCCGGGTCAGGTGCCGCCGGTCGTGCGCGATGGTCAGGCCCACGAACGCACCGCGGGCGAGCGGATCGGGGTGCGGGCTGCGTTCGCCGGTGAGGTACGGGAGGAAGTAGAGCCCGTCCGCGGCGGCCCCGACCGCGTCTGCCGTGGCCGCCAGGGTGCCGAACGGCTCCCCCGGCGCCAGGGCGTCGCGGAACCAGCGCAGGCTACCGGCAGCCGATAGCATCACCGACATGAGGTGCCAGCGACCCGGAACCGCGTGACAGAAGGCGTGGACGCGGCCACCGGGCTCGTGGACCGGCGAGCGGGTGGCGGCGAAGATCACGCCGGAGGTCCCGAGCGAGAGCGCCACGACACCCTCGTCGATCGCCCCCACACCGACCGCGTTGGCCGCCTGGTCCCCGCCGCCGGCGACGACCGGGGTGCCGGCGCGCAGGCCCGTGGCGGCGGCGCCGGCGGCGGATACGGCACCGGTGACGGCCGGCCCCTCGAAGGTGGGCGGGAAGCGGTCCGGGTCGAGCTCCAGGGCGTCCAGGATCTCGGGGGACCAGGTTCGGGCCGCGAGGTCGAAGAGGAGCGTGCCCGACCCGTCCGAGACGTCCATTGCCGCCTCACCGGTGAGGCGTCTGCGCACGTCGTCCTTGGGCAGGAGAACGAGGGAGAGCCGCCGCCACAGCTCCGGCTCGTGGTTGCGGACCCAGAGGAGCTTGGGCGCCGTGAACCCGGTCAGCGCGTCGTTGCCCGTGATCTCGATCAGCCGCTGCGGACCCACCCTGGCCCGGATCTCGTCGCACTCCGCGCCCGTCCGCTGGTCGTTCCACAGGATGGCGGGTCTGATCACCTCGCGGCGCTCGTCGAGGAGCACGGCCCCGTGCATCTGCCCGGTCAGGCCCACGGCCTCGACGTCCGCGGCCGTGGCTCCCGCGGCCGCGAGCGCCCGCGGGATCACCGCTCCCGTCGCCGCCCACCACAGGTCAGGATCCTGCTCGCTCCACAGCGGCCGCGGGGTGGCGAGCGGGTACTCCGCCGACGCGGACCCGCGCACGACTCCGTCGGCGTCGACGAGGATCGCCTTCGTCGCGGTGGTTGAGACGTCGATCCCGCAGACGAGCGCCATGGCTCAGCGGTCGGTGTCGCTGCCGGTGCGCCAGATGTGCCGGTTGACCAGGTTCTCGAGCCGCTCCTGCCGCCCCGAGACGGGCCTCGGGGTGATGCCGCCCTCCGCGACGGCGCTCTCGAGATCCGCGAGCGAACGCGTGCCGCCCAGGATCGCCGTGCCCAGGTCCCCGGTCCAGCCGGCATAGCGCTCGTCGCGAAGCTGGGCGAGGTCGCCGGCCGACAGCATCTCCGCCGCGACGAGGAGCGACCGCGCCAGGGTGTCGATGCCGCCGATGTGTGCGTGGAAGAGGTCGTCACGCGCCAGGCTCTGGCGTCGCAGCTTGGTGTCGAAGTTGAAGCCGCCGGTCGTGAATCCGCCGCCGCGCAGGATCTCGTAGACCGCCAGGCTGAGCTCGTCGACGGAGTTCGGGAACTGGTCGGTGTCCCACCCGTTCTGGTAGTCGCCGCGGTTGGCGTCCACGCTCCCGAAGATCCCGTGCGCGGTCGCATAGGCGACCTCGTGCTGGAAGCTGTGCCCCGCCAGTGTCGCGTGGTTCACCTCGAGGTTGAGGCGGTAGACGCTGTCGAGGTCGTGCCGGACGAGGAAGCCGTGCACCGTGGCCGCGTCGTAGTCGTACTGGTGCTTGGTGGGTTCCTGCGGCTTGGGCTCGAGCAGCAGCGTCCCGGTGAATCCGATCCGCTCGCGGTGCTCCGCGACCAGGGTCAGGAAGCGCGCGAGCTGCTCCTCCTCGTGCGCGAGGTCGGTGTTGAGAAGCGTCTCGTAGCCCTCTCGGCCGCCCCACAGGACGTAGTTCTCGCCGCCGAGCCGGTGGGTCGCCTCGAGCATGGTCTTCACCTGCGCAGCCGCGTAGGCGAAGACCTCGGGGTCCGGGTTGGTGGCCGCGCCCGCCGCGTAGCGCGGGTGGCTGAAGAGGTTGGCCGTCCCCCACAGCAGGCGCGCGCCGGTCCGCTGCATGTGCCCCTCGATCAGGTCGACCACGCTGTCGAGGTTGGCGCGGGTCTCCGCCCAGGTGCTTCCCTCGGGCGCGACGTCGCGGTCGTGGAAGCAGAAGAACGGGACGCCCAGCTTGGCGATGAACTCGAAGGCGGCGTCCAGCTTGGCCCGTGCCGCCGCCATGGGCTCCTGCGAGGGATCCAGCCAGGGTCGGTCGAAGGTCCCCATGCCAAAGACGTCCGAGCCGGGCCAGTTGAACGAGTGCCAGAGGCAGACCGCGATCCGCAGCTGGTCCTCCATGCGCTTGCCGAGCACGAGCCGATCCGGCTCGTAGACCTTGAACGTCAACGGATCGTCCGAACCCAGACCGCCGAACCGAATTGGCTCCGCGATCTCGGAGAAGAAGCTCTCGCCCACCCTCTCATCCTCCTGCGCCGATCAGGCCGGTCCCGTGCCCGGACGGGGCTGTCTCCGTGTTTGTACGAGCCTATCACGTTCGTTTGTGAGAGAGAAGCACAAACATTGGCCCAGCGTCCCGCCGTGGGGTGACCTGTGGACCTTGTCGCCCATCAGCTGCCGGACGACCATGGCGGTATGCCGATGACCGCCGATCTGCCGGAGGCCGCCGCGCGTCTGGCGGACCTGGGCTTCTGGCTTGAAACCCGCTACCCGGTCCACCCCGGACCTTCGCGGCTGATGGTCGCCCTTCGCGACAGGCCCACCCTGCGCCATTTCGACCCCGAGCTGATCCACTACTGGACCACCGGCGACGCGGGCCGCGGCCACGGCGCTGACCTGACGCGGAGCACCAAGGTGCCTTTCACCTCGGGGTTCACCTGGGGGAAGGTCGAGATCGTCGACCGGCTGGGTGTCGAGAACGACTTCGTGACCCTGGGCGGCGAGCTGGTGGCGGCTCCCCAGGGCCTGGACACCACCATCGCGGTCTTCACCTCGCCAGGGCCCATCCTGCGCCTGGGCGGGCACAGCCAGGAGGTGGACCGCATCGCCCTGGACCTGGGCGCCTTCTTCGGAAGGATCATGGTGCCCATCGACTTCCAGCCCGGCGTCGAGCAGGCGATCTCGCGTGCGAAGCCCATGGACCGATACGCGGCGTTCGTGGCGTACGAGACGCGGCGCTTCCGCCGCCACCCCGTCCTGGCCCGTGAGCACCCCCACCACGCTGCCATCCTGGCCGAGGAGTCGCGCCGGATGAAGCGCGACGAACCGTTCGCATGGGCCGCGGGCTGCAGGCTGCTGGGCCGGATGGGCATGGAGCAGGGCGAGGGTGTGGGGATAGGCGGTCGTCTATAGTCCGCAGGCATGCGCGATCGCCCAACGCCACCGCCTGGTCCCTTTCACGGCAGAGTCACCGGGACGAGGCCGCCGGCCCGCTGGCGCGGCCCGTGTGGGCCCGAACCGGGATGGACCGCTCCTGAACCGTCCGCCGCCCTGCGTCTCGCCGGGGCGCCGCCATCGGTCTACACTCGTCGGACCACCCGAAGCACGCCGCAGCATGGAGCTAGCCAGCATGGACTTCTGGGCTCCCCTCGAGACGGAGGATCCGGAGATCGCATCGCTCGTCCGCGCGGAGGAGGAGCGCACCCGGTCGAACCTGGAGCTGATCGCGTCGGAGAGCTATCCGTCGCTCGCCGTCCTCCAGGCGGTGGGCTCCGTCCTCACCGCCAAGTACGCAGAAGGCTATCCGGGCCGCCGCTACTACGGTGGCTGCGAGGTCGTGGACGAGGTTGAGGAGCTGGCCCGCAGCCGGGCGAAGGCGCTCTTTGGTGCCGACCATGCCAACGTCCAGCCCCATGCCGGCGCGCAGGCCAACATGGCCGTCTACCACGCCGTGCTGGAGCGCGGCGACACGGTGATGGGCCTGGCCCTGGACCAGGGAGGCCACCTGACCCACGGCTCGCCGGTGAACTTCTCCGGCCAGTACTACAACTTCGTCCCGTACAGCGTGGACCCCACGACGCACCTGATCGACATGGACGAGGTCCGCCGGCTCGCGATCGAGAACAAGCCCAAGCTGATCGTGACCGGGGCCACCGCGTACCCGCGGATCTGGGACTTCCCCGCCTTCCGGGCCATTGCCGACGAGGTCGGCGCCCTGCTCATGGCCGACATGTCCCATTTCGCCGGACTGGTCGCGGCCGATGTGCACCCCAACCCCATCCCCTTCGCCCAGATCGTGACCACCACCACCCACAAGACCCTGCGCGGGCCGCGCGGCGGCATGATCCTGTGCGCGGCGGAGTACGCCAAGCAGATCGACAAGGCGGTCTTCCCGGCCATCCAGGGCGGTCCGCTGGAGCACGTCATCGCCGGCAAGGCGGTGGCCTTCCTCCAGGCCGCGAGCCCCGAGTTCCGGCGCGACGCGGCGCAGACGGTCACCAACGCCCGGGCCCTGGCGGCGCGCCTGGCCGAGCGCGGTGGCGCCCTGATCACCGGCGGCACGGACAACCACCTCATGCTGGTCGACGTGCGGCCATGGAACGTCACGGGCAAGGAGGCGGACGGTGCCCTGGGCGAGGTGAACATCACCGTCAACAAGAACACCATCCCCTACGACCCCAACCCGCCGTTCGTGGGCAGCGGGATCCGGGTCGGCACCCCCGCGGTCACCAGCCGCGGGATGCACGAGGCGGAGATGGGCACCATTGGGGACCTGATCGTGGACGGCATCGCGGCCCACGGCGACGAGGCGGCCCAGGCCGCCGTCCGCGAGCGTGTCGCGGCGGTCGCGGACCGCTTCCCGGTGCCCGGACTGCCCTGGACCGTGGAGCGCGCGGGCGAGCCGATCCCGGCCGCCGGCGTACCGGCCGGCTGACGCCCTCAATAGACGGCACGATGGACCAGCCCGGCCTCAGGCTCCTGAAGGTGCTTGGGGCCGTATCGGCGATCGTGGTGACCTCGATCCTTGGCGGCACGCTGGCAGGGATGGCGGCGGACGGCATCCTTGGCACGTCGCCGCTGCTCGTGCTCGTGGGCTTCGTGGCCGGGAACGTGATTGCCATTGCCGGGATCTGGCTCTACATCCGCGGGAACCTCCGGGGCATGCGTGATCGTGGATCGGATGGCTGAGCATGGCGCCTGAGACGCCAGGACCCGCCGGTCCATCGGATCCCGCCGGCCCCTCTGGGCCGCGCCGGCCGATCGAAGCGCCCAGACCGGGCGCCGGCCTTGTCTTCGACCTCGGGTTGCGACTCGCCGTCTCGGTTATTCTGGGCCTCGGCCCGGGCCTGTTCGTGGACAATTGGCTGGGCACGACGCCGATCTTCACCCTCATCGGGATGCTGGTCGGCATCTCTGCTGCGATGTACACGATCTGGATCGTGGCGCGCAGCGGCTTGAGGAGGTAGGGTTCAGGCAGCGTGGTACACGTATCGCTCAAGGCCGAGCACCTGTTCTGGATCGGCCCGTGGGATGTCACGAACAGCATGGTCGGCGCCGTCCTGGCGTCGCTGCTGCTGCTCGCTGCCGCCGTCTACATCTCGCGACGCGCGGCCATCGTCCCGGGTCGGCTCCAGACGCTGATCGAGCTGCCGTTCGACTTCATGCACGGCGTGGTTCGCGACCAGGGCGGGCGCACGTGGCGCCAGATCCTGCCCATCATCGCCACGATCTTCATCCTGATCCTGGTGGCCAACTGGATGAGCATCCTCCCCGGCGTGGGGACCATTGGCTACTACGCGAACGAGGGTGGGGAACGGGTCCTGGTCCCGTTCGTGCGCGCTGCAGCGGCAGACCTGAACTTCACCCTTGGCCTTGCCATCGTGTCGTTCGTGACCTTCATCTACTTCGGGATCAAGGTGCAGGGCACCGGCGGATACCTCAAGGAGGTCCTCCTGCCGCAGCCTCGGATCCTGGCCCCCCTGATGGGACCAATCGAGCTGATCAGCAATCTCTCGCGCCTGATCTCACTCTCCATGCGGCTCTTCGGCAACGTCTTCGCGGGCGAGGTTCTCGTCCTGGTGCTGCTGTCGATCGGGCCGGTCTTCGTCTTCGTGGTGCTCGGGCTCGAGCTCCTCTTCGGCATCGTCCAGGCCCTGGTCTTCGCGCTGCTGTCCATGACCTACGTGGTCCTGGCCACGATCGAGCACCAGGCGGAAGCGCATCACCCCAACCTCGAGAGCGGCGCAGCGCCGAACGAGAGCAGCGTCCCCGCCGGCATCACGTCGGGCGGGGGATGATGGGAAGCCCTCCCCCACCCACGGAGGGCACGCAGGAGGTTCTGAACACGTGGATCTGACACCCCTCGCCGCCGGGCTGGCCATTGGTCTGGGCGCGATTGGCCCGGGCATCGGCCTGGGTATCGGCGTCTCCAAGGCCATGGAGGCGATCGGCCGCAACCCGGAGTCGTACAACACGCTCTTCGTGCCGTTCGTTCTGGGCATCGCCCTGACTGAGGCCGTGGCCATCTACGCGCTGGTCGTCGCCCTCATCCTCGTCTTCGTCAAGTAGTCCCCGGCGATCCATGCAGTTCTTCACCGCGTTCGGCGTCGACTGGTTCAAGCTGATCGCGCAGATCCTGAATTTCCTGATCATCGTCTACCTCATCAACCGGTTCGGGTTCCGGCCCATGCTGCGGTTGATGGACGAGCGCGCCAACAGGATCCGCCAGGGTCTCGAGGCTGCGGAATCGGCCGAGCGGGACAGGGCCCTTGCCCAGTCGGAGCGCGAGGCCGCCGTTGCCGAGGCACGCAAGGAGGCGCAGGCCATGATCGCGCGCGCCACCAAGATCGCGGAGGATTCCCGGCAGGAGATCCTGGCCGAGGCCAAGGTCGAGGCCGACAAGCTGGTGCGAGCGCGCCCGCGAGGAGATCGCCGGCGAGACGCAGAAGGCCATCGCCGAGCTGCGCAGCACCGTCGCCGACCTTGCCCTCTCGGCCGCCGGCAAGCTCGTGCAGTCCGAGATGAGCGGGGCAACGCAGCGCCGCCTGGTCGAGGGCTTCCTGGCGGAGGTGGAGCCGGCCGGCTCGAAGCCGTCCAAGGGCTCCAAGAACTGACCGTGGCACGCCAGCAGACGGCCGCGCGACGCTATGCCGAGGCAGCGTTCCAGATCGGACGATCGGAGAAGCACCTCGACGAGTGGGAGCGGGACCTGGGCACCCTGCGGACACTCCTCGCGGAGCCGCAGATGCGGGCCCTGGTCCGGCATCCGGCCGTCCCCTACACCACCAAGGAGCGCATCCTGGGGCGGCTGGTGGGCAACGAGGTCGGCGCCGGGGCGCTGCGCCTGGTGCTCCTCATGATCCGGCGCGGCCGCCCCCGGGCGATCGACGCCATGGTCGAGCACTTCGAGGCGCTGCTGCGCAGCGAGCGCGGCATCTCCCGCGCGGAGGTACGCTCGGCGCTCCCGCTCGAGGAGGCGCAGCGCACCGCCGTTGCCGCTCGGCTCAGGGAGCTGACCGGCACCGAGATCGAGCTCACAGAACAGGTGGACCCCGCGCTCATCGGCGGAATCGCCGTGCGGATCGGGGACCAGCTCTACGACGCCAGCGTGCGCAGCCGCCTCGAGCGGCTCCGCGCGCGCCTGATCGCCGTCTGAGGCGGCACGGCACCGAGACAAGGGAAACGCCGTCGCGATCCGCGGCGACCAGCGAGGGAAGAGGACAGAAACCAGATGGCGATCCGATCCGACGAGATCACCTCGATCATCAGGAGCGAGATCAAGGGATTCGACGAGGGTGCCGATGTCGCAGGCGTCGGGACCATTGTCGAGGTGGGCGATGGCATTGCCCAGATCTTCGGCCTCTCCGGGGCGCTGGCCTCGGAGCTCCTCGAGTTCCCCGGTGGGGTGATGGGGATGGCCTTCAACCTCGAGGAGGAGACGGTGGGCGCCCTGATCCTGGGCGACTACACCGACCTCAAGGAAGGCGACCAGGTCAAGACCACCGGCCGCGTGGTCGAGGTCCCCGTGGGTGATGCGCTCATCGGCCGGGTGGTGAACCCGCTGGGCGAGCCGATCGACGGGAAGGGGCCCATCGCCACCAAGAAGACGCGCCCCGCGGAGCGCATCGCTCCAGGCGTCATCGTCCGCCAGCCGGTCGACACCCCGGTCCAGACCGGGATCAAGGCCATCGACTCCATGATCCCCATCGGCCGTGGCCAGCGCGAGCTGATCATCGGCGACCGCCAGACGGGCAAGACCGCCATCGCCATCGACACGATCATCAACCAGAAGGGCGAGGACCTGATCTGCATCTACGTCGCCATTGGCCAGAAGCAGTCGACGGTGGCCCAGGTGGTCGCGCAGCTCGAGGAGCGCGGCGCCATGGAGCACACCATCGTGGTCGCCGCCGGCGCCAGCGACCCCGCGCCGCTCCAGTTCCTGGCGCCGTACGCGGGCGTGGCCATGGGCGAGGAGTTCATGGAGGCCGGGCGCGACGCCCTGTGCGTCTACGACGATCTCTCCAAGCACGCGTGGGCGTACCGCCAGGTCTCGCTCCTGATGCGGCGGCCGCCCGGCCGTGAGGCGTACCCGGGCGACATCTTCTACGCGCACTCGCGGCTCCTGGAGCGCGCGGCGCGGATGAACGAGGAGAACGGCGGCGGGTCGCTGACCGCGCTGCCCATCATCGAGACGCAGGCCGGCGACGTGTCGGCCTACATCCCGACCAACGTGATCAGCATCACCGACGGCCAGATCTTCCTGCAGACCGACCTGTTCAACCAGGGCCAGCGGCCCGCGGTCAACGCGGGGATCAGCGTCAGCCGCGTGGGTGGCAACGCGCAGATCAAGGCCATGCGCCAGGTCTCCGGCCGGCTGCGCCTGGACCTTGCCCAGTACCGCGAGCTCGCTGCCTTCGCACAGTTCGCCTCCGACCTGGACAAGGCGACCCGCGACCAGCTGACCCGCGGCGACAAGCTCACCGCCATGCTGCGCCAGCCGCAGTTCGCGCCGGTCAGGGTCGAGAAGCAGGTGGCCATCATCTGGGCCGCCACGAACGGCTACCTCGACGACGTCGCCACCGCGCGGGTTGGCGAGTTCGAGGCGGGCTTCGAGCGGTTCCTGGAGTCGACCTACCCCGACGTGCTCCCCGCCATCGCGAAGGAGCGGGCGCTCAGTGACGAGCTGACCGGCGCAGCTGCGCACCGCCGTGGAGGCGTTCCGCGACCAGGAGGGATACGGCGCCGAGGAGAAGGGCGCCACTCCGAAGGCCACGGAGTCGAAGCCCGATGCCGATGCCGCCGCCGCCGCGGGCGACGCTGCGGGCGACGAGGCGATGCCGAGGCCCCGGGCGACGCCGACGGGGAGGAGCAGGGCTAGCCCATGCCCAGCCTCAAGGAGATCCGCGGCAGGATCGGCTCCATCCGGAACATCGCCCAGATCACCCGGGCGATGGAGATGATGGCCGCCTCGCGGATGAAGCGCGCCCAGGACGCGATCCTGGCGGCTCGCCCGTATTCCGACCAGCTGCGCGACGTGCTGAGCCGCGTCGCGGCGGCCGTGACCGAAGAGGCGGATCCGCTCCTCGCGCGCCGGCCGGTGCGCCGCATCGGCCTGGTGGTGCTCACCACGGACCGCAGCCTGGCCGGGGCCCTGGACGGCAACGTCGTCCGCGCGGCGCTGCGCTGGACCGCGGAGCGCGCGGACAGGGCTGACGGCGAGCCGCCGGTCGTGGACGCCATCACGGTGGGCCGCAAGGGCCGCGACGGTATTCGGCGAGCCGGGATTGCCGTCGCCGCGCATTTCACGAACCTCGGCGACCGGCCCGCGTTCAGCGACGTGACCCCCATTGCGCGGCTCGTGACGGAGGACTTCCTCGCCGGTCGCTACGACGAGATTGCCGTGGCCTACACCACCTTCATCTCGACCCTCTCACAGCGCGCCGAGGTGCGGCAGATCCTGCCCGTCGAGCAGCCGGAGATGGGCGAGGAGGCGCGCCTCTCGAACGCCGACTACCTCTTCGAGCCCACGCCGGAGCGGGTCCTCAGCCAGCTGCTGCCGCACTACGTGGCGGTGGACCTCTATCGGTCCGTGCTGGAGCACAACGCCTCCGAGCAGAGCGCGCGGATGATCGCCATGCGCAGCGCCACAGACAACGCCAACGAGCTGATCGGCGACCTGAGCCTCGTCTACAACAAGACGCGCCAGGCCACCATCACTCGCGAGATGATCGAGATCGCGTCCGGGGCCGAGGCCCTCGGCTGATAGCAAGGGAGTACACAGAAGACTGATGGCCACCGGAACGGTGATCCAGATCACGGGACCCGTCATCGACGTCGAGTTCCCCGCGGGCGAGCTTCCCGCGATCTACAACGCCCTGGAGATCAAGCGCCCCGGCGGGCAGAAGGTCGAAGGGGAGGACAGCCTCGTCGTCGAGGTCCAGCAGCACCTGGGCAACAACTGGGTCCGCACGGTCGCCATGTCCACCACGGACGGCCTGGCCCGCGGCCTCGATGCGGTCGACACCGGCGCCCCCATCACGGTCCCCGTGGGCGAGATCACCCTGGGTCGCGTCTTCGACGTGCTGGGCCATCCCATCGACGGCAAGGGCGCGGTGAAGGCGAAGGAGATGCTCCCCATCCATCGCCAGCCGCCCGCCTTCGACGAGATGGAGACGGAGTCCAGGTCTTCGAGACCGGCATCAAGGTGATCGACCTGATCGCCCCGTTCAAGCGCGGCGGCAAGGTCGGCGTCTTCGGCGGCGCCGGCGTGGGCAAGACGGTCATCATCCAGGAGCTGATCCGGAACATCGCCGCAGAGCACGGCGGCTACTCCGTCTTCGCCGGCGTGGGCGAGCGCTCGCGCGAGGGAAACGACCTGATTGGCGAGATGACCGAATCGGGCGTTCTCGACAAGACGGTCATGGTCTTCGGCCAGATGAACGAGCCCCCCGGCGCCCGGCAGCGGGTGGGCCTCACCGCCCTGACCATGGCGGAGTACTTCCGCGACGTGCAGGGCCGCGATCTCCTGCTCTTCATCGACAACATCTTCCGGTTCACCCAGGCGGGCTCGGAGGTATCGGCTCTGCTGGGTCGCATGCCGTCCGCCGTGGGCTACCAGCCCACCCTGGCCACCGAGATGGGCGACCTCCAGGAGCGGATCACGTCCACCAAGAAGGGGTCCATCACCTCGCTGCAGGCGGTGTTCGTTCCCGCCGACGACTACACCGATCCTGCGCCGGCCACGACCTTCGGCCACCTGGACTCCACCATCCGGCTCGAGCGGTCGATCGTGGAGATCGGGATCTACCCCGCCGTGGACCCGCTCACCTCCACCTCCACCGTCCTCGATCCGCGTGTCGTGGGCCAGGAGCACTTCGACGTCGCGCGCGAGGTGCAGCGCACCCTGCAGCGCTACAAGGACCTGCAGGACATCATCGCCATCCTGGGCATGGACGAGCTCTCCGAGGAGGACAAGGTCACCGTCCAGCGTGCCCGCCGGCTCCAGCGCTACATGAGCCAGCCGATGTTCGTGGCGGAGCAGTTCACCGGCCGCCCCGGCAAGTACGTCGAGCGCAAGGAGACGGTCCGCGGCGCCAGCGAGATCCTGGAGGGCAAGCACGACATGCTGCCGGAGCAGGCGTTCCTGATGACCGGGACCCATCGAGGATGCGATCGAGAACGCCGAAGGGATGAAGTAGAACCGATGAGGACGCGCTGATGCCCCTGCAGCTGGAGATCGTCTCGCCCGAGCGGCGCGCCTACGCCGACGAGGTCGACATGGTGATCGTCCCCGGCGCCGACGGCGAGCTGGGCATCCTGCCGCACCACACCCAGCTGATCAGCGCGCTCGGGATTGGCGAGCTGCGGATCAAGAAGGGCGGGACGGAGCAGATCCTCCTCATCTCGGGCGGGTTCGTGGAGGTGCGACCCGACAAGGTCGTCGTGATGGCCGATCTCGCGGAGCACTCCGACGAGATCGACGAGCAGCGGGCGGTCGAGGCACGCAAGCGCGCCGAGGCGGAGCTGGAGCAGGCTCGTGACCCGGTGGACATCGCCCGCGTCCGCGCCGCGCTGCAGACCGCGCTCATGCGGGAACGGATCGCCGTCCGCCGCCGCTCCCGGGGCTGACCCCGCTCGCGGCTTGGCCCCGCCGGCCCGCTGGTCCGCTGCTGCCGAAACCGCCGCCGTCCGCTGCTGCCGGAACCGCCGCCGGCCGCGGGTGCCGCTCGCGCGGCCGACCGCGCTGTCCTCGAAACCGCCTCCGACTTGTCACCTGCGCGTCACAGCAGCGTTAGGCGGGTTGGAGGGGCCTGGCTGCGGCGCTCTGCTCCCGTTCCGAGCGTGGACGGTGCCGGCGCGACCCGTTCCGAGCGTCCCTGAGGCGCCTAACGCTGCGGAGGGCAGCGTCTGACGAGTCGGAAGCCGTTACGCGGCATAACGCGGGCCACAGCCGCGCCCGGCAACTCAGCGGCGCCGGATGACGGGTTGCGGCGCGGGAGCCGCGGAACCGGCGCGATGGCGGCGTCAGGCGTCGATGCGGTCGATCTGGGCGCCCAGGGTCACGAGCTTCGACTCGATCTGCTCGTAGCCGCGGTCGACGTGCTCCACGCCGGAGATGACGCTCGTGGCCTCGGCGGCCAGCGCGGCGAGGACCATGGTGGCTCCGGCGCGCAGGTCCGAGATGGCCACCTCGCGGCCGTGGAGCGGCGTGGGTCCGGCGATCCGCGCATGGCGGTCGTCCTCAACCTCGATCACCGCGCCCATCTTGTTGAGCTCCGTCACGTACTCGAGCCGATCCTCGTAGATCGTCTCGTGGATCGTCGAGGTGCCATCGGCCTGGGTCATGAGCACGGCGAGGGGCGCCTGGAGATCGGTGGGGAATCCGGGGTAGGGCTGCGTCTCGACGTCCGCGGCGCGATACTCCGTCGCGGAGCGCACGCGGAGCGAGCCGTCGGTTGCGGACGTGGCGCCATCGGCCTTGGAGGCTTCGTAGGGGACGCCCATCCGGTCCAGCACCTCGAGGAAGGCGCCCAGGTGTTCCGGCGCGATGCCCCGGACCGTCACGTCACCGCCGGTCACCGCGGCGGCGATGGCGAAGGTTCCCGCCTCCAGCCGATCCCCGATCACCCGGTGCTCCGTGCCGCCCAGCCGGTCGACCCCCTCGATCTGGAGCCGATGCGGCGCGGTCCGCTCGATCCGGGCGCCCATGGCGCAGAGCATGGCCACCAGGTCGTCCGTCTCAGGCTCCTGCGCGGCGTTCTCGATGACGGTGGTCCCATCCGCGAGGACGGCGGCGAGGAGCGCGTTCTCCGTGCCCATGACCGTCACGTACGGGAACTCGATATGGGCGCCGTGCAGCCGGCCCTGCGGCGTGCTGGCGAAGTAGTAGCCGTTCTTGTAGTCGATCTCCGCGCCCATGGCCGTCATGGCCTCCACGTGAAGGTCCACCGGCCGCCGCCCGATCCGGTCGCCACCGGGGTTCGAGATGATCACCTGCCCAAAGCGGGCGAGGAGCGGGCCGAGGAGGATGAAGCTGGCGCGCATCTTCATGGCCGCCTCGAGCGGGATGAAGAGCCACTCCGCGAGCCCGGCGCGGATCTCGAGGGAGTCGACCTCCGGGTGGTGGACCTCGAAGCCGATGTCGCGCATGGTCTCGCGCAGGATCGCGACGTCGCTGATCTGCGGCACGTTGTGCAGGATGCAGGGCTCGTCGGTGAGCGTGGCCGCGGCCATCAGCTTGAGGACCGCGTTCTTGGCCCCGGCAATGGAGACCTCGCCGTTCAGCGGCTGGCCGCCGGTCACGATGAACTTCTGCATCACGCGCAGTCTAGTCGGCGCGGCGGATCGTCACGGGCGCGGCGGATCGTCACGGGCGTGGCGGTCAACCGGGCCACGCCTCCTTCCACTCGTGCGGCCCCGTGTGGTGGCCGTCGCAGAGGCCCAGCCGCCCGCCCATGTGGCGCGAGGGCATGAACGGCTGCATCCCCTCCTCGAAACGGGTGGGCTCGCGGTTGCAGAGCATGTAGCGCCGTTCTCGAGCCCAGAGGTACAGGTGATCCGAGGAGCAGAACGCGTACCGCTTCGTGAAGTTCACGGTTTCGCCCGGGGCCGGGTCGGAAGCGAGGCCGATGGGGCCCGATTCGCGGACGATCTCGATCCGCACGGGGAGCTGCGGCATCCGGGTGCCGCACTGGTCACAGGTCTGCATGGGGAGTGGGTCGCGCTCGCGCCGCCATCGGTCTAGCCGAGGTAGTGGGCGCCGTCGTCCTCGCGGTGGTTTCCGATGAAGTCCGGGTCCTGGCGTGGATCCGAGCCGATGGGCGAGCCCTTGTGGGGCTTGAAGTCGACCGGGCAGATGAACGGGTAGTCGCGGCTGATCTTGCGCAGCTCCTGCATGCGTCGGAACCCGTGGTCCGGGTTGCCGGCCGGACCGCGGAGATGGGCCCGGTTTGCCTCCTCTGCGGAGAGAGGCTCGTTCGTGCCACCGGGGTCGGCGGGCGTCTCGTCGCCGTGCTCGTGAGCCATGAGCCGATGGTAGCAGCCCCGGAACTGCCCGCCACCGTTCGGTCGGCCCCCGTGCCCGTCGTTCGTCTCCGCCCCCGCTCGCCGGTTGCCCCTCAGCCCGGCCTGACTCGTCAGGCGCGGCTGTGGTGCGCGTTACGCGGCGTATCGGCTCCTGACTCGTCAGGCGCGGCTCTCTGCAGCGTTAGGCGCCTCCCGGGCCCCGCAGGCGGGTTGCAGCGCCGCCGTCCACGCTCGGCGCAGACGCTGAACGCCGCACCCGGGTCCTTCCAACCCGCCTAACGCTGCTGTGGCGCGCAGGTGGCAAGTCGGAGAGGGCCAGGATCCCGGTGGGATGCCCATCGGGATGGCGCAACCACGCCAGCGCGGCGCGTCCCCGAAGAGAGAAGCGGCTGAAGAGCGGCTCCAGGGACGCAATGCGGCGCCGGTTGGTCGACGATTCCGCGACCACCAGCATCGGCACCACGGCCGCCGGCCGCCCCCATCCGCGCTCGTGCGCAACGGAGCCGGCCACGCGGAGCTTCACGTCCAGCGATCCGAGCAGACCCTGGGCATCCGCGATGAGCGTCTTGATCTCCACGACGAGGAGGACCCGCCAGACCGGGTGCCATGCCAGGAGATCCACGCGGCCGCGGTCGCCGTAGCGGTTGAAGCTTGCCTCCGCGATGACCATCCAGCCCCGCCGCTCCAGGCGCCCCTTCCACGCGGCCTGCAGCCGGCCGTGATCCTCGTCGAGGAGGCGGTCCAGGTCCGCGCCCCGCCATCGCGGTGCCAGAACGAGCTGAACCTCCAGCGCCGCCAGGCAGCGGCGCAGGGTGGGCAACGTCACCCCTTCGAGCTGGCCGCGCTCGACGAGCGAGATGGTGGACCGATGGACGCCGGCCCGCACCGCCAGATCCGCCTGCCGCCAGCGCCGCCGCCGTCGAAGGGCACGCACGACGCTTCCGAGCCGCACGTCCTGCATGCGCCGATGGTGAACGAGGGCGCTTACCCCACGGTTACCTGCCGCTTACGCAGACCTGGACGCTGAGGTGTGGGACCCGTGGCACCGTTGGAACCGGTGGCACAGGTGGAACCCGTGGCACACGTGGCACGCGCTGGGGCCCGCGCGCCCTTCCCGGTATACTGCGGACGCCCCTTGCGACAGCGCCCGGTGCGGGCAATGCGGCGCTCAGCGCAGCGGCCTTCCAACCACGCACGACAGGCACGCGCAGCCCAACCATGAAGATCGGAATCGACCTCGGAACCGCCAACATCCTCGTCTACATCAAGGGACGGGGCGTCGTCCTCAACGAGCCGTCCGTGGTGGCCATCAGCGAGGACGACAACCGGCTCGTGGCCGTGGGCGAGGAGGCACGCGAGATGATCGGCCGCACGCCGGGCAACGTCCGCGCCATCCGCCCCATGCGCGACGGCGTCATCGCCGACTACCTGATCACCGAGGCCATGCTCCGCTACGTCCTCAACAAGGTGGCGCGGGTCCGCATCTTCAAGCCGGACGTGATGATCAGCGTGCCGTCCGGCGTGACGAGCGTCGAGAAGCGCGCCGTGCGCGACGCGGCCCTCAAGGCCGGCGCGCGGGAGGCGTTCCTCATCGAGGAGCCGCTTGCGGCCGCCATCGGCTCGAACGTGCCCATTGCGGGACCAAGCGGCAACATGATCATCGACATCGGCGGCGGCACCACGGAGATCGCGGTCATTGCCCTGGGCGGGATCGTGGTCAGCGACTCCGTGCGGGTGGCCGGCAACCGCTTCGACGAGGCGATCGCCAACTACATCCGCCGCAAGTACAACCTCATGATCGGCGACCGGACCGCGGAGGAGGTCAAGATCGCCATTGGCTCCGCGCTGGCCCTGGATGAGCCGCTCACCATGGAGGTCAAGGGCCGCGACCTGATCGCGGGCCTGCCCCGCACCATCCCCATCACCTCGGGCGAGGTGACGGAGGCCATTGAGCAGCCGCTGCAGCAGATCGTGACGGCGGTGCGCAACGTCCTGGAGCAGACGCCGCCCGAGCTGTCGAGCGACATCATCGACAAGGGGATGGTGATGTCCGGCGGTGGCTCGCTGCTGCGCAACCTGGACACCCTCCTGACCCAGGTGACCGGGATCCCCTGCCACGTGGCGGAGAACGCCCTGAACTCGGTGGCGGTGGGGACCGGCATGGCGCTCGAGCACTACGGCAGCTACCGGAAGAGCCTGGTGTCCAGCTCATGACCGGCGGCCGGCCGACCGGTGACCGCTCGAGCCTGGCGGCCTCGGCCGTGGGCGCGCAAGCCAAGCTCCGCGAGAAGACGGGTGGGGAGGGCCGGCCGCCGCGCGTCTTCGCCGATTTCCACGTGCACATGCGCTTCAGCCGCGACTCCGTGCTCACCGAGGAGCGGCTCATCCGGGCCGCCATGGAGCGCGGCCTGACCCACATCGCGGTCACCAACCACAACAACGTGGAGGGCGCCATTGCCGTGCGCGACGCGGCGCGCGAGATGGGCGTGGACGACCGCCTGACCGTGATCCTGGGCGAGGAGGTGAGCACCGCCGACGGCGAGGTGGTGGGCATCTTCCTGCAGCGCACGATCCCGCGCGGCCTCTCCGCCGAGGAGACCGCAGACGAGATCCACGCTCAGGGCGGCCTGGTCAGCATTCCCCATCCGTTTGATCCGTTTCGCTGCTCGCATATCCGGGAAGTACCACTGACACGCGCTGGCGGAGGCGGGCAAGATCGACGCCGTGGAGATCTTCAACAGCCGCGTCACGTTCCAGCGCCACAACCAGCGGGCCGCCGAGTTCGCCGCGCGCTACGAGCTGCCCGGCATCGCCGTGCAGCGATTCGCACGCGGCGTTCGAGGTCGCGATGAGCTTCAATGCTCTGCCGCCGTTCGCCGAACGCCGCGCAGCTCAAGGCCGTGCTCCCGCAGGGAGAGTGGCACGGGAGCCGCTCCACCGTGCTCGTCCACCTGACCACCCGCTACGCGGTGTGGAGCAACATCGCGCGGCGGTGGCTGGGCCGGGACGCGCCTCCGCACCGGCGCTCGGTGGGGATACGCCCGGGACGACGAGCCGCCGGCCAGACCAGCGCAGGACGAGCTCCGCGACCGCACCACGCCAACGAGTCCGGCGAAGCGGACGAACGCCGAACGGAACGACCGTGGCTGATCCGGACCAGCACGACACGAGCACGAGCACCACCCGCTCTACGAGGTCGAGGAGTACCTCGACGCCCCCGAAACGGAGGAGATCCCCGAGCAGGAGGTCAGCCTCTGCCCGCCGGTTCCTCAACGTGCGGACCATTGGCTCCATCGCCTTCGGCCTTGCGCTCCTCGCCTTCCTCTTCATCTTCGTCCTCAAGATCCACTGGGCCGACCTGTGGCAGGACGTCCTGGGTGCGAACGTCTGGTTCCTTCTCGCGGCGCTGGCGGTCTACTACCTCACCTTCCCCATCCGCGGAGCCCGATGGCGCTTCATCCTGGCGCGGGCCGGGACCGAGATCGGCCTCGTCCCGCGCAACCGAGATCCTCTTCCTGTCGTGGTTCGTGAACTGCCTGGTGCCGGCCAAGCTGGGTGACCTGTACCGGGCCTGGCTGCTCAAGGGCAACTACGGCGGGTCCGCCTCGCGCACGGTGGGGACCGTCTTCATCGAGCGGATCGCCGACATCATCGTCATCTTCGGCGCTGGCGCTCGCGGCGGGCTTCTGGAGCTTCCGCGGGCGGAACCGATCGGACGTCGACACGCTCTTCCTGATCGGCTTCGTGGTCGCCCTCGTCCTGGTGCTCTTCGTGGTGGCCCTGCGCTTCTACGGGACGCGGGTCACGCGGCTTCCTTCCCGAGCGGCTTCGTGAGCTCTACGAGCGGTTCCATGAAGGCACAACCGGTGCCCTCACGGCGCGGGCCATTCCGGTCATCCTGGTCTTCACGGTGATGATCTGGCTCCTGGAGGGCGCGCGGGTCTACTTCGTGATCCACGCCCTCGACCTGCCGGCCATCAACCACCTGGGCATCAGCGCCTCGATCTTCGTGGCGCTGGCCGCCGCGCTCCTGACCGCCATCCCGCTCACCCCTGCCGGCGTCGGCTTCGTCGAGGCCGGGATCGTTGGCGCGCTCTGATCTACGGGGTGGCGCACGAGCCGGCGACGGCGGTGGCCCTGGTGGATCGAGCCATCTCCATCGTGACCGTGATCATCCTGGGCGGCATCGCGTATGCATTCAGCGGCATGGTGCGACGCGCCCACGGCGGCAGTGCGGGCTCGCGGGCGGCCTCCGCCGCGGGCGGATCGGCGACCGGTGGGTGAGGGGCCAGGTGGCACTGTGTCGATTGCGGGACGGCTCGGTACCTTCCTCCTATTGAGCGCTTCAGATGCTGGCGCCATGCTGCGGGTGCATGCACGCACCACCCATGCGTCCAGCACGGTGGCGTGCTCTGAACAGAACGAAGTGGCATGACGTTTCAATCGCCCCGCTCCTTCAACACCTGGCTTCGCGCCCAGCTGAAGGAAAAGAAGATGAGCCAGCGTCAGCTTGCCCTCCAGTCGGGAGTGGATCACTCGACCATCTCCCGCCTCATCAAGGGCGATCGCATGCCGTCACTTGGCACCGCGACCAAGCTGGCGCGCGGACTCCGTGAGATCCGTGACGAGGCGGACGGCCCCGCGTATTTCGCCAGCGTCTCGTCCCGCCAGCTCCTGCCCACCACCCGCGTCGAGTACGCGCTTCGCGGGGACGAGCTGCTCACCGAGAACGACGTCCGGGAGCTGATGCAGGCCTACATCACCCTTCGCACGCGGCGTGTTCGCGGCTCCATACCCGCCGGCACCAACGGCCTCTCGCGCGGCGCCTGAGCCCTTCGGCGCCCAGCTCCGGCCCGGCTCGGTCCCTGCAGTCGCGCTCAGACAGATTCGCTGCGGGCGACGCCGTCCCGGATCAGTCGCCGGCCACCTGGCGTGACGCGCGCCTCGTGACCCGGAACGCGCGCGGCGGCAGCACCGGGAGCGTCTCCGCCCCGGCGTAGAGCTGCCTGACCCGCCGCAGGTTCACCGCATCGAACCCTTCGTCGGTACCCGGCGTCTCCAGGATGAACGTGGTTCCCGCCGCCAGCCGTGCGTCGCGCAGCAACGTTCCCAGGCCCGCGTGGCCAATCTGCCCGCCGCCCACGTGCTCGTGACGGTCCGTCCGCGAGCCCAGCGCCGACTTCGAGTCGTTGAGGTGGACCAGGGCAAGCCGCTCCAGGCCCACGAGCTCCGCGAAGCGGTCGATGACCGCGGTCGCTCCCCTCGGGGTCGAGATGTCGTAGCCGGCGCCCCACAGGTGGGCCGTGTCCAGGCAGAAGGCCAGCCGCGGCGCCTGGTCGCCGCGCAGGGCTGCGACTTGCTCCAGGATCTCCGCCAGCTCCTCCACGCGCCGAACCCAGGTTGTCGCCGCCGCCGGCGCTGTTCTCCAGCACCAGGCGGACGCCGGCGGGGATCTCCGACAGCACCGCGTCCACGTTCTCCGCGATGCGGCGCAGCCCCGCGCCGTGGCCCGTGCCGCGGTGCGACCCAATGTGGGTGTTCACCAGTCGCGCGCCGTACTGCGGCGCACGCTGCACCTCGAAGATGAGCCCCTCGCGGGACTGGCTGGCAAACGGCTCTGCGCTGCCGGCCAGGTTGATCAGGTAGCTGGCGTGGATCACGACCGGGTCGATCCCCTCGCGCCGCGGTGTACGCCACGAAGGCAGGGGCGGCCGCTGGCGGCTCCGGGCGGCGCCGCCAGGCGGTGGGGTTGTCGCTGAAGATCTGGAGCGCCGTGGCGCCAATCTGGCGCGCGCGCCGGGCCGTCTTCAACAGGCCGATGGCGACGCCAAGGTGGATCCCCACCCGCGGTGCCCCCGTGGGCCAGGTCAGGCGGCGGCGGGGCTGCCGGTCTGCTACGGTGCTGGCCATGGCGCCTGCGGATGAGCCTCAGCCGGAACGCGACCTGCTGAGCGTCGCGCTGTTCGTGTTCTTCGTGTCGCTGATCCTGATCGTGGCCGGGATGCTCTTCCTGCCGGTCCTCCTGCGCTGAGCCCGCGGGCGCGGCGCAGCGGAGGGCCGGGACGCGGCCGCACCCTCAGCGGGTCCTGCGGCTGGGTCCCAGCATGGGCTCGATGAGCCCGTAGGTCCCGTTCGTACGCCGATACACCACGCAGAGCTGCTCGCTCTCGGCGTTGAGGAAGATGAAGAACGCGTGCCCCAGCTCTTCCATGCGGGTGATGGCGTCCTCCTCGAACATGGGAATCATGTCGAAGCGCTTCACCCGCGTTACCAGCGTCGAGCCGTCGCGCGCGCCGGAAGCGGGTCCAGCGTGCCGAGCGCCTCCCGGGCCAGGACCTCCGTCGTCTCGTCGGCGGCCCGCTCGCGGACGCGGCGCGGCCGCCTCTTGGCCCGAACCACCTGCCGTTCGAGCTTGTCGAGCACCAGGTCCAGCGCGGCGACGGGCGTGGACCCAGAAGAGACGGACCGGACCACGTCCGTGCCGCTCACCAGGGTCACCTCCGCGACGTTCCGCGAGGCCGCCGCATGCGAGGCGTTGGTGATCAGCTCAACGGTTGCTTCTGCGTCGGGGTGTGAGATCCGGTCGAGCCGCCGCAGCTTGCGCTCGATGGTGGCCCGCAGCCGGTCGGTGAGCTCGAGATTGCGCGCCTTGACGCTGGTCTTCATCTCCGAGTGCCTCCCGAAGAATCGTGGAGCACTACGGTAGCACCGGGCGAGACGAAGGGCGTTCAGACCTCCCGGCCGATGGCGAAGCCGTAGACGGTCTGCGCGCCACGCTGCGACCAGGACCGATGCGCACGCCTCCAGGGTCGCCGCCGTGGTCAGGATGTCATCGACCACGATGGCCGTGGGCGGGGGGCGCCCGCGGTGGCGGATGGCGAACGCTTCGCGCAGGTTCCGCAGCCGCGCCGCCCGATCAAGGCCGTGCTGACGGGTGGTGGCCCGGGTGCGGACCAGGCAGTCGCTGAGCGGGAGACGCACCTCGCGGGCGAGCGCGTGCGCGAGCAGCCCGGCCTGGTTGTAGCCGCGCCGCCGGAGCCGCGCGACGTGCACCGGGACCGGGACGAGCGTGGCGGGTCCG
Source organism: uncultured Chloroflexia bacterium (assembly GCA_963773405.1). Classification (GTDB taxonomy): domain Bacteria; phylum Chloroflexota; class Limnocylindria; order QHBO01; family QHBO01; genus CAVXEH01. The sequence continues at coordinate 20,174 of CAVZAQ010000003.1, read as the reverse complement.
GTGACCTCCAGCAGCCAGCGCAGCGCGGGCGCGGCGTCGCGCGCGAGCGGTTTGGCGACCGCGGGCGCTCCTCCGTACTTGAGCCGGCCCAGCGCGCGACGGAGCGTGCCCTCGTAGCGGAACGCCGCGAGGGCGAGGGTGAGGGCCTCCCCGACCACGATGGCCGGGTCCGCCTGGACGAAGGTGACCGCGGCCGGGCTCGCCGGACGGAACGATGCCCGGCACGCATCGCACAGGAGCGAGCCGTATCGGCCGCAGCCCGCGCAGGACGGCGGGAGAAGCACGTCGAGCAGCGCCATGCGCGGGAGTGTGCCGCGCGGGTGCGTATCGGCGGCTTATCGGTCCCTTACGAGGCGGGGATCGAGGCGGGGATGTCCTCGAGCAGCAGCTGATCGCCCACCTGGGTCCCGGTCCCGACCAGGGCATCGGCGGGAAGCTCCAGGCAATCCCTGCCACCGTGCCCGGAGAGCACCATCCGCCAGGGGACCATGTGCGGCACCAGGCGGGTGACCCGCGAGGAGCCGTCCACGAAGACCAGGTCAATGGCGTAGCCCATGAACGTGGTGTCGATGGTGGTGGCACCCGGCAGGAGCAGCCCCTCTCCGGCCTGGAGCTTCGGGAGCAGGTGCAGGCCAAAGACGGTCTGCCACAGGCCCTTGGCGATGCGGACCCGCTCCGCGATCACGGTGTCGCGGGTGGCGTTGGTGACACGGACGTATCGGTTCATGGCATGCGGATCCTAGCGGGCAGAGAGACGCCCCGGTCCGACGGGATGGACCGGGGCGCCGTAATAACCCCTGGCAGGGAAGGGCTGTTACTGGCAGGAGCCACTCACAAGCACGCAGGGTTCGATCAGGTACGGAAAGCCGTCGCCGGGGCCGTCGTACGTCTGGGTCACCGTGGTGCCGCCGTTGAAGGTGAAGGTCCACGCGACGAGCTGGCCGATACCGTCGTGATGCGGTTGACCCGAGATGGCGACGTTGTCATTCGGCGCGTATGTGACGCCCTGCCAGGCGAGCGCCGAGCCCGAGTTGACCTGGATGACGCTCGTTCCTCCGCTGACGGAGATGCCCGCCTGGCCTGGCTTGAGGACATAGAGGGCAATGCCCACGCCGTAGTGCAGGGTTGTTCTCCAATGAGGATCGATATGTCCATGCACCGCCGCTGAATGTGTAAGGAGTCATCCCCTTCGTCGTCCAGCCGCCGAGCTTGTTGGCGGTTCCCACGCCGTACAGCTCGGTGTTGAGATCCATGACGCCGCCGCTGCCCGGGGAGAACTGGCTCCCGCCGCCGCCGCCGGATGGTCGGACGATCACCGTGACGCCGGCACCCGCGATCAGCGCGTCGTGCTGGATGTTGACGGTCCCGACCACGTAGAAGATCCCCGGCGCCTGCGTGGACGAAAGAGGCGTTGCCACGTCTCCGGCGCCACCCGGGTTGGAATGGTGGTTCACCGGATCCAGGATCACGCAGGAGTTGTTGTGGACAGTGATGTGGTATGTGCCGGGGCCGAGCTTGGGGGCGTCGCTGGGCGTGCCGGACGACCCCGACGCACTGACCAGCTGTTGATCACGGTGCCCGTGGTGATCGTGATGCTGGGTGTGGTACCGCTGAATGGCTGGCGGCGGTGTCACCGTTCGGAATATCGAGGGATGGCGCCGTGTTGTCCACCGGCCCGTTCGGCCAGGTTGCTCCGGGGATGGGCGGGGCGGGGTAGTTCGGGTCCTGCACGAAGCCGGGGAGCTTCTTGGCTGGCGACCTTGTTGCCCGAGTTCGTCGTCGCAACTGGCCCGGCGACCAGCACGAGTTGCCGCACGAGACGTTGTCGATGAGGTAGACGTTCGCCTCGTCTCCGGTCGTGCTGTAGACCTTGAGCAACGATCCGGCGGTCAGCTTCATTCCCCAGTTGCCGCCCACGTCGCCATTGACGACGTTCAGCTCGGAGTTGGTGCCGGCGGTCTTCATGTCCGTCGTGTTGGCCGGCCCTGGTCGATCTCCGTGCTCCGCGCCCGCGGCGCAGGGTGATGACCGCGTAGCGGTTCGGGAAGATGCCGGCGGTCGACCAGGCGGAGACGTTGAAGCCCTGCGGAACAAAGATCTTCCCGAAGAAGACGTCTCGCTGGCGGTCCACCCGCACGAAGATGACCTGCTGGGCGGTCGCGACGGTGCTCGCCTGCGGCCGGCGGGTGACCTCGCCGCGCCGTTCGGTGGCGTGGAGATCCAGATGGTGTAGGCGGCGCCTCCGCCGGTGGGCGTCTCGTTCCGCCCGGCGGCCGGTGTGTCGATTGCCGCGTGGTGGCGTCCTGTCCGCTGGACAACCCAAGGCCCAGGTGGTCGTTGACGTAGCCCCAGGCTGCCGCGTCGCGCGCATTCCGGCTTGCTGGTGCCGCCCGAGCCGTCGACGCAGTTGTCGTTGATGGGGCGAGTGAGGAATGCAGCGCCGGCGAGCGCGGCCGCATCGGTCACGTTCTGGTAGTTGCGACGTGCGACGTACAGCGAGCCGATGTCCACGGTGAGCGCAGCGAAGCCGATGAAGACGACGAGACCCAGCGCGAACAGGATGAGAATCTGGCCACGTCCATCCTCGCGATGCCGCCCACGCAGCGCGTTCATGAGCAGTTCACCGTCGTGTTGATGGATGGATTGGTGGTCAGGACGATGTTCTCGACTCGCATCGCCTCGGTCGCCCCCAACCGGAAGGCGGAGTCAGATGCGCCGTCGAGCCCATCGATGATCGCGCTGATGATGGGCACCACCAGCGGATGCTTGTATTCGATGTGCACCGTCATGCGAACCGAGTAGGTGCGGTGCCGTCGTGCGGATCCGTGTACGACTCGTACTTCACGTACGTGGCGCCGGAGAAGACGACATTGCCCGTGCTGTAGCCGGGGACCCGGGTCATGGCGGTGTTCTTCAGATACCCGCACACGTTGCCCCGTCGGCCGTGGCCGTGGCGGTGTCGCTCACCGGCGAGGTCGATCCGTAGCGCGCTGTCTCGCGCACCGCGTTGATGACGCCGATCTGGCCGGAGAACAGGAATCCGAACTGCACGATGCCCAACAGGATGAGGAGGGCGATGGGCAGGATCAGCGCGAACTCGACCAGGGCCTGGCCGCGTGCGGTTCGGCATCGCCGCGACGGCGTGTCCGGACGGGCAGCTTCATGCTCGGGTACGCCTCTTGTTGTCTTTGGCCGGATAGTGGCAGGGGCACCTTGCACATCACCTTGCACGGTAGCGTGCGACCGGGTGGGAGTCCCTAGTACCTTCGGTCGTCCCCTCTCGTCCGGCTCGTCCACGGACTCCCCGGGGAGCGAGATGCAGATGCTCGTTCCACCGCTTCGCGGCGCCCTGGACCCGCACCGTCCCGCCCATCGCCGAGACCAGGCCGCGCGCCGCGTACAGCCCTATCCCGCTGCCATCCGGGACCCGTTCGCGCGCGGCAGCCCCCCGGATAGAACTGGTCGAAGACCCTCTCCCGGATCTCCGGCGGAATCCCGATCCCGCGTCCGACACCGTCATCTCCGCGACGAGCTCGCTCGCGCGGCGCTCGGCGATGAGGCCATCGTCCGCATCCGGCGTGGCCGCCCGCGCACCGTGACGGCAATCGCGGAGCCGGCGTCGCTGTACTTCACCGCGTTGTCGAGCAGGGCCCACAGCACCTGCTCCAACCGATCGGCATCCCCGATGACCGCGACCGGCTCCGTGTCGAGGCGCAGGACGTGGCTCGCCGGCCGAAGTGCGCGCCAGGTCCGCTCGATGATGGGCTCCCAGCGCAGGACGTCCTGACGGGGCGTCACGGCCCCGGCCTCGATGCGTGATGCGATCAGCAGCTGACCCACCATGCGCCTGAGGCGATCCGCCTGCTCCTCGATCGTGGCGACATCGTCCTTGGCCTGGGCCGGAAGCCTGGGCATGGCCCGGATCTCGGCCGAGAGGGCCCGGATGGTCGTCAGCGGCGTCTGGAGGTCATGGGTGACGCTTCGCAGGAAGTCCGCCTGGACGGTGGCCATGCGGTTCAGCTCTTCCGCCTGCTGCCGGAGCCGATGGTAGAGCAGCGCGTGCTCGACCGCGGTCCCAACGTGGCGGCCGATGAGGCTGTCGAGGTTGACTTCGGCCGGGGACGGGTCCGTTCTCCCCTCCCACGGCGCAATGAGCAGACCGTTCGCCAGATCGCCCGGCCCGAACGTCGATCGAGCATGAATCCACCCCAGGGCCCACCAGCGCCAGCCTGGCCCCGGGGGCGCCGCCCGCTTCGTGCTCACCCTGCCCGCTGACCGATGCCCAGCCGTGGAACTCGGTGAGTGGCAGCGGTCGCCCTTCGGAGCCGTCGTCATACACCCCCGGGCAGGGCATCCGGATCATCAGAGCGCAGGATGGCCAGCTCCCAGGTCGGATCGCCGGTCAGCTCACGAGTGAGGGCGACGAGATGGGTCAGCGTTCCCACCGGGCTCTGCCGTTATGGGTGCAGCTCCGAACTGCTCTGCGAGGATGCCGATCTGGCGATTCCGCTCGTCGAGCGCGGCGGCGACCCGACGTTCGGCAGCGGGTGGCTCGGCGACCGCGGACCGCGCCTCGTCCGTGTCCCCGGGCATCCGCCCGCCGCGCTCCGTCAGCTCGACGACCTGCTGGACATCACTCGCCAGGAATCGCGAACCGACCACGGCCACCAGCACGGCCCAGCCAAATGCCCCGGCGCCAACGATCAGCAGGCTCGTCCCCGTCCCCACGGAGGCGACCCAATCCGGCAGGGCCGTCTGGATGATCGAGTACGCGACGAGCGGGGGCAGGACGGCAGCCAGGAGCAGCGCGAGCAGTCGTGAGGCGCGATCAGCGAGATCCATGCAGCAAGCCGGGCTCCGCCGGTTCCGCCGAGGACGTCAGGCGGTAACCCACCCCTCGCTCGGTGAGGAGGAACCGCGGATGGTCCGGGTCCAGCTCGAGCTTGCGGCGAAGCCGCCGAACCGTCACCCACACGTAGGACGGATCTGCACCATCGGCCTCCGACCACACCCGGTCCAGGAGCACGCCGGTCGGAACGATCCGGTCGATCGACGCCGCCAGGACATGGAGCAGTCGGACCTCCACCGGTGTCAGGGCAGCATTTCCTGCCAGGGTCGTCAGCCGCCTCCCGGCGAGGTCGATCTGCACCTCCCCGTCGTTGAGCTGGAGCCATGGATGCCCGCTCGAGACGCGGCGCATCACTCGCTGGACGCGAGCCACCAGTTCATCGGGATTGAAGGGCTTGGTGATGTAGTCCTCCGCGTACTCCTCCAGGGCGCGGACCTTCGCCTCGCCGGCGTCAACCGCGGAAAGCACGATGATGGGCAGGTCGGCGATGCGCTTGATTCGCCGGCACACCTCGAAGCCGTCCATGCCGGGCATCATGAGGTCCACGACCACGAGCAGAGGCCAGGCGCGCTCGAGGGAAGCCAAGGCCGCCACCCCGGAGGGTGCCGTCCGGACGTCAAAGCCCTCGCGCGTGATTCGACGCGCGAGGACCGAGAGCAGGTTGGGGTCGTCGTCGACCAGCAGGATCGCCGGCCGCAGTGCCGGCTGCATCTCAGATACCGGTGCCTCTCATCACGGTGAGGATGGCCGGACCCAGGATGACGATGAAGATCGTGGGGAAGATGCAGCCCACCATGGGGAACAGCATCTTCACCGGGGCCTTGGCCGCGGCCTCCTCCGCGCGCTGCCGGCGCAGGATGCGGAGCTGGTTCGACTGGATCTGCAGCACCTTTGCGATCGGCACGCCGAGCTGCTCGGCCTGGACGATGGCGCCAATGAAGTTGTTTATCGGTTGGGAGTCTGCCCGCTTGGCCACGTCGCGCAGCGCCTCGCGGCGAGTGCGCCCCATCCGGATCTCTGCCAGTGCCTGGCGGAACTCGTCGACGAGGGGGCCGTCCATCTTCTCCACGACCTTTGCCAGGGCGGCGTCGAATCCCAGACCGGCCTCCACCGAGATGGTGAGCAGGTCCAGCGCGTCCGGCAGCTGGAGGACCATCTCCTCCGCGCGCGCGCGGACCTTGCGCCCCAGCCAGAACTCCGGAGCCATGAAGCCCACGGCACCGCCCACGAGCGCAAAGAACAGGCCGCCCGTGACTCCGCCGATGGCGAGGCCGAGCAGGAACCCGAGGATGGCGAAAGCCAATGAGGGCCAGCAGCTTTACGCCCATCCAGTCTGCGCCGCGGAGGCCGCCGGGATAGCCCGCTCTCTCGAGCTTGGCATCCGTTCGGGCGATGATTCCGCCCTGGTCGCTGCGGCGACCGGCCCGGGCCAGCCGCTTGACGATAGGTCGGATGGCCCGCTCGAAGAACGGCTGCTGGAGCTCGAACTCCTCGAGCGTCGTGGGCTGGACCACCAGCTGCTCGAGCCGCTGCTGCACGGCATCCTTGCCGGGTCGGGCGGCGAAGCCGACGGTGATGAGCAGGACGGCAGCAGCCGCCAGGCCGGCGATGACGATCTGAGTCGTTTCCATCTGTCTAGACCTTGATATCGACGATGCGGCGGATGAGCAGGTAGCCGAGGCCCATGCTGAGCAGGCCGACTGCGAAGAAGATGATGCCCATTGGCAGGCCAAAAAGCTCCGGCGGGCGCTGCAGCATGGGGGTGATGTAGGTGGGGCTGATCAGGAACAGGATGCCGGCCAGACCCACCGGGAGCAGCGTGATCACGTAGCCGGAATAGCGCTGCATGGCGGTGAGGGTCTGGATCTCCCCCTGGATGCGGACGCGCTCGCGAATCGTGAACGCGATCGAGTCGAGCACCGTGGCGAGGTTGCCACCGACCTGGCTCTGGATGTTGATGGCGGTGACCATGAGCTCCAGGTCCTCGCTGGCCACCCGCCGGGAGAGGTTGTTGAGGGCGGGCTGCAGCGCCATGCCCAGTGCCATCTCCCGCACGACACGCTCGAACTCCTCGCTGATGGGCGGCCGCGCCTCGCGCGTGACGAGCTCGATGCCCTGGAGGAACGACGACCCGGCGCGGAGCGAGTTGGCGAGCAGGGTGATCGTGTCCGGCAGCTGGGTGGCGAAGGCCTTGAGGCGACGCCCCTGGCGGAACTTCAGGTAGAAGCGGGGGAAGTAGGCGCCCACAGCGAAGAGGGCCACCAGCGCAATGGGATTCTGGAAGCCGGGGATCACGTACCCCAGCACGTAGCCCACCACCAGGAACACGAACGGGGACGCGATCCAGAAGGCAAGGAACTCGGCCGGGCGCAGCTTGAGGTCTGCCCGCGCGAGCTCGATGCTCATCCGCGCGGCCATGTCCTGGCGCTCGATGACCCGCGACAGGCCCGCGACGAGCGCCGAGTCCGTTCTCCCTCGGACGATGGAGCAGCCTCACCGCGTGCGGATGCGTAGCGCTCGAGGCGTGAGGCCACGCCGCCGCTCCCGCCGCTCATGGCGATGCCAACCGCCACCAGGAGGACGGCTCCCGCGGCAAGGCCCGCGATGATGAAGGGCAGCATCTCCATTCGGATCGTCCCTTTCTAGAACGGCGAGCCGAAGACGTTCGGCGGCAGGTGGATCCCCGCCGCGTCGAACTTCTCGACGAACTTGGGCCGGATCCCGGTGGGGCGCAGCTTGCCCTGGATCTTGCCGTCCACGACGCCGGTCTGCTCGAAGATGAAGATGTCCTGCATGACGATGACGTCGCCCTCCATCCCCTGGACCTCGGTGATGTTCACGATCTTGCGCGTGCCATCCTTGAGGCGGTTCTGGTGGACGATGAGGTCCACGGCGGAGGCGATCTGCTCGCGGATGGCCCGCAGCGGCAGGTCCATGCCCGCCATGAGGACCATCGTCTCCAGGCGGGAGAGCATGTCGCGCGGCGCGTTGGCGTGGCCGGTGGACATGGAGCCGTCGTGGCCCGTGTTCATGGCCTGGAGCATGTCGAGCGCCTCGGCGCCTCGGCACTCCCCGACGATGATCCGGTCGGGCCGCATGCGCAGGGCGTTGCGCACCAGCTCGCGGATGGGGATGGCGCCCTTGCCCTCGATGTTGGCCGGCCGCGACTCCAGGGTGATGACGTGCTCCTGGCGCAGCTGGAGCTCCGCCGCGTCCTCGATGGTCACGATCCGCTCGTCATCCGGAATGAACGAAGAGAGGATGTTCAGCTCCGTGGTCTTCCCGGAGCCGGTGCCGCCGGAGACGAAGATGTTGAGCCGGGCCTTCACGCAGGCCTCCAGGAACTCGAACATCTCCGGGGTGGCGGTGCCGAACCGGATGAGGTCCTCCACGGTGAACGGCGTGGCCGCGAACTTCCGGATGGTGATGACGGGACCCACCAGGGAGAGCGGCGGAATGACGGCGTTCACGCGGGAGCCATCCGCGAGCCGGGCGTCCACCATGGGGCTGGACTCGTCCACGCGGCGGCCGATGGGGGCGATGATCCGCTGGATGATCTTCATCACGTGCTCGTCGTTCTGGAACGTCACGTTGGTGAGCTCCAGCCGGCCCTCACGCTCGATGTAGACCTGCTGCGGACCGTTGACCATCACCTCGGTGATGGTCTCGTCGCGGAGAAGCGGCTCCAGCGGGCCGAGGCCCAGGATCTCGTCGGTGATCTGCTCGAGCATCCGGACCCGCTCGGCGCGGGTGAGGGCCAGGCCCTCCTCGTCGGCGATCTTCCCGAAGAGCTCCTCGATCTGGCGCCGGACCTCGACCTGGTTGGTCAGGTCCAGCTTGGGGTCGAGCTCGTTGATCAGGCGGTTCTGGACGCGGTACTTCGCCTCGCGGAAGGACTCGCGGGCCGGCAGCGCACCCGGGAAGCGGCCCGGCGTCGGTGGCGGGCCCGCGAGGGGGCGTGACCTGACCCGGACCGGACGGCGCAGGCGTCTGCGACGCGGCTGGTTGGTGGTTGCCGGAAGCTGTGGATCTCCCTCGGCGGCGGGCCGCGCCCGCTCGATCCTCTTCAACAGAGACATGCGCTAAGTCCTTCCCGTCAGTGGCGTGCGAAGAGTCCTCGCTTGGATGGCTTGTCCGTGGCAGCCGTGGATTCGCCCGCAAGCGTTCGAGCGAGCTTGAAGATGTCGCGACTGAGCGCCCCGTCCGGATGGGAGACCACGAACGGCACCCCGCGGTTCACCGCGAGGACCGCCAGCCGCCCATCCGAGACGATGGATCCGTCGATGGGCCGGCGGATGGAAGCCTCCACGTCGCCGATGCGGATCCCCTGCGCCGAATCGGCGCGGTTGATGACCAGCCGGATCTTGCCGCGGTCGTACTCCAGCTGATCCGCAACCTCCAGGAAGAGGCGCACGTTCTTGATGGTCGTGATCTCCAGGGCGGAGAGCACGACGATGGTGTCGGCCGCGTCCATCACGGCCAGGGAGTGGTCGTTCAGCGCGGATGGCAGGTCCACGACCACGTAGTCGTGGGTCACCCGCAGGTGGTCGATGATCTTGCGCAGGTAGGCGGGCGTCACCAGGTCGGCGCCCTCCGGAGAGGGCGGCGCCAGGAGCACCCGGATCCCGGTCGAGTGGTCCACGACGACCGAGTCGATGATGTCGCCATCGGGCTCACCACCCTCCACCGCATCCAGGACGGACCGGTTCTTGGGATTCAGGTTGAGCAGGACACCCACGTCGCCGAACTGCAGGTTGGCGTCCACCAGGCAGACCCGGGCATCCGTCTCCTTCTTCAGGGCGAGCGCCAGGTTCGTGGCGATGGTCGTCCGGCCGGCTCCGCCCTTGGGCGAGAAGATGGCGATGACCTGGTGGTCCTCGACGTCGGTGGCCGTCATCCGCTCGCTTGCGTCGGCTGCGCGGGCATGGTCGCCGCCAGCTGCACCTTCCGGGCGAGCTCGCGCTCGTGGACGGCTTTGATGGACTGGGCGAACTCGTCACCGGAGAACGGCTTGACGAGGAACTCCCGCGCTCCCGCGAGCATGGCCCGCCGCAGGCTCTCCGCTTCGCCGTGGACGCTCATCATGATGATGGGCGTGGTGGGCAGCCGCTGGGAGATGATCTCCGAAGCGGCCACCCCGTCCATGCCCGGCATGTTGATGTCCATGACGATCACGTCCGGCCGCAGCTCCATGGCCAGCCGGATCGCCTCTTCGCCGGAGCCGGCGGTCCCGGCAACGTCAACCTCCTGCTCGAAGCCCAGGAGCTTCGTCAGGTGGTCGCGCGTCTCCGGGATGTCGTCGACGATGAGGACCTTGATCACGGTGTCACCTACGCTGGATCAGGAATCGTTCGCGGTCAGGGCTTTGGGTCTGCAGCGGCAGCTGGACGATGCCGGGCACCGGGACCCCGTAGTCCGTCACCAGCTTGTCGATGGTGATGCCGGTCGTCTGCTCGACGTCCGTGTCGCCCACGCGCGCGAATCGTGACGCTGACCGAGCCGCGCTCCGTCTGATCCTTCTGCGCGAACTTGATGAGCTCCGCGTCCTGGTCCGTCCCGGCGACGATCATGACAACCGAGTCCGGAAGGGCCGCTTGGTGTTCGCGTTCGGCGTTCGCATCCGGGGCGGGATGGCGCCGGGCGCCGGCGTCGCCGCCGTCGCCAGCGTGGTGCTCACGTACAGGACCCGCAGGTTCTGAAGCACGGTCTTCACCGTGCGCGCCTTCTCCAGGCCGTTGACGACCTCGAAGCGCTGCGCGCCGCCGGTCTGGTCCTCCGCGGGCTGCAGGACGGTGATCTCCTCGGCGAGGATGATGTCCACGCTGTCGCCCGGCTTGGCAAGGAAGTTCAGCCCGGTGGTGCGGTCCAGCTGGACGGCGATGGCGCGCTCCCCCGGCTTGAGCTGCGCGGCGATGTTCACCAGGCTGGTCCCCACGCCGAACGTTTCGTGATTGACCTGGCTCCCGCCGGCAACGTCACCAGCGCGGGCTGGCCACCCACCTGCGATGGGTCGGAGTAGGGGGTGCCGACGACGCCGTCGAGCGGAACTTCCTTGACCTGGACCATGTCAGGCGTGACCGCCGTGCCGATGTCGATGGCGTCCTTGGCCACCAGCACCTTGGCCGTCGTCGGCTCCTGGCTGCGGCCCGTCGTCTGCCCGTTGAGGACGATGACGATGCCGACGAACGCCAGGATGGCGAGCAGCACGCCAACAAAGATGACCAGGCGGTTCGATCGCTTCACGAACGTATTCCCCTTGCAGCTCGGAGGATGGTGATGACATCAGGGGTCGCGTGGAATTGCAGCCTGTTGTGACTGCGGTCAACAGTCTAGGGCTGTGCGTCATGACGGTTCGACCGGACTTGTGGACTATCGCCCAGTGGTACCTGCACGGACCGGCGGCTGACGATGGCGAAGCCCCCGTGGCCCCCGCGCCGACGGGGGCTTTGCGTCGTTGCGAATCGTGGTAGCCTACGGTCTGCAGGCTGGTGCCGACGTTCTGGAAGATGCGGCTCACGATCGGGCCCAGGAAGAGCAGGGCGACGATCACGATGATCGCGATGAGGGCGAGCAGAAGTCCGTACTCGACGAGCGTCTGGCCCCCTCATCATCCTTGTGGAACTTCGCGAGAAAAGTGCTGATATATCCGGTGACGATGGAAAGCATCGGTGCGTGTACCTCCTTTCCCGAGGATTGGTGCCGGCAGCGTAGGGGGTCGAACCTGAGAATGAATGGCCCGATGGTCCCAAGCAGCCGGAACCGGTGCCGTACCTTCTACCACCCGCGGCGCGTGTCAAGACCCGTTAGGGCTGTGGTGCCGAGGGCGCCGGTTTGCCGGACAAAGAGAAGGGGAGCCGAGCCTGCTGCTGCTCGGCTCCCCGCACCGGAGGAGGAGACCCGACGGCCCAGCCTGGACCGCCGTGGATGAACATCTCCCGGGGATACCCGCCGGTCGACGTGCGAGCAGCGTAGGGACAGCCCCGCCCTGGCCCCATGGAACATCCGTACTGCCGCCGAGGGGACTTGCGGCGGTTCTAGGGCTGCCCGTCCGGCTTGACGTCTTCGAACCGTTCCGCGCGCCGAAGGTTCACGATCGTGACGTCCATGTCCCGTTCTGCGATCACGCCGGAGGCGCTGCGCACCGTGGCCCTGGTCAGCGGCACGAACCGCGGGCGTGTGCGCTGCAGGTACCCCACGGCCTGGGCGCCGGGTGGGACGTGCGCGTCCCCGGTCACCTCGTACGGTCCGATCCAGACGCGGAATGGGCGACCCGGGCGGTGAAGGCGACGGGCGCGGTCGCCCTGCTGGGGAGGCGGGATCAGGAGCAGGAGCTCGTCGAGGGCCGGTGGAGCGCCGCCATCGGTCGCTTCCAGGCGGACCTCCGACTCCTGGTTCAGCGCGTCGCTCAGCCGCCCGGCCGGACCGTAGACCCGCAGCTGCACGACGCCGCCATCCAGGAACGCCTCGACGGTCACGCCCGTCGGCGCCACCGGGCAGGTAGTAACCAACCAGGTTGGTCTCCGCCGCGTCCGGCGGTGCGCGGGCGGCGAAAGAGCGAGAAGATCGACCGTGGTTCGCGACATCGGCTGAGGCTCAGTCCTCGGGGATCTTGATCCAGCCCTGGCGCATGGCGTAGACGACGGCCTGGGTGCGGTCGTTCACGCTCAGCTTGCGGAGGATGGAGCTCATGTGGTTCTTCACCGTCTGCTCGCTGATGGTCAGCGCGTAGGCGACCTGCTTGTTCGTCATGCCCTGGGCGATGTTGTCCAGGATCTCCACCTCGCGCGGTGAGAGCGGCGCGAAGATCGGCTGGGCATCCGAGCCGTAGACGGCCAGCTCGCGGAACTCCTTGAGGACCCGGCTGGCGACAGACGGCTTGGCGAAGACCTTGTCGTTGATGAGGTACTCGCCGGCCCGAACGCGACGGATGATGGCGATCAGGTCGGTGGGGTCGATGTCCTTGAGGACATACGCCGCCGCCCCGGCCTTGATGGCCTCGAAGAGCTGGTCCTCGTCGTCGTTGCTGGCGAGGACGATCACGCCGGTGTGCGGCAGCTCGCGCTTGATCCGCTGCGTGGTCTCGATCCCGTTGGGCGCGGGCAGTCCCACGTCCATGAGGACCACGTCGGGGGTGAGCTCCTCCACGAGGGCAATGGCCTCGCGGCCGTTGCCGGCCTCGCCAATGACCTCCATGTCCCCCTCGAGCTCGAGGATGTTGCGGACGCCACGCCGGAAGAGCGTGTGCCCGTCCACGATGACGATGCGGGTCTTCATCCCTCGTTCCGGCGGTCGCCGCCGCGTCGTCGCTCCTGTGCCTGGTCAACCACGATGTTGCTCCTCCTTGGATGGACCTCTGCGTCGTGTCAATGCGGCCGTCCGGCAGGCGCAGGAGGATCCGCGTCCCCTCGCCCTGCCGCGATTCGATCTGCAGCGTCGCGCCCATCAGCTCGGCCCGCTCGCGCATGAACTGCAGGCCAAAGTTGCGGCTCGCCCCGGAGGCCAGCCGCATGACGTCGAAGCCGCGCCCGTTGTCGGCGATGGCCAGGTGGTCTCCCTCGAGGGTGATGCCCACCTCCGTCGCGGCGGAGTGCTTGCGGACGTTCTGGAGCGCCTCCTGCACGATGCGCAGGACGGACGCCTTGGCATCCGGGCTCAATCGCGCGTCGATGCCCTCCACCGCAACGGAGATGGCGATCCCGTGCCGCTCGCCGAACTCCGCCGCGCGGTCGCTGAGGGCCTGCGCCAGGCCCATGTCCACGGCCGGCGGTCGCAGCTCGGTGATGAAGCCGCGCACCTCGTCCAGGCCGTCGCGCAGCATGGTCCGCAGGAAGGCCAGCTCCGCATGCGCGGAGCGCGGCGCCGCTACCAGGACGCGGTCCAGGTACTCCACCTGGAAGATGGCGTTGGTGAGGACCTGGGCCGGCCCGTCGTGGACCTCCCCCGCCAGGCGCTGCCGCTCGCCCTCCTGGGCCTCGATGATCCGCAGGCGCAGGCTGGCGGGCGTTTCCTCCGTCGCGGCCAGGGACGGCTCGCCCGCCTGGGGGTCCTCGCTGAGCAGGTAGGTGTGGAGCAGATCCAGGTGATGGGCGGCGGCCTGGATCCGCTTCAGCTGGCCCTGCTGGACGGCCAGCTCGCGCCCCAGGGCGTCGTGCTCGATCTGGATGGCCTCGATGGTCGAGCTTCGGCGTCGTCCGCTGGCCGGGCTGTCCGCGGTGGGACGAACGGTTGCCCGGTTCTCCAGCCGGCCGCGCAGCCCGACCCAGGACTCCAGCCGGCGGCGGTACTGCTCGCGGTACCGATCCGCAAGGTCGTGGGTGGCGCGTGCCTGGCGGCGGAGCTGGCCCGTCGCCTGGTCGTAGAGCCGTTCGAGGCTCGAGCGGGGTGTCCTGGTTGCCGTTGCTGATCTCGCCACTGGGTGCCCTTCTGTCTCCAAGCATGGGTGGGTACTGGTCCGGGACCGGTACCCGGGCCGGCCGCCATCCTCCGCGCGCAAGGTGCGCGCGGTCAACAGTACTTGAGGCGCCGGAAGTACTACCCAGCCGTTCGGCGAGGTGGCCGTGGGCGCCACGATCCGGTAGATGCGCACACCGTGCGAGTCGAGCACGGGCTCATCCGCCAGCCAGATCGCGTGGTTCCCGTCCGCGTCGCGCGCCTCGCCGCCCTCCCAGAGGCCCAGCGGATCGCGGGCAGCGCCATTGCGCCGGTCGACCACCAGCCAGGGGGCGCCGTAGGCGGCGGCGGCGCGCTCGATGACCGGGTAGGGATCGAACGGGATGGGGATCCCCGGGTTCCCGCTGACCTGCCAGAGCGAGGCGGGATCGTCCGACATCACCACCTCGTCCTGGAGGCCGTGGGATCTGAAGTACGCTGCGGCGATGTTGTCCTGGTGGTGGGAGTCCTCCCACTGCGAGAGGAGCGTCGCGGATCCCGCCACGGAGAGCACCACGGCCCCGGCCAGCCCCACCACCAGCAGGAACCGCTGGGTCTGCGGCCGCCGCAGGAATGGCCACGCCCGGCCCGACCAGGTCGCGACCGGCGGGCAGCGAGGCGACCGCCATGGGCAGGGCGAACGGCAGCCATGCCGGCGCCGAGTGGTAGAAGGCCCCGCGCGGGCGCATGGAAGGTGAAGACCAGCCCCATGACCACGAACATCACCACCCAGTAGCCAATGAACGGCTGCAGGTCCGGGCGTCGCCGCTCATCCACAGCCCGGGACGAAGAAGAAGACGAAGATCCCGCCCATGAGCACCGCGGTCCGGCCCAGGATCTCGAACCAGGCACCCAGCTTTGAGCCGATGATGTGCCCCAGCCCCAGGCCAGGTAGGCCGCCAGGTCCACCGGGTGGCCAATGGAGAACTGCTCGTTGTAGCTGGTGATCCACAGGGTGTGGCCGCCGGCGGTGGGGAAGGCGCGCGCCAAACGTCGCGATGTCGCGGCACAGCCAGGGCGCCAGGACGACCAGGAAGGCCAGCGCTGGCGGCCCCCCAGCGCCAGAGGCGCGAACGGACTCCGCCGCGAGTCCACCAGGCGGTCGCGGGCGCCACGGCGAGCAGGACGCCCGTCGACGCGGGCCAGGGTCGCCAGCCCCGCCAACGCGCCGGAGCCCATGAGCCAGGCCCCGGGCGCGGCGAGCTGGACCGCGCGCCGGCGGCGTAGAGCGGCAGCGCGCCGAGGCGCCAAAGACCGCGAAGTTGTCGATGGTCGGGTACATGACCAGCAGCGGCCCGGCGAAGATGGCCAGGATCGCCGGCCACCAGCGCCACGGACCGCCTCTGCCACAGCTCCCAGCCAATCCAGTAGGTGAGCGGCACCAGGAGCGTGCTGAGGATGACCATGGGAACCTGCCCCGCCCGCCAGGTGGGCCCCAGCAGCTCCATGAACCACGACGGCCACGAGGGAGGTCAGCGGCATCCAGTGACCGTTGCCGCGACCGGGCAGCACGGCGGGGTCCGGGAGGCGGCTCCCACCTCCAGGAAGCTCCAGATGACCGGGACGTGGAAGCCGTTGCCCGGTGGCCAGCTCCTTCGCCACCAGGGCGTAGTAGGCCGGATCCGTGTAGGGCGGCGTACGCGACCAGCGCCGCCGCGGCGACCCGCGCCAGGAGCGCCAGGACCGAGACGATCAGCAGGTCGCGGACGACGGTCCGGGTCGCGCTGCTGACCATTGGTGTGGTGCTCACCGCGGGAGGGTACCCGCTAGACTCCCCGCGATGCCTGCCGTCACCGCTGGCTGCCGCGCCCACCGCGCTCGTCTTGGCGGCCATCGCCACGGTGCTCGTCTCCACCACGACGTTCCACGGGCTCACCGACGTCGACTACTTCTGGCACGTCACCACGGGGCGCCTCATCGTCACCACCGGCCACGTGCCCACCACCGACCCGTTCTCGTTCACGTATGCCGGCGGCGCCTGGACGCTGCACGAGTGGTTGTCGAGCTCCTGATCTACGGCCTGGTGACGGTGACCGGCGGCGTGGTGACCCTGGTCTCCTTTGGCCTCATCGGCGCGGGGGCCGTGGGTGTCGCCATGCTGCACGCGCGGTCGGCCGGCGCCCGGGTCGCGCCCATTGCCATCGCGGCCGCCATTGCCACCGGCGTCTTGCTCTCGTACCTCACCGTCCGACCCCAGGCCGTCAGCTGGCTCCTGCTGGCGGTGCTGATGTGGTTCCTCTCCACGCTCTCCGCGGACCGGCCGCGACGAGTGCTGTGGCTGATCCCCCTCTTCGTCCTCTGGGCGAACCTCCACGGCCTGTACGTGGTGGCGCTGGGAGTCGTCGCCATCTGGACGCTCGCCACGCTGCTGGGCCGGACCCCCATGGCCGCGGCCTGGCGCTGGGCGCTGGGCGCCGCCATCGGCTCGGTGGCCGCCTCCATGGTCACCCCGGCCGGGCCGGCCGGAATCCTCTACCCGCTGCGCTACGTGCAGCCGGGCAACTGGGGCATCACCAACATCCAGGAGTGGCAGTCGCCGAACTTCCACGACCCGGCGAGCATTGGGCTCATGGTCCTCCTCGCGGCCCTCCTCGTCGCCGGATGGCGTGGTTCGCGCGGCCTGGCAGGGGATCGTCGTCACGATCATGGTCGTGATCTCCCTCGTGTCGCTGCGGAACGCGCCCCTGGCCGCGGTGACCGCCCTGCCCCTCCTGGCGACCAGCTTCGACGGGCTCCTGCCGCACCGTCCGCCTCGGTCCGCCCGGCGCGGATCGCGACCATCCGGCGGGTCATGGAGATTGGCGCGACCGCGGTGGTCATGGCCGCCACCGTCCTCATCATGCTGCCGCACGTGGGGGCACACCGGGCCTCCGAGCTGCGCGAGCACCTGCCGGTGCAGGGCGTGGACCAGCTCCTGGCAGAGCAGCCGGATGCCCGCGTCTTCGCCGAGTACGGCTGGGGCGGCTACGTGATCTCGCGGATGTACGACTCCGGCGGGCGCGTCTTCGTGGACGGCCGCAACGACATGTACCCCGAGCCATCCTCAACGACTACTCGTCCATCCGCGGCGCATCCGCAGAACTGGAAGGCGAAGCTCGACGAGTACCGCGCCACCGCCATCCTCCTCCCGCCCGGGACCGCGCTGGTGGGCGCCGCGGAGCACAACCCGTTCTGGTGCGAGCACTACAAGGACGACTTCCAGGCGCTCCTCGTCCGCTGCGGCGGGAGCTGACCGGCCGTCAGGCCCGGACCGATGCCGGCGTCGTCATCGGTCCTGCCTGTGACTCCGGCAACCGCCGCGCAGCCGGTCTCCCGCGGAGCAGGCGCGATGATGCCGACCAGGATGCTCATGCCGCTGATCCAGGGGACCGGGAGCGCAACCGCGCAGGCCACGAGCACCGTCCAGCGCCAGTTGCGGATCCCACCCACCAAGGCGATGAGGGCCGCCAGTCCCACCCGGACGCCGAGCGGCCAGCTGATCGCCACGGCGTAGCCGGGAATGTTGACCGTGGTGTTGTGGCGCAGGGAGTCGACCCACTCGAACCACAGGTGCGGCGCAATCGCGAAGGAGACCAGGCTGATCGCTGCCGTGGCCCCCAGGGCAATGGCCAGCGAGCGCCAGGCGCGGCGGCCGGCGAACCAGAGCAGGCCAATGCCGGGGGTCACCTTGGTGAGGAGCATGAACGCCCAGCTGGCCGGATAGCGGAAGCCCACCACCGCCGCCACGGCGATCAGCAGGTGGAGATTCCCGGTGCTGATCTCGTCCGAGACGGGAGAACCGGGGAAGAGGAGCAGGAGCGCGCCCCAGCGCGGCCCGGCCAGCCAGACCAGGGCGCCAATGTTCACCGCCGACCACAGTCCCTTGAAGACCGGCCAGGGCAGCGCTCCGAACGGGAAGAAGAGCTGGGCGAACGCCGGCGAGTACAGGTAGGCGTCCGTGCCGCCCACCGTGCCGTGCGCGTACAGGTTGCCGTAGTCGTACTGCCAGTAGGCCCGCGCGTCCTGCATGAAGTCGCGCTGGTTGAAGTTCAGCCAGACCCAGGCGAAGAGCAGGCCGCCCCAGGCCAGCATGGTCACGGCGGCAAAGAGGAGCCGGCGCCGCCGCGCGGTCACGGGCTCCACCCCGGGGCAGGCTGGCGGCGCACCAATGAGCAGGGTTGGCCATCGCTGGTCCGCGGGAAGCGGCCAGGGCGACAGCGGCTGGTAGCTGCCCAGGCTTGCCTCGCGATAGATATGCTCCCGGACCTCTGCGACCCCGGAGATGCCGGTGCGGAGCGTAGGCGCCCATGGCGTTGATCAGCCGGTCATAGGTCGTCCGGTCGCAGGCGTGCTCCGCCACGTACAGGAGCGCGTCCGTGGTATGCACCTCGAAAGGGTCTGTCTGCTCCGCCTGGTCCGCTGCGGCACGGGCCCCGTCCAGGTTCCCCGCCGACGCCAGCGCAACGGCGCTCCACGCGGCACCGGCATCGGACGGTAGCGTCCCTGTGCCAGCCCGATATCCCATCTAACCCATTCGGGGTGGATGTAGTTGTCCCGGTCGCCAACCGCGGCTGCGGCGGATTCCGCCACGGGAGCAACCTCCGCGAGGGGCGGTCGAGCGCTGGCGTCCCCCGCGCCGGTAAAGGCTCACGCGAGCTCCGAGTCGATCGTGATGGCGAGCGCGTAGGCGTTCACCGCATCCGCTCGCTGCCCTGGGCCATGAGCGCGTCTCCCAGGCGGAACGCGTACTGCGGGTCCGTCATCGTCCGCTTCGAGGCCTTCGTCAGCAGAGCCACCCGCTGCGCCGGATCCGCCGTCAGCGCCGCGCAGTGCGCCGTATGGCCTCGGGTCGCCCGGGCTCAATCGCCTCGCCTCCCCGTAGGCGCTCGTGGCGCCCGCGGAGTCTCCGAGCTCCCAACGCGCCAGGCCCAGCCCCAGCCAGTAGCCCGCATCGGTGGGATACGCCTGGGTCGCGCTCTGGAACTGGCGGCCGCATCCGGCCATGCCCCGGCCACGGCGCTGGCGCGCCGGCCGCCGCCATGGTGCGGGCCGGTCCACGCCAATGACGGAGGGCAGCACCAGGACCCCGATGACCAAGATGACGACCGGCGCCAGCAGGTGAGCGGCGGACGTCCCGGGATAGTTCCGTCCCTCCGCGAGGAGCCGCCGCGACGGTCCAGGCCGCCAGCGCCACCACGAGCACCATGACCGCCGGCAGCGAGCTGAAATCATCGAGAAGCGAGGCGATGCCGAACCCGATGAGTACGGCGAAGGTCAGCCGTTGCCACGGGTCCTGACGCTGCCGGAAGCCGGCAACGAAGACGGTCGCGAGCAGCGCTGGCGAAGCCAGCGACCAGGACCAGGCCGCCATCGGCAAGGGTCAGCGACGGCGACGTCATGGGCGAGCCGGACGGCGACGGCGAACGTGTAGTCAGGCACGTGCGTCAGGCGCAGCCACGAGTAGGTCGAGGGCCCACCTCCGGTCAGCGGATCGGCAGCGAAGATGCCGGGCCGCCTGCGTCCAGATCAGGTATCGGGCGCTCGAGGTTGTCTCGGATGAGGGTCTCCGCGCTTGAGGAGCACCGCCAGGACGCCACGGCCCGCGACCATGAGACGGCGTCCGCCGCCAGAGGCAGGCGATGCGCCCGGAGCGAACGGCCGACGGCAGGGTGCGTGGCCACCCGGTCATGCCCTCGAAAGAGATCGCCGCGGCCACGAACCCCAGCCAGCCGGCCCGACCGGCGGAGAACGGCACCGTCACGACGGACGCGACCGCCCACACGGTGATCGCGACGTGCGGGCGACGCTCGCAGGTTTGCGAGCAGGCACGGGATGGCGAGCAGGGCCATGACGGATGACGTTCGCCGTGCCCCAGATGAAGACCTGCAGCAATACGTAACTCGACGAAAACGAGACA
>CAVZAQ010000002.1:0-74441 GCA_963773405.1 uncultured Chloroflexia bacterium | reverse complement strand
CCGCCCTGCGGCCGCGCCAGGCGGGGCGCAACCTGGCCCTGGTCTTCGATGCCCTGACCGTGTTGGCGGTCACCCATCAGCCGGCGAGCGCGGCGGCGGCGTCCTCAGCGCGCTGAACGAGGCGGCCCGCAGCAACCAGGCCATCGCCCGCCAGGCGGCCGCCGAGAGCCGCGGGCTGCGGATCCAGGCCCTGATCCTGGCGATCGTCATCCCGGCCCTCTTCTTCTACCTGCTGCTCGTCAACCGCGAGCTGGTGGCGCCGGTCGTCGACACGACCCTTGGGCGCTTCGTCCTGCTGCCGGCGGCGGCACTCCTCGAGGTGGCCGGGCGTCGTCCTCTCCTGGCGGGCGACGAGGCTGGAGGGCTGACGGATGGACCTCACGCTCCTGGGCGCGCTCGCCACCGGCACCGCGGTCTTCAGCCTGTTGATGGCGCTCTTCGCCCCGTGGCTGGCGGTCCCCGCCCGCGACGACGCCGTGCGCGCCGCCGGCCTCGCCCGCGAGCGCTATGTCCGCCTGGTGTCGGCCGAGCGGCCGGCCTGGGAGCGGGCCCTCGCGCCACTCGCGGGTTGGGTCGGCGAGCGGGTTCCGGCCCTGGCGAGCCAGGTGTCGGAGCGCGACATTGTCCGGGCCGGGCTCGATCCCGCCGCGCTCCCGCCGGCCGAGATCTACGCCGCCAAGCTCGTGCTGGGCATCGCGATCCTCGCCGTCGGCCTTGCACTGAGCCCGCTCCTACCGATTACGCTCCTCATCGCCCTCCCGGTCGCCTTCGTCGGCTACGTCTTCCCGACCGAGTACCTCGGCTGGCTCGGTCGACGCCGGCAGGGACAGTTGCGGCGGGAGCTGCCGGACTTCCTCGCCCTCGTCCGGCCCCTTGCCGAGCGCCACACGCTCGAGCGGGCCGTGTCCGACGTCGCCGACGCGCTCCATCGGGCAACCGGTGGGCGGAACCTGTTGGGCGAGCAGGTCCGCTCCGCGGTCGCCGTCTATGGCACCGGCGTCGACCTGTATGCCGCCCTGCGCGACGTCGCCGCCGCGGCCGACCTCGAGGAGCTCGACGAGCTGGCGGGCTCCCTGGCACAGGCCCGCCATCTCGGCAAGGGCGTCGGCGACGTCCTCGCCGAGCACGAGCGCGGCCTTCGCGACGGCGAGCGCAACCGGCTGTTGGGCGCCGCCTCGACGGTCCAGCCCAAGCTCGCCGCGATCCTGGCCGGCGTGTACCTGCCCGAGTTCGTGCTGCTCATCGTGCTGCCCCTGTTCCTATCGACGCTCGGACGCCTGTGAAGGGAGGAGTACGGACATGCGAGACCACCTGATCGACCTGCTGCGACGGGCCTGGCACCAGTTGCGGACCGACGAGCGCGGACTGACCACGCTCGAGTACGTGATCGCGGCGGGGATCATCCTCGTCGTCCTGGCGGCGGCGATCCTGGCCTGGAACCAGGGGCTCGCCACCAAGATCGGCGACCTCATCCAGCCAGCTACTGAGCGGCGGATGATGGCGCGCCTGCGGCTCGGCTCGCGACTCGACCCCCGCCGCTCGGAGCGCGGCGTGGCGACGGTCGAGGCTGTCCTGGTCGTGCCGCTGGTCCTCATCCCAGTGCTGCTCGGCGTGGTGATCTTTGGCCAGCTCGAGCACACCCGCCTGGTCGTCGACGCGGCGGCCGCCGCCGGCGCCCGCCAGGCGGCGGTGGTCGGAGAGGACAGTACGGCGGTCCGCGAGCGGATCGCGACCGAACTGCGCGACGGCGGCATCGACCCGGCCCGGGCAACGGTCACGGTCGAGCCCGCGGTCGCCGACTGGGGCAATCCGATCCGGGTGACGGTGTCGATCGACGCCAAGGCCTCGATTCCGTTCCTCGGCACCTGGCCGGTGCCGCTGAAAGGCGAGTTCGTGACCCGCAGCGAGGTGACCCACTGATGCGCGTGTCGCGGACGGGTGAGCGGGGCCAGGTCGCCCTTTATGCGGTGCTGCTCTTCCCGCTGCTCATGCTCGTGCTCGCCCTGGTGCTCGCGGTCGGAACGCTCGAGAGCATGCGGGCTCGGCTGCGGGCGCAGATCGACATGGCCGCCCTGACCGCCACCCAGGCGCTCGATGTCGCGGCACTGACGAGTGGTGGCGAGCCGCAACTGCTGCCCGATGCCGCCGCGCAGCTGGCGCGCCAGTACCTCGCCCAGAACCTGGCCGCCTCGGCGAGTCTGCTGGCGGCGTCACCGACCGAGATCGCAGCGGGTGCCCAGGTGAGCGTCACCAACGCGCCCGGGATCGACCCCATCACCGGCGCGCCGAACACCGCCCCGACGGTCAGCATCGAGATCCACGCGCCGGTTCGCGTGCCGCTCCTCGGGCTCGCCGGGATCGGCCCGGTGGTGACCCTCGACATCGAAGGGTCAGCGGCGGCGAGGACATGACGATGAACATCCCGCCGCGCTATCGCCTGCCGATCGCCATCCTCGCCAGCGTTGGTGTAGTGGTCGTGGTGCTCGTGGCCGTCCTGTTGGCCGGCGGCGGAGGATCCAGCCCGACGCCAGCGCCGACCGCATCACGGTCGGCCTCCCCGGATCCGACATCCACGCCGGAGGGGGCTGTCCGCGCCTTCTTCGAGGCCTTCGCGCAGGGCCGCAAGACAGATGACCCGTCTCTGATCGAGCCCTACGTCACAAGCAAGACGTCATCGGCATACATGTCGGTCGTCGCATTCCTGCAGGGACAGAAGGACCTCGGAAAGGCGTCTCTCATCACCAGCAACGTGCTGACGGACTTCTCGGTGCATGCCGATGGCGCCTCAGCCACCGTGACGTGTCACGCAGCAGCTCGGCGGCTACGACATCGACGTGAACACCGGCCAGGCGCGGGAGAGCCCGACGCAGCTACCGCCGACCACCTTTCGCGTGCAGCTGCAACAGGTCGAGCGGTCGATGGTTGGTCGACTCCTTCGAGGCGCAGCAGTGAACGCGTGGCGCCTGACACAGATGGTGGGCTCGACCTTCCTGGGCCTGTTCTTCGTGCTCGTCTTCACCGGGCATGCCCGGGCACTGGATCAGATCCAGGTCACCGTGACTGACTGGAGCTCGGACAACGGACACGCCTACGTTGGCGTCCAGGCAGTCGGGAAGTGGGCTCCGCCTTCGGAGACAGGCAAGCGGATCCAGACTGAGTTCTGGTCGGAGTGGCGAGAGATGGGGACGCCGAGTCCGTATTGCCACGCGTACTGGATCTTCGTCCACCGGACAAGCGACGGGTCGACGGTGAATCCCGCCAGCCCGGCGTCACCGGTGAGCTGCGGCCCGGAGTCGGTCATTGGGTTGACCCCGAGTGGGTACGCGGACATGAGCCTGTATCTGTCGGTCGCGGTCGAGCCGGTCACGGCCCCCGCCCGCACGGATCGGACGGTGACCGCGGAACTGACGACCGGCTGGCTCGCCTACCTGGGCAAGGCGATCTCGGCGTATGTCATCCCGAGCTCAGTCCATGTCGATCGCTGGACGGTCGACTTCGGGGACGGTGCCGGACGAACCTTCCCGGGCAACGGTACCGACCGCCTCGCGACGACCCACGCCTATGACGCGGGGACATTCGACGTGGTCGTCACCGCGCACGTCTCGGGCCAGGCCTACGGAGCCTTCTTCACCCCCGCGGGCGACCCGTACGAGCAGGTCGTGCCGTTCGCCCTCGACATCACCAACAGCGCGACCGGGGTCTCGGCCCTCCCGATCGAGTACGTGCCGCCGGTCGTCACCGTCGGCGCCAGCCCGTCGGGAACGCTGCCCGACGGCACGCTGGTGGCGCCCGATGCCGCCGGCCACGCCGCCCTGTGGTGGCCGCGCGGGCTGCACTGCCAGCTCTACGTCCGGCCGATCATCGTGACCGAGGGCTTCATGCGCTCGGGCGGGCTCGTCATCGGCGGCGCCACGACCCGCTTGCTCGGCTACCGCTACGAGCCGGGCGTCAACGACGCGGCCGACGCCACCGGCGCCGGGACCTATCCGGCCGCGAGACCCGATCGCGATCCAGTGGAACACGCCGCTCTCCGGCCAGCGCGCCTACCCGGTCCATCTCGTGCTCGATCTCGAGACCACCTATGACGACGGCACGGTCCGCGACATCGAGGTCGCGGGCGATGTCGACGTGACCGTCATCTACGCGGCCGTGAGCCACTAGGAGGCACCGACCGATGCGCATCCGTCGCACCCCCTACATCGTCATCTTCCTCCTCGCCGGGCTCGTCGCCGCGGGCGTCTTCGTCTTCGCCCAGCCGCGGACCGACATCGTGCGGGCCGGGTCGACGTGCCCGAGCTGACCCAGATCACCGTCCGACATGGTCGAGACGATCCGGGTCAGCCCGGCCGACGCCCCGGCCGAACGCCGCGCACTCGGTCGACGAGGTCGTCGGTCAGTACGCCGCGCTGCCGATCCTGGCCGGCCAGACGGTCGACCGTCGCTCGTTGGAGCAGACGCCCGGCGAGCGGGCTCTGGGCTTCGGGGCACCGCTGGCCGCCGGGCAGGTCGCCTTCGCCCTGCCGGTCGATCCCTCCCAGGCGGTCGGGGCCGCCCTGGCGCCCGGCGCCCGGGTCGACGTCATCGCCGTGCCGAATGCGCTCAAGACCGGCGTCTCGGCCGGCGCCGGCGCCAGCCCGCCGGCGGCCACCGTCCTCGGCCAGGGCTACGTCATCCTCGCCCTGCGGACGCCCGACGGCCAGACCCTCACGACCGGCGCGAGCACGAGTGGCAGCGGCACCGTCCCGCTCGTCGCGCCCAAGCTCGGCAGCGTGGTCATCGCCATCCCCGCCGAGCGCGAGGCGGAGTTCGCGACCGCCGCCCTGAGCTCGACCTTCTACCTCGCCCTCGTCGCAGCCGGGGACGAGCCAGTGAGGTTGGCGTCCGCGCTCCGCCGTCCCACGCCGCCGGCCGCTGCGCCGGCAGCCTGGCCCGCCGCCGAGCGCGGTCGACGGCGCGCTGCGCATCGACGGACGCCTGGTCGGCGGCTTCGAGCTCGCGCCGGTCAACCTCGAGCTGATGGCCGACGGCGAGCGCGAGGCGGCGCTCGAGTCGCTCGCCGCCCTGTATGACGCGGTGCCGCGCCCGTTCACCCTCCTCTCGGTACCCGCCGATCGGCCGCCCCATGAGCACCTCGGCGCGATCGAGGAGCACCTCGCGAGCGCGTCGGGCTCACGACTGGTACCGCCCCTATGCCGCCCTGTACCGCGAGCTGGCGGCCGCGCCGCGCCGCCCGCTGCGACGGGCGTACCTGCTCCTCGACGCAGCCGTCAGGACCCGAGCTCGAGCGAGCGCTCGGCGTCGTCGGGCGGATGGCCGAGGAGCAGGGCCTGCCCGCCCGCCAGGTGGCCGTCGACGATCTCGCCGCTCTGTGGACCGACGTCGCCCGGCGCGGCGCCACCTACCGGCTGAGCGCCGGGATGGCCATGGGCGAGGACGTCCTCGCCGCCGCGGCCCTCGGGCGGCGCTGGCCGGCCGAGATCGCGCCGGGCTGGCTCGCGCCGCTGCTCGCGGTCCCGGGCGTCGCCGCCGCGGCGATGCGGGTGCGACCGCTCTCGCGGCCCGAGGCGATGGCCTTCCTGACCACCCGGCTGCGCCAGGTCCGTGCCGCCGAACGCCTGGCGACCGAGCGGGGCGAGCTCGCCGACGTCGAGCGCGAGCGGCTGGGCGCCACCGCTGTGGCAGGACGGCGGCGGGTCCATGCCGGCGAGGGCCGCGTGTATCTCGTCGACACCGTCTTCCTCGTCGAGGCGCCCGATCGGGCCAGCCTGCGCGAGCGGCTCGAGCTGCTGCGCCTCGAGGCGCAGGGGCGCCGACATCGATCTCGAGCCCGCCACCTTCCGGCTCGCCGACGCCTGGTCGGCGGTCCTGCCCGGTCCCGCGCCGCGCCCGATCGCCGAGCGCAACCTCGACTCGGCGCTCGCTGGCGGCCTCGCTGCTCCACGCCGCCTCGGACCTGTACGAGCCGTCGGGCCACCTGTACGGGATCGCCCGGCGGACCGAGGCGCCGATCGTCCTCGATCGCTTCGGCCACACCAGCCACAACGCGATCGTGCTGGGCCAGACCGGAACGGGCAAGACGATGTTCACCGGCGCCGAGATGGGCCGCTGCTTCCTGCGCGGCATCCGGATCCTCGCGGTCGATCCGCTCGGCGACTACCGCCGCCTGACCGCAGAGCTCGGCGGGACGTACCTCGAGCTCGGCGCCGGCGCCGGCCTCAACCCGTTCGCCCTGACCGGCGCCGTCGGCGACGTCGGGCTGGCGGCCAAGCTCGCGGCGCTCACCCGCCTGGTGGCGGCCATGGTCGGCGGACTCTCGCGCGACGAGCGCCCGGTCCTCGATCGCGCCCTGCGCGCGGTCTATCAGGCGGCCGGCATCGGCCCGGATCCAGCGACCCACGACCGCCGACCCCCGACCCTCGCCGACCTTGCGGAGCAGATCGACGCCCAACCGGGCGGGCGGGCCCTGGCCGGACGGCTCGAGCGCTGGGCGTCGGGCTCGCTCGCCGCAGCTGTTCGCCGCCGACGGCGCGCCGCCGCTCGATCGGCGGATGCTCGTCATCGGCCTCGCCGCGATCTCCGATCCCGAGGTCCGCTCGGTCGCCCAGCTCGCCGCGCTCGGCGTGCTGTGGGACGCCGTGCGCCGCGACCTCGAGCGCAAGCTGGTCGTCGTCGACGAGGCCTGGAAGGTCATGCGCCAGCCGTCGGGCGCCGAGTTCGTCGAGGAGCTCGCCCGCTCGGCCCGCCACTACCACGCCGGGCTGCAGCTCGCGACCCAGGACATCGTCGAGTTCCTGCGCAGTCCGACTTCGGCGAGCCGATCGTCAAGCAGTGCGACATCCGGATCCTGTTCGGCCAGGCGCCCGAGGGCGCCGACGCCCTGGCCCGCTACTTCGATCTGACCGCGGCCGAGCGCCGCCTGCTGCTCCACGCCCGCCCCGGCGAGGGCCTGCTGTTCGTCGGTCGCAGCCACACCGCCTTCGAGGCGGTCGTCGCCGAGCGCGAGTACGCCGCGCTCACCACCCGTCCGGCCGACCTGGCCGATCCATCCCATCCGATGAGGTCTGCACCCCCCGACACCGGGTGAGGCGCGGCTGCGGGTGCGGCTGCGCCGTGGCCCTGCTCGTCCTCCTCATCCTCACCGGATCGGTCGCGGTCCTCGTCGGCAACTGGGCCGCGCTCGCCGCACCCGGCGATCGCCGACGCGCCGCCGGCGGTGGCCGACATCCCGGCCGACTACCTCGTCCTCTACGAGCAGGCCGGCGCCCGCTTTGGGCTCGACTGGCCGGTCCTCGCCGCGGTCGGCAAGGTCGAGACCAACCACGGCCGCAACGCGTCGGGCTGCGCCCCCAACAGCGCCGGCGCCCGCGGGCCGATGCAGTTCCTGCCGGCGACCTTCGCCCACGCCGCCAAGCTCGCCGGGATCGACCGATCCCGACATCTGCGACCCGGCCGACGCGATCCCGGCCGCCGCCGCGTACCTGAAGCTCCAACGGCGCGCCCGACGACTGGCAGCGCGCCCTGTACCGCTACAACCCGGTCGACTGGTACCCGCCGCTGGTCCTCGCGCTGGGCCCAGCGCTACGGATACGGCGCGCTCCTGGTCTGGCCGCTCGATGGGCCGATCACCCAGGGCTTCGGGCCGACCGATCTCGCCCTCGAGCCGCCGCGCTGCTACGAGGGCCACTGCTACCCCCACTTCCACACCGGCATCGACATCGCCGCGCCGCTGGGCACGCCGGTGCGGGCCATCGCCTCCGGGCAGGTGACCGTCGCCGGACGCCTGGCGGATGGGGCGGTCGTGGTCGAGATCGAGCACAAGCCCGACGTCTTCAGCCTGTACGGCCACCTGCAGCCCGAGCTCGCGGTCCAGGTCGGCGAGTCGGTGGTGGCCGGCCAGCTCGTCGGGGCGGTCGGCCTGACCGGGGTCACCACCGGGCCCCATCTCCACTTCGAGATCGACGCCTCGGGAATCCCGATCGATCCGCTCCTCGTGCTGCCACCCAAGCCCTGAACACGGAGGTCTGCCCATGTCCCATCGACACCGCCCAGGTCACCCCCACCACTCCCAGCCCAGAACCACCGAAAGGAAGCCTCACCGTGGACACCCTGTTTGCTCCCATCTTCGATCTGCTCATCGGCCTGGCCGTCATCGGCCTGGTCCTCCTCGTCATCGTTGGCGCCATCGCCTTCGGCCCACGCCTCGTCGGCACCTTCCGCCAGCGGGCGTACGACCGCGCGGCGGGCGGCGAGCTGCTGCGCCTCGAGCTCAACCCCGCCCGCGTCGGCGAGATCGACGAGGCCAGCGCGGTCGCCATGGTCCGCGGCCTCCATCCCCGTCAGCGGCGTGGCCTCGACGCCTGGCGCGTCGGCTGGCCGGCGAGCGAGCTGCGGGTGGTGTGGCGCGATGGCGCGCTGGCCTGGCAGGTGGAGGGCCATCGCCAGGTCCTCGACGAGTTCGCCGTCAGCCACCGCAGCCTGCACCTGGTCCTCGACGCGCGGCCGGTGTCGCGCGCCGAGGCGCCGGTGGCGGCCACCGCGGTCGGCCGCCTGGCCCAATCGGCGTCGTGGCCGCTTCGTGTCGCCGAGGTGCCCGGCGATCGGGTTCTCCACCGCCTGGCGGCGGCCCTGACCCGAGCCGCGCCGCCCGGAGTCGAGGTCCGCCTGCGGATCGGGCTGCGGCCGGTTGCGCCCGACGCCTGGCGGCGGGCGATCGATCCCGAGGCACCCGGCGGGCCATCGGTCGGATCGCTGATCGGCGAGGCGATCGTCGACGGCCTCCTCTTCCGCGAGTCCGGATCGGGCGGCTCGCCGGCCGTCGCACCCAGTCCGCTCGAACGCGAGGCGCGCGCCCGCAAGCGCCGGGGCGCCGTCGGCTTCGAGACCAGCATCCTCGTCGAGGTAGCCGGCACCAGCTTCGAGCAGGCGAAGGCCCTGCTCTGGAAGCTGACCGGTGCCACCGACTCGCTGGCCGACGCCGGGCAGGAGATCCGCTGGCGGGTGGTGGCCGGAGCGGTGGAGCGGCCGCCGCGCTCGCTGCTCGCCGACTGGGAGGTGGCCCAGCTGTGGTACCTGCCCGACGAGACGTTCGACGCCGCCGACCTGCCGCGCCCGCGGCCGCTGGCCGGCGCCCTGCCCGCGTCGTCCGCCACCGCGGGCATTGTGGTCGCCGACAACGGCGACCGGCCGCTGGCCATCCCTCTGGCCACGCTGGGCCGGCACCTGGCCGTGATCGGCGCCACCGGCTCGGGCAAGAGCACCCTCCTGCTCAACCTGGTGACGGGACTGCTCGACACACCGTGGGGCGCGACCGTCATCGATCCCCACGGCGACCTGGTGACCGACATCCTGGCGCGCATCCCGGCCCGCCATGCCGGCCGGGTCCACCTCCTGCGGCTGGCCGATCGGGCCCACCCGCGTGGCTTCAACTTCTTCGAGCGCCGCAGCCGGGAGGAGGCGCAGCTGGTGACCAGCGAGTTCGTGGCCCTCTTCGAGGATCTCTGGCCGCGCTACACCGGGCCCCGGATGCGCGACATCCTGCGACATGGCCTCCTGACCCTGCTCTCGTCCGAGGGACCGCAGACCATCCTCGAGCTCGACCGGCTGCTGAGCGACGGGAGCTTCCGCAGGCCGTACGTCGAAGCGGTCACCGATCCCGAGCTGGCCAACTACTGGCAGAGCCGATGGCCGTCGCGTGGCAACGATGATCCCTCGGTCGGGGCGGTCACCAACAAGCTCGGCGCCTTCATCGCCTACGACTCGATCCGCCAGATCGTGGGCCAGGGGGCCTCGACCCTCCGCCCGCGGGAGATCATGGACGCCGGCGACCTGCTGCTGGTCGACCTCTCGGGGGTCGGCGGCGACAACGCCGGCATCTTCGGCGGGATGCTCATCGCCCGCTTCCGGATCGAGGCGCTCGGCCGCCAGGGCACCGATCCGGCTCACCGTCGACCGCATCTGCTGGTCGTCGACGAGACACCGCGCTTCTCCACCCGGGCGTTGGGTGGCATCCTCACCGAGGGGCGCAAGTTCGCGCTGGCCAGCGCGCTCGCCACCCAGACCCTGGCCGCCATCGGCCCGGCGCTGGGCGCCACCACGGTCGCCAACGCCGGCACCCTGGCCCTGCTGTCACCCGGGCTCGACGACGTCAGGACCCTGGCACCGCTCTTCGCGCCGCTGACCCCCGCCGACCTGCTGGCCATGCGCCAACACGAGATGGCCGCCAAGATGGCCGGTCCCGACGGCCGAAGCGTCGTCTACGGTGGGATCGTCCTGCCTCCAGGCGAGGCGAGCGCCGAGGTCGCCACCGCCATAGCGGCCGCCAGCGACGAGCGCGACGCGCGACCGCGGTCGGTCGTCGAGGCGGAGGTGCTCGAGCGGCTGACCAAGCGGTCGCCCGCCAAGCCCGCGACGCCCAAGGACCACCCGCCCCTCGGCCGTCAGTTGCCCAACGGTCGATGAGCAAGGTCGCGCCGCGGATGGTCCGCGTTCGGTTCCTCGTTGGATCACACGCTCGGTTACTCGTTGGATCACTCGTTCCAGCGCGGATCGAACGAGTCGATCCGAACGAGAAACCCCCAGCTTCGTGACGGGACGGCTGGTATGGCCACCGTCTTCCGCACCGCGACCCAAGTGGATGCGCTCGACATCCGGCTGCTGCGCTACGTCGACCGTGCGGTCCTGCGCATCCTCGATCGCGCCGAATCCGCGCTTGCTCGCCAACTGGCGATCCTCGCCTACGGCAACCTGCGCACCGCCCAAGAGCGCCTGGCCGCACTGTGGTACGCCGGCCTGCTCGAACGGGCAAGCGTGCCGCCTCCCCATCGCGGTGGGACCGAGCTCGCCTACCGCCTCAGCCGACGGGTCCGGCTGCGGCTCGGCGATCACGCCCGACGAGCACGCGGGACGAACAAGCTCGGCCACACCCTCGACATCGTCGACACCGTCTGCGCGCTGGCCACCGCCCACGGCGATGCGCGCTCCGGCTCGCCGGTCGCCCTGTGGCTGACCGAAGCCACTGCCGCGACCTATCTCGGCGGACCACCCTACCCCGACAGCGTGGTGGTGCTCACCGAGGCCGAGCGCTCGGGCATCGTCTGCCTCGAGATCGACGAGGCCACCCAGCGCCTGGCCGCGATCCGGGCCAAGCTGGCCGGCTACCGCCACCTGGTGGAGGTGTACCCGGACTGGCAGATCCTGTTCGTCGTCCCCACCGCCAACCGTGCCCGCTGGCTGGCAGGCGTGGCGGGCTCGGTCGATGAACGCGTGGCGGCCCAGGCCTGGGTCACCAGCCTGGCCCTGCTGCGCGAGCGCCACCTCGACGCGCCGATCAGGCACCTGGCCATCGATGGCCGGCGCGCGGCCGCGAGGGACCTGCTGACAGAGGGGCCGCGTCCCTCGCCGACGCCGGTGGGCAGCGATCAGTGGCTGCGGCTCCTCGGTGAAGGCGGCGTTGAGGACCTCGACGCGCTGCTGTAGCCCGGCGGCGAGATCGTCTCCTACTCGACGGCGACGCTACCATCACTTCATGCCAGACCGGAAGCGCCGCCAGGTCGTGCTTGTCGATCAAACCGCCATCGCGCACGCGGTGGGCGCTCGCATCCGCTCCGCGCGGATCGAGTCCGGGCTGACCCAGCGACAACTCGCCGGCCCGCGCTACACCCCGGCCTACATCAGTGCCTTGGAGTGTGGACACGCCAAACCCTCGGTGGCCTCGCTCTTCTACCTAGCCGAGCGCCTGGGCCGTGAGCCGGCCGAGTTCTTGGGCGGACTGCCGCGTCGGCAGCGCTCGTTGGGAACGCTGCAGGCGGCAGC
Source organism: uncultured Chloroflexia bacterium (assembly GCA_963773405.1). GTDB lineage: Bacteria > Chloroflexota > Limnocylindria > QHBO01 > QHBO01 > CAVXEH01. The sequence goes on along the minus strand of CAVZAQ010000002.1, from coordinate 62,630 downwards.
TGTGCGCTTCACCGACAGCCGCCTCTACATCGTGTTCCGCGATCAGGCTGAGCTGGGTGCACCGCTGACCTGGTTCCCGGCATTGCGCGATGCGCCGATGAGCGCCCTCCAGCGCTGGAAGGTCAGCGCCGACGGACAGCACATCAGCTGGCCAGATCTCGACGTGACGGTCGAGGTGCCCGCACTCCTGGGCGGTTCTAGCACACGCTGAAGGGTTGCGCTCTGATCCCCCTACTCCGCGGGAATCAGCCACCGCTGCCTACCGGCACCTGCGCGTCGAGCATCGGCTCTCCGCTGCAACAACGCGATGTTGGAAGACGAGGTATCGGCGCCGAGCCGCGTGGGCGCGCTCTCCTCACGCCGGGCGAGATCGCCGCGTCTCGCGGGTAGGTACGATCTCGCAGTGAACATCGAAGGCTGCAAGGGAGTTACGCAACCAACGCGATTACCCGATCTCGGCTTCACGCGGCTGGCGGCCGATCCATGACCCAGGCGGCGGCGCAGAAGCCGCTCCTGCTGGTCGATATCGACGGTGTGCTGAACCCGTTCACGGCGGACTCGGTGCCAGACGGATTCGACGAGCACCGTCTCGCGGGGATGCGGGTGCTGCTCTCGCCGACGCATGGCGAGTGGCTGCGAGAGCTCGGCAAGGAGTTCGAGCTGGTGTGGGCCACCACCTGGGAGGCCGATGCAAACCTCCTCATCGGTCCGCTGATCGGGTTGCCGGAGTTGCCGTTCATCACGTTCACGCCGCCCGACCCGACGTTCGAGGGCTACACGCTCAAGCTGCCGGACGTCATCGCCTTCGTCCGCGACCGTCCTGCAGCCTGGATCGACGACGATCTCTCGTCGGACGCGCGGTATTGGTCGCACTGGCGACGTACCGAGCTGGGCATCCCAACCTTGCTGGTGGATGTCTACCCCCGGTCGGGGCTCAGGGAAAGCCACGTCGAACGATTGCGATCGTTCGCGGCGGATATTCGCGCCGGCCGACGCGACGCCGGTGCCGAATGGCTCGATCCTCACGACGGGCCAAGCGAGGAACCCTCAGAGGCTGAGGGTAAGACACCCCGCGAGTAGTCATCACATCCGTGGTCGCTCGATCGCCCAAGCCGGGTCACGGTCTCGTGCCAGCTCGGCCATGTGGCGGTCGCAGAGTCGAATGGCAGCCGGCAAGCCATGAGCCTGCGCGAACAACGGGCGCGGATCACCTTGCTCCAGGCAGCCTCGGTACCAGCAGCGCATCGCGTTCATCGGCGAACCTCAATAGAACGGGCGTTCTATTCTGCCACCGCTGGTCAACCGGCGCGTCGGGTTCCCCCTCAGTGCCTTGACGACACCTCCCAAGCTCCTTTGTGCTCGAACGTACACCGAAATGTACACACTTTCTATTGCTTTCTGTCCCGCGCCGGACTAGCGTATGAGTCGGCGGCCGCGCCGTCCCGGTTGTGGACCTTTCAGACGACCGGCCGCCGCCATCGCCTCACATCGAGGCCTGGCGGAGTCCCCCGCCATGGACTCCCACGACCCTCATCGGGTCGCGATCCAACCAGTGGCGGCGCCGGAGCCAACAGCGCTCCAACGGCGACAGCGCACCTTACCAACCGCATACACGCTGCCATTCGCGCTTTTCAGACCTCGATTCGCGCGATCCGCCTGCAGCTTCACGGCGCGTTCGCCCCGACTCGGGACGGGCCAGGCCGCTCGATCGGTCCATCGGCGAGGACAGCTCCTTTCGATGTCCGCATCGGCTCGGTCGCGGCTCGCTCTTCGAATGAGGGCGGGGGCGTCGGGCTGATCTCGGACATCAGGTGCTTCATCGCAGGTGCGACCGGCGGCGGCAGGCCTCGCTTCGACCTCGGTGGCGGAAGTCTCCGCGTCGAGAAAGGAGGGATGCCTCCCCGCCAACGGTCTGCGCCGGCGGCGAGCGCCCGCCGGTGGTCGTTCTCATTCGAGCGCTCATCGGACCGGGACTCGGCCGCAACGTGCGGCATCCGCGAAACGAGGTGGTACCTACGCGAACGCACCTCGTGGCGCTCACCCGGTCCTTTTCTCGTGTTCGCGACACCTCGCCAGCACAAGGAGATCGAGCGTGCACCGTCACGAGGGAGTTCGACGCCGTCGACCTCCACTGCCGACGGTGGGGCGCGAGCCTCGGGCGGTACGGCCATGACCGCGCACAACGGTCGCGGCCTGCCGCTCAGCCCGCGCTTCATCGACCAGGCGCGCACGGTCGCCGAGCTGCTCGATGCCGGCTACAGCAATCGTCAGATCGCTGGACGCCTCGGCGTCAGCGCCGCCCGGATCAGTCAGATCCGGACACGCCTCCCCGCGGTCGGGGAGTACCTCGGCACGCCGGAGCCCAACGAGCGGCTCCGCTGCAATCGGGAGCAGCTCTGGCGGCTGCGACGCCAGGCATTGGAGCTCGCGGCCGCGATCCGGCGCGACCTGCGTGAGCTCGACGAAGAGCTCGAAGCGGCCGACATCGACCGCCTTCTCGGCCTTCGCTAACCGCTCGCGCTCGTCGCCCGGGTCGCGCACCTCAACCCGCGCGAACCGCATGCAGCAGCACGGCGCTTCCGCCCCCACCCGGAGTGGGCCCGGCCAGCTGATCGGTCATCTGTGAGGAACGCTCCTCGGATGCTCGGATCGGCTCGGTCGCGGCTCGCTCTCAACGCAGGAGCGGGCGCGTCGGGCCGCATCTCGGCTCCAGGTGCACCTCCGCAGGTGCGACCGGCGAGGGTCGGGCCTCACTCCGATGTCGGTGGCGGACGACTCCGCGCCGCAGAAAGGAGGGTTGCCTCACCACTATCGGTCGACACCGGCGGCGAGCGCCCGCCGGTGATCGTTCGTCTTCGAGCGCTCACCGGACCGGGATTCGGCCGCCGCGTGCGGTATCGGCGAACGAGGTGGTCGGCGAACGCACCTCGTGGATGCTGCCCGGTCCTTTTTCGTGTTCGCGACTCTCGCAAAGCACAAGGAGATCCATCGTGCAGACCTACGAGGACACGGACACGGCCGTCAAGGTCGTGTACGGCGTCAACGAGCTGGGCCTCGACCTCGGCGGCAAGAGCATCCGCGGCATCTGGAAGATGCTCGAGCAGGTGCTCAACCTGCCGCGCGAGACGACGGTGCGGGTCAACGGCCAGGTCGTGGCCGACGACCACATCGTGCGTCCCGGTGACGAGATCGAGTTCCTCAAGCCGGCCGGCGTCAAGGGCCTCGCGGCCTGACGACACCGACGGCAGAGCCGACGGCGGCCGGGGGTACACCCGACGGGTGCGCCGACGGCCGCCATCGGTTCTCGAAGAGAGGAGCTCGCGATGTCCATGCATTCGCGCAAGTACCTGCGCATCGAGGGCGACCTGGCCACGCTGGTGAGCGAGGTGACCGAGCGCGAAGTCGCGCTCGACGACCTGCTGAACCGGCTGGCCGAGCAGCGGTCGGCGTGCACGGGAATCCTGCCCGCCGGCTGCCGCTTCTGGGTTCGCTCTCCCGAGGGGCGGGAGGTGTTCGTCATCGAACAGCTCCCGATGCGCCGCCAGGTCGAGTACCACGCATCCAACCGCTATGGCTCCGAGCCGGTCAGCCACCGGGTCTCGCTGCCGTACGTGGTGTTCGTGGTCTCGGTTCAGGCGGGCCGCGTCGAGGGCCTGTCGAACTTCTTCCGCACCAGCCCGCTGGCCAGCCTCGACGACGCGCTCGAGCACAGCTGCCTGCCCAACACCTCCGACGACGGGATCGTCTGTCTCGGCACGGTGCACGTGGGCGGTGACAGCCTGGTCGAGCGCATCGAGGGGCTGATCGGTGCCTTCTGGAGCAGCCGCTTCAACGCCGACATCCGGCGCCATCCGCTGCCGTTCTCCGGAGGGTTCAGGGCCTGGGCGTCTCGTTCACGGCGTGACCCGCTGGCGGGGCTGTCGGCCCAATACGACCGCTACTGGCGCAGCCTGCGCCAGGTGGTGGCCGCGGCGGCCGGCATGAGTCCCGAGGACCTGCCGGGCGCGCCGCGCAGCGGACAGCCGCAGGCGACGGTGGAGACACCGGCGCCGGACCAGGCGCCAGCTCCGCAAGGAGGTGGCGCCGATGCGGCGGCTGCTTGAGACGGTGGGGCGTCTGCCGCACGTCGAGCTGACGCGGGCCTCGAGCCTGCTGACGCCGCGGCGCGCGGTGTACGCCACCGACGGCTCGCTTCCCGGCGAGCTGGCGTCGGCGGCCTTCGCCGTCGCCGCCAAGCTGCTGCGCGACGGAGGCTTCCCCCTCCGCGACGAGCGACTGGCCGCCAGTCACAAGTTCGCTCACCTCGAGCGGATCGTGTACTGGCTGCCGGAACGCTCCGGCGGCGAGGAGGCGGGGCGATGAGCCTGTTCCCGATCGTGGCGGTCGACGAGTCGGCCGCCGGGGAGCTCGCCCTCCCCGCCTTCCTGGTGGCCCGCGACGGGCTCTACCTGCGCAAGCGCAGCCTCCTGGGGCTATCGCAGGTGCAGGTCGAGACCGTGGCCCACCTGCCCCCGGCGCGCGAGTACCTCGAGTACGCGCTACCCAAGGTGCCCGCCGCGCTGATGGGTCAGGCGGTCGGCTTCTTCCGCGCCATCTGGCGCGCGAGGAAGACCGAGGCCCTGGCGCTGTTCACCTGGGACGGCGAAGCCTTTGGCCTCATCGTCCCCGAGCAGCGCGCCGGGGTCGCATCGGTCAAGCATCGGCTCGCGCCCGCCGACGTGCCCTCGACGGCACGCCTGGTCGGCTCGATCCACAGCCACGGCGCGCTGAGCGCCGGGGCCAGCCTGACCGATGAGGCCGACGAGGCCGACTTCGACGGCATCCACGTCGTGGTCGGCGACGTCGACCAACGGCGGGTCAGCTACTCGGCGTCGATCGTGGTCGACGGCCGGCGCTTCGGCTGCCGGACGTCGCTCGCCTTCGAGCGGCCGCGGCGCTTCTCCGACCCTCCGGCCGACTGGCTGGAGCGGGTGAAGCCGCTGGCGACCGCGCCACCGAAGAAGAAGGGCAGGTCGAACGGGAGCGCCAAGACCGAATGGATCGTCCAGCTGGACGATCCCGAGCTGGACCTGGCGCGACCGAACGACGCTCGACCGCCTCCTCACCGAGGCGACCGAGCTGGCCAGCGAGCTGGGCGAGAGCCTGGTCTACCAGCTGACGCCGATCGCGACATCAGCCACGAAGGGAGGAACCAGCGATGCTTGACCGCATCGTCCTCGTGGGGCTGGGCGGCATCGGCTCACAGCTGGTGCCCAGCCTGGTCCGCTACCTGGCCGCCAAACCCGAACCGCGACCGGTGCTGGTGCTCGTCGACGGCGACGCCTACGAGCCCGGCAACCGGACGCGGCAGCTCTTCCCCGAGTCCGCCATCGGCTCGAACAAGGCCGAGGCCTTGGCCGAGGCGTACCGCGGAGGGCTGACGGTCCAGGCGGTGGCCGACTACCTGACGGACGAGAACGTCGGGGCGGTCATCCGCTCCGGCGACCTGGTCCTGCTGGCGGTCGACAACCACTGGACCCGCTTCGTGGTCGATCGGCACCTGGCCACCCTCGACGAGGTGACCCTGATCTCCGGCGGCAACGACGAGACGGACGGCAACGTCCAGCTCGTCCGCCGCCGGGGCGGTGCGTCCCTCGACGGCAGCCTGGCCGAGATCCACGCGGAGATCGGCCGGGCGAGCGAGTCCGAGTTCGCGGCCCGCAACGGCTGCGAGCGACAGGCCGAGGAGCGACCGCAGCTGGTGGTCACCAACCTGATGGTCGCCAGCGCGATGCTCAACTGCGCCTGGGCGGTGCTCGAGCGCGGCAGCGTGTCCTACTCCGAGGTCTACCTCGACGTGGTCGCCAACGCGATGCGCTCGCGCTCGTGGCTGCGGCAGGGCAGACCGGCGGCGTAGGGCGGTTACCGATGAGGTGATGAATCGGGCCGGGGAGGCGCCCACGGCGCTCCCCGGCCCATCCAACCAGAGTCGTTCGTGACAGGAGTTGTCACAGTTGTCACAAATTCAGCCTGAGAATCCGTTCCGGCCCGGCAGCGGCATCTTCCCGCCGCTCCTCGCCGGTCGAGAGCGAGAGACGGAGATCGCGATGGCGCGGATCGCGCGGACACGCGAGGGCCATCCGCACCACACCGCGCTGCTCGGCGAATGGGCGATCGGCAAGACGACACTGCTCATGCACTGGCGCCGGCTCCTGCGGGACCTCGGCGATGCCGTTGTGCTAACGCTCGCCTACCCGCAGCCGGTCGGCGACTTCCTGGACGGACTGCGCCTAGCCATCGAGGCTGATCCGACTGCGGGAGCGGACCAAACCCGAGACGTGGAGGTCGGAGTCAGTCTGGGCCTCGCAACCGCGAAAGTGCGCCAGTCCTTCGGCGAACCGGCCCCGCAAGTCCTCCGAGCCGCCATCGAGCGCTTGGCCAAACGCCAGCACGACCGCAACGCCCTAGCGTCCATCCTCGTTGACGACATTGACCTACTGGCGGGCGGGAGGGATGTGCTACTGCGACTCCGGGCCATCTGCCTGGAGCTCTACGCCAACGACCTGCCGATCGCACTCGTCGTCGCCGCCACGCCGTCCCTGTTCGCGGGCGTCGGTTCGGCGCATGAGTCCCTCATCCGTTACTACGAGCCCCTGACCCTTGGCCCGCTCGACGAGCACGACACGGAACGTGCTATCGCGATACCCCTCCAAGGGACCGGCGTCACGTTCGAACCAAAGGTACTGGCTGACATGGCGCGGGCATCGGCCGGCCGCCCGTACTACCTCCAGAAGCTGGCCTATCACGCCTTCGATGCTGCCGTGGACGGCCATGTCGGCGAGGCCGAGTATGGGATAGGGTTCGAACGCGCCTTCGCGACCGTCAGCCAGGAGATCTTCGTCGGCCGATGGAACGCCATGGCTCCGTCGGAGCAGGCCGTAGTCCGCCTCCTCGCCGACGGCAACGAGCCGCTGCGATCCCGTGACGTCGAGGGGCTCGCTCGCCGAGCCGGTGTTGCTCCGCCCGCCACACGCCAAGCGCTCCGAAGGCTGGCCGCCGCTGGGCACATCCGTCGACTGGCGAACGGTCGCCGCGGCCGCTACGAAGTGGCGGACCCACTGTTCCGGCGGTACCTGGAGATGCAGTCACCGTGAAGCCGCTCGCCGCCGGTGCAGCCTTGACGAGTGTGGTCCCCGTGAAGCACATCGGTGCAGCATGCCTCGGGGCAGTCCGGCTCGGCGGCTGAAGCGGACGCACCCTCGCGTACGACCGCGCCGCGCTGCTCCGGCGACGCGCTCGCCGCGTGCGCTGCATCACGCCCTGGTGCGGTTGCCGCCGTCGAATGGCGGCGTCGTCGTCGGCCGGGCAGCGGCTAGGACAGCGGGCCCTGTTGCAATTCGGATCTGTGGCTGTCGACTCTGCCGCGCCCTCCTGGAGCTTGGCGTTGACGTAACGCGGAGAGAACACGAGGCGCGTTGCCGGCGCGGTACGCTGAGGGCGGTGAGGAAGGGCCAGACATGAACCTCCCGGGATCGCTCGACGAACTCCATGGTCTACGTGCCGCGCGCTGGATACGCGAGAGCACGCACGGCCAGGCCGACCGCTATGGACCGGCCGCCCAACGAGCCCAGCAGGACCGTGCCCTGGAACGCTGGGGCTTGGTGGACACGGGACTGGCTTGGGAGGTCGCCCACTCGGGTCGCACCGTGGCGAACACCGCCGCGTTCGCGGAGATGCTGGCCACCGCCGGCGAGGGATATGACGTCCTGCTGGTCGGTTACGTCAGCCGCTTCGCGCGCAATCTGAAGACGGCGGTCAACGTCCGGGACGATCTGCACGCCGCCGGCGCCGCTCTCCTCTTCTGCGACGAGGAACTGCTCAGTTCCGACGAGGATCATTGGGAGCGCTGGGCCCGCGAGGCGGTCGAGGCCGAGGCCTACAGCCGACGCCTAGCGCGGCGCATCGCCGAGGGCTACGCCGCCAAGTTCCGGCTCGGCGATCAGGGTGGGTCGCCCGGGCTCGGCTTCCGCCGCACGCCTGCCCCGGATGCACGGCTGGTGATCGACCCAGGGAGCATGCCACGAGCGGTTGCGCTTTTCGAGCTCTATGCCACCGGAGACTGGAGCCTAACTGCCCTTGAGGCCGAGACCGGCATGCGCGCCGACGCGATCCGCGCCATCCTGCGCAACCCCCTGTACAACGGCTGGGCGGTGCGCCACCGGCGCTCACGGCACGAGCAGCGCGCACCCGCGCCGTGGCGGTCGCATCCGCCCGTCTCTGACGAGCTGTGGGCGCAGGTGGCCGAGGTCCGGGGTGTGAGGTCGCGCGGCGGCGGTCCACGCTCCGGGCGGATCCACCCGCTCTCCGGCCGCGCCTTCTGCGCCGCGTGTGGCGCTCGACTGCGCTGCGACATCGCCACCCCCAAGGGTTACGTCTACCGCCGGATCCGTCACATCCGGCCGTGCCCTGCGTGGTCGGCAGCGAGCCGCCGCGCCGAGCGCTACGAGACCCCGCTGGTCGCGCAGCTCACGGGCCTGCGGCTCGACCGCGCGACCCTGGCTCGCGTTCGGGCGCTGGCCAACCTCGAGGCGGCGCCCGTTCCCAGCACCGCCATCCGCCGTCGCCAGCTCGAGCATGAACTCCGGGAGCGCGCCCACCGACATGCCCGCCGGCAACTAACCACGGAGGCCTATCTGGCCGAACATCGACGCATCAGCGCCGAGCTCGACGCGCTCTCGGAAGCACGCCACTCTCGCCCGGCAATCGACCCCGACTCGGCCGTGGCTGCCCTGCGCGACCTCCGTTCCGCCTGGCGCCTCGCCGGCGAGGAGGCTCGCTCAAGGCTCCTGCGCGCGGTCTACGCCCGGGTCGTCGTTGACGTCGACGGCGTCCGAGAGGTCGAGCTCACGCCCGAGGCTTACCGCCACGGACTGGCGTTGGCTCTTCCCGAAGTTATGTTCTTGGCGCGCCCGGCAGGAATCGAACCCGCGACCTGATGGTCCGAAGCCATCCGCTCTGTCCGCTGAGCTACGGGCGCGCGCTTCACGCTCAAAGCGAGCGGAAGACCAGCCGAGCCATTCTGCCACAGCGCTCGGACAGCGGGATGGTCTGGGGGTCAGATCTAGCTCACAGTTCGGCCAGCGGGAAGGAATTCGGTACGGTGGGTTTCTTGTGAGGTCATCGTACCGAAGCACGTGCTAGAATTCGGTACGGTCCAATTATCCGGCGAGGTATGTACCGAACTCGTGCCGATTGAGATGCCGCAGCGCGGCCGCCCCTCGCGCACCGCCATCTTCGACGCCGTCGATCGCGAGATCGAGGAGATGCGCCGCATCGGCGGGCTGCCCGCACCGTTTGAGGCACGCGATATCTGGACGGGCATCTGGTACGAGGAGGCGCACAACTCTACCGCGATCGAGGGCAACACCCTGCTGCTCAAACAAGTCCGGGTCTTGCTCGAAGAAGGACGTGCAGTCGGGGATGAAGAGCTCGCGCAGTATCTCGAGGTCCAAGGCTATGCAGAAGCCGCTGAATGGGTATACGAGCAGGCAACTAAGGCGGTGGCCTGGGTACCCAGCGACCACATCACGCTGACCGAGCTGCGACAGATCCACCGAACCCTGGTCGAGGCGGTATGGAAAGTGAAGCCTCCTGAACAGCTCATCGCCGGGGAAGGGCCAGGGTCATTCCGCCTGCACGACATCGGCGCCTTTGCCGGCGGGATGAAGCCACCACCATTCACCGACGTCCACGCGCTCATGAGCGACTGGATCCGGGACGCGAATGCGGCACCCCGCAGCGGACAGCACCTCATGGAGCACCTGGCTACGCTCCATGCTCGCTTCGAGCAGATCCATCCGTTCCGCGATGGGAATGGGCGTGCAGGTCGCCTCGCCCTCAACCTGCTCCTCGTGCGGCGAGGCTACGCGCCCGCCCTGATCTACAAGCGGGACCGCGCGAAGTACCTGGCCGCACTCCGCCGGGCCGATCGCGGTAACAGCGGGTCCCTCGCGGAGCTCGTGGCGCGCGCAGTCAAGGACGGGCTGGACCGCTTCCTGTTGCCGGCCCTCGCCGGCCCGCATCGGCTGCTGCCGTTGTCAGCCCTGGCTGAGCGGGACCTCAGCCCGCTGGCCCTGCGCAGAGCCGCGCAGTCGGGCCGACTCCGCGCGACTCACCAGAACGGTCGCTGGTACTCGACGAAGCGCGATGTCCTCGCCTACCGGCGAAGCCGCCGTCGCGGCCGGCGCGCCATCTAGAGCGCTTGGCGGGCCCGCGCGCGGGAGGCTCCTACAGGTGGCAGACACAGCGGATAACTCGGCCCGAAATGCTCCGCGTCCCACGAGGAGAGGCACACCGCAATCGGGTTTCTGGTCCGAAGCCATCCGCTCTGTCCGCTGAGCTACGGGCGCGCGTTTCACGCTCAAACCGAGCGGAAAACCAGACGAGGCATTGTTGCACAGCGCTCGCACCGCGATATGGTCTGCCAGATCACCAGTGCGGTGATGCATCGTCTGCTATCATTGCACCATGGAGCGCACCACCCTTACCATTCCACCCGAACTCCGGGGAAGGCTGAGACGGCTCGCCGCCGAACGCGGCGTCTCGATGGCCACCATCGTGCGCGAGGCCATCGACGAGAAGCTGGCGACTGCCCGGCCGCGTCCGCGCAGCATCGGCTCGGGTGCGTCGGGGAAGGCCGATATCGCTCGCCGCTCGGCCGACGAGCTGGCTGAGCCGCGCACGTGGCGCTGATCCTCGATACCGGTCCCCTGTACGCCTCCCTCGACCGCAGTGATGACGATCATTCTCGCTGTCGGCACCTGATCGAGAGCAGCGAGGAGCCGCTCCTGATCCCGGCTCCCGTGCTCGTCGAAGTGGACTACCTCATCCATCGCAGCCTTCACCCAGGCGTGCTCGTCGCGTTGCTCGCGGACATCGAGAGCGGAGCGTACGGGCTCGTGAACCTAAGCGCGGACGATCATCGTCGGATCGCCGAGCTGTGCGACCGGTACGCCGATGCCGACATTGGCTATGTCGACGCGGCTGTGCTGACAGTCGTCGAGCGCCTGAATGAGCCGAAGCTGGCGACGCTCGACCATCGCCATTTCGGTGTCCTCCGACCGCGCCATGTCGACGCCCTGCTCCTCCTCCCGGACTGACGGGACACAGCGGATAACTCGGCGCGAAATGGTCGGCGCTGCAGGAGGGTGGGCACACCGCGGCCGGGTTTCTGGTCCGAAGCCACCCGCTCTGTCCGCTGAGCTACGGGCGCGCGTTTCACGCTCAAACAGAGCGGAAAACCAGACGACGCATTGTGCCACAGCGCTCGAGGAGCGGGATGGTCTCGTCTGAACGTAACGCTGTAAAGGTTGCGAATACTACCGTGGGCGGTAATAATATCCGCAATTACCGGGAGGAGCGCATGCGGTATCGGCTCCGTTCACGTGGCCTCAGGCGGATCCTTGAGGACCTGGATCAGCGCCGCTGGCTGTTCCGCAACCTGCCGATCGACCCTACTCACGCCAGCTGGCTTCGCAACCGAGCCTGGGTACGGACCATCCACGGAACGACGCGAATCGAGGGCAACACCCTCTCCGACGTGGAAGTTGAAGCTCTGCTCGCCGGCGGTGAACGACGCCGGCTGAACGATCGAGAGGCCCGCGAGGTTATCGGGACCCGGGAGGCCCTTGCCCTCGTCGATGAACTCGCAGCCAAGCCAGCGATTGGACCCGATGAAGGCTTCATTCGGGAGATTCATCGGCGCGTGCTATGGGGTCAGAGTCCCCTCCTGACACCCGGCGAATACCGACGTGGCGAAAACCGCGTTATCGACGACGCTGGGCGGACCATCTTCAGCACGCCACCGTCGGGGGATGTCCCGTCTCTGATGCGCGAATACTCCCAATGGCTGACATCGGCTCCGACGCGACACGGTCCGTTGGTGGCGGCGGCTCTCGCCCATCTCGAGCTGCTCGCAATCCACCCATTCAACGACGGCAATGGCCGGACGGCACGCGCCGTGTCGCGGTTCATCCTCATCCGCCATGACTTTGGCCTCGACGGTTTGGTCTCCCTTGATGCCCAGCTGGATCTCGACCGGACCGCATACTTTGCCGCGATTCGCACGGCAGTTGGTCGTTCGTACGAGCCTGGGTATGACGCTACCCCGTTCGTCTCGTACTTCCTGACTTCGCTTCTGAACTCGGCCGATTTCGTCCTAGCGCGGATCCGCGGGCTCGGCGAAATCATGATCGCCATCCGGCGAGCCATCTCCGAGGGCGCCCTCCCGGCGTCGATGATCGATGGCCTGGCGTTCGCCTGGGTCAATCGCCACCTGCGCGCATCGGACTACATCGCGCTTACTGGTCGCAGCCCGCAGAGCACGACCAGAGACTTGGCCCGTGCCGTGGCGGGCGGCTGGCTCATCGGGTCTGGAGACCGGCGGGCCCGAGTCTATCTGCTTGGCTCGCGTCTCCTCGAGACCTCGGCTGCAGGCGAGATCGTTTCCTCCCTCCAGTGACCCCGCCCTGGGGCTGCCTGGGGACGGAGGGGTGAGATCGAGGGCAAACACAGCGGATAACTCGGCCCGAAATGCTCGGCATCCCACGAGGAGAGGCACACCGCAATCGGGTTTCTGGTCCGAAGCCATCCGCTCTATCCGCTGAGCTACGGGCGCGCGTTTCACGCTCAAACAGAGCGGAAAACCAGACGCCGCATTGTCGCACAGCGCTCGACGAGCGGTATTGTCGGTATACGCCTTCCGCTGACATGTCACGCTCGACCGCTGCCCAGCCAATCGACCAGTCGAGGGGAATTCGGTACGGTCGATTTCTCTTGACGCGCTCGTACCGAACTGGTACTAGACTTCAGTACGATCCCAATATTTCCCGCTAGGCGTACTGAATTCCAATGGCGATCGAAATGCCACACCGTGGCCGACCGACGCGCACAGCGATCTTCGAAGCAGTCGATCGGGAGATCGACGAGCTCCGCCGTATCGGCGGCCTGCCAGCGCCGTTCGAGGCACGCGACATCTGGAAGGGCATCTGGTACGAGGAGGCGCATAACTCGACCGCGATCGAGGGAAACACGCTGGTGCTGAAGCAGGTGCGGCTCCTGCTCGATGAGGGACGTGCCGTGGGCAACGAAGAACTCGCCCAGTACCTCGAGGTCCAAGGGTACGCGGAAGCCGCTGAATGGGTGTATGAGCAGGCAACGAAGGCAGTGGCCTGGGCGCCGAGCAACCACATCACGATCACTGAATTGCGACAGATCCACCGGACCCTGATCGAGGGGGTGTGGAAGGTGCAGCCACCGGAGCAACTGGCCCCCGGCGAAGGTCCGGGGTCCTTCCGCCTGCACGACATCGCCGCGTTCCCCAGTGGCATGCAGCCTCCCCCGTTCACCGACGTCCCCGCGCTCATCACCGACTGGATCCGGGACTCCAATGCGGCGCCGCGCGGCGGGCAGCACCTCATGGAGCACCTCGCTGGACTCCATGCTCGATTCGAGCAGATCCACCCGTTCCGTGATGGAAACGGCCGTGCGGGTCGCCTGGCCCTGAACCTGCTGCTCGTCCGGCGAGGATATGCGCCCGCCGTCATCTACAAACGGGACCGGCCCCGGTACTTGGCAGCGCTCCGCCGGGCCGATGCAGGGAACGCAGGGTCTCTCGCTGAACTTCTTGCGCGAGCGGTCAAGGACGGACTGGACCGCTTCCTCTTGCCGGCCCTCGCAGGCCCACATCGGCTGCTGCCGTTGTCGGCGCTCGCGGATCGCGACCTTAGCCTGCTGGCGCTTCGGAGGGCCGCACAAGCCGGTCGACTGCGGGCGACTCACCAGGACGGGCTCTGGTACTCAACGAAGCGCGATGTCACGGCCTACAAGCGAAGCCGGCGTCGCGGGCGGCGCAGCACATAGGCCGTCGCAGGCCAGCGGCAGGTGCTGGACATCACGGCGGTATGCATCCCATCGGCGCTACGACACAGCGGATAACTCGACCCGTTTCGTTCGGAAGGTCACGCTCGAACCACAGCGCATCAGCCGATTTGGTCCGAAGCCATCCGCTCTGTCCGCTGAGCTACGGGCGCGCGCTTCACGCTCAAAGAGAGCGGAACACTGGACAAGGCATTGTACGCACAGCGCCGCGAAGTCGAGATCTACCTACTCGCGGCGGTTGAGCTAGGGCCGAATGTTCCGGTTGACGCGGAATAGATTCGACGGGTCGTACGTCGCCTTCGCCGCTGCGAGGCGTTGCAGGTTCGATCGGTAGGACTCGGCCGTCCGAGCGTCCGGCTCGTCCTCTGTCTGGAAGTTCACGTAGTTGCCGCCGGTGGAGTACGGCTTCAGCGCCTCCCATGCCGTGCGCACCCACGCCCGATGCGCATCGCCAGCGGGGTCTCCCTTGGCCCACATCGCCTGGATGACGCAGGCGAAGGCGGCATCGCGGTTCCCCATCGCTCCGTCGTCCTCCGGATGATCGTTCGGCGCCCCCGCAACGTGAAACAGGACGATCTGGTTGGCGGGTGCCTTGTTGTCGATGAATTGCGCCTTGTACGTTTCCAGGACCTCGTCGCTCAGGCTCGGCAGGAACTCCGATTTCCAGTAGTAGTGCATCCCCTTGGGCTGCGTTGCGTCGAGCATGGACTGCTGGGCGAGATACGGCTTCACCTGTACCAGATCGGCCAGCGGGCGTGCGTGGGACTTGATTGGCGCCAGGTCCGCCTGCGCCTGCTCGAGACTGCCTGAATGGCACACGACCACAGCAATGATCGGCGTGCCGTGCGCCTCCTCGGGTAGCCACGGCGCCGGAGGCGCATTGCGCATCAGAACGGCGAGCGTCAACTCGCGGGGCGCCGATGCAGTGATCCGCTTGAAGAGCGCAAGCACACCCTCGGCCTCGCTGGCCGGCCAGGCGATGAGGCCGGCCATCACGTTTGGGCCGACCGGATGCAGATTGAAGACGAATTCCGTCACGACGCCGAAGTTGCCACCGCCGCCCTGGAGGGCCCAGAAGAGGTCGGGGTTCTCGAGGCGCGAGCTGCGACGCACCACCCCATCCGCGGTCACGAGTTCGACCTCCTGCAGGTCGTCGATCGTCCAACCGAAGCGACGGCTCAGGTAGCCGAACCCTCCGCCAAGGGTCAGCCCGGCCACGCCGGTCGCCGAGACGAAGCCGAAGGTCGCAGCCAGCCCATGTTCCTGGGTGGCTCGGTCCACGTCGCCGAGCGTGCAGCCCGGGCCGACCCTCGCCACGCTGGCATCCACGTCCACGTGAACATCGGTGAGCCCCGACATGTCGAGCGTCACGCCACCATCGGTCAGCGCCAGGCCCGCGATGTTGTGCCCACCTCCCTTGATCGACAGCTCGAGCTGGCTGTCACGGACGAAGTCGACGGTTCGCACCACGTCCTGCGTTGACCCGGCCCGAACCACGATGGCCGGCTGCTTCTTGATCATCCCGTTCCAGAGGCTGGTCGCCTCGGCAAATCCCTCGTCCCCGGGGTACAGCAGCGAGCCGTCCAGGCTCGCCGCGAGGGCGTCGAGGGTCGCGGCTCGCAACCTCACGTGTACCGCCGCCCAGACCCTTGATCAATCGCTGCGGCATCGCCTCTCTCCACGTCGCTTCGGTTTTCAGAGCGTACGCCCGGAGGTCAACGAAGAATGGCAGCATGCGAATCCACGCCGTGAATGCGCGCCGTGAGTGCGCTCTGTGAGCTCGCTCATCACCCCCAGTTCCCAGGAGACGAGGAATCCACGCTGAATCCAATAGGACTATGCTTCCTAACCCTCGGGCATTTGATGATCAGAGCCATAGCGTGCCCGGGGAGCGGGGGTTATCCGTGTCGTCCAGCCCAGGCGCCGACGGAGCCGTCCCATCCGAGCGTGAGGCGGCCAACCTGCGGCGCAGCGAAGCCCGCTACCGTGGCCTCCTGGAGGCCGCGCCCGACGGCATGGTGGTGGTGAGCGAGAGCGGGGAGATCGTCCTCCTGAACGCTCGGGCAGAGAGCCAGTTCGGCTACCGGCGGGACGAGCTGGTCGGGCAGCCAATCGCCAACCTCATCCCGGCTGGCTTCGCGGAACGGCTGACCGCCGACGGCTCACGATCTCCGGCTGAGGCTCTGGAGCAGCAGATCGGTACGGGCATCGAGCTGTCCGGACGACGCAGGGATGGCACCGAGTTCCCGATCGAGATCATGCTCAGCCCGCTCGAGAGTCCCAACGGGACTTTGATCACGGCCGCGATCCGGGACATCAGCGTGCGGCGCGCGTCCGAGGCAGAGCGCACGCGCCTGATCTCGGCGGTCGAGCAAACGGCCGATGCGATCTGGATGCAGGACGCCAACGGCGTGGTCACCTACGTCAACGCCGCCTTCACGCACGCCTACGGCTACGCGCCGCACGAAATCGTCGGCAAACCCGGGACGATCGTCGACAGCGGCCACCAGGATGAAGCGTTCTTTGCCGCCATCTGGGCCAACGCTGCTGCTGGAAAAACCTGGAGCGGCAGGATCGTCAATCGGCGCAAGGACGCCAGCGAGATCGAAGTCGCATCGGTCATCTCGGCCATCCGTGACCGCGAAGGCCAGTTCGCGGGCTATCTCCAGACCGATCGCGACATCACCCACGAGCGCCAGATCGAACGTGCCCTCGAACAATATGCCCATGAGCGTGATTCGATAGCGACGACCCTGGCCAAGATTGACCCGGGAGGCTCGCCCGAGGCAATCGCGGCGGCGGTCTGTGCGGAGTTGGTGCGGCTCAGCGCGGTCGACACAGCCTGGGCATTGGACCTCGGAGAGGACCATGGGCGGGTCCTGGCCGTCATGGGGCGTGTCGAGGGGATCTCCCATTCTGGTCAGCCACTT
Source organism: uncultured Chloroflexia bacterium (assembly GCA_963773405.1). GTDB lineage: Bacteria > Chloroflexota > Limnocylindria > QHBO01 > QHBO01 > CAVXEH01. The sequence goes on along the minus strand of CAVZAQ010000002.1, from coordinate 45,783 downwards.
CCAAAGGAGCGCGCCCGCTACCTGCTCGAACGCGCGTCGGCAGGCCCATGGGCGGACAGAACGGCGCTCCATCCCAAATCAAAGGCGCGCGACACGACAATCGACGATACGGGTCTCGCGCTCGCGGTCTACGCCCCGCTCCTCGGCATCCACGGTGTCGTGGGCGTCATCGGCATGGGCACTCACGATCCAGCGAACGGCCGTGGAGCTCATCGAGCGGCTTCCGTCACTGGTGACCTTTGGGTCGATCATCGGGGCGCTCGTTACGCCTGGCATGGAACACCGGCATCGCAGGACGATCAGCGCGCCCGCATCCAGACGATCGTAGATACCGGGGCCTTCGCACCCTTCTTCCAGCCGATCGTCGAGGTCGCCACCGGGTCGGTCGTCGGCTACGAGGCGCTCAGCCGCTTCACCAATGGCGTGCCGCCGGACGCCCAGTTCGCCGCGGCGGTCCGATCCGGGCTCGGCATCGAGCTCGAGATGGCCACGCTTCGCGCAGCCATCTCGGCCGCGGCGGGGGCGCTGCCGCCGGGCGCATACCTGAGCCTCAACGCATCGCCTGCCCTCGTCAGCACAGGGGCCCTGGCCATCGTCCTGGCCGGCATGCAGCGATCGGTCGTCCTCGAGATCACCGAGCATGCGATCGTGGAGGACTACGCAGTCCTTCGTGCTGATATCGCGTCGCTTGGCCCCGATATCGGCCTCGCGGTCGATGACGCCGGAGCGGGCTACGCGAGCCTGCGCCACATCCTCGAGCTGGCGCCGTCGTTCGTGAAGCTCGACCTGGGCCTCATCCGCGGCATCGAGACCGACCCCGCCCGCCAGGCGCTCGTGGCGGGGATGGCGCACTTCGCCGCAAAGCGCGGAGATGCGCCTCATCGCTGAGGGCATAGAGACCATTGCCGAGCTCAAGATGCTGCGTTCGCTCGGCGTCGACTACGGCCAGGGCTACCTGCTCGGACGACCGCAGGATGGCCACGGGTCCCTGGATCCTGGCCGACTGCCATCGCCATCGGAGACTCGTAGGCTCGCGATCCTGCGAGGAGCGCGCGGCGTTACCAGAGCGCCAGGCCTGTGCGCTCGTCGTGTTCCCGGGCCAGCGAGATGTCGGTCAGCTCGCGGATCTCGACCTCGACCATCCAGACCACCGTCCCGGCGCGGATATGGCCCGTCGCCGCCGCCCCTGGTCATCGCCAAAGCTCGCGTGTGCGTGGAGCATCGGCCTGCCGTCACGGAGCGAGACGTTACCCACGAAGCCCGCCATCTCGTGGTGAGCTGTCCGAGCGCAGCTCCTCGTACCGGAGCGGTCGCTGGTTGTAGAAGGCGTACTCGAGATGCTGCACCGCCCCCACCGCGTTCACCCAGGCGGCTTCGATCCCTTGCTCGGCGCAAAACCGCTCGACCTCCTGCACCAGGTCGCTGTCCGTGGGCAGCCGCCCGACGAAGGTCCTTCCGATGGTGGCGCGTCGCAGACCCGTGCTCATCCGTGTGTGCCTCCTCGTCTCCTCATTTGTACCTCATTCGAAGTGCCGCAGGCTGCCGACGATAGGGAGCCTGGCGGCCAGTCGGGCCGGATAGATCCCGGCAAGCGCCGCCACGCCCGTTCCCAGCAGCACAATGATCACCAGCAGCACCCAGGGGACGGCGATCCCGCCGAAATCCGACACGGTCCCCACCGAGACCAGTGTCCACGCGACCAGCAGCCCGAGACGCCCGCGGCAGCGAGGCCCCCGATGGTCCCCATGATGGCTGCCCTCCGCGACCACCATGGACTGCACCTGGCGGACGGTCATCCCGTGGGAGCGCAGGATGGCGATCTCGCGCACGCGTTCGATGACGCCCACGGAGAGCGTGTTCACGATGCCCAGGCCCGCGATGAACACGGAGATGAAGGCGAGCGCGTCAAAGAGACCCACCAGCCGATCCAGTGAACGCGACAGGTTCTCGGCGAGGTCGGCGGCGGTGATGGGCTGCGCGGCCAGGGCCGAGGCCGTCGCAACGACCGCCTCGCGGAAGGCAGCCGGATCCACGCCCGGCTTGGGCGCCAGCGCCCAGAGCGACGCATCCGAGGCGTGGAACGTCTCCTGTGCATCAGCGAGGCTGAACAGGAGGTCCCCGTCCCCGCTCTGGGACGGAATCGAATAGGCGACGATCCCCGCAACCTCGAAGGCCACGGTCGGTCTCTCCCCGGGAAGACCCACCATCACCTGGCTCCCGACGGCAAGGCCATCCCGGGCGGCGGCGGACGCGGGCACGAGCACCGCGCCTCCCGCGCTGCAAGTGCCGTCGAACGCGGCGTCGCGCTCTCCGCTGGTGAAGATGAGCGAGCCGGTCTGAGCGTAGACCTGCGGATCGATCCCCGCGGCCGGCACCTCTGTCCGCTGCCCGTCGCGGACCTGGACCGCCGCGAACTCGACGATGGGCGTCGCGACCTGGAGGCCGTCCGTGGCATTCAGCGTGTCGCCAATGTCCGCCTGGCCCACGGGGATCCCGGTTCGGATCCCGTACCCGCCCGGCAGGACGGAGTCGACCCAGCGCTGCGCCGTGCCGCGCGCCGTCTCCGCGACGGTGCCCAGCGCCATCACCGCCGCCAACCCGATCAGCAACGCACCCACGGTGAGACCGCTCCGCGCCCGATCGCGACCCAGGTTTACGCGCCCAAGCAGCCCCTCCGCACCAAAGAACCACTCGAAGGGCCGCCCGACGACCCAGCCGAGGGGCGCAACGGCGAGCGCGGTGACTCCCGCACCGGCGACGAGGATCGCGACCGCCAGCAGCACAGCCGGCAGGGACGCGCTGCCGCGCGACAGCGGATACGTGGCGAGGCCCACGAGGAGCAGCACCAGCTCGAGAGCCAGGAGCCATCGCAGGCGGTCGCGCAGGCTGCGCACCGGCTGCCTCGACGGGCGCAGCGCATCGAGGGGACCCACCCGTGCGGCAAGCAGGGCCGGGACACCGGCAGCCGCCGTCGTCACCCCGACCCGACGGCCAGGGAGAGCAGAAGCGAGAGCGGGTTGAGCGGAAGCCCGTCGATGAGGACGGCGCGCGTGCTGCGCAGAAAGCCGATCATCGCGGCCGCCACCGCGATGCCGAGGAGGATCCCCAGCACGGAGCCGATGACGCCCAGCGCCAGGGCCTGCCGCCCGAAGATGCCCAGGATCTGGCGGCTGGTTGTCCCGGCCGCGCGCAAGAGGCCAATCTCGCGGCTTCGCTCGCTCAGGGTCATGCTCATGGTGTTCGCGACCAGGAACCCGCCCACCGCCAGGGCCACCAGCCCGAAGAGGAACGCGATCCCCGCAAAGCCGTCCTGGGCACGCTGCAGCTGGGCCGTCGCCGTGGCAACCGTCTCAACCACGAACGGCTCGTCGAGCGAGCGGTCGAGAGCGTTCTGGACGGTGGCCATCTGGCCGGGGGCGATGACGAGGTCCACGGAGGTCACCGGCGCGACGACGATCGTGGTGTTGTCACCGGCGAGCTGATCCTCAATCGTCGCGCGGGGCATGACCACGACCGCCCCCGACCCGAGGGCGCCGAATCCGACGTCGTCGAGGAGGCCCACGATGGTGAGCGCGGCGGCTCCCGGCTTCGCGCCCGAGAGGAGCAGCTGGTCACCCAGCTCGAGGTGGTGGTCCGACGCCCATAGCGCGTTGACCAGGACCTGGTCGCCGCCCGCAGGGGACAGGTACGTGCCGCCGGCGAGATGCGGATCGCGCACGGCCAGGTCGTCCGCGGGGTCGATGCCGACCACGAGCATTCCGCTGAAGACCTGCTCGTTAGGTCCCGGGAGCGTGGAGAGCTGGAGGCGGCGCTCGGTCAATGCGGCGGCAGCCGTGACGCCGGGAAGCCCTCGCAGGGTCGTGACCGCACGCGCGGTGAGCCCGACATCGGAGAAGGCACGCACCCGCAGGTCGGCCCGGCCGAAGAGCTCCGTGGCCGCCCGTTGCACGGCGTCGGTTGCGGCCTGATTCGCAACCAGCGTCGCGGAGATGATCGCGACGCCCAGCGCGATGCCCAGGATGGTGAGCGCCGTGCGCAGGGGCCGCGCCGCCATGCCCCGCCATGCGAGGTCGCTCAGGCGCATCGGCTCACGGCGATCACAGGCCGAGCTCGGCAAGCCTGCGGATGAGCGGCGCGGCCGCATGGTCGGCCCGCCGGCCGAGCGCGATCTCCTCGAGGATGAGGCCGTCCTGCACCACGAGCACCCGGTCCGCGTACGCGGCCGCGCGGGCGTCGTGCGTCACGAGCATGATGGTCTGGCCCAGCCGCTCGCAGGAGTCCCACAGCAGGCCCAGGATCTCGGCTCCCGTCGTGTAGTCCAGGTTGCCGGTCGGCTCATCGGCCAGGAGCAGGGCCGGCGCCGTGGCCAGCGCACGCGCCAGGGCCACCCGCTGCTGCTCGCCTGCCGAGAGCTGGTCGGGGCTGTTGTGCGCCTTGCCGGCCAGGCCAACCAGCTCGAGCACCTGGGCCACCCGCGCCTGGTGCGCCGCCATTGGCTCTCCGGCGATCAGGAAGGGGAGGGCGACGTTCTCGCTCACCGTCAGGAGCGGGATCAGGTTGAAGTACTGGAACACGAATCCGGTCTTGGCGCGACGGGTCAGGGTCCGCTGCTCCTCGTTCGAGCCCGCTGAGGCTGACGCCGTCGATCACGACCTCGCCGCTGGTGGGAAGGTCCAGGCCGCCGAGCAGGTGCAGCATGGTGGACTTCCCCGAGCCCGAGGAGCCCATGATCGCCACGAACTCGCCGCTCGCCACGGAGAGCGACACGCCGCGCAGGGCCTCGACCTCGCGCTCCCCCAGCGGGTAGCGCTTGACGAGGTCATGGGCCTCGAGGATCAGGGGCATTTCGGGACAGGATAGCCGAGCCACGCCGCGTTGGCCGTGGCCGGAAGATCGGTCAGCCCAGGAAGATCCCCAGCAGGTTGCCGATCACGGCGTCGAAGAAGCCCCGGTTGGTGGGGGGTGCGGCGTCGATGCGGTACTGCGATGCCACCTCGGTGGCCCCCAGCGGGTACGGTGTCGACGGGTCGCGGGCGACGAAGGTGGCCGGAACCTGCCATGGGTCACCGATGCGCAGCACTGCCGCGGCGCCAAGGGGAACGACCGGGCTGGAGGTGGGCGTGGCGCTTGGCGTCGACGGTGGCGTGCTGGCCGCCCCGGACGCAGCGGGCGTGGCTGTGGGACCGTTCGACGATGGGGCGCTCGGGACGGGGGTCGGCTTCGGCGTCGGCTTGGGGGTCGGCTTGGGCGTCGGCTTGGGGGTCGGCTTCGGGCGCGGTCGATGTCTTGGCCTGCATGAACAGCTCGGTGTACATGCGCGGGTTTCGGAGCTTCCCGCCCCAGGTGATGTTGTCAGCGCCATAGGCGCCAATGCCGCCGTGCGTCCAGACCGGGTTGAGGATGTTGGCCCGATGGTCGGGCGAGTTCATGAAGTCGGTGTTGATATGCACCGGCGAGTCGGCATCCGAGTAGCCGTTGTTCCAGCCGATGTTCTCGCCCGCCCACGAATAGGAGAGCCCGTTGGTGTCGTAATAGTGGAAGACCAGGCACCCACCGCAGGCGGGGATGTTGTGGCTGAAATAGTCGTTGACGATCATGTCCTTGCTGCGCCATCGGGCAATGCTCACCAGCGTGGCGTTCTGCTGGATGGGCTTGACCCCGTTGTTCACGCGGTCGCCGTTCATCAGCTGCCAGAGGGTCGCCTCGGCTCCGCTCTGGTTCCACCCGGCCACCAGGCCCGGCGTCCAGGCCAGGAGCGCCGCGGTGAGCAGCGTGATGCCCGCGAGCGAAGCGGCTCGCGCAATGGGCCGGCGGGATCTGGTTGGATGCAGCAGCGGTTCGGACATGGGACGCTCCGGTGGTTCAGTTCCCTGCCTTGGGGTGACATACGCACCGTACGGCTGATCCCCGATGAGGTCTGTAGCGCTGTGGTCCCGTGCGGTGAGGGGACCAATGAGCCGGTGAGTCCCAGTCGCGACCGGGACCTTCGCCGGATCGATGTGACCCTCCGTTGCTGCCCACGATTCGCCCGGGGCCGTCATGAACGGCGTTTACAAGCGCCACGGCTTGGATCCTGCTGCGCCGGGACCCCATACTCCACCGATGACATTCCACCCGGCGAGCCGCGGCCTTCTGCGGGCGCGGGCCGCCCTGGGAGTGATGGGCCTCCTGCTCACGGTTCCCGCCATCGCCGTCGTACTGAGCATCGGGACCGGTGCGCCGCTCGATCCCATCGGCTCGCAGACGCGGGCCCTGTCGCGCACGGTGGACGAGGCGGAGCGGGCGCTCGAGCGCGCCCAGGCAACCCTGGCTTCCGCCGGAGGAACGCTCGACGACGCACAACACACGGCGACGAGCACGGCGGATATGACCGATGCGCTGAGCCAGTCGATGGCCGACCTGGCCACGGCCTCGGGGGTCGAGTTCCTCGGGGTCCGGCCCTTCGCCAGCCTCGTTCCACGCTTCAGCGAGCTTGCGAAACGGGCAACATCGGTGGCGGATGCGCTGCGCACGACGGCCGCCAACCTCACGACCTCGCGGGCCGATCTCGACGCCATGAGCGCCGAGGTGACGTCGCTGGCCAAGCTTGCCGGCCGGATCAGCACCGGTGGCTCCGGCAGCGGCCTTAACGGAACATCGCTCGTGGTGGGCCGAATCCTGCTCGCGCTGCTCCTGGCCTGGATGGCCGCCACCGCGGCGCTCTCGGTCATGGAAGCTCGACGGCAGCTTCGCCTCCCTCCGACATAGGTCGAGCGCGGCGCGCATCGGATCACCTTCGGCAGGCCGTTCGGCCCTTGTCTGAGCTGGCAACGGATCCGACGCTGGTTTGGTCCGGTCCGGCCCCCGGATCGGGGCTGCGATCGTCACTGGAGAGCCACGCATGACGGTGAACCTCCCGAGCGCTCCCACCGATGTGCGGCGAACCAGCTGGTCGCCGCTCGATATCGCTACCGACCGATGCAAGGGCTGCGAGCTCTGCATCGGTGCCTGCCCCAAGGACTGCCTCTCGCTGGACGAGTCGATGGTCAACGTCCTGGGCTACCACCCCATCCGGCTGACCGATGCCGGCGCCTGCACGAGCTGCGCGTTCTGCGCCCGGATCTGCCCCGACGCGGTCTTCACCGTCTACGCCGCGCCGCGCAAGGAGGCACGCAGATGACCGCCACGGTCCGTCCATCCCGCAACGGCAACAGCCCACACGCCGCCGGCCGCGATCCGCGAGCGCGGGTCCTCATGAAGGGCAACGAGGCGATCGCCGAGGCGGCAATCCAGGCCGGCTGCGACGCGTACTTCGGCTACCCCATCACGCCGCAGGCGGAGCTGCTGGAGTGGATGGCTCGGCGAATGCCCGAGCTGGGTCGCGTCTTCGTCCAGGCCGAATCCGAGCTGGGTGCGATCAACATGGCGCTCGGCGCCGCCGCCACCGGGGCGCGGGTGATGGTCTCCAGCTCGAGCCCGGGGATGAGCCTGATGGCCGAGGCGATGAGCTACATGGCCGGCTCCGAGACGCCCATGGTGCTCGTCAACGTCATGCGCGGCGGTCCCGGGCTGGGGAGCATTGGCCCGTCCCAGAGCGACTACTTCCAGGCGGTGAAGGGCCACGGCCACGGCGACTACAAGGTGCCCGTGCTCGCTCCCGCGTCGATCTCCGAGGCGGTTGAGCTGGTCGCGACAAGCTTCGAGCTGGCGGAGCACTACCGCACGCCGGTGATCATCCTGGCGGACGGCACCATGGGACAGGCCATGGAGCCGGTGGACCTCAGCTTCCGGACACCGGACCGCGAGGCCTTCGACTGGGCGCTCACCGGTGCCGCGGGCCGGCCACCGCGAGTGGTTCGCTCGCTGCACCTGGCGCCCGAGGATCTCGAGCGCCACAACCAGGCCCTGCAGGCCAAGTTCGCGGAGATCGCCGCCCGCGAGGTGCGCTGGGCCGGGGAGCGGCTCGATGACGCCGATCTGGCCATCGTGGCCTACGGCACCGCGGCCCGCGTGGCGCGCACGGCGGTGGCCCAGGCGCGCGACGAGGGTCTCTCCGTCGGACTCTTCCGGCCCATCTCGCTGTGGCCGTTCCCGAGCGACGAGCTACGCGACCTCAGCGCCCGGGTGCGCGGCATCCTGGTCGTCGAGCTCTCTGCCGGCCAGATGGTGGAGGACGTGCGGCTGGCCGTGGAGGGGCGATCGCCCGTGGCCTTCCACGGGCGCACCGGCGGCATGGTCCCCACACCCGATGAAGTGGTGGCGGCGCTCCACGCGCTGGCCGCGAACGGAGGCGCCCGATGACCGTCGTCGAGACCCGTCCCCCGGGGAGCGGGTGATCTTCCGCCGCCCGGAGCTGCTGGTAGATACGTCAAGCCACTACTGCCCTGGCTGCGGCCACGGCATCATCCATCGGCTCATTGCGGAGCTCCTCGAAGAGCTGGACCTCGCACCACGAACGATTGCCATCGCCCCCGTCGGCTGCTCCGTGTTCGTCTACGAGTACCTGGCCGTCGACTGGGTCGAGGCCCCCCACGGCCGGGCACCCGCGGTGGCGACCGGCATCCGCCGCGTCCGTCCCGATGCCTTCGTGCTCACCTACCAGGGCGACGGTGACCTTGCCGCCATCGGCACCGCGGAGATCGTGCATGCCGCCGCCCGTGGCGAGCTGATCAGCGGGATCTTCGTCAACAACGGAATCTACGGGATGACGGGCGGGCAGATGGCGCCGACGACCCTGCTGGGCCAGAAGACGACCTCGTCCCCGATGGGGCGCGACGCGCAGCTGGCCGGGTTCCCGATCCAGATCACCGAGATGCTCGCCCTGCTCCCCGGTGTCGCCTATGCCGCGCGCGGCTCCGTGGCGGATCCGTCGCACATCGGCAAAACCAAGGCCATGATCAAGCGGGCGTTCACCGCCCAGCTCAACGGCGAGGGGTTCGCGCTTGTCGAGATCCTGTCGAACTGCCCGGTGGGCTGGAACATGACGGCACCCGAGTCCATGGCACATCTCCGCGAAGTGAGCGAGGTCTATCCACTGGGTGTCCTCGTCGATCGCGCGAAGGAGGGATGACCGTGGAGCGATCTGTCGTCTTCGCCGGATTCGGGGGGCAGGGGCTCCTCTTCGCCGGGCAGGTGCTCGCGCGGGCCGGCATCAAGGACGGGCTCGAAGTCTTCTGGATCCCCTCCTATGGCCCGGAGATGCGCGGCGGCACAGCGTCATGCACCGTGATCGTCGGGGATGCCGCCATCGGCTCGCCGGTCGTCGACCGCTACGACGCGGCGGTGGTCATGAACCCGCCGTCGCTCGCCAAGTTCGCGTCCGCGAGTCGCTGACGGCGGCCTGCTGATCGTCAACAGCTCCCTGGTCGAGGGGTCAGCCGAGCGGCCGGAGATCGACGAGCTTCGGCTCGACTGCACCGCCGTTGCGGCGGAGGGCGGAGACGACAAGCTCGTGAGCGTTGCGGCGCTGGGGGCGCTCGTGTCGCGGTTGGGCTGGGTCACCGTCCGGTCGGTGGAGGCCACCCTGCGCGAGATGGTGGGCGCCAAGCGGCCGCAGATCCTGGAGGCCGACCTGGGCGTGTTTGCGGCGGGCGTCGACGCCGGTCGCGTGCCGGTGGGAGCAACCATCGGCCGGTGACGACCGGCGCCTCGGAAACGGGCAGCTAACCCTTCGTGCCCCGGCGCGGTCGCGCACCGGTGGTGCGGATCGGCTCAGGCGACCGTCTGCATGCGCGGCCGACATGATGGCGCGCGCCGCGTCGATGGGGATCGCGAAGCCAAGGCCCTGGGCGTTGGAGGCCGTGGCCGTGTTGATCGCCAATCACCTGCCCGGCCGCGTTCACCAGCGGGCCGCCGCTGTTGCCCGAGTTGATGGCGGCATCGGTCTGGATCAACCCGTTGAGCTGCTCCCCGCCGCGCGGTCCGCTGCCGGCGGTGATCTCGCGGCCGAGCCCGCTGACGATGCCGGTCGTCACCGTGTTGGCGAACTGCCCGAGCGGGTCACCGATGGCAACCACCAGTTGGCCGACCTTGAGGTCCGCGCTCGAGCCGATGGTGGCGGTTGGCAGCCCCGTCGCCGCGATCTTGACCACGGCCAGGTCGTTGGCGGCGTCAGCCTGGACCACGGTCCCGGCGAATTGGCGACCGTCGGCGAGGGTCACGGTGATGCTTCCGGCCCCGGCAATCACGTGGTTGTTGGTGAGGATGTAGCCGTTCGCGTCGTAGATGAAGCCTGAGCCAATGCCCGTTGCCGCACCGCCGAATCCCGCGCTCTGCGTCTCGATGACGACCACGGCCGGGCCAACCGACCGGGCGGCATCCACCACGGCGGTGCTCTGGTCGGTGGTCGTGGTGGTCACCACGGAGGCGGCCTGGGCGGCGGTCCCCGTCGAGGCGGACGGCTTGGCCGTGTGACCGGCCACCAGGACGGCGGCCCCTGCGCCGGCGCCTCCGCCGGCGACGATGCCAATGGTCAGCGCCGCGACCGTCGTCCGCAGCCAGGCGATGCGCCGTTCTGGCCGCGGAACGCTGCCTGTCGCCGAGGCAGGGACAGGTGGCGCGTAGACGGGGGCGAGGTCCGTCGACGGGGTGTGGAGTAAGTGGTTCTGCCGCCGGCGGCGTGCCGGTCGGATTGTTCGTCGGGTCCATGGGAGTCAGCTCCTCGGCTGAAATGCGCTGTTTGCCGCACGATCAGCCTCGCTTCCTTTCGAGCGGGTTACGAGCTCGAAGCGCATTCCGTAACGCAATCGAAAGGCAGAGCGGACCATCCTCCCCTGGCACGTGGGAACCACGCGCGCCGGATCCACGCATCTGCACAGCTGGAGAACCCGATGACAGTCTCGAGCCCGACGCCCGAACAGCCGGAGGAGCGAGAGTCCCGCGTCTTCGCGCCCGCTGGCAGCGAGGTCGTCTTCCAGTCTCCGTACAGGAACCCCGCCAATACCCGCCGGCGCCTGGGCGGCATCTCGGCGGTTTCGCTCCTCCTCGCCCTGGCCGGCGTGGTCGCCATTGCGGGCGTCGCGTTCGCCGTCGGTCGGACGACCGCGGGCGTCACGTCCACCTCCCTGCCCGCCGGCGTCGGCGCCGGCGCCGGTCTCGGCAACGGCGCGACGGTGCCGAACCTCGGTGTTCCGGGCGGCCGCGACGACGGGGCGGACTGGCGGCGACGATGCGAACCGCATCGGCGGGTCGCGCAGCCTCACCGGGACCGTGACATCGGTCTCCGGGGATACGCTGACCCTGCAGCTGGCCGACGGCCAGATGGTGCAGATCACCCTGGGCTCGTCGACGACCTATCACGCGCAGGTGAGCGCAGCGGCCGGCGAGCTCAGCACCGGGTCGCAGGTGATCGTCTCGGTGTCCGGCCTCACCGCCACGGATGTGACAGATCGCGGGGCACTGAGCGGACAATGACCCGCAGGGCTGGCGTTCAGCGCCCGCCCTGCATCGGATCCGGACCCTCGTCGGAGGGAGTGCGTGAGCTTCGCGCGCAGGCACGCGGGTTCCTGGCCGTGGCGGCTGCCGGGCTGGGTTTGCGCCTGGTGCTCGCCTACCTGGTGTTTCCCGGCAAGGGGCTCGCCGCCGACCTGGGCTTCTTCGAGAGCTGGACCCGCACCCTGACCGAGGTCGGGCCGGGCTCCTTCTACGCCAGCGCCGCGAGCGCCAACTATCCCCCGGTCTACCCGGCCATCCTGTGGCTGGTGGGCCTCCTGGCCCACCCGCTCGCCGCGGTCACCGGCGCCAGCCTGGACCAGGCCATCGTTGACCTCCTGAAGCTTCCGGCCATCGTTGCGGACCTCCTGATCGCACTCGTGCTCTATCGCGCCGGCTCCCGGTGGTTCGGGCGTGGGGCAGGCAGCATCGCCGCAGCCCTCTACCTGTTCATCCCGGTCACCTGGTACGACTCCGCGCTCTGGGGCCAGGTGGACGCGGTCGGGACGCTGGTCATGCTGGGCGCGCTGGTCCTCCTCGTGGAGGGTTGGAGCGAGGCGGCGGCGGCCATGGGCGCCCTCAGTCTGCTGGTCAAGCCGCAGGACGCCATCGTCCTGGTGGTCATTGCCCCGGTTCTCGTCCGTCGCCACCTCCTGCGACCGGGCAGCGGACCGATGCCGGCGCTCGGCGCTCGCCTCGCGGCGCTGGACCGGGCGCTGGGCGGGCTCCTGCGTGAGCAGGGACCGGTACGGCTCGGCACCTCGGCGGTGGCCGCCGCCCTGGCCGTCATCCTGCCGCTGCTCCCTTCGACATCATCCGCCTGGCACCCGCCAGCCTCTCCGACGTGCCGGTCATCGGCCACGTCGCGGGCCTGGTCAACCTCTTCCTCTCGCTGGGCGGCCAGTTCAGCGTCCTGACCGCCAACGCCTACAACGCGTGGGCCCTGGTGGGCCCGGCACCCCTGGCCGGGCTGATGGCCGGCACTGGTGGCTCCTGGACGCCGGATTCGCTGGCGGTGGTGGCAGGGCATCCCGGCCTGGCTCGTCTCCGCCACGCTGCTCGGAGCCGCGGCGATCGTCGTTGTCGTGGGGCTGCTGCTGCCGCGACGGCCGGCTGCCGATCCTCCTGGGCTTCTCCGTCCTCGCCCTGGCCTTCTACCTCCTTCCCACGCGCGTGCACGAGCGCTACCTCTTCGCCTTCTTCGCCCCGGCCGCCCTGCTGGCGGCGGGCGGTCTCGCTGCGTGCCGCAGCCTACGGCGCGGTTGGGTTGCTCAACGCGGTGAACATCCATGCTGTTCTCGCGGCGCCGCTGGCTGTCTCCTTCGGTCGCGGGAGCGGCGGATTCGGGGGAGGCGATTTCGGGCGGATTTCCGCGGATCCGGGGGCGGCTTCGGCAATCTCGTCACCCGGATCTCGCTGCCGTTCGCCGACCTCGCCCGCAGCGAGACCGTGATCACCGTCGTGGCGATTGGGCAGACGGCCGCGCTCGTCGGCACTCCTCGCGGCCTGGGTCGCGCTGGTGATTCGCCCATCGGTCTCCTGGGCACCCTGGCAGCCGACCGGGATCCCGGACCGTCCCCCGACCCGAGCCGCTGAAACCCGTCCCGGCCGCAGGGCGCGAGTACCGGGCTCGCGTAACCGAGCCGAAAGGTTCGGTCCTCGAGACTGGCGGCATGAAGACAGCGCAACGACTCACCCCAGCACAGCGAAACCGCGCAATCGAGCGGCTCCGGGTGCTGACGGCGGGCGCAACCTTCGTTGGCGTTTCCGCAACCGTAGGCTTCAGCTGGGTTGCTGCCATGAGCAACCCCGGTACGCAGGCATCGGCCGCCGTCTCCACGACCAACAGCTCCACCGCCGCTTCAGGCACCTCTTCGTCCACCATCTCCGGCACGAGCTCCTTGTCGACGGGCTCAGCGCTGGGCACGATCAGCATCGGCAGCACGACCGGGGGACCGCACACGCCGCGAGCGGCGGATCCTAGCCATGATCAGGACCGCCACCTGGCGCGCCCTCGGCACCGGCGTGCGCCTCGTGACGAACGGCGGCCACCCCGAACCGGCGCGCCGGGCCGTCGAGGAGCTGCTGGAGCTCGTCGACGCGACGTACAGCCGCTTCCGCCCCGACAGCGAGCTCTCCCACCTCAACGCGCGGGCGGGACAGATCGTGCCGGTCAGCGGCCTCCTCACTCACGCCGTGGCGACCGCCCTGCGCGGCGCGCGCCTCAGTGACGGCCTCGTGGATCCCACCGTGGGGCGCGCCATGCGGCTCATTGGCTACGACGATCACTTCGAGACCATCGCGGCCCTGACCAGCGGTCCCGCGCTCCGCTTCGAGCCGGTGCCCGGCTGGCAGTCCGTGCACCTCGACGAGCGCGCACGGACAGTCCGCCTTGAGCCCGGCGTCGAGCTGGACCTGGGCTCCACCGGGAAGGCGCTGGCCGCCGACCTGGCCGCGGCGGCCGCCAACCTCGCCATGGGTGACGGCGGTGTCCTGGTCAGCCTGGGCGGCGACATCGCCGTCGCCGGAGCGGCCCCTGCCGGTGGCTGGCGCGTGCTGGCCGCAGAGGACCACGCGATCCCGTTGGACGGCGAGCGGCGAGATGATCACCATCACCGGGGAGCCGTCGCAACCTCGAGCGTCACCGTTCGGCGCTGGACCCGCGACGGCATTCGGCCTCCATCACCTCGTCGACCCCCGCACCGGGCGCCCGGCCGACGGGCCATGGCGCACCGCGAGCGTCGCCGCGGCGACCTGCGTCGACGCGAACATCGCCGCCACCGCCGCGATCCTCCTTGGCGAGCACGCGCGGGACTGGCTCACCGAGCGCAGCCTCCCCGCGCGGCTCGTCGCCAAGGACGGAACGCATTGAGCGCGTGGCCGGGTGGCCCGCGCCGGAGACCCTGGCGGTGCCGGCATGATCGAGAGCTTCCTGTGGTACGCCACCCGGGGCGCCGGGATCGCCTCGCTGATCATGCTGACCGGCGTCGTCGCCCTGGGGGTCCTGACCGCCGTCCGCTGGCAGCGACCTGGCTGGCCGCGCTTCCTGAGCGCGGAGTTCCACCGGCCGTCTCGCTGCTGACGATCGTCTTCCTGGGGATCCACATCCTGATTGCCGTTCTCGACCCGTACACCTCGTTGGGCGTGGGTGCCGCGCTGCTGCCCTTCTCGTCCCCGTATCGGCAGATCTGGCTTGGACTGGGCGGCGTGTCGATGTACCTGATCGCCGCCATCATCGTCACCAGCCTGCTGCGGCCGCACTTCGGGCGCCGCACCTGGCGTGTCATCCACTGGCTCACCTATGCCGCCTGGCCGATGGCGCTGATCCACGGGATCGGCACCGGGTCGGACACCCGCGCGGTGTGGATGTGGGTCGCTGGACGCGGCCTGCCTGCTCACCGTCCTCGGCGCGGTTGCCTGGCGGGCGACCGCTGCCGACGCGGCGCTCGTCACCCGGGAGTCGGCACTCCCGCCTCCCACCTCGCAGCGGATGCCACGATGACTGCCGTCGCCACCTCCCCCTACCGGCTGCTGGCCGGCCCGCGCTTCGACGACGGTGCCGAGTGCTATGCTGACCACGTCGCGCGCCTCGGCGAGCCGCCGTACGGCTTCGCGGGGCCGCGTCTGATCGAGAGCCTCGAGCGCAGCGGTCTCCTGGGCCGCGGCGGCGCGGGATTCCCGGTGGGTCGCAAATGGCGCGCCGTTGCGGACCGCGGCCGGCGAGGAACCGTCGTCATCGCCAACGGCGCCGAAGGCGAGCCGCGCTCCGCCAAGGACCGCGCCCTGTTGACCCTGCGCCCGCACCTGGTCATCGATGGAGCAATCCTTGCCGCGTTCAGCGTTGGCGCCGGGATGGTGCGCATCTATGTCGGGACCGAGCATCGCGACGCGGTGCACGCTGCCGCCGAGCGCGCACTCGCCCAGCGGCCCCGGGTGCGCGGAATCAGCCTTGAGCTGGTGGAGGCGCCAACGGGCTACGTCTCCGGGGAGTCGAGCGCGGTGGTGCGCTACCTCAACGAGCGCGACGCCCGCCCGACCATCGCCCCGCCGCGGCCCTTCGAGCGTGGCGTCGGGGGCCGGCCGACCCTGGTCCAGAACGTCGAGAGCCTCGCCTACGCGGCGCTCATTGCCCGGCACGGCGCGGAGTGGTACCGAGAAGCCGGTCGCGGCGAGGTCCGCGGAACGGCGCTGGTGACGGTCACCGGGCCGGTGCGCGAGCCGGGGGTGCGCGAGATCGAGTACGGAACGACCCTGCGCGAGCTCATCGCGCTTGCCGGGGGCACGCCGGACGAGATCGGCGCGGTGCTCCTGGGCGGCTACTTCGGGGGCTGGGGCCGCCAGTGTCGACCTGCTCGACACCCCGCTCGACCCCGCCGCGCTGTCCGCCATCGGCCTGGGCTTCGGGTGCGGCCTGGTGAGCCTGCTCCCGCAATGAGTCCTGCGGGGTCTGGGCAACGGAGCAGATCGTGGCCTACATGGCCGGCGAGAGCGCACGCCAGTGCGGACCATGCATCTTCGGCCTGGGCGCGATGGCCACCAGCCTGCGACGGTTGGCAGCCGGTGGACCCGCCCGCGACGACCTGGTCAACCTGGACCGATGGTCGGCCGAGCTCATCGGACGGGGCGCCTGCCACCATCCCGATGGTGCCGCCGCGCTGCTGCGCAGCGGCCTGGCGGTCTTCGCCGACGAGTTCGCCCTGCACGCGGCTGGCCGCTGCTCCCGTCCGCCCCGCCACGCAAGGGAGATGGCGTGATGCGGCACCGGCTTGCCCTCGATCGGATCAAGTGCGACGGCTACGGCATGTGCGCGGAGATCCTTCCCGAGATGATCGCGCTCGACGACTGGGGCTATCCGATCCTGCGCGACGCGCCCGATTCCCGGCCATCTGCTCGACCTTGCCCTGCGCGCCGTGGACATCTGCCCCGTGCTGGCGCTGCGACTGGACCCTGTGCTGCGCGACGCCGTGCGCGAGCGCCGGGCGGAGGGAACGCTCGTCGGAGGAAGATGAGCCCATGCGCATCCTCGTGGCCGAGGACGATCCCGGCCTCCAGCAGATCATCGCCCTGGGCCTGCGGGACGCGGGATACCACGTCGACACCGTCGACCGCGGCGACGACGCCATCGACCAGATGCAATGGTACGAGTACGACGTCGCGATCATCGACTGGCGCATGCCGGGCGCCGAAGGAATCGACGTGGTGGCCTGGGCGCGCCGCAACGCGCGACCCACGGCGCTCCTCATGCTCACCGCGCGGGACGCCCCGGCGGATCGCATTCGCGGCCTCGACACCGGCGCGGATGACTACCTCGTCAAGCCCTTCGACTTCGGGGAGCTGCTCGCGCGCGTCCGCGCGCTGCAGCGGCGTCCGCGCGGCGTCGAGGGACCGGTGCTTCGAGAAGGGCAGGATCTCCCTGGACCCGGCAAAGCGCGCGGTCATGGCCGGAGACCCGCTCGCTGGGCCTCACCGGCACCGAGTACCTGATCCTGGAGCTCCTCATGCGCCGATCACCCGCGGTCGTGGACCGCAAGGCCATTGCGGAGCATGCGTGGGCCGATGAGACCGATCCCCTCGGCTCGAATGCCATCGACGTCCAGATGAGCCGCCTGCGCGCCAAGCTGCCCAACGCGGCGGTCCGCATCGTCACCGTGCGGGGCGCCGGCTACCGCCTGGAGGAGGCGTGAGCATGGCGGGCGCCAACCACGACGTCCGCCGCGCCTCGATCCGGGTTGCGCTGGGACCACCGCCGCGGTGGCTGCGGTCTACGTCGTCGTGGCGATCGCGTTCTTCGTGATCGTCTCCACCAACCTCACCCGCCAGGTCGACGATCGCCTGACCTCGGCGCTCACCCAGTCGCAGCCACCCACGGGCGGCGTCGGGCGACGAGCCACCGGAGGGTCCGCACGATCGTCCGCTCGGCCCGCCGGTCCTGGCCTGGCTGGTCCGGACGGACGGCACCGTCCTCACCACCGTCAATGCCTCGCTGCCAGCCGGGGAGTTGGAGGTCGCGCGGTCCCACGACCACGACGATCAACGGCACGCAGGTTCGCATCGCCGGGACGCGACGTCGCGGGCGGCCACCTGGTGGTGGGCCAGGACATCACGGACATCGGCCGGACCCAGTCCAACCTCGTGCTCGCCGAGCTGCTCATCGGCCCAATCCTGCTCATCGTCGTCTTCGGCGGTGCCGTCTTCGTCGGGCGGCGGGTGGCGACGCCCATCGAGGTTGCGCGGCGTCGCCAGCTCGACTTCTCCGCCGATGCCTCCCACGAGCTGCGCACGCCCCTCTCGGTGATCGAGGCGAACACCAGCCTGGCCCTCTCCGAGCCACGCAGCGCCGGACTGGTACCGCGCCACCTTCGAGCGCGTGAGCGGCGAATCCGCGCGGATGCGACGCCTGCTCGACGACCTGCTCTGGCTCTCCCGCTTCGACGCGCGGCACGGCCAGCCCGATGCGGAACCGGTCGACCTGGGCATCCTCGCCGCGCAGGCCGTCGACCGCTTCCACGCCATCGCCGAGGCACGCCACCTGACACTGACGCTGGACGCGCCGGAGGGCCAGATCATCACCGCCCCGCCGGACTGGCTGGACAGGCTCCTGGGCGTTCTCCTCGACAACGCCTGCAAGTACTCGCCCGAAGGTGCGCAGTGTGGCCGTCAGCCGTCCAGACCGATGGCGGCCGGGTCGACGCTTACCGTCGATGACGCCGGCCCGGGTATCCCCGAGGAGGAGCGTGGGCGCATCTTCGACCGATTCCACCGGGCGACCGAGAGCGAGTTCAGGCGCCGGGCTGGGCCTGGCCATCGCCGACGAGGTCGTCCGCGCCAGCGGCGGCCGCTGGCGCCTGGACGCCGCGCCCGCAGGGCGGCGCGCGGATGTCGGTCAGCTGGCCCAGCGGGCGTCTCGCCTCCTGACACTGACCCCGCGGATCCGCATCGTAACCGTCTCCGCCAGGGCGCGTGACGGACCGAAAGGCGCCTCGGCGCGAGAATGCGGCGCATTGGTCCAACACGGACCTGCCACCATCGCTCCGGCACGTCATGCTTCGGGCATGGATCGACCGGGGCCGACAGCCGTCCGAGACCGCCTGGAACTGAAAAAGGCCCCGCCATGACCTCGATCACCCGCCCGTCGACCGACGTCGCGCCTGCCGCGAACGCCTGGCCTGCCCAGCCTCGCCGCGCTGGTCCGCGGTCGCGCCGAGGATGACGTCTGGGTCCGGCCCGCGTTCCTTGGGGTCACGGTCCTCGCGGCGATCCTGTACGTCGTCAACCTGACCGTCTCGGGGTTCGCGAACACCTACTACTCCGCGGCCGCGCTGGCCGCCAGCCAGAGCTGGTCCGCATGGTTCTTCGGCAGCTTCGACGCCGCGAACTTCATCACCGTCGACAAGCCGCCGCTGGCGACGATGCTGATGGGCCTTTCCGTGCGGATCTTCGGGCTCTCGTCCTGGAGCGTGCTGCTGCCCGAAGCGCTGGCCGGGGTGCCGAGCGTCGCGCTCCTCTTCGTCATCGTGAAGCGCTCCCATGGGCCGGCGGCCGCCGCTCATCGCCTCGCTGGTCATGGCCCTCACCCCGGCGGCGGTCCTCATCTTCCGCTACAACAACCCTGATGCCCTGCTGACCCTCCTGCTCGTGGGCGCGGCCGGCGCCTTCCTGCGCTCCCTCGAGCACGGCCGTATCCGCTGGGTCGTTCTCGCCGCGGTGCTGGTTGGGCCTGGCCTTCAACACCAAGCTGCTCCAGGCCTACCTGGTCCTGCCCGCATTCGCGATCACCTACCTGATCGCCGCGCCGGGCAGAGTCCTGCGACGCCTTGGTGTCCTGGGCATCGCCCTCGTCACCGTCCTCGTCAGCAGCAGCTGGTGGGTGCTCGTCACGGCGCTGCTGCCGGCATCGGCGCATCCGTTCATCGGTGGATCCACGAACAACTCCGCGCTGGACCTGATCTTTGGCTACAACGGTCTGGCCCGCATCTTCGGCAACACCTTCGGCGGCGGTCCCGGCGGACCGGGCGGCTTCCGCGGTCCGGCCCGGGCGTCCCGGCGGCGGCGGCGGCTTCTCCGGCACGCCCGGCCTGCTTCCGCCTCTTCAACAGCGAGCTCGGGCGGCCAGGTCGCATGGCTCCTTCCCGTTCTCCGCTGGTCGGCCTCGGCCAGCGGCCTCGCCATGCGCTGGCGGGCGGTGCGCACCGATCCGCGGCGCGCGGCGACCCTGATGTGGGGCTCTGGCTGGTGGTCACCGCCGCCACCTTCAGCCTCATGTCCGGGCATCATCCACAGCTACTACGCGGTCGCCCTCGCCCCGGCCATCGGCGCGCTGGTGGGCATTGGCGTCGTGGAGCTGTGGTCGTGGCGTCGTCGCTCCATCGCCGGCGGCCTGGTCCTGGGCGCCACGATCCTGGGCTCCGGGCCTCCTCGCCTGGCAGCTGCTTGAGACGCACCCCCAGCTTCGCGCCGGGTCTGGGGCTCATCGTGCTGGGCGTCTCGGCGGTCGTGGCCCTGATCGTCGCCCTGCCCCACGACGAGCATCAGCACCAGACCCAGATGGCCGCCGTTGCGCTGGGGCTGGCGGTCCTGCTCGCGGGGCCAACGACGTATGCCGTCGACACCATGCTCACCGCCCACTCCGGCGGCGACCCGGCGGCCGGTCCGAGCGCCGGCAACTTCGGCATCCGCCGGCGACGGCGGACCCGGCGCGGCATCAACCGACTCAACGCGCTGGTCCAGTACCTGCTCGCCAACCAGGACGGCGCCACCTGGATCGTGGCCACCACCTCCGCCCAGGAGGCCGGCTCGATCGAGCTGGCGGCCGGAGCGCCCGTCATGGCCATGGGCGGCTTCTATGGCAGCGATCCGGCCCCGACCCTCGACGAGTTCAAGGCGCTCGTCGCTCCGGCAGGATCCGCTACGTGCTGGTCAGCGGCCGCGGCGGGTTCGGCGTCCGGGCGGCGGCTCCAGCTCCGTCTCCGCGATCGACACCTGGGCCGCCTCGGTGGGACCCGGGTCTCCTACGGCGGCAGCGCCACGCTCTACGACCTGTCATCTCTCGCGACGGGGGCCTGACCGGGTCACGGACCCGCCGTTGTTGCGGGGGTACCAATCCTCCGTCCGGCCACGTCGCCACGCCCTTCCGGCGACGGCATGTGACGGGTCCGTCACCCGACAGGCGTCGGGCGCCCCGGAGCAGCCCCGATCTCTCTCGTCAGGCTCCGTTCTGGTGCGTTGCCGGAACGCAGCGTTGCCGGGAGCCACCGAAGCGCCGCGCGGCCGATGATCGGTTACAGAATCGCCACCGTCGGGAGGCCAGCCAACCCGCAGGGCTATATTGACCCATATCGATATAATGCCAGCGTGAAGTCAGCAGACCCCGACATCCAGCTCCTCCAGGCCCTCGCCGACCCGGTGCGCCTCAGCATCGTGCGCCAGCTCGCCGGCGCGGACGGGGCGGTCTGTGCCTGTGACTTCACCGAATGCTGCACGGTCAGCCAGCCCACCGTGAGCCACCACCTCCGCGTCCTGCGCGAGGCCGGCCTGGTCACCACGGAGCGACGCGGCACCTACATCTACTACGACCTCTCGCCGGACTTCGCCCATCGCTGGACGGGGATCGGCTCGACCCTGTCCGGGCTCGTCCAGCTCGGCTGAGCAACACAACGGCGCGAAGGAGCACCAGACCCATGACCAACCAGATCCACGAGCAGGTGCGCGAGCGGTACGCGCAGGCAGCGCGCAGCGTCCAGAGCACCGGGGCGGCGGCCTGCTGCGACGAGCCGGGCATCGGTCCGGATCTGTACTCCGCCCTGGAGCGCGCCGAGCTGCCGGACGCCGCCGTCATGGCCTCACTCGGCTGCGGCAACCCGCTCGCCGTCGCGGACCTGCACCCGGGGGAGCGGGTCCTGGACCTGGGCTCCGGCGGCGGGATCGACGTCCTCCTCTCCGCGAAGCGGGTGGGCCCGCAAGGGCGCGCCATCGGCCTGGACATGACCGATGAGATGCTGGCCCTGGCCCAGCGCAACGCGGCGGAGTCGGGCGCCACGAACGTCGAGTTCCTCAAGGGCACCATCGAGGCCATCCCGCTGCCCTCTGACTCGGTGGACGTGGTGATCAGCAACTGTGTCGTGAACCTCGCTGCGGACAAGCCGTCCGTCTTCCGCGAGATCGCCCGGGTCCTGCGCCCCGGCGGCCGGATCGGGATCACCGACATCGTCGCGGATGACTCGCTCACCCCCGAGCAGCGCGCGGAGCGCGGCTCGTACGCGGGCTGCATCGCCGGCGCGCTGAGCTTCAGCGAGTTCGACGGCCGGCCTGCGCGCGGTTGGCCTGGCCGATGTCTCCGTCACCCCGACCCACGCCGTGGCCGAGGGGATGCACAGCGCCATCGTGAAGGCGGTGAAGCCCGCGGATGCGGCGCCATCGGTCTCGCTGACGCCGACCGAGCTGCCGATGGCGACCGGAGGATGCTGCGGCGGCTCCGGCTGCTGCTAGACGCTGACCCCGATCAGCGAGCCGACCCCGAAGGTCACTGCGGCCGCGATCGCCGCCCAGCGCCAGCTGGCGCAGGCCGGTGAGCAGCGGGCTGCGGTGGGTCATGATGCTGACCCCCACGCCCAGCACGAACAGCGCCGCCAGGCTGACGACCAGGCTCAGTCCGAAGGCCAGCCCGCCCGAGGTGAGCAGGTAGGGCACCAGCGGGATCAGGGCACCCAGCGTGAAGGCGAAGAAGGAGCCGATGCCGGCCGTCCACGGCGACCCGATGGACCGGGCGTCCAGGCCGACCTCCTCGAAGATGAGGAGCCGGGTGGCGGCCTCGGGATCGGCGAACACGCGGTCGACGAACGTGGCCGCCTCCTGCTCCGTGAAGCCGCGGTCCCGGTAGATGCCGATGAGGATCTGCCGCTCCTGCTCGGATGCCTCGCGCAGCTGGTGGCGCTGGAAGGCGAGCTGGTAGGCGAGCAGCTCCTGCTGGCTCTTGACGCTGATGTACTCCCCCACGCCCATGCTGAAGGCGCCGGCCAGGAGGCCCGCGATGCCGGCCAGCACGATGATCCCCGGCGCCGGGTTCGCGCCGGCGACGCCCATCACCAGCGCAAGGTTGGAGACCAGGCCGTCGTTCCCGCCGAACACCACGGGGCGCAGCACGCTCGTGGCGCGCGTCTCGTGCGGCTGCGAGGGATCCGGCATGGCCGGCGGATGGAGGAACGGGATGCGACCGAACATTACGCACCATTCCAGCGGTCCGCGGCGCGAAGCGCAAGGGGCTGAACGGACCCGAAGCTCGGGACCCGCGGTCGCGGCGATATCCGCCCAGGTGCTGGCTGGCTCGGGGTGTTCGTCTGGCGAACCCTGTGACCGCCGGCGACGGATCCGCCATGCCTGGAGGTCGCGTCCGCGGCCGCCCGGTTCGCGTGACGAGCGAAATGACCGTCGATGCCCGCCAGAGCCACCCGCGCCGCGCGCCCGCCGGTCGTATGGTCGTGTGGCAAACATGCACCGACCCCAGGGAGCGTCCCCGCCCATGCCCGAGTGGATCTACTTCATCCATCCCCCGCGCGAGGACTTCGCGGCCACCATGACCGCGCAGGAGCAGGATGCATGGGGCGTCCACTTCGCCCGCTTCGAACGCATGCTCGCGGAGGGCTCGCTGATCCTCGTGGGACCCACGCTGGGTCGCATCAACACGGGAATCGCCATCTTCGAGGCGCCCGACGAGGGGGCCGCCCGCAGGATCATGGATGAGGACCCGGCCATCGCCGGTGGCTTCGCAACCGGTGAGCTGCGGCCCTTCAAGGTCTCCCTGCTCCGCGGGCGCGAAGCCTGAGCGAGAGGTCTTCAGGGCGCGGAAGCCGCCCCGTACCACCAGTTGCCGCCGTTGTCGGTGTACAGCAGGCCGCCCGGGAGCACGGTGAGCACACCGGTGTTTTCCGGGTTGCGGGGGACGTCGCCCTTCATGGGCACCGACGTCCAGCTGGCACCGTCGAACGACACCCACGCCGTCGGATCCGCCCTCAAACGCAGCGCTGCCAGCCGGTTCCCATCACTCGTCATCCAGCCGTCCGGAATGCCGTTCATCCCCTCGCCCGGGCCTGGCCAGGCACCGATGGGCGGGTAGTTCTCGAGCTTGTGCCAGTGACGCCCATCACTCGACTGCCACCACAGGGTCATACCTGGCGCTGCTGCGATGCCGCCGATAGCAATCGCGCCATCCGATCCCGAGTCGATCGACCCCACGCTCCACCCGGGGGGCCCGGTAACGACGAGCGCGTTCCCGCCCCGGACGGCAACCAAGGCCCCCTCGGCCGGCGCCCAGGTCTCGCCGTCGCTAGACCAGAGCGCGAGCCCGGTCGTGTTCTCGATGTCCGGTCCGATTGCACCCACCGCCGCATAGCCATCTGCCCGGCCCCAGAGGCCACCCAGGACGAACCCGTCCGGGAACGCGGAGGTGGGGATGGGGGTCCAGGTCATGCCGTCTCGTGAGATGGCCCCTTCCGTCTCCTGCTGGACGCCGCCGGTCCGGCTGAAGATCTGCCCTGTCGCGACGACGATGCCCCCCGGGCCGCTGGCCACAACCGGTGGTTGCTCGTCGACGCCGTCCGCAATGAGGCCGGGCCCCGGGTGTCTCGTCCAACTCCGCCCGTCGGTCGAGGTCCACGAGGCCAGGACACCACGGATCGAGGGGCACGGGCTCGTGAGACAAGACGGGGACGTGGCGGTGATTGCAACCAGGCCGCCCGGCACCTCCACGACGCCGACAATCACCGTCGAGAATCCGAATACGCTCGGCCGCAGCGGAGCCCAGGTCACGCCGTCCGCGGAGATCCAGGCTGGCGTGCGCATATTGAGACCCGAGTCCAGGACCTCCTGCCCCAGGGCGATGTACCCGCCCGACCAGCGAACGACCCGAGCCACCTTGGTACGGACGTCGTCCTGCGCGAGCCGCGTCCAGGTGATCGAGGTCCATGTCGCGTCGGCCGCTGGCGGCGCATTGGTCGTGAAGCCCGGCTGCCCTACGGGCTCAGAGGCCGATGGCGACGCGGGCGGCTCGGTCGAACCGGGTTCGGGGAGGTCATTGCGGTCGTACACGATCGCGCCGTGCGCGTCCACGTAGAGGTTGAAGAAGGCGTGGAGTGGACTCAACCAGAACCGCACCTCGGCGCTTCCGATCGGAGACGCGTCCGACTTCAAGGGGGGCGCGCACGGGATGGCGTGGAACGGGTCGCCGAGGCAGAAGGAGCCTGTCGTGATGTCGATCGCGCGGATCGGCTTCGCGACGTCGGCCACGGCCGGGGTGATCACGTCGAGGATGTCCTGGCACCGCGGTGCGCCGCAGGTCACGGTAGCCGCCTGGAGCGCGGGCCGCTCCAGGACGTTGATGTGGTAGCCGATGGCACCCGTGAGCCGATCCTTCGCGTCGGCGAACCGGTAGAGGTTCAGGAACGCCTCCTGCGTCAGCCCGCTGAACCGGACCCGAGCCCGAGCGATGTACGTGGCTCCCTGCGGGGGCGCGATAATCGAGCAGATGATCGGGTCATAGGGATCGACGAGGCAGTAGGTACCGTCGTCGACGGTGATGGACTCGACGGGCGCGTGGAGGTACGCGACGGCACCCTGCACCACGGGAATGAGCTCGTCGCAGCCGTCGGCCAGACCGCAGGTCAAGGTGTACGCCGGAGACGCCAATGGGCTAGGCGAGACACCAGGGGCGGTCGATGGCAGGACGTCCAGGAGCAGCGCAGCGGCCAAGACGCCCGCGACGACCACGCCTGCCGCCAGGACGCGGACGACCGGCGGCGTCGCGAAGAACCAGGCCAAAGTCCGGCGCTGCGGAATACCACGGACTGCGGACATCCCTGTGGGCACCAGGCCCTCCGGTGCGGAGCGCGGCGCCTGGTCGTGCAGCCATCCTCGCAGGTCGGTCTCGAAGCGGTCCTGGCCGTTCATGCCGTGCCTCCCTCGGTGACGGTCTCGCCATCGGTCTCGAGGACGGCTCGCATGGCAGCCTCCGCCCGCGAGAGCCGTGACTTGGCGGTGCCGAGCGGGATGCCCAGCGCATCGGCCACCTCTGGGACGGAGTGGCCCAGGTAGTGGCGCAGGACCAGGATGGCCCGATGCTCTGCGGTCAGCTCGGCGAAGGCCGTGGTGACGGCATCGCGGTCAGTGATGACCCGCGCGGGATCCGAGGTCGAGGCGACATCGGTCGGCAGCGGAAGCTCAGTTCGCCGATGGCGGCCAGACCGCGCGAGGTCCACGCAGGCATGGACCAGGATGCGCCGCGCCCAGGCGTCGAAGCGCTCCGGGTCGCGGAGGCGGGGCAGGTCGCGCCAGGCCCGGATCATGGTCTCCTGCACGGCATCCTCCGCCCGGCTGCGATCGTGGAGGATGAGGGAGGCGGTGGCGTACCAGCGATCGGCCGATGCGGTGACGAGCGCCTCGAAGGCGTCCCCGTCGCCGTGCTGCGCCCGAACCACCAGCTCGCGCGGCACGCTCCTCCCCTCTCCTCGTCTCGATGGCTCCCCCGGACGGTATGGCGGACGATACGCCCGAATCGTTCCCTGGGGTCAATCGGAACGGCGCAGGAGCCTGCGCAGGCGGCGGCGAACGGTAAGCCAGGTGAGCCGACGGCGCAATCCATCCCACGCCGATGACATGCCGGCCAGCTCGTCGCTCCCCAGGGATCGGCCGGCGTACGTTCTCACCACCCGTCCGTGAGCCAGTGCCTCGATCTCCGACCGCTGCGCGGGGAGCTGTTCCTCCAGCCAGGCGGCGTACTCATAGACCGTTTCGGCGGCGCGAGGACCCACCCCCGCGCGACGCGCGGCCACGACGAACGCTCGCCACAACCTCGCGTCGCTGCCGCGGTCCGCGAGCAGCCGACGCTGTCGCGTCATCCACCCGACCCACGCGAGCGCCATGACGACCAACGCGACGGCGAGGCCGGCAGGGAGCAGTGGTCCCGGGCCCGGTGCGGAACCGGACAATGCCGTCTGCGCCGCACTGCCGCGCGGAGTTGCCGATGGCACCGGAGGCGACGAGGGCAAGATGGCCATCGAGCCCTCGGGGCCACCCGGTACGCGTGGCACCGCCGCAAACCCGCTCGTTGCCTCGAACGGTTGCCAGCCGTAGCCCGGGAACCAGATCTCCGCCCAGGCGTGGGCGTCGGCATCGGTGTAGACAACGCTCTCGGCGTTCTGCTGGGTGCCGTCGTGATACCCGAGGACCAGCCGTGCCGGCAGACCGACGGCGCGGGCCATGACCACCATGGCCGACGCGAAGTACTCGCAGTACCCGCGCTGCGAATGGAAGAGGAACCAGTCCACCACATCCTCGCCGGCCGTGGCGGGCAGGCTGGTGGTGGTCGAATACATGAAGCGACCGCTCTCGCGCAGGTAGCGGGCCAAAGATTCGGCGACGTGATAGGGATCGGGCGCCGCGGCGCGGGCCGCGATCCACTCGGCTAGCTTCCGCGTGTCCGTGCTCACGGTGCCCAGGTCGCCCACGTAGCGCTGGAGGATCTCGCGTGGATAGGCCGTGCCGGCGTGCGCCAGCTGGTATTCGGAGGCGGTCGGCACGCTGACCGAAAGCCGGTACTCGTCGCCGGCGTGCAGCTGATGCGTGGCTTCGAGCCCGACCAGGGTGGGCGCCTCTCCCGCCTCGAGCGCGACGACGTCGATATCCGCCGCCCGGGGAATCCCCGGCGTGAGAAGGCTCCGGCCGGTCGAGCGCAAGAGGTGCACCCGGACCGTGGCGTCCCGGCGCGCGCCCGCCAGCGCCAGGTCCAGGGAAGCAGGTGCGCTGATCTCAACGCCCGCGTCAACGGTACGAGCGGAGCTCTGCGTCTGGCGCCAGCCCTGGCCGGTGTACTGGTCGTACGCTGCGGCCATCAGCAGGTCGCCTCCGTTGCCCGTCACGGTCAGCACGGGGAGCTGGTCGGTGCTCCACGTCGTCCGGATCACCAGACCCGATCCGAAGGTGACCGGCAGGCCTTCCGACTGAGATCCGGCGGGTTGGCCGCCCGGGAAGAACGGGTTGTCGAACCGGCTCCCGAGCTGTCCAAGGGCCGTCATTGCACCCCCGAGCGGCGCCCCCACCAGGGTGTTCGACATCGTCCACGCCAACGCCACCGCCAGCGCAACGGCGGAGAACCCGAGCCGGAGGGTCGCCGGCACAACCCCGCGCCCCGCTCGGTGCCCGCGTCTCCGCCAGCGGGAAGCCCGGCGCAGGGCCGTTCCCTGGACCCAGAGACCAAGGGCTGCGGCGGTGAACGGTACCAGGAGCGCAAGCTCGTCGACGGGGCTGATCGACTGGATGGCGAGCATCGACGCACCCATCACCATGACCGCGTCGCCGGGACGATATCGACGGAACACGGCATGGGCAGCCACGAAGCTCGTCGCCCACAGCACGCTTCCAAGGACCAGCGCGGCAGGAGAGGCGGCGGACGGCCACGCACCGCTGAGCAGGCTCGCCGCCCAACCCAGGAGATCGGTCCGCAGGGCCAGCAGTCGCCCGGTCGGGCCCGCGGCAGGCCCGTACTCGACCGCGATCAGGCCAATCACCACGGCTGAGCCCACGAACGCTCCGAGGCCGATCGCGTTGACGGTCCGCAGGCGACTGGCCGAGACGGCGAGCCCAAGCGCGAATCCGGCGAGCAGCGCCGGATAGACGAAGGAGGTCAGGGGCAGAAGATCGGCCACGCGAACGGCGCCCCCGAGGCTGAGCAGCATGACGAGCAGGAGGGGGTATGCAAGTCGCCCCACCCGCGGCCGCGTGATGCGTCGCAGCGACTCTGCCATTTCGCTCATCCATCGTATGGCCGCTGTCCACGTGGACAGCTCGGCGGCCGGGACCAGTGACCCAGGGGACACAGCCGCGGCACCGGTTCACCAGATAGGGGTCCCGCGACGGCCAGAGCGTTCAATCTCCCGAGGAGACCCGTCGCCCGCCTGCGAGCGTCTTGGACGCCGATCTCCGCTCCCTGCAGCGCGTCATCATCGGCCCGTCAACCGCAAGGGTCAAGTCCCAGGACGTGGTGTAACAGAACGGCCTCCTCACGTCGGTATCCTCAGCTCGCGATGAGCAGCGCCTGGCCCACCTCCTCTCGTTCGGGGCCGTCGATGAGGGCCATCGTCTCGGGCCGGAAGTAGCGCCGCCCGTCCTGCCACTCGTCGTCCTGTTCGGCGAGGATCATGCCCACCAGCCGAATGACCGAGCCCCGGTTGGGGAAGATGCCGACCACCCCGGTGCGGCGCTTGATCTCCTTGTTCAGCCGCTCGAGCGGGTTGGTGCTGCGGATCTGGCGGCGATGGATCTCGGGGAAGGCGAAGTGGGCCAGCAGGTCCGGCTCGGCGCTGGTCAGCAGTTCGGCGACGGCATCGAAGCGTGGCCGCAGGCCGTCGATGACCCGGTCCAGCTGCTCGCGGGCGGCGCGCCCGTCGGGCTGCTCGAAGACCATCCGGATGGCCGAGGCCACCATGCTCCGCGCCGAGCGCGGCACCAGGTCCTGGGCGTTGCGGGTGAGGTGCACCCGGCAGCGCTGCCAGGAGGCACCCAGCAGCTGCTCCCGCACGGCCTTGACCAGCCCGGCGTGGTCGTCGCTGATCACCAGGCGCACCCCGCCCAGGCCGCGCTCGACCAGCGAGCGCACGAAGCGCGGCCAGGCCGATCCCTCGTCGTTGCCGGTGGCCAGCTCCAGGCCCAGCACCCGGCGCTCGCCCGAGGCCGCCACCCCGATCGCCACCAGCACCGCCATCGACACCACGCGGCCCGCCTCGCGCACCTTGAGGTAGGTGGCGTCCAGCCACAGGTAGGGGAAGGCCATCTCGGCCAGCGAGCGGCCACGGAAGGTCTCGACCTCGGCGTCCAGCGCGGCGCACATGCGGCTGACCTCGCTCTTGCTGATGCCGTCAATGCCCAGGGCCCGCACCAGGTCGTCGACGCGGCGGGTGGAGACCCCGTTCAGGTAGGCCTCCTGGACCACCGCCAGCAGCGCTCGCTCGGCACGTCGCCGGGGCTCGAGCAGGCTGGGAAAGTAGGAGCCGTCGCGGACGCGGGGGATGGCCAGCGCCACCGATCCGACCCGGGTATCCCAGCGCCGTTCGCGGTACCCGTTGCGGTGGGTCAGCCGGCGCTGCGGGTCGCGCTGGCCCTTGGCCGCGCCGGTCAGCTCACTGACCTCGGCCTCCATGATCGCCTCGGCGAGGATGCGGACGCCCTCGCGCAGCAGGTCGACATCGCCGTCGGCGCCCACCTTGCGCAGGGTCTCGAGCAGGGTCATGCTGGCATCGGCCACCGTGGTGTACCTCCTGTCGTCGGTCAGCAACTC
Source organism: uncultured Chloroflexia bacterium (assembly GCA_963773405.1). Classification (GTDB taxonomy): domain Bacteria; phylum Chloroflexota; class Limnocylindria; order QHBO01; family QHBO01; genus CAVXEH01. Next base: position 16,055 of record CAVZAQ010000002.1, on the reverse strand, counting down.
CAACGACGTGAGGATGGCGCGGTGGCCGCTTCGTTGCTCGGCCTATCCGCTGTTACACCAAGTCTGGGGACTCAACCACCGCAAGCCGTCGACGCACAACGGAGGCATCCGTGGGCTTCTTCCGCTACTGGTTCCGTGCCCTTCGCGAAGGGTTCCGCGATCCCGCTGCGAGGCCGCTCTTCATGTCGGTGGTGATCCTGCTGGTCACCGGCACCGTGGTCTACTCGCTCGTGGAGCGCTGGCGACCGCTCGACTCGCTTTACTTCAGCGTCATGACCCTCACGACCGTGGGGTAAGGCGACTTCGCGCCGCATACCGCCATCGGCAAGATCTTCACCATGGTCTACGTCCTGGCGGGGATCGCCGTCATCCTGGCCTTCGCAGACACGTGCTGAAGCGTGCCATCGACATTCGTTCGCGCGTGCGCCAGACCGATGGCGGCGCCTCTCCACCTCCCGCCCCGTCCCGCGTGGAGATCCACGATTGACGCCCTGCGCACGGGGCTGCGGGTGGCGACGGCGAACCCCTATGGTTTTGAGGTCCCCTTCGGCGGGGTTCGACCCGCCCGCGCGGGATCGGCAGCTGCCTGGACCGGGGGCGCGGGGGCGGGTATGGCAGCGAGCTCGGGTCGGCCCGTCAGGTAGCCCTGCACCAGGTGCACGTCCAGCGTGCGGAGGGCCGCGAGCTCGGCGCGGGTTTCGACACCCTCAGCAATCAGGAGGATCCCGATTTCGTGCGTAAAGGAGCGCATCCCCGCCACAAGCGCTCGCTGCGCCCCATCGGCGTCCAGCCCCGCAATCAGCCGGATATCGAGCTTCACGAAGGCTGGATGCAGCTCGAGGATGTGGCGAAGACTCGAAAAGCCAGCTCCCGCGTCGTCGACGGCCAGGCGCACGCCCGGGCCGAACCGCTTCACCGCATCACGGAACACGGCGTAGTCCGCAATCGCGGAATGCTCGGTTATCTCGAGCACGATTGGGCTCGTGGCTGATGCGAGGAGGTCGACCAGATCCGGGTTGCCGAGAACCATGCCGGGTGACACGTTCAGCGCCAGCCACCCGCCCGGGGGAAGGACCCGGGCGGCCTCCAGCGCCGCCTTGAGCGTGGCCAGCTCCAGCAGCTCTCCCAGCCCGACCGCTTCCGCCTCCGCGAACCGCACATCGGGAGCCACGCCGTCATCGAAGCGTGTGAGCGCCTCGTGGCCGACGGTCTCGTTGCGCATGATGTCGACGATGGGCTGGAAGACCGGCGAGAAGGAGCCGTCATCGACGACCTGCTGAATCGCCATCCTGGCAGCCGCAACCTCGCCGCGAGCGGAGATCCTGGGGCCAACCATGCTGCTCGCGATGTTCGCGAACTCGGCGAGTGCCGGGAGGAGCTGGGCGAGAAGCTCATCCGGATGCGGGCTGGCGCTGCTGATATGGAGCAGGCCCACGACCCTGTCACCGTCGCGGACGGGGGCATAGGCGAGGGCCGTGACGCCCAGCGTGCGGAAGAACTCGTTGTATGGATGCCACGGGCGATCCTCCCAGCGCTCGATCCATGCGCCACGGCTCGCATGCTTACGAAGGTACGCAGCGCGTCCGCGTGGTATGCGCGGCAGCTGCGACTGCGCCTGCCCGGGAGCGGCAAAGCCGTACGCAGAGGCGCGCTCGTCAAGCTCGAAGACGAACAGGCCGGCGCTGACGACACCGGCCAGCCTCACCACCTGCTGGCAGATCTGGTTCGCAATCTCCTCCGGGGTCTCACGGCCATTGATGGCACGAATGGTCTCCGCAATCAGCGCGCGCTCCCGAGCCTGCCGCCCGGCACTCGCCTCGAGACGCCGCTCCTCGGTGACGTTGCGCTTGACCGCAACGTAGCCGCTCACCTCCCCGTGCTCGTCTCGCATAGGCGAGATGACCGCCTCCTCCCGGAAGAGCGAGCCGTCCTTGCGCCGATTGGTGAAGTCCGAGATCCAGGGGCGGCCGTCCAACAGCGTCGCCCACATCGCGGCGTAGAAGGAGGCCGGATGCACGCCGCTGCTGAGGATGCGCGGGTTCCGGCCAATGACCTCGTCGCGGGTGTACCCGGTCACCCGCTCAAAGGCGGGGTTGACGTATTCGATCTCGGCCCGCACGTTGGCGATCATCACCGCTTCGGCCGCCTGATCAATCGCCGCGCCCAACCGCGCAAGGCGGGCCCGGTCAACCCTGGCCTCCGTGACGTCGCTGAAGATCGCGATGATGCCGGACGGGTGGCCATTCGCCTCTCGCATCACCGTGGGTCGCATGAGCCCCCAGACGGTGCTGCCGTCCTTGCGGCGGCCCTCCCATTCGGCCTGGGGATCGGCGGCACCCACGATGCCTTCCAGGTCGGAGCTGCCCACGATGTCGTCCAGCTCGGCGCCATGACTGCCCATGTGTCCCGGGAAGATCGTCTCCACGGTCCCGCCGACCATCTCGTCCGCGCGGTACCCAAAGAGGGTGGCCGCCCCGCGGCCCCAGTAGGTGATCCGTCCCTCGAGGTTGGTGACAACGACCGCTTCTCGCACACTGGCCAGGATGTCGGCCTGGAACCGAAGGTCATCGGTTGCGCGCCGCGCCTCCGTTACGTCGAGGTTCGCGCCAACGGTGCGCGTCGGCTCGCCCGCCTCGTCGCGTTCGACCCTGCCGATGGCGCGGATGTCGCGCACCTCCCCGTCGGGTCGCACGATCCGAAACTCGATGTCGATGGGCTCTCCGGTCTCTATCGCTCGGCGCGTTGCCCTGGAGACGCGCTCGAGGTCATCGGGATGAATGCTTCGATCGAATGTCGTTTCATCTATCGGGCCGGTTGTGCTCGGATCAAGACCCAGGATGCGCCACGTCTGCGCGGACCAGAGCGGCGTCTTCGAGCCCGCGGCGGCCTGCCAGCTTCCGACGTTCGCCAGGGATTCGGCTGTCTCCAGAAGATCATGGCTCTGTCGCAGACCCGTTTCGGCATTGACCCTGGCCGTGATGTCCTCGTAGTTGATCAGAATTCCCCGGATGTCGGGGTCGGCCATCTGGTTGCTCGCGCTCACGCGCAGCCACACCTCCTCTCCACCTGGACTCGTCGTACGCAGCGTGTGCGTTGCCTCCGCCGCCGGCGTGGAGAAGACCGCGATGAGCGCCCGTGCCGGGCCCGCCGCGTCGTCCGCATGGACCTGGGGCAGGAAGTCGAACACCGAGCGGCCCATGAGCTCCGCCCGAGATCCGCCGAGCATGCGGGCGGACGCCGGACTCACGTACTGGATGGTTCCGTCCTCGGCCGCGACCATGAACGCACCTGCGGCCTTGTCGAGCAGGGCGGCATACCACTGATCCTGGCGTGCCAGGACTGCCGTGCTCTGGAGGATGCTGACCGCGAGGAGTGCAGCAAGGATCACCTCGGCGACGATCAGCAGCGGCCAGTCGACACGGTCGTTGACGAGTTGCTGCGCAAGAGCCGCAAGCGGCAGGACGCCGAGCATCGTCCCGAGCACCAGCCATCGCCGCCCGACGCGCGCCGCAACGGTCATTCTCCGCGCGGGCTGGCCCCGCGCCAATCCGGCGGCGCCGATATCGGCTACGGGGAGCTTCGACAAGTCGTGATGCCTCGATACGAAGGTGCCATGCCGTGAATCGGAGGTCTGAAGGACAGCCGATCGGGTGGACGAATCAGGGCCGCGGATGCGTTCCCTGTGGCGTCTGCGTGGCTCGTCCAGCCGCCCCACCGCCGTTGCCCTTGGCGACCAGGAGTGCGGCGTCCGCTCGCGCCGTCACCCCATCGAGCGTCTCGCCTTCCGCCAGCTGCGCCACCCCAACGCTGATGCCAATGTCAGACTCGTCCCGGAGCGCTCGTCGAATCAGGTCGAACCTGGCCTCGACGGTCTCGAAGCCTGTCGCGCCGATACCGCAGATGAATTCGTCGCCCCCGTAGCGGACGACCGGATCGAATGGCCGAAGATACGAGCGCAACGTTTCTGCGACGCACCGCAGAACCGCGTCACCGGCGGCATGTCCATCCCGGTCGTTGATGTCCTTGAGGCCGTCGACGTCGAGAAAGGCCAGAATGAATCGTCCGTCTCCCCGACGGGCGCGCTCGATCTCTCGTTCCAGGGCGAGCCGGCCCGGCTCCCGACGGAACACGCCGGTGAGATCGTCGCGATGCGCCAGTTGCAGCGCCGCCTGCAGCCGTACTCGTTCTCTGGCCGCCGATGCGCGATCTTCCGCTGCGCGGGCCCGATCCTCCGCAGCCTGCGAACGGAGCTCGGCAAGTTGCTGCACGAGGGGCGCCTCGGACGCGTCCATGGCGCGCTCGATCGCCTCCGAGCGACGGTCACGCTGCCAGGCCGTCGTATCGCGGTCGGCGGCAGTCTGGAATCGATCGCTGTCGCTGCTGGTCCGCTGCCGACCGGTGCTATCACGAAGGCCCGAATTGGTCACGCGCTGCATTCGGGTCGCTTCGGCGCGTGCCCAGCCATCCTCGCCGGCAGAAGCCAGCTCGTCGGCAAGCGCCTGGTCGGCATCAGACGCCAGCTGATCGCTCGCCGCGGCCGATGCATCGGCGTCGGAGGCCGTCTGGTCGGCGTCGGAGGCCGTCTGGTCGGCGTCGGAGGCCGTCTGGTCGGCGTCGGCCAGCATCCGCTCCGTGAGCCGCGCACCGTTGTCAGCTGGCAACGCCATGGCGCCCGTCCAGGGCAGGCATTTTCGCCGTCCGCCATACGGCTGGGACATGGTTCGTAAACGGTTGGATGAGACCGCGGGCAGCCGCTTTCAGCACCGCTTCGACCCGGTTCGCGCTCTGCAGGCGACCCATGGCCTGCGCCATGTGGTTCTTGACGGTCAGCTCGCTGATTCCGAGCCACACCCCGATTTCCCGGTTTGTCAGGCCACCCGAGGCCAGCTGCAGGACCATGGACTGCCGGGGAGACAGGTTGTCGAGGGCAATGCCGCCGTTGATCGGGGGCCGGCGGCGCGCCCGTCGCAGGGCCGCAACGAGCTCCGCTCCGGTTGCATCGGCAGCCACCACCCCGGACAGCCCAGCCCTGCGGCCGCGCAGCCCCCACCCGGCGCTCGGCATGCTCACGGCCAGAACCGCTGGCGGATACGGCGGACGAGGTTGGGCGACCAGCTCGTCGTAGAGATGCTCTTCGAGCAGCAGACGATCCGGGTGCATGAACGCGGCAAGCTGGAGCGCCGCGCCGAGGGAGTGCACCTTGGCAACCAACTCCACCTCGGGCTGGCCGGCCAGGCGAGTTGCGAGACTGGCGACAGTCGCTGACCCCAAGGCGGCGACGATGACACGCATTACGCTCGATCCCCTCTTCGTTTCGGCGAGGGCGGGCACCTGCGCCAAAGGAGGGAGCGGCCATGCGAATCGATGGCCTGTGCCGCGACTTCGCGGCACAAGCCTGCCTGCGGCGAGGCTGGCTGTCATGACGGGTTTTTCATCCGCGGACGCGGGTGCGGGGAGGCTGGGGTGCGCTCAGTTGGCGGGAGCTGCCTCGTCACCGCTCCATCCCCGGTTGGTGAAGGTCGGGATGAAGCGATAACCCTGGCCGGGGACGGTGGCGATGAAGCGCGGATGGCGGTAATCGTTCTGGAGCTTGACGCGCAGGCTGCGGATGTGGCGGTCCACGATGTTGCTCTCGGCCACGAAGTCGGTGCCCCAGATCGCGTCCAGGACCTCCTCGCGGGTCACCACCTGGCCGTTGCGGCTGGCGAGCAGGTACAGGAGGCTCTGCTCGATCCCGGACAGGTGCACCACCGAGTTGCCGGCGCGTACCTGACGATTGACGATATCGATCTCCATCTCCCCGAGGGTGATCGTCGGCACGATCGGCCGGTCGACCCCGGTCGCACGGCGGGTGATCACGATCGAGCGGGCCAGCAGCTCCTCGGGCGAGAAGGGCATGGTCAGGATGTCGTCCACCCCCAGGTCGAAGGCCCGCAGCTTGGTCTTCAGGTCACCGCGTCGGGTCAGGCCCAGGGCCGGTATGACGGGGCTCTTCAGCGTGTTCGAGGCGCCCAGACGCTGCAGCAACGCACCGCTGTCGTCGTGGTCCATGTCCACCACCACCAGGTGCGGCTGCCACTCCGCGAGGATTGCCTCCGCCTCGCCCAACCTGTGCGCAGCACGAACGACGAACAACCCGTGGTTCAGCGTCAGGGTGATGAGGTCCACGACCGCCTGAATATCGTGGAGCACGATGGCACGCCGCGTATCGACTGCCGGTGGGTTCATCTGGTCGCCACTCACGGCCGGTCGCCCAGCGCTACTCTGCACGCGATAGCGCTCCTGAGACAATCCGCCTGGTTTGCCTGCCAGCAGCGCTCCGGTCTTCGGCGCATCGGTCGGACGTTGCCTACCCCCAAATCCTTCCAACCCTCCGTTGGAAGGGTCCAATTGTACGGCAACAGGCAAAAGGGCTGCAAAAAACGAGGGCCGAACCAGGCGGGGCGCGCTGAGCCTTGCCCAGGGCGGCCACGCTCCTGCCGACTGACATCGTCCGGTGCATGATGCGCATATGTCCGGCCAAGCTCGCCTTTCCCCGTTCGACGCCGACACGCTCGAGGAGCGCGCCGATTACGACGGCGTCGCATTCACGGAACGCGACCTCGCGGGACAGGAAGCCCGCGACGCGCGGTTCGTCGAATGCCGGTTCGAACGGTGCAACCTCGACGGGGCCTGTCTGGCGCGGGTTCGTTTCCTGGACTCCCGGCTGGTCGAGCTGCGCGGCGCAAGCATCGACCTGGCCGATTCCACCTGGCGGGGTTCCACCCTCGAGGACGCCCGGTTGGGCGCCGTGAGCCTCACTGGCGCAACCTGGACCGATGTCCGCGTCGAGCGCTGCAAGCTGGGCTTCGTCAACCTGGCCGATGCCCGCCTGGAGGACGTGACCTTCACCGAATGCGAGATCGGGACCCTCGACCTTCGCCTGGCACGCGCCTCTGCCGTCTCGTTCGTCGACTCCTCGGTCGAGGAGCTCAACGTCTCGGGTGCCACCCTGGCGGGGGTCGACCTGTCCGGCGCTCGCCTGCGCTCGTTGATCGGCGTCGAGAGCCTGCGCGGCTCCATCGTCAGCCTCGGGCAGCTCGCGGACCTCGCGCCCCTTTTCGCCGAGCAGCTCGGGATCCAGGTTCGCGGGGACTGACGCGCGGCCGGCCCCGGCGCCCGTGGCGGTCGCGTCCCGGCCAGGTGTTGACCGATGCGCCCGGATCGGCCCACCCTGCACGACATGAAGAACGAGTTCGGGCCGAACCAGGACCGGGTGGACGCGCTCCTCGCGCGCCTCCCCACCGTCGACCAGGGCCGGGCACTCTTCCTCGGAAGCGTCGACGCCAGCGATCCGGAGCGCCGCCGGGCGAGGAACGCAATGCTGGCCGCCGCCGCGCGCGCCAACCTGCAGAAACCGCTGCGCGCCGCGCAGCACGAGGTTGCGCAGTGGGTCGATCACTGGTTCACCAACGACCCGCGCCTTGCCGGCTACGGGCGGGACGTGACCCCCGGGGAGGCGGCGGCCAACGCCGCCCCGGCGCTGCTCGACGCCATCGGCGCCCTGGTCGTCGGCGACCTGCTCGCTGACGAGGACGCAGCCACGTTGCTGCTCCCCTGGCACGAGCTCTGGGAAGAGGTCACGCCCTAACCAACGCCCTCTTTCCTCTTGACGTACGGCATGCAGACTTGTATACAGTCCTGCATGCCACGACACAGGGCAGACGTCTACCAGGCGTTGAAGGAGGCCATCTCCAATGGCTCGTTGCGCGCCAACGAGCCCCTCCGCGAGGAGCGCGTGGCCGAAGCGCTCGGCGTGAGCCGCACCCCCGTTCGCGAGGCGCTCATCCGCCTGCTCGCCGAAGGACTCATCGAAGCCGACGGATCGGGCGGCGCGCGGGTCGCCGACGTCACGGCGGAGGATCTCGACGAGGTGTTCACCCTCCGGGAGGTCCTCGAGCCACTCGCGGTCCGGTACGCGGCGAGAAATCCTGATCCCGAAGGCATGGGGGAGCTACGGCGGATTCACGAGGCGAGCCGCGCCGCGCTGGTGGATGACGACATCGAGCGGCTCCTGGATCTGAACACCCAGTTCCATGCCACGCTGAACGCGATGGCCGCGCCGCGTCGCCTGAAGAGCTTCATCGACCAGCTTCGGGTGCAGTCGCGACGGTTCCGCGTGCTGGCCCTCTATGACCAGGAGGAACGGCGGCAGTCAGTCGCAGAGCACGGCCACCTCCTCGACCTCGTCGAGCAGCACGACTCGGATGGCGCGGTCGCGCTGCTGCTGACGCACTTCGAAAGGCCGCGCGGACGCATGGCGTCCTACCTCGGTCCCCCGCGTTCCGAAGGTCTCACCCCGCTCGGGAGCCTGTCACATGACCAGCGACCAGGCTGAGTACGGGTCCGTACGGGACCTCATCGGCCGCTTGCGCGAGATACCCATCGACCCGTCGCGCTCTGCGCTCCTGCTCATCGACCTGCAGTATCTGGATGCGTCGGAGTCTGGCGCCCAAGGAGAGCGTGCGCGCCGCACCGGCACGTGGGCCGATATCGCCCCGTACTTCGAGCGGCTGCGCACGACCGCGGTGCCCGGTGCCCAGCGGCTCATCACGGCCGCCAGGGCGTCCGGGATGCCGGTGCTCTTCACGCGCTGCGTCTCCTTCGCGCCCGATCAGCGGGACAACGGGCGCCGCTTCCGCGACTTCGGCATCAACGTGCCGCCCGACTCGCGGGATGCGCAGATCCTCGAGGAGCTCGACCCTCAGCCCGGCGACCTGATCCTGAACAAGACGACGGCAAGCGTCTTCCTCTCGACGGCCATCGATCGCACGCTGCGGCAGATGGACATCGAGACGCTGGTCGTCGGTGGTGTGGTGACCAGTGGCTGCGTCGAAAGCGCCGTCCGCGACGCGTGCGACCTCGACTACGCGGTGGTCCTCGTTGACGACGCGTGCGCCGACCGAGCACCGGATCTCCACGATCAGGCACTGAAACGGCTCCATCGCAACTTCGCGATCGTCAAATCGGTCGACGAGACGGTCGCGGAGATGGCCCATCCCACCTCGACGGCATCCGGAGGCACCGCATGACGAACGAACACGCCCGCCGCTTTCGGGAGCTGATCGCCGCGCCCGAGCTCCTGATGATGCCGGGCGCCTACGACGGTGTCTCGGCACGGCTCGTAGCCCGAGCAGGATTCGAGGCGCTCTACTTCTCCGGCGGTCTTTCGGCGTCGAGCTTCCCCGGGGTGCCCGACTTCGGAACCCGCACCCTGACCGAGGCGGTCGCGCAGGTCGGCGGAGCGGTGATGGCCACCGGCCGGCCCATCCTGGCCGACGGTGAGGCGGGATTCGGATCGGTCCTGTCGGTCCAGCGCCTGGTGCGAGAGCTCGAGCACGTCGGCGCCGCCGGACTGCATCTCGAGGACCAGGACGTCCCGCGCCGATGCGGTCACTACGAGGGCAAGAAGCTGGTGCCCGCGGAGGAGCACGCAGGACGCATCCGGGCGGCCGTCGCGGCACGATCGGATCCGGACTTCGTGATCGTGTCGCGCACCGACGCGGTGGCGGTCAACGGGTTTGACGACGCCGTGGCTCGCTCCCGCCTCTACGTCGAGGCGGGAGCCGATGTCGTCTTCGTCGAAGGCATGGAGACGATCGAGCAGCTGCAGGCAACGCCAGGGCTGTTCAACGTTCCGACCATGGTCAACCTGGTCGAGGGAGGCAAGACGCCCTTCCTCTCGGGTCCAGAGCTGGAGCTCATGGGCTACGCCCTCGCCATCTACCCCACCTCGGCCTACTTCGCCGCGGTGGCGGGCATGCGCGGCGTGCTCGACGCGCTGCGCGTGAGCGGCACGAGCAAGGCGTTCGGCGGGCCTATGGCGACCTTCACAGAGTGGCAGGAGTTGACGGGCGTCCCCGCAGCCATGGCCGTTCTCGACGAGTTCGGGCCTGAGGGTTGATGCGGTGACGCATGCGCTCGACCTCCTCGTCACCGGCGGTGTCGTGGTCGACGATCGCGCCGAGCGCCCCGCGGAGATCGGGGTCCGCGGTGGGCGGATTGTCGCCGTGGCTGCGCCCGGCACCTTCTCGCCGAAAGAGGCGGCGCGGACCGTCGACGCCGCCGGCCGGTACGTGATGCCGGGCGGCGTCGATGCGCATGTCCATTTCAGCTTCGGGCTCCCCCCCATCCTTTCCCAGTCGTACGAAGTGGGCAGCCAGGCCGCGCTCTACGGCGGCAGCACGACGGTCCTCGATTTTGCCTTCCGGGCGCCGGGCGCGGGGGCCCCGCTGGAGGCCATTGCCGCCAAGCGCGCCGAGGCCGACGGGCACATGGACTGTGACTACGGCCTCCATCTCCTGCTTGCCGGCGAGATTGGCGACGGCGACCTGGAGCAGATCCGGCCATCGTCGCCGCCGGCGTGCCGAGCGCGAAGATCTTCATGAACTTTCCGGCCCTTTATCCGGGAGACGGCGCCACGACGGCCCTGTTCCGGGCCTTGAGCGCTGTCGGGGGCATGGGCGTGGTCCACGCGGAGAACGGCGACGTCATCGGTCGGCTCTCCGGCGAGCTGATCGCTGCGGGTCGAGGCGACTACCGTCATGCCGACGACAGCCGGCCCGCCTGGGTGGAAGCGGAAGCCGTGAGCCGCGCCATCGCCCTCGCCGCCGCACGGGGCGGCGCTCTACGTCCTCCACGTCACCTCGGCGGACGCCGCCGCCGTGATCGCCGATGCTCGTGCCGCAGGCGAGGCGATCTACGCGGAAACGTGCCACAACTACCTGCGTCTTCAGCAAGCACGACGTCACGGATCGCCCCGACGGCGCGAACTGGGGCAACTTCCCGCCGCTGCGTCCGGCCGTCCACCGGGATGCGCTCTGGCGCGGCGCTGGCCGGGGGAACCATCGACCACGTCAGCACGGACGACTACACCAACGACCTCGACAACCGGAATGCCGTGGGGCTCTCGCTGCCCACGCCGCCCGCCGGTCACAACGGGATCGAGACACGCCTCGCCGTGCTCTACACCGAGGCGGTCGCAAGCGCGGTTTCGCATGAGCCGCTTCGTCGATCTGGCCACTGCCCGTATTGCCCGACTGCTCGGGCTCTGGCCTCGCAAGGGCTCGCTGGAGGTCGGGAGCCGATGCGGACCTGGTGGTGTTCGACCCAGAGGCTGGCCGGCACTTCCGACCAGGCCGGCTGCACACCGCCGACTACAGCATCTGGGACGGCTACCGCGTTGCCGGCCGTCCCGCACGACCATCCTGAGGGGTGAGGTGATGGTCGAGGCGGGGGCCTTCGTGGGACACGCATGGCTCCGGGGTGTTCGTCCCTCGCGCTCCATACGCGCCCGCCTCGACTGGCATCGGGTCCTGAACGGCCAGGGAAGGAGCAAGCACGTGCACTTGGCGAGATTCACCGCGCGTCTTCCTGGGGGCCGTTGTCGTGGCGATCGCGCTCACGGCGTGCGGAACGACCGCCAGCCCGACACTCAGCTTCCGCGGCGCCGAGCGCCTCGGCTGCCGCCTCGGCGCCGGCAACCGGCGGCGGCGGAGCCAAAACGATCGGCGTTGTTTCCCTGGCCGCCAACAACGGCGGTTCGGCGCGCATGATCGCCGCCATGCAGGACGCCGCGAAGCAGATGGGCTGGACGGTGAATGTGGTCGACACGGCCGGCGATGCGACCAAGGTAGGCCCTGCCATCGAGTCATTCATCAGCGCGAAGGTGGACGGGATCGCGGTCGACATCCTCGATCCAAGCGCCATCGCGAATGACGTTGCGGCCGCGAAGCAGGCGGGCATTCCACTCATCAGTCTCAATTCGGACGACTACAACCCGGACGTCGCCAGCCAGATCGTGGCCAACCCGTTCGACGTCGGGATGCAGGAGGCCACCTACATCGCCGATCGCCTGGGCCGCAAGGGCAACGTGGCGATGCTCGCCTTCAGCGCGGCCACCAACATCCGCCTCCGCCAGGAGGTGCTCGAGGCACGCACTGCAGGCCTACCCGGACATCCACATCGTCGAGAAGCACGAGCTCGACGTCGCCAATGCCGTGTCCGATGCCCAGGCAACCGTGCAGAGCTGGCTCACGAAGTACCCGCCGGGGCAGCTGAACGCCATCTGGGCCGCGTGGGACGAACCGGCCCTCGGCGCCGCGGCCGCCGCTGACGGCGCAGGACGCAAGGGGCTGTTCGTGACCGGCACCGACTACTCGCCTGCCATCGCACAGCAGATGAAGGCAGGCAGCGTGCTGCAGGCAGACTGGTTCGTGGATTACGCCACGATCGGGAACAAGGCGATGTCGCTCTTCGGCGACGCGTTCGCAGGGAAGGCGCTGCCGACCCACGTGTACGTCGCACTGCAGCTCGTGACTCCGGACAGTCTGCCGTCCGGCGACTTCCCGCCATCCTCGTCGACCTACACGCTGTACGCGGGTAAGTAGCGACGTGGCCACGATTCGGTGATGGACGTCATCTGCTCGCTGACCGGGATCGTCAAGGACTTTCCCGGCCAGCGGGCGCTCGACCTCGACCAGCTCGAGCTCCTGCGAGGTGAGGTGCATGCGCTCGTCGGCCAGAACGGCGCCGGCAAGTCGACCCTCGTGAAGATCCTCGCGGGAGCTGAGCGACCCAGCGCCGGCACCATCGACCCTGGGCGGGACACCGGTCGCGCTCTCCTCGCCCGCCCAGGCACACCGCCTCGGAATCGCCCCTGTCTTCCAGGAGATGGCGGTGGTTCCCGCCGCCACCGGCTACGAGAACGCCAACCTGGGCCTCCCCTACCCGCGCCTCGGACCGTTCGTTCGCTGGTCGGCACTGCGACGCCGCACGGAGGTGGCGGGTGCCCCGCTTGGGCTCGACGCTCACAACCTGAGGCGCAGCGCGCGAAGCATGAGCGTCGCAGAGCTCCAGATGCTGGCAATCTGCCGCGGGCTCCTGCAGGACGCACGGCTCCTGCTCCTTGACGAGCCGACCGCCTCGCTGACCGAGCGCGAGGTCCAGCGCCTGTACGCCGTCATCCGCGAGCTCGCAGGACGCGGCGTGACCGTGCTCTACATCAGTCACAGGCTCGATGAGATCGGCGAGATCGCCGATCGGGTCACCGTGCTGCGGGATGGTCGGCGTATCCGGACCATGCCGGCCTCCACGCCTCGCGCGCAGCTCGTGGAGCTCATCACCGGCGGCGTGGGAGAGCCTCCCGGTGTGACGGGCAGCCACCAACCAGCGGGGGGCGCGCTGCTCGAGGCGCGACAGCTACGGTCTGCGCGAGGGACCACCCTCACCCTCTCGTTGCACGCGGGTGAGATCGTGGGGCTCGCCGGCCTGGTCGGCGCCGGCCGCACGAGCATGGCGCGAATGCTCGCCGGACTGGATCGGGCAGCGGGCGGCGAGCTGATGCTCGACGGGCGCGCCGTCCGTCTGGACTCACCGAGAAACGCCGTGCAGCGCGGGATCGTCTTCGTCCCCGAGGACCGACGCCGCGAAGGCCTGATCATCAACCAGTCGATCAGCTTCAACGTGACCCTCGCCAGCCTTCACCGCATGCGCTGGCTGTGGGCGTTCATCGACCGGCGCCGGGAACGCCGCGTCGCACGGGAAGTACGTCGATCGGCTGGGGATCCGCAGCCGGGGCGTGGGACAGCCGGTCTGGCAGCTCTCCGGTGGGAACCAGCAGAAGACCGTCCTCGCTCGCTGGATGCTGCGCGGGGCGCGCGTGTTCGTGGTCGACGAGCCGACGGTGGGGCTCGACGTGGCGGCCCGCGCCGAGGTGCACGGGGTTCTGCGGGAGCTGGCCGATGCAGGCGCCGCCGTGGTCTTCATCTCGTCCGATCTTGACGAGCTGGCCACCGTCGCCGATCGCGCGCTTGTGGTGCGCGCGGGCCAGGTGATCGCGGAGCTCCCCAAGACGCGCCTGAACAAGGCCGAGATCCTCAGGCTCTGCTACGAGACGCGGGCGGCGGCATGACCGGTAGCCAGGGGATCGAGAATCAGCAGCGGCCGGCGCCGGGCGGCGAGCCCGCGCCGCCGCGCAATCGTCGCTTCGTCGAGGGGTTCGCCCGCTACGGCACCGTCGGCGCGCTCATCGGCCTGGTCGTGATCTTCTCGGCCCTGCGTCCGGATGCCTTCCTGCAGTTCTCGACCTTCGTCAACATCCTGCAGCAGAGCGCCGTGCTGATCGTGGTTGCCACGGGACTGACGGTCTGCATGGTCATGTTCGAATTCGATCTCTCGATCGGCTTCATGGCCAGCCTCGCGGGCGTGCTGGTCACCGGTCTGATGGCTTTCTCGCATCTCCCCTGGCCGCTCGCCGTGATCGCAACCCTGGCCATCGGCGCGACGATCGGAGCCGTCAACGGCGTGGTGGTCACCGAGCTGCGGGTGACGGCGTTCATCGCCACCCTCGCGATGGGCACCATCCTGGTCGGGATCAACTTCTGGTACAACGGCGGGGTCACCATCGCCGTCGGCGTCGAGCCGGCCTTCTCGGCGCTCGGACGCTCGACCTTCCTTGGTCTGCCCACGCTGGTCTGGATCGCACTGGCGGTCGCCGCCCTGGCCTGGGCCATGCTGATGCACACCCCCGTGGGCCGCCACATGTACGCTATCGGCGGCAACGTGGAGGCCGCGCGCCTGACCGGCATCGGGGTGACGCGGGCACGCATCCTGGCCTTCGTCCTGTCCAGCACCTTCGCGGCGCTCGGCGGCGTGATGATCGCCATGCGCTTCGGCATCGGCTTCCCGTCGGCCGGGGACGCGTTGCTCCTGGACGCCTTCACCGCGAACTTCCTGGGCGCCGTCACCCTTCGGGATGGAGAGTTCCACGTGGTGGGCACCGTGATTGGCGTCCTGCTCCTCTCGGTGATCTTCACCGGCCTCACCATCCTGGGCGCTCCGCTCTACGTGCAGAACTGGACCAAGGGCGCGCTGCTGATCGGTGCCGTGGCACTCTCGGGCGTCGCGCGGAGGATCCTGGGCAATGGCGGTTGACGACATGTCTGGTGTGACGCTGGAAGGCGCGGTGGACCTGCACGTGCACGGCGCGCCGGACGTCATCGCCCGTCGCCACACCGACATCGAGCTCGCACGTCACGCGGGAAGCGCGGGCATGTCGGCCATCGTCCTGAAGAGCCACCACGAGTCGACGGTTGGGCGAGCCGCGCTGACACGCGAGGCGACCGGCTTCCCGGTGTTCGGCGGACTCGTCCTCAACAGTTTCGTGACCGGCGGCCTGGACGCCGATGTCGCGGAGGCAGCGCTTGCCCTGGGCGCGCGCGTCATCTGGCTCCCGACGCTTTCGTCGGCTGCGCACATCCGCGCCTTCGGACGGGCAGAGATGGATTGGACCGATCCCCGCCGGAATCCGGCCAGCGTGCCATCGGCCGTTCGCCCGGTCTCACTTCGCTCCTCGGCGGCGAAAGGCGCGCTGCGCCGCATCTGCGACCTCACGGCCCGAGCGGGAGCGATGCTGGCATCGGGCCATGCTGATGCAGCAGCGATCGGTGCCGTCGGGGCGATGGCCCACGATGCCGGGGCTCGGTTCCTGATCACCCACCCGGAGTACCGGGTGCCGTATCTGACCCTCAGCGCGCAGCGGCAGCTCGCGACCGAGCTGCCGAACGCGGTGTTCGAGCGGTGCGCTTATGTCACCTCGCCCGCCTCTCCTCAGCCGGTGCGGCTTCGAACGGTCGCCGACGGCATCCGGGCGACCGGCGGACCGACACGAAACGTTATCGCGAGCGACCTCGGCCAGGCGACCAACCCTGTCTATCCTGCGGGCCTGCTTGCGTTCGCCAACGGTCTGGTCGCCGAGGGCCTGGCCATCGGCGCCGTTCGCGCGATGCTGCGGGTCACGCCCGGCCGGCTCCTCGGGCTCGGGGACGGGTCCGTGTAGGCGGGGCGCAGCGTGGTTCCCGGCGGAGCCGGCCGGCTTCTCCCCCCGGTCGGCCGGCTCCGCCGGGCACCACGCCACGCGGACCGCAGACGCCGCAAACGCTTCAGGCCCCGTACCCGCGCATCACGCCGTCCACGACGCGATAGGCGAACGCGAGCGTGAGCTCGCCCCCGAAGAG
>CAVZAQ010000001.1:0-149571 GCA_963773405.1 uncultured Chloroflexia bacterium | reverse complement strand
CCATCGGTGCCTGGGGACGGCTACCGTAGCACACCGGCCAGCGCCCCGAAAAGCACCCGCCTGGCGGTCATTCGGCGCCGACTGCCGGCCGGTCGTCAAGCGTTGCATCCGGCCACCTCCGGGAGTAGCCTCTGAGCCCCGTTTCCACTTCCAGAGGGTCGAGATGTCCGGGCACCGTCGAATGCGCTTCACCTCCAGCCTCGCGGGAGCAGCCGTGCTCACCGCCGCCGCCATGATCGCCTTGCCCAGCCTCGCGCTGGGCTCGAGCATCGCCGCAGCCGCGCCGGCACGCACGGTCATTGACGGGAAGCAGGCCCAGGGCGGGGGTGGTGGTCACGGTGGCGGTGGCGGTGGCGGTACCCCGACCGGCTACGACATCTCCTACCCGCAGTGCGGCCACGCGTTCCCGACGAACGTGCTGTTCGGGATCGTGGGGGTCAACAAGGGCATCGTCTACAGCCCGAACCCGTGCCTTGGCGCGAACGGAACCGATCCGAGCGAGCTCGCCTGGGCGGAGACCAACGCCCCCACCGGCGAACATGCGCAGCTCTACGCCAACACCGCAGATCCCGGCCCGGCGATTTCGAGCTACTGGCCGGACGGCAGTACGGCGCCGGAGCCCTGCAACACTGAGGGTTCGGACGTCTTGGCCGATCGCGACACGATCGCGTGCAACTACGACTATGGGTGGTACGCGGCCGAGGACTCGTATCTGACCGCCGTCGCCGCCTACACCTCGCTGGGCGACGTCAACCAGGCGGACGCCAGCGCCACACCCTACGAGAACACGTGGTGGCTGGACGTCGAGACCGCCAACAGCTGGCGCACCGACACCACGCGCAACGCGGCCGCCCTGCAGGGAGCCGCGGACTACCTGGCGTCGCGCGGAGTCACCGCCATTGGCTTCTACTCGACACCTACCCAGTGGGCCACCATCACCGGCAATCCCGTCGAGTTCACCGCCACCGGCACTCCCGAGGGCGTAAGCAACTACCCGAGCTGGGTTGCGGGTGCCCGCACCCTCCGTGGCGCCCAGAGTCGCTGCTCCTCGACGACCGGGTTCACCGGAGGCCAGGTCGCGCTGGCGCAGTACTTCTCGAACTCCTTCGACGCCGACCTGCGCTGCTAGGCGGGCCATTCGTTCTCTCCTTGCGCGATCGCCATAGGAGGTCGGCCTCGGCCAGCATGTGCAGGCGCTGCCCGGACACGAGGGCCCGCGGGACCATCGTACCGGCGAGCATGGGACCCAGGCGGCCCGGCAGATCGCAAGATTGAGGGGTGCGGTGAGGTACCGCGCGGTTGAGGTGAGTTGCCAGGTCCTACTCCAACGGGTTCTCATCGTCGTATGGCCAGCGTTGATTCCCGCTCCCGGTCGCCGCGAGCCGACCGCGACGGTGCAACTCGGTTCTCCGTTGCGGTCGATCGCATCGCCCGTGGGGAACAGGTGCTCGCTCTCATCGAGCCGCCCGCGGACGATGGTGATGGCTCCTACCCCGAGTGGCTGAGCGCGCGCCTCACCATTGCCCAGCTGCCGGCGACCATGTTGCCGAGCTGCGACAAGCGCTGCCGGGGAACGATTCACGACCCGACCCGCTGGGTCGCGATCGCGGACCTTGCCCTTGATCTGGCGCCCCCGCGCGATCCTTCTCGCTGGCAGGGCTGGAACGACACCCTGAATGAGCGGTTTGCGGCCGGTCGCGGCTGGTTCGGCATTGCGTCCAGCCGCACCTGGTTCGCTGGATCACCGTCAAACCCCTGGACCGCCGAACGGCTCACGGCAGGCACCCGACTTCGGCGGCTCACCGTCACCGACCCGCAGTTCGTGCACTACGACGGTGCGGTCCAGGAAACGCTCTTCCGGATCGAGGACGGCCCGCAACGGGGCGACGCGCTCATCGCCATCAGCTTTGGGCTATCGCCGCTCCTCCCCGGACTTGCCGGCGCCTTGATTGCCCCTGACCATCCGCCCGTACGTGACACATCGGTACGCGTTCGGATGCTCGCCGCCGGCTGGTCAGCCGTGGAGCGTGGCCTTCCGCACGAACGCTGACCCCCACATCAGCGGCCGTGTTGCTCCAGAAACGCCGCCAGCGCCGCGGCGGTGGGCATCCCCTCCCGGGCACCCGCGTGCGAAACCGACAGCGCGCCTGCAGCAGCTCCGGCGATCGTGGCGTCCGGCAGCTGGTCACCCGCGGCCAGCCTCGCTGCCAGAACCCCCACAAACGTATCGCCGGCGCCCGTCGAGTCGACCACGGAGCGCGTCGGAAAGGCAGCAATCGCGGTTCGCGTAGAGCCATATGCCAACATGGCGCCGGCGGCGCCGAGCGTGACGACCACCGAGCTCGCCCCACGTGAAATGAGCGCATCGAGCGCTGGCTCCGGTGCCGACGTATCGGTCGCAGTCATCAGCTCGAGTTCGTTGAGGACAAAGATCGACCCAGACTCGAGAAGCTCCGAAGGAAGAGGCGCCGCGGGGGCAACGTTCACCACCGCGGGGATCCCGCGTTCCGCCGCGTCTCGCGCGACCGCGACAACGACCGACATCGGCACCTCAAAGCCGGTCAGGACCAGGTCGACCGGGTCGGCCGCGTCGAGGATGGCTGCATCGACGTCTTCGGGTCTGAGCAGCGCGTTGGCGCCGGGAGCCACCACGATCTGGTTTTCGCCCGCGCGGTCGACCGTGATCAGCGCCACACCGGTCGGCGCGCCACGGACTGCAACGTGGGTCACGTCCACCCCTTCACGCGCGAGCGCCTCTCGCGCTGCTGCACCGAACGGGTCGTCGCCAATGGCCCCGACCAGGGTCACGTCCGCCCCGGCCCTGGCGGCGGCAACGGCCTGGTTGGCACCCTTTCCGCCGTGATGCTGCGCAAACGCGCCACCCAATACCGTTTCACCGGGTGCAGGCAGGCGCTCGGCGTCGACCACCAGGTCGACGTTGATGGAGCCAATCACGACGACCCGCCCGTAGCCCATGTCGGCCATTATCGGGACCCCGTCAGGGCTTGGGGATCCAGACGCCGGTCGTCAGGTCCTTGGCGCGGGCGCCGTCAGCGCAGGTGTCGACGATCCGCTCCCAGGTGATGCCGCCCCCGGACACCTCGTCCACGTGGTACGAGCCGCGGGCGTCTGGGCAGGCAGCGTCGTCGGTGAGGGACACCACGCGCCCGGAGCCCTCGTAGAGACCCGACCATCGATCGCCAACGGTGATCGTGGTGGCGCCAAAGGTGAGGGTCTCCGTTGGCTGGCCATCCGTCGCGTGCCGGGTATAGCTGCCGAGGTGGTAATGCAGCCCGTTTCCCTCTGCCAGGTTCAACTCCACGACCCGCCCTCCCCAGCCCCCGAACCCGGCAAGCACGATCAGAACTGCACAGGCCGCCACGACCCGCCGGGGAGGTGCCGCCGCCACGACCGCCCCGGCCGCTGCGCCCGCGCCGAGCGGACCGCGATCAACAGGGCCCAGTCCGCGCTCAGCATGACGCTTGACGCATGGCCCGACTGCGAGACAGGCGCCAGGCCCGCTGCAACCAGTCCCAGCCCGACACAGGTGGCGGACAATCCCCAGCCGGGCCCGATGTGGCTGATCCGGACAAGCTGGGCAAGGGCCAGGACGGACCCCGCGACAAGGAGCAGGACCCCGGCCGAAAGTATTGGAGACGATTGCAGTGTCCATGCGGTCAGCACGGTGTGGATGCGACGGGGGCCCTCTCCGAGCACGACCCGGTCATGAACCAGCCACGCGGGCACGAAGGAGAGGCCAAGCACCGCAAGACCGGTGACCAGGGCCACGATGAGCGCGATGCGGGTGCGACGCGGTTGCACGGCGTGTGATTCTATCCGCAAACGGTTCACGCACCGCGGAAAAACCGGCTCCCATGAGGCGCAGCGTGGAAGACCTCGACGACGTCCCGCATCGGCTGAACTGGCTTCGCTACATGGTCGACCGCGCGATCGTTCGCCTCGAGACGGAGCGCCCGGGCAGCCCTCTCCTCAAGCTCGAGCGCCCGGAGCTGCGACGGATCCTGGCCATCGCCGCTTACCGCGAGATTCGGGGCCTGCAGCGGGAGACCGACGCGGGCTAGCCCGCGATGGTTGCCAGCGTCGCGTCCCGCAGCGACGCGCGCAGCGCCTCCTGGGCCGAGTAGAAGGACGCATGGGCCGCGCATCGCCCATCCTCGCTGCACGCGCCGCCGCGCAGCACGCAGGTGGTGCGGCGGCTGTCTCCTTCGATCGTCTCGATCACCTCGAGCAGCGAGATCGAGGACGCCGGCCGCCCCAGACGGTAGCCGCCGATGCGCCCGATTCTGCCCGTGACGAGCCCAGACCGTGACAGGTCGGCCATCACCTGCGCCAGGAAGCCGGCCGGAACCCCGGTTCGCTCGGCAATCTCGCGTGTGGTGAGCGGCATGCGCTCCCCTGCCACCGCCAGGGCCAGCATGGCTCGCACCGCGTAGTCGCCCCGCTTCGTCAGCTCGACCTTCATCGCGCTCCATTCTGCCGCGCCGGCCCCCGCAGGAGTCCCACGGCGAGTGTCCCGGCAAAACGTGACCAACGGCCCCTGTCCGTCCGCTCGGAAAGCCTTACTACTGCACTAAGTATTTAGCAGCAGCGCATTCCGCGTCAACCCAGCGGAAGCGCCCAAGGAGGTAGGGCGACCATGGCACGAGTCATCGTGACGGTATCGGCGGTGATGGGCATGATCTTCCTGGGGCTCATCTATACGGCCGTTTCGAACAACGCCATCGCGGTCACGCAGAGCCCGCTCCCGGGCGCGAGCAATGCCCTCGCCGATGCTTCGGCAGCCGCCACGCCGGCGGCCAGCCCACCAGCCGTCACGATCGACGAGATCAGCCGGCACCCGAGCGACATGCCGGATAGTCCCGACTACACCGTGTACGACGGCGGGACCTGGTCGAATCGGGTAACCCGCAGCGGACCCATCACCATCCAGGCAACCTTCCAGATCAAGGAGGGAATCGCCCAGGTGGTGCCCGGAACCTACCTGGAATACTGGACCTTCGACGGGGCCGTCCCGGGACCCATGATCCGCGGGATGGTCGGCGACACCGTCGACTTCCATCTCAAGAACCCCGCCGACAGCAGCATGCCGCACGACGTGGACTTCCACGCGGTCACCGGGCCCGGTGGCGGCGCCGTCAAGCTCCTGACCGCGCCGGGTGCCGAGAGCGAGCTCAAGGTGAAGCTCCTCCATCCCGGGATCTACATCTACCACTGCGCTTTCCCGGACATCCCCACCCACATCGCTCACGGGATGTACGGCCTGGTGGTCGTGGAGCCGGAGGGCGGACTCCCGAAGGTGGACCACGAGTACTACCTGATGCAGAGCGAGCTATACACCAACGCCGGCGCGGAGAAGAGCTACACAGCGCTCAAGAACCAGGGGCTTCTCCAGTACGACGGCACGAACGGGAATCTCGAAGAGCCCACCTTCGTGGTCTGGAACGGGCGACCCGAGTCGGCCACCGGGGACCGCATGATCGGCATGTACAACGGCGACGTGATCAACACCGGCGACACGATCCGCCTCTTCGTGGGCGACATCGGCCCCAACTTCTCCTCCAGCTTCCACGTCATCGGCGAGATGTTCGACAAGGTCTACGTGGAGGGCTCGTTCTCGCTGGTGAACAACTGGGTTCAGACCACGATGATCCCGGCGGGTGGCGCGGTGGGGGTGGAGCTCACGGTCGAGGTGCCGGGCAACTACACCGTCGTGGACCACGCGATCTTCCGGATCCACAAGGGTGCCGTAGCGGCCATCCACGTCACCGGTGCCGACCAGCCGGATATCTACGACCCGATCAAGCACAGCACCGAGTTGGACACGGCCTCTGGCCACTGAGCGCGCAGCGCAGGGAAGGCTGGGGCGCTGCCTCAGCGGCCTGGAATGATCGGCAGCGGACCCAGGACGCGTTCGATCTCCGCGCGATACCGCGCACCGGAGGGATGTCGCGCCAACCAGCGAAGGTAATCGGGATCTCGCTCCGCGAGCTCCTCGATTGTGCGTCCGGCGTGGTGGCCGAAATCGAGGCGGCTTGGATCAAAGGTCGGCTCAGCGTTACGGTGACCCGGCCCTACCGGGATCGAGGACTCGCCACCGATTTCCAACGGTCGACGATCGTCGCGGGAATTGCCCATGTCCGCTCCTCAGAAGCAGATAGCCACACACCGATCTGCCGGATCGTACGGCCGGGACGGATGTCGTGCAACGGCCTTTTCGCGCTACGCGCGATGAACGACTCTCCCCCGGACCATTGTCAGGTGGCTCCTGATCGTTCCAAGCGCGGGTCCTGCCTCCAGGATGGTGCCCAAGTTGCAGCTCAGGACGGCAAGGTCTGCCAGGGCGCCCGGATGCAGGTGTCCCACGTCGTCCCAGCCCGAGCCGACCGCCGGCGCACGCGTCGATGCAGCCAGCGCGGCTTCCACGGCCAGTGCCTGGGCGGGACGCCAGTCAGGGCCGGACTCGCCGGGGCGCCGGCGGTGGACGGCAGCGTGGATCGCCAGCCACGGGTTGGCAGGCTCGATGGGCGCGTCCGAACCGAACGCCAGCCGCGCACCGGCTAACGCCAGCGAGCGCCACGGATAGGCGTCCTCGAGTCTATCCGGCCAGCAGCGCTCCGCCGTCTCGCGGTCCGAAGGGCAGTGCAGGGGCTGGACGCTGGCCGTGACACCCAGGGCCGCCAGCCGTGCGACGTCGGCGGCCCGCACCAGCTGCAGGTGCTCGATCCGGTCCGGCACCGCGTCGGGTGCCGGCTGCGGCCCTTGCGCCAGCGCGTCGAGAACCACCGCCGCCGCTCGATCACCGATGGCATGGATTGCGAGCCCAACGCCTGCTCCGCGTGCGAGGGCCACGACCTCGTCGAGCTCCGCAGGCGACATCCGCAGGATCCCGGTGCCCTCGTCGCCACACCGGTACGGGGCGAAGACCGCTGCGGTCCGCGAGCCGAGCGCCCCATCGGCGTAGACCTTGGCCCAGCCGACGCGCATCGTCGCTCTGCCGTCGACGGGGGCTCCCGTTCGCAGTCCGGCCTCACCGGCAGCGCGGATCGCGGCCGCCGGGAGGTCAAGGGTCACCCGGAGCCTGCCATCCAGGACGTCGGCCGCCGCGGTCAGGTGGGAGAACGAATCCCCGATGGCGGCGTGGGGGCCTACCCCGTTGCCATCGCTCGCATCCCCCGCATCGGTCACCGCGGTGACCCCGTGCCCCAGCAGCTCGGCGACCGTCTCGTCGAGGGCCGCAGCCAGCGGCGCGCCGCTCAGCCGTCCGGCGTGCTCGCCCACCAGGTCGGCTGCGCGTTCCCGCAGGACGCCGTCGGGTCGCCCCGCGCGGTCGCGCTCGAACCTGCCGCCCACCGGGTCCGCCGGCGCATCTCCAACGCCTGCGCGGCGCAACGCTTCCGCGGAGGCCCAGGCCGAGTGACGGTCGTGGCTGCGCAGGAACGCAGGCCGGCCGCCCAGGACCGCCTCCAGGCGATGCAAAGCCGTGCGATCCAGCGCTTCGGCGCTCCAGCCGTCGCCACGCACCCACTCCCCCGCCGGCGCGCTCGCCGCGGCGTCGCGGATCGCCGCCACGACCGCGTCCATGGTCTGCTCGCGCTCCAGGTCGACGGTCTTTCGCGCACGCGCCATGCCCACCAGGTGCAGGTGGAAGTCGTGGAGCCCGGGGACCACGGCCGCATCGTCGGCGCGCACGACCGTCGTATCAGGCCCCGCGGCAGCCAGCACCGCATCCCGCGAGCCAACGCTCACGATCCGGCCGCCGGCGATTCCGATGGCCTCAGCGGTCTCGATGGCCGATGCGTGTGCTTCGACGAGGACCTGACCCACGATCACCGTTTCCGGCCGCGGCGGGGTCATTGGCCGGAACCATGCCCCATGCGCGGGGTCTTGTGGAACGAGCGGCTGGGCTCGGCAAACGTGATCCGCAGCAGCACGACAGGGACAACCGCCAGCCAGTAGGACAGGAAGAGCGCGCCACGTGTGGCTCGCCCGAACAAGGGCAGGCCGCGCACGCCTGCACCCGCCAGGCCGGCAAGGCCAAGCAGGAACGATCCGGACCCGTAGCCCAGGAAGAGGGAAACGGGGACGGTCCAGTCCATGCGGGCCGGCAGCGGTATCGTCAGCAGCGAGGCCACGATGCTCGTCGCGAAGAGCGGCGGGATGAGGAACTCGCTCGCGAACGCCAGGAAGTCGAGCTTGCGATTCACGGGGGCCGACCCCGCCAGGAGGCCAGGTCCCTGGTCCATCAAACGGCGCAGGCTTCCCTCTGCCCAGCGCATACGCTGTCCCCACAGCGCGGCCAGCCCATTGACCGCCTCCTCCTCGACAATGACCTCCGGCGCCATGGCCACGTGCTCGCCGGCCGCGGCGAGCCGCGTGGAGAGCTCCAGGTCCTCGGTGATGGCAGTGCGGCTCCAGCCGCCCACCCGGTCCAGGATGTCGCGGCGGACCACCATCCCGTTGCCGCGCAGCTCGGCCGTGCCATCCACGTTGCGACGGCCACACTGGCTGGCCAGGTCCATGAGCTGCTCCTCGCCCTGGGCCGCCGTGAGCCAGCTCACGCCGCCGTTGCTCGGCTGCCTCCGGGCCTGGACCGCCGCAGCACCAGGGTCGCGCTCCCACGCGTTCACGACCCCCGCCAGAAACCCGGGGCCGATGCGTGAATCCGCATCCAGCGCCGCCACCAGCGTTCCGCGGGCATGCGGCATGGCCGCGAAGAGCGCATTGCCCTTCGTTCGCGGCCCGTCGTCGGCCGAACGCTTCAGCACCGTCACCAGGCCCGCCGGAGCTCCCGCCGCGGAGGCTGCCCGTTCGGCAAGCTCCCCCGTCCCGTCAATCGACCCGCCATCCACCACGAGCACCTCGTAGCGGCGCACGCCGTCGGCGTCGGCATACCGTTGGCGCACCAGGTCGCCGATGATGCCCGCAATTACCGGTGCCTCGTCCCGGGCGGGCACCACCACGCTGATGAACGGCATGCGGTTGACGGTCAGTGGCGCATCTGCCCCTGCCCCCGCACTGCGCAGGGCCGCGACGCAGAGCTGCCAGCCACGAAACGCGAGGTAGCCCACGTAGATCACGGAAAGGCCCACGATCGCCTGCAGGGTGCGTGCCGCGAGGACCGATGTCACCGCCACCCAGGCGATGAGGCCCGATGCCAGGAGAAAGCCGCCCGCGAGGAACCTAGTCGCCATCGGCCGGCGACCCCTCGGCCCGCGACCCCTCCGGTTCAACCGGCTCCTGGACGTGCAGGCCTTCGGCCGCGTTCCGCCGCCAGGACACAATGCCGGCCCACAAGGTTGCGGCGCCCAGCACCAGCATCACCACCGGGATCCCGGCCCCGGGGAAGACGATGTTCAGCAGGTCAGCCGCCGCCGGCGCCGCCAGCACCGGCAGGAACGATGCGACCGAGAGGAGGGTGTTGAGGATCCCGAAGATGCGCCCCCGCACGTCCCGGGGGAGCTCCTCCTGAAGAGCGGTCTGGGAGGGGATGGCCACGAAGGCGTATTCCAGGCCGGCAGTCACCGCGATCACCACCACCACCGCGATCAACGAAAGCAGCGGACTCACCAGCTGGGGCAGGTTGGCCTCGATGGGCTGGATCGCCGGCGAGAGGAAGTGGACCACCGGCTTCACGGCGGCGAGCGCCATCAGGGTGATGCCCATGGCCACCAGCCCAACGTCGATGAGGAGCCGCCGTGGCAGGGTCTTCCCGTACGAGTTGAGGAAGAGGATGCCAATCACGGCGCCCAGGCCGGCCGGACCCATGATGAAGAAGAAGTCCTGGGCCCGCAGCCGGAGGATCTGCGTCGCGAAGCCGGGTCCCAGGGCGCCCATGACGCCGATCAGGGACGACGCCACACCCAGGTAGATAAGCGACCAGGCGATGCGGGGCGTTCGTTGAACGAAGGCGATCCCCTCCTGGATCTCGATCACCACGGCGGTCAGGGCCCGCCCGGCGTCGATGGGTGCGCGGGAATGTTCAGGCGGCACGCCCGGGATCGGCACGATCGCCAGGGCCGCGAGGCCGAACATGATGGCCACGACCACGTAGACGGCCACCGGCCCACCCGTGGCGGTCAGCAGCAGCGGTCCCAGGAACCCGAAGCCGAGCGCAAACGTGGCGTTGATGGTGAGCACGAAGATCGAGTTGGCCGCCATCAGGTTGCCGTGCTTCACGATGCGAGGGATGGAGGTGAGCTCGGCCGGCGCGAAGAACGCGGTAACCGTGGCCACGAACAGGTTGATGGCATAGATCAGGACGATGTTGGTGCCGACGAAAATGAAGCCAATGGTCCCGACGGCGCGGAGCAGGTTCGCGGCGAGCATGATGAGGCGCGCATCGGTTCGCTCGACGATCACGCCCGCGAGCGCGCTGAATGCCACCGCGGGGAACAGGAAGGTCAGGATCAGGACCGCGTTCGCGGTGTTCGATCCGGTGCTCCCGACCACGGTCGCCATGAGACCAGCGAGCACCATGTTGCTCGCGAGCTGGCTGAGGACCTGCGCGGTCCACAGCGAGACGAACGAGCGGTTACGGAAGACGCTCCCCGCTCCGGAGAGGGCCTCTCCGGAGAGATCCGGCGGCAGCTCCATGCTCACGGTGCCGGTTCAGGCCCGCGGCCGAGGTACTCCGTGAACCGCCGCTCCACGGTCAGCCGATCCATGAGGATCCGGTGGCCACAACCGGCGCACACCAGGCCGATGTCGGCGCCAAGGCGGACGACCTCCCAGTCCCGGCTGCCGCAGGGATGAGCGCGCCGCAGTCGCAGCCGGTCCCCGATCCGCAGGTCGAGCGGAGCGGCCATCGTCACGCAGGCTCCTCCGCGGCGGTCGCCCCGGTGAACCCGAAGCGGTCGATGAGGAGTGCGGGGGCCCGAACGTTGATGCCGCTGTACTCCGGCGCCACGAGACGCGTCTGACGGGTCAGCCCGCCGATCCGACTGAACGCCTCCGGCACCGACTGCGTGAACCGGAAGTTGCGAATGGGTCGCACCACCTTCCCGCCTTCGACCAGGAAGGTCCCGTCCTTGGTCATCCCGGTGAGGATCGCGCGCTTGGCGTGGACCACGTTCACGTAGTGGAAGCGCGTGATCCAGATCCCGCGGTCGAGGCGTGACACGAGCGCATCCCGCTCGTCCTCCCCGCCCGCCATGAAGAGGTTCCACGCCACGGGGCCCCAGGTGTTCGGTGCGGGGAGTCCGTGGCCGGTGGAGGTGGTGCCACCCCGCCTCGCAGTCGTCGTGTCGTGGACGAGCCCGGTCGCGACGCCATCGGTCACCAGGTCCACGCGCTGCTTGCGAACGCCCTCGAAGTCGATTGTGGAGGGAAGCCCGGCCTCGTCGTGCCCGTCGTCCCAGATGTGCACGTTGGGCCCCATCACGGTCCGGCCCAGCTCCATGAAGGACCGGCCCTCCTGGACGGCCAGCGCGGAGAACGCGACCGATGAGGTGTATTCGAGCAGGGTCGCCACGGCGTACGGCTCCAGCACGACCGGGTACTCGCCCGGATCCAGGTCCCCCGCGCCGGCGGAGCGCACGGCGCGATCCACCGCCTCCGCGCCCACGCCCGCCGCGTCGATGAGGTGCACGTCCGCATTCGCGGCCTGGGCGTAGCCGGAGGCGCCATCGGTCCCCATCACCACGGTCAGCAGCTTCGCCTGGGTCGTGGAGCCCGAGCTGCGCAGACCGCGCGTGTTGGCGACCGCCAGGGTGGTCGCTTCGGTCGAGAACGCGCCGCTGGCCTCCAGGCCCGCCCCCACGGCCGCGTCGATCACCGTGCGGGCGCCGCTGGCCCGCAGGCCGGGGTCGGCCGACGCGGTGCTCGCGAACCACCCGATCATGCCGTGGTCACTGGCACCGCCACCTGCCAGGGCGGCCGCCTCCGGGTTGCGAGCCGCGTGGTCACGGATCTCCTCGGCCTCGGCCACCACCGCCCGCAGCCCCGGCTCATCGAGCCGGTTCGTGGCAGCCACGCCGGTGCGGCCGTCGGCGATCGTCCGAACGCGCACCACGGCGTCATGCTCCACCACGTTCTGGTGGATCTGCGAGTTGGCAAAACGGGTCAGCGCGGCGTCGCGCCCCGTGTAGGCCGCCTCCGCCTCCCCGCCGTGGACCATGCCCAGGACCCGCTCCAGGAGGGTCGCCGCGGCGGCGGGGTCGTGGCGGTCGACGCTCACCACTGGCCGACACCCACCTGGACCCCACGGAAGCGCGCCGGGCTGGCGCCGTGGCTCACGTGGGCGGTCTGCATCGGTTCGCCCTTGCCGCAGTTGGGAACGCCCCACAGCACCCAGGCCTCGGGTCCGGCGATGGCGTCACAGCTTCCCCAGAAGCGGGGTGTGATCCCGGTGTAGGTGGGATTGCGGACGAGCTGCGTGCGCCGGCCATTGCGGATCAACCAGCCCGCCTGCGTGCCGAACTGGAAGTTCAGCCGCCGGTCGTCAATGCTCCATGATCGATTCGTGTCCAGGTAGATCCCCTCGCGGGTGTCGGCAATCAGGTCCTCGACCGTCCCGGCCGCCCCCGGGCGGAGGTTGACGTTCGTCATGCGGATGATGGGGATCCGGTCCCAGCCGGACGCTCGGGCACTGCCCATGCTCCGCCGCCCGACGCGTGGTGCGGTCTCGCGGTTGGTGAGATAGCCCACGAAGAGGCCGCCCGAGACGATGGGGACGTTCTGCGCCGCCACCCCCTCATCGTCCCAGCCGAAGGTGCCAAGGCCGCCGGGCACCGTCGCATCGGCGTCGATGTCGACGAGCGCGCTCCCGTACTGCAGCCGGTCCAGGCGGTCGAGGGTCAGGAAGGAGGTGCCCGCGAACGAGGCCTCCATGCCCAGGACCCGATCCAGCTCAATGGGATGGCCGCACGACTCGTGGATCTGCAGCGCCAGCTGGCCTGATTCGAGGATGACGGTCATCTCGCCCGCGGGACACTGTGGCGCATCCAGGAGCGCGACCGCCTCCTCGGCGATCTGCTGCCCGTGGCCCGCCAGGTCCAGGGCGCGGATCGCTTCGAACCCCCGGGTCGCCACCTGCCCGCCCGCCTGGGGATAGCTGCGCACCTGCAGCTCGCTCTCATTGACCGCGGTGGCCTCGATGCCGGCTCCCACCTCGACGATCTCCTGCTCGAGGCGCGCGCCCTCGCTCGAGACGAACTGCTTGCGCTCCCGCGACCATTGCATGCTGCCTTCGCGGACCGTCACTCCGCTGACGCGGGCCATGGCCGCGTCCGCGTCCAGCAGGATCCGCAGCTTCTCGCCGAGAGGGACGGCAAACGGATCCTCCGTGATCGGCGTCCGATAGGTACCGTGCGACGGCGGCGTGTCATCGAGCGTGATGGGCTCGCGTCGGGCGCCAGCGCTGGCACGGGCAACGGCCACCGCCTCGCGGCCGATCCGCTCCGCCTCCTCCGGGTCCATGACGGCGCTTGCCGAGAAGCCCCAGCCGCCGTCGACGAGGGTCCGGATCCCGAATCCCAGCGCTGCGCTGCGCGTGGGCGGTTTCGAGCTGCCCGTTCTTCACGGTCAGGGCCTCGCTCTCGAGTTCCGTGACGCGAACATCGGTGTACGAGGCGCCCGCACGCTGCGCGGCATCCAGCGCGCGGTCGATCAGATCATTCACGGCACCATCCGCAAATTCACAGGTGGTCTGCCGGGGCGAACCGATCCTGGATTACACCCGGCACAGGCAAGACGGTCACTCTAGCATGGGGTCCGGGGCGCTCATTCCGTCGTCTGCGCCACCTTCGGCGTGAGGTCCACGGTGGTTGCGGGGATGATCACCTGGCTGCTCTGGAGCACGTCGATGGTCGCGCTCACGAAGAGCTTGAGCTGGCTGATGATCCCGCCCGGCCTCTGCAGAGCCGCGAGCAACCCTGCCGGATCACCCACCGCCCGGATGGTGAAGGTCCGACCCACGGGAGTTCCGTCGATCGAGAGCGAGTCCGTGCCCTGCACGCACACCGACCGCGCGGTGATCCGAACCTGGTCCACGGCGATCGCCTCGGCGCCTGCGTTGCGGAGCTCGTTCACCAGGTCGTTCACCGCGATCGAGTCAAGATCGCCGTCAACGCTGACCACGATCCCCTGGCCCTCGACGCCCCCCAGCCCGCCGAACGCCACGATACGGCGCAGGTCCTCGCTCGAGACGTCGAGGGCGCTCTGGCCCTGCGCCTCAGCGACCCGGTACTCCCGAAGCTGCTCCTGCGCATCGGCGACCGATGCGCGCAGCTCGCGGTTGCGGTCGGACAGCTGTTCGATGAGGGTCGACAGGTCCTGCGCGGAGAGGCTGCTGATCTCGGTGGGCCGCGCCTGCGAGCGGATCTGCGCGACCAGCAGCAGGCCAATCAGGAGAGCCACCGCGGTGAGGCTGATCTGGGCGGCGCGACTACCCATCAGCCACCATCCGTGGGCACGGCCCACCGGAACCGCGTGCTGCCGATGAAGGCCGGCAGGGTCAGCGAGCGATTCGCCTGGGCGGCGAACTCCAGGCCGAACGCGTCGATCCGGTGGGCAACCCGGCCCAGGTAGGCGGGATCAGCCATGAACCGCTCCAGCAGCCCGTCGGGGCCTATGGCTTCGATCCGGAAGGGAGGCGACAGGAATGCGGTGTTGACCAGGATCGACGCGCCGACACCGTAGATGGACGTGGTGCTCACCAGGCGTTCGCCGTTGATCGCGATCGCCTCCGCTCCGGCCGACCAGAGCGCCGCGACCAGGTCGTGGAGATCGTCGACCAGCACGATGTAGTTCTGCGGGTTGTCGCCCGGCGGGAACCGGCTGCTTCGAATCGGCGACCTCGACCACCACGCCCGACCCGGTGACCTTGGTCAGGCCGGCCGCCAGGCGCGCCGCGGCGAGGTCCTTGTTGACCCGGTCGAGCGCCGTCTGGGAACCGGCGGTCTGGGTCTGGAACTGCTGGACCTGCGTCTCCGCATCGGCCAGCTGCTGCCGCAGGTCCTTCTGCTCGTTCTCCAGTGCGACGACCTGGCCGGCGAGCACCTGCTGGGCGGAGGTCGTGTACTGCTGGCGTGCGACGCTGCTGTTCCACTGCGCCGCGGCGACGAACCCGCTGATACCAAGCGCCACCGCGATCGACAGCGCCCAGGTCGGGCGCAGTCGGGGCAGCGGAGGCCGAGAAAGGCGTGGCGACGGCAGGTGTCCGTGCCGCTCACCTGAACGATCAGTCACGAGACGCGCCCATCCTGCGCCGGTACCAGGCGGCGGCGACCACCCCCGTCAGCACCAGGACGCCGATCGCGACCCAGCCCAGCACCGCGTTCGCAGCGGCGTCGGCCGCCGGGGAGCCTCCCGAAGGCGACGGGCTCGCCCCGGCCGCGCCGGAGGACGGGACGGACGACGCGTTGCCGCCGTTCGCGCCGGTCTGCACCACTGAAGGTCCAATCGTGGCCGCGGCCACCGGATGCGGCTCGCTCGCCCCGAACGAGCGGTAATAGTCCGCGAACAGCTTGTCGGCGCTTACGCCGGTGCCCGCCTGGAGCGCCTCCGCGTCCGTGGCGCCGGAGCGGTACGCCGCCGCAATCCCGGCCATGGCCCGCGGCCCGTAGGTCTTGATGATCTTGGCGACCATGGTGGCGCCCTGCGCGTAGGACAGCGAGGAGCCCCGGCTGCCGATCGGGAACTGGCCGGTGATGGCATCAAAGCTGAACAGCCCGCTCGATACCTCGCTTCGCACGGTCTGCGTCGCCGCATCCGCGTTCTGCTGCTCCGACCACACGGAGAACCCCTCATTCAGCCAGCGTGCCGGATCGTGGAAGGGATTTCGGGTCGCATCGTAGAAGACGACGTGGGTCACCTCGTGGACCAGGGCGGTGTCGAGGTAGTCGCTGCCGCCGCCGCCGAGCCACATGAACACGGTCCGGATGTCCGGGAAGGTGGCGGCACCGGTCCATTCGCGGGCTCCGGGTCCCAGCGCCCCGAAGAAGTCACTCTGGGAGTCGTACACGAAGATGTCGATTGGCCCGTCCAGCGCATGCCCCAGCGTCTGCTGGGCGCGGCTGACGGCGCCGCTGGTGAGATCGCCGAAGCGACGCGCCTGCGCCTCTGCTCCGCCGTACCAGTGCACGGTTGCCTGCCCGATGCGAGCGCTCTGCCAGTCGAGGCCCGGCCTGTTGTCCTTGTAGAGAAGCGAGCCGGGTGGGGAGAGGGTCACGGTGTCGCCCGTGGTGGCCCGCCACTGGTACGTGATCGGGGTGTTGGGGGTGACATAGTCCGTGGAGGCGTCCCACGTATAGGTCGCGGACCCGCCACTGGCGCCCACCGGGGCAACGAAGGTCGAATCCGGGTCGGATCCGAACTGAAGGAGCAGCTCCAGGCGATCGGGGGCGCCGCCGGAGAGCGAGACGCTGAAGGTCATCGCCTGTCCGTACTGCTCCGACGCGCTGCGCGCACCAAAGCCGCTGAACGCGGCGGCTCGTGCAGGCAGTGCCAGGCCGGCCGCAACCAGGAGCAGCGCAACGATTGAACCCGCGGCCAGCACGCGTCGCATCAGCCTCACCCGCCCCAGCTCACGAGGCCAAAGTCGAGAAGGCCAACCGTCAGGTCGCCCAATCCGCGAAGCCCCGGTCGGACGAGCCAGCTCGAGCGGTCATAGGCCCACGGAATGACGGGCGCCTGTGCGTCGACCTCACCCTCCACGGCGGCATACGCGGCCGCCTGCTCCGGCGGCGTGGTGGCAGCAGCGGCCGCGTCGAGCAGGTCGGCGAACGTCTGGTCCTGCCAGCGGCCGTAGTTGCTGTGCGCGTCCGGCGCCAGGAGCAGGTCGTAGAGGGCGTGCGGCGAGGGGTAGTCCGCAACCCAGTTGATGGTGAATACCTGCGGGATCCGGCCGGCGTCAAGCTCTGTGATGTAGTCGCTGAAGCCCATCGTCTCCACGCGGACCGTCACCCCCAGTGCGCCCCGCCAGGTTGCCACGATGGGCGAGACGCCAAGCCCCGAGCCGTTGACGGTGATGGTGCCCAGCTTCGCGGGATCGGCGTAGCCGGCGTCAGCCAGCAGCGACTTCGCCCCGGCAACGTCCGCCGCAGGGTCCTGGCCGAGACCGGGCGGCTGCAGGGCGGGCGGAACAATGGAGTTGGCCACCACTGCGGACGCGCCCTCGCTGAGCCGCACCAGGCGAGCCTTGTCGAGGACCATGGCAAACGCGCGACGCACCCGCGGATCGTTGAACGGCGCCCGGGTCGTGTCGAACCCCAGGTACTGGACCGAGAGCGCGGCTGACTGATGCAGCGCCGGGCCCAGGTTGGCGTCGTAGGCGACCCACGTCGCGTCGGTCCCAGCAATCTCTGCAAGGTCCACCTGCTGGTTGCTGTACGCGGTGACCGGATCGCCGTCGATGGTCGTGATCCAGTCGATCTCGCTGATGGGAGGTTGCACGCCGGCGTACTGCGAATTCGCGGTGAGGACCAGGGTGGTCCCGTTCAGCCCGTTCACGACATAGGGGCCGGAGCCGACGAAATGATCCGCGGATTGCCAGTCACCCGACGCCGTCGCAATGCGCGGCACCACGAACGTCGCCGGCGTGGCGGTGATGGACGGGAAGTAGCCCGCGGGGTGGCGCAGGGTGACGACCAGGGTGTGCGGGTCGGGGGTCGCGATGCCCACGGCGCTCTCAGCCGCTCGGCCCGCGATGCGATCCGTCGCACCCACGATCACGTTCAGCACGTCCGGGGCGGTGGCCCCGACCGATGGATCCAGCAGCCGCAGCCAGGAGCGACGAACATCGGTCGCATCCAGGGGCGACCCATCCGAGAAGTGGAGCCCATCGCGGATGTGGAAGGTGTAGGTCAGGCCATCGGAGGACACGTCCCACGACGATGCCAGCGACGGGTATGGGTTTCCGTTCTCGTCGAGCCTTGTAAGGCCGGCATACACCTGCAGGAGGAGCTGGACGTCAGCCGCGTCGCTGATCCGTGCCGGGTCCAGGCTGCCGGGTTCTCCCCCGAGATAGCGGAGCGGCTGGTTCGCACCCAGGGTCGGCCGCAGACCGGGCAGCGCTGCAGCGCTCAGCAGCAGGAGCACGGCGAGCACCGCGAGGCGCCGCCCGTGCTGCGTCAGGCCCACGGGCATGGGAGGATCGGGGCGTTGGGTCGGCGGGGCTGCTTCGCGCCGGGGGGCGCGGCGCCCGGGAGGCGGCGCACGGCCGGTAGTATACGGGCCCGTGCATGCCACCCATGAGCACCGCTTCCGACCGCAGACACCGGGCAGCCTCACGCTGCGCCAGTTCATCGAGTCGCTGCGCCGCTGGACCCCGGAGATGCGCCAGATCGTCCAGATCGCGTTGACCCGCACCGAGGCAGAGCGGCATCAGTACCTCCAACAGTTCCACGCCGGACATCACGACCGCTCCCCCGGCCGCCTCGACAGCTTCGTTCGCTGGGCCTATTCCGATCCGCGCCTCGACTTCGTGCCTGCGCTGATGGCGGAGGTCGAACGCGGCGAGGGCGAGTACGCGAACGGGCTGCGGCACGAGGCGGAGATCCTGGTTCGCATGCGTGGCGAGGGCAAGACACCGGCCCAGCGCGTTCGCGACTACCTGGCTCTCCTGGGCGTGGAGGGCGCGGAGCCGGTGCGGGCCGGGATCGCAGGCCTCCTCCCCGCGGGAACCAGCGAGGAGCAGGTCGTCGCGACCATTCGGCTGATGCGCCGGCACTGGCTCGACATCTACGGCGATGATCCCTTCTTCGCCGAGGACTGACCCGCCGTCGGGGCAAATTCGCTAGGATTCGAGGGTCCCACGCAGTCCCCCGCACCGAGCCTGCATGCCGATGACCAGATCAGCGCGCCCCATCCTGATGGCCGCCGCGGCCCTGGCGATCCTCCTGCTCAGCGCGTGCGTCTCGCAGCAGCAGACGGATCCATCCTCGTGCGCGCAGAGCGCCGTCACGCTCACGGCCGCCCTGCCTGCCACCGGCACGATGCAGCCGGAGAACCTCAACGTCTGCGAGAACCAGCAGGTGACGCTCAAGGTCAGCGCAGAGCGCGATGGGGCGGTCCATCTCCATGGGTACGACGACCAGAATGCGGAGGTGGACGTCACGACGGGTCAGGACTCGACCCTGCGTTTCACCGCGAACCACGTGGGCCAGTTCGTGATGGAGTTCCACCCCGCCGACGGGTCGGATGAGTCCCAGGTGGGCCTGCTGACGGTCAATGTTCGCTAGGCGCCTTCGGCTCACGGCATTGGTTGGCGCCTCCCTGGGCGCCATGGTCGGTGTCCTTTCTGCGCCGATGCCGGTCGCCGCGCACGCCCTGGGCCAGGTCTTCCAGCTGCCCATCCCGCTCTGGATGTACCTCGCCGGTGCCGGAATCGCGGTGGGTGCCTCCTTCATCGTTTCCGCCGTTGCCATCAAGGTCAGCCCGGCCGCTCCACGCTATCCCCACCTGGCCCTGCCCAGCCTGCCCTCCCGGGCACTGAGCTGGCTGTTCGCCGCCATCGGCATGGCCTGGTGGTACGGCGCCATCGTGGGCGCCCTGGTCATTGGCGGCGAGACCCCGCTGCCCACGGTCCTGTTCTGGATCTTCATCTGGGCCGGGCTGCCCATCACGTCGGCGGTCCTCGGCAACCCGTGGCCCTCCCTGAGCCCGTTCCGCGCGACCTTCGCAGTGCTGGAGCGGTTCGCCCGCTTCTTCGGGTTCGACCGGATGGACCTGGGTCTCCATCTGCCACCTGGCCTGCACCGCTGGCCGGCGGTCTTCTTCCTCTTTGCCGGGATCTGGAGCGAGCTTGTCCTGCCCGGTGCCACGCAGCCAGATATCGTGGCCCTGCTGCTGATCGGCTACACCGTGGTGCAGCTCATTGGCATGACGGCCTTCGGGCGCGTGGCATGGCTGCGCAACGCGGAGCTCTTCGAAGTGCTCTTCGGCTGGTTCGGGCGGATTGGCCCCGTCGGCCGGCGCGTGACCGACCCCAGCGCCTGTGCCGGATGCACGGAACGCTGCAATCCGGAGCGTTGCGTCGACTGCCCGGAATGCGCCGTGGCCGCAGATGCCCGGGAGCGAAGGCCGGAGCTGCGCCCGTGGTTCAGCGGCCTCACCGAGGTCCGCCGTGGAAGCTGGTCGGATGCCGCCTTCATCATCCTGGCCCTCTCCGGGGTCAGCTACGACGGCCTGCGCGAGACGAACCTGTGGGCCCAGGTCACCAACTGGTTCTTTCCCTACGTCTACCCCGCCCTGGACGCCTTCCGAGCAATCCTGGCCATTGGCAGCCTGGGCCTGCTGGCGCTGTGGATTGGCTTCTTCATTGCCTTCGTGATCGTGGCCGCCATCACCCGCGCCCTCAGTGAGCGCGCGCGGGCGCGCGGCGGGCTCGGATCTGTCGTGGGCGCCTATGCCGCCACGCTGCTTCCCATTGCGGCCGGCTACATGATTGCCCATTACCTGACCCTGGTCATGCAGGGCGTGATCTGGCTGCCGGAGCTGATCCGCAACCCGGTCACCTCCGTGGCACCAACCCTCGACACGCTGAATGCCGGCCTGGTCTGGTACCTCTCGGTGGGGGCCATCGTCATCGGGCACATCGCCGCAATTGCCCTCTCGCACCGGATCGCGTTGCGGGATGCGCCCAACCGCGCGGTGCGGGCCGGTGTCCCCCTGGCGCTGCTCATGATCGGCTACACCGTCTTCTCGTTGTGGATCATCGCCCAGCCCATCGTGCTCGAACCGGGGCAGGCGCCACCCACCAGCCTGGTGCTGCCGTTCTGACATGAACGTCTCGATTGCACTGGCCTTCGCCGCCGGGCTGTTGAGCTTCGCGTCGCCGTGCGTGCTGGCGCTGATCCCGGTCTACCTTGCGTTCCTGGGTGAGTCGGCGAGTGCCGAAGGCGTCGCACCGGCAGCCTCGGGCGGAGGCACCGTGGCAGCGGGCACGCGACCCGTGATGGGCCAGGCAATCCTCTTCGTCCTCGGCTTCACCTCGGTATTCGTGGTGGTCGGCACGCCGCTCGGGATCCTGGGGCAGGGCCTCTTCCAGGTTGCTGCCGTGCGCCAGGTTGCGGGCGCGGTGGTCATCATCCTTGGCCTGCTCACGACCGGGGTCTTCGGTCCGGTGCTCGACCGGTTCTCCGTCGCAGGACCCGGCGCATCGGCCCTGCCGCCGGGCCGCGTGGCGCGAGCCCTCGCCCTCGGGGCCTTCGTCGCCATCGGCTGGACGCCGTGCATCGGCACCGTGCTGGGCGCGATCCTGGCAATGGGTGCCTCATCCGGCGACGCGCCGGTGGCCTTCGTGCTGCTGCTGAGCTATTCGCTTGGCCTGGCGGTGCCCTTCCTGGCCGCGGCTGCCGCGCTGCCGCGCCTGCGACCTTTGATGAATGCGCTGCGACAGCACCACCGCGCGGTGAGCATCACGGCCGGACTGCTGATCGTGGCCATTGGCGTGCTCATCTTCAGCAACGCCTTCACCCGCATGGCGTCGCTCTTCACCTTCCTCTAGCGCGCGGCACGCCGTCACAACACGGCGCCGCAGACATCTTTCAGACAGCTCTCATCAATCGGTGGCATCCTGTCGGCCTGCTTCGGACCCGCTGACCGACCACCATGCCCGCCAAGGAGCCCATCATCACCACGAACCGGCCAGACGAGCCCGCGCCCGAGACACCAGAGACACCGGAGCGACCAATCCGGCCTCGCCGCCCACGCCGCAGGTATGAGGAGCCGCGTCAGAGCCCCCTGTGGCCCATTGCGACGGTCGTCTCGCTGCTGTTTGCCGTCGCGGGCTGGACCGCGGTGGTCGTCCTGATCCTGAACCGACCGGCGGGCATTGCGCTCACCACGCCAACACCCGGCGCGGACCTGCCCGCCGCAAGCATTGCCGCCACGAACAGCCACGACGCGCCAGATCTCGAGGCGCTCCTTCCCACCTCGTACGCCGAGACGACGCTCACCACGACAAGCTGGCTCGGAAGCACCATCCTGAGCACCGACGACTGGAGCAAGTCCATCACCGAGTTCCTTGCAAGTCGGGAGTTGACGCCGGGCGACCTGCAGATCGCGCAGGCCTACGATCCGGCCGGTGGGCTCGACCTGGCGGCGGTCGCATTCCAGGCGCCAAACGTGGACCCCACGGCGTTCGTCCAGGCCATCATTGACGCCTGGAAGGTCGATTACCCCGGCCTCGCGACCTCAAGCGTGACACTGGGCAACAAGACGGTGACCAAGGGCGTCTTCCCGGAGGAGCCAATCGCCAGCTACTGGTACGCGAGCAACGGCGTGGCCTACGAGGTCGACACCTCCGACGAGAGCGTGGCTGCCGGAGTCCTTGCCACGCTGCCCTGACCTCGGCCCTCGATGCGGTCGCCGCGCTGCTCGAGTAGCTCGTCCTTGCTACGAAAAGGGCTTGAAGACCATGTCCGCGACGATGAGGGCAATCCCGCCCAGCGACATCAGCGCGTCGAGCTGGAAGCGCCGGACGACGTCCGCGAAGGCTCCGTGGTCAGCCGCCGCATCGGACGCGACCGCATGCACGCGCCCCAGCAACGGACCGCTGTACAGGATCCCAAGCGCAGTCAAGGCCGCGAAGATCAGATAGGCGATCACTAACCACGGCGCCAGCAGGTCGTACCCGAACACCAGGGCGGTCGCCAGCCCGAACAAACCGCCCACGATGTAGAACGGCGGCACCATGCGGTCGATCGGAAGGCTCGTCAGCGCGGCGACGACCCCTCGGTCGCGGCGGCGAGCCGCGATCAGGACGAGGATGCTCGATCCGGCCGCCAGGGATACGGCGGTGAACATGGTCAGGATGTGCAGGTAGAGCAGGACGTGCATCGAGTCGAACTCCTCGTGATCAGGCCGGTGCGCCAGTAGACAGGTGGGTGTGCATCGCTCCGAGTCCCTTGACCTCCACCTCGCGCGGCTCGAACGGGTCCTGGTTGGAGAGATGCTCCCAGGTGCTCGCCGCGACCTGTATCCTCCCCGCCACCCCCGACGACTCCATGCGGGAGGCGGTGTTCACCGTGTCTCCCCACAGGTCGAAGAGGATCCGACGACGGCCGATGACGCCGCCGACCGCTGGTCCGCTGGCGAGGCCAATCCGAACCTGGAGGGGCACATCGTGCTCGGCGCGCCATTCGGCAACGGCGGTCAGCATCCGTCGAGCCGTGGTCACTGCGGCGTCTGCGTGGCCCGACATCGGCTCGGGCGCTCCCGCGGCGGCCATGTACGCATCGCCGATGGTCTTGATCTTCTCCAGTCCGCACTCGGCGACCAGTTCGTCGAAGCGGGTGAAGAGATCATCCAGGAGGCCCACCACCCGCGAGGGCTCCGTCTGGTTCGCCCACGGGGTGAAGCCCGCGATGTCGCTGAACAGCACCGTCGTCTCCGGGTAGGCCTCGGCAATCCGCCCTTCACCGTGCTGGAGGCGCCGGGCGATCGACACCGGGATCGCGTTCGTGAGCAGCTCGTCAGAGCGTGCCTCCGCCGCGCGGCGGCGGACATCGGTGTAGTAGAAGAGTCCGAACGTGATGCCCAGCGGCAGGCCGATGTTCTGGACGAAGGCGATCAGCCGGATGGCATAGGGGGGTGGCTGGATGCGGGCGGTCACGATGGGATCGATGCCCGCGGAGAACAGCAGCGCTCCGATGAAGACGAAGAACCACGGGACGGCCGCGCGCGGCCCCAGGGCCAGGATGGCATACACCGGGGTGAGGAAGACCCAGACGATCCCGGCTCCCGCTGTCAACCCGCCGATCACCACGTCCGCGAGAAGGGTGAACATCAGCCCGCCCACCAGAAGCAGGACGACGTAGCGCCGGAACTGCCTGGTGCGCGCCAGGAGCAGGAGGTTCCCCACGCTCCATAAAGATAGGGCGGGCGCCAGGACGTCGGCGATGGGATTCCAGCGGGCGAGTGCCGGAGCCCCGAGTGGCAAGATGATTGTCAGGTAACCGGCGACCACGCCCATGCGCTTGCGCAGGCGCAGGTCGTCGTCGTCATCGGGCTCGTCACCGATGGCGAGAAGGCTGCGCACGAAAGCTCGCGGCGCGTGCACGGCGTGCATGGTACGGCAGCGTCAGGCGGCCGCGAGACGAGAATGGTGCTCCCTGAGGAGTGCTGGTCGATCCCGGCGTCAGACGCGGCGAGCGAGTACTACCTCGGAGGCGACCGCCCAGGCCGTCACCACATCGCCTCCGGAGGGCGGGTTCAGTCCAACGTCCGTGCGTGCTGCGCGACCGATAGCTTCGCTCGGGTTGATGCCCACTCGGCGAGTTCTCGAAGAGCCTCGACACGGGGCGAGGCAACGAGGTCGCCCATGCCCTTCCGCCCGCAGTGACGGGCCGTATGGCCGTGGAATGCATCACGCCGCAATGAGACATTAGCCTCTGAGATGTTGTTCATCAGGACCCCACGGCCGGGCACCGGCGCCGTCACTCGGGGCACTGTGTGCGAGGCTCGAGCCACCGTCAACGGCGCATCCCTCGAGGGTCCCGATGTCCGTTGAGCTGCCGGTCCTGCCCAATCTGCGCATGAGCTGGCACGGCCTGATGTCGCGGCGCCCGTCGAGGTCGCAACCCTGCTGGCCAATCGAACCCGCGCCGGCATTTTCGTCATCCTCGCCGTCGGCTTCGGCTTCAACGCCCTCGGACTCTAGGAGAACCACGTCATGAGCGTCATCACAACCGACGACACCACCATCCTGACCGATGCCCTGGCATTCCATGGCCACAAGTGCTGGGCCAGCACCGCGGGCGTGCGCCTCGGCCTGGCGGCACTGCGAGAGCTGGGCGTCAGCCGCGCGGGAGCCAAGGAGCTGCACGCCATCATCGAGATCGGCGACTACCACGGCGGAATGTGCTTCGGCGACGGGATCCAGTTCACGACCGGCTGCACGTTCGGGAAGGGCAACATCGAGAAGAGCCGCGAGGGCAAGTTCGCGGTGACCCTCATTGACAAGGCTGCCGGCCGCGCAGTGCGCGTCGCCTATCGGCCGACCCTCCAGCCCCAGATCAAGGCCACGCCGTTCATGCGGAAGCGCGCCGCAGGTGTCCCGGCCTCGCAGATCCCCGACGAGGAGCAGACGGAGGTCGTGCACCTGGTCTGGGATGCCCCGGCCGAGGCAATCATGAGCGTCGGGCCTGTCGAGGCGCGTGCCTGGAGCGAGCCTGACGAGGTCGTGCGTTTCGCGGTCTGTCCGCGATGCGACGAGCTTGTCGCGGAGCCGTACCTTCGGGTGGTCGAAGGGACTGCGGTCTGCGCCGCCTGCTCCGGCTACCCACGCTGAGCCGAACCGGCGGATTGCTGCCATGGCGCTCTATCTCATCGGCGGCGCGACAGTCTTCGCCTTCTCGGGCGTCATGGCCATGGCCGGCCTGGGTGCCGCGTTCCTCTTCGTGCCGCTCTTCTACTATCTGGGCGTTCCGCTCGCCGAAGCGACCTCGACCGCTCTCCTGCTCAACGCCGTGAGCCTGTCGATGGCGACCGTCAGCTACGCGCGGGCAGGCCTCATCGACTGGCGAGCCGGAATCCCGGTGCTCGTTACCGCGGTGATCCTCGCCCCCGTGGGTGCCGCGCTGAGTGTCGGAGTGGACCGCTCGATCCTGCTCGGGCTGTTCGTCGGCTTCCTGGTCTTCGCGGGCGCGATGATGCTCTTCTACCGGCCGCGCACCTCCCCCGATCCCGAGGTATCGCGGCGGATGCGGGCGTTGGTGCCGGGGTGGGGGGAGTCGCCGGCTTCCTCGGGGGGATGCTCGGGGTGGGCGGAGGCAACATCATCCTGCCTGGCCTGACATGGACCGGGCTGGACGCCAAGATGGCGGCCGGGACGACCGCACTCGCCGTCGTCTTCTCCTCGCTGTCTGGCTTCCTCGGCCACGTCGC
Source organism: uncultured Chloroflexia bacterium (assembly GCA_963773405.1). Classification (GTDB taxonomy): domain Bacteria; phylum Chloroflexota; class Limnocylindria; order QHBO01; family QHBO01; genus CAVXEH01. The sequence goes on along the minus strand of CAVZAQ010000001.1, from coordinate 123,723 downwards.
CGTGAGCAGCCTCGATCCGGTGTTCCTCGTGGTCATGGGTGTGCTGGCCGCCGCCGGCTCGCTCGTCGGCGCCTACGTCATGCGCACGCGCCTGACGGGCCTGCAGCTCAAGCGGTTCATCGGCGTCCTGCTGTGGGTCATAGCCGCCAAGATGGCGCTCGATCTGCTGTGACCGGACCCGCTCAGAAACAAGATGAGGAGACCTCCGTGGCGATCGCGTCAGGATCCGCCGTTGCCCGATCGGCTCGCCTGATACGCGTTGCCTAGGACCTATTGACATTCGAGCGGATACCGATCGACACTCGATCGATGCATAAGCTCGCGAGACAGCTTCTCCGTGTGCTCTCGTCATTCTCCTGCTCGGAATGGTCCTCGCACAGGTACTCCTGCCCGTGTTCGGGTCCGAGGAAGGGAGGATCTTTCCCGGAACTTGCGTACCTCGTCGTCCCGTACTCGGTGGCCGGTATCCTCGCCATCGCCTGCGGTCAGCTGGCGCTGATCGCCGTCTGGCGGCTGCTGTCGCTGGTCAACAGCGGGGTCATCTTCACCCGCCGCGCCCTGAGCTGGGTCGACGTCATCACGGCCTGCGCGGCGGTCGCCACCGTTTTGAGCGCAGGCATCATGATCCACCTGCTCTTCTTCGTCCGTGTCGGCGGGCCAGGCGTCCTGCTTGGGCTGGTTGCCACCCTTGCCGGCGGGCTGGCGTTCGTGCTCCTCATGATCGTCATGCGCGGCCTGCTCCAGTCGGCGATCGCCGACCGCAGCGAGCTGGACGAGGTGGTCTGATGGCCGTCATCGTTGAACTCGACGTCATGCTCGCGCGACGCAAGATGTCCGTGGGCGACTTCGCCAACGCCGTCGGCATCACCCCGGCCAACATCGCCGTCCTGAAGAACGGGCGCGCGCGCGCCATCCGCTTCACCACCCTGGACGCCATCTGCCGAGTCCTCGACTGCCAGCCGGGTGACATTCTCCGGTGGACCGCCGACCCACCCGCCTAGCAGCGATGTTCTTCATTGAGTTCGTCTCTCGCTTCGTAGCCAGCAGGGGCTTCTGCGACCAGATATCAGGACTACTTGGGGACGGACGTGAGCGCGATCTCAGGCTTGCCAGTGCTGCCGCACGAATCGCCAGACCGCGGTCGTCGTCAGGACGGCGGCTGCAGCGAATGCGACAAGCGCAACGATCGCATAGGGGTGGTACATCCGGTAGCCACCTTCGTCAGCGGTGATCGCCAGCAAGATCACCCCCGCAACCAGCAGTACCAAGACCGATAGCCAGAGGGCGTTCCGACGGACAAGCGGCATCTTCAGATCCTCCCTATCTGAGCACCGGCCCCTTCTGCAACCGACGTCAAGAGGCTGAAGTCCGCCAACTCAGCACCATGCTCAGCGGTCATCCGCGGGGCCTCAGGACCGCATGAGACCGGCAGCAGGTGTTGCCAAGGTCAAGCCGGACCCGCCTCACTTCGGGGGCAACCTCACCGATTCGGCGAGAGCGATGGCAGCGGCACCTCGGCTGACCCTCCGAGGGTGGCCGCACTGTAGTCGGGGTAGGGAGCGGGGGCCGCGTCCGCGTTGCGGTAGATCAGGAACCAGCCGGCCGGCAGCTCGGCTCCGGCGGACAGCGGGTCGGCCAGCCCGACCACGGTGTACGCGGGCTTGAAGGTTGCCGAGAAGACCGTTGACCGCGTCCGGTCGGTGAGATCCAGCGCCTCCGCGCGCCATACCCCCTGCTCGTAGGTCTCGGACTGACCCAGGACGAGCGGTCCGTGCGGCCCGGCGATGAGCTGTCTTGGACCGAAGGGCTGATCACTCCCACCGAGCGGCCAGCGATCACCGGTGATGAGGTCGAGGGCGAAGCCGTCGCAGTTCACCTCGGCGCAGTCACCGGATCCGACCAGCAGGTTGCCGGTGATGCCCACGATCGTCTCTCCGAACTGGACGGTCCCGTGGTGCACCCGCAGGTGGTCGCCAGTGGGGTTGACCGCGTAGAGGTCGCAGCCGGTCGGCCGGCACGAGGCAAAGACGATCCAGGAGCCATCGGTCGAGACAGCCAGCTGCGGGAGGTAGCTGGCCTGCGCGGCGAAGGTGGCCGTAGCGGAGGTCGCCTGCCCCGAGATGAGCTGCTGCGGCTCACCCGCACTGGTGGCGATGCCAAACAGGCCCTGGAAGGCACCCGTGCGCCGATCGAGGGCGAGGTAGTAGGCGGTCGACCCGGTCGGATCGATCGCCAGGCGCGGGATGAAGGCGTCGGTGCTGGTCAGCTCGCGGTCTGTACCGGTTGCCGCGTCGACCACGTGGAGGCTCGCCGTCTGGCCGTCATCGGCCACGTAGAGGACCCGGCCGCCTGCAGGCCCAACCGGCTGTGGGATGAGCGTCAGGTCGAGAGGACCCATGGTGGGCGTGAGGTTGACTTCGCGGGTGACCCGGCCATCGAGTGTGCCGATGCGCAGAATCCAGTCGCTGACGGTAATGGTCGTCTCGAGCGTCCAGAAGCCGGCCCTGCCCAGGTCAAGCTGGCCGGGGACCTCGGCCGCGGTCGCCGTGACAGTAGGCCAGTCTGCGTTGGGGTGCGGTGTCGGCACGGCCGGGCTGGCGGAGGGAACGGCAGATGGCCGCGGTGAGCCGGAAGCCGTGCCGGGCGGAGGCACATCGGGCAGCACCTGGAGCGCCAGCAGGGTGACCACCAGCGCGACCGCGACGGTTCCGCCGGCGAGCAGCGAGGAGCGCAGCCAGCCCTGCCGTGGCTGCGCGGTGATGGCTGCTCGGGGCACCTGCTGTGTATCCATGTCCCGGACCCCCTCCTCGAGATAGCGCTCATAGCGCTGCGCGAAGCGGCGCTCAAAATCGTCGCGGTGCTCATTCATCGCCCAACTCCTCCCGGAGGCGTCGCAGCACCCGCTGCAGACGCACACGCGTGCCTGACGCCGACAGACCCAGCTGTTCCCCAATCTCGTCTGACGTCAGGCCCAGGCCGTAGCGCAGGGCGATGAGCTGCCGGTCGCGCAGGTTCAGCCCGCCGAGCGCCGTTACCAGGTCCAAATGGTCCGGATCCACCTCGCCGATCGCTGGAGGAGGTCGGAGCTGCCCATGCAGCAAATTGCGAAGCCGCTGCCGACGCTGCTGGCGGCGGACCTCGTTGGCAGTGACGGTGAACAGCCAGCCACGGACCGTGCCGGGATCGATGCGTTCGCGGGAACTCCAGGCCGCCTGCCAGCAGGCCTGAACAGCGTCCTCCGCCACGCCACGCTCGCCGGCCATGCCATAGGCGAGACGCAGGAGGGCGGGCTGGTAGCGCTCGACGAGTTGCTCGAACTCGTCGATCAGCATCGCTTCCTCCTTGGGCGTGGCCAGGTCCTGGCCGTCGATGGGCGTGCTCATCATCACATCAACTACGAGTCACGGCAGGTGGCGACTGTTCCATCGGGCCACAGCCATCCTGGCGATTGGCAGCCGTGCGACGCTTGGGCCAGTGCCGTCCCGACGGTTGACCCCTTCAAACTGCGGCCATGGGGTTGCTGTCACCCGGATCGACTGTCGTGCGGAACCGGCATATTCCACAAGGGGCCCTTGGCGCCCCCCGAAGGGCCTTGGGGGCGCAATGGGCAATGCGAGCAATCCGCTGGCGTGTATTCCGACCCTATGGCGTCGGAGTCACGGTGAGGCTAAGCCGGACCCGTCTCAGTTCGGGGGAAGTTTCACCGACTCGGCGAGGGCGATGAACTGCTCCCTGGTGAAGTCGCTGAGGAGGCCGTCCAGGGCGAACCCGTCATTCCCCAGCGACCACACCAGCGTCATGCCGCCGCTGGGTGGCCAGAGGTAGAAGGTGGCGGGCTGCCCGTTGACCTCAACAGAGGTGGCAGGCCCCCCGCCGGTTGTCCCCACCGGCCCGCCGAACGACTGGATGAGCGTGACCATGCTGCTGCCGTCCGCCAGCCAAGGGTCGGGCTGCGGCGACCATATCCGGGCCCAGCGCGGGGTCATGCTGCCGCCGATGGTGTCCTGGCGACGCAGCTCCCAACCACCGGGCTGGCCGCCGAACTCCGCCAGCCCGTCGGGCGGCCGCAGGAACAGCATCTGGCCGGCCAGGTCGTGGACCAGGTTCCCGGTGTAAGGCTGATCAGGGTCCAGCGTCAGGTGCCGGCGGTAGCCCACCATGTCGCAGGCCCACCCTGACGGCAGGGTGGCCCGGTTCGCCTCCGCGTAGACACCGATCTCCAGTGTATCGCCGGCGACCCGGGCGGTCCCGCGATAGGCGCGAGAGCAGGGGTCGCCCGGCACCAACTCGCGAGCGCCGATGAACTCCACGTTGACCTGGCGACGGTCCGCGGTAAGCACGACAGCGTCGATGCTGACCGGACCGCCCGTCGGCGGAGCCTGGTCGCCGGCGGCAGAAGTCGCGGTTCCTGGCGAGGCGCAGGCGCTCATCGCGACCGTGACCACGACCACAGCGACCAGGTGAGGTGCCTTCCGCATCTGCATCCCTCCTCCCACCGAAGACGGTCCCAGCGCCGCGGCGGTTGCATCAGCGTGAGACGGCTGCGGCGGAATGGCAAGAGCTTGGGCTCCGTCATCGTGCCCTGCACAGACCCGATCCAAAACGGCGAGGTCCCTGGCTATGCGGAGGTGGGGACCCCGACGACGCCTTTGGGATTCTCCATCCGGGCCAAGTAGTCCGCGGCGACCGAGGGTGCCCGCAGGAAGCCGATGGCGAGCCAGACCACGACGAGCGCCAGCACCGTTAGCAGGATCCGGCGGCGCCGAGGGTGCGGCCCCACCGCGGCAACCGGTGACAGACCTGCCATCGCGCGCCCTTTTTCAGCTGTCCGGGGAGTCGCCACTCTCCGCGGAGGCGCCGAGGGAGCCGTCAGGCGCGAGCCACTGGGTGGTCACGTTCGAACCTGCCTTCCGGGTGCCCGACGAATCCCACGAGATGGTCAGGTCGAGCTTCCAGAAGCCGATGTCGGTGGGGCTGATCGCCACCGAGCAGGTCACCGGCACCGGGCTGGAGAGAGCGGGCCCGTGAGGCATCGAGGTGATGGTCGCCTGCCGCGAACTGCCGGCCGCATCCGGGAAGCAGTCGTAGGTGGCATCGGTCTTCAACTTGGTCATCGCCTTGCCTGCGACATCCTGGGCGACGGCGGGATCATTGGAGATGGGCGTCGGGGCAGGCGTGAAGCGGAAGCTGGCGATCAGGGCTTCCACCTGGGCACGCAGGGCATCCAGACCCGGACCCCGGATGTCGGCCTCGAGCTGCACCCAGTTGTCGATAAAGCCCGGGCGCTGGATCTTCCAGGTGAGGAGAACCCGGTCAGGTGTCTGCTGTGCCTCGCTGAAGATCGCCGCCATGCCGCCTACCTCGATCCGCGTCCCGTCCGCAGGATGGTCGAAGAAGGCGACCGGGTCGATCATCGGGCTACCCCAAGTGGCGATGGCGATCACCACGTTGCCCGCCGGCAGGTCGTAGCCGTGCGGGTTGCAGCGCGACACGGTGGGCGTGGTCTGGCAGATCTGCCCGGTGTCGACCGGCGTGCTGCCCAGGTAGCCGACGACGTCGTAGAACGAGCTGATGAAGCCGGGCGTCGGCTCGTAGTGCCACGCAGCCGGGTAGTCGAAGCTCCACTCGTCCTGGCCGAAGTGCGCCAACCCCGTGGCCGCAGCCGTTGGCACCGGTGAGGTAATGCCCACCGAGGCCGACGGGCCGCTTCCGGTAGAGCAAGACGCTACGACCAGCAGCAGCCCAAGCCACGACGCAGAGGGCCATGCCCTGCTCGCAAACCACGCCATTCGCCAACGCCCCCTCATGCCCGGGATGACGCTCCGAGCATGGGCGTGGTTCCCACCATGCGTCAATCCCACCCGCGCTCGAGGAATCCGCCCGTGAAGTGGGTGACAGCGTCTGCTGGTCACCTTACCTTCGGGGGATGGCTACCACTCGCTTGGTGGTCAGATTGTCCTACCCAGTCCGCGCAAATGGCCGAAGCGAGGGTGCGACTTGACGCCAACGGAGATCCGCCGATGCTCATGGGTTGGGGATCAACCGGCGCCCCCGGAGGGCCTCGGAGGCTCGCTACCGACGCAGTGATGTGCTGGCCTTCTACGTAGCCTGATGACCGCAGCTGCGCCTGATGACCGCGGCTGCCATGGCGTTGGCCGCATTTGGCGCCTTGCGCGCAGTCGCGGCACGACGCGCCATGGAGTCGTGGGGAGGGGCGTGGCCAGTTGCGTCGTCGGCCTGCTGATGCTGGCCTGGCTATCGGGGTGCGGACCCAGTCGGCCCGATGGCGCCCCCAGCCCGACCATCGTCGGCATCGTGCAGTCGCTGGACAAGCTGCCCAACGGGCACCAGGTGGCCGTTCTCGACGACGGCACCCGATACGACCTCGACGCCGGTCGCCGCTTGAGCGGAGGTAGGCAAGCGGACTCGCTGCTCCTGGCAGGGACTGACCGCGGAGCGTGGTACTTGTCCGTGCCTCCGGCAACCCCTCCGGACCTGGCCCCCGGTTGCCCGTTCGTTCTGCACACCGTCTACGCCTGGGAGGTCTCTGACGCGATGCTGTTTCTGGCCGGGGACGGCACCGTCGGGCTGCGCTTGCCCAAGGCCTTGGGATTCACGCCTCCCGAGCTCTACCCACGCAACCCTTGGGTTGCCCAGGACTGGTGCGTGGACACCCGGGGAGAGGTCACAGGCCATCCCTAGCACCAACGTCCGTCAGCGGTGTTGCTGGCGCCCCCGGAGGGATTCGAACCCCCGACGCCCGCCTTAGGACGGCGGCGCTCTTTCCACTGAGCTACGGGGGCGCCGTACGCTCATCCTAGCCCACCGCGCTATCGTGACGCTCGTGAGCACCAGCCCGATTCCGTCCGCCGGCCGCCATCGGCTCGTCCTGTACGAGCGAGCCGGCTGCCACCTCTGCGAGGACGCGGCGGCGGTCCTTGACCACGAGCTCGGAGCGGACGGCTATGAGCGTGTCGACGTCGACACGCAGGACGACCTGATCATCCGCTACGGCTTCCGGGTGCCGGTCGTCAGCCTGGACGGCACCGAGCGCCTGGAGGCGCCCATCGATCCCGCCACGGTCCGGGCGCTCGCCCGCAGCGTTCGTGGCTCAGTAGGCTGACGTCGACGCCGGGGCCGAGCTGGGTATCCCGGCCGCCTCCACCACGAGGGCACCCTGCATGGCCGCGTGGATGGTGCACTGGAAGAAGAGCTGCCCGGGCTGCTGGGTCGGCACGGTCACCGTGGTCGTGGCGTTCGGCCCGGTGATGATGTCGCCGCGGACGAGCTCCTGCGGACTTGGTGGTGTCCGTATAGACGGCCAGGTCGTGCGGGACCGCCTCCTCGTTGGTGAAGACGATCTTGATGGGACTGCCGGCGGCGGCCTCGATGCACGGTGCGCTGAACTTGATGTCCTTGGCACTCAGCTGGACGGTGTTCGTGGCATCGGCCACGGCGCAGGCGGCGCCGCTGGGCGGCGGCGTGCCACTGGCGGCTCCGGAGCAGGCGGCGAGCAGAGCGGCGATCACGAGCAGCCCAACGGGCAGCGCGCGACGCGGGCGAAGGGTCACGGAAGTCAGAACCTCACGAAGGGGGCTGGCAGGGCGCCCCCATGATACCCGGCCGGCCCGCGCGAGGTCAGGACGCGACCGGACGGATGCTGCCCTTCGCCGTCCATTCCAGCTGGATCGGGAGCTCGCCGGGATCATGCGTGAAGTAGCACCACCAGCCGCCACCGATCACCTCGTGCAACAGCCGGTTCCGGGTCTCGACCGCGTCGATGGGATAGTCATCGTAGGCGCTGGTCCAGCGCACCGGCAGCTGCCAGCGGGTCGGGATCAGGTCACCGAAGAAGATGGCCCTGGGCAACGGCTCGCCCGGGTGGCCCGCCGCCGGACGGGTGCCGAGCAGAACCGCCTGGGAGCCGCGGGTGTGCCCGCCGGTGCGGATCACGCTCACCCCTGGGACGATCTCGACATCGCCGTGAACCTCGGCCAGCTGGCCCGCTGCCTGGACCAGGCGCAGCTGCTCTTCTTCCATGATCCCCTGCAGCCGCAGCTCGTCGCTGCGCGACGCCTCCACCTCGTTGCGCTGCACCACGTATCGTGCACGGCGGAAGAACGGCTTGCCGGACGCGTCCACCATCCCGCCGGCGTGGTCGTAGTGGAGATGGCTCACGATCACGAAGTCGATGCGGTCGGGATCCTCGCCCAGCTCCCGCAGCGCGATGGCCGGGTTGCCGCCCTCGATCCCCTTGATGTCGCGATCCTTGTCGGTCATGCGCTCGCCGGTCCCGGTCTCGACCAGGATCCGCTTGCCGCCGGCCTCCACGAGCAGCAGGTTCAGCCGGCACAGGAGGCGTCCGCGATCGTCGGTCTCGACCATTCGCGACCAGAGCGGCTGCGGCACGACGCCGAAGAAGCCACCGGCGTCGGGCCGAAACCAGCCCGCACGCACCAGGCGCACCCGGACGCCGCCCGCGAATTCGCGCGCCACATCGGCCGGGGTGATCTCGTAGAGGGGTGTGGGCGCCACCATGGATTGGTCAGGCCTCCTTGTCGGCGTCCGGGGGGAGCAGCCGTCCGCGGTCGAAGTCGCGATGGTAGAGGCTGGCGGTGGGGTCACGCTGGCCGCGGTAACGCGAGCCGAGCCGCGCATCACCGTAGGCGACCTCCACCGGCGAGCTCATGCGCTGGAAGCTGATCTGGCCGATCTTCATGCCGTAGTACAGGGTGATGGGCAGGTTGGCGACGTTCGACAGCTCCAGGGTCAGGTTGCCGTCCCAGCCAGGGTCCACGTAGCCCGCGGTCGAGTGGATCAGGAGGCCCAGCCTCCCCAGGCTCGACTTGCCCTCCAGCCGGGCGACCAGGTCGTCCGGCAGCGCCACGCGCTCCAGGGTGGAGCCCAGCACGAACTCGCCGGGGTGCAGGATGAAGGGCTGCTCGACGTCGATCTCGACCAGCTCGGTCAGGTCCGGCTGCGGCTCGCGCACGTCGATGAACGGGTAACGGTTGTTGCGGAATACGCGGAACCGGCGATCGAGGTGCAGGTCCACGCTCGACGGCTGCACGGCCTCGGGCACGAACGGGTCGATCACGATCCGCCCCGCCTCGATGGCGGCGCGGATGTCGCGGTCGGAGAGGATCACTCCGGGGCGCCCTGCCGCTGGCTCATGAGCCGATCCACCTCGCGCTTGAGCGTGTCGATGTCCTCGTACGAATGGTAGACCGATGCGAAGCGGATGTAGGCCAGCTGGTCCAGGTCGCGCAGGGCGTCGGTGGCCAGGCGACCGATCTCCTTGCTGGAGATCTCCGGCTCCCCGAGAGCACGAACGGTGCTCTCGATGTCGTCGACGGCGCGCTCCACGCGCTCCAGGGTGACCGGGCGCTTCTCGAGCGCCTTGAGCAGGCCGGCTCGCACCTTGCCGCGGTCGAACTCCTGTCGGGCGCCGTCGCGCTTGAGGACGATCAGCCGCGCTCCCTCCGGCCGCTCGTAGGTCGTGAATCGGTACGCGCAGGCCTCGCATTCGCGCCGGCGGCGGATGGTGCTGCCGCTCTCGAGATCACGAGAGTCGATGACCCGCGTGCTCTGCTCATTGCACCGTGGACAGCGCATGCTGAATCCCCGTACGGACTACACCAGTGGTGGTACCGATGCCGAGGATACCACAAGATGTGGCCTTGGCCGGCTCAGCCCTCGCGGCGCACCCGGGCACTGACGTTGGCGACCGCGGGGCGGCCCGGCTCCCAGGCCAGCATCACGTCTGCGATCTCGTCCATCCGCATCCGCGCGTGGACGATGTTCGCGTAACCGCGCTTCCAGTAGGCAAGCGGTTCCTCGTCGTCGGGCGGCCGGTGGCGCTGGCGGGTGAGCCCGCAGCCTCGCTCCGCGGTCACGATGCCGCGCAGCGCGCGCTCCAGGTTCGCCTCGTACTCCAGATGCAGGGCGTGGAGGTCCTCGGGCGCCGCCATCTCGCGCAGGGTCTCCGCGGTCCCATCGAGCTCGTCCTCGCCTGCCGTGAGCCGGTCGACCGCCTCGTCCACGTCCACCGCGCGCCGGCGGAGGGCATCGACCAGCTCGCCCAGATCGCCCAGCAGGTTCCCGGCGCGCCGCGTGTGGGTGGCCAGCGTCGACCGATAGGCACGCAGCTCGCGGGCCTGGCCGGTGAACGAACGACGGCTGCCCCGGAACCAGGCGAGCGGGAGCAGGGCGACCGTCGCCATCGCGATCATCGAGCCCAGGGGTGTACGCGTCGACATCGGCCTGGTCAGGCTCCCTTCCTTCGTTGAATCTCTTCAGTCAACCTGGGGACAACGGCGAACAGGTCCCCGACCACGAACAGGTCCGCGAACTCACCTATGGGCGCATCCGGGTCCTTGTTGATAGCAACCACATTCTCCGACGTCTGCATACCCACCCGGTGCTGGATGGCACCGGAAATTCCGCAGCCCACGTACAGCGCGGGCTTCACGACCTTGCCGGTCTGCCCGATCTGGAGCTGGTACGGCACCCACCCCGCGTCCGCCGCGGCACGACTGGCACCGACGGCACCCCCCAGGGCTTCCGCGAGCTCGGTGAGGGTCGCGAATCCCTCCGCGCTGCCCACGCCGCGTCCGCCGGCCACGATGACGGTCGCCTCCTCGAGGTTGGCCGCCGCCTTGCCCTCCTCGTGGCTCTCGACAATGCTCACCAATCCGAACGCGTCCGGTGCCGCATCCGGCGCCCCGGTGACCGCTGCGGTTCCATCGCGCTCTTCGGGGGCGAACGTGTTGGCCAGGGCCAGGATCACGGTGGGCGACGGCGCGCCTTCCACGGGCGCCGATATGGTCACGAACGTCCCCTGCAGGGTCGAGGCCTCCGCGCGCAGGGCGCCGTCCTCGATGCGGACCGCGCGGACCGGTCCAATCCCGGGCAGCCCGAGGCGTCCGACCAGCGTCGCCGCGAGGTCACGGCCGTTGGGCGTCGCGGGCGCCAGCAACGCCAGCCCGCCATCGCCCACGGCAGCAGCCGCCGCTGCCGCGTATCCGACCGCGGGTCCGGTTCCGTCACCCAGGACGATGGCGCGATGCGCGCCCCAGGTGCCCAGGCCGGCAGCACCGGCTTGCGCGCCGTCTCCATAGGCAAGACCCACGGCTTCGCCGCCGCTCTGCGTCGCCAACGTTGCCGCTCCGCTCGCCAGCTCCTGCGCGGAGCGTGCCGCCGCGCCGCCGCTGAACTCGGCGAGGAAGTAGATGTCGTTGCTCATGATCTCGTTCCTCTCACCTAGATCAGCTTCCGCGCCGCGAGCCAGTCGGCGATGGCCACCGCCGCCTCGTCGGCGGAGACGTTCTCGACGCGCTCGGTGGGACCCTTCTCCTCCGGCGGACGCACCTCGACCATGCGAGTCACCGCGCCGCCGTGCAGGTCATCTGCGGAGAGGCCCAGGTCGTCCAGCGACCAAGTCTCGAGTGGCTTGCGCTTGGCGGCCATGATCCCCTTGAGGCTCGCGTAGCGCGGCTCGCCGACCTGGTCGGTGACGCTGGCCACCACCGGCAGCGGCGCCTCGAGGATGTCGTAGCCGGTGGCGTTGAGGCGGCGAATCCGCGCCTTGCCCTCCTCGACCCACAGCTGCGCCCCATACGACAGCAGCGGCACGCCCCGAATGGCGGCGACCGCGCCGGGCACCAGGGAGCCGCGTGCGTCGTCGGATGCCATGCCCATCAGCGAGACGTCACCCGCGGCCCGGTCCAGGGCTGCAGCCAGGACCCTTGCGGTTGCCCACTGGTCGGCGCCGGCGAGCGCCGGATCGGTCACCAGGACCGCGTCGTCGCCGCCCATGGCGAGCGCCCGACGCAGTGATTCCGCCGCGCCCTCGGGACCCATGGAGAGGTACGTCACCGTCTCGACGGCCCCGGACTCCTGCAGCTTGAGGGCCTGCTCGATGGCGTACTCGTCGAGGGGGTTGATGACGGACTCGACGCCGCTGCGATCGAGCCGCATATCCGGGGTATACCGCTTCTCGGCGGTCGTGGCCGGGACCTGTTTGATGCAGACGACGATCTTCACGCTCCGGTCTCTCTCCTTGCCTTGGCGCGGACCTGGATCCCACTCCGCGCAAGCACCTGGCGAGCAATCACCAGGCGCTGGATCTGCTGCGTTCCCTCGTACAGCTGGGTGATCTTCGCGTCACGCATCATGCGTTCCACGGGGTACTCGTTGATGAATCCATACCCGCCCAGGATCTGGACCGCATCGGTCGTCACCCGCATGGCGGTATCGCCGGCGATGAGCTTGGCAGTGCTGGTCCAGTACGGGATGTCGGCGACCCCCGCATCCACGCGCGCCGATGCCGCGTACACCAGCTGACGCGCAGCCTCCGTCTGGGAGGCCATGTCCGCGATCATGAACTGGATCCCCTGGAAGTCCACCACCCGCTGCCCGAACTGCTCCCGCTCCGCGGCGTAGGGCACCGCGGCATCGATGGCGCCCTGGGCAATGCCCACCGCCTGGGCAGCGACGCCCAGCCTTGAGCGGTCGAGGGTGGCCATCGCGATCTTGAATCCGTCGCCATCCGCGCCGATGCGGTTCTCCTCCGGGACGAAGACATCGTCGAAGGTCAGCTCGGCAGTGGGCGAGCCTCGGATCCCCATCTTGTGCTCGGTGCGGGGAGCGGCGAATCCGGGGGTATCGGTCTCGACGATAAAGGCGCTCATGCCCTTTCGGCCTCCGGCGTCGGGGTCGGTCAGCGCGAAGACGGTCAGGACGTTGGCCACCGAGCCGTGGGTGATGAACCGCTTCGAGCCGGTGAGCCGATACCCGGTGCCGTCGCGCACCGCCCGCATCCGGTTGCTCGCCACGTCGCTCCCCGCGGCCGCCTCCGTGAGGGCGAAGGCGATGAGCCACTCGCCGGACGCGAGCCGCGGGAAGTAGCGCTGCTTCTGGTCGTCGTTGCCCGCCAGGAGGATAGGCAGCGAGCCCAGCTTCTGCACAATGGGAATCAGGCTGGTCGTGGCGTCCGTGCGCGCGATCTCCTCCACCAGGATCGACTGCGCCACTCCGTCGAGCGCGGTGCCGCCGTAGCGCTCCTCGAAGCAGGTACCCAGCAGGTCCTGCTTGGCGAGCAGCTCCTTGAGGTCCCACGGGAACTCCGCGGACTGGTCTATCTCGGGAGCGCGAGGAGTGATCTGCTCCTCTGCGAGCTCCCGGACGACGGCGCGCAGCTCATCGTGGTCCGGGGTGGTCAGGTAGGTCACGCGGCATCCTCGATACGGGATCGCGGTGGTCCCGACAGGATACCGAATCGGGCGCGGCCGGGCGCCGGGTCCGGCCGCCGGAGACTGCGAATCCCCGGCCGCCGCGTTCAGCCGGTGGGGCCCTGGACCTCCACCTGCCCCTCGTTGATGCGGGCCGCGTAGGTCGTCAGCCGCGTGCTCGCCGGACCGTGCCGTACGGCCCCGTCGCGCAGCCGGAACGCCGACGCATGCCACGGGCAGACGATCGCGTCACCCTCGAGCGCGCCCTCCGCGAGCGGGCCGCCACGCGTGCGAGCAGGTCTCCTGCAGGGCCTGGACGATATCGCCACGTCGCACGAGGACCAGCGCGGTGGTGCCCAGCATGGCCTTCGTGGGCGTTGCCCTCCGCCAGCTCGCCGGCCGGCAGGACCGCGGTGAACTCCTTCGCCCTGCGCGCGCGGGTGAACGCGTTGCGGTTCACCATGAGACCGAACTTGTAGACCAGGTGCCCGCCAATGAACGACGCCCGCCGCAACCAGCACGAATCCGACCAGCGCGAGCCATCGGCCGGGGGTCACGCCACCCGCCAGCCGGACGAAGAAGGCGACGGTGTACAGCACGGTGGCCGTCAGGTTGATCAATCCGTGCAGGGTGGCGACGTTGCGCGCGTCCCCAGGATCCACGTCCTTGTGATCCGTCAGACCCGCCAGCGCCGCGCCCCAGGCGCTCAGCGCGCCAAAGCCCAGCACGATGAGGCCGCCGTCTCCACGTCCGCGCCAAAGAAGCACGGCCGCGGCATCCAGCACCAGCAGCGGCGCTCACGGCGCCGACCACCGCATCGGTGAGCATGCCGTGCAGGGAATGACCCAGCATCGAGCCGTTCATCAGGTCCTGGAGCAGTCGTCCCGGACCGCCAAGAACCCGGTAGACCCCCGTTGTCAGCCTGCAATCGCGTTGCCCAGGCCCTTGAATGGTCGCGCCCAGCGCTCGAGCTGTCCCATGCCACCTCTCCCTGCTGATCAGGGACGCCAACGACCCTCAACGGCATCGGCCGCAGGAGCCCGGCGGGCCGCCCCGGGTCTCGGGCCGGTGATCAGGCGGTCAGCTCCTGTGCGAAGTCGCGGAAGGTCGAGACGTACCGATCTATCTCCTCCTCGGTGTGCTGCACCGAGAGCGTCCACTGGTCGTCCGGGCCCGGAGGCAGCAGGATGCCACGGTTCGCGAGGAAATAGAAGGCCGCCGCCCACAGATCGCCATCGAGGCCGATGAAGTCGCGGTAGTTCGTGACCCGGCCGGGCGTGAACATCACGCAACCCTTGGGCCCGACGTTGATGGCGTACCCGGGCAGGCCGAACTCGTCGAGCACCGCCTGCGACCCGGTGGTCAGTCGCTCCGCGAGGGCGTGGAGCTTCGGATATGCATCGCGGGTCAGGATCCGCGTCAGCGTGGTGAGGCCCGCGGTCATCGAGAGCGGGTTGCCGTTGAACGTGCCCAGGTGCGCGACCCGTGTGGCTCCGCCGGCGAGCGTCGAATGCTCGATCCCCACGCCCGGGGCGTTGCGCTCCGGGACGCTTCTCGATGGCGTTCATCACCTCGCCCCGCCCGCAGAACGCGCCAATGGGGATCCCGCCGCCGATGCTCTTGGCGAGGCAGGCCAGGTCCGGCTGAACGCCGTAGTACTCCGTGGCGCCGCCGTAGGCCAGCACCACGCCGGTCTTCACCTCGTCGAAGATCAGCACGATGCCGTGGTCCGTGGCGAGCTCGCGGACGCGTTCCAGGAAGCCCGGTCGCGGCGGCACCACGCCGATGTTGAACTGCACCGGCTCCACGATGATCCCCGCGATCTCGCCGCGGTGCCGCTCCAGGATCTGCCTCCAGGATCTCCGGCTCGTTGAACGGCGCGATCACCGTCTCGACCAGGCGACTGAGCGGCATGCCCGGCGGTGGCCGGCACGGTGTTGGGTGCCTCGACGGGACCCATCGCCTCGCGCGGCGGCTGGATGCTGACCAGCACGTCGTCGTGATGGCCGTGGTAGCCGCCTTCGAACTTGAGGATCTTCTCGCGGCCCGTGAAACCGCGGGCGACGCGGATGGCGTCCATGGTCGACTCGGTCCCCGAGTTGCTGAAGCGCACCAGATCCGCGCCGAAGCGCCGCTTCAGCTCCTCCGCCAGGAGGATGCCCTCCTCCACCGGGAAGGTGTAGCAGGTGCCGTTCGCCACGCGTGCGCTGCAGCGCCTCGGCCAGCAGCGGATGCGAATGCCCCGCGGCGAGGACGCCGAAGGCCATATCGAAGTCGACGTACTCGTTGCCGTCCGCGTCCCAGATGCGCGATCCGCGGCCGTCGGTCATGAAGAGCGGATAGGGGTCATACGTCTGGAACGAGGAGGCGACGCCCAGGGGCATCGCGGCCCGGGCGCGAGCGTGAAGCGCGGCGCTCTTCGGGCTCCGGGCACGGTAGGCGGCCTCCTCGCGCTCCGCGATACGGCGCACCCGGTCATGGTCGACTCGACGCTCTCCGGCGACGGTCACGGTCTCCTCCTACCTGGTCCCCCAGCGATAGCTCTCCTTGACGAAGCGCAGCTCCACCATGGTCTCGGTGGAGCGGATCCCCTCGATATGCGCCATGCGATCGGTCAGGACCCGCAGCAGATGGTCGTTGTCCTCGCAGACGACCTCGCAGATGAGGTCGTAGCGCCCGGCGGTCACGACCACGTAGGTCACCTCGTCGAGCCCCGCCAGCCGATTCGCGATCTCGTCGAGGCGCGACGGCGTCAACCTTGAGGCCGATGAAGGCCGGCTGCTGAAAGCCCATCGCCAGCGGATCGGTGACGCCCACGATCTGCACCACTCCGCGGCCGATGAGCCGCTCGGCCCGCTGACGCACGGTCGCCTCCGGCACCTTGAGCTCGCGCCCGATCTGCGCGTACGGGCGCCGGCCGTCGAGCTGCAGGGCCTTGATGATTGATTTGTCCAGGTCGTCGAGGACTGATCGCGCAGTCATGGCGGGAATCGTACCCTTGCCCTCGAACCCGGTCAAATTCCGTGGGTAGCGGGCGTCCCTTATCCCGATTCCGCCGATTCCTGCGGATTCCGCGGCCGCTGCGGAGCTCGCGATTCCAGGCCCCGGTCGCATCCGCGAGCAGCTCCGCCACGTCCTTCACCGCCACGTCGTCACGTCCCAGGTCGGTGGTGCCGTCGCGCAGCATGATCAGGCAGAAGGGGCAGGCCGTGGCGATCGCGTCCGGAGTCGTGGCCAGGGCCTGCTCCGTCCGCCGGTGGTTGATCCGATGCCCCTCCGTCTCCTCCATCCACATCCGCGCTCCCCCGGCGCCGCAGCACATGCCCTTCCGGTGGTGGAGGTCCATCTCGACCACCTCCTGGCCGGGGACAGCACCGACCACGCGACGCCCCTCGTCGAAGACGTCGTTGTATCGGCCCAGGTAGCAGGCGTCGTGGTAGGCGACCACCGCAGGGTTCCCGCGGTCCGGCTTGAGCTTCCCCTCCGCGACCAGCCTGTCGAGGAGCTGGGTGTGGTGGATCACCTCGATCCCGGTCAGCCCGAACTGGGGATACTCGTTGCGGAGCGTGTTGAAGCAGTGCGGGCAGCTGGCCACCACGGTCCGCACGTTGTGTGACTCGTGGGCGGCCGAGAGCGTCGCGACGTTCTCCTCGGCGAGCATCTGGAAGAGGTACTCGTTGCCTGATCGCCGGGCAGGATCGCCCGGAGCAGCTCTCGCGGGCCCCCAGCACCGCGAACGGCACGCCCGCCTGGTCGAGAAGCTGCGCCATGGCGCGCACCACCTTGCGATTGCGGTCGTCGAAGGCGCCGGCGCAGCCGATCCAGTACAGCACCCCGCCTTCGGGAAGCGGCGCCATCGGCCCCGTCCAGCACCGGCACGTCGAGTCCCTTGGCCCAGTCCATGCGCGCGCTCCTGGGCTGCCCCCACGGGTTGCCCGCCGTCTCCATGCACCGGAACGCGACGTTGAGCTCCTTCGGGAAGCGGCTCTCCTCCAGCACCAGGTTGCGGCGGATCTCGACGATGGAGTCCACGTGCTCGATGAGCACCGGGCACCCCTCCACGCACCAGCCGCAGGTCGTGCACTGCCAGATCGCCTCCTCGGGGATGGCGTTGTCGACGAGCGGCAGGCTCAGCGCCTCGTCGGCCCGCTCGCGGGCCAGCTGCAGCGCCGTCTCCGACGCCTCCGCTCCCCCGGTGGCACCGCCCTTTGCCGCACGCTGGGCTCCGGCGGCCGCAGCGAGCGCCGTCTCGGTCATCACGATCTGGTCGCGGAGACCCTCCATGAAATGCTTGGGCGAGAGCGTCTTGCCGGTCATGGACGCCGGACAGAACTCCATGCAGCGACCACATTCGGTGCAGCTCATCGGATCCAGCAGGTGCCGCCAGGTCAGGTCCTTGAGGGTCCTGGCCCCGAAGACCAGCTCCTCCCCCTCCGGCCGGCTCCGCCTCGAGGTCCATCTTGCGCAACGCGCCGCGCGGGCCGATGTTGCGGAAATAGACGTTGGGCTCCGACATGAAGATGTGCATGTGCTTGCGAATACGGGAGGTACGTGAGGAAGCCCAAGCACGATGACGATGTGCGCCCAGCCGAAGACGCCATAGCCGATGGCGCCGGTATCCGGCCCCATGGGCTCCAGCAGCAGCGAGAGCGGGCCGGCCAGGATCGGCGAAGATCCGCGCCGGATCGTGCGGCACGGCCACGAAGCGGAAGCCATCGCCGAGCACCTCGCTGATGACCACGCCGGCGATGAGGGCCAGGATGATGAACGCGTCGCGGCTCAGCGCCAGCCGCGTTGGACGGCAGGATCGTGCGCCGCACGACGTCGTATGATCAGGGCACCGATGATCAGGGCGATGAACAGGTTCGCCAGGCCCACCACGAGGCCCCACATCACGCCGCCCAGCGGCAAGCCCAGGATCGCCTCCACGAGCCCGTTGGTCAGGTAGTTCCCGCTCGTGGCCAGCAGGATCAGGAAGCCCCAGAAGACGAACGCGTGCGCCAGACCCGGGCCCAGGTCGTTGAGGAGGCGGCGCTGGCCGATGACGTAGACCGCCACGCCCTTCAGTCGCTCGAGCGGCCGATCCGTCCGATCCAGCGGCCTGCCGAGGCGCAGGATCGCGAGGTGCTGGCGCAGACGGCGCCAGAAGAAGTACACGGACACCGCGACAGGGATCGCGATGAGCGGATAGAGCGGGATGGTGGCCTCCATGCGGGGCCAATCCTACCGGCGCAGGCGCCATCCCGTGCGCCCTCTCTGCCCGGCCGACGCCGATCTCAGGCGTGGTCACCACCCGCGAGCTGGTCGATGGCGTGCCGGAGGACCGGCAGCAGCGCCTCGAGCGACTCGACGGCGCCGCGCGGCGAGCCGGGCACGTTCACGATCAGCGTTCGACCACGCGTCGCCACGATCCCACGCGACAGGGATGCCATGGGCGTGGAGGCCAGCCCATGCGAACGCATCAGCTCGGCCATCCCGGGCACCAGGCGCTCCGCCACCCGCCGCGTGGCCGCGGGTGTCACGTCGCCCGGCGTGAGGCCGGTACCACCGGTGGTCACGACCAGCCGATGCCCGGCATCGGCAAGACCGATCAGCGTGGCGGCGATCACCTCCTCGTCGTCGCGAACCACCACCGGTCCGGGGCCACGTCCCAGCCGGCGGTGCGCAGGGCGTCAACGATGCCGGCCCGCCGGTGTCGGGCCGCTCGCCCGATGCGGATCGGTTCGAGCAGGTCACCACCGCGACCTCGTGCGCCGCCGGCACGGCGCGGCACGGCAGCGCCGCGGGCCCGTGCCTTCGCTCGCCTTCCCCATCCCCCGCTCCCAGCAGCCGCTGCGACCACCTTCCTTGGCCAGCAGCTCGACAGATTCGATGACGATGTCGCGCTGCAGCGCCTTCGCCATGTCGTAGAGGGTCAGCGCCGCGACGGCGGCCGCCGTGAGCGCCTCCATCTCCACCCCGGTCCGCGAGACGGCGGACGCTCCGCCGTGATCCGCACCGTCCCCGCCGCGCGGTCCGGCACGAGCTCCACGCCAACATGGTCCAGCGGCAATGGGTGGCAGAGCGGGATCAGCGCCGGTGTCTGCTTGGCACCCGCGATCCCGGCAAGGCGTGCCGTCATCAGTGCATCACCCTTAGGCCCGCCGGCATCGAGGAGCACGGCGAGCGTTTCGGGTCGCCATGCGGACCGTCGCCGCCGCGACCGCACGACGAGCGCTCATCGGCTTCTCCGACACGTCGACCATGCGCGGCCCGCCGTCGGCGTCGAGGTGGCTGGGTTCGGTCATGGCAGACTCCCGGTGATGATCGTCTCGTACTCGCGCGACGGGTCTGCGGCCGGCTCGCCCTCGGGCACGATGAGCAGCCCATTGGCCTCCGCGAGCGGCCGGAGCTGGGCTGACCCCTGACCGCCTGCGGCACGGGCGCGGATCTCCGTCGCCCTCCCGCCGGACCGTCACGCGCAGGAACGCGCGGCGGGCGGATCCTTGGCGATAGAACGCTCCGGCCGTGCGCGCACGCGCATCCGCCCGTCGCCGTCCAGCCCCATCGGCCCGGCGGATGTACGCGGCGCACGAAGAGCTCGAAGGTGACGAGCGCGCTGACCGGATTGCCGGGCAGGCCGACCACGACGCGTCCCCGTAGGTGCCGACCGCCAGTGGCTTGCCCGGCTGGACGGCGATCCGCCAGAAGTCCAGGCTCCCCCGCTGCTCGAGCACCGAACGCACATGATCGTGACGTCCCGACGCTGACGCCCCCCGAGGTGATAACCAGGTCGGATTCCCCGGACGCCTCGTGGAGCGCGTCTGCGACGGCGGACGCGTCGTCCCGCACGACGGCCAGCCGGCGGCGCGGACCCCCCGGCGTCGAGAACGGCGGCCGCCAGCGCAGGCCCGTTCGCATCGTAGATCTGGCCCGGGGCCAGCGCGTGCCCGGGCGGCACGAGCTCGTCCCCGGTCGAGAGCAGGGCGACGACCGGTCGGCGTCGGACCGCCACCCTGGCCCGATACCGAGCGAGGCGAGCACGGCGATTCCCGGCGGGCGTGAGCCCGCCCGGCAGGCAGACCTCGGAACCTTAGGTGTGTCGCTTCCCGCCGGCGGACATACGCGCCGCGTGCAGCCGGCAGTCTGACGCGACCATCCTGCTCGCGAGCAACCTCGATGGGCACCACCGTGTCCGCGCCGGACGGCATGCGTCCACCGGTCATGATCGGCCGGGCGGTACCGGCCGCAAGACGGCGTTCCGGCGTACGGCGCCGGCCGGCGATCTCCGCACCCAGCAGCGAGCTCGCCTGGGGTATCGGCCGCGCGAACGGCGTAGCCATCCATGGCACTGTTGTCGAACGGCGGCACAGAGATAGGCGCCCGCATCCGCGGCTCCACCAGCACCCGCCCGAGCGCGGCGTCCAGCGGGATCGTCTCGGTATCGGTTGGTCGCGCCAGCGCCAGCAGCCGCGTCAGCGCCTCGTCCAGGGACAGCATCGGCTTGGCCCTCACACGCCCAGGCGCAGGCGCGTCTCGATCAGCCGCATGATGCCGGACCGCGTCAGGAGCCCGGCAACCGTGCGCCCCTCGGTGATGACCGGGAGCTGGTTCACCCCGCGCTCCTGGATCAGCTTCATGGCCGACTCAACCGCGTCGTCCGGGCTGACCGTGGCCAGGTCGTCCCAGCGCGTCATGACGTCGGTGACCCGGGCCGTCGTCCCAGTTGTCGCGTGGCACGCGGCGGACGTCGGAGAGGGTGACGATCCCCGCCAGGCCGCCATCGGGTGGCGGACGAGGAAGGTCCGGTGCTCGCCGCGCAGCATGCGGTCGCTGCACCAGGCTGGCCACCGACTCGTTGGGCGAGACCGATGGCGGCTCCGTCTCCATGACGTCACGGACGCGGACACCGCGGAGTGTCCGCTCGATCCCGGTCTGCGCCGACGCCTGTTCCGCAGCGCTGGACAGGAACCAGCCGATCAGCGCCAGCCAGATGCCGGCCACGATGCCGCCCGGCTGGAAGGCGATCAGGATGCCCAGGGCGATCAGCAGGTAGCCGATGAGCTGGCCGACCGATGGCCGCGTTGCGGCGTCGCCTTGTACCGGTCGCCGCGGATCCGCCATAGCGCGGCACGGAGGATCCGCCCGCCGTCCATGGGAAAGCCCGGCACCAGGTTGAAGACCCCCAGGGTCAGGTTGATGAAGCCCAGCCAGCCCACCAGCGCGGCGATCTGCTCCTGCTGCGACCACGACGTCGACGGCCCACAGCACGCGCCGATACGAGGCTGGCGACCGGGCCGGCGGCCGCGATGAGCGCCTCGTCACGCGGCCGCTCCGGCTCCGACTCCATGCTCGCCGCCCCGCCGAAGACGAACAGCGTGATGGCGCTGATCTTGACCCCGAAGCGGCGAGCGACCAGGGCATGCGAGAGCTCGTGCGCCAGCACCGAGAGCGAAGAACAGGACGGAGGTGATCGCGCCAATCAGCCAGTACAGTCCCGTGACCCCAGCCTTCGTATTTTGCAGCGGGAACTGCACCGTCGCCAACGAGTAGGTGACCAGGAACCCGATCACCAGCCAGGACGGGTGGATCTCGATGGAGATCCCCATGATGCGCCCGACGCGGAACGCCGAACCCATGGCGCGAGTGTAGCCGAGCGCGCCGACGAATCGGTGACCGGCGTCCGGTCAGCGCGCGCGTCACGCCTCCGCGGCCGCGACGCCAGAGGCGCCACCCGACCAGCATCGTGGCGAGGGCCGAGACGATGATGGCGATCCCCGCGGCAAGGGCGGCATCGAACCAGAACCCCTCGGGGAAGAGGCGCAGCAGGTTGGAGTCCGGACCGAACAGGAAGTTGCCCTGCGGGAAGAAGAGCTCGTGGAAGGCGAGGAAGGCCTGGTCGAAGGAGACCGCGAATACCGCTGCCAGGACCGCGGCCAGCGTGCCGACCACCGCGCCGGCTGCCAGCAGGGCGCCGCCGATGGCTCGCCGCTCGCGACGCAGGAGGAGCAGTGCCGCCAGGGCCAGGCGGCCGCGATCACCCAGACCACGAGGAGGAGCCGCAGCAGACGCGAGACGTCCCGCATGTGGCTGCGCTCGGCATCGGTCAGGAGCGGCGGGCCCCCGGGGAATGCTTCCGCGAAGTCGTCGCAGCCGAGCCACAGGTCGCAGAGCATGGCGCCCGTCACGTTGTCCACCGCCGCCTGCGTCGTACCCAGCGCGGTCGGCACGTCGTTGCGGGCCTGCTCGATCGAGACGTACCACGGGTTGAAGAGCAGCAGCGGCCCGGTGAGCAGGACCAGGATCGCCATCGCCAGGCCCAGGAGCCAGACCGACGAACCCGGATGGACGGGCCCGGCGGGCCGGTCGCGGTCAGCGGGCCGACGTCTCGCCCGGGGCGTGTCAGAGGAGCCGGCCGGCGATCCGCGTCGGCGCGAGGGTAACGGCAAGCACCCAGCCCACGATCGCGACCACGACCGCGCCCAGCAACGCAGAACCGAAGTCCTTCACCACGAAGCCCAGCGAGAGCTGCTCGGCGATGGCGCCCACCAGCATCAGCATCAGGGCGTTGATGACGATCAGGAAGAACCCGAGAGTGAAGATCGAGATAGGGAGGGTCACGATCCGCAGGATCGGCCGCAGATAGGTGTTCACCAGGCTGAAGGCCACGGCGACCAGCACGAACTTCCACCAGGCGCCGCTGAAGTTCAGGCCCGGCCGCAGGAGCCATACCGCTGCGTACAGGGCGACCGCGTTGATCGCGATCTGGATGACACGGTTCATGCCGGTAGCCTAGCCGATGGGCTCCTGCGGCGGTACCCCGCGCCGCTGCTATCGTCCGGGGGTGACCCATGCATCCCCGGCGCGGTTCGGTGGGCTCCTGTGCCTGGTCGTCCTGGGCCTCGTTGCCTGCGGCCCCGCCGCAGCGTCACCGGCGGTCAGCGGCTCGACGACCCCGGTCGCCACCGCATCGCTTCCGGCGCTCGTCCTTCCGGAGGGGACGCCCGTCCTGCCGGCCGCGGGGCTTTCCTACCCCGCCGCGGCACTCGACGCGACCCGGTCGGCCGCACTCGACCAGGCGCTCCGCAACGCCGCCGCGGCGCATGGGGTGGTTGGCGTATCCGCGGCCGTCCTCATTCCCGGTCAGGGGGCGTGGACGGGCGCCATCGGATCTGCGGACCTGGCGAGGGGGAATCCCATGATCCCGTCGTCGCGGCTCGCGGTCGCCAGCATCACCAAGACCTTCGTGGCGGCCCTGGTCCTCGAGCTGGCGACTGAGGGCGTGATGAGCCTGGACGCACCGATACGCACGCTGGTCCCCGATCTCCCACCAACGGTCCCAGCCGACGTCACCGTTCGCGAGCTCCTCAACCACACCTCCGGGGTGGCCGACTACATCGACGACGCCGCACTCCTGGTGAGCGCCTCGCGGTCCCCGACGCGGCCGGTGCCCACGGACGCGCTGCTCCGGGCGATTCCGAAACCCCTGTTCCCGGCCGGTCGTGGCTGGGCCTACTCCAATGCGGACTACCTCCTCCTGGGACTGGCCGTGGAGCGCAGCACGGGCCGATCGCTCGCCGCGTTGATCCGGGAGCGGCTCACAGGCCCTCTCAGGCTGGACAGCATCCGATATCAGCCGGAGGAGACCCCCGGCACTCCAATCACCGTCGGGTACTCGGTAGCGGGGCGCGGAGCCAGCGGCGCCACCGATGCGGGAGACGGGCTGATGCCCAACCGGGCATTCGTCGACATCGCGTCGAGTGCGGGGGGCATATCCGCGACCGCCCTGGACGTCGCCCGTTGGGGCGCCGCGCTCTACGGCGGACGTGTCCTGCCCCCGTCCGCGCTGGACGGCATGCTCAGCTTCCTGCCCCGATACGATTACGGCCTGGGCGCGCAGCGCCGCACGATTGACGGGATGGTGGCGATTGGTCATCACGGCAGGACCCTGGGCTACGCCAGCGCCCTCGACGAGCTGGTGGGCAGCGGCATCGTCATCTCGGTCATTGCCAACTCGGATGCAGTCGACGTGGGTGCCATCGTCGAAGCGCTGGCACGCATTGCCCGGTAGGGCCGGCCCCCAGAAGGTGGCCCGGCTTCCCGCGAATCCTCCAAGATGAAAGCCATGAGCAACTCGCCGAGCGTTGCGACCACCACCATCAACCGCGCGGACCACGTGCTGCTCACAGGACCCGGCGGAAGCGTGACCGGAGGCAAGACCGGATTCTTTGCCCGGGACACCCGCTTCGTGTCGCAGCATGTCCTCACCCTTGGCGGGCAGCCGCTGGAGGTACGCCGGGACGCGACCGTCCGCTTCTACTCGGCAAGGCACGTCCTCGCCAACCCCGACCTGGGGACCGGCGCGGATCGCATCCCGGCAGGATCACTCGTCCTGACCGTCGAGCGATCGGTCGACGGTGCCGTCCACGAGGACCTCGATCTGGAGAACCTTGCGAGCGCCCCGGCCCGGGTCGACGTGGGGGTCTTGATCGACGGCGACTTCGCCGACATGTTCGAGGTCCGGGGGGTGCTCCCGCCGATTCCTCGGCGTCCGACGGCAACCTGGTCGCCCGGTCGCGGTGAGCTGCAGATCGAGTACCGCCGCGAGGACTTCGCGCGCCGCCTCGTCATCCGCTGCGAACAGAGCGGATCGACGCCGGAATGGCGCGACGGCCAGATCGTCTTCGATGCCACGATCCCGGCCCACGGGACCTGGCACACCTGCCTGGTCTGGATCCCGGTGATGGACCCCGACGCGGCAACGCCCGCCGACGTGGCGACATCGGTTCCGGCCTGCCACGCCGTCGCCGGTTTCCCGCCAGAGGCGGGGGGCGTGCCGCGCGGTGCCATGAGCCTGCGCACGCCGGAAGGCTCCGTGCAGGCCGCCTGGGACCAGGCCGCCTGGGACCTCGAGTCCATGCGGATTCCGGCGGAGGAGGCGGGCGGCCTCCCCGTCCCCGCGGCCGGGATCCCGTGGTACCTGGCCCTCTTCGGGCGTGATTCGCTGATCACCGCGCTGCAGGCCATGCCGGGCTACCCGGAGCTGGCCCGGGGCACCCTCACCGCCCTGGCTTCCCTCCAGGGAGACCGCAACGATCCCGTCCGCGACATGGAGCCGGGAAAGATCCTGCACGAGATCCGCCACGGCGAGGTCGCGCAGCGCAGCCTGCTCCCGTTCCAACCGTACTTCGGGACCCACGACGCCACCCCCCTCTTCCCCGTCCTGCTGGCGCGGACCTATGCCTGGACCGGTGACCGCGCGCTCGTCGAGCGTCTCCTCCCCGCGGCGGAGGCGGCCGTGGGATGGGTCGAGCACGACGGCGACCGCGACGGCGACGGCTTCCTGGAATACGCGACTCGCTCACCTCATGGCTTTCCCAACCAGGGCTGGAAGGACGCGACAGATGCCATCCCTCGCGAGGACGGATCGCTTGCCTCCCTGCCCATCGCCCTCTGCGAGCACCAGGCGTACGCGTACCAGGCCCGCCTGTCGCTCGCCGGCCTCTACGACCTGCTCGGGCGCGAAGCCGATGCAGGCCGGCTCCGGTCCGACGCGGCGCGGCTGCGCGATCGGTTCAACGAGGCGTTCTGGTGGGAGGCGGAAGGGACCTATTACCTGGGGCTCGACGGCGAGAAACGGCCTATCCGAAGCGTGGCCTCCAACGCCGGCCACTGCCTGGCGACCGGGATCGTTCCGCCGGACCGCGCGAGCCTTGTCGCGGATCGCCTGCTGGCGGACGACATGTGGTCGGGCTGGGGCATCCGGACCCTCGCCAGCACGCATCGCGCCTTCGATCCGCTGAGCTACCATACCGGCAGCGTATGGCCCCATGACAACGCCATGATCGCCACCGGCCTGGCCGCCATTGGCCGCCGCTCGCAGGTGGGCACGCATTGCCCGGGCTCTCTTCGACGCTGCGGACCTGCTCCCCAACCATCAGCTCCCCGAGCTCTTCTCGGGCGCCGCCCGTGCCGCTGGCCGGGGGCCGGACCCCTATCCGGGCTCCTGCGTGCCCCAGGCATGGGCCGCCAGCGCGCCCATCGAGCTGCTCAGGCTCCTGTGTGGGCTCGACCTCCGAGCGGATCGCGACGGTGGGGCGCATATCCACCTGGACCCCGACCTGCCCGCGTGGCTGCCGTCCCTGCGCCTCGACCGCGTGCGCGCCTGGGACGGCGAGCTGGCCGTGGAGATCACGGGCCGCATAGCCATCGTGATGGACAACTCGACGGGCCTTCGCATCGTGCACGCCCCGGCCGTCAAATTTCGTCAATCAGTCCCCTTCCTGAGCGTACGGGGGTGTGGTATCCTCCGCGATAGCGCCACAAGGGCGCGCCCAACGCGGCTGCACGATCACTCCTCTCATCGGTTCTCGGCGAGATGTGTCGCTGAGGCCGCACGAGCAAGGAGTGTTTTTCGTTGTACACGTATTCCGACAAGGTCCTGCGTTGCGAGGATTGCAGCCAGGAGTTTGCCTTCAGCGCGTCGGAGCAGGAGTTCTACGCCAGCCGCGACTTCAGCTGAGCCGCGCCGCTGCCCCAGCTGCCGCGCCGCCCGCAAGGCGGCGCGCGGTCAGACCGGTGGCGGAACGGGCCGCAGCTTCGGCGGCGGTACCCGCGAGATGTTCACCGCAACCTGTGCGGACTGTGGCCGAGAGGCGCAGGTCCCGTTCCGGCCCAGCGGCGTGCGTCCCGTCTACTGCAGCGATTGCTTCTCGTCGCATCGCGCCTGAAATCCGTGTCGGCTCAGCCCGACCGGCCGATATCGGAGGATTCAGATCACCCATGGCATCAGGAACCGTCAAGAAGCTGATCAGCGACCGCGGATTTGGCTTCATCACCGCCGACGACGGCAAGGACTACTTCTTCCATCGTGACGGCGTCGCCGCCTCGCTGGACTTCGACCGTCTCGTCGGTGGCGAGAAGGTCACGTTCGACGTCGAGTCGAGCCCGCGCGGTCCCCGCGCCACCAACGTCCAGGCAGCCTGACGCATGGCTCGTCTCCGGACGACGTCGACCATCGCGCCGGCGGCACCTTGCCGCCGGCCGAGGTCGGCAGGCCACGCACGCCCATGACCAACGAGACCTCGGCCGCCCCACGGCGCCGATACCTCACCTGGCGCTACCCGGACCGGCATTTCAGCAAGGTCCACATCCTCGGCGAGGACGCGCTGCCGCTGTGCGGCGGACGACCCGGGCGGGAGATGGGTCGCCCCACGCCCCCCATCCCCGAGGACGCGCTCTGCGAAGAGTGCATGGAGCGCGACAGCAGCATCCTGACCGGGTCTCCGGCTCAGATGGCGCGCATCCGGTTGTTGCGCGGATTGTGCTCCAGCTCCGCGACGCCCAGCGCCTCGAGAAGCGGCGGGAGATACATCCCGAACCGGCCCCGATAGCCCTTCCGCAGGCCGTACCAGCCGCCAACGGGATTATCCGCGGACCGGCCCCAGGCCTCCACGGTCCCCTCCGCAGGGGTCTTCTGCTCGTCGGCCGCGCCAAGGGCCATCCAGTCGCCGTGCTGCTTGAGCATGGTGTGCAGGTCCTCGATGCAGCGCAGCTGATAGCGCAGCTGGGTGGAGCCCACCTGGCAGATGAGTGCGGGTGGATCGGCTTCCGGGTCACGCCACATCCGGTACTCGCTGGTTCCCGGCGGCGTGCGCAGCACCCACGGATCGTCGCGGCTGCCGGCGCCTGACACGTTCGCGGTCATCGCGGTTCCTCTCCGCAGCGGATCGTCGCACGAGTGTCGGGAGCCGCGTGCGCGCCGTCAAGACTCGAAGCGCGACCCCCAGTGCGCATGGCGCGCCTCGCGGAATGCGGCGCCGTCCCGGCGGCTCACGATCCGGTCGTGTATGCCATCAGCGGTGCACAGCCGCAGGCCGATGGCGCCCTTCCTGGCGGTTGGTCTCGCGAGCACGCGCGCGGCGCGGCCCGCGGGCCCACGTGTCGCCGCCACGTAGGCGTACGGCTCGTCCTCGTACGGCAGCGTGACCCCCTTCGCCCGCCGATGCAGACGGCTGCGTGGCAGCCGGGCGGCGAAGTGACACCAGTCGGGTCCGCCATGGGACATGCATCCTCGTGCGGGCAGGGAGCGGCGATGGTGGCCCCACCCTTGATGAGCTGCGTGCGCGCCTCGCGGATGCGGGCGAATCCGTCCTTGGACCCCGGCTCAACGATGATCAGCACGCCGGTCGCCGCAGCCCACAGACGCTCAACCTGCGGCTCGCGATCGGCGGCCGTGAGCTCGCCGAGCACGTAGGTCGCCGTCACCAGGTCTGCCGGTGGCAGCACGGCGCGCCGCACGTCCGCGAGCGTCCACTGCGCCGCTCGAGCACCCCGATGCCCGAGACAGCGGCCAGCCGGGCCGCGCGGCCCAGCATCTGCTCGCTGCGATCGATGGCGGTGATGCTGCTCAGCGTGTCCCAGATCGCGCTCGCAGCCCACGGGGCGCTCCCGGTTCCCGCGCCCAGGTCCACCATCGTGCGGGGTTCCCACGACGGCAGGGATGCGGCAACCGCCCGCATGGCCGCGCCGGCAGCAGCCATGGTCGCGGTCATCCGGGTTGCGAGGTACGCGTCGATGTCGGCGGGCGTGGCGATCGCCGCCGCGCCGGTCTCGCGGTATTGAGCGGTCTGACGGGTCACGGCCTGGCGCAGGCCCGGGGTGAGCGCAACCGACTCCTCGAGCACGGTGCGCAACCGAGCGGTAGCCGCCTGCCATCTCGACTCGAGGTCCGCGCCCGGACCTATCGTCACGACGACGCCGGGTTGCAGCGGACGCCTCGGTTCTGGCACGGACCGATGCTAGCCGGGTCAACCCCGGAGGATGCGTGGTTCGCGCGGTGGCACCTCGCGTGCGCGGTCATTGACCGTCGAACGACGCTCATGCCCGGCTTATCACCACAGGACTCACGCCACCCAGAACTCAGAACCGCATCACCTGCTATCCTCGGGTTCCGCCGCACTGCGGCGCCCACGCCAGGTCGATTGGGCTCTCCTCGAACCGGCCCTGTGCCGTGCATCCCCACCGAGGAGAGGCAAGAAGACCGCATGACGGCTGGATCCTCGACCCCCCATCGCCTGGCCCGGCGCGCGGACGACCTGGCCATGGTCCAGCGCAGCAGTCACGTCATCCACGATCTCGGCATCGAGCTCGACAAGCGGCTTCTCGGCGAGCGGCGGACCAAGGAGCGCATGCAGATGCTGCGCGAAACGACAAACCGGATCACCCGGGTGGCCAACGACGCGGTCCTCGCCTACCAGCGAACGAGCCGAGCCCTGCGCGACGAGCTTGCCCGCCCCGATGGCGACGTCGCTGGAGCGGCTCGCATGCGCAAGCGGCTCGAGGCGGCCCGCGCCGACGTTCTGCACGCGCTCGACGTGGCCAAGCAGCGGTATCCGGAAGCCACCGACGAACCCGACGCTGCCGAGACCCCCTGATCTCGCGCCGCGACCCTGGCAGGCCCGCGGAGGCACCGGACACCTCGCATCCGGGTCCTGACTGGGTGACAATGAGCGTCCATCACTGGGACCCGGTACGCCGCGGGCTGGACCGGAGCGAACCAGGTCGAACGGAGCATCGAAGCATGAACAGCGTGGCGTCAGGCACGGTCACGCTCCTGTTCACCGATATCGAGGGGTCAACGCGCCTCCTCCGTGAGCTCGGCAGCGGCTACGAGCGGCGTCCTGGCCGACCATCGCCGCCTCCTGCGAGCCGCGTTCGACACGCATGGGGGCGCGGAGGTCGATACCGCCGGTGACGGGTTCTTCTACGCGTTTCCTCGGGCGCGTGAGGCCGTGCTCGCCGCGATTGACGGCCAGCGAGCACTGGCGGCGAGGAATGGCCCGCCACCCTTCGCGTGCGGATGGGGATGCATACCGGGGAGCCCGCGCGCAGCGAGGCGGGCTACGTGGGCATCGACGTGCACCGTGCCGCGCGGATCTGCGCTGCCGGACATGGCGGTCAGGTCCTGCTGAGCCAGACGACCCGAGACCTCGCGGGCAGCGAGCTCCCCGACGAGGTGGGCCTGATGGACCTCGGCAAGCACGAGCTCAAGGACCTCCCCGCACCGGAGCAGCTCTACCAGGTCACGGCTCCCGGCCTCGAACGAGACTTTCCGCCCCTGCGGTCCATCGACTCGCGACCGAACAACCTTCCGCGGCAGCTCACCACCTTCGTGGGGCGCGAGCGGGAGATAGCCGAGGCGAAGCAGGTCCTCGCCGCCTCGCCGCTCGTCACCTTCACCGGGCCCGGAGGCGTTGGCAAGACCCGCCTCGCGGTGGAGCTCGCCGGCGAGATGCTCGACGAGTTCCCCGAAGGCATGTGGTTCGTGGACCTGGGTCCGTCTGACCGAGCCCTCGTTCGTCGCACCGGCCATCGCCGTGGCGATGGGCGTGATGCACGCCCCCGGCCAGCCGATCCTGGACACGATCATCGAGCATCTCCATGGGCGCCGGGTCCTTCTCGTGCTCGACAACTGCGAGCACCTGCTCGACGAGGCTGCGCGCACCGTGGATGCGCTGCTCCGCGGCTGTGCGGCGCTCCGCGTCCTGGCGACCAGTCGCGAGGGGCTCGCCATCGCCGGCGAAGCAGTCTTCGCGGTCCCCTCGCTGTCATCCCCCGACCCCAGCATGGCGACTCCGGCCGATGTGCAGCGCTACGAGGCCGTCCGCCTCTTCCTGGAGCGCGCCACGGCTGCAGTCCCCGGATTTCGAATCACAGACCAGAACGTCTCCGCGGTGGCCCAGATCTGTCGCCGCCTGGACGGCGTTCCGCTGGCCATCGAGCTGGCAGCCGCCCGGGTCCGGGCCTTGCCCGTGGAGCAGATCGCGGCCCGGCTCGATGACCGCTTCCGGCTGCTCACCGGGTCGAGCCGCGTCACGGTTCCTCGCCACCAGACGTTGCGCCAGACGATCGACTGGAGCCATGACCTGCTCGAAGAGGACGAGCGCATCGTCTTCCGCCGGCTGGCCGTCTTCGTCGGCGGATGTTCGCTCGATGCCGCAGAAGCGGTATGCGCCGGCTCGGGGGTGGACGACATTGCCGTCCTGGACCTCCTCACCCATCTGGTCGACAAGTCGCTCCTCGTCGCGGAGACGACGGGGTCGGAGGCGCGCTACCGACTGCTGGAGACCGTTCGCCAGTACGCGCGCGACCGGCTTCTCGAATCAGGCGAAGCCCGCGACGTGCTTCGCCGCCATCGCGACTGGTTCCTGGCCATGGTGGCACGCGGCGAGCCTGAGCTCTTCCAGGGCGCGGAATCGGCGGATTGGCTGCGGCGGCTGGACCAGGAGCACGACAACCTGCGCTCCGCCCTGCAGTGGAGCCTCGACGAACCCGGGGAGGAGCGCGAGGGGCTGCGCATGGCCGCCGGCCTCTGGCGCTTCTGGGAGCTCCACGGCCACCTGGCAGAGGGGCGGGGGTGGTTGGAGCGATTCCTGGGGGCCACCGGTGACGAGGTCTCGGCCCTTCGGGCGGATGCCTACACCGGCGCCGGGATCCTGGCCTTCATGCTCGGGCGACCAGGCGGGGGCATCGGCGCTGCACGAGCAGAGCCTGGAGATGCACCGCCAGGTGGGCGATCCCAATGGAATTGCCTTCGCCGCCAACAACCTCGCCAACGCCGCGGTCCTCTCGGGCGATTACGCAGCAGCGCGGCGGCTCTACGAGACGGTCATTCCCGTGGGCGCGTGAGCGAGGAGACTCGCGGGTGGTGGCCTTCGCCCTCGTGAACTCGGCGGAGGCGGTGGCCCTCGACGGAGATCCGGCCCAGGCGCGCGCGCAGTACGACGAGGGTGTCGCCGGCTTCCGGGAGGTCGGCGACCGGTGGGGCGAGGCCTATGCGCTCGACAGCCTGGGCGTCATGCTCGGCCGGCTTGGGCAGCCGGAGGAGGCGGTCAGCGTCCACGAGCAGGCCCTGGTCATTTCACGAGGGCTGGGTGACGACCGTGGTGTCGCCCGAGCGCTTGCGCACCTCGGAGACGTGGCGGCCCGAACCAACGACCTGGAGCACGCTCGGAAGCTCTATCTCGAAAGCCTCGAGATCCGTCGCTC
Organism: uncultured Chloroflexia bacterium; assembly: GCA_963773405.1. Classification (GTDB taxonomy): domain Bacteria; phylum Chloroflexota; class Limnocylindria; order QHBO01; family QHBO01; genus CAVXEH01. The sequence goes on along the minus strand of CAVZAQ010000001.1, from coordinate 91,462 downwards.
GCTGGGCGACATGCCGGGCACAGCCTCCACCGTGGAGAAGCTCGCGTCGGTGATCACGGAAACGGACGCGCGCGGTGCCGCCGTGCTCCTGGGGGCTGCTGAGCGCGTGCGCGACCTGATCCGTGCTCCCGTCCCCCGCGCGGTCCGCGAGGAGTACGAGGCGTTCCGGCGCACCGTGCAGGAGATCCTTGGGGAGGGTCCCTTCGAGGAGGCCCGCGCGGAGGGCCGCCGTCTCTCGACGGAGGCGGCCCTGGCTACAATCCTTCCCTGACCTCGACCACCTCGTCGGCCAGCAGGCCATGGGCCTCCTGGTGGACCGCGGTGCAGGCTTCCGCGCTCGGGGCCTCCGCCAGGCAATACACCTTGCCGGTGGCCTCGTCGAACCAGTAGCGCAGATACTTGACGCCGTGCTTGCCCTGCACCTCGAGGTCGCGGGCGTGGGCACCGGCGACCGCTTCTGCGGTCAGCCCGGGAACGTGCTTGTGCGTGTCCAGATACAGGGGCATCCTCGTTCTCCAGCGTGCAGACGAACAATTAGCTTCCACCCGCCTGAGCGGAGCCGATGGGGCCGGATTGTCGCCCGCGGCCAGATTGGCTGTCAACGTCACGTGGGTTGCACCCGACCGCGAACGGGTGGGATCAACACCACTTCAGCTCGCTGGAGCCTCCTCGGCCCGCGGCGGCTGGTCGCTGACGCTCGCCAGGCACTGCTCCACGAGCCTGCGGTAGGCCGCATCCCCGTCCCGGCCGGAAGCCTCGATGATCTCCGAGCGGCTACCCTTCCGCAGGCGGGCGAACATCACGATGCCCGCGCCGCTCGCGGAGGGCAGGGGTCGCGACCACGCGTACATGACCCGCGGACTGTTGGTTCCAAGGTGATGCGCGAGCTCGTTGACGAGTGCGTCGCGGAGGGCATTGCTCTGCTGCTCGATGCTCATCGCGGTCTCCCGTGTCCAGCCCCCGTTGTCAGCCCCACCCCCGTTCACAGCGACAGCGACAAGAAGTATTGCGCATGAGGGGACACCAGGACTTGACCATTTCGTCGCGTCAACATCCATTGGGCCCAGCCTCTCGCCTGAGCCAGCGCACGCCACCACGGTGGTCGCTCCCCCGCTACGAGGCGGACTCCAGGCGGGCTAGCACGCCCTCCATCCTGGCCGGCGGGAGGTCCGGCTCGTCGAGGGCGTCGCGGCCGCGCAGCTCGAGCTCCGCGCCGAGCTGCTCGACAAGGCGGTCTCTGGAGACCCGCAACCCTCGCTCCAGCATCGGCCTGGCCAGCCTGGCGAGCACGCGCTCCCTGCGAGTCTGGGGCGCCGCCATCCGCATGCGGATGATGGTCCCGGTCGGCGTAGGCTCAAACTCCGTCGTCGCCAGGAAGCGAATGTGCCCCAAAGGCGTCGGGACCGTATTCCGGAACGTGAAGTAGTCGTAGGGGCGCCAGTCGAGAAGCTCCTCGACGCTCGCTCCCTTGCCGTGCGCGCAGTGGTTCGTGGCGCCCACACCCCGGCGGTTGCCTATCGCGATGACCTTTACCCCGGTCACCCCAGGCGTCCAGGCGACACGTCGGCCCGGCGTGGTCATGAACTCCCAGGCGACCTGCGGTGGAGCCGGTACCGCCATGTTCCACATGAACCCCGCCGCGCCGGGATCGACGATGACGCGCGTGCGCGACTCCTCCTCCTCCCAGCGACGGCCCAGGTCGTGGATCCAGACTGGCACGACGCCGATATGCTCATACGTCTCGCTGCTCAAACGCATGCCGAGCGCGGCCACGTCAATGTCCATCGCGTCGACGCACTGCTGGCTGAACACCGCGTACGCCTCGATGCCGGTGGATGCCACCACATCGTTCTTCAGCAGCCGGTGAGCGACGATGACGTCGGTCCCCACCAGCTCCTCGCCGCCGGCGACCTCCTGACGCAGGATCGTGCCATGGTGGACGACGAACTTCAGGTTGAGGTCGGGGATGCGCACGCACGCGTTGCATTCGCACGAGGTCGCCTGACGCACGTCGCGCCGTCGCCGTCGGAAGCCGAAGTAGCACCGCTCGATGGTGTCGAGCAGCAGCGAGCCGTCGATCTTGTCGGTGATCGCGAACATGAACGCGGCGTCGCCTTCGAGCTTGGCCAGCCGGAAGCCGGGCCGCAGCGCGGTGACGATGGTTCGCATCAGGTCTGCGAGGATCTCCTGGGCGTGATCGAGCTCCACGCCTGTGAGGTAGCCGGTGTACCCCGAAATGTCGGCGATCAGGAGACAGGCCAGCTCGGTGGCCATCGGTGAGCTCCTCCGGGTCAACCCAGTGTGTGGAAGGCGGGCGAGGTCCAACCATAGTCCGGGGGTTGACCGTCCGCAAGGGAATTGAGCAGCCGGAGTCCGGACGGCCAGGCGTTACACCTGGATCCAATGTGGCGCATCATCAATCCCGCACACCAGGCACCGACCGCCTGAGTGCATCGGGGGTGTGCCATGGCATACGGTCGAATCAGCGCCGGAGTCCGTCGCATCGACGCCGCATGGGTCGGCGGCTCTTTCGTCGGGGCCCTGATGAGCTGGGCGCTCTTGGTACTGACCCTGCCTGCATTCTTGGCGGTCGTGCTCCTCGCCATCTGGTACGTGCGGTGGACACGCGGGAGCGGTTGGCCGGGAGGGCTCCTCGTCGGGCTGGGGACCGTCTCGTTATGGGCGGTCGGCACCTCGTCGTTGCGATGCGTTCAAGCCAGCGAGCGAATCTGCACGACCCTGCTTCCCTACGCACCAGCCAGGCTCGCGGTTCCCGGCGGGTGGCCGGCGCAGGCGACCGTTTGGGTGCTGGCGTCGATGGCCTTGCTCGTCACGGGTGCCTTGGCCACCGTCGGCAATGGACGACATGGACCGGGCCACGTGGCAGGACCGCGGCCGCACCCAACCCGCCGGGTCAATGCCTTGGCCGTCGTCCTTCTTGGCCTTATCGCCTGGTTCGGACTCCCACTTCGACTGGGTGACTACCCGATCCCAACGGATCTTTGGCGGCCAGCCATCAGCGGGCCGTGTGCCGGTGTCGGCCTCGACGCCGTCGTGCGCGGCAGCCCAACCGATCCACGTGTCGTCTGGCTGGCCAATCAGATCGCGGCACCCGGCTTGGGACAACGGCCGCGGCTGGAGGCGGTCTGGCCGGTGGGCTACCACGCGCGCTTCACGCCTGGGCTGGAGGTGGTGGACGGCTGGGGCAACGTCGTGCTGCGCGATGGTGATCCGGTGAGCGGAGCCTGCGGGCCGCGCGGCGACCCTCTCGTGGAGTTTGTCCTGTCGCCGCCCTTCCGTTAGCGCCATGGCGACGACAATCGCTATCAGGCCCGGCTGACCGATACCGCCTGGTCGTGCTGGGATGTCGGCACCGCGTGGATAATGCTCGCCGGAACGCGGTTGACGATTCGCGCAGCCGTCTCCGATCGGCCGAGCTATCTGAGGACGGGCATGGACGTCGAGGTTCACGAGGACGCTCTCGAACAGGCGCTCGCCACCATTGAGCAGGTTCGGAGCTGGAGCCCAAGGGTGATCTCCCGGCTCGAGCATCACATCCGTACCGCGCCTGACGAGGACCTCTTCCGCCTGAACCCGCTGCAATGGGCCTCGGAGCGAGGCGTCGATGAGTACGAGGCCGTTGACCTGTTCCTGCACAGCGCCAAGGTCGGCCTCTTCGACATGGACTGGAACGTCATCTGTCCGTGCTGCGGAAAGGTCATGCGGAGCCTGCGAGAGCTGCACGGCCTGCAGTCCGATAACACCTGCACGGTTTGCTTCCGCAGGGACAAGGCCACGCTGGACGACTACGTCCAGGTCACGTTCACCATCTCGCCGTCCGTTCGGCCGATCCGGTTCCACCAGCCACAGAGCCTGTCGCTGGAGGAGTACTGCCTCACGTATCTCTATGAGCCCAGTGCCAGGATCCTGGGGACGCTGTCGACCTGGGACGCGCTGCGAGTGTTTCAGCGCCATATGTCGCTCTTCTCCCCGGGCGAGAACCTGACCGTGGAGACGGATGCGGATCCCGGACTTCTCAGCTGTGTCGACCTGTTCGGCCAACAGAGCTTCGCGCTGCTTGCGAAGGGCGATCCCGCCGCGGGGACGCAGCACCTGACGGTCGCATTCACGGACGGCGGGTTCGAGGTGCCGCTGCCTCCCATGGATCCGGGCGAGTTCGACCTCGGCCCCTTCAGCTATGCGGGAACCTTCTATCCGATCCGGCCGGGAAGGGTGGCGATCGAGTTCCAGCAGCGCGCGACCAAGCAGGCCGCGCTGGCGGTGATCCACTTCCCCATCTTCGGTCTGCCGAAAGGCTTCCAGATCGCGGAGGACGTGACCCTCGCGGAACCGATTGACGCCGCTACCGCACCGGACGTCGGGTTTGCATCGCCTCGCCTGACCGTCAAGCGCCTCTTCGCCACGCAGACCTTCCACGATCTCTTCCGGGCGGAGGTCTTCCAGGAGTCGGAGGGCTTTGGCGTGAAGGACGTCACGGTCCTGTTCACCGACCTGATGGGATCGACCCAGCTCTATCAGCGGGAAGGCGACCTGAACGCCTACGCGCTCGTGCGCGAGCACTACGGCATCCTGAGCCACGCCGTCTCGCGCCAGCACGGGGCCGTGGTCAAGACAATCGGTGACGCGATCATGGCGACATTCGAGCACCCCGCGGAGGCGGTGTCAGCAGGGCTCGACATGCTGCGGGAGCTCCCGGGAATGAACCTGTCTTCGGCACACGGTGAGCTGGTGCTCAAGATCGGCATCCACCACGGCGCCGCAATCTCGGTGACGTTGAACGATCGCGTGGACTACTTCGGCCAGACGGTGAACATCGCTTCCCGGGTGCAGGGGAGCGCCGACGGCAACGAGATGCTGCTCACAGAGGAGATGTTCGCCTCCGACGGGGTGTCGGAGCTGCTCGAGGCATCCGGCTGCAAGGTCACCGCGGGCCGGGTGCCTCTCCGAGGAATCGAGGAGCCGTTGATGGTCTACCGGGTCGGCCTCGACCAGTAGGCGATGCCGGCCAACGCGGTGTCGGAACCTCGGCGTCCCTTGATTCCACCTCGTAGGACCGCGTTAAAAGCACCCCACGCCATCGATGTACGCTCTGGCAGATGAACGATACCTGCCACTCGAGGTCGGATAATGGCTGACGATCGGCCCTACGTCGCCACGAACACCCGGCAGCGAGAGCGCCTCCGAGCGCTTGTTGAACGCCTCGACGACGATGTGCTCGGCGCTCCCGTGAACGAGTACTGGACGGTGGCCGGCGTGCTCGGCCACATCGCCTACTGGGACATCCGCGTCCTGGTCCTCGCCGAGAAGATAGCTCGTGGCGAACCGTGGGTGGCTGGGGACGCGGAGCCCGACGGCGACTGGCTCAACGACTCGATTCGTCCGCTGATCCACGCGATCGCCCCGAGAGAGGCCGCGCAGCTCGCCGTCCGTATCGCGGAGGAGACAGATACCCTCGTAGCGAAGCTGCCCCTGAACCGAATGTGGCCTGCCGATGCCGACAGCCCGATCAATGCGGCCCGCGCCGAGCATCGCGGCGAGCACCTGGACGAGATCGAGACCGCATTGCGTGCTCGGGCGGCTACGCTGCCTTAGCCAGGGCAAATCTCACCGCATCGGAAGCCCGGCGCGCGAGGCCAGGTGTCATCGGGCCATTTGGCGCGCCCGGCGGTTAGGACGCACCCATCTGGAAGTGGACGACCTGAGTCATGCCCCGATCGAGAGACCGATTGAAGAGGTGGCGCCGTTTGCGGAACCCGGCCGCCTTCAGTGACGGTGCGATGGCATCGACCACCCTTGCCATGGCGCGCGCTGGTGCATCTCCATCCCGGCATTCTGCCATTGCGGACTGCACCACAACGACCGCCTCTCGGTCCACCAACCCGATCGAGGAGCCTTTGAGGCGCCGGGTGGCTGGCTAGGGTCCGCCAGACAGCGCGTAGTCGACGTAGGCGTCCTCGCCAACGCGAACCCACACGACGGTGTCGCAGGAAGTAGAGCTTGCGGCGGAGGCCGAGCACGGTCCCGACGGGCACGGCGCGAAGGGCCCGGTCGCTACGACGACCACCTCGCCTGCCCAGGCTCGGGCGTCATCCAGGGTACGCTGCCGCAGGAGGGGATCCTTCGTCCAGTTCCGCCCACAGACGCTGATCCGCCGGGGAAGGCTGCCGCTGGCGTGGATGGTGGTCGGGTCGCGTCCCGCCAGCACGGTCTGCGCTGCGATCGCACCTCCGATGAGGCAGATCGCCACAAGGATGGCACCGATCACGAGCCACGAACGCACCATCGCATCTCCTCCCCGGCGCTGGCGGCGAGCGGACGAACGAAGACGAAGAAGCTTCACCAGCACACTGCTGCCCCGCACGGTGGGTAGTGGTCGGGGCGAGAGGATTCGAACCTCCGACCTCCTGAACCCCATTCAGGTGCGCTACCAGACTGCGCTACGCCCCGACCGAACTCGCGAGGCGCAGTGTACGACAGAGGACCTCCTCGACGCTCCCGGGTGAGCCGTCAACCGGCGGCTCCGAGCACCCGTCGTGCCTGATCGCGGACTTCCGAGCGTTTGTCGGTGGCCGCACGCTCGAGCATCGGCATGACGGCACTGCTGACCCCGCCGGCGTTCGCGAGTGCAGCGATGGCATTGCGCAGGAGCCGATGTCGCCCCGCTCGCGTCAGGGCCGTGGCGTCCAGCAGGCGCCCGAATTCGCGCGACCCCATTGGCAGCAGCCACTCGATCAGGGGCACCAGCGGCACGCGCAACGGCCCGGCATCGTCCGCATCGGTATTCACCGGGCAGACCTCCTGGCAGACGTCACAGCCGAAAATCCAGTCGCCGATGGCGGCGCTCTCCCATCCGTCGAGCACGCCGGGGTGCTCGATCGTGAGGTAGCTGATGCAACGACGGGCGTCGATGGTCTGCGGGGCCACGATGGCCCCGGTGGGGCAACCGGTCAGGCAGCGCGTGCACGACCCGCAGCTCGAGCGGACCGGCAGTGTATCGGGCAGCTCCGCCGATGTGAGCAGCGCCCCCAGGAAGACCCAGGAGCCTGCGCGGTGGTGCGTCAGCAGGTTCGCGTTCTTGCCGATCCAGCCCAGCCCTGCCCGCTCGGCGAGGGCTCGCTCCGCAAGCGGCCGGTCGTCGACGTAGGCGACCTGCCCGGTCGCCACCCCGTCTGCGCGCAGGTCCGCCGCCAGTGCCTCGAGACGGGAGCGAAGCGAGCGGTGGTAATCGGTCCCAACGGCGTAGCGCGCGATGCGTCCGGTCGGCCCCTCGCCAGCTTTGTCGAGCACGGGTGCCAGCGCGCGCTCCAGCGCGCGCGGATCGGGGTCCCAGGCCAGGCGGTCTCTCCCCGCGTACGAGGCAGCCACCACGATGACGGAGCGAGCGGCGGAATCATGGGCTCGGGGATTGGTGGCGCGTTCCGGACGCACACCGCCCATCCAGCCCATCGTCGCCATCCGTCCGGCAGCCACGCTGTCTTCGATGTGCACGCGAGCGTCCGGGAGCGGTGAGGCATCTGTCACGCCGACCAGGTCCAGGCCGTGTTGGGCCGCGAGCTCCGCGAGGCGGCTGCCTTCCATTGGCCCATTCTCCCCTACCCCGATGGTGCGACGACCGCACAGGAGCCATACTGGCAACGCCCAACACCCACACCGACATGACGAGCACGGGACTCACGAGGTGGACAGATGACTGGCATCAACCTGTTCCGCGACCCGGACGAAGAGATTCGTGAGGTTGAGCAGAACGAGGAGGAGCGGGAGCACCAGGAGGCGCTCGAAGAGCAGAGCGAGGATAGCGAGCGCGCGAAGATGGCCGGGGAGCCCGACGAAGGCGCCGACGCCGAACCCGGGGCGCCCACTACCTGAGTCTTGATCGCTAGGAGATCAGGCCGGCGAGTTCGTCCTTGATCTCGCGGCCCATCAGCTCCGCCACCGCGTCGAGCGGCGTGGTGACCCCGTGGATCACCGCATCCACCTGCTCCGCGATGGGCATCTCCACGCCAAGCTGATCCGCCAGCTCCAACGCACCGCGGACCGTGAAGACGCCCTCGGCAACGCCGGCAAGCTGCGGCTGCACCTCCGGCCAGGCCAGCCCCGAGGCGAGCAGCTCCCCCGCGCGACGGTTGCGCGAGAGGGGGCTCATGCAGGTCCCGATCAGATCCCCAACGCCCGCGAGGCCCGCAAACGTGAGCGGATTCGCCCCGGCGGCGGCGCCCAGTCGCGTGATCTCCGCCAGGCCGCGGGTGATGATCCCCGCCTTGGCGCTGTCGCCCAGCGCAAGGCCGTCGACCATGCCGGCCGCCAGGGCGACCACGTTCTTCAGGGCGCCGGCGAGCTCAACCCCAACGACGTCGCTGTTGGTGTAGAGCCGGAAGCGCTCCGATCCCAGGAGGGCGGCCAGGTCGGCGGCCAGCCGTCCGTCCGCCGAGGCGATCACGGCACCCGCAGGCTTGCCGGCGGCGACCTCCCGAGCCAGGTTCGGACCTGAGAGCACCGCCAGGGGCCGCCCGGAGAGCTCCTCGGCAATCACCTCGCTCATGCGCCGGTGGGTCCCTTCCTCGATCCCCTTCACCGCCGAGAGCAGCGCGGCGGGGCCATAGAGTCCATCCGCCAGCGCGCGCAGGGTCGTGCGCAGATGAACCGATGGGACGGCGAAGATATAGAGCCGATACGGCTCGGAGAGGAATGCGGCATCGGTGGCGACACGCACGTTCGGCGGAAAGACGACCCCGGGCAGGTAGTGCCGGTTCTCTCGATCCGCGGCCAGCGTAGCGTTGGCCTCCGCCGAATGAGCCCAGAGCGTGACCGGGCGTTCGGCAGCCGCGAGACGGACAGCCAGCGTCGTCCCCCAGGCGCCGGCGCCAATGACCCCGATCTGCTCGGTCACCGCCGCCGCGCCGGCCGGGCCGGTCGCTTGGCGCGGGCCGTTCCCGCTTTGCGGGGGCGGGCAGAACGGCGTGCCGCCTCCTCATTCACGCGCTGCCGGAAGATGAGCCGGATGGGCGTGCCCAGGAATCCGTGCTCGGCCCGGATCTGGTTCTCGAGGTAGCGCTTGTAGCTGAAGTGGATCAGCTCAGGGTCATTGACAAAGATCACGAAGGTCGGCGGCGCAACCGCGACCTGGGTGGCGTAGAGGACCTTCGGCAGCCGGTTGCGGACATGGCTGGGCGGGTGGGCGCGGACCGCGTCGCCAACGATCCGGTTCAGCTCGCCGGTCGGAATGCGCCGATAGCGCTCCTCCGCGACGCGACGCGCCTCCGCGAGGACACGGTCGATGCGAGCGCCGGTCTGCGCAGAGGCGAAGACGATATCGGCCCAGGCCAGGTACGGCGCCTCGCGGCGCAGGCGGCGCAGGCGGTGGTCCGCCGTCTTCTCGTCCTTCTCGACCGCGTCCCACTTGTTGAGCACCAGCACCAGCCCCTTGCCGGCCTCCAGGACGTGGCCCACCACGTGGGCATCCTGGGCGGTGTAGCCCTCCACGGCGTCGGTCATCACCACCGCCACATCGGCGCGGTCGATGGCCTTCATGCTGCGCAGGACGGAGTACCGCTCGATCCCCCGGGCAACGGCCCCGCGACGGCGGATTCCGGCGGTGTCGATCAGGACCATGGCCACCCCCTCGGACATCACCAGGGTGTCGACCGGGTCGCGGGTGGTGCCGGGAACTTCGGAGACGATCATCCGCTCCTCGCCCAGGACACGGTTCACGAAGGTCGACTTCCCGGTGTTGGGCCGTCCGACAATCGCCACCTTCGGCGGCCCCAGGTCCGACTCGGCCAGCTCCGTGAGCTCGTCGTCGGTCAGCTCGTCGCCGTCGAACACCTCCGCGTCGCCGGCGCGGCCGCCATCGGCCTCGTCTGCGGGCGGCAGCGCGTCAACGATCATGTCGGCGAGGTCACCCGTGTTGCGTCCGTGCTGGGCGCTGATCGTGATGGTCTGCTGGAACCCCAGCGCGTGGAACTCCACCCCCTCCATCTCGCGGCTCGGGTTGTCGGCCTTGTTGATGACCACGATCACCGGCTTCGCGGCGCGCCGCAGGCGATCCGCCACTTCGTAATCCAGCGGGGCCAGCCCGGCATGGGCGTCGACCACGAAGAGGATCACATCAGCCTCCTCGATGGCCACCCTGGCCTGGTCCTGGACGCGCGCCTCGATCACGGTGCCCGGCTCCAGCTCCAGGCCCCCGGTGTCGACGACCCGGTAGTCGCGCCCGTTCCAGTCACCCGTGGCGTACACGCGGTCCCGCGTGGTCCCGGGCAGGTCCTCGACAATGGCGATCCGCTCGCCAGCGAGACGGTTGAAGAGCGTCGACTTGCCGACGTTGGGGCGTCCGACAATGGCGACCACGGGCAGGCTCATGCGGCGAGTGTACCGGGGTATGCTCCGAACCGATGTCCGGGCCTCGTCTCCGTAGCGCGGTTCGTGCCGTGATCCTGGATCCGGCCGGTCGCGCGCTGCTCGTCCGCTTCGCGTTCCCCGACCGGGTGGTGTGGGCCTGTCCCGGTGGGGGCATCGAGGAGGGCGAGACCCCGCACGACGCCATCATCCGCGAGCTGGCGGAAGAAACCGGCCTGGTGATCACCGACCCCGGGCCGCCCATCTGGCGACGCGAGCACATCATTCCGTTCCTGAGCGGAAGCTGGGACGGCCAGGTCGAGCAGTTCTACCTGGTTCGCAGCGCGGCATTCGAGCCGGCACCACGGTTCACGCCGGAGGCGCTGGCTGCCGAGTACCTGACCGGGATGCGCTGGTGGACGGCGAGCGAGCTTGACGGGGCCGATGGCGTCATCTTCGCGCCGGGGACGTTGCCGGCGCTCCTGGAGCCGCTTCGGCGCGGCGAGGTGCCGCCCGCGCCGATCGAGGTGGGCGTCTAGCCGGCCAGGGCGAGGATCCGATCGCGGACCGCCTCGAGGTCGACCTCCGGAGTGGAGGTGCCGCCGGTGATCCCGATCCTGGCCTTCCCCGCCAGCCACGCGCGATGATCGCGCTCGAGCTCGTCGGCTTCCTCGATGTGGATCACCTGGTCGCAGATCTCGCGGCACTTCACCGCGAGCTCCTTGGTGTTGCTGCTGTTCTTGCCGCCCACCACGACCATCCCCTCCACCTCGCCAGCCAGGATCACCGAGTCGGCCTGGCGGGTCAGGGTCACCGGGCAGACCGTGTTCACGACCCGCAGGTCGTGGCATCGGCGCAGGCAGAAGGCAGCGAACTCCTCGAGCTTGCTGGGCAGGATCGTGGACTGCGAGAGGACCCCGATCTTCTTGGTGTGCGGGACCCGCTCCCAGGTCGAGCGGTCCAGGTCGTCCACCACGACGTGGTGCTCGCCCGCGTAGCTGCGCACCCCCTTGATCTCGGGATGGTCCTCGTGGCCGATGATCGCCACCGTGTAGCCCTGCTCCGCGAGCTCGGCGGCTGCCTTCTGGCTCTGGAGCACCCACGTGCACGTGGCGTCGATCACCTCGAGCTCGCCCTTGGTCCGCAGCGTGCTCATCTCGCTGGCGGGCACGCCGTGCGCCCGGATCACCAGGGTCCCGCCCTCGACCTGGTCCGCGAGATCCGCGGTGCGAATACCGCGGTCCGACAGGTCCGCCTTGATGCCGGGATTGTGGACCAGCTGGCCCAGGGTGGTGACCTCCTTGCCCTGCTCGCGGGCGTGCTTGGCCTTGTCGATCGCCAGGCGCACGCCATAGCAGAAGCCGGCGCGCTCGGCGATGCGCACGTCGGGACGAGTCGGGGTCGCGGTGGTCATCTCGCCACCATTCTATCGGCGGAGCCCGGATCGGTCAGTTGTCGGCCCCGGTTTCCGGCGGAGGATCGCCATAGCGACCGCGCTGCCACTCAGGAAGCATGGCGGCGATCTCGCGCATGATCCGGTCCGATCCCGCCGCCAGCTCGGCACGGTCGAGGCGACCCTGCGGCTGGTGCGGCAGGCGGAAGAGGTCTCCGACGCGGACCAGGACCGGGTGGCGACGTGGAATGCGCGCGCCGCGCGGAAAGACGTGTTCGGTACCCGTGATCGATGCGGGCAGCACCGGCACGCCGGAGCGCATGGCGAGCAGCGCCGCACCCGCGTGGCCTTCGCCCACGATCCCCGTCCGTGAGCGCGTCCCCTCGGGGAACATGCCCACCGGGCGCCCGGCGGCCAGGTGGGCGAGCGCGGTGCGCTGGGCAGCCCGGTCGCCCTCGCCCGCGCCGCACGAAGAAGACGCCTGCCTGCCTGGCCAGCCAGCCGATGAACGGCCAGTGCAGCATCTCGTCCTTGGCCATGAAGCGGACCACGATCCCGTTGAGGTCCCCCACCGTGGCGCCGATGATGAGCGGGTCGAAGTTCGAGAAGTGGTTCGCGACCAGCATGAACGGTTCGTCCCGCGGCACGCGCTCCAGCCCCTCGACGTGCAGCGGCCCCAGGACCAGCATCCCGGCACGGGTGAGGAACGAGCCGGGACGGAAGAACCAGGTTGGATCCGACATCGGTCAGGCCTCCGCGGGCGATCCGGACCGACCGCCCTCCGGCAGGTGCGCCGCGATGGCCTCGACGCAGGCTTCAACCGAGAGATCGCCGGTGTCCAGGACCAGTGCGCCGGGCGCCTTCCGCAGCGGAGCGACAGGCCTTCCCGAATCCGCAGCGTCGCGCCGCTCGAGCTCCGCGAGGTACTCGCCGGCACGATCCGGACTGCCCATCTCGGCCGCGCGCCGCGCGGCCCGCACCAGCGTGGATGCGGTCAGGTAGACCTTCAGGGTCGCATCCGGCAGCACCACGGTGCCGATGTCGCGCCCGACCATGACGACGTCGCCGGCCCGTGCCGTGCCGCGCTGGACGGCGACCATGGCGCGTCGCACCTCCGTGTGGCGGCTGACCTGCGACACGAGCCGGTCAATGCGAGGCGTCCGGACCTCGCGCGTGACGTCGCGGCGACCCAGGAGCACCGTCTCCAGGCGGTCCGACTCGCCGACGCGCGGCCGGCGCACGTGGATCCGCGCTTCCCGGGCCAGGCCTCCCAGCGCGACCGCATCGTCGGGGTCCACGTGGCGCTCGAGCGCAGCCAGCGTGAGCGCGCGATACATGAGCCCCGTGTCGACGAAGGTCGCCCCGATGCGCATGGCGAGCGCATGCCCGACCGTGCTCTTCCCGGATCCCGACGGCCCGTCGATGGCGACCGTGATGCGCCCCGGCGCCGCACGTCCGCGCGCTGCGCCCCCGGCCAGCGCTGCGACCTCCGCAGGCTCCAGGGGTCGCCACTCCCCCGCCGCCAGGCCGCCCAGGCTGAGCGGTCCCAGGCCCACGCGGGCCAGGCGATGGACCCGATGGCCGGCCGCCGCGAAGAGGCGCCGCACCTCGCGCTTCCGCCCCTCCCCGACGCGGACCCGCAGCCAGCGCCCCTGCTCATGCTGTCCGCGGGGAATCTCCGGGGGCGGCGGACCGCGGTGGGCGGCGAGCAGGCGCGCCGGCCCATCGTCCAGGGTGCAGCCCTCGCCGAAGCTGCTGAAGCGTCCGCGCGTCCGGCTCCGGGTCGACCAGCACCGCGTACTCGCGCTCCAGCCCGTAGCGGGGATGGAGGACCCGGTTGGCCCAGGCGCCGTCGTTGGTGAGCAGCATCAGCCCCTCGGAATCCACGTCGAGGCGGCCCGCCGGCCAGAGGCGCCCGTACGTGCCGGGAGGGACCAGGTCGACGACGGCGCGCCGGCCGCGCTCGTCACGCGCCGACGAGAGGAAGCCCACGCGGCTTGTGGATCGCGAGGTGCACCGCGACCGGCGTCTCGCCCAGGATCCGGCCATCGACCGCGATCCGGTCCGTCGCCGGGTCCGCGCTCGAGCCGGTGGACGCGGGCGCGCCGTTGACCGTGACGCGGCCGGCCGCGATGAGGCTCTCCGCCGAACGGCGCGACGCCACGCCGGCGCGCGCGATGATCTTCTGGAGGCGCTCAGCCGGCATCGGGGGACGTCGCGGGATCTTCGACGAGCGTGGTTGCCGCAGCGGCCTGGGCGGCATCAGCCGGCAGCGGAGGCAGGTCGTCGAGCGAGGTGAGCCCGAAGCGCTCCATGAACGTGAAGGTCGTGCCGTACAGGATCGGCCGACCGGGAGTGTCGCGGCGTCCGACCTCGGCGATGAGCCGCCGGTGGAGCAGCGAGCGCATGACGTAGTCGGAGTCCACGCCGCGAACCCGCTCGACCTCGCCGCGAGTCACCGGCTGGCGATAGGCCACCACCGCGAGGGCCTCGAGCGCCGCGGGGCTGAGCCGCGCCTCCTCGCGGGACGCGTAGGCTGCCAGGCGCGCACCGACCTCCGGCGCGGTCACCAGCTGCCAGGCATCGTCCATGCGCTGGACCCGCAGGCCGCGTCCCGCCTCCTCCAGCTCTTCCGCGAGCGCGCCCAGGGCCGCCTCCGCGTGCAGGGCAGGCACGCCCGCGAGCTCCCCCAGCTCCGCGGTCGTCAGCGGCCGTTCCGCGACGAAAGAGCAGGGCCTCGAGAAAGGCAGCCACGTCCTGGTCGGGCAGCTCGGGATCCATCACCGTACCTCCCCTCCCGCATCGGACGCGGGCTGCGCCACGGGCTCGATCACGATGGGTCCGAAGATGGCGTCCTGGTGGACCGTGACCTGCCGGCGGCGGACGAGCTCGAGGGCAGCGAGCACGGTGACCGCCACCTCGTGCGGGATCGGCACGTGGCGAGCACCGCCTGCAGCACGATCCGCCCGCTTGCGGTGAGCGCGTCGCGCAGGGCGCGGATCTGCATCCCGATGGTGATCTCGCGAGCGACCACCTCGGGCGGTGCCGGCTCGGGCTCCGCCACGGCGGCGAGCCGTTCCAGTGCCTCGACGAGCAGGCCAACCGGCGCCGGCGGGACGGGTGCCTCGGGAGATCCGCCTCGCGCGGCTCCCGCCGCCAGAGCGGGGCGACCAGGTCGAGCGCCCCGAGCGCACGGGAGACGTCGCGCAGCGCCCGGTACTCGAGGAGGCGGCGGCGCAGCTCCTCCTCGTCCGGCTCATCCGCCTCCTCCCCCACCGCGGGCAATGGCTCCCCGGGTAGCAGGCGGCGGGACTTGAGCAGGATCAGCTGGGCCGCGATCGCCACGAACTCGGAGAGGTTGCCGGCATCGACCGGGTTGACGGCCAGGTATGCGACGTAGGCGTCGGCGAGCTCGGCGAGCGGCACGGTCAGGATCTCGAGCTGGCGCGACTCGATGAGGTGCAGGAGGAGCTGCAGTGGACCCTCGAAGACCTCCAGCCGCACCTCGAATGTCGAGGCCCGCGTCCCCACCGGGGCCGACCGGCAGGGTCGCCGGCTGCGGGCTGGCCTCGACGGGAATGGGTTCGAGCGGCATCGCGGTCAGCTCGCGTCGTCCGCGCGCCGCAGGGCGGTCGCCAGGTCCGCATCGGCAGGTGCCGCCGCGCCGGCGATGAACGACGCCGTCCGTTCGGAGAGGCCGGCCGCGCGGGCATGCTGCGCGGAGAGCGCGTCGTGATGGAGGTACAGGTACCACGGATAGCCGCGGGATCCCGGATCCGATGACGCCAGGCGCTCCAGCAGGCGCGGGCTCGTCGCGTCGAGCAGCACCCCGCCGACGCGGTGCCAGAGCCGAGCCGGTGGCCCTTGGCACAATCGTGGATGAGTGCCGCCGCCAGCACCTCCGGGTCGTCGATCCCCGCAGCGAGCAGGTGCTGCGCCACGTCGATGGCATGGCGGCGGTCGGAGACCGGCATGGCGTCAAAGAGCTGCCAGGCGCCCGCGGGCAGGATGCGGCGGACGAACGCCTCCTCGCCCGGTGCGACCCGGGCGGTCAGGTGCCCGACGAGCTGCGCGACCCTATGCACCGACAAAGAGGCGGGCGAGCGAGGCTGCCACGCCGAACAGGGCCCCCAACGGTCCGCCGCCGCCGGTGTTGGAGAGCAACACGAGGAGCAGCAGGACGAGGAAGCCGTACTGCGCGTACCGCTGCACGGCGAAGACCTGCTGCACGGGCAGGAAGGCGAGCACGAAGTTGTAGCCGTCCAGCGGAGGGATGGGGAGCAGGTTGAAGAAGGCCAGGATCACGTTGAAGAGAACCACGATCCAGACCAGGTCGGCCAGCCAGGGGACCGGGTCACCGACCAGGATCAGGACCCGGAAGACGACCGCGAACGCCAGCGCCACCACCAGGTTGGTGATGGGTCCGGCGGCAGATACCCAGGCCATGGAGCGCCGTCCACCGCGCAGGCCGTACACGTTGACCGAAACCGGCCTCCCCCAGCCGAAGCCGGCGATCACGAAGAAGATCGCACCCATTGGGTCGATGTGGCGGACCGGGTTGAGCGACACCCGGCCCATGGCGCGCGGCTGGTGATCGCCGAACAGCGTCGGCGACCAGCGCATGGCTGAACTCGTGGCAGGTGATGCCGAGCACGAGCGCGATGCTGACGCCGAGGAAGGTGATGGGATCGGCGTTGGCAAAGATCATGCCGCGAGCTCCGGGAGCAGCTCGCGCAGGACGCGCGTGAGCCGCGCGGCACCCACGGGCCCCATGGCCAGGACCTCCTCGTGGGTCACGCCGTGCTCGACGTCATCGGTTGCCTTGTTGGTCACCAGGCTGAAGCCCAGGACCCGGACGCCGGCGTGCCGCGCGACGAGCACCTCCGGCACGGTGCTCATGCCCACCGCGTCACCGCCCAGGGTGCGGAGCATCCGCATCTCCGCTCGGGTCTCGTAGTTCGGACCGGAGAGCATGATGTACACGCCCTCCCGCAGCTCCACGCCGGCCCGCACCGCAGCGGTGCGTGCTCGCTCCCGCAGCGGTGCGTCGAAGGCATCGGCCATGGGCACGAAGCGCGGACCCAGCTCCGCCAGGTTGGGACCAAGCAGCGGGTTGTCGCCGGAGAGGTTGATGGTGTCGGCGATGAGCATCACGTCGCCCGGGTCGTAGGCAGGGTTGAGCCCGCCCGAGGCGTTGGTGACCACGAGCGTGTCGGCTCCCAGCGACAGGCACGCGCGCAGGAGGATGGTCACCTCGCGATGCGAGTGCCCTTCGTAGGGGTGGGCCCGCCCCGAAAGGACCAGCGCGGGCGTTCCGGCCGCCAGACCCGCCACCAGCTCCCCGGCATGACCCTCGACGTGCCCCACCGGAACGTGCGGAATCTCACCGTAGCCCATCCGCACCCGCGGCTCTGCGTCGAGCAGCTCGACCACGTCGCCCAGCCCGCTGCCCAGGACGAACACCAGCCGCGGCGCCACGAGGGCGGGAACCGCGGCAAGACGGCCGCGGATAGCACCCGCCGCCTCCGCGATCCGACGCTCGAGCTCCGGGCCGTAGATCCCGTCCGGCAGGGCGCCGAGGCGAGCCTCCGGCATCTACATCCGCTCCAGGATGTCGCGCTTCTTGGCCTCGTACTCGTCGGGCGTGATCAGCCCGCGGTCGCGCAGGCCGGCGAGGCGCTCGAGCGTGGCCGCCAGCTCCTCGCTTCCGCCGCCGGTGCCGCGCGGGCCACCCCCGGGTGCGGCGGGTTCCACGACCGGAGCCCCCTGCGGGGCGGCAGGCGCCGCCTCGACCTGCGGGCTCACCGCCTGGACCCGGTCCGATCCGGCACGCGGCGGCATGGCCTCGGCCCGCTGCATGGGCGGCACCGCGGCAGCGCGCTGGGATGGCGGACGGGCGAGGTCCGGCCGCTCGAGGATCTCCTTCTGGTTCATCATCGCGATCTTGAACTCGACGGCATCGGCCATCATCGGGAAGTCCTCGACTGCTCCCGGCTCATCGGCGGCGGTCATGATGTCGAGGTGACCGAAGCCGAAGATCCGGCCCAGCCAGCTCTGGGTCAGGTGCGCGTCGTTCACCTTCTCCAGGCTCGAATCGCCCATCACCTTGTTGAGGATGCCCTCCGCCTTGATCACGCGGCGCGTCGTGACCAGGTACTCCTGGTTCTGCCAGGCCCACAGGTAGACGGCGATCCGGACCACCGACCCCAGCAGGACGACGAGGCCGATGACCTGCAGGATCCCGCGCAGCTGCCATTCGTCCATGGAGGTCTGCCAGATGACGACCGCCAGCGCGATCACCGCCAGCAGCGCGTAGAGCCACACCTCGGCGAACACCGCAAACCAGTGCTGGCGCGTCTCGAAGACGATCTCCTCGCCTCGGCTCAGCAGGTTTCGTGCGTAACTCATGGGACGCGCTCCGCTCCGGGATCTGCCTGGCCCTCTCAGGCGCGCGGGTGCGATCGCGCATACACCTCGCGCACTCGCTCGCCCGTCAGGTGCGTGTAGAGCTGGGTGGTCGTGATGCTAGCATGGCCGAGCAGGGCCTGGACCACGCGCAGGTCAGCCCCACCCTCCAGCAGGTGGGTCGCGAAGGAGTGGCGGAAGGTGTGCGGGGTGACCCGCTCCCCCACTCCCGACGCGGCGCTCCAGCGGCGCACGATGCGCCATACCGCCTCGCGGCCCAGCCGATGCCCTCGCTGGCTCACGAAGACGGCGGGAGTCGGATGTCCGGCGGTCCACGCCGCGCGGGGGCCTGCCAGGTAGCGCTGCACCCGGTCCCGCGCGGGCTCTCCCATGGGTACCCGCCGCTCCCGGTCGCCCTTCCCGATGACCCGCACCTGGAGGGCCGGCAGGTCGAGCCGATCCAGGTCCAGACCGGTGAGCTCGCTGACACGGAGACCGCAGGCGTAGAGCAGCTCGAGGATGGCCGCGTCACGAATGTCGGCCGGCCGGTCCGAGGGTGCGTCGAGAATGGCCGCAACCTGGTCCGGGGCGAGGACGTCGGGCAGGTAGGTCCCCGGTCGCGGTGACTCGAGCAGGGTCGCCACGTCGCGCGCGGCGAGCCCTTCGCGCAGGGCAAATCCGTAGAACGCGCGGATCGCGGCCGCCTTCCGCGCAAGCGTCGTGCCGCGCCGGCCCGCGCCGCGCTGCTGGGCCAGGAAGCGACGGGCGGGCTCGGGATCGTCGCGCCAGGCGCCGCCACGGATCGTCGCGGCGAACTGGCCCAGGTCTCGCCGGTACGCGGAGATGGTCAGTGGCGATAGGCCGCGCTCGACACGAAGCTCGAGCAGGAAGGCATCAACAGCATCCGCCAGCGGCGTGTCGGTGGGGACCGATGCCGTCACCGGGATCGCGTCAACGGTCGGCGGCGCGAAGGAGCGCCTCCGCGGTCGCCCGGGCCTCGTCGCCCGCACCCTCACCGGCGAGCATCGCCGCCAGCTCGGCCGCCCGGTCGTCGCCCTCCAATGCGCGTGCCTCCGTGAAGGTTCGACCCTCCTCGACCCGCTTCCCGACGTGGATGTGCAGGTTGGCGTACGCGGCGACCTGGGGCAGGTGCGTGACGCAGATCACCTGGTGATAGGCCGCGAGGGCGCGCAGCCGCTCCCCGAGGGCGCCGGCGTTCCGGCCGCCGACGCCTGCGTCCACCTCGTCGAAGATCAGGACCGGGGTCTCGTCGGCGGTCGCCAGCACCACCTTGAGGGCCAGCGAGAGACGGCTCGATTCGCCGCCTGAGGCGATGCGGGCCATGGGCCGAGGCGGCTCACCCGGGTTCGGCGCAAAGTGGAACTCGACGTAATCGGATCCAATGGGCCCCACCTCGGTCGTGGTGACCTCGATGCCGAAGGCGTTCGCCGGGAGTCCCAGCGGTGGGAGCTCCGCATTCACGCGGTCGGAGAGGGCGCGCGCCCCAATCAGACGGGCTTCGTGGAGCGCGGCAGCGGCCTCGTCGAGTGCGGCGCGGGTCGTCTCCTCGTCCCGGCGCAGCTGCTCGCGCAGAGCATCCTGGTTCTCGAGGCGGGCCAGCTCCTCGGCCGCCGCCGTGCCGAAGGCCTTGACGGCGTCAATCGACTCGCCGTACTTGCGCTTCAGGTCGTAGATGAGCCCCAGGCGCTCCTCCATCGCGGCACGCGTCGACGGGTCCACGTGCAGCTGCTCGCCGAGCGCCACGATGTCACGCGCCAGCTCCGTGGCCTCCGCGACGGAGCTCCGACCACGCTCCGCGAGCTCTGCGAAGCGCGCGTCGTGGGCAGCGGCCGCCTCCAGCTGTCCGAGGACGGCACGCAGCCCGTCCAGGGCGCCGCCATCCTGCTGCAGGATCCGAACCGCGTCGCCCGCGGCGCGGACCACGGTGTCGAGGTTCTGGACCGCTTTGAGGCGCGCCGACGCTGCCACGTCCTCGTCCGGCTGCAGCTTGGCCCCGGCAATCTCGGCCACCTGGAAGCGAAGGAGGTCCTTGCGCCGCTGCAGCTCGCGTACATCGGTCACCAGCTCCTCCGCCTGGGCGGTCACCGCCCGCCAGGCACGCCATGCCTCCGCAACGCGGAGCAGGAGCGCGCCGTGGTCTCCGAAGCGATCGAGGAGCGAGCGCTGGCGGTCCGCGGCGAAGAGGCGCTGGTGCTCATGCTGGCCATGGATCTCGGCGAGCCGCGAGCCGAACGCGGCGAGCGCGCCCACCGTGACTGTTCGGTCGTTGACGCGTGCCAGCGAGCGCCCGTCGGCGGTCATCTCGCGGCTGACGATGAGTGATCCGTCGTTCAGGTCCACCAGCTCGTCGAGCGGATCCTCCGCATCCCTGGGCACGTCATCGAAGATGGCCTCGACGCGGAGCGACGGCGCGCCGCTGCGCACCAGCTCGCTCGTCCCGCGGGCGCCCAGCGCCAGGGCCAGGGCGTCGACCACCAGCGACTTGCCGGCACCGGTCTCACCGGTGACGACCACGAAGCCGCGGTCCAGTTTCAGGCGCACCGACTCGATCACCGCGAGGTTCGTGACGGCCAGCTCGATCAGGGACATCTCAATAAGCCCGCCTCAGTATGGGAGGAGGGCAGCCTTCGTGCGCAGCAGGTCGTAGAACGAGGCGCTGCCCGCCGGCTCGATGAGCCGCAGGGGCTCGGCAAGGGCGCGACCTCGACCCGATCATCGGTCTGGGCCGGCAGGTTGTTCTGGCCGTCCACGGAGACGATGGCTTCGTCGAACGTATCCGCGCAGGGTGAGCGTCACGACCTGGTCCTCGCCCGCAACGACCGAGTGCAGGGGGGACAGGTACGACGCGACCGGCGTGATGATCATGTTCCGCAGCCGCGGATCGAGGATGGAGCCACCCGCACTGAACGAGTACGCGGTGGAGCCGGTGGGGGTGGCAACCACCACGCCATCGGCCACGTAGGTGGCGAGGTGGCTCCCCGACACGTCGACCTCGACCTGGATCACGCGCACCCGCCCGCCGCGCGCCACCACCACCTCGTTGAGGCAAGCATGCTCTTCGCGCGTCCCGTCCGCGCGGATGAGCGTGGCGGCGATCCGGAATCGATCCACGACGGTGTAGTCGCCCGCGGCGACCTGCTCCAGGGTGCCCTCCAGGTCCGACAGCTCCACCTTTGCCAGGAAGCCGATCCGACCCAGGTTGACGCCCAGGGCAGGGACGCGGCTGCCGCCGATGGCGTGCGCGGTGCGCAGGAATGTCCCGTCGCCGCCGAGCACGCATACCAAATCCGTCCCGGCGCAGTCAGCGCTGATCAGGGCCTGGGCGTCAGCGGGATGGTCCCAGGCGTCGACCGCGTGCGCATCGCACCAGGCGCGCCCGCGGGCGAGCGCCTCCTGCGCCCCGTCGTTGTACGGGTTCACGACGAACCCGACGCGCGCGATGCCGGCCATCAAGCCTCTGCGTCGCCGGTTGGCACAACCGGATCCCGCGTCAGCCCGGCGACCGTGTCCGCGATGCCCGCCGCGAGCCGATCGGCGATCTCGTCGACCCGCCGGCGGAGCGCGGCGAGCTCGGTTGCCATGTCAGGCTCGGTCACGGCCGCATACGATCGGTCCAGCCCGGCGGCAATCAGGGCACGCATCAGGCTCGACGGCGACACGCCGCGAGACCGGGCAGCCGCCTCGACGCGCTCCATGAGTGCATCGGGCATGCGGAGCGAGACGATCTGGCGCATCGTGTCTGCCGCAGGCTCGTGGTGCAGCGCCTGCGGCTCCGGCTCGAGGCCTTCGAAGACGCTCAGCTGCTCGACGCGTTGCGGCCGCTCCCTCCGCTTCACGTGCTGCATCGTAGTACGCCGCGTGTCAGGCCGATGCCGCGGTCAGCGCATCGACGCTCCGCGTCCAGCCCTCCGCGTCCCAGGCATCCTCGCCATCGAGAAGCGCCAGAAACTCAACGTTGCCGTCCCCGCCGGTGATCGGCGAGCGCACGAGCCCGCGGGGCGTGAAGCCAGCCCGGCGGGCGTCGGCGGTGAATCCCTCGAGGACCGCGCGGTGCACCTGCGGATCCCGCACGACACCTCCCCGGCGGCACAAGCTCGCGCCCGGCCTCGAACTGAGGCTTGACCAGCGCGACGACCCGGCCGCCATCGGCGAGCAGGGCGCGCACCGCTGGCAGGACCAGCCCCAACGATATGAACGAGAGGTCCAGGGTGGCGAGGTTGATGGGCTCGGGGAGGCGTTGCAGCGTGCGCAGGTTGGTGCGGTCCATGACCACCACCCGCGGATCGCGGCGGAGCCGGTCGACGAGCTGCCCGCGACCGACGTCGACCGCGTAGACCAGGCGCGCGCCACGCTCCAGCAGGACGTCGGTGAAGCCGCCGGTGGACGCCCCGGCATCCAGGCAGGCCAGGCCGCCGGGATCGACCCCGAAGGCATCAAGCGCCGCGACCAGCTTCTCGCCGCCGCGCGACGCCCATCTCGTGGTGTGAGCCAGCGCCAGGGGAATGTCGTCGGCGACCAGCTGGCCTGGCTTCAGGTGCCGCCCCGGCGCCTGCACCAGGCTCACCTCGCCAGCCAGGATGCGCGCCTGCGCCTCCGCACGCGACGCGGCGATGCCGCGCAGAACGAGCAGCTGGTCCAGGCGGACCCGGCTCACGCGGGCCCTTATGCGGCCGTGACCTTCGCCCGACGCGGCGACCGGGTCACATCGGGAAGCTCCAGTGCCGTGCGCACCCTGCGAGAGGATCCCCGCGTCGTCGATCCCCTGCTGGCGCCGCAGTTCGTCGACGGCGCCATGGTCGACAAACCCCTCCGCGAGCGCAATCTTGAGCAGCGGGACGCGGATCCCGGCCCGGTTCAGGGCATCGAGGACACCGTCACCGAACCCGCCCATGGCGGCCGACTCCTCGGCCGTCACCACGAGGCGCCTGCCGGTAGCGTGCTGCGCAATGAGCGCCTCGTCGAGCGGCTTCGCCCAGCGAGCGTTGAGAACGGCAGCCGAGATCCCCTCGTCGGCGAGCGCTTCGCGAACCCGGAGGAGGCGCTGCACGATGGGACCAAAGCCGACCATCAGCACGTCGTCGCCCTCGCGCAGCAGCTCGCCGCGGCCGACCTCGATGGCGTGGCCGTCGCGATCCGGAAGGTCCTCGCCTGCGTCGCGCGGGTAGTGCAGGCTCATGGGCCCGTTGTGCTCGAAGGCGGTGACGACCATGTCGCGCAGCTCCTGCTCGTCCTTGGGAGACCCGATCACCAGGTTCGGCAGCGATCGCTGTGCCGGGAGGGTGAACATTCCCTGGTGGCTGGTCCCGTCCTCGCCAACGAGCCCGGCCCGGTCGATGGCGAGCAGGACCGGCACATCGTTCTGGCAGACGTCGTGGACGAGCTGGTCGATACGCACGCTGGCTGAAGGTCGAGTAGAGCGCCACCACCGGCCGCTTCCCGGCGAGGGCCATGCCGGCGGCCATCGTCACGCTGTGCTGCTCGGCAATGCCCACGTCGAAGAAGCGGTCCGCGAACCGCTCCTCGAAGCGGGTGAGTCCCGTTCCGGTGGGCATCCCGGCGGTGATGGCACAGATCCGAGGATCCGCCTCCGCCAGGCGAACGAGCTCCTCGACGAACGTCTGGGTGTACGTCTTGGGCTTGTGGCCGTGGCCCGCATCGGGCGGAAGCGGCTCCTCGGTGGGGTCAATCCCGGTCAGGTCGATGGGCGGCAGGCTGGCGCCGTGGAAGCTGACGCTGTCCTGCTCGGCCGGCGCATACCCCCGGCCCTTCACCGTCTTGACGTGGACGAGGACCGGGCCGGGCAGGTGGAATGCCTGCTCGAATGCGCGCTCCAGCTCTCGCAGGTCGTGGCCGTCGAGGACCCCGATGTAGGTGATCCCCATGTCCTCGAAAAAGCCGACCTTGGCCCAGGTCCGCTTGAACCCCTCCTTCGCCCAGGAGAGAAGCTCGAACGCCGGCTTGCCGAGCAGGGGTACCCGCGGCAGGGTCCGCTGGGTGGCGGTCTTCGTCTCCTGGTAGACGCGGGTCAGGCGCAGCTTGTTCAGGCGGGTGGAGAGGCCGCCCACCGAGCGGCTGATGCTCATCTCGTTGTCGTTGAGCACGATCAGCAGTCGCTGGCGCATCTGGCCCAGGTGGTTGAGGGCCTCGAGTGTCAGGCCGCTCTGCATGGCGGCGTCCCCCACGCAGACCGCCACCGCGCTGGGCACGCCCCGGATCATCGGCCGGCAGGAGGTCCCGCGCCGCCGCCAGGCCAATGCCGATGGAGACCCCGGTGCCCGCATGCCCGCCGTCGAACACGTCGTGCTCGCTCTCTGACCGACGCGGGAACCCGCTGATGCCGTCGACCTGGCGGAGCGTGTCGAACCGGTCGCTGCGGCCGGTGAGCAGCTTGTGTGCATAGGCCTGGTGCCCGGTGTCCCAGACGATCCTGTCCCGCGGCGAGTCCATGACCCGATGCAGCGCGATGGCGATCTCCACCGCGCCGAGCGAGCTCGCCAGGTGCCCGCCGGTGTGGCGCACGGTCCGGATCATCTTCTCGCGCAGCTCGGCCGCCAGGGCCTCCAGGGCGTCGTAATCGAGACCGCGCAGCTGGGCCGGGTCGCGGATCGAGTCGAGAATCGCCATGCGTCCTCCAGGAGACGGGTCGCCGCCGAGTATAGGGCCGATCGAGCCCGGGGGCCCCGTTCCGGCGTCAATCGCCGAGCCGCTTCTCGAAGTAGGTCGACTGCTTCAGGACCGCATATCCCTCGCGCTCGTAGAACCGATGCGCTCGCTCCCGAGTCGTGCGCGACGCGACGAGCATCCTCCGCATGTTGCGCCCCGCGGCCCAGGCCTCGGCGCGAAGCAGGAGCTCCCTGCCGATCCCGCTGCCACGCCGATCCTCGCGCACCACCAGGCCCATCACCTGCGCCGACGGAACGTCGACGAGGGAGGGCTTGAGCGCCACGTGCACCCAACCGACAACCCGGCCGCCCTGTTCCGCAACGTAGATCTCATCGGACGGCGAGATGGCGAGCGCCGCGAGCCGCGCTTCCACCTCTTCGCCGAATGGATGGATAGCCCAGCTCGCCGTTGAGGGCTGCGATGGCCTCCGCGTCCCGCGCGTCCCCGGCGCGGACGACGATGGCTCTCGAGGGCCCGCCGTCATTCCCCGCCCGGCGGCTCGCCAGGTTCGGCCGGGGCGCCGGCGCGCCGTCCGAGGTCGGCGATCGCCAGCTCCGCGCGCCGCAGCCGCTCCTCGCAGGCCGCGTGGAGACGCAGCCCCTCGCGATAGAGGGAGATGGACTCCTCGAGGCCCACGTTGCCGCCCTCCAGGGCCGCCACGATCCGTTGCAGCTCGGTGACGAGCTCGTCGAAGGGGCGGGTCGCCAGCTCCTCGTCGGTCGGTGGGGTGGGCGCCGTCATGCGAGCAGCTCCTCTGCGCGTTCATGGGAGATGGACTGGATCTCGGTACCCAGGCGACCCGCGCCCAGCACGACCTCGAGCGCCTCCCCCACCGTGACCTCGTCGCTGCTGCGCACGATCTGTCCGTCCGCGCGTCGCGCCACCGCGTACCCACGGGCCAGCGTGGCGGCCGGACCAAGAGCCCGAAGGCCAGCGCGCACCCCGTCCAGGACGGCCCGTTCGCGACCCATTCGCTGGTCGAGGGCGCGCTGGCCGCGGTCGACGAGGTCACCGGCCCTCTGGCGCGCACCGGCAAGATCAGGCGCGGCGCCAAGCAACGCCCGACCCTCGTTCTGAACCACCGCGCGCCGATCCGCGAGGCGGGTCATCAGCGCGCTCGAGGCGCGATCCCGCAGCCGTCCCAGGATGGCGGGCAGCTGTGTGCCATCGGGGACCACGAGCTCGGCGGCCGCGCTGGGCGTCGGCGCGCGCAGGTCCGCGGCGAAGTCCGCCAGGGTCACGTCGCTTTCGTGGCCCACGCCGACCACCACAGGGACCGGGGAGGCCACGACCGCCCGGACCACCCGCTCGTCGTTGAACGCCCACAGGTCCTCGAGCGAGCCGCCGCCGCGTGCCAGGATGACCACGTCGATCGCCGGTCGCGCGTAGAGCCGCTCGAGCGCACGGACGACGGCGGGGGCGGCCACGTCGCCCTGGACCACCGTCGGCGACAGCACCAGCTCGACGAGGGGGTATCGGCGCCGGATGACGTTGCTGATGTCCTGCCAGACGGCCCCGACCGGCGAGGTCACCACGCCGATGCGGCGCGGCCAGCGCGGCAGGGCCCGCTTGCGGCGATCGTCGAAGAGGCCTTCCGCGGCGAGGCGGGCGCGGAGCTGCTCGTATCGGGCGTGGAGATCACCGGCGCCGGCAGGCGTCAGCGACTCCACGTAGAGCTGGTAGACACCCTGCGCCTCGTAGGCCCGCACGCGACCGTGGCAGACAACCGCCGCCCCATGCTGCGGGCGGACGGCGGAGCGTGCCAGATCGTCGCGGAAGAGGACCGCCCGCAGCTGCGAGGCGGCGTCCTTCAGAGTGAAGAAGCAATGTCCGGAGGCCGGGAACGAGGGGCTGCTGATCTCGCCCTCCACCCAGACGTCGGTGAGGGTCGGATCCGCGTCGAGGAGCGAGCGCACCCGGCGGTTGAGCTCGCTGACCCGCAGGATGCGCGGCGGCACGGAGGCCGCGCCCCAGAGCGTGGGCTGGTCCGCACTCATCGCTGGCGAGGCTCGGCTAGACGCGTGTCACGTACTCCCCGTTGCGGGTGTCGACCCGGATCGTGTCGCCCTCGCTCACGAAGAGCGGAACCTGGACCACCAGGCCGGTTTCCATCGTGGCGGGCTTCTTGGCACCTGTCGCCGTGTCCCCGGCGAAGCCGGGATCGGTCTGGCTGACGGCCAGGTCGACCGTCACCGGCAGATCCAGGCCCAGGACCTCACCCTCGTACGAGCTGACAAGGACGTCGGTGTTCTCCTTGAGGTACTGCCGGTCGTCGCCAATCATCTCGCCGCTCACGGCAATCTGCTCGTAGGTCTCGTTGTCCATGAAGTAGTAGATGGTGCCGTCGCTGTACAGGTACTGGACCTTGCGCTGCTCGACGCGAGCCCGCGGCCAGCGGGTGCCGGCCTGGAAGGTGCGCTCCACGATGTCGCCCTTCCGAACGTTCTGGAGCTTCATCCGGACCTGCGCCGAGCCGCGTGCCATCTTGATGTGGGTCCAGTCCAGGACCTTCATGAGCTGGCCGTCCAGCTCAATGATCACGCCCTTCTTGATGTCACCGGTGCTGATCATGCCGGCGGGTGCCTCCGTGCTGCGAGGATCATGACGCGGGGCATTCCGCGTTGGCCTTGGCGATGTTGGCGTTGTGCTGGGCGAGCGTCTTCGCGAAGTAGTGCGAACCGTCGCGCGTGCCGTTGGGGCACCCCGCCACGAAGAAGAAGTAGCCCGTCTTGGTGTCGGCGTTGGCCACCGCTTCGATCGATGCGATCCGCGGCGCGGCGATGGGCGTTGGCGGCAGCCCGGCATTCAGGTAGGTCTGGTATCCCGCCAGATCCTTGGGCAGCTCGACGTCGCTTCCCGGCCGTCTGCAGGGGCGGCCACCAGGTGATCGAGTCCCAGGTGCTCACGGTGGCATCCGCGTTCGCCGCCGTGGCCAGTCCGTACTGGAGCGTCGGGTCCGCGTTCAGCACCCAGCCCGCCGTGTTCAGACGATTCATGTAGACCCCGGCAATCGTCGGTCGCTCCGAGTCGAGCACCGCTTCGCGCTCGACAATGCTCGCCAGGGTGACCGCCTGGTCGACGGTCATGGGCTTGCCGCCGATCTTCTGCGTCGCGATGGCGGCCCGGAGATCGGACGTGAGCCGGGCGTCGAACGTGCCGAGCAGCTTCTCGACCACCTCGCGCGCCGTGGCGTTCGCGTTGATGCGGTATGTATCGGGGTAGAGGTATCCCTCCAGGCTGCGCCCTGTGGGGAGGTCCTGGAAGAAGGCGTACTCGTTGAGCAGGTCCGCCGGGCGGTGTCTTCACCAGGGTCACGAAGTCATTGAGGTTCATGGTCAGCTTCGTGGTGGACAGGTAGGCCACGATCTGCTCCAGCCGCCACCCTTCCTGGATGCGGATGGTCACCTCCACGCCGGCCTTCTGCTGCAGCGCGGCGGCAATCTCCGAAGGCGTGAGCGACGGCGACAGGTCATAGGACCCGGCCTGCAGGCTGCCCGCTCGGCCCACCTGCGCCACCCAGTACTGGAAGGCCAGCTCGCTGCGAACAAGACCCTTCTCGAAGAGGAGATGGCCGATCTCGGCGTCCGTCGCCCCGGTCGGGACCTCGATGTTGATCCGGCCGCCGTCGGCGCTCGCGGGCACGTCGTCGAGGGCGTGCGGCTGGTACCAGCGGACGAAGTCCAGGACGATCCCCTGCTTGATCATCCCCGGGTTCGCCTCAACCCACGACATCATGCGTGGCGCGAACGCAAGGAACCCGATGAAGATGAGCACGGCAGCCAGCGCGGCGACACCCGCGAACCAGGCCAGCAGGATGAGCGGCTGGAAGGGCCGTCGCTGGCGTCGGTCGACTGCGCCTCGCTGGGCGCGAAGCTCGCGGATCCGCACGTTGCGACGATCTTCGTCTTCCCAACGGGATCGCGGGTCCTCGTTCATCCGATCTCCTGGTGATGGCGGTCGCCCGCGGTTTGCCGTGGGTGCTCCGGGCCCGTGGGGCCCGAGTCCAGATAATCTTGCAGGATCAGGCGCGCCGCCGCCGAGTCTAGCTCGCCGCTCGCACGGGAGGGCCGGCGGTCCGCGCTTTCGAGCTGGCGCCGCGCTTCCCAGGTGGTGAGCCGCTCGTCGACGTACACCACGCGGATCCCCGCCGCGACCAGCGCTGCGCCGAACGCGCGCGCCTGCGCGGCCTGGGATCCCTCGCTGCCGTCCATATTGCGGGGCAAGCCAACGATGACCAGCTCGGCTCGCTCGTCGCGCGCCAGGCTCACCACCGCCTCCAGTCCCGCACGTCCTCCCAGGCGAAGGGCCGGGCGGGCGAAGGCCACCCCGGTCTCTGTGTCCGCAACCGCAATGCCCATCCGTCGCCGGCCGTGGTCGATCCCAAGCAGACGACTCACGGCGATGGAGACGGCACCACGAGGGGTGCCTCGCTCTGGAACGACGGTGACGGCGACGGCGACGGTGCCTCGACGCTGATCGTGATCCGGAACGGCAGCTGCGGCACGGTATCCACCCACCCAGGCCACAGGTCGACCGTCGTCAGACCGATGTCGCTGAGCGCCTGTGCCGCGTCCTGGCGCGACTTGCCGGCGACGCGCGCTCTCAGCTGGCTCTCGTCGAGCACCGGCGCCACCGAGGCGCGAACGCTGAGCATCGCCGTGATCTGCTGGCCGTTCACCGCCAGCGACGAAGGGGACACGGAGATGGTGGATTCCACGAGCTGGGTGCCGGCCGGTTGCGCGCGGGTATCGGCGTGGATCTTCGCCACCCCCGCCAGGGAGACCTCCTCGCGGGTGACGAAGCGGCGGTCGTACTGCGAGCGTTCCATTCAGCTGGAAGGACTCTTGGTCCCGGGCGCCCACCGTCTTGTCCGGGATCGTGACCACGGGCTCCTCCGCGGCGCTGGGCGGTGCGTAGATCCGCTCCGGGTGCGCGGACAGGTGATCCGTCAGCTGGCTTCGCAGGTCGGCATCGATGCGGGCCAGGAGCCCGTCCACGTCCTGCTGCGAGATCTCCACCCCCGTCTTCGTCTCGCCGCCCGTCAGCGGGTCCCGGTTGGCCACCAGGCGCGGACAGCCGATGGGATAGGAGCACAGCTGTCCGCGGATGGCGCGATCGTCCACGGTGTCGATGGCATCCGCCGCCACGTTTCCGTCCACGCCCGGCACGGCCGCCGTCACTCCGACGCTCCCGGTGGCCCCCTGGCCGAAGACGCCGGCACCACGGATCACGATTGCGTCGTCGGTGGTGAACACGAGCTCGCCGGACGAGACCTTGGTGCCCTTCGGCACGGTCACCTGGCTGAAGCTGTAGTTCGCGAAGGTCGCCTGACCGGTTGCAGGCGTCGAGGCATCGTACGTGCCCGTGGCCGGCGCCGAGAGCGTGCTCGTCAGCTCCCCGCTGTCCGCCGTGGCGGGAAGCTGCAGCGGATAGACGAAGGGTCCGACCGCCCGCAGGTCGGGCACCACGTGGATCGTCGCACCGGGAAGGATGGCCGCCACGATTGCGGCGACCAGGACCACGACCCCGCCGCTCCACAGCCAGCCTCGCCGGTCCTGCGGCCAGCGGAAGCGCGGGCGCGGCCACGCGGCACGCGGCGCCTGCGGCGGCGAGACGACGGGCACCGACTGGGTATCGTCCGCACGGCGCGTATCAATGGCAGGTCCGGCGTAGGGCTCGGCCTCGGCACGCGCGGGGAGCGGCCCGGTCATCGACGGGAGCGCCGTGCGCTCGCCCCGTACCACGTGGATTGCCGCCCGGGATCGGGACGGGAGCTCCGGATCCACGGCCGGAAGGCCCGCCTGTGCCTCGCCAATCGTGGCGTACGCCGTGACGCCGACCTCCGTGGCCACCGCGCGCGTGGCCGCGTCGGCCACCAGCCGAAGGTTGATCTGCGCGTCGGCGGCACGGCGGGCGAGAAGGCGCAGGCCAAAGGTGCTCGAGGTCGCCCTGCTGCGGCCAGGAGCGACCAGAATCACCGGTCCCGCGCCCCGAACAGCCTCCAGCCGCCGAACCACCGAGGGAATCTCGTCATCGGGTTCGAGGTACAGGACCTGCGGCGCGCCGTCCTCCGGCTGATCGGCCATGGGCTACAGGTCCATGGCGCGCACCGCGCCGCGCATCGCCTGTTCCACAGCGCTCGTCTGTGCATCCAGGATGAGGCCCTGGTGGGCGAGGGCCATGGGGGTCACGTCCTGGCGAGTGACGAGCATCCCCGAGCCGTCCCGGATGCCCGCAACGTCCTCCGGCCCCAGGGCACGAACCTCTGGACGCCGGGCGAACGGCAGGTGCCGCCACCACGCGTCCCCGGCGAGCACCTCGCTGATCTGCGGCAGGCGCGCGCCACCGCCGCAGACGTAGATGCGTGACGGCAGGAGCTCACCCTCCGCGAGGTCACCGATCATCAGCTCCACACCATCAAGCCAGATACTCGCATCCTCGAGGAGTGCGGCATCAACCGCCTGTCGCGGCGCGGCGCCATCCGGCAGCACTTCGCCGTTCGCAGCCGCGAGCTTCAGCGTCTCCGCGCGCTCGAACGAGAGATCGAAGCGCTCGGCCAGGCCCTTGGTGAACGCGCGGCCACCGAGCGCGAGCATCTTCGTCCCCGCAATCCCGCCGTGCCGGACGAGCGCCACGTCGGAGGTCCCGCCGCCCACGTCGATGAAGACCGCACCGGCGTCGCCCAGCTCGCGCGGCGCCAGGCAGGTGGCGACCGCATAGGGCTCCGCGATCACCCCCAGCAGCGCCAGGTCCAGGGCAGCCGCCACGGACTGGAGGGCCCCCAGGTG
This sequence comes from uncultured Chloroflexia bacterium, assembly GCA_963773405.1. Lineage (GTDB taxonomy): Bacteria > Chloroflexota > Limnocylindria > QHBO01 > QHBO01 > CAVXEH01. The sequence goes on along the minus strand of CAVZAQ010000001.1, from coordinate 59,836 downwards.
CACCATGGGTGCAAAGGCGTTGAAGATCGCCAGCTCGATGTGCGCGCCCGTGAACCCAATGGGATTGTTCACCGGATATCCGTCGATCTTCATCTCGACGATCGCGGCATGCACGAGCCGTACGTCGAGCCGCTCCATCCCGCTCTCCCAGCCGATACGGCGCTCCGCCTCGCGCAGGGCATCGTCCTGGACGCGCTCCACCACGAACTGCAGCTCCGCCTGGTCGAGGGGGCGACGCGGGTCCTCGCGGCGGGCGGCGAGAGAGGTCGTGGTTCCCTTCACCAGCTCGCCGGCAATCCCGATCACCACGCTCCGCGGTCGAATTCCGGCCATGGCCCGTGCTTCGTCGAGCGCGTGCGAGCAGTTCGCCACCACCGCATCGATGTCGCTGACCGTCCCCGACTGCATGTGGGTCAGGCCCTGGCGCTGACGGCCCACCCCGCGCACCACGCCGTCGAGCGACCCGGATGCCCCCGGCTCGGTGGTGACCACCAGGGCCTTGGCGAATTCCGTGCCGATGTCGAGGGCCGCGATGGCACCCGCAGTCTCGGCGCCCTGACCGCAGCGTGCCCTGCAGCCGGTCGACGACGCGCCCGACAAGTCCCTGCATTTCGGCCCCGCGCCGCCGGCTGCTCAGGTCGCCTCGAGGCGCTGGAGGGCCTCGAGCGCAATGCGGCCGGCCTCGCGCAGCGCCTCGTCCAGGCGCGCTGCATCCCGCCCGCCGGCCTGGGCCAGGTCCGGTCGACCGCCACCGCCGCCGCCCATCAGGCCCGCCGCCGCCCGCACCACGGGCACGGCGTCGAAGCCCTCGGCGACGAGGTCGCGGCTCGCCGCAACCAGCAGCGCCGCCTGTCCGTTGGCGGCGCCGCCGGCAACGAGGAGGAAACGGCCGGTGGCTCCCCGCAGCCCGTCCGCCAGCGCTCGAAGGGCGCCGGCATCCGCCTCCTCGAAGCGTTCGACGATGACCTTTGTCTCGGCCACGGATTCCGCGCGTGCGAGCACCGCTCCCGGGTCGATGGCGGCCCGTGGGGCCGCGCGCGCCCCCGTCGCGCGCGGCCTTCTCTGCGACGCGGACCCGCTCGAGCAGCGCGGCCACGCGAGCGGGCACCTGCTCCGGTTGCTCGCCGAGCAGCTGCGCCGCGTCGTGCAGGGCGGCCAGCCGGCGCGCGACCAGCTCGTCTGCTCCCGACCCGGTGACCGCCTCGATCCGTCGCAGCCCGGCGCCGATGCTCGACTCCGCGGTGATCCGGAAGTCGCCGATCTGTCCGGTCGTGGCCACGTGCGTACCGCCGCACAGCTCCCTGCTGTACCCGTCGACCGCCACGACGCGCACCGACTCGGGTACGTACTTCTCACCGAAGAACATGTCCGCGCCAAGCGCCTGCGCATCGGTCAGGCTCATCTGGGTTGGCGTCACCGCCGCGTCGCGTCGCACCTGTTCGTTGACTCGCCGTTCGACCTCGCGAAGGGCTTCGCGGGGCGTGGCGCCGGAGGACGGGAAGTCGAACCGGAGGCCGTCCGGGCTCACCCAGCTCCCCGCCTGCCTGGCCTGCTCGCCGAGCACGTCGCGCAGGGCACGGTGCAGGAGGTGCGTCGCGGTGTGGTTGCGCGCCGCTCCCCAGCGCGCCTGGGGATCCACCTCGGCGCGGATCGTCTCGCCAACGGCCAGCGTGCCATCGAGGCTCCCGATGTGCACGATCGCGTCGCCAGCCCGCTGGGTGTCCTCCACCTCGAGCCGCCCGTTGGGGCCGATCAGCGCGCCGCGATCGCCCACCTGGCCGCCGCCCTCCGCGTAGAAGGGGCTCCGGTCGAGGACCACCAGGGTCGGCTCCTCATCGCCATCCCCTCCGCCGATGCCGATGACGGTGACGCCATCGGCCTCGGTCTGGTTCGGGTAGCCGATGAACTCGCTGCTCAGCGAGGCGAGCGCCTCTTCCACCCGGAACGCCGCCTTGCGGGTGGCCCGGGATCGGCGACGCTGTTCAGCCATGGCCCCCTCGAACGCGTCGCGGTCGACCGTGACCCCGGACTCCGCCGCGACCTCGATGGTGAGGTCGATCGGGAAGCCGAAGGTGTCATGCAGCTTGAACGCGTCGTCGCCCCGAATGACGCCGCCCGACCCCGCCGCGACCACCAGCTGCGCCAGGCGCTCGCTGCCGGCCTCGAGGGTGCGTGCGAACTTCTCCTCCTCCGCCGCCACCGCGTCGAGGATCCGGTCGCGTCCGCTGGCCAGCATTGGGTAGGCGCCGCCCATCAGCTCCACGACGACCGCGCACGTCTCGCGCAGGAAGGGGCGGGTGATGCCCATCAGCCGGGCGTGCCGCACCGCGCGCCGGATGATCCGCCGCAGGACATAGCCGGCTCCCTCGTTCGACGGCTTGATGCCCTCAGCGACCATGAAGGTCATGGCGCGCGAGTGGTCCGCGACGACCTGGTAGCTGAACCGCTCGCTCTCCACGGTCTCCGGGTTGTGACCGATGAAGGCCGCCAGGCGGGCGATGATCGGCTCGAAGAGGTCCGTCCGGTAGTTGCTGTCGACACCCTGCACGACCGAGGTGATGCGCTCCAGGCCCATCCCGGTGTCGACGCTGCGGAACGGGAGGGGCGTCAGGGTGCCGTCTGCCGCGCGATCCGACTCCATGAAGACAAGGTTCCAGATCTCGAGCCAGCGCGGGCAATTCTCGGAATGGTCCGGCACGCACTCCGGCCCCTCGCTGAGGTGGGCACCGCGATCGTAGTGCAGCTCGCTGCACGGGCCGCACGGGCCGGTGTCCCCCATGCTGCCAGAAGTTGTGCTCGTCGCCGGTGCGCGATGTTGCCCCAGCGAGCCATCCGCTCCGCCGGTAGCCCGATCTCCTCGGTCCAGATGCGGTACGCCTCGTCGTCATCGGTATAGGTGGTGGCCGCCAGTCGGTCTGCCGGGATGCCAAGCTCGGCAGTCAGAAACCCCCAGGCCCAGTGGATCGCCTCCGCGCTTGAAGTAGTCGCCGAAGCTCCAGTTGCCGAGCATCTCGAAGAGGGTGTGTGGCTGCGGCGTGTTCCGGCCGACCTCCTCGAAGTCGTTGTGCTTGCCGGCAACCCGCAGGCACGGCTGCGCGTCCACGGCCCGCGTGTAGTCGCGCTTCTCCTCGCCGGTCAGGACGCGCTTGAACGGGACCATCCCGGAGTTGACGAAGAGGAGCGTGGGGTCGTCCCGGGCGAGCAGGGGTGCAGCGGGCACGCGTGTGTGTCCCTGCGCTTCGAAGAAGCGCTGGAATCGCTCGCGGATCTCTGCTGCGGAACGCTGCTGCATTGAATCAGTCGGTCCTGTCTGGGGGGATTGGCGCCCGGCACGGCGAGAGCCGGCCTGGACCGGCTCCCTCTGTCTCAATGGGTCTTCCGGGAGCCGGGTCAGGACGCTGCGATCTCCGGCTGGCCGCCGGCGTGCTCGATTCCACCTTCGGCAGCGCCGAGCATCTCCGCGCGGGCAATCTCGGCGGCGACACGACCCTCGTTGATCGCCTCGTCGAACGCCTCTCGACGCCCATCGACGAACTCGCCCACCTGCTCGCGCAGCCGGGTGCCCGATTCGGGAGCCAGGAGCATGCCCACGGCGGCGCCCACGAACCCGCCGACCACCAGTCCAGCCAGGAAGCTGCCGAATCCGGAATCCCTCATCAGACCGCGCCACTCCTTCGTGCGATGGCCCTGATTCTACGCATCACGGCTCATCCGCGGGTGGGGCGGGTGCCGGTGCCACCGCGGCCAGGAGCACGGTGGCCAGCATCGCCGCCTCGGCGCCCACCGAGGCGGCCGCGAACTCGAAGTCTCCAATGCGGAGGAGATCGATGCCCAATCGCCCGCCGACCGCATTCCCGGCGACGGTGCCGATCAGCGCGGCGACGGCCAGGAACGGGACCAGCGGTCCCCAGCGACCGCGCAGGGCAAGAAAGGCGAACAGGTTGAAGCCCGCGGTCATCACCACGAGGATCAGCCAGGCAATCATCCCCGCGTGGGGACGTACGACCGCGCGATCCTCCCGCCCCCCAGGCATTCCTCGCCGTCGTACAGCACCGCCGCCTGACCTGGGGCTGGAGCCCACACCGGTTCGGCGGCTTCGACCACGAAGCGATCGCCGCCCACCAGGGTCACCTCGCATGGAACGTCCAGCGCCCGATGCCGGATGCGCACCGACGCCGTGAACCGTTCTGCCGGGGGCTCGCCGGCCACGAACCGGCGACCGTCGACCTCGAACCGTGTGCTGGCGACATCGTCCCGCCGCCCGACGACAATCGTGTTCGACTCCGGCCGAACCTCGCGCACGTACACCGCCTCGCCCAGCGCGACGCCAAGCCCGTGCCGCTGCCCCACCGTGTAGTGCGCGTAGCCGGTGTGCCGGCCCACCACCGTACCGCCCGCGTCGATGATGGGTCCCGGGTCACCGGCGTAGGCGCGGCGTTCGGTGAGGAGCGAGCGGTAGTCGCCGGTGGGGACGAAGCAGATCTCCTGCGACTCGGGCTTGTCGGCGGTGGGGAGCGCCAGCTGCGCGGCCATGGCCCGCACCTCCGGCTTGGTCATGGCGCCCAGCGGAAACCGGGTGGCGGCCAGCTGCTCCTGGGTCAGGACCCACAGGAAGTAGGTCTGGTCCTTGTTCGCGTCGGCGGCGCGCAGCAGGCGCCATCGGCCGTCACGCTGTTCGATCCGCGCGTAGTGGCCTGTCGCAACCGCTGCGGCGCCGTACGCGCCCAGCCCGCGGCGCAGGAGCTCGTCGAACTTGATGTACTGGTTGCAGGCCTGGCAGGGATTGGGGGTCGCACCGGCCAGGTAGGCATCCGCGAATGCGTCGATCACCTTCGCTTCGAACGCCTGCTCCACGTTGAGGATGAAGAAGGGGATGCCCAGGATCTGGGCAACGCGGCGGGCGTCGTCGGCGGCGTCCGGCGAGCAGCAGGAGCGACGGTTCTCCCAGCCTTCTCCGTTGTCGGGATGGGTGCGCATCCAGACGCCAACCACCTCGTCGCCGCGCGCTGCACTCTCGCGCGCGAGCAGCGCCGCCGCGACGCTGGAGTCCACTCCGCCGCTCATGGCGGCCACGATTCGGCTCATACCCGCCCGATGATAGCGAGCCGGGCGCGTCGCGCTCAGCAGCCGGAGCCGGTGATCTCCGCGGGCACGGGGGTGGCGGTCTCCCCGGGCGCAGGCGTGGCCATGGCGCTGAACGCATTCGCCACCATGGCGTGCACCTTGCCCACGGCGCGCGCGGTGAGGTACTCGGGAATGGTCGGGGGGTCAAAGGCGTAGCGAGCAACCTTCGAGGTATCGACCTGCTGGGCCAGCGCGAGGAGGTCCGGCATGTCCCTGGGCGAGAGGTCCGTCCAGAGCGAGTCTCCGGCGATGTCGATCAGCTCAGGCAGCCGGGGAATCAGGGCGCACGGCTTCACCGCCCGGCGCAGGGCCAGCAGGACGGACTGCTGGCGCTGCATGCGGTGGTAGTCGTCATCCTGGTGGCGCGAGCGCGCGTACTCCAGCGCGACATGGCCGTTCATGTGCTGCTGGCCGGCCTTGATGTAGATCGCCACATCGCCACGGCCGTTCTCCAACGGGTAGTGCGAGTCGTAGATCGCGTAGGGGACGTTGATGTCGATCCCGCCCAGGGCGTCCACGAGCCGGACGAACCCGTTGAGGTCCACGACCAGCATCCCGTCGATCGGGGCGCCGGTGAGTGCCCCAACCGCGCTCTGCAGGGCGAGATAGCCACGCGCCTCACCGCCGGGGAACGACTCCGGATGCTGACCCGCATACACATACAGCGCGTTGAGCAGATCCGGGAAGCAGCCGCACTTGAACGCCTTCGCACTCTGCGCGCCGAGCGGCACGTTGACCAGGTTGCGGGGGATTCCGAACATGGCCGCCCGCCCCGTGGCGATGTCGACGCTGAGCAGCATCATCGTGTCGGTTCGAAGGGACCACCTCCCCGGGCCGGCATCCCCACCCACGAGCAGCAGGTTCAGTCGACCGTCGGCCTTCCAGGGCGGAATGGGCATTGGGGTCCAGACCGGGGTGGGCGACGGGCCGGCGGTCTGGCCCGCGCCGATGGTCGGCTCCGCGGTGGGGACCTCGCCCACGCCGCCACCGGGCCCGGACGGGTTGAAGAACTTCGAATCAGCGACGTAGACCTTGTAGCCCATGACGCCCACGGCCGCGTGCATCGAGACCGTGGCCAGCAGGAGTGCCACCAGGATGCTGATCGAGAGAACACGGCGCGAGCGGTCGGGAACGTGGTGCGGGTGGAGCCGGCGGCTGATCAGGTAGGCGTCCACGATCGCGGCCAACCGGTAGAGCAGCAGGACCGCGTCGAGCATGAGGAGCGCGCTGACCACCGCGGGGTCGAGGAGCAGGCCGGCGAGACGCACCTTGCTCTCGCCGATCATCCAGACCCCGCCGACGAGCAACAGGAGGGCCGGGCCGGCGAGGAGCAGACCACGCCCGATGGCGCCGGTCACGCCCTGTCCCAGGCCCGGGAAGAGGAAGGAGAGCACCGCCGACAGCTCCGCGGAGCGCCGGATCCTTGACCAGAACCGTGCTAGCACGTCCTTGCGCCTCCCGTGCTCGATGTCATGCGGTGCGCGGATCTGCCGACACGCTGGCGGGCAGACCACCGGCCGGACCCCGGCCGCGAAGGCGCAGGACGCATCGTTCCACCGTGGAGATGGTGGTGCTGACGTCCTCGGCGGTCGTCGCGCGACCCAACGTCAGGCGCAACGATCCATGGGCGGCCTCGTCGTCGATGCCCATCGCGAGCAGGACATGGCTCGGATCCAGGCTGCCGGTCGTGCACGCCGACCCCGTGGATGCCTCTATGCCCTCCAGGTCCAGCGCAGCGACGAGGTCGCCGCCCTCGACGCCGCCCACCAGGACGCTGGCGCTGTTGGGCAATCGCTGCTGGGGATGCCCGCTGAGCCGAACACCGTCGATCGCGGTCAGGCCGTCCAGCAGCAGGTCGCGCAGAGCGGTGAGACGCGCGACCTCGCGGGTGCGGTCCGGCTCCCGGGCGGCGAGGGCGAATGCCTCCGCGAAGCCCACCGCACCGGCCACGTTCTCCGTCCCGGCTCGGCGCTGGCGCTCCTGCGACCCGCCCTGCATCTCGGGGACCAGCGCGGTGCCCTGGCGGACGTAGAGCGCGCCGATCCCCCTGGGCCCGTACAGCTTGTGCGCCGAGAGGGAGACCAGATCGGCCTGCCACGCGTCGACGTCGATGGGCAGCATCGGCGCCGCCTGGATGGCATCCACGTGGAAGATGACGTGCCGGGACCTGCAAACGTTGCCGATCTCGCGAACCGGCTGCAGGGTGCCCACCTCGTTGTTGGCCGCCATCACGCTGACCAGGGTGGTCTTGTCGGTGATGGCGGCGGCCACCGCGTCGGGATCGACCATTCCGTCCGCGTCCACGCCCACCAGCGTCGTCTCGAACCCATGGCGCTCCAGGAGTGCGCAGGTCTGGAGCACCGCCTTGTGCTCGATTGTCGTCGTGACCAGGTGCCGGCCCCGGGAGGACGCCGCCCAGGCGACGCCCTTGATGGCGAGATTGTCGGCTTCGCTGCCGCCGGAGGTGAACACGATCTCGCGCGCCTTCCCGCCAATGATCCCGGCGATCCGTTCGCGCGCCTCGTCAAGCCCCTTTCGCGCCGCGCGTCCCGAGGCATGGATGCTCGACGGGTTTCCCCAGTGCTCTGTGAGGTACGGCAGCATCGCATCAACGACCTCGCGGCGGACGGGAGTCGTAGCCGCGTGATCGAGGTAGATGGCCATTGCGGCCGGATGATACCGCGGGCACCCGGCCCAATCGGGCCCCGGACAGCAAAAGGCCGGCTCCCGGAGGAGCCGGCCTTCGCCGGTAGGGTTGGGTCCGTTTCAGGTCCGGGCCATCAGCAGCCCGTGGCAGGCGCCCGGAATCCCGCGAACGGGTTCAGGTCGCCCATGAAGGTGTAGCGTCCGACGTTCGCCGACGGAGCTTGCGTCGGCTCGGACACGTTGTTCGGCGAGGTTCGCATGAACCACGGCAGCAATGCCTCGTCCTCCGGGTGGTAGTACCCGTCGGCGCTCTGGCTGCCATTCGGATTGGGCCCCTGCGCATAGGCGTTCGTGCCCATCGCGAAGCCGATGGCCACCACCGGGTCACCGGTCTCCAGGATGCCCGTGCACCCGTACTGCGGGGCGGTGGGCGTCACCCAGGGCTCGACGTAGTTGTTCACGAACGGGTCGTCCGCCCACTCGGCAATCTCGTGGCTGAGCGCGTGGATGTCCTGCAGCGCCCAGACAGAGCCGCCGTTCGGGCGTGCGTAGATGCCCGGTGACATGTAGGAGGCCCAGGCGAAGGTCTGGACGGAGGCGTTCCCCTTGCTGTTGGTGTTGCCCGCGCCGTTCCCGGCCGCTCGGGTGCCGTGGAAGCCGATCACACAGCAGTTGAAGATGTCGGGGCCGATGTGCAGGAGGACGTCATTAGTCAGGTAGATAGGCAGGTGCGTCGCGTCCGACGTTGACTCAAGATTCTGGATCTTGGCTGCCCACCAGCTGATGTTGATGTCCGCGAAGATCACGCCACGCCCGCTCTGGAGCAGGGTCCCCTGGTTCGCGGGGACGTTGATGGTTACCGCCGGCAGGACGTTCGGGTGCAGGATCAGGTGGTAGTTCGAGGAACCGGTCTGGTTGAACTGGGCGCGCATGGTGGCGTCCTGAAGCTGGAGCTGGTTGCCCGCGTCGCCCTGCGACAAAGTGCCGCCCGCGCCTCGGCACTCGGAAGTGTTTGGACCGCAATCCGGGACTGTGGCAGCTGGGGTGGTCCCATAGTCGTTCGTCGCAAACTGGGGAGAGGCCAGGGTGCCGGCCAGCACGTCATTGCCGTTGAACGTCAGGCCGCCGACGTTGACGATGACAGGGGTGATGTCCGCCTGGATGGTGACCGAGCAATCGCCTCCGCTGCAGTTGTTCGGGTCGGCGCCGGCCATGTTGTAGCCGTACGTGACGCCGTTGCTCGGATCGAGGGTGGAGCCCCACCAGTGCGGGATAGTTCGCGTGGTCGGCAGCACGTCGGCGCCGCCCATGCTCGTGTACATCGCCTTGAGCGTCGCGTCGTCGATGCGCTGTGGTTCGGCGCTCTTCGGCGAGGATGCGACCACCGGGGTCGCGGCCGCCATCAGCAGCGAGACGGCGATCACAATGAGGCGCGCGAATCTACGGTGAGCCATTGCCCTTCCTTTCCCGATGCGTAACGAGCGCGCCGTGTGCGGAGCTCGGGCAGGGGTGCCCAGTCGCACCAGAGGTCGCGGCGTGCGTGGCTCAGGAATAGCACGAAAGCACTAGGCCCAGCAACGGATTCCCGCGCCGGCCGGTGCCTCCCGGCAACGCCCCGCCCCGATCTTCGGACGGGACGTGTCAGCCCGTGGTGCGGGGGTGCTCGCGGGCGGTGAGCGAAGCGGCGGTCGTCTCCGGCACGCCGCGCTCGGGCGCCGCGTGCATGTCGCGGTCATCGAGGTCCCAGCGCAGCTCCGCGTCGTCCACGCGGACGACGCCGTCAACCTGCGCCGCAAGCTTGGCCAGGATCCGGGCCGTGGAACGGCGGTCCACGGTGCCGCTGAGCGTCACCACGCCATCCGCTACAGCCACGGTCACCTCGCCGGGCTCGAGCCACATCGTGTCGCGCACCACCTCGTCGGCGATGATTGACGCGAGCTCCTCGTCCGGACGGACGAAGGCGCCCACCAGGTCCGCGCGGGTCACGATCCCCACCAGGCGGTCGTCGTCAACGACCGGCAACCGGTTCACCCGCTTCTCGACCATCAGCCCCGCAGCCTCGCGCAGGCTGCAGTCCGCGCAGATGCTGATCGCCGGTCGCGTCATGGACTCGCCGGCCGTCGTTGCGCTGATCTTCGCCTGCTCCAGCTCACGGCGCTCTTCCCCGAAGAGCCAGGCCAGCGGCCTGCGTCCCGAGCCGCGGTCGGTGGTGCCGCGCTCCTTGATGAGGAAGTCGGCCTCGCTGACGATGCCAAGGACCTTCCCATCCTCGTCGGCGACCGGCACACCACTGATCCGCCGATCCATGAGGAGGCGGGCAACCTCCTTCAGGGGTGTCTCCGGCTTCACCGACAGGACCGGCGTCGTCATCACGTCTCGAACCTTCACGTCGCACCTCCGCGCAGCGTCTCGCGCCGGCGGCACGCCGGTCGTGGCCCGCGCAGCATGGCACAGCTGCGCGCGAAGGCGCTACAGGCGCTTCCTCCCGTCACGCGGGCGCTCCGGCCCGGGTCGGAAGGATCACTCGTCGGGGGAGATCTCGAGGTGCAGCTCGTCGAGCTGGGCGCGGCTGATGGGCGAGGGCGCTCCCATCATCAGGTCGCTCCCCGACTGCGTCTTGGGGAAGGCCATCACCTCGCGAATGTTCGTCTGCCGCGCCAGGAGCGCGCTCCAGCGATCCAGGCCGATGGCGATGCCGCCGTGCGGCGGCGCCCCGTACTCGAGGGCGTCGAGGAGCGCCCCGAACTGGTCGCGCATTCCCTCGATGCTGTGGCCCATGAGGGTGAACGCCCGCTCCAGCAGGTCGCGGCGGTGGATCCGGCACGCTTCCCCCGCCCAGCTCCCAGCCGTTGAGGGCCAGGTCGTACTGCTGGGCGTGGACCGAGCCCGGATCGGACTCCATCCGCGCCTCCTCCTCCCATAGCGGCGCGCTGAACGGGTTGTGCGTGGCGTCCCAGCGCTGGTTCTCCTCGTCCCACGTGAACATCGGGAAGGGATAGACCCAGACGTACGCGAGGACGTTCTCGTCGCGGAGACCCAGGCGCTCCCCCAGCTCGACCCGCATCCGGCCCAGGACATCCGCGGAGCGCAGCGGATCGGCGTCGGCCACGACGAGAATCAGGTCGCCCGCGGCCGGCGCCGGTCGCGGCGCGCAGCGCGGCCTGGTGCGCCGCGTCCAGGAACTTTGCCGCCGGCCCGTGCAGCGATGCCATCGGACTCCTCCACGGACGAGGTGGACGAGCCCGCCGGCGCCATGGCGGCGCGCGAGATCGGTCAGCTCGTCGATCTGCTTGCGCGAGTAGCTCGCGCACCCGGGAGCCACGAGGCCCCGCACGCGTCCCCCGGCGGCGATGGGCTCGGCGAAGACCCGGAAGTCCACGTCGCGAACGAGCATCGGTCAGGTCGCGCAGCTCCATCCCGAAGCGCATGTCCGGCTTGTCCGACCCGAACCGCTCGAGCGCCTCCTCGTAGGTAAGGCGCGGAAACGGCGTGACGAGGATCGGCCGCTCCGGAATCACCTCGCGGGTCACCGTCGTGACCATCTCCTCGATGGTGGCCATCACGTCCTCCGCGCGGACGAAGCTCATCTCGACGTCGATCTGGGTGTGCTCCGGCTGGCGGTCGCCGCGCAGATCCTCGTCGCGGAAGGCGCGTGCCATCTGGAAGTAGCGGTCGTAGCCGGCCACCATCAGCAGCTGCTTGAGCACCTGCGGGCTCTGTGGCAGCGCGTAGAAGCTGCCCGGCTGCATACGCGACGGCACTACGTAGTCGCGCGCACCCTCCGGCGTGCTGCGGATCAGGTTCGGCGTCTCGATCTCGACGAACGAGCATCGCCTCGAAGGCACGGCGCACGGCGCTCGCCAGCCTGGCTCGCAGCATGATCCGCGCCTGCATCGGCGGGCGGCGCAGGTCGACGTAGCGATACGTGAGCCGGATCGTCTCGTCGAGCCCGGGCTGCTCCTCGTTCACGTAGAACGGCGGCACCTTCGAAGCATTCAGCACCGCGAGCTCGTCCACCGCCAGCTCCATCTCGCCGGTGGCGAGCTCCGCGTTGGTCGTCCCCTCCGGCCGATGACGCACGACCCCAGAGACGCTGTATCACCCACTCGTTGCGCGCTTCGGCACCCGGCCGCATGGGCGTCTCGCCGCGTCGTCCGCGTTGGTCACCACCTGGGTGATCCCGTACCGGTCCCGCAGGTCGAAGAAGGTGAGATGCCCGTGGTCGCGTCGACGGTGCACCCAGCCGGCCAGGGTCACGCGCTCGCCGACGTGCTCCGCGCGGAGCTCGCCGCAGGTGTGCGTGCGGAAGGACTGACGGGCCGGCATGGACGCCGATGGTAGCCGAACCTCGATCGGGCGTGCGGGCCCGGCCCCGGCGCCGCTCAGCCGCGGACCGCCGCGACCGCCGTCGGGAAGCGCGAGCTCCTGCTGATCGCCCGAGGTGAGGTCACGCAGCACCAGCGGATCGCCAGCGGATCCCTGGACGATGAGCGCCCAGTGTGCGCCGACCTTGGCCGCGGTCTCGAGCTGGCGGCCGAGCTTGCGGGACGATCCGTCGGTGCGCACCGCGATGCCGGCGTCGCGAAGCGCCGCCGGCCACGCGCATCCGGGCCGCGTGATCATCGGCGTGCGGGCTGATCACCGCCACGAGCTCGAGCGCCGGATGGCTCCGCCAGGCCCTGCTCCTCTCCCGCGAGAACCGTGCGGTCGATCCCGATGCCGAAGCCGATGCCGGGAGTTGGCGCGGCCGCCCAGGTGCTCGACCAGACCGTCGTAGCGCCCGCCCCCGCCAAGCGCCTGCTGCTGCCCCTCGCGGCCGGCGATGAAGAACTCGAACGTGGTGCGCGTGTAGTAGTCGAGGCCGCGGACCAGCCGGTGGTCGAGGACGTAGCGCAGGCCCAGGTCGTCCAGCAGCCCGGTCACCCGCGCGAAGTGCACCCGGCAGTCGTCGCAGAGGTGATCGATGGAACGCGGCGCGCCGGCCGCGATCTCGGGATCGAGCAGCTTGTCATCCAGCACGCGGAGGGGATTCACCCGCAGCCGTCGTCGCGAGTCCTCGCCCAGCTGCGCCTCGTGCTGCGAGAAATAGTCGATGAGCGCCTCGCGGAACAGCGGGCGGCAGTCCGCGTCGCCAATCGAGTTCACGTGGGCGACGACGTCGTGCAGCCCCACGGTCGCGAAGTAGCGGTGCGCGAGCTCCACCAGCTCCGCATCCACCATGGGTCCCGGATCCCCGATCACCTCGACGTCCCACTGGACGAACTGGCGATAGCGGCCGGCCTGCGGCCGGTCATAGCGGAACATGGGCCCCAGCATCCAGAGGCGCAGCGGGCCGGGCCGCACCTGCATCCCGTGCGCGACGTAGGCCCGTATGATCCCGGCGGTCGGCTCAGGACGGAGCGCCCACTCCGCGCGCTCCTCGTCGCTGCCCTTCGCTCCGGAGACACGGAACATCTCCTTCTCGACCGCGTCGGACGACTCGCCAAGGCCGCGGGCGAAGAGCTCGACCCGCTCGAAGAGCGGCGTGTCGATCCGCTCGAATCCATACCCCTCGGCGAGCGCTGTCGCATGACCCTCCGCCGCGCTCCAGCGTCGCGCCTCCTCGGGCAGCAGGTCGCGCGTGCCGCGCGGAGCGGCAATGGGTCGAGCCATGTGCGCAGTGTACCGACGCCCGGACGGGCATTGCGGGTGGCCAGCGCCCGGGTCAGCTCACCTCGCGGGTGACGCTCGTCACGTCCTTCACCCGCTCGATCCTGGAGAGGACCCGCGAAAGCTGCTGAAGGCTGATCACCTTCAGCGTGGCGGTGATGGTCGCCATCCCGTCGGGATGTACCCCGATGCTGGCGGCCACGATGTTCACCTTGTTCTCCGCGACGACGTTCGTGATCTCGTTGAGGAGCCCCTGCCGGTCCATCGCCTCGATCCGCACCGTGATCGGGTAGGTCTGCTGGCCCACCTGCTCCCACTCCACGTCGATCAGCCGCTCGATGTCGCGCTCCGAGAGGACCGAAGGGCAGGTGGCGCGGTGGATCGTGACCCCCTTGCCACGGGTCACGTAGCCCGCGATGGGGTCGCCCGGGATGGGCGAGCAGCATTTGGCGAAGCGGACCAGCAGGTCCCCCACGCCCTTGACCTTGACGCCGCTCGTCGACGGAGCGGCGGGCGGCGCGACCTCCGGGAGCGCGATCGCCACGTCGTCGTGGACCTCGAGCTTGCTCACGACGGACGCCGGCGATACGGCCCCGTAGCCGATGGCGGCATAGAAGTCGTCCAGCTCGCGGTAATGGAGCTGGCCGGCGATCTCGGTCAGCTTGTCGCCGGCGACGGAGCCGAGCGTCTCGTGCGCCAGGCGCCGCAGCTCGCGATCGAGGATCTCCTTGCCCTGCGTGATGTTCTCGTCGCGCTGCTGGCGCTTGAACCATTGCCGGATCTTCTCGCGCGCCTGGTTGGTGCGAACGATGTTCATCCAGTCGCGGGACGGCCCGTGGGCGGCCTTGGTGGTGATGATCTCCACGATGTCGCCGTTGCGCAGCTTGTAGTCGAGCGGCACGAGCCGGTTGTTGACCTTGGCGCCAATCGTCCGGTGGCCGACATCGGTGTGGATCCGGTAGGCGAAGTCGAGCGGCCCCGCGCCGGCGGGGAGGTCCTTCACATCGCCCTTCGGCGTGAAGACGAAGACCTGGTCCTGGAAGAGGTCGAGCTTGAGCCCCTCTACGAACTCGGTCGCGTCCGAGACCTCGCGCTGCCACTCGATCAGCTGCCGGACCCAGGCCAGCTTCTCGTCGTAGCGGCGGTCGCCGCGCGAGCCCTCCTTGTACCGCCAGTGCGCGGCGATCCCCGCCTCCGCCACCTCGTGCATGTGGTAGGTCCGGATCTGGACCTCGAGCGGCTTGGCGTCAGGCCCGATGACCGCGGTATGCAGGCTCTGGTACATGTTCGCCTTGGGGACCGCGATGTAGTCGTCGAACTGCCCGGGGATGGGCCGCCACATCGAATGCACCACCCCAAGCGCGGCATAGCAGTCCTTGACGTCATGCACGAGCAGTCGAATGGCATGCAGGTCGTAGATCTCGCTGAACTGCGCACCCTTGCGCTCCATCTTCCGGTAGATGCTGTACAGGTGCTTGGGCCGGCCGGAGATCTCCGCCTCGATCCCCACCTTGCCCAGCTCCTTGCGCAGGATGCCGATGCTCTTGTTGATGAACGACTCGCGCGCCCGACGACGGTCGGTGAGCAGCTCCGCAAGCTTCCGGTAGACCTCCGGCTCGGTGTACTTGAAGCTGAGGTCCTCGAGCTCCCACTTGATCTGCCACATCCCCAGGCGGTGGGCAAGCGGGGCGTAGATCTCCATGGTCTGCCGCGCGATCCGCAGCTGCTTGTCCTCGGGGAGGAACTGCAGCGTCCGCATGTTGTGGAGACGGTCGGCGAGCTTGATGACCACGACCCGGACGTCCTCGGCCATCGCCATGAACATCTTCCGGATGTTCTCCGCCTGCTGCTCCTCCATGGAGCGCGCGGATCCGAACTTCGACAGCTTGGTGACGCCGTCCACCAGGCGGGTCACCTCGCGCCCGAACCGCTTCTCGATGTCGAGGAGCGTCATGTCCGTGTCCTCGGGGACGTCGTGCAGGAGGGCGGCGGCGAGAGTCTCCGCGTCCATCTGCAGCCCGGCCAGGTAATACGCGACCTCGATGGGATGGGTCACGTACGGCTCACCGGAATCGCGGAACTGGCCCTCGTGCGCGGTGACCGCGACATCGTGGGCGCGTTCGATCAGGCCGACGTTGATGCTCGGCCGGTGCAGCCGCGCCTCCGCGACCACGTCCGTCGATGGTGTGCGTCGCGGGCCCGCTCTCCGAGCCGCGCGCGAGGCGCTGGACCACGGCCGCGGGCGCCGCACGCAGGCGTGCGAGGTCCATGGACCGGCGATGGTAGCACGGAGGAGGTGCGGCTCCCCCACTCGCGCCCGTGCTCGGCGGCTACCCGCAGATCGGGTCATCCGTCAGCGCCGGATGAGCCCTCGAAGACCCGAGCACCGTCTCCGGAGCCGGTAGAGGGCGGGGTCGACCACCAGGTCCCACGATCCTGCCCACGAGACGAACCGCCCGTCGAACCCCTTCTTGAAGAGGCTGTAGCCATACCATGGATGGTCCGGGCCGGCGTCGCGCGGCGCCACGCCCCACAGGTCATGGACGCGAGCGCCCATCTCGCGCGCCGTGCGCATCATCTGCCACTGTGCGGCGTACGAGGCGAACCGCTTGGTCTCCCCCTTCCCCTCCCGAATCGGAGCCCGAATAGAGATAGATGGAACGGTCTCCCTCGACCACGAGCAATGATGCCGACTCGAGCGCTCCGCGGTAGCGCGCCCGGATGATGCGCGCCCGCCCGGCGGCGGCCAGCCCACGCCAGGCGACCCGGTAGCGGTCCACGCTCGGCAGGCGATATTCCGCGCGCTCGAGCGTTTCGGTCACGATGGCGTGCAGATCGCGAAGCGCCGCATCGTCCTCCGGATCGTCGCTGACGCTGGTCTCCACGCCTTCCCGCGCGGAGCGCCGAATGGCGTAGCGCGTGTCCTTGTCGAAGGTCGCCAGCAGGGCATCGTCGTCGGGCAGCAGGTCCACCAGCCGCGTATCGGGCGTCTGAAGAGTTGCGTCCACCCTGCTTGGAGCGCGGTCCGCATCGAGCAGCGCCGCCGCCGCGCTGTCGCGCTCGACCCGAGGCTCGATACGGACCGCGATCGCCCCATCCCGGGCCGCCGCCGCATGCAGACCGCGGATCAGGAGGCCCAGGCGCTCCGCCGCGCTCGGGTGGTCGTAGTCGAGCACGGGGCCTCGAGGCACGTACCAGAAGGAGCGACCCAGGCGTGGTGCGCCGCACCTGGGCCGCACACACCGCCACGATCGCGCCCGTCCTCCTCGAGGACGAAGCGCCGCTGCGGCTCACCGTCGAAGGCGGCGACACTTGCCCAGGCCCAGTCGTGCAGGACGTCGCCGGAGGGAACGGCCTCGACGAGCGCCTGCCATGCGCCCGCATCGGCGCCGACGGCCGCGCGGAAACCTTCGGGGAGGGCGTGCCGGCGCGCTCGGGCGCGGCGTCGACCGTCACGCCAGGCGGTCATCCCGTCCCGGGTGGCGAGCGCGGCGCGGACCGTGAGGTCGCCGGCTCGCGACACCGGCAGGTCCCGGGCTCCCACCAGGGTCACCAGCTCGCCGCCGAAGCCCTCCTTGAACTGGGCAATCCCACCGGTCGGCTGACCCCACAGGTCGTACTGCGCGAACCCCTGGGCCCTTGCAGGCCGAGGATCGCCGCCCACTTGACGAGATAGTTGGCGCGGTCGCGCGTCCCGTCCGGCGTGGAGCCGCCGTAGAGCTCGGCGACCCGGTCCCCACAGGCGATGTGGAAGAGCGTCGCCAGGCGTGTTCCGTCACGGGTCGCGAAGTAGAGCCGTGCGCGGTTGGCGCCGGCCAGCGCCTTCCAGACGCGTTCGTAGTACGCGAGCGGCCGGGTGTTGAACCCCGCGCGATCCCCGGTGTCGGTCAGGATCGCATGGAAGTCGGCGAAGGCCAGATCCACCTCTTCCGGCGTTGCGGACGCATCCAACCACTCGACCACGATCCCCGCCCGCTCTGCCTTGCCCACGTACTGGCGGTGCTTGCGGCGCAGGTCCGCGGTGAGCTCCTCCTCGGATCGCGACAGATCAATGATGCGCGTCACCGCGGGCTGGACCGCGTGGGCCGGGCGCCAGATGTCGGGCGTCAGGCGCGCACCCATCGGCGAGTCGAGCGGCGCCTCCGGCTCGATCCGCAGAGTGGCGACCCGCTCATCCTCCGCGAGCCGACGCATGGCAGCCACCAGCTCGTACCAGGTCGTCTCGTCGTCCAGGTCGCCCACCGGCCCGCGTGGCGCGTACGCCAGTCCGATCCCGATCCCGGGGATCCGCCGGACCAGCAGCTGCAGCGCCGGCCCGGATCTCGCCGGCATCACGGCGGCCGAGCGCCAGCCGGAATGGCTCCCAGCCTGCCTCGCGGCGCAGCTCGCCCCAGGCCCACAGCTGCGAGAAGGAACGGTATCGGCGCGCTGGCGACGAACGCGTCCCAGCGGTCGAGCATCGGTCTCCAGCCAGGCGTCCATGGTCATTGCGCAGCCGCGCCGAAGCCAGCGTCGGCCAGTTCCTGGCGCGCCACCTCCGCCTCGTCCCACCAGAGCGAACGATCGGCCATGAAGATGTTGTGCTCGTGCCCCTTGCCGGCCAGCAGGACGGTGTCCCCCGCCTTCGCCATCTTGATCGCGTGGGCAATCGCCGCCCGCCGGTCGTTGATGACCCACAGGTCGCGGCCGTCCTGCGCACCGGCTGCGCGTGCGCCGTCGGCGATCTGGCGGTTCACCTCGTCAGGGTCCTCGCCGCGAGGGTCCTCGTCGGTCACCACCACGACGTCGGCAAGCGCTGCCGCGATGCGACCCATGGCCGGTCGCTTCAGGATGTCGCGCTCTCCGGCGGACCCGAAGACGACGATCAGCCGGCCGGCGGTGATGGGGCGCAGGACGCGCAGGATCTTCTCCAGCGCATCGGGCGAATGCGCATAGTCGACGATCACGGAGAAGGGCTGGCCGGCATCCACGCGCTGCATGCGCCCGGAAACGCATGAGCCCGGCCGATCGCCGCGGCCGCGATCTCCGGCGCCACGCCCCATCCGACGGCGAACGCGAGTGCCGCCAGCCCATTCTCGACGTTGAAGGCACCGGGGAACGGGACCCGCAGCTCCCCGCTCCAACCGGGCGCCTCGACGGCGACGCGGCTGCCGTCGATCCTGAGCTCGACGTCCACCGCGCGGACCTCGGCCTCCGCGTCGCCGTCCGTAGCTCACGACCCTGTCGCGCGCTGCGTCCCGAAAGTCCGCCCAGCTGCGGTCGTCGCGGTTCAGCACGGCCAGGGGCGCCTCGCGGACCAGGAGCGCCTTTGCGTCGCGATAGGCCTCGAACGTGCCGTGGAACTCCAGGTGCTCGTGCGTCAGGTTAGTGACCACGCCCGCACGGTAGCGGCAGTTGCGGACGCGCCCCAGGCCAGGCCGTGCGACGAGGTCTCGATCACCGCACTGTCGTTCCCCGCCGCCACCATCCGCGCCAGAAGCTCCTGGAGCTCGAGCGCCTCCGGTGTGGTGGTCCGCGACAGGTTGTCGTCCAGGCCGTCGCCCACCCCAATGTTGACGGTGCCCAGCAGCCCGGGCCGCGCCCCCGCCGCCCGCAGGGTCTGGGCGCATAGCGAGGCCACGGTGGTCTTCCCGTTGGTTCCGGTCACGCCAATGGTGGCCAGGCGGCGGCTCGGCTCGCCGAACCACAGGTCCGCAGCGTCGGCGAGCGCATGCCGGGTGTTGGGAACAAGGAGCTGCGGTATTCCGGTCCCCTCAACCAGGCGCTCGACCACCGCCGCCCGCGCACCACGGCGCGCCGCGTCGCTCAGGTGCTGATGGCCGTCGGTGTGCTCGCCGGGCACCGCAAAGAAGAGGAAGTCCGTCTCGACCCGGCGCGAGTCATAGGCGAGCCCGCGAACCTGGCCCACGGGCAGCCCGTCGATCCGCTCCGGTCCGATGCGATCGGCAAGGGCGCCCAGGCCCAGGCTGCCCCCGGCCGGTCCGATGGCAGCGGGCGTCGGCTGCGACGCGCTCACGGGGCCACCTCGCCACCGGAGCGACGTGCGAACCGGCCGCCAACCAGGCGGCGCAGCTCACCGATCTCCGGCGACCGCAGGGATCCGGCGACCACGAGGAAGATGATTCCGCCCAGCGTCGCCAGGATGACGAGCGCCAGCAGGCGGCCGACTCCGTTGGTGAGCACGCCTCCCATCCAGAGCTCGGTGAGCTGCAGAGCCCCCAGCATCAGCAGCGCGGCCGCGATCCCGGCCGCCGCGGAGCGCACGAGCGAGCGGAGAATGGCCGTCCCATCAATGCCGCCCAGCCGCCCGCGAAGGGCCCAGACCAGGCCAATCACCTCGAGCGTGGCCGTCACCGAGAGGGCGAGCGCCAATCCGTCGACCCCCATGGGCGCCACCAGCCAGGCCATGAGGGGCACGTTGAGGGCCACCGCCACGATCGCCCACAGGACCGGTGTCCGCGTGTCCTGCAGGGCATAGAACGAGCGCGCAAGGACGGGGACCAGCACCTGCGCGCCCAGGCCGATGGTGAAGAACAGGAGCGCCTCCGCGGTACGTTCGGTCGACTCGGCGCTGAAGAGGCCGTACTGGAAGAAGACCGCGGTCAGCGGGCCACGCAGGACGATCATGATCGCGGTCAGCGGTGCCGCCACGAAGAGGAGCACGCGGAGAGCCTGTGCCAGCTGCGCCCGCACCTCGCGAACCCTGCCCAGGGCGGCATCGCGGCTCAGGCGCGGGAAGAGCGCGATGGCAATCGAAACTCCCACCACGCCCACGGGCACCTGCATCAGCTGAAAGGCGTAGTTGTAGGCGGTCACGCTCCCCTCGGGGAGTGTGCTCGCCAGGACCGTGCTGGCGATGAAGTTGACCTGGACCGCGGCGAGCCCCAGGGTCCGCGGCCCCATCAGCCAGGCGACCCGTCGAACGCCGGGGTGGCGCAGCGAGATGGTCAGATCGTACCGCTGGCCCACCTTCGCAAGGTTTGGAAGCTGGATGAGAAGGTGGGCCAGCGAACCAACGGCGACGCCCACCGCCAGCCCCTCGACTCCCATGATCGGCGCCAGCAGGATCGCCGCGGCGATGATCGCCAGGTTGTAGAGCAGCGGTGCAATGGCCGGGATCGCGAATCGCTCGTAGCTGTTGAGGATCCCGGAAACCACCGCGCCCATGCCGATGAAGACCGGGCTGAGCAGCATCACCCGCGTCATGCGGATGGTGAGCTCCGTGGTAGGAGCGTCAAAGCCGGGCGTCACCGCCGGAACGATCCACGGGGCGAAGATGGCCATGACCAGGCTCAAGCCGGCGAGCGCGATGACGACCAGGTTGATCACGCTGCTCGCCATGCGCCAGGCGTCCTGCTCCTGCTCGCGCGCCCGGTAGCCCTGGAAGACAGGGATGAGCGCCGCCGAGAGGGCACCCGCCACGACGAGCTGGAATATGGCGTCGGGGATGCGGAAGGCGGCGAAGTACGCATCCAGCTCGCGGCTCGCTCCGAACTGCGAGCCGATGACCAGCAACCGAAGCCAGCCCAGCGCCCGGCTTGCGAGCGCCGCCACGGTGAGCACCAGGCCAGCCTGGGCAAGGACCCGACCCGCCGAGGGCTCCTGCCCCGCGGCGCCGGTACCGGGGATCTCGGCGCTCACCGGGAAGCGGGACGACCCGGGACGGGTCGCGTGGAGCGCGGGTGCGCGGAGCGGTAGGCGGTGCGCAGCGTCGCGTCGGAGAGATGGGTGTAGATCTGGGTGGTGGCCAGGTTCACGTGGCCCAGGAGCTCCTGGACGGTCCGCAGGTCGGCGCCGCCCTCGAGCAGATGGGTGGCGAAGGAGTGGCGGAGGGTATGCGGCGAGGTACCCAGCGGGACGCCGGACGCCTCGACCCAGCGCTCCACCACGAGCCGGGCGCCACGAGCGGTGAGCGGACCGCCCTTCGCATTCAGGAAGACCGCCTCGTTCGGAGCGGCGTTGGCGTGCGCCGCCAGGGTTGCACGCGCGTGGGCCAGGTACGAGCGCAGCGCTCCCTCCGCCGGCCTGCCGAAGACCGCCTCGCGCTCCTTGTTGCCCTTGCCCACCACCCGCATGCGCCGCCGATCCAGGTCCACGCGGCCCAGCGTCAGGCTGGCGGCCTCCGAGATCCGGATCCCCGTGGCGTACAGCAGCTCGAGCAGGGCGGCGTCACGCACGGTGAGCGCTCGATCCACCTCCCCGGGCGGGCGGCGATGCCGCGAGCGTTCCATGCGCCGCGGCGCCTCCACCAGCCGCGCCGCCTCGTCCACCGCCAGAACCCGCGGAAGGCGGCGCGGCCGCCGAGGCGTGCGCACGCCGGCCAGCGGGTCGTTGGTCAGCCAGCCTTCGCGCGTGGCGTGTCGGTAGAACGAGCGCGTCGCGGAAAGCTTCGAGCCAACGGAGCTGGCCACCAGCCCCCGATCTGCGAGATCCGAAAGGTAGGCACGTACCGTTGCCCGGTCGGGCTGCCGCCAGTCGACGCCGCGATCCTCCAGGAAGGCGAGGAACTCGCCCGCGTTGCGCCGGTACTCGACGATCGTTCGCAGCGACGCGTTGCGCCCCGCAAGATGGGCGAGGAATCGCTCCAGCGCCGCTGCCGCCTCGCCGCGAGGCCGGTCAGCCACCGCGTCCGTCGGCGACCGCGGTGCCACGCCGTCGCGTGCGTCCGCCGCCGGACCCGGTCGTCGCGGTCTCATCCTCCGTCGAGGCCGGGGGTGCGTCCGCACCCGCGGCTGCGCCATCGGCTCCGGCAGCATCCGCTCCGATCGGCCCCCCGCACCCGGCCGTGGCTGCGTTCGGACGGGTCCAGGTCGCGTAGTCGCAGTCCGGGTACCGGTTGCAGCCCCAGAACGGCCGCTTCCCCCTGCGACGCTTGGTGACGACCGTCCCTTCCCCGCACTTGGGGCAGGTGCCGAACTGCTCCGCCGCCGGGGCCGCATCCTTCTTGATGTAGCGGCACTCCGGGTATCGGTCGCAGCCGACGAATGGACCGAACCGGCCGCGCCGAGCGGCCAGGTGGCCCTCGCCGCACTGCGGACAGACCTCGCCAACGCCGGGCAGCTCCACGGTCTCCTCTGGCTCCTCGCCCGGAAGCGGCGTGGTGTGCTTGCACTCGGGGTAGCCGCTGCAGCCAAGGAACCAGCCATTGCGCCCAAAGCGCTTGACCATCAGGTGCCCCGAGACCGGGCACACGATATCGGTCAGCTCGACCTGCTTGGCGATGTTCGCGCGGCCCTCGATGAGCTTCTCGTTGAACGGGACCCAGAAGTCGCGGACCATGGGGACCCAGGTCTGCTCACCCCGTGCCACGTCGTCGAGCCGCTCCTCCATCTTTGCGGTGAAGTCGAGATCGACAACCTCCGGGAAGTGTTCGACCAGCATGTCCGTCACGCGCTCGGCGGACTCGGTTGGCCGAAGGCGCCGATCCTCGATGGTCACGTATCCCCGCTGGCGAATGGTCTCCATGGTCGGGGCGTAGGTGGATGGCCGCCCGATGCCGTGCTCCTCGAGCGCCTTGATCAGGGTGGCCTCGGTGAAGCGCGGGGGCGGTTGGGTGAAGTGCTGCTCCGACGCGAGCTCCTCGAGGCTCACGGACTCTCCCTCCGCCAGGTCGGGGAGGACAGACGAGGCGCTCGTCCTCCTCGTCGTCGCGCCCCTCGACGTAGACGGCCTGGTAGCCGTCGAAGACGCGCTTCGCGGCTCCCGCGTGCAGCATGTATCGGCCACCCCGCACGTCCACGCTCACCTGGTCGAAGCGAGCCGGAGCCATCTGGCTCGCGATGGCGCGCTTCCAGATCAGCTCGTAGAGACGGAATTCGTCGGGCTTGAGGTGCGTTCGCAACGAGTCCGGTGTTCGCGCGAAGCTTGACGGTCGCACGGCCTCGTGCGCCTCCTGGGCTCCCCGGGACCGGTTCCGGTAGGTGTTCGGCCGCTTGGGCACGAACGCGCTCGCCGTAGCGCTCCCCGATCACGGCGCGGGCGTCGGCAACGGCGGAACCGGCGATTGCGACCGAGTCGGTGCGCATGTAGGTGATGAGCCCAACCTGTCCCCCGGGGAGGGCAACGCCCTCGTACAGCGACTGGGCGGCCCGCATGGTGCGGCTGGCGCCGAACCCGAGCTTGCGGGAGGCCTCCTGCTGCAGGGTGCTGGTCGTGAACGGCGGCTGGGCACTCCTGCGACGCACCGTCTTCGCGACCGATTCCACGGTGTACTGCTCGCTGCGCAGCGCCGCCTCGTGCTCGCGAGCCTCGCCCTCGGAGCCGATGCGGACCTTCTCGCCGTCGATCCTGCTGAGCTCGGCCCGGAACGTGGCACCCCCGCTGGCGCGACGCAGGACGGCCTCGATGGACCAGTACTCCTCCGCGACGAAGCGGCCGATCTCGCGTTCGCGCTCGACCACCACCCGCACGGCGACGGACTGGACGCGGCCCGCCGACAGCCCGCGGCGGATCTTGCTCGCCACCAACGGGCTCAGCTTGTATCCGACCAGCCGGTCGATGACGCGACGCGCCTGCTGGGCGTTGACGAGGTCGAGGTTGATGGTCCTCGGGTGCGCGAAGGCCTCGTCAATTGCGCTCTTGGTGATCTCGCTGAAGGTCACGCGCTGGATGCGGTCCGCCGGCAGTCCGGCGTATTCGGCGATATGCCAGGCGATCGACTCGCCCTCGCGGTCGAGGTCGGTCGCGAGCCACACCAGGGTCGCCCGGCGCGCCTCGGTGGCCAGCTTGTCCAGCTCGCGTCGGCGGTCCTTGAGGGGCTCGTAGCGAGGCGCGAAGTCGTGGTCTATGTCGACACCCAGGGCCTTGGCTGGAAGGTCGCGGACGTGCCCATAGCTGGCGACGACCCGATATCCGGGTCCCAGGTAGCGTTCGATGGTCTTCGCCTTGGCGGGCGACTCGACGATCACGAGATTGCCGAAGTCGCCGCCGGCGGTCGTGGTTCTGCGCGGCATCGGTCAGGGAGTGTAGCACCGGCCTCCGGCCACCCCGCCAGGAGGCGGAGGCGCTGCGAGACGCCTTGCGGGCCACGGCCGAAGGCCGTGCCCTCGGCCTATCCGGCGAAGTCCCAGGTCATGATCAGCTTGCCGTTGCTGGCCTGCCCGTACCCGAACCCCACCCGGGTGAAGTTCGGATCGAGGATGTTGGCGATGTGATTCCAGACCCCCGGGTAGGGCTCCGCCATCATGATCGAGTGGCACCACGAGATCGCGTGGGTGATGCCTCCGTAATCCAGGCACTGGTTCTCGCCGGCGTGCGAGAAGCTGATCCCGGCCCGCGAGATCCGGTCTCGGTAAGTGGATCCGTCGCGGCTCACATGGCTGAAGTAGTCATACCGGATCTGGTCGAGCGCGTGTGCCTGCGCCACGGCAGAGAGAGCCGCGTCCAGGCGCAGCGGCGCGAAGCCGTAGGCCTTCCGCGAGGCATTGATGAGGGCCAGGGCATACGCCTGCGCCGACGAGCTGCCCGGGGGCGGGTAGCTCGTGCCTGGTCGCGATGACACCGGCGTCGGTGCCGCCTTGGTCGTGAAGGTGAAGGTGCCGATCACCGGGTTCCCGTCGAAGTCGACCGACCCGGTCCCCACCCGCACCTCGAACCGATGGCCGGCGGCCAGCGCGCCCTTCGGCTTGAAGGTGAGCTGCGTGCCGTCGTCGCTCCATGCCGTGGACCCCGACACCGCCGCGCCGCGGCTGGTGTCCACGAGCCGGAACGCGGCCGCCACGCTGCTCGTGTCCACCGGGGCCGAGAACCACAGCTGAATCGAGCCGGCACTCACGCCCGTGGCGCCACTCGCCGGCACGACCTTGATGATCCGCGCCGGCAACGCGGTGGTGAACGAGAAGGCCATGTCGCCGCCCAGCGGGTTGCCCTGCAGGTCATGCGCCCCCAGGATGCTGACCGCGTAGCGAGCGTTGGCGTCCAGGCGCTGCAACGGCGTGAAGATCAGCGTGGTCCCCTCCCAGCGGAACGACCCGGGCACGGCGGGGCTCATCAGGAAGGAACGCTCGACGTCGGCGTGGTTCATGGCCGCGCTGAAGCCCACGTGGATCGAGGTGCGTGCACTGGCGTCGTCCGCGGTGTCGGGCGGAGGAGGCAGAGGATCGCTGCGCAGGGATGCGATGAACGAGAGCCGTTCGGGGGCGACGTCCGGACCCACCCGATCGACCGAGAAGGCGTCGACGATGGGGGCCGTCTGCGTGGTGAACGCATAGGAGAGCGGGGCCCCGAGGACCGAGCCGTTTGCCAGCCGGGTGGAATTCGGCAGGCTGACGACGTAGCGCTCGTCCGTCAGCCAGCGGGTGGCCGGTGTCACCGTCGCATGGCGCCCATCCATGCTCCAGGACAACCGAACGTGGGCGGTCGGTTCGAAGTGCAGGTTATCGGCGACGCTCGCGACGTCCATGGGCTGTGCGAAATCGAGGGAGAGCCCCTGGTGGGTGGCGATCCCCACGCCAATGCCCGTGGGCAGGATGGAGGTCGGGGCGGGGGTCGCCGGCGTGGGAGCCGCGACGCTCGGTTGCTGCCGGGCCGCCACGATCACGAGGGCCATGATCGACGCGAGGGCAATGATCCGCGCAGTGGTACGGGTGATGGGGAATGGGGTCCCGGGGGACCGACTGGCGGTGGGGGCCGCCAGGGCACGGTTTCGACGCAATAGACTTGAATCTCCAGCGGGGCTTGACGTGGGTCCGTTGGGCCTCACGGACGCCTCGGGTGGCGGGCGCAGTATAGGCGCCCATCGCCGTCGCGTCTCGTCGCCCTTGATCGGCAGGCGTCATCGGCCCAGCCCTGCGCGCTTCGCGGCCACGCGTGGGATGGAAGGTGGCACCCCCGTAGCTGGTCACCAAACCGCGCGCCTCGAGGAGCGTCAGGGCGCTCGCAAGGGCGGAGGTTCCGAGCCTCGTCCGGCTCATCAGCTCCTCGATTGAGGCGCTCTTTTGGAAGAGCGACCCAAGGACGAGGCCCTCCGGCTCGGAGAGCCCCACCGCGAGCGGGGACCTGCCCGGCCGGCCGCAGGCCGAGCCGCTGGACGAGCGCCACCGCCGAGGTGACGATCTCCGCCTGGTGGTCCGCAATGAGCCGATTGCATCCGCGCGACGCGATGGAGTCGATGGGCCCAGGCACCGCCATGAGGTCGCGGCCCTGGTCCGCGGCGGCTGCGGCGGTCAGGAGCGCGCCCGAGCGGTCGGGTGCCTCGACGATGACCACCGCGTCTGCCAGGCCGCTCACGATCCGATTGCGGCGGGCGAAGTCCGGCTTGCCGGTGGTTCGTCCGGGCGGAGATTCCGAGAGGAGCACGCCGTCTGCCGCGATGATCGCCGCGGCAAGTGCGCGGTGCCGCGGCGGGTAGATGCGGTCGATGGGTGATGGCAGCACGGCGGCGGTGGCTCCGCCCGCCTCGATCGCCGCACGGTGCGCGATCCCGTCGATGCCCAGCGCGAGGCCCGAGATGACGCAGATGCCCGCGCGTGCCAGCTCGTCCGCGATCTCGGCGGCGGCAGCACGCCCATACCCGGTCGGGCGTCGGGTGCCGACCACGGCGACGCAGCCCGCCTCGAGACGGTCGACCCGTCCGGCGACGTACAGGACCGGCGGATGGAGCGCCAGGCGCCTGAGCCGAGCGGGATAGTCGCGGTCCTGCGCCGTCACCACGCGCGCGGCGGCGGCGGACGGCCGCGCTTTCGATCCGGGCCGCAACCTCTTCGGCGCCGATCCGGCGGATGCGGGCAAGGCTGCGGCCCGTCGCCTCGTCGGCGCGAGGCAGGAGGGCAATGATCTGCTCGTCAGGACGGTCAAGCGCCACGCGCGCGCTGCCGAAGGCACGGAGCAGCGACGCGAATCCGGCCTGCCCGACGCCGGGTACCGCGGCGAGCGCGATCCACGCGACGCGTTCCGGCCCGGCGATCCCCCACGTACTCGCGTGCCCGGGAACCCTGCGCAGCCTCGACGTCCTGGACGGTCTCCGCGGATTCGCGCGGCATTCCCGACCCCGATCACGACGCCCGATCCTCGGCACGCGCGTCCGGCCGATAGGCGAGCGCCTCGTCCACGTGCTCGGGCTGGACGGTGGTCGACCCCTGCGAGGTCCGCGATGGTACGGGCGATGCGCCCCGCGCGCCGCACCCGTCGCGGTGAAAGGCTGAACCGGCGGGCGCGCTGCGCGATCAGCGATTGGAGCCGCGGGCCAGCGTCCGACGACGGCGTCCCAGGCTGGATCCATCTCACCATTCGCACGGCCCTGCCGACGTCGTTGCAGGGACCACGCGCGGGCGATGCGGCGTGCGACGGTGCGACTCAATTCTCCGCGCGGCGCATCCACCAGCCCTGCCGGCTCCTCCATCACGACCCAAAGATCGAGCCGGTCACGGATGGGTCCCGAGATGCGTGCCGCATAGCGACGGGCGCTCGCGTCATCACACACGCAGACCCGCGTCCGCGAGTGCCTCCAGCCGCAGGCGCAGGGATTGAAGCCGGCCAGGAGCGTGAATCGTGCCGGCAGGGTCAGGGCGCCGTCGACCCGGGCAATCGTGACGGTCCCCGACTTCGAGAGGCTGCCGGAGCGCTTCGAGCGCATCCGCGCGGAACTGGAGGAGCTCGTCGAGCACGAGGGCGCCGCGATGCGCAAGGCTCGCCTCGCCGGGCCGCACCCGGCTGCCGCCGCCGACCAGCGCCTGCGTGGAGATCGTGTGGTGAGGCACCCGGAACGGGCGACGACGCACAACGGGCGCCTGCCGGTCGAGCAGGCCCGCGACCGAATGAATTCGGCTCACCTCGACGGCCTCGTCCTCCTCGAGCGGCGGCAGCAGCCCCTCGGCGCAGCGCAGGAGCAGCGTCTTGCCAACCCCCGGCGGACCGGTCAGCGCAAGGCTGTGCCGCCCCGCCACGGCCAGCTCGAGCGCCCGCCGCGCGAGCGGCTGGCCCATCACGTCGACGAGATCCGGGACGCCGGGCGCCGGAGCCCAGGCGGGTATCGGACCCGCCGTGACCGCCGGAAGGTCGCGCAGACGCACGAGATGGGCCACGGCGTCCCCCAGTGTGGCCGCGCCGCGCACCACGATGCCCTCGACGGCGGCCGCCTCCCGCGCCGCCGAATTGGGCACGATGACCTCATCGATGCCCACGGAGCGCGCCGCGGCAGTGAGGGCCAGGACGCCGGGCACCGCGCGGAGGCTTCCGTCCAGCGCCAGCTCGCCCACCGAGCGCGCATCGACGGCGCGCCTCCGGAGCACCGAGCTGGCCGGACGCGCCAAGGATCGCGGCCGCGATGGCCAGGTCATAGCTGGTTCCGTCCTTGGGAAGGTCCGCCGGGGCCAGGTTGACCGTGATGCGCCGCGCCGGGACTTCGAATCCGCAGTTGCGGATGGCCGAGCGAACCCGTTCCCGCGCTTCCTGGACGGCGCTTCCCGCGAGCCCCACGATCGTCAACGAGGGAAGACCAAACGCGACATCGGCCTCGACCCGGACGGGAACCCCGTCCACCCCGATCACGGTGGCGGACAGCATCTCGCTGAGCATGGGACTCCTCGTCGGGAGGCCGAGCAGGATGGGCGTCGGAGTGCCGGTCGTCCGCCTGCTCGCCTCCATACTCAAGCGACGACCGGCGCCGCCGAGCCTATGGAGGCCCCGTTACGAGGGGGTTAGGCCCTGCTTATTCGATCTCGGAGGCGGGCGAGCTTCTCAGCCGGTCGCCGCCACAACCGACGCAGAGATCTCCTTGTCGACCGCACGCGCGAAGTCCGAGACGCTTCGGCTCAGGGGCGCATCTGGCCGGGAGGACATGAAGGGCTCGCCCGAATTGAGGGCCGAGATGGCCGCGCGGTACTCGTTGATCACCTGGAAGTCGATCTTGCGCCCGAGGACCGATTCGGCGTTGTTGACGTTGATCCCGGTATAGGCGTTCGACCGGTTCAGGACCAGCTGCAGCTTGCTCCGCTCGTATCCGAGGTTGTCCATGGTCTTGAGGACGAGCTGCACGTTCTTCAGGCAGGAGAGGTCTGCGGTCATCACCACGAAGATGACATCGGCCTCGTCGAAGAGCTGGAGATTGAAGTCGTCGATCGTCTTCGCCATGTCGACGAGGGTGTAGTCGAACTGGCGTCGCGCAATCCCCAGCAGGTTCGAGAGGGTTGCCGGGTCCGCGCGCTGACGCTCCATGACGATGTCGGCCGACTCGGGCGACGTGGGAGCCAGGAGCAGGTCCAGCCCTGAATGATGGTGGACCATCAGTTTGCGGAGCAGATCGCCGTCCAGGTCCGGCTCGCTCATGGCGTTGACGATCGAGGCGGTGTCCAGCCCCAGGTCCAGGAACACGCGCAGGTCTCCGAACTGCAGGTTCGCATCCAGCAGGGCCGTCTTGCGCTTCAGCTCCTGGGCGAGCGCGATGCCGGTGTTGATGGCTATGGTCGTGGTGCCCACACCTCCCTTCGCCCCATAGAACAGCGCGAGCTGGCCCAGCGTCGCGGCGTCCTGGCCGGTCGGGACGGTCGTGGCGCCGCTGCGCGCCAGCAACGCACGGATGCGGGCAATGAGCTCGCGCGGGTGGAAGGGTTTGACGATGTCGTCGTCGGCCCCGGCGCGGAGGCCCTTGACGCGTTCGCCGACATCGGCCTCGGAGGTGAGCATGATGATCGGCACGCGCGTGCCGGACTTCTCGGCCGCGCGGATCTGCTGGGTGGCGGCGTACCCGTCGAGCTTGGGCATGGCCACGTCCATGAGGATCAGGGCCGGTTCCGATTCGCGGGCCATCTCGACGCCGGTCTCGCCGTCGGAGGCCACGATCACCTCGAAGCCTTCCTGCTTCAGGGTGAAGACGAGCACGCGCTGAATGTTGAGGTCGTCATCGACGACGAGGACCTTGGTGGCAGCCATCAAGAACCCTTTGGTGGTTGAGTCCGCCAGAGTATAGAGTCCGACCAGCCGGGACCGATGGCGCTGGTTGACGCGGCCTCCTCCGCCACACCGTCGAGATGCGCCTCCAGGAAACCCATCACGCGCCGCCTGTACTCGGCGCCGCCGACCGCGAGAGCATCCGCGTGGCCGGCGCCCTCCACCACGTAGAGCTCCTTCGGCGCGTTCGCGGTCGCGTAGAGGCGCTGCGCCTGCGCGTTGTCGATGAGCTGATCCTCGCGCGGAGCGATGATCAGCAGCCCGCGGGGCGCGAGCCGGGCCACGTGATCGATGGGCGCAAGGAGCCGGGTGCGGGCACGCAGGCTGGCGCCCAGGACCACGAGCCGCGATCCCAGCCACGGCATCGGGTAGCGCAGCTCGCGCATCCGATTGCCGATCGGGTTGTACAGGTCGGCGTACGGGGCGTCCGCGACGACGGCCGCCACCGGGAGCTCCGCCGCCGCCATGATCGCCACCGATGCGCCCATGCTGATGCCCATCAGGCCAACAGGACCCAGACCGCGTCCCTCCAGTACGCGGACCGCCGCCGCCGCGTCGCGCCGCTCGGCGGTGCCCAGGGTGATGTCCGCGTCGTCGCTCGCGCCGTGCCCGCGGAAGTCGAACTGCAGGACGTGGTAGCGCTCGGAGAGCCACGGAACGTATCCGGCCAGCCACGGGAGGCGGTTCCAGCTGAAGCCGTGCATCAGAACGACTGCAGCCCGCGTTTCGCGCCGGGCCGCCACCAACCAGCCGGAGAGCGTCACGCCGTCGTCGGTCGTGAATCGCAGGTCCTCGTACGCGAGGCCAAGATCCGCCGGAGTCGTCGGCTCGCCGGCCAGCGGCTCGAACGGGCGCCGCGGCGGATGCACGACCCGTCGCGAGCCTTCGACCGCAAGGAACCCCGCGTAGCCGGCAACGGCCGCGCCCAGCAGCCTCCCAACGCGGAAGGTCACTCCGCGCCGGGCAGGGCCCCGCTCGGCGGCGCCAGGTCGCTCAGCCGGCGTCGCCGCCACCGTCAGCGGCTCGCGCGCTGCGCATGGCTCCCGCAATGGGACGGGTCAGCTCGGCGAGCTCCATCGGGATCACCCACTTCGTCGACTCGCCGGCGCCGAGCACCTTGAGCGCGTCGAGGTACTGGAGGGCCATCGTCTTCTCGTCGATGCCGCGGGCGGCGCCGAAGATCGTCTGCAGCGCGTTCGCATAGCCCTCCGCCTGCAGGATCTGGCTCTGCCGGCCGCCCTCTGCACGCAGGATGGAGCTCTGCTTGTCACCCTCGGCGACGTTGATCGTCGCCTGGCGCTGGCCCTCGGACTCGGTGATCACCGCACGCCGGATGCGCTCTGCGCTCATCTGGCGGTTCATCGCGTCCTGGATGTCGCGCGGCGGCACGATTTCGCGAATCTCGACGTTCGTGATCTTCACGCCCCAGCGATGGGTCACCTCGTCGAGCTTGGTGCGCAGGATGGTGTTGATCTCCTCGCGCTTGGCCAGCACGTCGTCGAGCGGGATGTCACCGATCACCGCGCGGAGCGTGGTGGCGGCCAGGGCCTGCGACGCGCCCCGGAAGTCGGTCACCGCGGTGACCGACTCAGACGGTTCGAAGACCTTCGAGTAGACGAGGAAGTCGATGCTGATGGGCGCGTTGTCCTTGGTGATGCAGGCCTGCTGCGGCACCTCGAGGTAGAACTCGCGCAGGTCGACCTTCACGGTCTGCTGGACGAACGGGATGAGGACCACGAGGCCCGGGCCGCGTGCCCCCTGGAGACGTCCGAAGAAGAACACCACGAGGCGCTCGTACTCGCGGACGATGTGCACGGTCAGCGTGATCAGGTAGAGCACGATCAGCAGGCCCACGACCAACAGGATCAGGCCGGTGGGATTGTCAGGCATGGCTCGGGTCCTCTCTCCCCTCTTCAGATGGTGCGCCGGCGTCTTCGGCCGGCTCCACGACAAGCTCGAGTCCTTCGACGCGGACCACCCGGATAGGGGTTCCGGCATCGATCGCCGTCTCCGCGCTGCTGCGCGCCGACCACGTCTCACCACCAGCATAGGCGATGCCCCGCGGAGCGAGGAGCGTCTGCGCCGTTCCGGTGGCTCCCACCAGCGCCGCGATGGGCAGCGCTGCGGTGGGCATCAGACGACGGGTCTGCACGAGACCGCGGATCAGGACCAGGAAGTAATAGAGCGTGAGCGCCACGATCGCGACGATCAGGATCGGATTGACCCCCACGGAGAATTCGGCGCCGCCCGGCGTCACGCCGGTGTAGAGGGCAAATGCGCCCAGCACGAAGCAGACCACCCCGCCCGCGGCGAGGAGGCCATAGCTCGTCACGTGGATCTCCAGGACGAAGAGGCCGATACCCACCAGGATCAGCGCCAGGCCGCCGACGTTGAGCGGCAGGCTGTTGGACCCGATCCAGGCCAGGATGATGGCGATGGCACCCAGGGTGCCCGACACGAAGTTCGGGTGGAAGAGCTCTGCGAGGATCCCGTAGAAGCCGATGGTGAACAGGATGAAGGCGATGTTCGGATCCGAGAGCAGGTGCAGGAACTGCTGCCCGATGTTCATGTTCACGTTGGTCACCGGGAGCGAGGCCAGGGCCGGGATCGGCGTGCCGTCGTGCTCATACCGATGGCCGTCTGAGCGGCTCCCCGTGTCGATCGCTGCAAGCAGATCGGCCTCGTTCGCCGCGAGGATGTCCACGACCGGCGGGGTCATGGCCACCGCCTGCGAGGACCCCACGCTCGCGGCATCGCGGACCGCGCTCTCCGCCCAGTCGGCGTTCCGGTCCTCTCGCAGGGCCAGCTCGCGGATCGACGCCGCCTGGTCGTTGGTGATCTTCTTCGCCTCCGTGGACGGCAGGTCGTTCCCGCTCGAGTCCACGACGGAAGCGGCGCCGATCTGCGTGGACGGCGCCATGGCGGCAACGTCACCGGCAAGCGTCACGAAGGTGGCCGCCGATCCGGCCCGGGCCCCGTCGGGAGCGACATAGGTGATGACCGGGATGGAGCTGGCAAGGATCGCCTTGACCATCCGGTCCTTGCTCGTCAGCTCGCCACCGGGCGAGTCGATGACGATGAGCACCGCGGCCGCGCCGTCCTCGGTCGCCGCCTTGATGCCCTCCTCGATGTAGGTGGCCGTCGACCTGGTCGATGACGCCGGTGAGACGGAGCCGGGCGACGTGGTCCCCCGCTCCGGCGGCAGAGCCGGCCAGCGACACGAGCCCCAGAAGGATGGCGACGACCGCGAGGGAGCGCCGCAGGGCGACCATGATCGAGTATACGCGTCGCGCTGCGGGACACCCACAGGGCCACCCGGTCCGTCCCGCAGCGTCGAATGGCCTGCCGTGAGGAGGAAATCCCCCTCGATCAGGGGCGTGTGGCTCTCCGCCTCGAGCCAGTCCAGGGTGAGCTGCGACCACGTCTCGAGGCGATCCCACGCCGCGCGAACCGCGCTCACCTCGACGAAGCGGCCCGAGAGCTTGTCGCGCTCGCGGACGGTGACGGTGTGCGCCATCGGCCTCCACGCGTGAAGACCACCCCCAGGTGGACCGCGCCGACGGCGTTCCCGTCGTCGTTGAGCATGCCGGCCAGGCGGAAGTCCGGTGTGAAATCGGCCTCGAGCTCCTCGTGCCACTCGCGGCGCAGTCCGTCCATGAGCGGGTCGTCGCCGTCGTCCACCGGGTTGAGGTGACCGCCCACGCCCAGGCTGCCCTTGAGGTGCAGACGCGGATCACCGCCCGCTCGCGTGCGTTCCATGAAGAAGACGCGGGCACCGTCGCGGACGACCACGTAGGGAATGAGCTGCTTGAAGGCCGGCGCCTCCTCCGCCTCGGGCCGCGGCAGATACCGGCCGTGGTGCGCCACGGCGTCGGCCAGCGATGCCAGGTCGGCGGCACGGGCCGGGCGGAGGCCCCGGAACGCGCAGCCGCCGGGTACCTGCTCCCGGGGCAGGACGAGGACGCGCTCGGGCTCGGGCGGGCGATCGGGCATGCCCGGAGTCTAGCCGCGGTGAGGGTCGTGGCGGTGGTGATGACGCGGGCGGTGCGGTCTGTCACCGATGCGTACCCGGAGGATCTGCATCGCAAGGTTCGCGGCAAGGTCACCGCGGTACGGTTCTCCAACATCACCGGTCCGCACCGAACCGCCCTATTGTCGCGGATCGGTGCCGAGAGGCAACGACATCGATTTGATTTTCGTGGCGGCAGGACCCCACCGGTACTACGGTACTGGTCCTTACGTCCTACGGCTGCTCAGCTGCCCGCGCGGCCGAACTCACGCATCCAGGGGGAAGCTGGAATCAGATGCAACCTCGCCTGGTCGCGGGCGCCGTGTCCTTTGCCCGCCGCAGTGAGTGGCCACGCCGGCATCGCCTCGCCGGCGCACGGCGTGGACAGTGCCATGGTCGAATTCGCCCTGATCCTGCCATTGCTGATGATTCTGCTGCTGGGGATCGCCGACTTCGGTCGGGTGTTCACCGCCGGGATCACGCTCGAGGCCGCTGCGCGCAACGGCGCTGAGGCCGCCGCCCAAGAGTACCGTTCAGATCGTTCGCGGAACGAGCGCCCTGACCCATCGGACTACCAGCCCTTCACCAGACTGGCGATTGACGCACGGTCTGCCACGAAGCCCGGGCCTGCCCGACGCTATCTACGGCGCGGGGTGGCAACGTGCCGTCCATGCCCCTGGTCGCCGTGTGCATCCACGACGCGCCCGGCGCGACCTTCGGGCCGGACACCGACCGCGCAACCGATGCCAGCACGCCTCGCCGGCCGAATGCGCCGATCTGGCAAGCGGTTGGCAGCGCGGCAAACGCCCTGACCGGGAGCCCGCTCGCCTTATGTCGAAGTTCGAACGTGCTACCGGTTCACCACGACTAACTTCGATCCTTGCCAACCTCCGGCTGCCGTTCGGGCAGGCCTGTCACTGGGCGATGTGTGTCTGCAGCGCACGCGGACGTTCACCGTCGCCTGACTACTGACCGGGTGCTCGTGATGCTGCCCTTCCGCAGGGACCGTCGGTGTCGCGGCCAGGCGATGGTGGAGCTCGCCCTCGTCCTCCCCCTCTTCCTCTGCGTCCTGTTCGGGATCATCATCGCTCGGGATCGGCGTCTTCTACCAGCAGCAGGTGACGAACGCCGCGCGCGAGGCGGCGCGGTACGCGTCGATCACCAGCGCGACCGCGCAATGCCCGACAGCATCACATCTTGACCCCAGGGCGAATATGACTGACAGCGTCAGCGGACGCAACAGCACCGGCCTCGCGCCCCTCTCCTATTACCCGTGTGACACGCCCGCCGCCGGGTGGCCAATGATGGTCACCGCGGGGCGCTCGAAGCTCTTCGGGATCAACGGTTCGGCGGTGAACGTCGGGGCCTGCTGGTCCGGGTACGTCACGAGCACCCGGTACGACGCCCCTCCCCGGAACTCACTCGATCCGCCGGTGAACAGCACGTGGGCCAGTGCATGTTCCGCACGTCTGATGGCAGCAGCCTCCTCGATCCCACGCAGGACCGCGCCCCGTGGACCCAGTCGAGGTCGCGAATGACTGCATCCCCTGCACTTCGTCCATCGCGAGTGCGGCGGTTGACACCGGAAGCGACATCAGCGAGGGCGCCGGCCGGAACGTTGCCAATTCCGTCACCGCCTACGCGTGCTATGCCTGGAGCCCACCGCTTGCCGGATTCCTGCTCATTCCGCGGACATCACCCTTCAGGCGGTCATCACGGAGCCAATGGAGCGACAACAATGAAGAGTGGCAAGACGGCCGGGCGAGCGCGGCCAGATTCTTATCGTGACGACGGCGTTCGCTCTCCTCGTCCTGTTCGCCATCGCGGCTCTGGTCGTCGACGTCGGCTTCTCGTGGATGCTGCGGCGGCAGGAGCAGGACGCCGCCGACCCAGGCGCGATCGCCGCCGCGCGCTGGTTGAAGGATCCGGTGACCGGCCTGGCGGTCGGTCCCGCATCCGTCCAGACGTCGATGAACGCGGACGCGTGCTTCTATGCCCAGCAAAACGGGTTCTTCTTCGGCGACGCCGGATGTGCGGCGGCACTTGCCTCCGGACGCCTTCGAGGTTCACCTCCCCGCCAACCTCCGGACCCTATGTGGGGCGTGACGGGTTCGTCCAGGTGGCCATCCCCGCCACCCATCCTTCGTTCTTCGGGCGAATCTTCGGGCACGCCTCGGAGTCAGTGACACGGACGCGGTCGCCGCGAACACCGCCGGCAACTCGAACTCCAGTTCGCTGGTCGCGCTCCGGATCCACGTGCAGCCGGGGGTGCAGTTCGGGGAACGTCAACGGGGGTGGCACTGTGAACATCTTTCCCACGAATGGACGCCACCCACCGGCGGCTACGTTCACGTGAACTCGCCGTGCGGGGGACCCTTCGACCGACAATATCGCTGCGGGACGGCGTTGGCAGCAGCGCGCTTCAGATCAGCGGCACCCTGATCACTCCATATGTCTACGTGGACGGCGACGCGGCCATGGAACGGTCCGGGGCCAACGGACTCCAATGCACGTCGGCGTCACCTCCTGCCTCACCGAGGGCGCGCTACCGCTCGGCGATCCCCTCGCGGACCTTGCCGAGGCCAAACCTCGCCGACTTCCCGAATGGGACGTGTCCCGACGGCACGTCCTGACCAGCGCATCGACGAGCGGCTGCAATCTCCCTCCGAACGGGCAGGCCGGAAACACGTACTGCCCGCTGGACACGAATGGCGTAAACGTGTGCCACCTGGCGCCGGGCGTCTACTACGGCGGCTGGAACGTCACGCGAACAAGTTCCGTCTCGAACTCGACCCCGGCATGTACATCCTCGCCGGAGGCGGCATCAGCTGTCCGGGACATCATCCTCCATCGAGGCCGTCTCGGGGAGGCACCCGACCGGCCTCAGGTGCTCGAATCACAACATCTTTTAACCGACGGACGGGCCCAACTGGCAGACGATTGTCCGGCGCAGCGGCAGGGTACTGTCACCTTCACTCCACGCCAGGCGGCTTCCAGGCCAAGGCACGGCGCAGCCACCTGCGGCAATCGTAACCCCGCGTCTGTCCATGGAAGGGGATCCTGCTGTGGCAGGACGCAGTGGCGGCAGTAATCCGACGGCCGCCGTCACGCTGGGAGCGGCAGGCGGCGCCGTGCCTCGGCGGGACCATCTACGCAGCCAAAGCGAGCGTAGCGTGATGGCGGGCAGAACACCACGCGGCTGCAGCGCAGCGGCAGTACCGCCGATTGCCTTGCAGTCCAGATCATCTCGTGGACCGGTGGACGATCATGGGCAACGCCGCGATTCTCATGCCGTATGATCCCGAGCGACCTCTTCCACGAGCCTGTACTAGGCCGGCTCGGGCACTGCGGCCAGCCTAGCCCGGCCTGACCGGGCCGTCCTTCGCCATCCGGAGCGCAAGCTGGGCAGCCTCGCGCGGATCGCGTGCTCGGTGCACGCGCGGACCTCCAACGGCCCGATCCGACTCCACGCGCCAGGACCCCAGGGCCACGACCTGGCGTCCCATGCGGAGCGCAAGACCGATCTCCGACAGCGTTCCGTGCCGGCCCCCGACGGCCACCACCGCATCGGCGCTGGTGACCACCACCAGGTTGCGAACCACGCCCAGGCCAGTCGCGATGGGCAGCCGAATGAACTCGTTCGCCTCGGCGGGGTCGTCGCCGGGCAGGATGCCGATCGTCAGACCGCCCTCGCCGGCGGCACCCCGCGCGGCAGCGCGCATCACGCCCCCCATTCCCCCGGTCACCACCGTCGCGCCTCCGCGCGCCAGCAGGGCACCCACCTCCTCGGCCCACTCCAGGACCCGGTGCGCATCGGGGCCGCGAGGGTCGCCGTCGCCGATCACCGCCACCATCACCGGGCGCGCTACTCCAGCCGTCTCAGCCATCTGTCGATGCCTCCGCTTCGGGACCCATGATGGCACCCCTGGGCGCCGCGAGCGCGACGGCGCCCAGGACCCCGTGGCGCGCCGGCCGGCCATCACCCGACATCGACCGGTAGAGGACCACCTTCTGCACCGGGAGGGAGCCGCTCGGCACCGCGTGGCCGGCCAGCCAGTCGACGAGATCGACGCCGCGGGGCGGGCGTGCGCGCGCCAGCGTGACGTGGCCGCGGAATGGCTCACCGCCGCGCAGCGGAGGAATCGACTCCCTGAGCGCCGAGCCCAGGGCCCCGGCCAGCTCTCCGAGCCGGCCATCGGGGTCATCGACCCCGTACCAGAGCACCCGGGCCCGACGCGGGTGCGGGAACGCGCCGATCCCGCCGGTGTGGACGCGCCAGGCAGGGCGTCCGCCAACCGCAGTGCCCATCCCCGCAAGGACGCGCGGCACCAGCGCGGGCTCGATGTCGCCCAGGAACGCCAGCGTCAGATGCCAGCCGGTGGGAGCGGTCCAGCGCAGGTCGGGCACGACCGGGTCGGCGCGCCACTCCGTGACGGACCGCTCCAGCGCCCGGCGCAGCGATGCCGGCACGGGCACGGCAACGAAGCAGCGCCAGCGCTCGCTCACACGGCGGGCGCGCGGCGATTTGCGACCGTCACCCCACGAGCATCCACCACGCCGAGCAGCTCGTCGAGCGCGGTGATGATCGGCACGTCGGATGGCAGCTCGGATGCCTGGTACCGATGGTGGCGGTCGATCAGGACCGCCCCTATGCCAACCGCCCTTGCCCCGTCGACGTCCGCGTCGATGTGGTCACCAACATGGATGACCTCGCCTGGCGCAGCCTCGGCACGATCCAGGGCGTAGCGGAAGATCTCCGGGTGGGGCTTCTCGAAGCCGATGCGCGCGGACGCCGCGATGAAGTCGAAGTGATCGACGAGGCCGAGCGAATGAAGGAGCTCCGGCAGGCTCCAGACCCAGTTGCTGACCGCGCCCACGACCAGGCCCCGCTCGTGCAGGGCGTCGAGGGTCGCAAGCACCTCCGGAAAGACGTGCCAGTTGTCGGTCTCCAGGAACAACCCGGAGAGGCGCCGGAAGAACGCCTCCGGCATGGGCCCCAGCCCCAGGCCGCCAATGGCACGCTGGTCGATCTCCACGGTTCGGCGGAAGCTCGTGTCCTCGGTGGGCTCGAACCCTCCCGTGGTGCCCCACCCGCCGTGGTGATACGCGGCGCGCAGCGCCCGGTTCAGCTCCTCGATGTCAACGTCCACCCCGAACTCGGCGAGGGCCATGGCATAGATGTGCTCCCACGAAGGCGAGGGGCGTATCACGGTGTCGCCGATGTCGAGGAAGACGGCGCGCAGTTGGGCTGCTGGACTCGCTGACGGCATGCGCCCAAGGGTACCGGAGTTTCGCGGGGGGCCGGCCGGCGCTCGGGCCTGAGAGGCGGTCTTCAGGCAGCGCGCGCGATGCGGCCGAGGATCTGGTAGATCTCCGTGCGGTACGCGATGCCCGACGAGTGGCGGCTCAGCCAGCGGAGGTAGTCGGGATCGTGCCGCGCGAGGTCGCGCAGCGTCCATCCTTCGTATCGGCCGAAGGTCACCCGTGTCCCCGCCGCACTCGAACGCGGCGGCGGCTGAGCCGATGCGGTCCGCGACGCCTTCGCGGCCGGTGGCGATGCGCCGTGCCCGGTCCCAGGCAGCGCGCGCCACCGCGTCGCGGACGAGCGAGTATGCGGCGTTCACGGCGAGCATCCTGCGCTGCGCGGCCGGTGACGCGTCCCGATCAGGGTGGTACTTCAGCGCGAGGGCGCGGAACGCGGCGTGGATCACCTCCTGCTCCGCGTCGGGAAGCACCTGCAGCACGCCGTACGGGTCGACCGGGTCCATGGGACGGTGCGCCGGCTACTCGTTGAAGAGCCGCTCTTCGATCAGCTTCTCGGCCGTGATGCGGCCGGTCGGATCGAAGCAGCTGTATTCGAAGAGCTTCTCGTATTCGAGATCCACGTTGTCCTGGCCACCGCGGTTCTTCTCGATGGTGACGATCACCCAGTCGCGGTACCGCTGCGCCTGGTACGGGTTGAACTCGATGTTCACCTTGGCGACGATGTGGTACTTGTCGTTCAGGATCAGGATGATGTCGCTCTCGTAGTTGATGGCGCTGGAACCGCGCAGGTGGTGGTTCCGCAGCCGCTTCGCCTTGAGTCCCTCCCGGTCGGCGGCCACGATGGCGATCACCGGCAGCTCCGAGCGAGAGGGCGATGTCCTTGAGGCCAGACACGATGCGGGTGACCTTCTCCGCCTCGTCGGTCGGCTCGGGAATGACCGGAACCTTCTGCAGGTAGTCGACCACCAGGACGAGCCGCTGCCCCTCCTCGCCGCGATGCTCCGCGACGAGCTTGCGGAGGTTGTCGATGGTGCTCGCGGTGGCGGTGCCGCGCATGAGGTACAGGTTGCTGCCGTAGCGCGCGATGCGCTCCAGGGAGGGTCGAAGCCGAGGGTTCGCGCCCAGCTTGGCGCGCTGGCCGGTCTCGGCCGACGCGGTGTAGCTGCCCAGGACCTCCTTCTTGACGTCCTGGATCTTCACGGCGCCACTCTTCTGCGGCAGGTGGGCGAGCGCCGACTCCATCGCGATCAGGCGCTGGATGAGGTACTCCTCCTCGTGCTCGAAGCAGACGTAGAGCACCTTTGCCTGGCCGGCGGCAGCGATGTTGCGCGCCATCTGGAGGGCCATGGTCGTCTTGCCGGCACCCTGGGCGCCGCCGATGAGGATCAGCTCGCCTGGGCGCATCCCGCCACCGATCGTCTTGTCGAGCGGCACGAAGCCGGTGGCGATGGGCTGGAATTCGTCGATGTTGCCCGAGGCGATGCGCTCATTGAGGCTTGTCAGCACGTCGAGCGCGGAACGCGGGGCCAGGGTCCCCTCGCCGACGTCGAGCGTCCAGTCCTCGGACTCGGTGTTCTGGGTGGTGGCGAGCGGCTCGTCGATCATCGGGATGGCAGGCTCCCACTGGGTATCGTCACTCGGGTGCAGGGGTGCCTGCACGCAACGCGGCGAGTATACGATCCACCTCCTAGTGCCCCAATGACCCGATAGGACTAGGTGCCGCTCCCGCGAATGGGCCGATGGCGCCTGGACGACGAAACGGCCGGCGAGCGCGGAGCTCGCCGGCCGTCCGGCATCGGTCTGTGGAGTACGGAGGCTAGGCCGGCTGTGGAGCGGGCCCCCGGCGGCGGCGGCGCCCGGTGCCACCCTCCACTCGCTCACCCTCGGCGCCCTCGGCTCCCACCGGCCCTCGGCGGGCGCCTCGGTCACGTCCGCGGTGGCACTGGGTCCGCGCGGCGGAAGGATCCCGGTGAAGAGCGCCTCGAACTCTTCTGCCTCGATGGTCTCCTTCTCGATGAGGAGCGCCGCCAGCCGGTCGAGCACCTCGCGCTGCTTGGTGAGCGTTTCCTTGGCCCGCTGGTAGGCGTGGTCGATGATCTCGCGCACCTCGGAGTCGATCTTGGCCGCCACCTCGTCGGAGTAGTTGCGCTGCTCGCGAGATCTCGCGGCCGAGGAAGACCATCTCCTCCTTCTTGCCGAAGGTGAGGGGCCCGAGCTTCTCGCTCATCCCGTACTGGGTGACCATGGCCCGGGCCAGGTTGGTGGCCTTCTCGAGGTCGTTGGAGGCGCCGGTGGTCGTGTCTCCGAAGACGAGCTGCTCGGAGACCATCCCGCCGAGCATCCCGGCGATCTTGTCCTCGAACTCGCTCTTCGAATGGAGGTATCGGTCCTCCTGCGGGAGGCTCATGGTGTAGCCCAGGGCCATGCCGCGGGAGACGATGGTCACCTTCGTCACCGGATCGCACTTGGGGAGCACGCGCTGGACGACGGCGTGACCGCCCTCGTGGTAGGCGATGATCCCCTTCTCCTCCTCGGTGATGATCCGGCTCCGCCGCTCCGGCCCGGCCACCACGCGGTCGATTGCCTCGTTGAACTCCGACATCCCCACCGACTTCTTGTTGCGGCGGGCGGCGAGGATGGCGGCCTCGTTCACGAGGTTCGCGAGATCCGCGCCGGAGAAGCCCGGCGAGCGGCGCGCAAGCTGGTCGAGGTTCACCGTCTTGTCGAGCGGCTTGCCCTTGATGTGGACGTTGAGGATCTCGCGACGTCCCCGGATGTCCGGGCGGTCGAGCACGACCTGCCGGTCGAATCGGCCGGGCCGCAGGAGCGCCGGATCCAGCACGTCGGGTCGGTTGGTGGCGGCGACCACGATCACGTTCGTGTTGGTGTCGAAGCCGTCCATCTCGACCAGGATCTGGTTCAGGGTCTGCTCGCGCTCGTCGTGCGATCCACCCAGGCCGGCGCCGCGCTGGCGGCCGACTGCGTCGATCTCGTCGACGAAGACGATGCACGGCGAGTTGCGCTTTGCCTGCTCGAAGAGATCCCGGACGCGGGACGCGCCGACGCCCACGAACATCTCGACGAACTCCGAGCCGGAGATGCTGAAGAACGGCACCCCCGCCTCGCCGGCCACGGCCCGCGCGAGGAGCGTCTTGCCGGTGCCGGGCGGCCCCACGAGGAGCACGCCTCGCGGGATGCGGGCGCCCAGCGAGTTGAACTTCTCGGGGTATTTCAGGAACTCGACCACCTCGGTGAGCTCCTGCTTCGCCTCGTCCACACCGGCGACGTCGGAGAAGGTGACCACGGTCTTGTTGCCGAGGAACATCCGGGCGCGGCTCTTGCCAAAGCTCATCGCCTGGTTATTCGTGCCCTGGGCCTGGCGCATCATGAAGAAGATGAACGCGCCGATGAGGAGCACCGGCAGGATCGATATCAGCAGGGTGGTGATGATCCCGCCCGCGGCGGATGCCTGGACTGCCTCGAACTTGATGTTGTCCGCGCAGTCGGCCTGGCTGGTGTAGCCCGCGGCGGCGCACACGTCGGAGAAGACGTTCACGTCGCCGGTGCTGGGCACGATGACGGTCTTGGGGCTGTCCTTCTGCCCGCTGAGGGTGACCGTCAGCTTGGTGTCATCCTGGGTGACGGCGGCCACCTGGTGGTTGGCCGCGTCATGGAGCATGTTGCTGTAGGTGTAGGCCTCTGTGGTCCCGCTGTCGACGATGTACGTCCACAGGAGCGCGAGCCCGAAGACGGCAAGGACGACGAGCACAACGCTGTTGCGGACGAGTCGGCTGCTCAAGGTAGGTCTCTTCTAGCCTCCGTACGGATCGGCGGCGGACAGGTCTCCCGGTCCGCGCCCGTCTGCGACCCGCAGACGCCGCCAGTATAGGTGGGCGTCATGCCGCTCAACAAACGGCGCTTCGGCCCTTGCATCCCGCCGTTCCCATCTGTCCATACGTACCGGTGGTACACGATCGTTCATCGCCTCTGCACGATCCGGACCCGATGGCGGCGAACCAGGGCTTCGCGGCCGCGCCCGAGCTCGATCGTCAGGCCCCCGCGTCCCCCGGCGGCAGCGACCAGCACCGCCGCGATGCGTTCCGCGGCCGGCGCCGGCGGACCGACCGCCAGTCGCAGGATTCGAGAGCCGATGGCATCCGGCGGCGGCAGGTTCCAGTTGACCCAACCGTCCGCGGATCGGCGGGCGGCGAGCGCGGCGGCGGCGAGCGCGGCGAGCGCCGCCTCGTCGGCGGCGGCCCGCGACGCCGAACGGGCGATTCCCGCGGTCGCGCCGGGGTGGAGCGACTCGAGGAGCGGCAGGAGCTCGCCGCGCACCCGGTTCCGGGCGAAGCGGCGATCGACGTTGGACGGGTCCAGCCGATAGCCGATTCCTTGTGCGTCGAGCGCCTCCCGCAGGTCGGCGCGGCGCATCGTGAGGAGCGGCCGCACGATCCGGGCGCGACGCGGCGCGATCCCCGCCAGGCCGGCCGGGCCGCTGCCACGCGCCAGGTTGAGGAGCAGCGTCTCGGCCTGGTCGTCGAGGGTGTGCGCCGTCATGGCCAGCGCGTTGGGCCCGGCCGCGTCGAGGAGCTCGTCGAGGAACGCATAGCGGGCCACGCGGCCGGCCTCCTCGAGGCCGTCGCCGCGCTCACCGGCGAGGGCGGCGACATCGGTCCGGCGAACGCTGACCGGGATTCCCAGGCGTCCGGCGAGGCCGGCCACGAACTCCGCGTCGGTCCCGGAGCCCGGTCGCAGGGCGTGATCGAGGTGCGCGACCCGCAGGCGCCAGCCCGTCACGCGGGCTGCTCGATGGGCAAGGTGCAGGAGCGCGATGGAGTCGGGACCACCGGAGACGGCCAGGATGACGGGAACCCCATCGGCGGCGCCGAGGTCGCGCGCGGCCGAGATGAACCTGTCCAGCAGGTCGTCCAGCGCGGGCCGCCGCGGTCTAGAAGACGTGGTGCTCCTGGCGGTGCATGCGGGTGACGAGCTCGCGGAAGAGGGCCTCGATG
This sequence comes from uncultured Chloroflexia bacterium, assembly GCA_963773405.1. Classification (GTDB taxonomy): domain Bacteria; phylum Chloroflexota; class Limnocylindria; order QHBO01; family QHBO01; genus CAVXEH01. The sequence goes on along the minus strand of CAVZAQ010000001.1, from coordinate 15,247 downwards.
ATCGACGGGTTGGCCCGCATCAGCGCGGTGAACTCCCATGCCACGATGAGCAGGCACTCGGTCGGCTCGACGGCCGTCACCGACGCCGTGCGTGGATGATCCTCGATGAGCGCCATCTCTCCGAAGAAGGTCCCCGGCCCCTGCTCCACGAGCTTGGTCTCGTGACCGTCAGCCTCCCGGGTGATGGAGACCCGTCCGCTGAGAACCAGGTAGAGCGCGGAGGCGGCGTCGCCCTGGTGGACGATGGTCTCGCCCGCCGCATAGGTACGGTGTGTCGCCTGCTCCACCACCCGGTGCAGCGTCTTCCTGTCAACCCCGGCGAAGAGGGGCGAGTCGCGCAGAAGGGCTTCGGTGTCCGCCATGTGACCTCCTACGCCGCGCCTGCGGGCGTGATGTTGGTAGCGGAGGGCGGATTCGAACCACCGACCAAGGGCTTATGAGTCCCCTGCTCTACCACTGAGCTACTCCGCCGCCGTTTCACGCTCAGTTACAGTACATAACTGGCGTTGAGCTTGACCACACCGGTTTTTCAGCCTATAACTTTGGGTGCCTTCTGGAGGAGGTTTGCCAACAGTTATGAGCTCAACCGTGCGCGATCGCGCTCGCCCTAATGTTATAGCCGAGCCGGACCTCGCCGCCAACCTCGCCTCGTTCGTCCGCCACCTGCGCGCCGAGAACAAGGCGCCGTCCACGATCGTCACCTACGCCAAGGCGGTGGAACAGCTTGACGGGTTCCTGGCCGCGCCTCGGCGACGTCGCCCACGCCGCGTGGCCGACCTCCGTCGCGAGGACATCGAGGCCTTCCTCGTCGACCGCGCCGAGGCCGGCATGCGCCCTGCCACGCTCTCGCAGCGCTTCCGCTCCCTCCAGCAGTTCTTCCGCTGGCTGGCCGACGAGGGTGAGATCGAGCGCAGCCCGATGGCGACCATGCGCCCGCCCCAGGTGCCGGAAACTCCCCCACCGGTGCTCCGCGAGGAGGAGCTGCGAAGGCTGCTCGACGCCTGCGCCGGGACCTCGTTCGACGACCGGCGCGACGCGGCCATTCTTCGGCTGTTCATCGACACCGGCATGCGCCGCGCCGAGCTGGCGGGACTGCGCCTGGAGGACGTCGACTTCGACCACGAGGTGGCGCTCGTCCTGGGGAAGGGCCGTCGCCCGCGGGCCTGCCCCTTCGGCCACAAGACCGGCCAGGCCCTGGACCGCTACCTGCGCGCCCGCTCCCGCCGCGTCGATGCCCACGAGCCCTGGCTGTGGCTTGGCAAGCGCGGCCGCCTGACCGAGACCGGCGTGGAGCAGGTGGTCAAGCGCCGTGGCCGCGCCGCGGGCCTGGCCGACATCCACCCCCACCAGTTCCGCCACACCTACGCCCACCAGTGGCTGGCGGCAGGCGGCACCGAAGGCGACCTCATGCGTCTCGCCGGTTGGAAGAGCCGCCAGATGCTCGCCCGCTACGGCGCCTCAGCCGCCGACGAGCGCGCCCGCGAAGCCTACAAGCGGCTCAGCCCCGGCGATCGGCTGTGACGGCTGCAAGCCCGGATGACCGCAGGCACCCGCCCGCAATTGCACTCGCTGATTTGAGGCCGTTACACAATGGACCCTACGCGTTCTTGTCGATCGCGTGCCCTAGAACACACGCCAGCCTTCCCGGCACTTTCACCAGCACGCCGACCACGGACAACCGACATCACGGAGTCTGTGGGTATGACGCGACCGGTCATCGTTCGGGCCATTCCGTGGGGCCCACGTCAGGGCAGGACGATCCATCGCAGCTCCAATGGTCCAGTTGCAGGCCCGAACATGAAGGCCAAGAGGCCCCCCTTCAAGTCCGCCGTTAGCCCAACGTTGTCGTGAGGGTCTTCACTGGTCGGTCCGAGGTCAAGGATCTCCACCGGTGTCCCAGTCTCCAAGTCGCCCAGGTACAGCGCCCGGTCGCTATCCGACCAGGCGGCGACGTATCGGTCGCCGAGAGACGGGAACGTGTACCGCGGACCACTGGGATCCAGGCGTAGCCGCGCGATCTCGCCAGTGGCCAACGAGCAACGCACAAGTTGGCCCCCGACCAAATGACTCTCCGCGCGGCTGGATTCCTTCCAGACTACCGTGTCGAGGCGGATGTCGGGCTCGGCCGCCGTTCCACTCCTGTCCAGACGCCGTGGTATGTCATCGCCCTCGAGATCCAATAGGTAGATGTGCCGCTCCTCTCCCTCCCCATCGGCACTCAATTCCAGCGTGCCGTACACGAGACGGTTGCCATCGATAGCCGGAAACCAGTACTGAGTCAGTGCCGCATCGGCGGATCGGAGGAGGCGTCGCTCCATGCGCTGTAGATCCAGCAGCCAGAGTTGGCTCATCGTTGGGTCGCCGGTCATGACTGTCCAAACCAGACGAGTCCCCGAGATGTCGAAGAATGGAAGGGACCCGGAGCCCTCAGTGATCTCTTGGGCCTCTGCCGCTGGGTCTGCCAGGTACCACATCTTCCAGCCCCCCGGACCGAAGAGACGCTCGTTTCCTTCAACAAAGACGATGCGGCCGGCATCCCCTCCGATGAGATCCAACCGTGAATCGCGGTTCGGATTGTCGTAAAGCAGCGTGACCGGGCCGTTTGGCTCGGACCCGAACAAGTCGGGTGCCACATCTGCATTGGGGCTCACCCTCGCCCCGGAAGACCAAATCAGGTAGGTTCCCGTGCTTCGGTATTCGAGCGCTGGGGTGGTGAACTTCTGGTCGATGGTGCCTTGCATCCACCCTGTGCTAGCCGCGGGCGACGGCGACGGGCTTGTTGGTCGCGTCGCCGAGCCCGTCGCCCCGCTGGACGTTGTCGAAGGGGAGGGCGACGGGACAGCGCATCCGGCCAGCAGGAGAGCAACGGAAAGCGAGGCGAGTCCCTCATGGACATTCACCGTGCTCTCACCAAACCAGGTAGTAGTAGTCCACGTTGTTGATGCGGGTTGTCCGGAGCGTCATGGTCTTGTAGACCGTGTAGCTCTTGTCAGAGAACGCTCCGGTGTTCCCAAGGATGTGAATGCTCGGATCGTGCTCATCGACCCCTCCAGACGAATCGTTGTAGTACGCGAGCGCGTAGGATTGATCCGTGCCGGAGTAGCCGCGCAGCGTGATCCAGTGCCCGTAAGAGCCCGCTGTCTGGCCCGCCCAACTCGTCAGGAAGTATTGCGATCCCGGGGTCCTTGGGCTCACGCGAGGAGCGAGAGGCATTCTCCACGTGTATGCGTCGACCCTCAGGGCGTTGTGGAAACTGATCCACGACATGTTCGTCCAGTACGCGTAGACGAAGCCACTTGGCAACACACTCGCTGCGTTTAGGCCTGCGGCCAGATTTGCAACGGTGGTTCCGTCGACAGCGGCTGTGTGAGTCCATTGGTTGCTGATGTAGTGCTGGTCTTTGTAGTTCGTCCCTGACGGGCAACCGGTGTCGCCGCCACAGGTGTTCGACGATGTGTAACCGCGCGTGTAGTTCGATACCACCTGGACGACCGCCGTCCCGCAGTAGAAGTAGCGGTGCTGATGCCGCGCGTGCGTGCCGAGGGTGTATGCGTACGGCAAAGCTCCCTCGCAAGGTGGTGGGTCGGATCCCTCGCAGAAGACATCCGCCCCCGCCTGGCCGAGACCGGCGGTGAGTGCATCAACCTGGGCCAGCCTCGTCTCTACAGATGCCTCCTGGTCCGGCGTGAGCGGCGGCGGGCCCGGTTCGTGTGATCCTTCGCTTCCCCCGACCGTCGTGGGCGGCCGGCCAGCCATGACGGATTGTGGTACCAGTAGGCTGAATGCAAACAGGACGCCCATCGCGACTTGGGCCCATCGCCCACTGTGGTGCTCTGACATCCGCATTGGACGATCCCTCCTCCTGACGGCAGTCGCAGAGCGCCCAGTGTCCCCACGAATGACATCCACACCCCGGACACCGGCTCTCGATTGCCGCGATGCTCGAATCATGCTTCTGCCCCTGGCGCTGACAAGTGCCAGTTGTCCTCTCGTTCAGGACTCATTTGATCGTCACCTACGCCAAGGCGGTGGAACAGCTTGACGGGTTCCTGGCCGCGCCTCGGCGACGTCGCCCACGCCGCGTGGCCGACCTCCGTCGCGAGGACATCGAGGCCTTCCTCGTCGACCGCGCCGAGGCCGGCATGCGCCCTGCCACGCTCTCGCAGCGCTTCCGCTCCCTCCAGCAGTTCTTCCGCTGGCTGGCCGACGAGGGTGAGATCGAGCGCAGCCCGATGGCGACCATGCGCCCGCCCCAGGTGCCGGAAACTCCCCCACCGGTGCTCCGCGAGGAGGAGCTGCGAAGGCTGCTCGACGCCTGCGCCGGGACCTCGTTCGACGACCGGCGCGACGCGGCCATTCTTCGGCTGTTCATCGACACCGGCATGCGCCGCGCCGAGCTGGCGGGACTGCGCCTGGAGGACGTCGACTTCGACCACGAGGTGGCGCTCGTCCTGGGGAAGGGCCGTCGCCCGCGGGCCTGCCCCTTCGGCCACAAGACCGGCCAGGCCCTGGACCGCTACCTGCGCGCCCGCTCCCGCCGCGTCGATGCCCACGAGCCCTGGCTGTGGCTTGGCAAGCGCGGCCGCCTGACCGAGACCGGCGTGGAGCAGGTGGTCAAGCGCCGTGGCCGCGCCGCGGGCCTGGCCGACATCCACCCCCACCAGTTCCGCCACACCTACGCCCACCAGTGGCTGGCGGCAGGCGGCACCGAAGGCGACCTCATGCGTCTCGCCGGTTGGAAGAGCCGCCAGATGCTCGCCCGCTACGGCGCCTCAGCCGCCGACGAGCGCGCCCGCGAAGCCTACAAGCGGCTCAGCCCCGGCGATCGGCTCTAAGCTTGGTGCCCACACTTGCAGCGCACCGGGATGGTCACCAGAGGTAGGGAGAGCAGAGCCGGACGGGATGCAAGAGACGATCTTCAGCGAGAGCGACGCGGCCGACGCGCATCAACAGCTGTTCGGGAAGGTGCGGGACGGCGCCATCCTCATAGCGCCAGGCGTCAACCGGCCCAATCAGTCGGAGTACGCCATCGACGCGGTCGACTTCTCGAAGGTCCTCGCTGAGCAAGGCGCTGACGTCGAGTGGGCGTCCCCACCGACCGAACGCGAGTACCTCGATCTCAAATCGGTTGACATCTTCCTTGGCACCTTCGTGGTCACGGTCGTAAGTACGACCATCGGCAACCTTCTCGCCGATGCGGTCAGCCGATACCTCGGTGACCGACGGGTCCGCCGCCTCAACGTGCGGATCGTGGAAAGCGAGACGGCGCGCTCGTTCGAGGCCGATGGCGAGGCCGCAGAGGTCCTCAAGGCACTTCGAGCGTGGCGCAAGTGACAGTCCGCCGAGTGTGAATGCGATCGATATCGGCCGCGAATGCCTCCGCCGCGGCAACCTGCTGATGACCAAGGCACATCTGAAACATCTCCGCGGGTCCCCTGATAAAGGAGAGCAGGAGGCTCGGGACGCTCTGTCGTCGTACTGGTCCGCGATGAATTGGCTGGAGGACTCGGACGAGTTTGCAGGTGCGCACATCAAGCTCCATGAGGCCGGGCGATCCGTCATGCAGACCTATGGCTGCCGCTACGCCAAGACTGACGCCGGGCATTACGAGCAGCGGTGCCCCGTCTCACTGGCTCATTTGCGCTTCGGCTTCAGCCCCGAGATGGTGGTGGACGGCGTTCTTTGCTCGATCTGCGGCCAGGATCCGACCGGATGCGAGCACGTGGCCGGGCGCCAGTACGCGGTGACGTGTGAGAAGTCGCCGGAGTGCAACGTCTGCCGTGTGGCGAAATGCGCGCACATCCCCGGCCAGACGTATGAGGCCGACTGTGGCCGCATCATCACGGAGATCAAGCGGGTCGAAGGAATTGCCGTCGTTGCACGTCCCGCCACCCCAGATGCCCGGATCCTCGCGCGTCCGCTGGATACCGATTACGTTCAATCCACCCAACGACTCGGGTGGCGTTGGGGCGAGCCGGCGCGATGCACGGAATGTCGGGAGTTGTGCGAGGGATTCCGCGATATTCCGGGAGCGCATTGAGCTGCTCTCGGTTTCCCAAGCGGAGCGTGCTTTCGCTCCCACCGTACGCGCGGGCTCGGCGGCTGTAGCCGCCGAGTGCGCGAAGCGCAGACTGCGTCCCCGAGCGTACGGTGGTATGTCAAGCGAGGATCGAGCTCTCGGCGTTGATTCTTCTCACTTAGTGTCGTCTATTGACGATCAGACTACAGATATGTATATTGGCGGCGCATAGATGACACCACATGAGCTGCTCTGATCTTGCCGATTGGTACCTACGACGTCGCCAAGCCGTCCTCGATCTCGGATCGGCTTCATTTCGACGTGCCTGGAGCGAGACTGTCCCCGCAGGCTATCGACCCGGCATCTGCCTGAGCAGGCTCGTCGCGGCGGACCGGGTACGACGCATCGGCCGCGGGCTTTACGTCGTCATCGATCCCGTCCGTGAGACTCCGGCCACCGCCATAGCGAGCGGCGTGTTCAGAGAAGTCCCCCACTACGTCACGACCGACGCGGCCCTTGCCCACCACGGCCTCATCGACCAGCCGATCGGCGAGATCAAAGTCGTCCTCTCGCGCGTGCGTCGGCCGATCCGGATTGACCAGATGACGGTCATCCGCCCCGTAACCCTCGATGAGCACCGCGTTCTGGCTGCCGATGCCTACGAGACCAGCACGGAGGGTTTCGCCATCCGAGTCGCAACCCGGGAGCAGGCGGTCGCCGACGCTGTTGTCGAACCCCGGTGGATGCTGTACGGCGACCTGCTGCCCGAAGTCCTGACAGCCTTCACCGCCGAGGAGATCGCCCGAACCGCTACCCGCGTCCTCGGTCGAACGATGGCAGCCGCGCAGCGTCTGGGCTACTTGCTAGAAGAGGCGGGGCGCCCGTTGCCGGCCGCCCTCGCCGAGCTTCGCCCTGTCCGCGCCGTGCGCCTCCGTCCACAGAAGCAGGCGCGTGGTCCCTATTCAACGCGCTGGCGTGTGTATGGCTGAACAGCGAACCCGTGAAGCCATCGCCGCCGACTATCTGACAGCTCGCGGCCGCGGCGACGCGGCCGCGATGCGTCGGTACCAGAACGAGGAAGCATGCTTCGTCCTGCTCGCGATTCTGGAGCGCCTGGCAGCCGACGATGCGAGCTTCGTCCACGGCATCGCCCTCAAGGGCGGCATCCTTATGGCGGGCGAGCTGCACTCGGCGAGATCCTCGGCCGACATCGACGCCACGACGGGACGTGGTCGACGGGTCGATCCCGGGAAGGTTGTCGAGGATCTCCGGCGAGCCGGGCGAGGCTTCGCGTTGCGACTCGATGGCGAACCCGAGCGGACCTCCGGCGGGCTGATCGTCCACTTCCGCTTCGACTCGCTGACCGATGCGGGCACGGCTAAGCTGGAGGTCAGCGTGCGCGAGGACCTCGTCTTCGCGGTCCGCGACGCGTTCTTCGACGTGTCGGAGCTCGGTCTGCAGCCGTTCACGGTTCCGGCGGTCGCGGAGGTCGAGCTTATCGCTGAGAAGCTACGTGCCCTGGTTCAGCGCGCGCAGCCCCGCGATCTGTTCGATCTCCACCTCTACCTCCTCGACTCCGGCTGGCACGTCAACGCATCTGAGTTGAGAGAGGCCGTCGACGCGAAGCTCGCCATCACACGCCACAAGCGCTGGCGACTAGGCCTGTGGCGGTCGAACCTCGAGGAGATCAAGGCCGCCTGGGAGACCACCATGGCGTCGTGGGTCGAGCCCGACCGCCTACCGCCCTGCGAGCAGGTGGTCGACGACGTGGCGCGGCGACTTCGGTCACTGGGTCTCGACTGATGAAGACAACGCGCACACCGGCGCCTTCATCGAGGTGATGGTGCCGGTGCCGTGGAGGGCGCCGGCCGCACCGACGGCGTGCACGCCACGAGCAGGCCGAGTCCGGCCGCCAGCAGACCTCGGCGCAGCGTCTTCATTCGCGAGTCCCCTCAGCCCGCAGTGACCAGCCCCGCGATTGTCCGTCACGGCGCCGGGTCAAGCGGCGTACCTGTAAGCAACGCTTGCACTCAGTGATACACCTGCTTACAGTCCGCCGGCCGCGGCGACCCGTTGCCATGGTGCCTCCCCTTTCAGGCCAGAAGAGTTCGCAGCTAGGCTGATCTCGTCGCATTCGGTTTCGCAAAATGACTCGCACCCCACCCGATCCCGCAGAGCAGATCGTCCTCGAAGGCCCACCGCCCGGGTCCGGGCGGCCGAGTTGGCTCGCCGTGGCCGTGGCGCTGGTCATCACCCTCGGGATCGGCTTGGCCTTGGGGTACAGCCTTCGCGGGCCCCGCGGCGTGACGCCCAGCCCGAGCCAGGTGGCGGTGGCCAGCTCATCACCTCCGGTGGCCACGCCAAGCGCCGCGTTCGCGGCAGACCCCTGCAGCATGGTTCAGGGCTTCGTGTCGGTGCAGAACCTGCGTGCTCCGCTCTCGGGAATCGCCATCTTCCACGAGCCGGTAGCGGACCTGCCCAGCATGCGTGGCTGCCAGCTGTTGACATCGGACCTGGTGCCCGTGGCCTACGTCTTCGTCCGGGACGCACCCACCACGACCGCCGAGTTCTCGGCGGTGCTCTACGAACTGTTCCAGGACGACGCCTTCCACGGCTCGTCGTTTGGCGGCCAGTCCGGGTTCGTCGTGCCGTGCAGCCATCTCTGGACGGACTGCCACCCAGCGGCCGTGTTCCTCCACGAGCCCTACTTCGTGGTGGTGGCCCTCGAGCCGGGGGTGGGCGATGTCAACGACGTCACCACCTTGACCGCCGACCTGGTAGCGGCGGGGTTCCCGGCGGCTCCGTAGGCAGGTGGCACCATGGGCTGGGCGTGGTGGCGGCCGCGGGACAGGCGGTCAGGCTGCCGTCGGGATGGCGTACCACGCCGATCCACTCGTCCGAGTCGGGCGCCGCCATGTGCACGAGCACGTAGCCCACATCCCCTGAGCCAATGGGGCACGGGGCACTCGGGTCACACGGGTACGCGTAGTAGAACTCGACCTTCACGATCGGCGGGTGGTTAGGCGCAAGCGTGGCCAGGGCGGCCGAGATCGCCTGCTCGCAGCTCAGAGTCGCGGATCCCGAAGGTGACACTGGCGCGCAGTTCTCGAGGAACGACGGGCGCGGTGTCCTCGTGGGTCCCACGCCGCCGCAGCCGGCGAGGAAGATGAAGGCAAGGAGCGGCACCCCGGCGCAATTCGCGAGTCGCTCCATTCGCACCGCCACGCCTCTCCCTCTGAGCAGCTGTCCGGCACGACTTGTTGTTGAGGGTTGGTTCGATGTGCGCGGCTATCGGGTGGCGTCCAGAAGAACCGCGAGTAGGGCGGACAAGGCGATGCCCAGAGCTAGGACCAGGTTTCCGTAGAGCAGGATGCGGACTGGCCGAGATGCTTCGCGCCATGGAAGGCTGCGGTTCGCGTAGAACGCCGCCACCAGGATGACCAGAAGGGCGAACAGCACCGTCAGCACCGCGCGCGGGTCTGAGTGCATTCGTCTGACTCCCCTCTGGCCGCTCGCGAGCACCTTAGCAGTTGGACGGATCCCCTTGGCCGGACCTGCGGACCCCGCGCCAAGCCACCACGAACAGCACCTCCTGCCGCACAGGGCACAGCCCATCTTGACGGGTTGCGGAACATCCCTGGTGTGCGCGCTGCGAAACAGGCGTCCTCCCCCAGCCGTAGGTATTCAATCTGGAAGCCGAGATTGAACGCTTGGTGCCGGTCCCGGCTCGGCAGTCACGCAACCTCACGGTGGCCACTCAGACCAGTTGCCCAGGCCTGACCAGATTCCGCCGTCCGCTGGTCGCTCGCGGCGAGGACCGTGCTTCGGCCATATCGGCTCGATCTCGCCCGGGTATTGCCACAGCAGGTAGCCCAGGAGCGTCAGCCCATCGCCGCAGCCCTGCAGCTGGAGACCGTCTATGTCGACGAGCTCGGACCATGCGATGTCTGACCGGTGCCCATGCTCGTCCAGCACCTCCTCCACGCCATCGACCGGCCCGGGCGGATCCTGGCTGCAGGCGTAGATGTACAGATGGTCGCGCTCGTCCCTCCCCTCCCGCGACACCGCCCCCAGTCCGGTCAGCTCGTCGCGGCTGTAGTTGAGGATGAGCTCGAGGACCGCGTCGTACGCGGCCTGCGCATTCGGCACTTCGTAGAACCACCACTTCTCCATGCGAATCACCTCCCCCGGCGCGCCCTGCGCTGACGACGCCTGCGGGACGCCAGGTATGCGAGCCGGGCGAAGTAGGCCTTGCGAGCTGCGGCTGCCCGGCGCAGCCGTTCGCGCTCGGGGAGGACGCGGCCGGGATCGACCTCGTCGAGGAAGCGACGCAGGAACGCCTCGCGCGCGGGGGCCGTCGTCTGGCGCGGGTCGTAGCGGGCATGGACGACGTAGGCGCCCATCCGGCCTCGCAGGCTGCGCTCGGCTGGCGACAGGCGATCGCGGCTCACCGCAACGCCTCCTCTGTCTCCTCGGCGCCGCCGGCGCCCAGGACACGGATCCAGCCTGGCGAGCCCACCGGGGTCGAGCATCGTCGAGGACGAGGGTCGGAGACGACCGATGCCAGCGGCACGGCACCACCCGACCAGCCCACCGGACTCGTCGCGGCGCGCAGACCGGTGGCGCGCAGGTCGTTGAGCACGGCTCCCCACGAGCAGTGCTCCAGGCCCGGCCGCGCCTCCCAGCGGGCGACCCGTCGCAGCCAGGCCAGGCGCTCCTCGGTCGGAACCACCCACAGCAGCTGCCAGGCACGCCGGTCGACCAGGGCCCGCGCGTAGGCGTCCAGCCGGGCGCGGATCATCGGCGCGTGCTCGGTTGCCTCGTCGACCTCCAGGCAGAGGACCGCCGATCCCCCATCGAGCGAGAGGACCACGATGCTGTCGGGACGGACGTCGGCCGGGAGCAGGCCGGCGATCATCGGCTCGGTCAGCCATAGCTGCACCGCGCCAGGATCAGACCGGATCATGGCGCAGACGGACTCGACGATGTCGAGCGTGTGGCGGACGCGGCCGACGCCGCCGGTGCGGGTATCGGTGTAGCCCAGACGCTTGCTCCCCCGCCGGGTGATCCGATACGCGACCGGGATGCCGCCGCGCTCGGGCGCCAGCGGGGCGCGCTCGAGGAGGCCGAGCTGCCAGAGGCGTCGCAGCCGGCGCAGCGCGGTGCGACGGCTCGGATAGACGAGGGTCGCAAGCTGCTGGGCGGTTGCGACGCCGGCGCGGTACAGCAGGCGCAGGCAGGCGCGATCGCGCAGCGAGATCAGCCCGATGTCGAGGCTGGACATGAGCGCTCGCTCGGAGCTCTCGCGGAAGACGACGCTCATGGAAGCAGTCCCGGCAGCGAAGCTCGCGCCGCACGCACGCCATGCCGGCACGGGACCGACGCGGGTCGACCCACTCCCGCGACGGGCGGCGCGACGGCCGCGAGACAGACGCGCGTCATCGCTGGGCCGGCCCTTTCACGTCCCCAGGCGGCGGCTCGCTCCCACCCCCGGATCGCCGGAAGACCTCGGCCTCGACGACCTCGAGCGGCCGCGCGTCGCGAGCATCGCTGGCCGCGATCACCTCGGCGGCGACAGAAGGATCGCCGGGCTGCGGCGCGGGGACCATCCCGCCCACCGCGGTTGGCCGCCCGTCACGCCCGGGCATGCGGACCACCGTCTCGTACGCCCGCAGTGACGAGAGTTGCTCGGCGGTCACCGGCGCGAAGAGACGGGCCAGCGAGCGGACGTCATCGGCGCCAGGTGCAAGGAGGGCCATCGTCGCGGCGTTCGTAACGATCGTCCGGCTCAGCCGCTCGCCCAGCCCGCTGAGCGACTGGGAGGCCAGGGCCAGGGCCAGGCCGAACTTGCGGCCCTCGACCGAGATGTTCTCGACGGCCCGCGTGCCGAAGCGCTGGGCCTCGTCGATGACCAGCAGGTGCTGCCGGCGCGCCCGCGGGTCCATCCCCTGCCGGCCGACCGCGTCGACGTAGAAGCGGCTGACGAGCATCGCCCCGAAGAGCGAGGCGTTGTCGCCGCCCACGCCGGACAGGTCGACCAGCAGGACCTCGCCGCGATCCATGATGTCGCGCGGCCGGATGGTCGACACGCCCTGACCGATGACCAGGCGGATCGAGTCGTAGGTGACGAACGCGCCGAGCTTGTTGAGGACCGCCTTGATCGAGGTGTCCCGCTCGCGCTCCGCGCCGCCCGGCCACTGCGTCGCCCAGAAGGAGCGGATCATCGGGTCGCGGACCTGCTTGATGAAGCGCTGGCGGAAGCGGTCATCGGTCATCAGGCGGACAAGCTCGAGGATGGTCTGCGGCTCGTCATCGGCCAGCAGCGTCAGGAGGGAGTTGCGCAGGTAGTGCTGCATCTTGGGCCCGGTGAAGCGCGGCCAAAGGTCCTCGAGCATGTAGACGAACTCGGAGGCGACGAGCTGCTCCTGGCCGGGTTCACGCCGCTCGAGGAAGTTGAAGCCCCGCGGATGGGACCGATCGGCAAGGCGCAGCACGTGCACCCGCTCGTTCGCGCGGGGCGGGAGGCGGCAGACGATATCCGCCACGAGGTCGCCGTGCGGATCGACGACGGTGGTGCCGATGTCGGCCCAGATGGCCTCCAGGGCCAGGTTCATCAGCAGGGTGCTCTTGCCTGAACCGGTGGCGCCCAGCACGGCGAGGTGCTTGCGTAGGGTGCCAGCCGGAATCAGCAGCGGCTGACCCCGCGACTCGGCGAGCAGCAGGTTCTGGCGATCGCCGCTTGGCGATGGCGAAGCCGGTGGCGCTGGTGGCGGCGGCGCGGCCAGCGGTCGGTCGCGGACGAAACCGGCCCGATCGAAGGACGCATCTGGCAGGTACCACAGCTGGGCGAGCTCCCAGTCGGCCAGGCGAGCATGCGGCGGGTTGGCGACCGGGCCGCGGCGGATCTCCCAGCGGATCTCCTGGTGACCGTCACCCAGGGGATGCGTGAAGTCCACAAGCCGCCAGAGCAGGGCCTCAGCTTCGTCGGCGGCAACCCCAGCGACCTCGAGCAGCAGACCGACGTCGAAGCCGACCACGCCGCGGCGCTTCTTCGCCTGGGCTTCGCGCACCTCGGGCGCCAGCTCGGTGGGCTTGCGAGCGTCGTCGAGCGTGCTCTCGCGGAAGAGCAGGCCGTCGATGAGGGCGGTGCCGATGACCTGCTTCATCGACACGGAGCCCGATACCGACGGCGGCGAGACCTGCTGCCGCCAGGTGTCGGGTGCAACCGGACGGACGAGGAGCCGGAGCCGCACCTCGGCGCCGGCTGGCGTGCGTTCGAGCGCTGCGGCGAGCCGGTTGAGTGTCCTGCCGGCCGTCGAGCTCGGCTCTCCGAGTGGCCACGCGGAGCTGACGGCGAGTCGGCCAACTGCGGTTGCGGCAGCCTGCCGCATGGCCGGACGCGTGACGGCCAGCTCAGTCCCCGGATACAGCGCCCGCAGCGTGTGCTCGATCTGGGCGGCGAGCTGGCGGTTGGTGTCGATGGCCCACGCCAGCTGCCCATCGGTCTGGGTGACGCGAAGCTCGGCGGACGGCCAGCCGACCCGCCAACGGTCGAAGCCGCGGCGTTGTCGGGGATGGAAGGACCGGATGAGCTCGGTGGCAAGTTCCGGGTCTGGGGGTAGTCCTGAGGGCGGTGCGATGACGAGACGGACGGCCTCGGTCTGTGACACCTCGTCGTAGGCGCGCTGCCTGGCGCCCTGGACGAGCGGTGGACCGATCTTGACCGCGCCGAAGGTGGCCAGCCCGGCGCCGAACAGCTCGATCAGGCCTGTCAGGTCAGGCAGCGGAAGCGGGATCAGCGGCTGTGCCATTGCAGTTCCTCCTTGCCCGGGATCGGCAGGAGGGCACGGCAGAGCGCGTTGGCCCGCGCGACGGTCACGGACTAATCAAAGTGCAGACCTCATCGGATTGGGTGGTGGATTCCACGTATTCCACCCTAGCGCCATGACCGTCGAAATGGAAGGGAAAGTGTGTACGTCTGAGCGTACGTCAGCGAGCGGCTCAAACGGGAGCTATGGTCGCGAGGTGTGGAAATTACGCCGCGTGCCCGATTGCGACCGTCGAGCTCCGAGGGCAGCAGAAAGCGGCGTACCCTGCCGGTCGTTCAAGCCAACGAGGTGCACGCCGCGATGGAAACCTACCATGCCCTGACCCCGATCGCACGCTCTGAACCGCCAGCGCCAGGTGCCAGCCAGGCACCGACGGCGGTACCCGAACAGTCGTCGTCGGAGACTCACGAGGAGAAGCCCGAGCCACCGGCCACCATCGTCAACACCACCCTCGAGGAACTGGCGCGGGAGGGCGCCCGGCGCATGCTCGAGCGAGCCCTGGCGGTCGAGGTCGACGAGTTCCTGGGCCGGCCCCGATACGAGCGCCGCTTGCTCGCCGACCACGGCTACCGCAACGGCTACGGCAAGCCGCGGCGGGTGGCCATCGGCACCTGGCCGGTCGAGGTCCGCCCCCCGCGGATCTCCGACCTACCCGCCGAGGCCGAGCCGTTCCACTCGGCCCTCCTGCCCCGCCGGCGGATGCTGTCGGCCGAGACCCAGCGTCTGTTCGCGCGCCTGTACCTCGAGGGGCTGTCGAGCGGTGACTTCGAGCCCGCCTTTCGCGAGCTGCTCGGCGAGCACGCCCCGCTCTCACCCTCGACCATCCTGCGCCTCAAGGAGGAGTGGGCCGCCGAGTATTCCGCCTGGCGGGTGCGCCCGTTGACTGCCAGGTACGCCTTCATCTGGGCAGACGGGATCTACCTCGGCGCCGGACTCGAGCCTGAGCACTCCTGCCTCTTGGTCGTGGTCGGCGCCAGGGAGGACGGCCGCAAGGAGCTGCTGGCCATGGAGCTCGGCTACCGCGAGAGCGCCGCCAGCTGGGGTGACCTGCTGCGCGGACTGCGCGATCGTGGCCTCAGCGCCCCGCTGCTGGCTGTCGGCGACGGCGGCCTGGGGCTGTGGGCTGCGCTCGGCGAGGTCTACCCGTCGACGCGCCACCAGCGCTGCTGGAACCACCGTGTCATGAACATCCTGGACAAGATCCCAAAACGGCTGTGGGCCGACGTTCGTCGTCGGCTGCGTGAAGTGTGGGCCTCCGAGTCACGCGCTGAGTGCGAGCTGCGGCGGGATGCCCTGGTGCACTGGCTGGAGGCCCATGGCCAGCTCGCCGCGGCCGAGACCCTGCTCCGCGACTGGGACGACTTCGTCACCTTCTACGACTTCCCCGCCGAACACTGGA